>NZ_FQZL01000027.1 GCF_900142005.1 Dethiosulfatibacter aminovorans DSM 17477
ATGGGCAAGGGACTGAGAATAAACGACAAAACCCCTTACAGGACCATGGGACCTGTAACCCCCGAGGAATACGAATCAAGGGCTGAAAGATACGACAAGCAGCTGAAGGAGACAGTGGGATACGATCCAACAGGAAAGACAGTTGAAGAAAAGATAGCGGCAATGAGAGCATACAGGGAAGACCAGTACGAGAAGCTTACGGATGCAGTCTACAAAAGAAGAGGATGGACAGAGAACGGAGTGCCTACTCCGGAGAAGCTCAAGGAAATAGGCATGGACTTTCCGGGACTTCTTGATGTTGTGGAGAAGCATATATAAAGCAAAACTCTGTGACTGATTCTTATGGAGAATAGTTACAGAGTTTTTACACTAAAATAGTATCAATTTTTTAACTGACTCTTTTCGTTGAAGGATGTCTTGTATCCCAGATGGACTGTCAAAAAAGGAAGTAAGTGACACATTTTCGATGATTTTATGTTGTGCAGTATAGGGTAGAGCGTGTTGATGAGGTTTTTATATTCCCGTATAACGGTAAATCCTAAGATCCACTTTTCCGGAACCTGTAAACTCCACACCTTCCTCCTCAAGGAGGTGTCTTTGCAACAGTCCTCCCTTGTCGGCGGGCAGGGATATCTCTCCCTTTGAGTTTATGACCCTGTGCCATGGCAGGTCATGGCTTCTGCTCTTGGAATGCAGTATCCTTACGACCTGTCTTGCCCCTCTCGGATTTCCTGCCCATTCCGCGACCTGTCCGTAGGTCATAACCTTTCCTGGCGGTATGGATTTTATTATTTCAATTACATCTTCTGTAAAGGGTGTCATAATACCTCCTGAATATGATATTTTGATACAATAAATTCTTTATATGACTATGTGTATTATGATATCATATATACATAGCAAAAATGAACATTATGTTGTGGATTTTTCACCGGCACATATTGTTGACAGGGAGGTATGATTATGATCAAGATTTCCATAGATATAGAAGACGGCGACGGTGTTGATGTACTTGCATGCCATCTGGAAAAGGTTTGCAACTTCGACGGCAAGGTGGACATAGTCTGCATAGGTACTGACAAGGTTATACCGGATTGCCTTGGCCCGATTGTGGGAACCATGCTTTCGGATATGAATCTTCCTGACGGTGTTAATATTACAGGTACCCTTGAAGAGCCCATACACGCCCTCAATCTGGCCGACAGGGTTGGAGCGGAAATAGATTCCGATTCCTTCATAATCGCAGTGGATGCCACCAGGGGAGCAAAAATGGGACAGATACAGATAATGAACAAGCCCATCTATCCCGGGAGAGGAGTCCACAAGAACCTATCCTATATAGGCAATGTGTCAATAATAGGTACCACATGGGAAAACGACGAAGGGACGGATATTCACAAGCACAAGATCAGGCTTGGAGAGGTTTACAGCATGTCAAAGGTGATAGCTGAAGCTTTGCAAAAGGCTATGGTATCGAAATGAATACAGACAAGAACCACAATAATCCTGTTAGCAGCCAGGTGCATTGTGGTTCTTTTACAGCTAAGGCATAGCTGTTTATTGTTAAATAAACTTCACAAATATAATGCATAATTCATGATATCATTATTAGTATGATGAATGATTAATAGAAATGTACTTGAAGATATGGAGGTAACAATATTATGGAAAATGTGATTGTTGAAAGATTGAGGAATCTTCGCGGGAAAATGAAGGAAGAGAAGATTGATGTGTACATAGTGCCAAGTTCGGATCCCCATTTGAGTGAGTATTATGCCGACCGGTTCAAGTGCAGGGAATACATAACGGGATTTACAGGATCTGCAGGAACTGCAGTAGTAACCCAGGATGAGGCAGGGTTGTTCACAGACGGAAGATATTTTATACAGGCTGAAAAGGAGCTGGATGGAAGTGGAATAGACCTTTACAAGATGAAGGAACCGGGCGTTCCTACCCTCAACAAGTGGCTTGAAAGCAAACTTTCTGACGGAATGACCCTTGGATATGACGGCAGGCTTTTCAGCCACAACCAGCTGAAGGAGATGAAGGAAGATCTTAAATATAATAAGATAGACTATGTAGATGACAAGGATCTTGTTGACCGTATTTGGGATGTAAGGCCTGGGATGCCTGACTCCAGAGTATTCATACATGATATCAAGTATACAGGCATCGATACGGGAGAAAAGATTGGAAAAGTTAGGGAAGAGATGAAGTCAAAAAAGGCTGACGTATATTTGATGAATTCTCTCGGAAGCATAGCATGGCTTTTCAATATAAGAAGCCATGATGTTAAATACACTCCTGTTGCCTATGCCTATGGATTTATTGACGACAATGGAGCCAGGCTGTATATCGACAAGGACAAACTGGATGTAAACGACCTTGTATATCTGAGGGAACAGGGCGTGGATATTAGGGATTACGACAGGTATTTTGATGATTTGAAATTGGTTGAAAACAGCAGGATATACTATGATCCCGATATGTCAAATGGTCTAATGACAGCATCGCTTGATGATTCAAATACGTTGATTGATGGAAAAGATATAGTTTTCATGATGAAGGGATGTCTGAGTGATGCTGAGGAAAAAAATCTGAAGAGTTGTCAGATAAGAGACGGAGTTGCAATGGTTAGCTTCCTTTGCTGGTTTGACAAGGCAGTTGCGGAAGGCGGTCTTTATGAAGGAGAAGCGGCTGAGAAGCTTGAAGACTTCAGAGCCGACCAGGAGTTGTTTATAGAACCTAGCTTCGAGACTATTTCCGCATATGGAGAAAATGCTGCTCTTATGCACTACAGCGTAGATGAGAAAAATCCTGTAGAAATTGGCAATAGAGGACTATATCTTCTTGATTCCGGTGGTCAGTATTACGATGGCACGACTGATATAACAAGGACGGTTGCTGTCGGTGAACTTACAGATGAAGAAAGAAAGGATTTTACATTGGTATTGAAGAGTCATATTGCAATGGCCAAGGCGGTATTTCTTCAAGGAAGCACAGGGTCCAATCTTGATGCAATAGCAAGACAGCCCATATGGAATGAATACATGGACTACAAGTGCGGCACCGGCCATGGAGTGGCCTATGTGGGAAGTGTTCACGAGGGTCCTGTGAGACTCAGCATGAATCATCAGTCTGTTGTTATAAAGCCAGGCATGGTTGTCACCAACGAACCTGGCATCTACAAGGAAGGCAAACACGGCATTAGGCTGGAAAATACACTTCTCGTGAAGGAGAAGGCCACAAACGACATGGGAACCTTCCTTGATTTTGAGACGATTTCCTTCTGCCCATTAGACTTGAGATGCATTGAAAGGGACATGCTTACAGATGATGAGGTTAAATGGCTTAACGATTACCATAAAAAGGTATATGACCTGCTGTCTCTAAGTCTTGGTGAAGATGAGAGAGCATGGCTTGAAAATGCGACGATGCAAATTTAGCTAGCAGAACAACAAGAATCATTAGCATGATCAGATGATGGATATAATCCACAGAACCCCTGATTTAAGAGGATTCTGTGGATTTTTTGTTGACACTTTGCATTTCATTAATATAGAATTGACTTATAACACAGCAATGAAAATCAAAGTCGTATATATAATCAGGAAGGACTGAAAGTCATGAAAAAAACAATAACCGTAATAGACTATGCTTCATCCATTGAAGTTATATGCAATCAGATAAGGGAAATTTTTGAAGACAGATTCAGTATAAACAAGGTTCTTGCAGAGGAAGTTTATGGATATGGGGAAATCTCAGGAGACATGGTGCTGCTTCCCTCGGACGGCATATTGAATGTTGTGAAGAACAGGATTGATACTAAATCCGAGATAGCCATAATGAGCAGGACCATATCCCTTGAGGGATTCGATAAACTGAAGAAACTGGAGTCCGATGAGAGCATATATCTGGTGGACAATACATATGAAAGGGCTTGTGAGATTTGTACGGTGGTATACAAGCTTGGTCTTAAGGATTTTGACATGGTGCCTCTCGGAAGGGACAAGCTTGAAAAAACAGCTTCCGGACCAAATGATATTTTTGTATTCCTGGACAATTCAAGCAAAATCAAGGAAGGCCAGACTGTAAATATTGGTGAAGCTCTACTTGATATAAACACCATAATCGACATATCGGTAGGTATGGATGCGCTCAATCTTCTTATGGACAAGGATCTCAACAAGGTATACAGGGAAATGGTCACATCAAGAGCCGGTCTGGCGAGGATTCTCAACAGGGCCAACCGCTACGACAGTCAGATAAATGTTCTCTTTGACAACTCCGATGAAGGGATAATCGAATTTGACCTTGACAGGAGGGCCGTCCATTTCAATGATAAGGCAATTGAGATATTGGGGAAGAATGATGAAGCCATTGCCGACGTCCATGCCTGCGACCTAATCAAGAATATTTCCTTCAACTCGGTATATTTCAGCAGGAATACCATCATTGACGAAGTAATCAATATCAACGAAAAAGACCTTATAGTGTCCGTATATCCACTTGTGAATTCGGGAAAATTCTATGGATCATTGGCCATTGTCAAGGAATTTCAGGAAGTGGAGAAGAAGCAGCACAAGATAAGGAAAAAGTTAATAGGCAAGGGGCACAGGGCCAAGTACACCTTTGACGACATAATAGGAGACAGTCTCGAAATAAGGAAAACAAAGGAAATAGCCATGAGGATGGCAAAGTCGGATTCTTCCGTTCTGATTCAAGGAGAGACTGGAACCGGAAAGGAACTTTTTGCCCAAGCCATACACAATGAATCAAAAAGAGGCGACTATCAGTTTGTGGCTGTCAATTGCGGTGCTCTTCCTGAAAATATACTGGAAAGTGAACTTTTCGGATATGAGGAGGGCGCTTTCACGGGAGCAAGGAAGGGCGGCAAGGTGGGGCTTTTTGAGCTTGCCCACAGGGGAACCATATTCCTTGACGAGATAGGCGAGATGCCTAAAAGTCTTCAGATAAAGTTTCTTAGGGTTCTGCAGGAAAAGGAAATCATGAGGCTTGGCAGTGATTCAGTCATATCTGTGGATATAAGGGTTATTGCAGCTTCCAACAAGAAGCTTGAGGATTTGGTGAAATCCGGAGAATTCAGGGAGGATCTCTTCTATAGACTGAAGATATTACCTTTAAATCTCCCTTCCCTTAGAGAAAGAAGGGATGACATACTTGATATATTCGATCATTTCAAGGATGTATATGAAGGAAGATTCACAATGACCAAGGAAGCCGAAGCAGCTCTCCTCAAGTATGGATGGAGTGGCAACATACGTGAACTCAGGAATGTGGCGGAATACCTTGCAAGCATGGATATGAAGACAATAGAAAAGTCGGATCTTCCCTTTGCATATGATGAAGATGTTCCAGAAGAACCATTGAAAGATGGAAACAATATAGTCACCGAAAAAGTCGAGAAATCAGAAAATATTGAGGACTCTACTTCAGTTCATGATTCCTATGAACGAATAGAAGAAATTTTTGGGGTAAGGGAGCCTGCCAAGTACATTTTTGTGTTAAAATCCTTGTATGAAGCCAGAAAAAACAGAGAGAGGATTGGACGGAGAAGTATCTGCAGCAAGGCTCTTGAAGAAGATTTTTATATAAGTGAGAAGGAGGTAAGGAATATCCTTGTAGATCTCGATAAAAAGGCTTATATTGTAATCCAAAAAGGCAGGGGTGGCAGTATCTTGACTGAAGAAGGTGTGGAATTGGTCGAGGAACTTTTGGATTGAATGTTTTGGAGAAATAGAGAATGAATGGGACGAAAGGCGAAGGGCCCGTAATCCCCAATGCGCGCCCATTAGGCCCTAAAATCCCTTAATAATTCGATAAAATATTTAAAGAGCAGCCTTTAATAAAAATGGGCTGCCTTTTTTAATTTGGGCAACTAAAGTTTTACAATCTCTTTAAGCATTGTAACTGTAAGGGTTGCGCAAATTCTTCTTGATATATGTGTAACGGATAGGAATTGATTATTGGGGTGGTAGTGAAATTGGCACGGAACTTGCTTTAATATCATGCATAAGACATTAACGGGCTAAATTTGTATTAAGCCCATTCAATAAAATTAAGGAGAATGATATGAGTAAACCAATTGCAGAAACTTTAGCTGCCGCTAAACCGGAACTTAAGAAGCAAAGCGAACCTAAAATGAAGAAACTGTTCACAGGTAACGAGGCCCTTGCCAGAGGAGCATATGAGGCAGGAGTGACTTACGCATCGGCTTATCCCGGAACACCCAGTACTGAAATCCTTGAAAACACAGCTCTATACAAGGGAGCAATCCTTGCTGAGTGGGCACCCAACGAGAAGGTTGCTCTGGAAAATTCAATAGGAGCATCAATAGCAGGTGGAAGGACATTTGCATCGATGAAGCATGTTGGACTCAATGTTGCAGCGGATCCTCTCTTCACATTTTCGTATACGGGAGTAAACGGCGGCATGGTCATCATCACTGCAGACGAGCCAGGACACCATTCTTCACAGAACGAGCAGGACAACAGAAACTATGCGAAATTTGCAAAGATACCTATGGTTGAGCCTTCAGACAGTCAGGAATGCAAGGACATGATGAAGACAGCCATGGAAATCAGTGAGGAATACGACACTCCCGTACTTCTGAGGATGACTACAAGAGTATGCCACTCAAAGGGTATTGTAGAATGTTATGACAGGGAAGAAGTTCCTTTCAAGGATTATATAAAGCAGACAAACAAGTACGTTGCTGCTCCTGCAAACACAAACAGAAACAGGTTGAAGGTTGAAGAAAGGACAATCAGTCTTAAGGAATTTTCAGAGACTACACCACTTAACTTTACGGAGATGAATGATGCAAAAATAGGTGTTATATCTTCAGGTGGATCTTTCTACTATGCAAAGGAAGTATTCGGAACCGATGCTTCATATCTTAAGCTTGGATTCACATATCCACTTCCTGAAAAAATGATACAGGAATTTGCATCACAGGTTGAAACCATATATGTAATTGAAGAGAACGATCCTTACATCGAAGAGCATGTCAAGCTTCTTGGAATCGAATGCCACGGATACGATACATTCCCTGTAACAGGTGAAATGACTCCTGACGTAATCAGAAAGGCTGTTTTTGGTGAAATGCTTGAAGCGAACAAGTATGACAGGGAAAAGGTAGTTGGAAGACCTCCTACACTATGTGCGGGATGTCCCCACAGAGGATTCTTCTACGAGCTTGGCAAAAGGAAGGATACATATATTTCCGGCGACATAGGTTGTTATACACTTGGATACCTTGAACCTTACAATGCAATGGACAGTTGTATTGTAATGGGTGGATCAATGAGTATCGGACACGGTGCCCAGCAGGTATTCAACATGAAGGATACAAACAAGAAAAGGGTTGTATCGGTACTTGGGGACTCTACCTTCTTCCATACCGGAATCAACTCTCTCACAAACGTAATATACAACAAGGGTAACAGCATAAATGTAATCCTTGACAACAGGATCACAGGAATGACGGGACACCAGGAGAATCCTGGATCGGGATTCAAGCTTCAGGGAGAAGCGACAAACATAATTGAAGTTGAGCCTCTGGTAAAAGCTCTTGGATTCAAGAATGTAAGGACAATAAATCCCAACGACCTCAAGGAAGTAAAGGAAACTCTAGACTGGGCTTACTCTCTTGACGAAGCATCTGTAATAATCACAAGATATCCATGTGTTCTCAAGAAGTTCTCTGATGCTGACAAGCAGGAATTCGAGGGTCTTTTCCAGACAAAGTGTACAGTTGAAGAGGATAAGTGCATCGGATGTTCAAAATGCATGAAGACAGGCTGTCCGGCACTTTCCTTCGACAAGGTTGCTAAGAAGGCTTCAATAGACAGAACACAGTGTGTAGGATGTGACGTATGTGCACAGGTTTGCCCTGTAGATGCAATAATCAAGGAGGTAAAATAATGACTAACAGCGTATTATTGGTAGGAGTAGGCGGACAGGGAACCATCCTTGCCAGCAAATTGTTGACAACAGGCTTGATGGAATCAGGATATGATGTGAAGATGAGTGAAATCCACGGAATGAGCCAGAGAGGCGGATCTGTTTCCTCTCAGGTAAGATATGGAAAGAAGGTTGACTCTCCGGTTATTGAACACGGCGGAGCGGACATACTTGTATCTTTCGAAAAGATGGAAGCCCTTAGATGGATGGATTACCTGAAAAAAGGCGGAAAGGCAGTAGTGAATGATTACTCCATAGAATCGATGCCGATTAAAAACGGATCATGCGTATATCCTGAAGGAATCAACGAAGAGCTCGAAAAGGTGGCTGATGCAAAGATATTCAATGCTGCAAAAATGGCAGAAGCTCTTGGCAATCCCAAGGTCATGAATATAATCCTTCTTGGCGCCCTCGTCAACAATATGGGAATCACAGATGTTGACTGGGAGAAGGTCATTTCCGAGAATGTGAAGCCGCAGTTTGTAGACATCAATCTTGAAGCCTTCAAGATCGGAATGGAGATGTAAAGATTAAATTCATCCTTGATTAAAAACTGAATAGTCAATACTAAAGGCAACTGTTAAGATATGCAGAAATGATTTGAACCTCCCCTAAATTGTGACTACAAATTCAAATTATAACAGTTGCCTTTTTTTAAAACAGAGTTTAATTTAAAAGTTATAGTTGAGTTTATTCTAGAACCTTTATGTCTCGACGATTCAACGGGACATGAAAGGGATAGGATAAATACGAAACTCAACTTTTAAGTTTAAACTTTACATTAATTTGTCAAGGTTAGTTGAGTTTAATTCGAAACTTTTCTAGCCTTTACAGTAACTGTTAAGGCTACAATGGAATTATAGTAATATGCATGTATATAAAACAAAATATTATAAGGTGGCTTTGTTCAAAATCAAAGCTTACACAACACTAAGGAGCATAAGATGGTTATAAAAAATTTCGACCACCTCATCGAGCTGGTCAAGGATATCGATGGAGTAAAAAGGGTAGCAGTGGTATGCGCCCATGACGAGCATACGCTGGAAGCTGTGCAGAAGGCTGAAAATGAGGGGCTTGTTAAGTCCGTATTGATTGGTAAAGGTGCTGAAATAAAGGAAATATTGAAAAAGCTGAATTTTGCGAAGGAAGATTCTGAAATAATTGATATTGAGGGAGACCAGGAGTCATCATACAAGGCTGTTGAAATCATCAGGGAAGGTGGAGCTGATTTCATAATGAAGGGAAAGATACAGACAGGAGACCTGTTGAAAGCTGTTGTTGACAAGGAAAAAGGTCTCAGGACAGGAAGGGTCATGTCCCATATAGTTTTCAACGAGGTGCCAAACTATCACAAGCTTATAGCTATAACAGACGGTGGAATGATGATGTATCCCGACCTTGACAAGAAGAAGCAGATTCTTGAGAATGCAGTGGACGCCTTGATATCTCTTGGATACGACAAGCCGAAGGTTGCAGCCCTTGCAGCAGTTGAGAAGGTCAATCCAAAGATGCCTGAAACAGTCGATGCAGGAGCCCTTAAGGATATGTATATCAACGGACAAATTGAAAACTGCATAGTCGAGGGTCCCATATCCTACGATCTGACAATGAGCAGGGAATC
Source organism: Dethiosulfatibacter aminovorans DSM 17477 (assembly GCF_900142005.1). GTDB lineage: Bacteria > Bacillota > Clostridia > Tissierellales > Dethiosulfatibacteraceae > Dethiosulfatibacter > Dethiosulfatibacter aminovorans. The sequence goes on from NZ_FQZL01000027.1 coordinate 9,608, forward strand.
TGCTGAAATAAAAGGATTTGACAGTCCCGTTACTGGAGATGCGGACATTATGCTTGTTCCTAATATAACAGTAGGGAACATTCTCGGCAAATCACTTATCTATTCTGCAGGAGCAAGGATGGCAGGCTTTATAGTCGGTGCAAAGGTGCCTATAGTACTTACTTCAAGAGGATCAACATCTGAAGAGAAATATCTGTCGCTGGTACTTTCGGCTGCTGCGGTTTAATAAATGACTTATAGGTAAAATAATTAAAATATACAGTTGATTAATGATATAATTATATGAGGAGTAATTTAATGAACAAAGGTGATTTTTTGTGGATTGGCGGCATTGCGTTGGTGGTATTGTTTATAGTATCACCGCAAACCAATCCGATATTTTTAAGTTTGACTTCGAGTCATCCTTATATGATGGCGTTTGCCAAATTTGGAATACTGGCTACAATGGGAGAGCTGCTTGCCCATAGAATAAGAAGTGGGAAATGGACCAAGCCTGTAGGAATGATGTACAAGGCAGTTGTGTGGGGATTCTTCGGGATATTGATAACTCTTGCATTCCAGTTGTTTACGGCCGGGGTTGTTTCAGCGCAGGCAAAAGGATACTTGCCGGGTGAGGGATCAGGACTGATGTTTGCTTTCTTTACATCATCTACAATGAACCTGTTCTTTGCACCTGTATTCATGGCTTGTCACAAGTGTACGGATTCATATATAAACCTGAGTGTAGGTGGAATTATTAAAAAACCAACACTTGACGATGTGCTGAAGGATGCGGACTGGAATTCATATGTGAATTTTGTGTTGTTGAAAACAGTGCCGTTCTTCTGGATACCTGCACATACAATAACGTTTTTGCTGCCGGGAGAGTACAGGATTGTGGCGGCAGCTTTCTTGTCCATAGCATTGGGAGCATTTCTTGCGCTGGCGAATAAAAAAAAGACGGTAGCCCTTGAACCGTGTTTAAGGGAAATATAATTACAAGGAGAAAATCATGTATAATATTTTAGCAATTAATCCGGGATCGACTTCGACAAAGATTGCACTCTATGAAGATGAAAAACTGATACAGGAAAAGAATATAACTCACTCAAACGAGGAAATTGAGAAATACGAGAAGATTACTGACCAGTATGAGATGAGATACAGCGAGATCATGAATTTCCTCAATGAAATCAATTACGATGTGAAGAATCTCTCCGCGGTTGTTGGAAGGGGTGGTCTTCTTCCTCCGGTGAAGTCGGGAGCATACAAGGTCAATGATGTCATGGTTGACGTTCTCAAGAACAGACCTGTTTTAGAGCACGCATCCAATCTTGCTGCAATCATCGCTTACGAAATGGCCGAAGAACTTGGAATACCTTCCTACATATATGATTCTGTTGCAGTGGACGAACTTGATGACATAGCGAGATATTCGGGAATGGTGGACATCAAGAGAAAGAGCCTTTCCCATGCCCTTAACATGAGAGCTACTGCAATCAGTACTGCAGAAGAAATCGGAAAACCTTACACGGAATCCAACATAATAGTTGCACACCTGGGCGGTGGAATGAGTGTTTCCATTCACAAAAACGGCAAGATGGTTGACATAGTGTCGGATGATGAAGGTCCATTCTCTCCGGAAAGGGCAGGAAGGGTTCCTTGCAAGGATCTGATTTCAATGTGCTATAAGTACGACCAGAAGACAATGAAGGCAAAGCTTAGAGGGAAAGGCGGCTTGATTTCATACCTTGGCACAAACGATGCCAGGGAAGTTGAGAAGATGATCGGAGAAGGCAACAAGGAAGCGGCGATCATATATGAAGCCATGGCATACCAGATAGCAAAGGGAATAGGCGAGCTTGCTACTGTTGTAAAGGGCAAGGTTGATGCAATTGCGATAACTGGTGGAATTGCATATTCCAAGATGATAACAGACTGGATAACGGAAAGAGTTGAATTCATAGCTCCCGTACATATCCATCCCGGCGAAAACGAGCTTGAATCTCTTGTTCTTGGAACAATAAGGGTTCTTGACGGCAAGGAAGAAGCCAGGGAATACAAGGAAGAAGTAAGGGTTTAGGTTGCAATTGATTAATACTCAAGAAAAGTATTATGTAAATATGAAATGGAAAAGGGTGCACCTCTTGTTGTAGATGGTGCTCCCTTGATTTATTATTCGACAATAGGTATCTGAATCTCGGTAATATAGAAGTTCGGGTCGCTTGAAATGTAGTGGTCTATTATTGTTCTTTCGACGGCAAAATCCCCAAGGGCCAGTTTTTTCTTCTTTGCATACTCGGTGAGACTGCCGTAGTGCTTATGTGCCTCGTGGTGGTCTCCCCTAATATATTTGGTGAGCCACGCTCCTGCTTCAAGCCAGTCCATGTTCCTGGTGTGGTTGTAGAATGGGTCGTCGGCCATGAGGAAGGCTGCGGAGAATTCCTCCGGTCCCCTTGTATCTACAATATCCATGTCAACTATGAATCCTACATCTCCTATGAATATGCTGGGTGGCAGCTTGTGGTCATTCTGCAGATTAACAAGGTTGAACTCCCAGTCCTGCTGTTCCTTCATTTCCTTTTTAAGCTTGAGAATCCTTCTCCTTTCCAGCTTTTGAACCGTGATCACACCTGAAGGGGGAAGGTTTCTGATGTATTCTATTGAAGCAATCCTTTTTTTGATTCTTTCCTCCAGAAGCTTAAGTTCGGCCATCTCCTCGTTGACCCTTTTAAGCTGGTCCTGGAGGATGGTTTCGTATTCGTTCATATTCCTGTTTTCCATATGCTTCTTGATTTCCTTGATGGATACTCCCATATGTCTGAAATAGTTGATGAGATGTATCTCCTCCACCTTGTCTATTGTATAGTATCTGTATCCGTTTTCGGAAATGCCGCTTGCCTTGAAGAGGCCTATGTCGTCGTAATACCTGAGATTCCTTGGTGAAACGCCGGCTATTTTCGAGAATTCCTTTACATTAAGCTGCAGACTCATTGGTTTCCTCCCTTGCAATTCGAACGGCTTGATTATATAAAAATGATTTCATGGATTGCATTGGCATTACAGTTGCTGTAAACATTATTGTATTACATATGGATGATTATGACAACAGGAACTGTATAAGGTTGCGGTGTCAAATGGGGTCAAATATAAAAAGCACCTGGAAAAATTTTCCAGATGCTTTTTGAACCCTTTTAGCACATTGCTTGCCTATACTTTCCCGGCCTCGGGGATGGAAGGCTTTTGCATTACCCCTAATGTTTATGCTCTCATGGATTGCTGCAGCGGCATATCAGTTTTCTATACAGACTTTGTGACTGAATTCATTCAGGAAAGATTTGATTATACCGTCGGTCTTGTTTTCGTCCAAGCTGTATCCGGTATAAATTGCATCCATAGTATGTATTCTGATTTCAGTTGTAGTATGGTTTCTTATTATTACAGATATGCTCAAGAGGTCGTTGTCCATAATCAGTATTTCTTCGTCATCGGAATCGTCGTCATAAAAAACAGAGATAGCCTTTTCTCTAACTGACAATGTACATGGTTTTGTTTCGAAAAAACCGGTTTTCAGTTTGAATTTACAGACCATAGATGCCTCCTTTTGTACAGCTGCTTTATATAGTATACAGGAATTTAGAAAAATAGGAATACTTCCGGAGAGGATGTCAATGACAAATCTTGTCACAAAACGTGACAAAACAATTGAGAACCATGCCTTCCAATAGTATAATGAATATAGGTGGTGATATAATGACTTTCTCTGAAAAACTTGATTGTTTGATGAATATTACGAAAACTACAAACAGCTCCCTTGCCTTGTATACATCCCTGGATCCTTCGTACATAAGCCGTCTTAGGAATGGTAAAAGAAAACCGGCGAAAAATGAAGACTATGTTGAAAAAATGGCGGTTTACTTTGAGAAGAATTGCAGGGAAAGGCACCAGATAGTAAGCATCATGGATGTCATGGGTGCGGACATGTCCTCTGTAAATGAAAATTTATCAATTTCCAAATATATTTACCAGTGGCTGTTGAGTGAAGAGGTTGATTACAAGAGTCAAAATGAAAGTGTTGAAGGTTTTTTGGGTGGCTTTTCAAAATTCAAAGCCAACATTCCCGACAATCTTAAATCGACAAAGAATATTGACCGCTATGAAGTAGATGTGTCGGAAAATTCCTATAAGGCATATTATGGATCTGTCGGAAAGCGGGATGCTGCAATAGCGTTCCTATCCCTGGTGATCAATAAAAAGAAGCCTGGGAACATCCTGTTTTACAGTGATGAAAGCATGGATTGGATGACTGATGATCCGAGGTTCACGAAAAAGTGGGCCATGTATATGATGCAGGCAATAAGCAAGGGCAACAAGATAAAAATTATCCATACCATAAGCAGGAACCTGGATGAAATGCTTTCTGCCATAGGAAAATGGATGCCTCTGTATATGACCGGGTCAATTGAACCCTACTATTATCCCAAAAAAAGAGATGGTGTATTTAAAAGGACACTTTTTGTGGCTGAAAACACAGCTGCGGTAACATCATCATCTGTTTTCAATGCTCAAAATGACACTGCGAGTTTTTTGTTTACGGACAAGAAAACTGTAGCGTCTTTTGAAAATGAGTTTGAAGACTATTTGAGGCTTTGCAAACCATTGATGAAGATATTCACCCAAAATCACAGATCGAATTATGAGTCTATTTTCAGAGAGTTTGAAATGGAACAAGCAAATACAATAATGAAGTCGGGATCCCTATCATTATCATCGATGTCGCCTGAGTTGATCAGAAATGTTCTGGAGAGAAGAATGGACGGTGGAAATGAAGAAATTGTCAGATTTTATCAGGGCAGGATTGAAAATATGAGAGCTTCATTGGAAAACCACAGGGTAATGGAAATATTGAATTTGCCGGATAAAGAAACAATAGAAAAAGGGGAATTGAGGATAGCGATTAATGAAAATGAGTCGGGGGAAGCCTACTTTTACACATGGGAAGAATTCCGGGAACATGTCCTCAATGTGATTTTTCTGCTTAAGAACTATAAAAATTACAAGGTTTGTTTATCCAAACAGGAAGAGAATGATGACAGTGCAATATATGTCAAGGAATATGTTGGAGCCATAATAATAAAGACATCGACTCCCAAGGTGTATTTTGCAATAAATGAAGACAATATGACCGGGGCAATATGGGATTACTTGATCAACAGGACAAGGGAAGTTAAACTGAAGGACAAAAATGGTGTTATTGAAAGACTTGAGGATTATATAAAATAGCGTGATATGGAATGTTAAAAAACGGACTGGGCAGTCCGTTTTTTAATGGCCGCATTCTCTTTATAGAGTGTTTTTCAGTTTTAGTATTTCCGGTGAAAACTTCTTGAGGAATTCGTTGGCTTCATTTGCAGCATCTTTAACTTCCTTTTCCATGGATTCCAGACCCTTGTAAAGGAGCCTGTTTGTAGGGCCTGATATTCCAAGGACTGCAATGATGTTTTTGTTCCGGTCAAAGAGCGGAGCTGAAATGCATGTGAGGCCGTAGGAGTATTCCTCCCTGTCGTAGGATATTCCTTCCCTAAGTATTTTTTTCATTTCTTTTAGAAATGTCTCGTATTTGGTTATTGTGAAGTGTGTATACTCGATCCTTTCCTCGTTTTCGAAATAGTCCTTGATTCTTTCGTCTGTCCATCTTGAAAGGAAGAGCTTTCCTGATGAAGAGCAGTGAAGTGGCGCCAGCGGTTCCAATACGGACATCAGAGCGAAGGAATCTCCCTCAACTGTTTTTATTGTCAGTATCTTGTCCTTGTACATGATGCTGAGGTTGACGTTTTCATTGACTTTGTTAACGAGGGTTTCCATGTAGGGTGTTACAAGGTTGATTAATGAAATGTTTTTTTCTATTTTTTTTGAGTATTCATAGAAGAGGTATCCCAGGGAATATTCCATGGTATCGGGATCAAGTTTGAGATAGTTGTATTTCTCAAGGGTTTTCATTATCCTGAAGGTGGTAACCTTTGCTAGACCCAGTTCCTTGGCAAGAGGAGATACTCCCAGAGGCTTTTTGGATTTATAAATCCTGTCCATTATCATTGCTGCTCTTTCAACCATTACGTTCAGATCTTCATTTTCGTTTGTGTTTGTATCCTTGTTTGGTTTCATTTCTTTGTCTTTTCCCATGTATATGCTCCGGCAAAATTAATTATTTGTGCAAAACGGTTAACGAGGCGAAGCCGCTTTCTTGTTATGATTATATATCCATTTTGATATAAATTCAATATAAAGAAAGTAATGGTATGCATTCTGATGAATTACGGAACGGCGTTCAAGAAAATGAATATTATCTAAAAGATGGTGCAATGGTATGGATGTGATCTTAAAGATCTAATATTACGGGCAAGGACCTGCCAATAGCAATGGATTTTGATAACTTGACTATAAAAATGAGAAAAATGAATGGGGATGCAGTCAAATTAGGCTTGACAGTGATAAAAAACAGATATATAATTGTCATATGGAACGGGGTTCCAAGAAGTGAATAAATAAATCGAAATGGTGAATATTTGGAAAGAGTTACGGAAAATAGATGGAGGACTAGCCGTCTTTCATTAAGGTTCTAAAGAGGTGAATGCAGTGAAGAACAAGTATATTGCACGGAAACACTGGAATTTTAAGGTTCCTCCCCTGAGCAAGACAAACGAGATGGCAAAGAGACATGATGATGTGATAGATCTAAGTATAGGCGATCCCGATTATCCTGCAGACAGGGAATGCATAAGACTGATGTACGAAGATGTAGTAGAGAACGGACATACAAGGTATACTGAATTTCTCGGTGACGAGGATTTGAGAAACAAAACCAGGGAATGGTATGAGGAAGATTACGGGTTCAGCTTTGAAAGCGACGAGATAATCATCACCAGCGGTGGTACCCACGCCATGTATCTGGTCATGGAGAGTATTCTTGATGAAGGCGATGAAGTTATAGCAATAGCCCCATATTATATCTACTACAAGCCGCAAATTGAGCTTCCGAAAGGAAAGCTTGTGGTCTACAATACAAGAAGTGAAGACAATTTCGATGTGGATGTTGATGAACTTGAGAAGCTAATAACCAGCAGGACCAAGGCTATCATTATCAATTCGCCCAACAATCCAAGCGGGAAGGTATACAGTGAGGAAAATATAAGGGGAATTATAGACCTTGCTGAAAAACACGATTTTCTTGTAATTGCAGATGATATTTACGCAGCTTTAAATTATACTGAAAATGTCAAGCCCATATGTGCCTATGAGGAAAAGCCGGAAAGGGTGGTGACGATATACAGTTATTCAAAGGACTTTTCAATGCCGGGTCTCAGGCTTGGACATATCATAGCAGACAGGGAGCTGGTGACGTGCATAAGGAATGTAAACGAATCGGTAAACTTCACCATAAGTTCCATGTCCCAAAGGCTTGGCATATATGCAATTGAAAGAAGACGGGAAATACAGAAGGGACTCTACGAAGAGTACAGAAAGAGAATATTCTACTGTTATGACAGAATCAAGAATATAGAAAACATGAGTTGTTCAAATCCTGAAGGAACATTTTATCTCTTTGTAAACATCAAGGATACAGGACTTACATCAATGGAGATCTGGGAAAGGATACTTGATGATGCACATGTACTGGTACTTCCCGGTTCTGGATTTGGCGAAGCAGGAGAGGGCTTTGTAAGAATTGCATGCACTGTAGGAATAGAAAAGCTCGGGGAAGCTTTCGACAGACTTGAAAAAATGGACATATTTGGCAAAACGGAAGAGCTTTTAGAGAAAACCATTTGATTTATAGAGGTATTGGGAACCGTACAACATCATAAAACTTATTTTAAGGAGGATTAATTTGAGTACTGTTGATTTATTGATTATCGGATTGTATCTTGTTGGAATGATTGCTATTGGATTCTTTGCCCGCGGACAGATTGAAACCATGGATGATTTCATCCTTGGAGGAAGAAGATTCAGCAGTTTTGCACTCATTGGAACCATTATGGCTACAATGGTAGGTTCTGGAATGACTATGGGAGCAGTTGGCAATGCATATAAATACGGAGCTACGGGAACTGTGTTCTGGATGTATGCAGGATTTGCACTGGGTCTGATTTTCTTCGGACTCTTAGCAGGAAAAATAAGGGAAACAGGAAAGAGGACAATGGCCGAGGTTATTTCGGAGAAATTTGGCAACAGTTCCAGATTGGTAGCATCAATAGTAATAATATTGTATGCAATATCAATAGTAGCTATAAACATAGCCGGTCTCAGGAATATAATCATATATGTATTCGGAGAAGGCTTGACAATATCACTGCCTGTGGCTACAGCAATTGCAGCAATAATATCAATAGGCTATACATCAATAGGCGGATTCTTTGCAGTTGTTTACACTGACGTAGTCCAGCTGATTATTATGATAATCGGTATCTTTATTCTTGGACCGATAATCGGACTTACACAGACAGGCGGATTTGCACCTATTGCGACAGCTTTTGCAGATGCTGGAATGTCCATGACCAATCCGTTTGTGGGTGGAGTAAGCGCTGGGTCCGTTGGATTCTTCCTTGCATACTTCCTTGCTGTTCCCGGAGACCCGACCATGCCCCAGAGAGCTTTGGCTGCCAAAGACTATAAGACTGCAAGGTCATCCTTCCTCGTTACAGGAGCGATGGGATTCTATTTCGGAATAGTCCTGCTTCTGCTAGGTGGTGTGATGTTTGTACTTCATCCGGGACTGGAAAACGCAGAAGCGGCACTTCCAATATTTGTACTGAATCATTATCCTCCGGTATTGAGAGGAATAACCATAGCAGGAATAATTGCGGCAATCATGTCATCCTTTGACTCCTTCCTCATTCTTGCAACTACTCATCTCATGTATGACATGGGGCATGCCTTGAAGCAGGATGTAAATGAAGAGAGGTTGAACAAGGCGATGCCTGTGGCAACTGTTGTAATTGGTTTGATAGGTCTGATAATAGCGCTTTACATACAGTCCCTCTTTGCATATCTGTACATGGTGTTCTCGATTGTAGGAGCTGCACTTGTGCCGGCTCTTCTGGCAGCGTTGTTCTTCAGTGAAAAAACATCTAAGACTGCTGTGGTTCTTAGCATATTGACCGGAACAATAGTGCCGGCGGGACTATACCTGACTGTAGGATACAATGTATTCCTGGGAGATCCTGTATTCCTCGGACTCATAGCATCTGTTGCAGTACTGGTAGTAGGTTCCATGGCACTGAAAGACAAACCTGAAGAGAGAGCGGCATCTGAAGCAAAATAAACAACCCGTACTGAAAGCTCCATTGGAGTTTTCTGTAAAATAAATAACTTCTTAAGTTTAAATGCAAAACAGCCGATTTCTAGCTTTCGGCTGTTTTGCATTTGAAAAATAGGGACCATGAATATTGGGAATAGAAAAAGCAGCCGAAATTGCTCGACTGCTTTTATTAATTATTATGATTGTTTTTTAGATGCTTTTACAAAATCCCTGAACAGAGGGTGGCTGTTTGTAGGTCTTGATTTGAACTCGGGATGGAACTGTGCAGCTACATACCATGGGTGGTCTTCAACCTCTACTATTTCGACAAGTCTCTCGTCAGGTGAAAGTCCGGTTATCTTCATTCCTTTTGATTGTACTATGTCCCTGAATTCATTGTTGAACTCATATCTGTGTCTGTGTCTTTCGTATATAAGATCTTCCCCGTAGGCTTCCCTTGCCTTTGAACCTTCTGCAAGCTTGCATGGATAGATTCCAAGTCTCATTGTTCCGCCCTTGTTTTCAATGTCTTTCTGGTCAGGCATAAGGTGAATAAGAGGGTGTTTTGTTTCTTCGTCGAACTCTGATGAGTTTGCATCATCGTAGTTCAGAACATACTTGGCAAAGTCAACGACTGCCATCTGCATACCGAGACATATTCCCAGGAAAGGAGTCTTTGTTTCTCTTGCATACCTTGAAGCAAGGACTTTTCCTTCTATTCCTCTGTCGCCGAATCCTCCAGGTACCAGCACTCCGTCAAGTCCTTCAAGTTTTTCATTATAGTTGTCAAGAGTTATGTCTTCAGAATGTATCCACTTGATTTCAACATTTGTACCGTTTGCGATTCCCGCGTGATTTAGTGCTTCGGCAACTGAAAGGTATGCATCCCTGAGTTCCACATATTTGCCTACAAGTCCGATTGTTGTTTTGCCTTTGCATTGTTTCATCTTGTCTATCATTGCATTCCATTTGCTAAGATCCGGAGTGCAGTCCTTCAGGCCAAGGTCCTTGCATGCAAGAGAGGCAAGGCCTTCCCTTTCAAGGAGAAGAGGCACCTCGTACAAATTGTCAGCATCAAGGTTTTCTATTACATCATCCTCGTCTACATTGCAGAAGAGGGCTATTTTCTTTTTAAGACCATCGTTCAATGGCTTTTCAGCCCTGCACACAAGAACATCAGGCTGTATACCTATGCTTCTAAGTTCCTTTACTGAGTGCTGGGTAGGTTTTGTTTTAAGTTCACCTGCCTTGGCAAGATAAGGTACAAGTGTTACGTGGATATACATTACATTTTCTTTGCCTACATCGTACTTGATCTGTCTGATAGCTTCAAGGAAGGGATTACTCTCGATGTCTCCTACAGTTCCGCCTATTTCAGTAATTACTACATCTACATCCTGCTCTTTTCCAACAGTTATGACCTTGTTCTTGATTTCATTGGTGATATGAGGTATAACCTGTACAGTGCCTCCCAGATAGTCTCCTCTTCTTTCCTTGTTTATTACTGTGCTGTAAACCTTTCCTGTAGTGATGTTGTTGTATTTTGTCAAATTTACATCTGTGAATCTCTCGTAGTGTCCCAGGTCAAGGTCTGTTTCCGCACCGTCATCAGTTACGAAGACTTCACCGTGCTGGTATGGACTCATTGTTCCGGGGTCCACGTTTATGTAGGGATCAAATTTTTGTATTGTAACCTTGAACCCTCTTGCTATTAGAAGCTGACCAAGTGAAGCTGCAGTAATTCCCTTGCCCAACGATGAAACAACACCGCCTGTAATAAAGATGTATTTAGCCATATAAATCCTCCTGATTAGTTTATAGATCATAACTTTAATTGAGTTGATTCTTAAATTATTTGATATATAAATGCTTCAATTGTATATCAAATAATTTAAGAATCAGCGCGTAACTTGTTGTGAGCTAAAACTTCATTAATTTTATATCACGACACTAGTTTTATAGTATAGATCTTAATTATTATTGAAATATTGAAAATATTGCCTTGAACTTTTAGTAAAATGAAATAAAAAAAATAAGGACCTAAAAAAGGGGTTTTTTTTTAAGTCCTCATAACTCTATATTATGACGTTTATATTATGCAAATTTTATTGCTGGAATCCGTAAACATTTCAATATTTCTGTTTTGACTTTGATATTATATACAAACAACATTGATTCGTCAAGGGGGTATTTTAAGATTACTTCAATTTTTTTATTGATGCCATATTGACATTGTCAAGATGCCTCTTTACAGCTTCCACAGCTTTGGTGCTGTCCTTGTCCTTTATCGCCTGGATAATGATTTCGTGCTCTTCATAGATTTTTTCAATTGATTTTTCCTCAAATAGCGATATCCTTACGGTTTCATTTATGAAAGAGTCTATAAGATAGGAAACGCTCTGGTATAAATTTAGGATCAGAGTATTGTTGGAGATCCTGGTAAGTTCAAAATGAAATTCCTTGTCGTATTTTGCCTTGTCTTCCAGTGTCTCAGACATCATCATTCTCTTGTGTATAAGTTCCAGCTTTTCGATATCTTCTGCTGTGGCATTCTTGGCGGCTTGGTCGACAGTGAAGGTTTCAAGAAGAAATCTTACCTGAAGAATTTCCTCAGGCCTTCCGTTGCTCAGCTTGAAAGTAAGTGACAGGGGCTTGAAGAAGCTGTCGACTATGTTGCTGGAAATGAAGTTGCCCTGACCATGGATTCTTTCAATTACGCCGATTACTTCCAGTGCCTTAAGCGCCTCTCTCAGGGCGGGGCGTCCCACCTTAAGCATTTCTGTGAGCTCTCTCTCGGGTGGGAGCTTGTCGCCTATTTTCAGTTCCCCCGACATTATCATATTTTGGATTTGTTCTATTATAACCTGTGAAACTTTTTTGTTTTCTACTGATTGAAACATAGATTCAACTCCTCTGTGTTGATATTTTGCTAAATTATATCTAGATTTGTAATGGAAGGAGAATTTAAAATAATTCCTCCCTGTTCACTCGGCACAACAATTTTGGATATATAAGGATAATTGTTGAACCTCGAATTCACGACCTCGGAATTATTTCAAATTCTCTGATTATGACTATATTGCTAAACGAATCTGCTCCATTTAGATATTAATCTTAATAATAAGGACAAATTTTTATAAGTGAAACATACTTTCAACATTTGACTTAATTCTAACATTATAGTATACTTAAATCAAGAGGTAAGACCACGAAACCACAAATGGAGGAATAAACCATATGAAAATTGTAGTACTTGTTAAAGAGGTTCCCGACATGACAAGGGTAAAGTTCGACAGGGAAAAGGGTATTGTAGACAGGTCTTCTGCAGAAGCTGAGATCAACCCTTTTGACATGAATGCCCTTCAGGCTGCCGTTGACTTGAAGAAGCAATTCGGTGCGGAAGTTACAGTCCTCACAATGGGGCCGCCAAAGGCTGTGAAGTCTCTCAAGGACGCATATGCAAGGGGAGCAGACAGGGGAGTGCTGTTGACTGACAGGAAGTTCGGCGGTGCCGACACCTGTGCAACATCTTATACGCTTGCAGCGGGAATAAGGAAAATTGAAGACTATGATTTGATTATCTGCGGAGAAAAATCAGTTGACGGTGATACGGCCCAGGTGGGAGCCGAAGTTGCTGAATTCCTTTATCTTCCACACTCATACAATGTTGAAAGCATAGACGGAGTGACGGAGGACAGCATTACCGTAACTACAGAAAAGATTTGCGGATACAACCAGAAAAGAAGAATGAAGCTGCCTGCCCTTATCAGCGTAACCAAAAACATCAACCATCCGCAATTGCCGACAGTTGACAGAAAGCTTGAATCCCTTGACGTTGAAATGGAAAGCTTTGGACTTGCAGACCTGTGCGAATTCATGACAGAAGAGGATGCCGGATTTAAGGGGTCTCCTACAAAGGTTGTCAAGATTGAAGTACCCAAGGAAGAAACCAGGGAAAGCAGAATATTCAGGGATAATAAGGTGGATTTTTTCAAAGCGGTTGACAGTGAATTCAAGAAATTCAACATCGTATAGGAGGGTGTCATGGAAGAGTACAAAGGCATACTGGTAATAGGCGAGCAAAATGGAAATGAGATACACAAGGTGAGTTATGAGCTTCTCGGAAAGGGTAGGGAGCTTGCGGACAAGGCTGAGATAGGGTTGGAAGTGCTGATTCTTGGCAACAACATGGAAGTAGATGAACTTTGCCACAGAGGGGCTGAGAAAGTCTACTACATGGAGGACGAATGTCTGGAAAAGCCTGAGGAGTATCTGTACAAGTTGAATATTGTGAAATTCATCGAAGAGCGCAAGCCTGAAATAGTCCTGATAGGCGCTACAAACTTCGGAAGGTCTCTGGCACCGAGAATTGCAGGAGCTCTCAAGACGGGTCTTACTGCAGACTGTACGGAACTGTTGATCAACGAAGAGAACAAGCTGGTACAGGTAAGACCTGCATTCAGCGACAATATACTTGCCCATATCAAGTCTGTGAATTATCCGCAGATGGCTACCATAAGATATAAGGAATTTCCCGAAGCTTTAAAGGATGAAACCAGGGTAGTGAGCATAGAAAGGATCAAGCCCCATTATACTGCAAACAACAGAATTGAAATCCTCGACATGTTCAGGGACGATGATTTTGATATAACTGAAGCTGAAGTTGTAGTTGCTGTAGGCAGAGGGTTGAAGGATAAGAAGGACATGAGCTTGATAGAGAATCTTGCAGATGTTCTAGGCGGTGTTGTTGGAGTATCAAGAGCGCTTGTTGATGCAGGCCTTGCAGACAGTTCTCATCAGGTAGGATACAGCGGAAATCGTGTAAAGCCAAAAGTTTATATAGCATGCGGAATTTCAGGAGCACCTCAGCATGTAGCCGGAATGAAGGAATCTGACCTCGTAATAGCAGTGAACAACGATCCTTCTGCACCAATATTCAATATTGCGGACATAGGCTATGTAGGTGACATGTATGAAATAATACCTGAAATGATTAGAAGATATGAAAAGAGGCTGGAGGAAATAGTATGATGAGTCAAATAGTAGAAAAACTTGAAAATATTGTTGGAAGAGACTGGATCATTACTGACATAGATCAAAAGCTTGGATATCTTTACGATGAGGTGGAGAAGACGCTGAGACCCAAGGCAGATGAAAATTCAATAGTGGTTAAGCCTGCAAATACTGAAGAGGTCTCAGAGATAATCAGTACTGCCAATGACAATGGAATCAATGTGGTTGTAAGGGGAGGCGGTACCGGTCTCTGCGGTGGAGCCATACCTGTAAAGGAAAGCATTGTGATTTCCATGGAAAGATTTAACAAGGTAGTTGAAGTGGACCTGAACAACATGACGGTGACCCTTGAAGCGGGAGTTACACTGTTTGACCTCATTGAAGAACTTGACAAATATGATGGAATCGGATTCCCGGTCCACCCCGGTGATGAAGGGGCGCAGATAGGTGGAATGGCCGTTACAAATGCAGGTGGAGCAAGGGCTGTAAGGCACGGGATAATGAGGAACCATATCAAGGGACTTGAAGTTGTACTTCCAAATGGAAACATATTGAATCTTGGAGGAAAGCTCCTCAAGGACAATGCGGGATACAACCTTATGCATCTCATCATAGGAAGTGAAGGTACTCTTGCCGTAATCACAAAGGTCATACTAAAGATTTATCCCGAAGACAAGCATGTAGCGACAATAGCGGCAGCTTTTGAAACAATAGACAATGCGTCAAATGCTGTTCTTGAAATACTTAGAAGCGGAGTTTCGCCGCTGGCGGTTGAATATCAGGACAAGCATATCAATCTTGAAACTGCAGAACACCTGGGTCTCAACTGGCCCCTTGAAACAGGCAATGCAGACCTTATGATAATAATATCGGAAAAGGAAGAGGACATGCTCTACAGTTCTACAAGGAAGATCAATGACATTTGCAGGAAGAATGGATGTACGGAAGCGGTATTTGCAGGAAAGAAACAGGAACAAGCCGATCTTCTTGCAATAAGAAGCGGAGGTTATGAGGTTATCAAGGATATAATCGCAGACTCCTTCGACATGTGCGTACCTCCGGCAAGCATGCCTGCCTTCTTTGAAGATCTGGGAAGGATCATGAAGGAATACAATACTACAACGAACATCACCGCGCACATTGCAGATGGAAATGTTCACAACGATACAGTGCTGGTTGACGGCAAAATACCCGAATATGCAGAAGAAATCAAACTGAAGATGTACGAGGCCTGCTTCAAGTACGGCGGTACAATAACAGGAGAACACGGCATCGGGAAAATAAGGGTGGAAGACCTGAAGCTCCAGAAGAAGGAAGAGGAACTGGAAATAATGAAAGGGATTAAGGCAGTATTCGATCCCAATAGCATATTGAATGACGGGACTGTAGTATAGATACATAGATAGGATCAACTTATGACAATTAAATAATGCTTGATTGCATATACAAATACACAACGCAAAACAGACTGCCGACAAGGGCAGTCTGTTTTGTGTCCAGTGTATACAATTTGAAGGTTTTATGATATGCCAAACAGGTTGGCCATTAATACTATTATCGGTAATGCTATTATTGTCTTCTCCAGGAAGATAATAACCAGATCCTTGAATTTTACAGGTATCTTCGATGTCAGCATGATTGTTCCCACCTCTGTCATGTAGATGATTTGAACAAGAGACAAAACACCTACTACGAACTTGGTCTTCATGGAAGTGATTCCTGTCAGCAGTATTGCAGGGATGAACATATCTGCAAATCCCACTATTGTTGCAGGTGCTGCTTCGAATGCCTCAGGAAGACCGAGTAGTTGAAGATAGTATCCGAAAGGCATGGAAACCCAGTCGAATACGGGAGTGTATGTAGCTACTATGAGAGCTAGTGTACCCCATGCCATTACCAAAGGAGTCAGTGAGAATATTATTCCCATGAACATCTCAAAACCTCTGTAAACTGTGTCACCAAAACTGTCAGCAGAATCGGCCTTCTGAACTGCAAGTCTGAGAGCCCATTCCGATTTTTTCATCCCTTCGGGTTCTTCCTCATTTATTTGCTTGCCTACTGCTTCGTAATATTCGTCAGGGAACTTGCTGAGGGGCCATACTCTAGCCATTACTACCACGCTCAATACTCCGGCAACCATTAGCGTCAGATAGAATTGTGGGAATACAACATCGAGTCCGAGCATTGCGGCTATTACCAGACAGAAAGGAAGTGATACTGCCGAGAAGCAGGTTGCTATGACTGCTGCTTCTCTTCCCGTATAGTAGCCATTTTCATATTGGAAGCTTGTTAGCACGACGCCAACATTGCAGTTTCCTATCCAAGAAGCCACCAGGTCTATTGCGGATCTGCCCGGAAGTTTAAACAAGGGTTGTACGAAACCTCTCAACAGAGTGCCTGTGAAATCCATTGCACCATAGTCCATCAACAGTGGAATGAGGAATGATGCCGCAAAGAACCAGGCTACCAGTGTTGACACCAATGACATCATTGTGCCTCCTGTATCGATGGAATATATTATTTCTCCTCCCAGTTCATTTAAAACCATGAATGAAAGAACTGCTCCGATTATCCTAAACAAGAGATAGAAGTTACTTGTGACAAAGAGCTTGTTCAAAAGACTGTTTTTCATTATCCATCTTGGACTAAAAAGCTTTGCTATGGTTGAAAATACAGCCGATATGATTATGACCGATGTTATGAATGTAGGAGCAAAAGCCTTTGTCAGTCCTGCCAGCCATTCCGATAAAATACCTATTGGAGTTGTGAAGGCTCCTTCGGAAGGTATGGGACACAGGAACAGTATGACCCCTATCAGGGAAGGGATTAGAAATTTTGCTATATTGCTTCCCGTCAGTTTGAAACGTGTAATATCATTATTCATAAATTCTTTGTTCTCCATAAATATATACTCCTTATTAATATTATAATCGATTTGAGTTTGGATTTCAGCATGAATCCGGTTTATAAATTTCCCTCCTTTCCTAGCTTGACAAACCGATTATTTTTTCACAAAAAATATCCATTTTTTCTATTCTGTCGAAGGCTTCCTTAAGCTTGTCCATATTTACCGTGCATGCGATTCTAAGATATCCCTCACCGCAGTAGCCGAAGGCATTCCCTGGGATTCCCAATACGTGTGCTTCATTAAGAATCAGTTCGCTGGCTTCTGCCGATGTCATTCCCATTTCCTTTATGTTTACAAAAAGGTAGAATGTACCCTTTGGAGGAAGAACGGACAGTTTTGGAATGCTGTTGATCCTCTCTGCAGCATAGAATGCCCTTTTTCTGTATTCCTCAATCATGGGCGGCTGTACTGTTTTTCTGTTTCTCAGTGCGTAGATTGCACCTCTCTGCGATATTGAAGGTGCAGTGAATACAACATTCTCGTTTATTTGTTGTATCACGCTTATTATATTGTCCGGAGCGATTATGTTTCCCACTCGCCAGCCAGTCATTGTGAAATCCTTGGAGAAGCTGTTTATTGTTATTGTCCTTTCTCTCATACCATCCAATGTAACCATGGGGATGAACGGTTCCTGATAGCTGAAGCTTCCGTATATATCATCTGCAATTATCAAGAGATCATGTTTCTTAGCTATTGCTGCAATGTTTTCCATGGTTTCCCTTGTGAAGCATGTTCCTGAAGGATTGTTCGGGGTGTTTATGACCAAGGCTTTTGTCCTTTCTGTGATCAATTCTTCCAGTCTATTTACATTTATTTGGAAATCCTCATCTTCAAAGGTATCAAGGATTACAGGAATACCTCTCGCCAGTTCCACCTGCTGGGGATATGGCGTGAAGAAGGGAGCGTGCATGATGACCTCATCACCGTCATCCAGGATGGCTTCCATTACAAGGTACATTGCTATGCATCCGCTGGCTGTTACCATTATTTCCTTATCCTCAACTTTGACCTGGTATTCTTCATTGTAGTACTTTATTATTTCATCTCTCAGTTCAGGATCGCCTCGAAAGTCCGTATATTTTGTATGTCCGGCACGTGCGTCTCTGAAAGCGTTTTCTATGATGATGTCGTGAGTCGTCAAATCGGGGTCTCCAAGGCTCAGGTCTATGACATCGTCATATTGTTTTGCCAGTTCATCCACTTTTCCCATGGGAGTGGACTTGTCTTTCCAGTATCTTTTCGATACATATTTTGATTGCATTTGATCATCTCCATTTAAAATATATGTAATTTCAATTCGAGGTCTTACCACAAATCCATTATAGCATATCTGGAATGGCATTTCAAATAAAATTTGGAATATTATTCCAAAAATAACGAAAGGTAAGATTCAAACAATTCTGACTCTATTATTTTCGGTGGTTGCAGCCTCCATAAGTATGCCTAGGTGTAAAAAGAATTTATATTTTTGTTTGGCTAAAGTATTTTATATTTCAGCACGATATATACCATATATAAAAAAATACAATTCGGTATTAAATCATAAATGCAAATAAGACCACACAGAAAGAAGGGTTTGTGTTATGCGAATTTACAACAACCTGATGTCAATGAGTGCTTGTGGATTTATGAATAGAGCCATGAACAGGAAGATGGATTCTTTGGAGAAACTTTCTTCGGGTCGCAGCATCAACTCTGCAGCGGATAATGCAGCAGGACTCGCCATATCCGAAAAGATAAGAGCACAGATAAACGGACTTGGAAGAGCGGAGAAAAATGCCCAGGATGGGATATCCATGCTGCAGACTGCGGAGGGAGCTCTTGAAGAGACCTCTGAAATTCTTCAAAGAATGAGGACTCTTTCAATACAGTCATTCAATGATGCCTTGTCGCAAGATGACAGGGTGAAAATCCAGTTGGAAGTTGACGAACTTGCATCTGAAATTACCAGGATCTCCAATGCTGTCGAATTCAACGGGAAGAAGCTTCTTAACGGAGGCCTGACTTCTGATACCCAAAATGGCAGTGACATTAATCTTCAGATAGGTTCTGGAGCAGAGCAGATCATGTCTTTTGGAATTAAGGCATTGGATGCACATTCCCTGGGGGTAGACAGAAGGTTGGCTGAAGTCACTGTTGAAAAGGGTGATGGGGATGTTGTTGGGGCGGAAGTTGTCGGAAATAGTGGTGTGGTGGTTGACGGAAATGTTGTGAGTGTGACGACGGAGGTTTTAGAGGCGGGCGGAGCTCAGAAGAATGGGGTTAAGATTTATAGCTTTTATCCAAGTAGTATGGAGAATATTTATATTAATGATGAATTGGTTTTTATGACTAAAGTAAGAAACTTGAGTTCTGTATCAACGTATTACAATCCTCAGGCTCCTGGATTAGGACAGCAACTGGCTGACGCATTTCAGAATGCTACTTATCTGGTAGATGAATATACTACAGCTGACTTGAAGGACAAATATTTAATATCATGGGATGCGGATCATCTGGTTATTGATACCATAGAAACAGGATCAAGTTCCGAAATTAATTTTGACGGGTCTCCAAGTGATACTTTAGCAATGCTTGGTTTTGATACAACCACCGTTTTCGGTACTGACGAATCCTACACAGCCACCTTCAGCGACGGTATCAGGGAGGATTCCATTGTTACTGTGGCAGCCGATGCAACAAGCGCAATAGGAACCGGAGATTTTGCTGGAATCGGGGTTTCTTTGGATGGAAGCATTGGCAATGGAACCAGTACCATAACCCTGGATATTGAATCCGGTACAGCGGCAATCATAGATGATGACGGAACTGTAAATGATGCTGTCGCAAATGGAGGCATTGATGTATCTACCGGAAGTTCAGCCAGGGTTGCCATTGCTACAATTGATGAAGCGATAGATACGGTTTCCGGAGAAAAGTCGAAGATTGGTGCAATGCACAACAGGCTGGAACATGTAGTCAACAACCTCCTGACTGCATCTGAGAATCTGACATCTTCAGAATCCAGGATCAGGGATGCGGACATGGCGAAAGAGATGATGGAATTTACTAAAATGGAAATTCTTGTAAATGTCACACAGGCAATAATGTCCCAGGCCAATAAAAATCAAGAGGAAGTACTCAGTCTGTTAAGATGATTTTTATTTAGCAAGTTTCTTAACCACATAACACCAACGTTTCAAGGGGTATGCACATTTAATTTCCTTGCACCGTAAAAAAGCTTGAATCCATCCTAGATGTATTCAAGCTTTTCTATATTGAACTTCTTGAATTCCTCGTTTATTGCGGAGGTTGATTTGAGAAGTTCCTTTTCTATCATTTCCATTCCCTTTGACTTCAGTCTGCTTGCAGGTCCCGAAATGCTTATGGCAGCCAGTATCTTGCCGCTTGCACTGAAGATTCCGGAGGATATGCAGAACAAGCCATATTCGTACTCCTCCCTGTCGTAGGAAAGGTTGTTTCTTATTATGTCAGGCTTTTCCCTGTTGAAGCCATCCAGATCGGTTATTGTGTTTTCCGTCATGCGGGTGGGTTTCAATGTTCTGTAGTATTCCTCTATATAATCATGGGACTGGTGAGCCAGGAACAGTTTGCCCATTGAGGAACAGTAAAGGGGCGTGGTGAGGCTCAAGCTTGATACAAGAAGTGAATTTTCTCCTGACAGCTTGTGGAGTATAAGTGCTTCCTTGTTGTTCAATATACCCAGGTTTATTGTTTCTCCTGAGATTTTCTCAAGTATTTCCATTTCCTTGACTGCAAAATCCTTTATCTTGAGACTGCTTTTCACCTTGTCTCCATAGGGGATGAACATGAGCCCCAGGGAATAGGTGTTGAAGACTTCATCCTTGGCAACCAGATTGTATTCCTGAAGTGTTGTAAGTATCCTGAAGGTCGTGGAACTTGCCAGTTCCATATGTTCTGCAATTTCCGTAACTGTGGGTGGCCTCTTGGATTCGTAGAGGTACTGGATGATTTTAACGGTTCGTTCCGTCATAGTGATTTTATTGTATTTTTGTTTTTCTTCCATAGATTTCTCCATTATAGAATTTACGTCTGTTTTTCTTCCGGATTGCGTCCGATTTCTTAATTGGATGCAACCTAATAATATTATAAGTAAAAATATATCAGATTACAACTATGTGGTGGAAGATGATATAATATACTTGTAATTACCCGATTCATATATGGGTATCAACAAAATGACAACAATAGCAAATTGAATGAATAGAGGTCTCGTTTCAATGAAAAAACTGTTATTACTGATAATATTGATTATTAATCTGCTGACGGTATCCGCATATTCTGTTGAATTCAAGGATGTTGAAGGGATGGAGTGCGAGGAAGCAGTCGAATTCCTTTCTGCCTACGGTGTGGTCAACGGATATTCAGATGGCGTATTCGGTCCTGAAGAATATGTGACAAGGGGACAGATGTCAAAGATCCTGTCTATAATTCTTGGATACGGCGATTATCCCGATGATTTCAAGAGCAGCTTTTCAGACATGGACGACCATTGGGCCAATGCATATGTCGAAGTTGCAGCGGGGCTTGAGATAATAAAGGGTTATGAAGACGGAACATTCAGACCTGATGAGCCGGTGTCCTATCCTGAAGCTGTAACCATGATATTGAGGTCGTTGGGATATACTGATGAAAGTTTGACAGGAGACTGGCCCTATGATTATATGGTGAAAGCCGGCAGTCTTGGTATTTTAAAAGGCATGGAAATGAGCAGCGATTACGCCAGCAGATGCGACATAGCATCCATAATATATGAATCATTGTTCCTGGATATGGGAAGAGTTGAGGGGGATACCAGCCTTTGGAAATCAAGCGGGATTAAACTGTTGTCTGGCTTGGGACATATGGAAGAGATGCAGATTATGGAGGAACAGCTGGAAGAACCATCGGTCTTTCCGGAAATTTCCGGCTATCTGTATTACACAGGTGAAGTTTACTACAACAATGATGATGAGATAGTATATTTCATCAACAGAAATACAGAAAAGTTTTCCGGTACAGTCCTTGAGGCGGAGGGTCATAATATTATTGTTGAAAACCTTGATGGAATCAATGAAACCTTTGACATTAGGGGGGCTGAAACAATATACAACAATGCTGTAGGAAGAACTGAATCCTTTTTTGGAGCAGATGTGGATGTAATCTACAGGAAGATTGGTAGTGGTGTTGTTGTAGATGCGGTGATTGGAAGGGAAATAACCGATGTCTTTCTGGCACCTTACCCATATGAAGAAGGGAATGATTACAATGGACTGGCTCTTCCTTTGACAAATGACAACCCGGATCCCGAAAAGATCATCATCAATGGGGCAGTTGAGTTTCTGAAGGAAATAATGCCTGAAGACCTGGTCTATGCATATGAAACTGATGAAAGAGGCGACAAGTCGGTTCTGGAACTTTTTGTTGTGAGAAACAGGGTTGAAGGTGACATGACCTATGCAAAGGGAAATACGGCAGAAGGATTCAGCGTTATCGACAAGGTAAGATACGACCACAGCGATGTGTATATGCCATCTGAAGAATTCGGGTCCGGATACCATGTGGAGGCCATCCTTGATGAAAAAGGGGATATAGTAAAGCACAAGTTCATTTCGGAACTTAATAATGATGAAAAATACGGTTTTGTTCTTGAAACTATTGAAGGCGATTCTTTCTTGCTTCCGGCAATCAGAATATTTGATGGGGACGGACATGAGACTGTATTGAATGTCGATGTTGACAACAGCTTGGTTGCCGAAAATGGTGGATTCAACAATATAAAATATGAAGTAAATCTTGAAGCGGGAGATCCCATCGTATACACCCTTGAGAATATAGACACAGTTGATGAATTGAGGAAACTGGATTATGAACAGTATTCGGGACTTTACAGAAACTATGACATGCTCCTTCTTCAGGCGGAAGCTTTTCTCGATGGCAATACACTTCTTCTTTTCAAGGATGACGGCAGATGGTCCAGGCTTACAGCGGACAGGCTGGAAGGATACCTGAGGGGTCGGATAATAAGAAGTGAAGGCGAACGCTATGTTGAAATAATGGTCGTCGAAGACGGAATCAAGACAAAATATCCGGATTCCCTTAATGGAGTCATCGAAAGCATTGAAGATGAATACAATGGCTTCAGTGAGGCAATCTACAGTTTTGAAATAAACATCGGAGGAGAAATTGAAAACATATACAGCAGTTCAGACAGGAAGAATCTTGTGGACATCCATGATTTCAAGGGGAAACTGATTCAGTTAATGCTGGTTCAGGACAAGGTCGTTTCCTACGGTACCCTGATACCTGAAATTGATTTTTCAGGACCCGTCAGGTTTTATGATGAAAATCTCATGAAGGTGGGTGGGAGCTTCTATGAGCTTGTGGATGATGCCACAGTATACGAAGCTGAAAAAATAAATGATTCCTATATAATAACAGGAACAATTGAGCTTTCCGGTATTGGAGAAACAAATCTGGTGAGGCTTTATGACCTTGAAGGTGATAACGACGGGATAATCGATACCATGATTATCCTTAAAGAATAGACACATGTTCTAATCCGTAACTTTAATGTAACAATAGTTGCGGATTTTTGATATATAATTATAGTTGGAAAGCATTAAGTAAAATCAAAAATAGAAAGGGATGTGATTATATGAAGAAGATACTCCTGTTTACATTGATTTTAACATTTTTATTTGTTGGTTCCGCCTACGGCCAGGAATTTCCCGACGTGGAAGGTACCAAATATGAAGAGGCAGTGGAATTTTTGTCTGCCTACGGCGTAGTCAATGGATTTCCCGATGGAACTTTCAAGCCTGACGATCCGGTTACGAGGGCTCAGATTTCCAAAATGATTACAATAGTACTTGGATTTGAAGAATTTACGGAAAACATGGAAAGCACCTTTACTGACATGGACGGTCACTGGGCGGAGAGATATGTCGAGGTTGCCCATGCCTTTGATATTGTTCAGGGATACTTGGACGGAACCTTCGGGCCGGACAATGAAATCACATATACAGAAGTAATAACCATGATAGTGAGAAGTCTTGGTTATACGGACCAGAGCTTGCCGGGTGCGTGGCCTTATGACTACCTGGTTAAGGCCGGGGATCTTGGCATAGTTGACGGCATACCTTTGGCAGGAGACCAGGCTACAAGGGGAGACATTGCCCTAATGACATACAATGCACTGTTTTCCGAGAAGGGGACTGTAAACACCAGCAACAATCAATGGGAAACAAGCGGAGAATTGCTTCTATCCAATATAGGGTATGGAGAAGAACAGAAGATTTCTGAATCTGATATTGAAAAGGCTGTTCTATATCCAAAACTTAAAGAATATGAGTATTACAGAGGGAATCTTTTTTATAACTCCGACGATGAAATAGTTTACTTTCAGAATGTCGGGACAAAAGAAGACGAAGGGAAAGTCACCAGCGTTTCAAGTAATACCATAATCATTGAAGATGAATATGGAAACAGAAAACCATATGATACAAAAGATGCTGAAATAATACTTAATGGAGTTGAGGGCAGAAGAATATCCCTGATCAATTCTCAGGTTCGCATCATATACTATGAATCGGATGAAAATAAAATTGAAGCGATTATAGGCAGGAAGCTGACTAAAATTCTGCTGGCGGATTCTTCATTTTATGGACAAACTGTATTCAATGGCATTTATCTTCCTTTGGATGGCGGAATAGTTAATGACAATAGTATTTATGTTCATGGGGATGTGGATTCTATCTATGACATTCGTCCGAATGATGTGATTTATGCATATGAAACCGACGAGTCCGGATATAGAAAGACATACCTCGAGCTTGAAGTTGTCAGAAACAGGATAGAAGGCGCCATGACTGAAACCACTCAAAACAGTTCCAATGGTCTCAGTAAAATCGACGGAGTGCAATACAGCCACAGCGACAGTTACATTCCGATAGATGGATTTGGACCAGGATACTATGTTGCTGCATATCTTGACAAAAACGGAGAAGTCGTAAAGTACAATATAATAAGGGATCTTCAGCAGCCGGAGGATTACGGGCTGGTAATCGAAACAACAGACAGCAATCAGCTTGAGTTGCCCAAAATCAGATTGATTGACAATTCGGGAGCTGAAAAGACTTACCATGTAAATCTCGAAAACGACTTGATAGTCGAGTCAGGCGGATTCAACGACTTGACTTACAGCATAAACCTGTCTGAAGGTGATGTGATAAAATTCAACCTTGAAAATGCGGACAAGATCAAGAAAATGGACAAGGTTCAGCTTGTTGCATACGATGGAATATATGACAACTCTGAAAGGATGCTGACAGACATTGAAGCAGGCATTAACGACAGCACCCTGATATATACAAAGGATGAGGATGACTGGATCAAGATAAGTCTGGAAAGCCTGGATGAATTCATAAAAGGTGATGTTTCAACAAATGAAGATGGAGACTATGTTGAGCTTCTCATAGTTGAAAACGGGATTATTACCAATTATCCGGATACGGTTTACAGCGTTCCTGACGATATAACAAAGATTTTAAATCTTGACGGGGAAGAAGTGTACAGAATATACGGATATGTGGAAGGCAAGGAGGCCTATATTTACAGTGGCCCTTCATATATGGAATCGTTGACGGGATTGGAGGACTATATGGGACAGCTTCTTGAGTTTGAGCTGATACAAGACAAGATAAAATCATTCAGTGTCCCAAATCCTGAACTGACTTTTTCCGAACTTACAAACAAGTATGGCGGCAAGATACTCAAGGCTGAAGGAACATTCTATGAATATGCGGATGATGTGAAAGTATATATCGCAGAGGAAAATGAAGAAGGATACAATATCACAGGCATTGCTGATGTTGATGGAATGGAAATAGGTGATCAAATACAGCTGTATGATGTACATGGCGATTTTGACGGGATAATGGATATAATCATTTTGATTAAAAAATGACACTGTAATATTTCTGTAATATAACCTGCTTGATAAAGTGATATTATAGTAAATGTAAAATGCGCATAAGCGTAATTATAAAAAAATTCTAGGAGGAACAAAGACATGAAAAAGATTCTTTCATTAGTACTAGTGATTGCATTAGTACTAGGATCATTCAGCTTCGCATTCGCTGCTACACCATCTGATGTTGTAGACACTGATTATGAAGAAGCTGTTGAAACACTTATCGCTTTGGGTGTTGTTAACGGATACCCAGACGGAACTTACAAGCCTGCAAAGGTTGTAACTAGAGCGGAAATGGCAAAACTTCTTATGGTTGAGCTTGGATATGCTGACCTTGCAGGCGGAACTGCAAACTTCAGCGACACAGCTGGACACTGGGCAGAAGGATACATAGCTCTGGCAGCAGGACTTAATATCGTAAACGGATACCCAGACGGAACTTTCAAGGCTGACAACACTGTAACATTTGACGAGGCCCTTACTATGGTAGTTAGAGGAGCTGGATACTCTGACGAGTCTCTTACAGGTACTTGGCCAACAAACTACAAAATCAAGGCTATCAATCTTGATCTTCTTGATGACGTAGCTATGAAGGCAGCTGGTGCTGACAGAGGCGCTGTAGCTCAAATCCTTTACAATGCTCTTGACCTTGTATACGGAGAAGTAAACAATGATGGAGACTTCGAAAAGAATGTTGACGATAAGAAAATCATAGACAAGATCGGTGAGAAAGTAAACGATTATGAAATGACATATGATGACATCTATGATGCAGACGATGCTCTTGATACAGTAATCGACTTGACTCCATACCTTTACCACACAGTTGACTACTATGAGAACGCTGACGGTGATGTAGCTTATGTTTCTGATATTGAAACTAACGAGTTCGTAGGTGATCTTGACAATGTAAATGATGTGGATGACGAGATAACAGTTGAAGATGCTGACGACGAAGAAGAGACTTTTGATGTATCTTCAAGCACTCCTCTTTTCTACAATGGTGAGAAAGCTGAAGATATAGATGTTCTTGACCTTATGGACGACGGAAGCTGTATGGTAAAAGTGATTTACGACGATGATGATGTTGTTCAAGGTGTTGTAGCTTGGGAATTTGAAATTGTTCAAATCGCAACTGAGTACTCTTCAAGAAGACCTGCTGTCCTTAACGGTTTAGGAACTGAAAGTATTCTACTTCCAGCTGACCTTGATGATGATGATGATGTAGTTCTTGATGCAGATAATCTTACAATCGTTGGAGATGCTGACGAACTTAAGGACATAGAGAAAGACGATCTTGTATACGTATACGCTTCTGACAAGAAAGCTGGTACAGACGAAGACCTAGAAGATCATCCTGCAGTTCTTAAGCTTGAAGTTGTAAGAGACGTTGTTGAAGGTGTTGAGCTTCAGGAAGTTGAAGACGAAGACGAAGCTGTATTCGACGGAGACGACTACGATGCATCTGACTTCGGTGATGTAGACTTTGATACTTTCGAGCTTGGATTAGAATATGAC
Source organism: Dethiosulfatibacter aminovorans DSM 17477 (assembly GCF_900142005.1). GTDB lineage: Bacteria > Bacillota > Clostridia > Tissierellales > Dethiosulfatibacteraceae > Dethiosulfatibacter > Dethiosulfatibacter aminovorans. The sequence continues at coordinate 37,298 of NZ_FQZL01000027.1, forward strand.
TTGACTCTTGACAAGGACGGAGACGTTTATGCTATGGAAGAAGCAGACGATGAAGAAACTGTTGAAGGATATGCAGTATACGTATCAGAAGCTGACGGTGATGTAGATGAAGATGACTTCACAGGAGATCTTTCTGTAGACACTGAGCCAAGAGTTAAGGTGTTCACTGACGGCGGAGACGTAGTAATCTACGACATTGACACTGATGATCTAGCAGATGATTCTGACGACTTTACTAAAGATGCTACAGTAACAATGGGAAGCATCAGCCTGTTCTTCGACGAATCTGAAGGTGAAATCATTGTTAACGGACTTGACAAGAGAGATCTTGTTGAAATCGAGCTTAACAGCGACGGCGAAATTACTGATGTAACTTTGGTTGGTATAGCGTACGGTGGAACTGACTTTGACGAAGACGACATGCTGCTTGACGATATCGATGTTATAGACAATACACTGGTATTCGATATCCAGGAATCTGACGAAGATGACTGGGCAATAGTAGACGCTGACGAATTGGTTGACGGCATCGAAGGTGAGTATGACTACGACGAAGATGACTTCGAAGTAGATGTAATGACAGTTACTGACGGAATGGACGCTGGAGACATCTATGCAGCAGTTATCAAGGTTGTAGACTACTATGACGGAGATGACACAGTTGACAAAGTAAGAGCATTGGTTGACGGTGAAGAAGTGACTTACCTTGCTGAAGACGGAGTTGATCTTGATGCTACAGTTGATACAATAGTAATCCTTGAATTCGACGGAGACAGAGTAGAGTCTTACGAGACAACTACAAGCACTGCAATCGAAGTTGCTTCTATAGACAGCATCAGAGTAAGAGCTGAAGGTGGAGATCTTTACACAATGGATGACGACGTAGTAGTTGTTGTTATTGATGAAGGTGACTTCATAGCTGGTGAACTTTCTGACGTACTAGAGGGAGACTTTGTTGACCTTATCCAAAACGATGATGGAGATGTTGTGGTTATAGTTCTTGACCTTGACGCTCAGTAATCGATATTGAATTGACAAATTAAATTGCAGCCCGTTGGGCTGCAATTTTTTTATGTTATTGGGGATAAAAAGCTTAGAAAATACATTGCTGTTCCTAGTTTATGCCTTTTATTTGTGATATAATTATAAGGATTTGAAAAACAATATTTACTTTACACAAGGGGTGCTTTATGGCTAAAAAGAAAAAAGATAATATCAGGAGAAAAACCAAGGAAAAGGCTGATTTGGGATGGTACTATTTGATACCTTTGATTTTCATAGTAGCGATCGTTCCGCTTATAACATATTGCAAGGTCATGGAAATTGAAGGGGCGGAAATGCTTACATGGAAAGGCGGGAATACAAACATTGATTTCTTCAGCTACTACAAGTCGTTATGGTTTGTAGCTGCTTCATATGTTTCTTTGGGTTTGATTTTTGTTTTAACGCTTACAGGACAATACAAGTTAAAGAAATCGAAGTATTATATACCACTGGGCATATATCTTTTTTTTGTGATATTGTCATTTGTTATGTCTGATTACGACATAGTTGCATGGAGGGGTTTTGTTGACCTTTATCAGGGTGTATGGGTTTTAATAGGATACGGACTGGTCGTTTTTCTGGCTATGAATTATATACAGAATGAAAAACATGTAAAAACACTTGTAGGATCATATATCTTTGTTGGGTTGGTTACTTCATTTATTGGATTGGGACAGTATTTTGGACACGATATATTCCAGACAGAGTTCGGCAAATATCTGATACTTCCCGAGAATCTTCATCCACTTGTTGAAAGTCTGAAGTTCAATTTTGGAGAAAAAACAATATATGCCACATTATACAATACTAATTTTGTTGGAAGCTTTGCAGTTATTCTGATGTGTCTGGCAGCAGCGCTTTTCATGTATTCAAAAGGAGTAGTGCAGGTTGTTTTGTCAGGCATATTCCTTGCTCTAATGTCCTTTGTATGGATAGGGTCTAACTCCCGTGCAGGATGGCTTGGTTTTGCTGTTGGAATAATATTCATAATTTTGCTTTTCAGAAAGAGTTTCAAGAGAAATGTTGTGAAGATTGTCAGTCTTGCTGTCTTGGGTATGGTCGTATTGGTTGCATTTAATTTAGTTACTGACGGCAGGATAGTCAAGGAAATCAAGTCAGTAAACTTGTTTGACGAGCTGTCAAGGCTTGAAGACAAGGCTTCAAGCCAGGTGCGGATTGAAGATATCAGGTTGGGGAAAAATACTGCAAAGATAACGACTGAAGGTGAGGACCTTAAGATAATCGTCAAAGGCAGCGACATGGTATTTGAAGACGGTGACGGTAATCCGCTGGAGGCTTCCCTGAATGATAATGTTATTACATTTTCCGATGAAGCTTATTCATCCTTTAGAGTATACTTAAATGATGTCGGCGGGAAATATACCTTAAAGATGTATGGTAAGAAGTTTGACTTGTATCTTATAGAAGAAGGGTTCAGGATATTGGGATCAGGAGGAGTACTTGGAGTCTATTCGGAACCTGAACGTTTGGAATTCATGGATGGATATGAGGAATTTGCATCCTCCAGAGGCTACATATGGTCAAGAAGCGTTCCCATGATGAAAGAGACCATACTGATCGGCCACGGTCCGGATACTTTTGCAATGGAATTTCCTCAAAAGGATTATGTAGGGAAGCTCTATGCATTCAACAAAGTATCAACTATTGTGGACAAGCCCCACAACATGTATCTGCAGATAGGCATCAATACCGGAGTCATATCCTTGCTTGCCTTATTGTCATTGTTCTTCATGTATTTCATTGACAGCATGAGGCTTTATTGGAAAAGGGACATAGTCACATTTCTTGATCATATAGGAATTGGCTGTGTAACCGGGATGATTGCCTATCTTGGGGCAGGTTTCTTCAACGACCAGGTTATTTCCGTGGCACCCATTTTCTACGTCATGGTGGGGCTGGGTATTGCTGTGAACAGGCTTGTAAGGAAGCAGTCGGCGGAATCTCAGGAATAGAAGAAGGCAGTGCATAATTCGTATATTATGGGATATATATTTATTGATGTTGTTTTTTTATAAGGGAGAGGCGGATATGACAAAGAAAAGGAATACCAAGAATAACAATAAAAAAAATATTGATGTCAAGTCGGTAAAGAAGGATTTGGAATGGTATTATCTTATTCCTCTTATGCTTATTGTAGCAGTCATTCCGCTGATTGTATTTGCTGATAATATAAAACTTGATGATGTTGAGAAACTTTATTGGAAAGGCGGGGAGACCAATGTAGACTTTTTCAGCTATTACAAGTCGATATTTTTTGCTGCAACAGTGTTTGTTTCGGTTATACTACTGGTGTTACTGAGGTTATCCGGAGAATTCAGGTTTAAGAAATCAAAATATTATATTCCTGTGGGTATATATTTACTGTTTGTACTTGTTTCATATCTTATGTCAGACTATGATGTTGTGGCAAAAAGGGGATTCGTAGAGCAGTTTCAAGGCGTCTGGGTAATGGTTGCCTATGGTCTTGTAATTCTTGCCGCTTTAAACTTAGTTCAAAATGAAAGTCATGTAAAGATTATGACTGGTTCATATATCCTTCTGGGGCTTGCTGTGGGGGTTATTGGACTGGGGCAGTATCTTGGACTTGATTTTTTCAAAACGGATTTTGGCAAATATCTTATTTTGCCGGAAAACCTACATAATATAGGTGAAACTCTTAATTTCAAGTTCAAGGATAGGGAAATATATGCAACAATGTACAATACCAATTTTGTTGGAAGCTTTGCAGATATCATGATGTGCCTGTCCATTGCGTTGTTTGTATATGTCAGAGGATCAAAAAAGACTGTTTGGGCAGCCATATTTTTTGTTCTGATGGAAATCATATGGATAGGGTCCAATTCAAGAGCCGGATTGGTCGGTTTTTTGCTTGGAGCTGTTTTTATTGCAGTATTTTATAGAAAAAGGATTAAACGACTGGCAATGATATTGGTTGCTGGAATCATTGTAATGACAGGCCTTAATGTATATTCGCATGGAGATGTATTCAGTGAATTCCTTTCTATGAGTCTGTCCAGGGAATCCGAGAGGCTAGATGATAAATCTGAAGAGAATGTAAGAATTGAAGACTTGAAGTTCGAAGACAACTCTCTTTGTATTGTTACTGAGAATGAAACATTGATGCTGACTTTGGGCGAGGAGGTTTTGTCCTTCTATGATGGAGATGGAGAGCAACTGGGAGTAACAGAAGACAACGGTGTATTAAGCTTTGTTGACGAGGCGTACTCGGAATACGAAATAAAGGTTGATGGAGAGAAGGGGAGACTTCTTGTTAGCTTCCATGATCAGGAAATCACCTTGTACATAACTGGAAAGAATGGATTCAAGATGAGGAGCTCGGGTGGTGTGATCGGAACAACGGAATATCCGGACCGACTAGAATTCATGGACGGATATGAAAGATTTGCCACATCGAGAGGCTACATATGGTCGAGAAGCATTCCCATGCTCAAGGACACTCTTTTAATAGGGCATGGACCGGATACCTATGCCATGGAGTTTCCGCAGAAGGACTATGTAGGGAAGATGAATGCCTACAAGAATGCAACCATTATTGTGGATAAGCCGCACAACATGTTCATACAGATAGGGGTAAATACGGGAGTTGTTTCCATGCTGGCTCTGGTTGCTGTGTTTTTCATGTATTTTATGGACAGCATGAAGCTTTACTGGAGAAGGGACATGTCCACATTTCTTGACTGTCTGGGAGTAGGCTGCGTCACCGGAATGATTGCATATCTTGGAGCAGGTATGTTCAACGACCAGATTATATCCGTAGCTCCGGTATTTTATGTATTGGTGGGACTTGGAATTGCAATTAACGATATTTTAAAAAAGAAGGCATTGGAGGAATAGATGGAAGAAAGAAAGAGCATTGAGACGGTGTATTTCATTCCAATAATACTGTTGCTGGCAATTGTGCCTCTAATAGTTGTAGGCAAGAGAATCGAGATCGACGGACTTGAACTGTTGAACTGGAGAGGCGGGTCTTCCCATATCGATTTCTTCAGCTATTACAAGGCTTTGGCTTTCATTATTGTAGTTTATTCATCATTTGCACTTCTGTTTGTACAGAGGATTTTCGGAAGGATAAAATTCAAGGCGTCATGGATATACATACCCTTGCTCATATATGTTTTGATGGTTATAATATCCACCTATTTCTCCGAATATCTGGTGGTTTCATGGAGAGGCTTCATGGAGCAGTTCCAGGGAGTTTGGGTACTTGCAGGATATGCCATAGCTGTTGTCCTGGCCTACAATATGGTGAGCACTGAACACGATATAAGCATAATTTTGCTTTCACTGGTTTTTTCAGGGATAATCATATTCATCATAGGATTCACCCAGTACTTCGGCTATTCGATCCTTGAACTGCCCTTCATGGCAAAGATAATACTTCCCCTGTCCGAACAGACTACGGGCATGATCCTGAATTTCAGGAATAAGATCAATACCATATCTGCAACCATGTACAATCAGAATTTTGTAGGAAGCTATGCAGCGCTGCTGTTTCCCTTGACATTGACCATGTATCTGTTCCAGGACAACAGAAAGAAGAGCTTCCTGGTTGGAATCCTTTCCTGCATGATGTTTTTCATTCTGATCGGAAGCAAGTCAAGGGCCGGTTATGTGGGTACAATGTTTATGATTGTAATAATGTTCATAGTATCCGGGAAGGTGCTGGCTAAAAATGTAAAAAAAATCATTCCACTGATTGCATCATTTGTTGTTGTCATCCTGCTGACAAACCATTTCAGCAACGGATCTGTTTTCACCGAGTTCGACAGGCTTGATCCAAGCGTTGAAATGGAGGTCATCAGTTCCCGTGTCAGATTTGAAGACATCAGATTCGACGGAAACAACGTGGATATAGTAACCGAGAATGAAGCCTTTAAAATCAGGTATGCAGACGAGGGAATCAGCTTTCTGGATGACAATGACCAAAAGCTTACCCCCATAGTCGATGAAATGGAACTGACCTTTGAAGAGAAGAAATACGAAGGATACAGGGTTGAATTTTTTGAAGGAAAGGATTATTTCAAGGTATTTGCATACAACAAGGAAATGATATATTTCATAACAGATGAAGGGCTCAAGATGTATGATATCGGAGGCACCCTTAATGTCAGTGAATATCCAAGACAGTTCAAACCGTTGGTTGGAAGGGAGTACCTCTTCTCAGGAAGGGGATTCATCTGGATGGACAGCATTCCACTTCTTCAAGGAGCGATCGTGTACGGATACGGTCCGGGAATGTATCCAATAGCATTTCCCCAGCAGGATTATGCAGGAAAGCTCAACATGGGAGTTGCCAGAATTGTAGTTGACAAGCCCCATGACATGTATCTGCAGATAGGCATTGAGAACGGAATACTGGCCTTGATTGCTTTGCTTGTACTTTTTGCAGGATATTTCTTCAGCAGCCTGAAGCTATACTGGAAGGCGAAATTTCTTCACTTCAGGGAGTTTGCAGGCCTGGGTATCTTTCTTGGAATAACGGGATATCTTGTAGCAGGCATTTTCAACGACCAGATCATTTCAGTGGCACCAATATTCTACATACTCCTTGGTGCAGGTTTTAGCCTTAATGAAATAGTGAGGTATGAAAACAACAAGATTGAGATACAAAAGGGGCTCGATGAGATAAATCACTACTGCAGCATCAATGATGGGGACATAAATGATTTTGAGATTAATTGAATAGTATGGATGAGGTGATGAATGCCCTGGTTTCTAAGAGAGCTGGGGCTTTTTATATGATAGAGCATAGGAGGTTAAAGGATTATGAGTATTAAGACAATTTTGAGGAACTTTGCTTATGTCCACTTTGTATTGATTATTGTTGTTTTATGCGGAGCGGTCAATGCAACAGAAGCCATGGCAGATGATACAAAACCTGAATTGATTGGTTTGTCAATCGAGAATGACATCATTTATCTGGATGAGTATATGAAGGCTTATATAACAACAAATACTTTTACAGATAAGATAGGCATTAGTTATGATAATGTATCTGATGATATTTTTGAAACCTGGACCGACGACTACGGGATATCAGGGGACACAAAGATATGGGAAGTGGAAATAAAGATGGAATATGACGGGAAGCAGAAAATTGTTTTCTGGGCAGGAGACGGTGAGGGATGGGATTCCGCAAAGGAAACCTATATAGATGTTGAGGAGGAAAGACCTGTTTCTGATATTCCTCAAAATGTCAGGGCCGACGCAACGGAATATTCGGTTACCGTTAGATGGGATGTGGTGGACAGCGCAACCAGTTATTATGTAATCCTGAATGGAAACAGGAAAAAAACGGATAGGAACGTGTACATATTCAAGGATCTTGAGCCGGACACCGAATACACCTATGCTGTCAGGTCCAATAATTCAAGCGGTTCAAGCGAATACAGCCCCATAGGAACCATCAGGACTGTAGACTCGTTGGGACCTGATGTCCCGCAGAATGTGAGTGCCAGGTGGGTAGCCGATAGAATCACAATCAGATGGGATGAGGTTGAAGATGCAGATGACTATACAGTAAGCTTTGATGGTGAAACTTACAATACTGAAGATACATCATACGTTTTTGAAGATATTACAGAAGACAGGGACTATGAATATGCCGTATGCGCCAATAATGGACTTGGGTCAAGCAGGTACAGCAAAACAAAGACTATTGACAAAGATGACATTTCCAGTCCGGATTTTCCTGAAGACATCCGAATAAGCGTCAGGGACGGCAGTATCACCATAAGATGGTCGGAGGTTTACGGGGCTGATGACTATACAGTAATCCTAAATGACGATGAATTCGATACAGACAGATGCGTGCATATCTTAAAGGATCTCAAGGAAGGAAAGGAATACGAATATGGAGTCAGGGCCAACAACCTGGGAGGGGCCGGTGAATTCAGCCCCTTGGAGAAGTTTAAAATAGATGATGATGGAGAATTCATGGAAACCAAGTATCTGGAACTCAGTGATTGGGCATTGGAACATGTGAAGAATATCGATGAAAACGGCATGATTACTGATGAACTTCTCGATGAACTCCTTGAAGAGCCTGAAGATGTCTTGTCAAGAGCGGAATTCTGCGAGATGCTTGTCCAACTTTATGAGTCTTATGCCGAAGAAAATAATACAGCAGTAGAATATGATCCTTCAAAGGTAAAAGATTTCATTGATTTGGATGATCTGGATGTGAGAACCAAAGACAGCATACTCAAGGCCAATGCCCTGGGAATTGTCAACGGAATGTCTGACACGGAATTTGATCCCAGTACTGCAATAACAAGGGAAATGATGGCGGTAATGCTCAGGAATACCAGCAGGGCAATGTACGGTGAGGGTCCGGAAACGAGTATCGGTGACTGGGTGATGGATTTTGAAGATATCAATCTCATATCAAATTGGGCAGTCGACAGTGTCAGGTTCACAAATGCACTGGGAATACTTGAGGGGGACGGGAAGGATTTTCTTCCCAAATATAAGGCGAACCACGAGATGGGACTCACGCTGCTGGACAGGTCATTCACTACATTCCTGGACTTATATTCCCAATAGGTGCTAAAACTTCTTAACACTGCAATGTTTCATCTCACATCTGTTGATTCCATCGACATAATTGTGGACAGATCCTGTCTCGAAAGAAACATTGTGGATAATTTCAGCAACATCATCAATTGAAAAATCCGAATCAATCAGCTTGAACAGCTGGTTGATTTTTTTTGCAGCATCCTTTACTGCCATGTCAAAAAGATCTACATAGGATTCAGTGGATTTTATTGTCTTATAGCAGGGATGGACCCATTCCCCGTGCTTTAGGTTCAGATAGTCATCCTTGTCATCGAATTCCTTCTGTATAAGCGCTTTAGTGATGGCATGGGGATGGCCTGCAATCCTTTCAAGGACTCCCAAGAGTTTCTTCTTTATGCCGCTTCTGTCGGGAAAGATGGAGAATAGGTCCATGAAGTCGTCTATGCAGATTGAAACGGCATTTTCCGGAAGATTTTCTCCTGTGAGCTCTTCTATGAGGCTTTCATAAAGTTGCTGTATTATTTCAGTATTTTGGGGATCCGGTGTGAAGGTTTCCCTGTAGGGGAAGTAGACGGACCTTATTTTTCCAAGTCTTTTGGAATTTAGAGCATCAAGGATCATTTCATACTCCTTGTGGAGATGGGCGTGAATTTCCGTAGCCTTGTCTCCCTTTGTGTAGACTCCCGAATAATAGAAAATGAAAGGATGTGATATGGAATCCAGAGAAAGATGGCAGACGAATCCCATTGCATATGAGATTGCTTTTTCCTTTGATGTTTTGTCGTCGATCGAGTCGATATGCTTTAACATATTATATATCAGTCTGTCTGTCTCACTTTTGTGAATCAATCCGCCGTATTTGCCATAGCCCCTGTTCTTTCTCCAGGGGGCGGCGCCGTGATATAGGAAAAAGTCCGGTCCCTGGGTTCCAAGGTCGAAAAGGGTCCTATTCTTCAATATTATATTTTTTATTTCTGCATCTATCTGTTCTAGGGCTAATTCGCCGCAGTAGTAGTGGTTCAGTATATCGGACATTCTTTCCTCCAATTTCTCAAGGATTTTAATGGGCTTACATAATGTTGCCTGGCTTATCCTTGAATTGATATATTTTATTATACTACACATTGACAAATATTGTAATCAGGAGTATCATTGAATTGAACATATGAACAATTGTTCATGTGTTAGTGAAAAACATGGTTTTATTTGCTGTAATTATACAGTAACTTAGGTACAGAAAACGGAGGATAAGATGAATAACAAGGATATACAGATATGCGATACGTTTTGCAGACATGAAGAAGCGGTTGATAAGGCAAGGAACAACATGCTTGAAGAAGAGAAGGTATATGAACTGGCAGATCTTTTCAAGGTGTTTGGAGACAGTACAAGGATAAAGATACTGAGAGCCTTGTCCGTCAATGAAATGTGCGTATGTGACATAGCATCCCTACTCTGCGTCAGTCAGTCGGCGGTGTCCCATCAGTTGAGGACACTCAAGAATGCAAGGCTGGTGAAGTTCAGGAGGGAAGGGAAGGTTGTATATTATTCCCTTGACGATGAACATGTACTGAGCATATTCACCCAGGGTCTTGAACACATAGACCACAGGTAGATTATTGTAGATTGTAAGGAGATTATTATGGTTGATAAGAAAGTCAAATATAAAAAAGGTATGAAGGCTGCAGTATCACCTGCTAAGGCTGTTAAAACTGTAGTTAGAGTGGATGCAAAAAAGACGGATGACCCGTGCTGTGATGATGATTACAACAAAAAGACATTTGAGGAGCATCATTCCTGTGGATGCGGACATTGCAGTATAGATTTTACAGAGGAATTGAACCCAGAGGAAGTAGTTGAAGAGAACCTTCTGGATACTGAGGAGTCGTTGAATGTCAAGATAACGAGGATAGGGGTAGGAGCCCTTGCATTCGTGGCTGGATTGGTATTCAGGGACAGGGTATTTGCAGTATATCTGTACTTGACGGCGTATTTCATATTAGGCTATGAAGTTATCATGAAGGCTTTTGCAAACATAAGAAGAGGGGATCTCCTTGATGAGAATTTTCTCATGGTGGTCGCTTCTGCCGGAGCAATAATTATAGGGGAATATCCGGAAGCGGCTGGTGTAATGCTTTTTTATAGTATAGGAGAATACCTCCAGGACATGGCTGTAGACAATTCAAGGAAGTCTATAAAGGCGCTCCTTAATATCAAGCCTGACTATGCAAACCTGGAACATGGCAGTCATCTGGATATTGTAAAGCCAAACAGGGTTAAAATTGGCGATATAATTGTTGTAAAGCCCGGTGAAAAGGTTCCTCTTGACGGAGTTGTCGTAGAAGGGCAGTCGTCACTTGATACATCGGCACTTACGGGAGAATCCATGCCTCAGGATGTGGCGGCTGATGATGAAATCCTGGCAGGTGCTGTCAATATAAGCGGAATTTTAAGAGTAAGGGTATCAAAGACTTTCGGTGAGTCAACTGCATTGAAAATTCTTAAGATGGTTCAGGAAGCATCAAACAGGAAGGCAAGGATGGAAAACTTCATCACAAAATTCGCCAAGTACTATACCCCTGCAGTGGTTGGAGCGGCAGCGGTCATTGCAGTTGTTCCATCACTTGCTATGTACGGGGCAATAACCAGGGACTGGATTTACAGGGGACTTATATTCCTTGTAGTATCTTGTCCGTGCGCACTTGTGCTTTCAATACCACTGGCATATTTCGGAGGTATAGGAGCGGCTTCGAAGAGAGGTATACTTGTAAAGGGAGGGAACTACCTGGAAGCGCTGGTCAACGCGGATAGGGTCATTTTCGACAAGACAGGCACACTGACAGAGGGCAGGTTCACGGTGACAAAAATAAGAACCGAGAACGGATCAACTGAAGAAGAACTTGTCTACTACGGAGCATACGGTGAATACTATTCAAACCATCCTATTGCGGAATCGATAAAAAAGAAATATGGAAAGAATATAGACAAGAATGCCATATCGGCCCACGAAGAACTCTCGGGTTTTGGAATCAAAGCTGTTGTCAACGATAGACAGGTCCTTGTGGGAAATGAAAAGCTTATGGTGGAATCGGGAATAGATATTGACATTAATGAAGAAAACGGTACATCCGTTCATATCGCAGTAGACAATGAATACAGGGGATGCATAGAGGTTGAAGACAATATAAAGGAAAGCAGCTACAATGTTGTTGACGGTCTGAAGAAGAAGGGCATTAAGGAAGTCATAATGCTTACGGGAGACAATGAAAAGACGGCAGGAAGGATTGCCGGCAAGCTTAAGCTGGACAGATATCATGCAGGGCTTCTACCTGGCGACAAACTTGACATATTAAGGAAATACCTTAACAAAACAACAAGTACAATAGCTGTCGGAGACGGCATAAACGATGCCCCACTTCTTGCGGGAGCGGATGTAGGCTTTGCAATGGGTGCTCTTGGCTCCGATGCGGCTGTGGAGGCTGCCGACATAGTTCTCATGACGGACGAGCCCTTCAAGATAGTGGAAAGCATCGGGATTGCAAGGAAGACAAGGACCATTGTATGGCAGAACATAGTATTTGCCCTTGGAATAAAAGGTCTGGTAATGGTTTTAAGTACTTTCGGCCTTGCGCAGATGTATCAGGCTATATTTGCAGATGTTGGCGTTGCTATCATTGCAGTGATGAATTCGACAAGGATAATGAAAAATTAAAATGCTCCATATTTATTGGAGTATTATAAAGAAAAATAATGATAAAAGTTTCGTAACTTATGTTACGGAACTTTTTCTTTTGCGGTGTTATCATGAGTACAGACAAACGAAGAGACAAACTCAAGTAGAAAAACAATCTACTGCAATATAGATATGGCAAGAAAGAATCAAGCAAAGAAAAAAACAGCGAGGTGCAAAATGAACAACAAATATTTCGACATCAAGGACACGTTATACGATATAACCGAAAAACATGAAGAAGCAAAGGATCTGCTGATATCGACAGGAATAGACAGCATAGGAGACGAGAAGAAAAGACGTACAATAGGGAAGTCAATTACCCTTGAAACGGCCCTCAAGATGAAAAAAATCAATGTTGATACCTTTTCAAGGCAGCTGGCAGGCTTGATAGAGGCGAGGGAAAACCGCATAGAGGAGCTTCCGGACAAGAAAGAAGCGGATGATGCGGACATAAGAATAGAAGGGATACTGCCATGTCCTGTAAGAGTTCCCCTTATGGAATCATTCCAGGAATGGATGGATGAACATGAGGAAGAGACCGATTTGAAAATAGCATATGAACTCAAGGCTGCATCCATGGGAGTTGACTGGCTTAAGGATTCCCTGGAAAAAAGCAATTCTGCAGATGTATTGGCGGACATATTTATTTCAGCAGGATTCGATCTTTTCTTCGACAAGGATCTCATAGGGAAATACAAGTCCGAGAATGTATTCGAGGACATAACTGGCATGGACCACTACAACAGGGACTTCGAGAACGACTATATGAGCCTCAAGGATCCTGACGGGGAGTACTCCATGATAGGAGTCGTCCCTGCAGTATTCCTTGTGAATACGGAAGAGTTGAAGGGGAGAAAGATGCCCGCATCCTGGGATGACATCCTCAGGGAGGAATTCGAAAATACAGTAAGCCTTCCCATAGGTGATTTCGACCTCTTCAATGCGATACTCCTGAATATCCAGAACAGATACGGAGACGAGGGAGTCAGAAAGTTAGGAAAGAGCCTGCTGCAGAGCATGCATCCGTCTGAAATGGTCAAGTCCTATGTGAAGAAATCAGCAAAGCCCGTAGTGACCATCATGCCCTACTTTTTCACAAAGATGACAAAGAGAGGCGGTCCCATGAAGGCCGTATGGCCAACAGACGGAGCTATCATCAGTCCGATATTTATGCTCACCAAGAAGGAAAGAAGGGAGAAGCTCAAGCCCATAGTTGACTTTTTCACGTCAAAGGCTGTGGGGGAAATACTTTCCCACAACGGCAGATTCCCAAGCGTAAGCCCCGAGGTTGACAATATGATATCGAGTGAACAGAAATACATGTGGTACGGGTGGGACAACATCAAGAAAAACGACATTGGAAGGCTCATCAAGAGATGCGAGAATCTCTTCCATGAAGCGGTACAGGAGGTATAGGATGAATCTTATTACAATATCGGGTCCTCCCTCATCGGGGAAGACATCGGTTATTCTGAAGACAATACAGGCACTTCATCAGAGGGACCTGAAGGTTGGAGTGGTGAAGTTTGACTGTCTCTACACCGACGACGACATACTATATGAAAAGGCGGGAGTTCCAGTGAAGAAGGGGCTGTCAGGATCCCTTTGTCCTGACCATTACTTCGTAAGCAATATTGAAGAGGTTGTCCAGTGGGGCATAAGCCAGGAGGTTGATTTACTCATAACGGAAAGTGCCGGACTCTGCAACAGGTGTTCGCCCTATATAAGGGACATAAAGGCAGTATGTGTAATAGATAATTTAAGCGGCATCAACACTCCGAAGAAGATAGGTCCCATGCTGAAGTCGGCAGACATAGTTGTAATCACGAAGGGAGACATAGTATCCCAGGCCGAAAGGGAAGTCTTTGCATCCAAGGTCCATTCGGTGAATTCAAAGGCAATTACAATGCATATAAACGGTCTTACGGGACAGGGAGCATTCGAGCTCAGCACTCTGTTGTATGATGAAAATGAAAATATAGAAACCGTCAAAGGAAAGGAACTGAGGTTCTCCATGCCGTCTGCACTGTGCTCCTATTGTCTTGGAGAGAAGAGGATTGGCGAGGACTATCAGATGGGCAATGTGAGGAAGATGGACCTGGGAGGAAGCAATGAATAAGACCATGAATATAGAAAAGATGAAAATAGGAGAAATTGCAAAGGAATATCCCTTTGCCCTGTCCTTTTTCGAAAGCAACAAGCTGGACATCGAGGGGCACGAGGAAGAGACCTTCGAGGAATATCTCAATGGCTTTTCCGAAGAGGACATTGAGGAATGGGCAATAGACATTGAAAAGATAAGGATGGACTTTGTTGAATACATATCTGAAATGCTTGAATTCCTGGGACTTGAGAAAGATGACACAGTTGAATCCCTGTCCATACTGGCTGGAAGGAACAAAAGCGGAGAGGAAGAGGACTTTGGCTCCCTCACCATAAGAAAGAGCGAAATTATATCCATAGTGGGACCGACAGGGTCAGGTAAGAGTCGACTGCTGGCAGATATAGAATGGACTGCGAACAAGGATACTCCAACTGGAAGGACGATTCTAATCAATGGAGAACTTCCCGACAGGAAATGGAGATTCTCATCTTCAAACAAACTGGTGGCCCAGCTGTCCCAGAACATGAACTTCGTAATGGACCTAACAGTAAGGGAATTCATAGAGCTCCACGCCGAGAGCAGGATGGTTGAAAACCAGGAGCTTGTGGTGGAGAGGATAATAGAGGCTGCAAACAACCTGGCCGGGGAGAAGTTCAGTCTGGATACACCGATCACCTCATTAAGCGGTGGACAGTCAAGGGCTTTAATGATTGCCGACACTGCAATTCTCAGCACTTCACCAATTGTGCTCATAGATGAGATAGAAAACGCGGGAATTGACAGAAAGAAGGCTCTCAACCTCCTCGTTGGAGAGGCGAAGATAGTGCTCATGGCTACCCACGACCCCAGCCTTGCCCTCATGGCTGACAAGAGGATAGTCATAAAGAACGGCGGTATCCACAAGGTCATGGAGACCGACGACAAGGAAAAGGAAATGCTCAGCGAGCTTGAAAAGATAGACAGGATTGTAAACAGGTTGAGAGCCGATCTGAGAGCAGGCAAGTCGATGGAAAACACTATAAATATTATAAATAAATTAAAATAAGGAAGTTTTAATCAAAAACAAGTTTCGTATTTATTCATTCAACAGATGATGTACAGTAGAACCATCTATACTTCATCTCTCTC
>NZ_FQZL01000028.1:0-38168 GCF_900142005.1 Dethiosulfatibacter aminovorans DSM 17477
TGTCATCAGTGCCAGGCTTACCAATAGAAGTAAACCCTCACAGTGATATGGATATTTCCGATATAAGATTACTTGTTACATGTAATAGTGGGCAATTTGTTTCATGGTCTGATTCAGGTGAAACGACTATTCTTGGAGATGAGTTTATATTACCGTTTGAAGAGGTAGTTTTATATTGGAGACCTGATAATGAGGAAGATAGTGGGACTGAAGAGAAACCCGTTGTAATAATAGGAACATACAATAAAAATCTGGGTATGTATAGCTTGATTTATACAGGTTCAATTAAAGAAAAAGAGGGGTATTATAGTATTGATTTCGATGTTAAACTTAAATGAAATTCAAGTTGTTATAGCATAGGGTCAAATGTAAGCGTATAAGTGTATCCCTCTAGCTTAGGATAGTTGCCAGGTGGGAAAAAGAAGTAAATGAAACTCATTGACAAATTGAAATTTCATGTAGCAGAATACTCATTAAAATTAATTATCTGATTAAGGCATGACAGGATAACTATTCATTATTTTAGGGAGGTAGAATGGGTAAACAAGGTCAAAATATCATTTTTTCAATAGTTTTGGCAATAACAACTTGGTTTGTTTTAGGTTATAATACTAGTTTAGAGTATGGATCTCCTGAAATATCTATAACAAATGTATTTGTGTTAATAATTGGAGTTACAATTACTTCGCTGATATACTATGGAGTAATTGCTTTCCTTAGATGGGCATTAGTAGGAGCATATATGCCATTAATTAATGATTTTAGATCGGGAAACAGCAAGCAACGGATGATTATCATTATTGCAGTTATACTGGTGCTGCTGCGTTTAATCAATACTGCAGTTCGTTAAGGAATATTGAGTTAACATTAGGATTTCAAATTCAACCTAAGTAGAATGTTACGGGTTTTTTGTAAATTACTTGTGACTGACCACTCCAAACATATGGAGCAGCGAAACGGATATTTATTGATACCTGTTCTATGAAATAACTATTGAGTATTTGTATTCCTGAAATCAGGTAAAAAATTTTCATGAGTTTGCAAATTATGGAGACGATAAATGAATAGAAATAGAATGAGATTTGTTGTAGCTGCTATTTTTATAGTTTTAAGTATTTTACTTATTATAACAAAGAAAAATAATTTAGTTCGCTATTATAATTATGTTGCAGAGAATAATGACAATGATATTGTTTACACTTATAATGATGAGTTACTAAATCTGAAGTTAAGATGGATAAACGAGGAAATTACAAAAGGTCCCTATAGTTTATTCTTATCTGTAGAAGTAGAGGATAATGAAATCAATAGTGTTTACATTGAAAACATAGATATTGTATCATCTACTGAAGTAAATTATAAGTTTAGTAGTGATTTATCTGAGCCTTTAAGTGTTTATGATGTAGAAAAAAGAGATAATCACATAAAATATAGCGAGGAAACCGATAGTATAAGTTTCTATCAGTTTGAGGATTCTTTTAACTTTGATTTTGAAGGGAATGAAGATTTTCTATTAAAGCTTAAATTAAGATGTAAAGGACAGACTATCGATGAAGTTAGATTGGTAGAAGTCAACTATAAGCCTTATGTAGATGAGGTATATGCACCTATTTTGTAATGTAGATTAATATTGAATTTATTCACACCAATGATATCAAAGATACTATATGTTTAGTGTAAGATAAAAGTACAGAAAGTTGCAAAAGTAAATTCCATAAAGTTGCAAGTGGAAATTCCATAGTATTGCAAAAATCCATTGCAGGCAAAAACCAAACACCATATCCTTGTATCTGACCAAAGAATGCAAGGAGGAAAGGAGATTGCTTACAATGGATCAAATACATGATATCAGATATCGCTTTTATGAGAAAGGGGAGAATATCTCCCAAATTGCATCAGTGTTAACAATAATTGTTGGAGTAATGAAAGGAATCAGTGCTAGAAACCGACAGGAGGAAGTAAATGATTAGAAAATATAAAATTGCTATAATGATATTACTTTTGATGATTGTTGCTAGTTCATGCACTAGCACTCAAGAAGAAGTAGACTATGTAACAATATATTCCATTGCACTTGATTCCGTCATTTCAGTAAGTGAGGGATTGAACCATGACATGAAATACATTGCCATTGATACTGCGACATTAGAAGGCGCAACAGAGGAAGATATTGAAGAAGTGATGACATATTTCGATAAATATGGGGTTGATGTCCTGGATGAATCTTTTGATTCTTTAAGGGGAAAAGGTATGGTCATTAATAATGACTATTTGGATGGCGTTCTGTTGAGAGTAGAGAATGTTAATAAGCTTACTAATAAGAAGGCAGAGTTAGAGGTCTCAAAATATAAAGCTGGATTAGGTGCTGTAGGTATAATATGTGACTTGATTAACGATGGAGGAACATGGAAGTTAAAAAGCGTACAGGAGAAATGGATAAGTTGACAAAAAAAGGAAGTATAAGAAAGGTTGCCTTACGTATATTAATTCTTACGATTATATGGTTTATGATACATATTTTGGTTATAACAATTGATGGATTAAATGATGAACTTGGATATGTTGATGTGGCAGTAGTATTAGGCAACAAGATAGAAGAGAATGGTGAGCCGTCAAACCGCTTAAAGAGTAGGCTTGACAAGGCTATTGAATTATATGAAAAGAATTTCTTTGATTACATAATAGTAAGTGGTGGTGTAGGTAAGGAAGGTTTTGATGAAGCTGCTGTAATGAAAGAATACCTCGTCAATGAAGGAATTGCTGAAGAATACATTCTAGTTGACAGTAAAGGAAATAATACTATGTTAACTGCGGAAAATACAAGAAGTATGATGGATGAATATGAGTTTGATTCAGTAATGATTATTACTCAGTTTTACCATATATCACGTTGTAAATTGGCGTTTTCAAAAGTAGGATTTGAAGAGGCTTATTCGGCACATTCGCAGTACTATGAACTTAGGGATATATATTCAATGATTAGAGAATTTGCAGGCTATTATAAGTACAGATTTTATTATTAGTAGAGGGTGTTTCTATGAAAAGAATTAAGAAAATTATAGTAGTCTTGATGTTGTTATTAGCCCTATACTTTGTTGGATTCATTCCCCTTGAGTACAATGTATCTTATGAAGGCATAAAGTATAGAAATTATAATTCCGATTTTTCTGAAAAAATCAACATACAGTTAATCGGAACAAGGTTAAACAAGCTGTATAAATCCGATGAATTCTATGGAAAGATAATAATTGATGGAGTTGAATATTCAAAGATTAAAATAAAACCTGATAAAGATAATCAAGAAATATTGACAGGGTTTGTACAGGAGATAGGAGAATTTGAAACGTTGGGGGCAATTTTTACTAATAGTAATCTTACTGAATTCTGCATTCAATGGTTTGAAGTAAGTGATGGAGAAAAGTTTTGGAGTAGTGTTGATGGTCTCATATATTAATTCCCAGCAAAGACAAGTGATGAGGCGGTAAGGATAGAAGACAGGCTTTTAGTAAAGTGGAGGAGCAGGTATCATGAATAAAAAGAATATAATTTTAATAGTGGTTATTTTTATAATAATACCAGGATTGATTAATGCCGTCTCGATTCAGGATAGTAGTCCCAGTGATGATAGATATGTAGAAATAGTACAAGCCATTATTGCAAGTCCGAAATCGGCGAAATTATTACATGATGGTCAAGATATAACAATTGATTTTCTTAATGAGTATAAAGAGTCAATTGAAAATGGAGACTATTCTGATGCTGTTGACTACTTGAAAGAAGGTGGTATCAGCATTAGTATTCAAATTAACGGCAGAAATGAGTTTTTATTGGATGGAATGGAGTGATTGATGTGAAAAAGGGATGTGGTTTGTATCAAATGTTGATGATCTCATAAATGAGAACTATGAAATAGTCTATGACAAGGTAGTAAGTGCAATGATGGAAGATAGTTGTAAACATATTGATTAGGGATTACCTTGAAAAGAGAAGCTTGTATTATATTTATCGAAATAGATGAAGAATCGTCTTGACATAAATAAATCGTATCAGCAGGGTTACACAACTTAGATTTTATGGCATGCTATTTATTATTAAGGGAGGCAATGATATGAAAAGGAATATATTAATTGGTTTGATGGTTGTATCTCTGCTTATAACTCTAATTGGATGTACTAAGAATGATATCAATAATCGGTTAATTGATAATACTAAGCTTATTGAATCCTTGGATTATAAGTTTTCAAACTATAAAATAAACTATGAAAAGTATGAGCAAGCAATTACGGATTTAGCTGGAAAAATAGAAATGGAAGAAAATCTGAACAGGAATTTTCCATCACCGAATGAGAAGATAGAAATGCTGTCGGAAGAAGATTTAATTGTTTGGGCTAACACAAGAGGAACGTATTCTATAGATGTTGAAATATCTAATGTTTATGATTACCTGGATATTAAGTACATATACACGAAAGCGACCATTGTACCTGATAAGAACAATAAAATCGGGGTTGAACTGACAGAAACTAGAAGATATGTTTATGTTTTAGAAGATGATCAATGGATCTTGGTTAATATCGAAAGAAGAATGTATGAGAAGGATATTAAAATCAATGATATGGACCTTGTACAATTTGACAATGAGCTGGTTGAATATGTGGAGATATTTGATCCTCTTGAAATGTGATTCAAAAATTACTGGTATCTGTTTGATGATTTCTTAGTCATTAACCACCCCTACAAATCTTGCTAATGTTTGTCAACCCCTAAAGTAGCAGTTTCTGAAGAATTGTTGATATGATTTTGTAGAAAAATGGACGACCTTAAAAGACCTACTGTTTTGTAGATTTTGAATCTAATATAGAATTACAATGAATCTACTGATAAAGCTCCATTGCACGGGCATAATAAATTCTAAGGAACTTGTTAACACCTGCCATTTTGGCGACTTTAAAGGGTTTACCTTCTTGTTCCTTTTTGACCATAAAAAGATAGATAGGATCAGTTTGAGGTTTGGATGCTTTAAGAGTTTGCATAACCTCGTAGCAAGCTTTTCTTAAAATTGGACTACCACGTTTCGATATGTGACGATTTGTGCTTACAAACTGTCCAGATTGGTATGGAGGAGCGTCATTGCCTGCAAATGAATTCAAGGCTTTACCGCTATGGAATCTTCTTATATCGCCGATTTCAGCCAAGATTACCGGACCAAGACGATCACCAACACCATACATTGCTCGTAAGATTTTGTATTCCGGTATAGTTTCAGCTATATTCTGCATTTGAGTGATTACTTCGTCCGCAGCATTCTGAGAAGCTGATACTAAATCGACTAATTGTTCCTGAGCAGATAAGGTATAAATATTATCACCACGTGTGGTTATACTGTCATGAGCAAGCTCAAATATGGATAAGCCTTTTTTAGGTGCATAGCGATCTTTGGTCTTTTTCATAAGTGTCGCATAAGTAGATAAAAAGCTTCTTTTGCCCATTTTTATAATGGTATCATATGAACCATATCGTTTAATGAAGAGAAGTAATGCACATCGCTCTGGATGTCGACTTGAAAGCTTTAGTAATGAGGTAATCCCAGGCATAGTTTCGTCTAGGAGATTTAGTAACTGTACTTTTGCCTTTGTAAGATATGATATTCTTTGGTTGTATTGCCTGGAAAGGAATTTTAAGTCTTCGTATTTCTGATCTAGAGAGCTGTAGGGCTTTAGCATATATGATTTTTCTAGAGCGAAAGTTGCAATGCGAATAGCATCCTTTTTATCAGTTTTGGTTTTATGAATTTCAACATCTCCGAACTTTTTCATTTGGTATGGGTTGACGAGGCAAACTTGAAATCCTTCGTCTTGAAGTTTTTTCAGAACGGGGTAGTGGTAATGTCCTGTATACTCCATCAGGATGATAAGTGGTTCACTTAAATTTTTCAGATATTTTACAAATGCATTCATCTCTGTTTGATTATGACTCATATCAAAGGGTTTAGCACGAATGCTGCAATCACTGTTAAGTATTGCAACTGTACTTTTGTTTTTAGAAATATCAATTCCAACAGCAATCAAAATAGTACCTCCTTAATATTGAATAGTTTTGATTAGTTCCAACTCTTCAAGATCCATTCATATTCGTGAGTTAAACGGGAGTGATAAGATCATCCCAACTTGCTTAATCGAACGCTGGACAATGAAGGTTGGCTAACAAATTTGTGGACGGGCGTGGTGTCCCAATTGAAAATTACGTTAGCCAATCACCTTCATTATAAATAAACAAGTAAAGGTTATAAAACCTCTACTTATATATTACGAATTGAAAGTTAGGTCCTAATATCGTTGAATAAATCGCAGGTGTTATTTGATTCATTGATGTAAGAATATCTAGAATATGAGAAAGGAGAATTTTGAAATGGCTAAAAAAGCAATTATTATAATCCCAATAGTTGTAATTATATCACTTATCTTAGTGATGATGATTAAATTTAACGATGGGTACGCCACTATGGAAGAAGCATTATCTCCTTCAAATCCGCAAAGCATAAATATCTTACATGAAGAAAAAATGGATGATGGTATCGTTGTTTTTTATAATCATTCGGGGTGGGGAGATTTTTCAAGAGCTACTGTAAAAAAAAGCACAGTTGGAAGATTTAAGATACTTTATAGTGGTGTGTCGGGAGATATACAGAGAGTTCTAGATAAACGAGGAATATCATATTCTTATTGGCCTGCTATAGAAAATGCCTCACCACCTTTATATTGTGGCGTGATTGATTCATCGATTAAACAAGTAAAGATTGTAGAAGGAAAAAGAAACTATGAAAGGGAAGCAAAAATTATCGAAGTAAACGATTTTCGCATTTGGCTTGTATACATGGATCAGTTTCAAGGCTCTAAATTTAATATAATTGGTATTTCAGGAGACGGTAAGGAAGTAATAAGCATTGAAGATAGCATATCACCACGTTATATAGAGGAAAAACCACTTAAAGGTTATGAATAGTAGGCTACGGGTAACTATTAGATGGCTGTAAGAGTTTTTATCGTCCACATAAATTGAAATCTGTGCGAGTAAATGGAAGAGAGTATTCTAGCAATAAGAAGGAGATGAATTTCATGAAAAAATATAAAGAATTAAAAAAGTTGTTTCTTATTTTGCTTAGCATAAACATATTAAGCTATTTAACAATAGGAACTTATAAGACTCCGCATATGATTGCAACATCTTTAGGTATTTTTTGTTTAAACATTTTAAATAATATTAAAATTCAAAGGAAGATAAAGGTATTAATTGCGATTCTAATTATTGGTGCAAGCGTTGGAATCCAAATGTATTTAATTGGTATGAATAATGATTTATACCTTTATTCAATTGCTATGATTTTCTATAGTCTTGAAAAGAAGATTTTCTCAAAAAACGATGAAATCAAAGCTGTTTAGTATAATGATGACAACATATCAATTTAAAGTAATATGAATGTGCATATGTTGAGGGAATCGAGTTAACAGTAGAACCCTACAACTTAAAAGTTTAACAAGAATTGAATGTAGGGATTGAATTCCATTGTTTTACGTTAAATGCATTTCATGTGATTTTTCAATTCACCTGACGACGAGGAGAGAAGTAAATGAATTGGCTTGACGAAGTGCAAAATAGAATAAAAAGAAAAAATCAGATTTTGTTTGACAAAAACAGTGAATTTTTAGCCGATTTGGCAGCATTGATTCAGGAACAAACTCATAGGACAATGGTTTTATGGGCATTTGAATTTGCCGATGAAGCGGTTCAAAGGTTATTTGAACATTATCCGAACGAAAAACGACTAAAAACTGCTGTACTGTTATCAAAAGATTGGGCAGCTGGGAAAGTGAAAATGCCGGTGGCAAAACGAGCAATTTTACAGGCCCACAAAGTGGCAAAGGAAATTGAATCTCTTGAAGATATAGCTTTGTGCCATGCTATCGGGCAAGCTTGCGGTGTAGTTCATTCAAAGGGGCATGCCATCGGATTTCCAATCTATGAGTTAACGGCTATAGTAAGACACTATGGTGTACCAGAATGCAAAAGTGTTGTTGAGGAGCGTAAGCAACAATATATTGAACGAATATATTATTGGCGAGATCATTTTAAGGACTATCCGTGCGAATGGGCGGATTTTATGATGAAGGATTGATATAGTTGATGATGATGCTAAATAAATAGGAGGAATTATGATAAAAATTGAAATACCGGGTATAAATGAGTTGAACATTGAAAATCTCGTTCTTGATTACAATGGAACCATTGCTTGCAACGGAAAAGTAATCCCCGGGGTTATGGAAATGCTTCAACAAATCAAATCAAAAGTTACCGTTTATATCTTAACAGCTGATACCTATGGTACCGTAAAAAAAGAATTTGAAAATACAGGTATTGAAGTTCACATTTTAAAAAGTGATAATGGTACACTGGAAAAATGCGAATTCGTTAAAAATTTGGGTTCAGAAAAGACCATTAGTGTAGGTAATGGAAATAATGATGCTGCCATGCTTAAAGAAAGTGTTCTTTCAATAGCTATTATGGGTGGAGAAGGCTGTTCTTTTAAAGCATTAGCGAACGCAGATATTGTGGTGACTAATATTCTTGATGCATTATCATTGGTTGAAGATCCAATTAAGATCAAAGCCACGCTGAGAAGTTAATATGCTTAAATGCTAAAGTTATTGCGGTATTATAATCAGTTGCATACATATAACATCTTGCCAAAATTAAACTTTAAATAAAAAATAATTAAGGAGATTGGAGAAGAATATGGAAAATAGAGAAAACATCGTTTATGAGTATTTAGAGAATCTTGGAATAAAGTATGAGAAGAGAGAGCATCCTCCTGTCTACACTTGCGAAGGGGCTGCCGAGTTCACGGGAGACATGAAGGGCATGCATTGCAAAAATCTGTTCTTCAGAAACAAAAAGGGCAAGAGGCATTATCTTGTAATTTTTGATGAAAGGAAGGAAGTCAATATTAAGAATATTGGATTAAAAGTTGGAGAATCCAACCTGAGTTTCGCATCTGAACAGAGGATGATGAAGTATCTTGGAGTAACACCTGGAGCAGTATCGGTGTTCGGACTGATCAATGATATGGAAAATGATGTTCAGGTTTATATAGATAAGGACGTATTGGAAAGTGAATATGTGAATTTCCACCCCAATGTAAATACTGCCACTTTGAATCTTGCCATTGATGATTTCAACAGGTTTCTTGAAAACTGCGGAAATGAAATAAATGAAATCATTTTATAAGTTGAAATGCCGGGGTGTAAATACAGCTGTAAACACTGAAAACAGCAAATGATAGAGAATATTAAAAATAATCAAATATTTCTTTACAAACAAAAAAATAGTGCTATAATAACCTTTGTATAGGAAAGTAGTTACAAATAAATAGTGTTCGGATGATGGTGCAGGAAGATAAACGACCTGTATCGGACGGGCCTCTGGAGAGACTCATTGTGAGCACCGAAGGGGAAAACCGCGACTGCGGCTAAACTCTCAGGTAAAAGGACAGGGGATATATTCACAAGGATATATTTTTGTATAATGGAGGCTGAATCATAAGATTCGGCCTTTTTCTATGTCTGGACTATTAATATGTGAAAATCACAAGTTTTGATTACCTGCTCACTCGGAATGTCAATCTTGATTAATAAGGTTGATTGACGTACCTGGAATTCGAGAACTCGCCAAAACTCATGATTAATCTATTTAGAGGTTGATCTGAAGAAAAATCAATTTGAAAGGACATGGAATTATTATGGAAAGTATTTTAAGCATCATGGGAAAAATCGACTCATTTGTTTGGGGACCGCCTCTACTAATATTGTTGGTTGGCACGGGTATCTACCTGACTGTAAGACTTGGACTTATTCAGGTAATCAAGCTGCCTCTGGCACTGAAATATCTGTTTTCAAGGGACAAGGATTCGGCTGCAGACGGAGATGTGAGCAGTTTTGCTGCACTTTGTACGGCTCTGGCTGCAACTATTGGAACTGGAAATATAGTAGGAGTTGCTACTGCAATAAAGGCCGGAGGTCCTGGAGCATTGTTCTGGATGTGGATGGCTGCATTCTTCGGAATGGCTACAAAATATGCTGAAGCCCTCCTGGCCGTCAAGTACAGGGTGGTTGACGATAATGGACAGATGTCAGGCGGACCAATGTATTATATAGAAAAAGGGCTTGGAAACAAGACTCTTGCAAAGATGTTTGCAATATTCGGCATAGGGGTGGCATTTTTTGGAATTGGTACATTCCCGCAGGTTAATGCAATAGCCAGTGCCGTAAATATTACATTCAATGTGCCAATAATGGTCAGTGCTGTTGTACTGACGGTATTGGTGGCACTTGTTACTCTTGGAGGAATAAAGAGCATATCAAAGGTTTGTGAATTCATTGTACCCTTCATGGCAACCCTCTATATAATAGGATCACTTACAATACTGGTTTACAACTACAGTCTTGTACCTGGGACGCTGGCTTTAATAGTCAAAAGCGCTTTTACACCAACGGCTGCTATGGGAGGATTTCTAGGTACTACTGTGATGAAATCCATTCAAAGCGGTGTGGCAAGGGGTGTTTTCTCTAACGAATCGGGACTTGGATCGGCTCCGATTGCAGCGGCTGCGGCAAAGACAGACTCGTGTGTGAAGCAGGGTCTCATATCCATGACGGGAACATTTTTTGATACAATAATCATCTGTACCATGACCGGTGTAACTCTTGTTTTGACAGGAGCATGGACTTCGGATTCTGCAGGAGCTGAGATGACTACAATGGCATTCAGTCAGGGGCTTCCTTTACCGCAGATAGGACAGCTTATTGTTACCGTAGGGCTCATATTCTTCGCCTTCACTACAATACTTGGCTGGAACTATTACGGTGAAAGATGCACAGAGTATCTTTTGGGTGTAAAGGGAATCAAGCCCTATAGAATGATATACATAGTGCTGGTTGCATCGGGAGCGTTTTTGAAGCTGGATCTTATATGGGTAATAGCGGATATAGTAAACGGACTGATGGCTATTCCAAACCTTATAGGAATACTTGGACTAAGTGGCGTTATTATCTATGAAACCAAAAAATATTTTGAAGAACTTGGCACCGAGAATTCAAGGAAAAAGATTTCTGCATAAAGCGTTGCAATTTATGATTGATAATTATGCAGCAAAAGATATGATATAAATCAATATATTCGTGTTATGAAGCCGGAGAGAAATCTTCGGCTTTTACTGTGGATTTCAAGGTTAAAAAGTACGGTTGAAATGTGCAAATATCTTGAATTTAACAGACCATTAATGGTAACATTGTAGTGGATAATTTGTAATATACTTAAGGGAGAATTTAATGACTAAAAATATTGAATATACGGGATTCGAAGTAGGACCCATCAGACCGCCAAGTGAGGCGGAAAGCCTTCTCATAAGGGTTACAAGGAACTGTCCATGGAACAAGTGCAGGTTTTGTGGCTTGTACAAGGGCAAAAGTTTCAGTGTAAGGCCAAAGGAGCACGTAATAAAGGATATTGATCTGGTGAAAGAATGTGTAGATACGATAAATGACTATAAAGAATCAATGACCGATGATCGGGACAGGAAAATGAGCGAGTTTACCGACAAGCTTGGTGAAAGCGGAATGTGGGCATATCAGTCGGCTCTCATGTGGATGAGGAGCGGAATGAAGTCAGTATTCATACAGGATGCAAACAGCATGGTAATAAAAGCCGACGACATGGTTGAAATATTGAATTACCTTAGAGCGGTTTTTCCCGATATTGAGAGGATAACAACCTATGCAAGGTCCCACACCATAGCAAGGATGAATGAAGATGATCTGAAGAGAATAGCGGAAGCAGGCCTCAACAGAATTCACATAGGTATGGAAAGCGGTTGTGACAAGGTTCTGGAGCTGGTTGAAAAGGGAGTTGTAAAGGAGCAGCATGTTACGGCAGGCCAAAAGGTGATGAGATCGGGAATTGAGCTTTCAGAATACTACATGCCGGGACTCGGGGGTCTGGAATATCTGGAAGAGAATGCAATTGAATCTGCAGATGCATTGAACCAGATAAACCCCGACTTTATAAGGATAAGGACTCTTGCCGTACCTGAAAAGACTCTTCTCCACGAGGATTATGAAAATGGAGTTTTCAAGAGAACTACGGATGTGGACATGGTAAGGGAACTGCTTATTTTCATCAGGAACCTTGAGGGAATAACCAGTACGGTAAAAAGCGACCACATACTCAATCTTGTAACGGAAGTTGAAGGAAAGCTGCCCGAGGACAAGGAGAAAATGGTCGAAGCCTTGGAAAAGTTTCTGTCCTTCAGCAAGGAAGATCAGATGATCTACAGGATAGGAAGAAGGATGGGGATCATGAACAGGCTCTTCCATGTTGAAAACGAGTCCAAAAGGAAACGGATAATGGAAGTGATCGAAAAGAATAATATTAATCTTGGAAATATTGATGCAGTAACGGACAGTCTAATAAAACGATTCATATAGGATACGGGAGGGATTCGGTGAAGATAGAAATACTATCGGCGGATATAAGAAAAATTGACAGATACTGTGTAGAAGTATTGGGGATTCCTGAAATGATACTAATGGAAAGTGCAGCCCTGAGTGTCTTGAAAAACATTGATACTGAAAACATTACTGCAATTACCATTGTTTGCGGTACTGGAAACAATGGTGGGGACGGTCTAGCCCTATCCCGTTTGCTTAGTGCCGAGGGCATTGAAACAGAAATATATATAATCGGCAGGATTGAGAAAATGTCTCCTGCCTGCAGAAAACAATATGAGATTCTCAAGAACATGGATATGGAGATAAGGGTCATTGAGTCACCGGAAGACATAGGCGATCTTGAAATATCCATGGGGAAAAGCCAGATGACTGTAGATTCAATTTTCGGAATTGGATTGAAGAGGGAACTGAACAGCCTGTATTCAACAGTATTGGATGCCATAAACGACAAGTCCGGGGAAATCGTCAGCATTGATGTTCCTTCAGGCATGAATTCGGATACAGGAAGGATTCTGACCAACTGTGTCAAAGCGAACATGACGGTATCCTTCATAGGAAGGAAAAAGGGTTTCGCAAACATGGAAGAATATACAGGGAAAGTGATTGTTGAGAATATTGGCGTTTCAGATATCACTGTGAAAAAGGCTCTTGGTAGTATATAATGACATTATATGGAAGGAAAATGGTATGAAATTCAGATACAAGATGGAAATAGCATACGACGGCACAAGGTATCAGGGGTGGCAGCGGCTTGGAAATACTGACATGACAATACAGGGGAAAATCGAAGGGGTATTGTCCAGGTATTTGGAAAGAAATATGGAAATAGACGGATCTGGAAGGACCGATGCTGGGGTTCACGCGCTGTGTCAGACTGCCAGTTTCGAAACCTGTGAAAAAGTGGACAGGGAAGAAATGTTGAAGTGTTTCCAGAAGTATCTTCCGGAAGATATTCAGATTAGGAATATATTATTGGAAAGCAGTGATTTCCACGGAAGATACAGCGTCAAATCCAAGGCTTACAGATATGTCATAAACAATAATGGTTTTAACGATATATTCAATAGAAAGTATCAGTGGCATATAACAAGAAAGCTTGATGTCGAAAAGATGAGAAAAGTAGCAGAGGTTTTTTCAGGAAGTCATGATTTTACCGCATTCACAACTGTTAAGTCAAAGAAGAAATCTATGGTCAGAAATGTAAAGTCTTTGGACATAAGTGAAGAAAAGGGCATCTTATATATTAGGATAGAAGCCGACGGATTCCTTCACAACATGGTCAGGAAGATAGTTGGCGTCCTTGTGGAAGCAGGACTTGGCAACATGACCTTTGAGGAAGTGCGAAGGATACTTGAGGAAAAAGACAGGGCTGCAATCCCGTATATGGCTCCGGCTCACGGACTTTTTCTTGAAAGTGTGGAATATTAGCGATTCGACGTTTTTTCGAGTATTTGGTATATAATGAATTATAGATGAAATACTAGGAGGATAAATATGAAGCTGAATGTTATTAGGAAAGAAGAACTGGTTGTCAATAAATGGTCGGGAGGCACGACTACGCAGATAGCAATATATCCTGAGGATGCAGAGTACAAGAAACTGGATTTTTTGTGGAGAATCAGTTCTGCCAGGGTTGAAGCAGAAAAGTCAGAGTTTACCCCCCTTCCCGGAGTGGAAAGGATACTCATTATCCTGGACGGAGAGCTTAGGCTGGAACACAAGGGTCACCACAGCAAAGAGATGAAGAAATACTCTATTGATTTTTTCAGCGGCAGCTGGGAGACCACCAGTGAAGGAAAGGTTACGGATTTTAATGTCATGACCAGGGAAGGCTGCAGTGCAAAGGCTGATATAATAAATATGGGTGATGTAATGGATGAAATTCCCCTTGTCAATGGGACAAACATATTTTTCTGCAGTGAGGGTGAAATGGAGCTTGAAATCAACAGGACAAGTCTTGCTCTTGAACAAGGAGATACCCTCATTGCCGAAGTTCCCTATGATGATTGTGCAGCTGAAATAAAAGGAACTGGAAATGCAACCTGCATAAATGTAAAAATCACATATAATAAATAACGACTTCCTTAATCTAAAGGAGAGAGAAATGGAAAAAAAGTACATCTTATCATTTGACCAGGGAACTACAAGCTCAAGGGCGATTTTGTTTGACAAGGATGGAAACATCGTTAAAACGGCACAAAAGGAGTTTACCCAGATATATCCAAAAGCTGGTTGGGTTGAGCATGATCCCATAGAGATATGGGCTACGCAGTCGGGTGTTGCCAGAGAGGTCTTGGAAGCTGCAGGAGTAAATGCCGGTGAAATAGCTTCAATTGGCATTACAAACCAGCGTGAGACTACGGTGGTTTGGGACAGGAATACAGGAAAGCCTGTATACAATGCAATAGTCTGGCAGTGTAGAAGAACTGCTTCAATCTGCGACCAGATAAAAGCTGACGGAATGGAAGACTATATAAGGGAAAATACAGGCCTTGTTGTTGACGCATATTTTTCGGGAACGAAGGTCAAGTGGATCCTTGACAATGTTGAAGGTGCGAGAGAAAAGGCTGAAAAGGGAGACTTGCTTTTCGGTACAATAGATACCTGGCTTGTCTGGAACCTTACAAGAGGAAAGGTCCATGTAACCGACTATTCAAATGCATCAAGAACCCTCATGTACAATATAGCGGAGCTGAAGTGGGATGAAAAGATACTTGAGGAACTGAGCGTACCTGCATCAATGCTTCCTCAAGTGAAACCTTCTTCAGAGGTTTACGGAAAGACTGACGAGAGCATGTTCGGCGTTGAAATTCCAATAGCGGGAATTGCAGGAGACCAGCAGGCAGCCCTTTTCGGACAGGCATGTTTCGAGGACGGAATGGTCAAGAACACATACGGGACAGGATGCTTCATATTGATGCAGACCGGTGAAAAGATGGTACACTCGAAGAACGGTCTTCTCACTACTATAGCGTGGGGAATAGACGGAAAGGTTGAGTATGCCCTTGAAGGATCCGTATTCATGGGCGGAGCTACAATCCAGTGGCTGAGAGACGAGTTGAGGCTCATAAACGATGCTGCAGACAGCGAATACTTTGCGAGCAAGGTGAAGGATACAAATGGCGTTTATCTGGTTCCTGCATTTGCAGGACTGGGAGCCCCATACTGGGATATGTACGCAAGGGGGACCATAGTGGGACTTACCAGAGGTGCCAACAGAAACCACATCACAAGGGCGGCACTAGAATCCATAGCATATCAGTCAAAGGATGTAATAAGGTCCATGGAAGAGGATTCGGGAATCAAGCTTTCCACATTGAAGGTCGACGGAGGAGCAACTGCAAATAATCTTTTGATGCAGTTCCAGTCGGACATTCTAGGTGTTGAAGTGCAGAGACCAATGGTTACCGAGACTACAGCATTGGGAGCTGCCTACCTTGCAGGACTTGCAGTAGGATTCTGGAAATCAAAGGATGAGATTGCTGCAAACTGGGCGGTGGACAAGAATTTCCTTCCCGAGATGGGCGAAGAAGAAAGAACCAGACTGTACAGAGGCTGGGAAAAAGCAGTAGGCAGATCAAAGGACTGGGAAAGGTAAGAACTTTACATATCCATTCAGATATAGTATAATTAGTTAAATGAAATATTGAGGCAAGAGTAATGAGAGCCGTTAAAAATGTATCTACGAAAGTAGGTGTGTTTTTAGCGGCTCTTTTGTTTATTGGAGTAAAATAACAGGAGGGCATTCTATGTATAATGTTGCAGTAATAGGAGCGGGAGTTATAGGTACTGCCATAGCAAGGGAATTATCAAAATTCGACCTTAAAATAGTAATACTGGAAAGAGACAATGATGTGTCAAGCGGATCTACGAAGGCAAACAGCGCAATAATACATGCAGGATATGATGCGCACTTCGATACATTGAAAGGAAAGATGAACGCAAGGGGAAACTATCTTATGGAGGATGTATGCAATGAGTTGAATGTACCCTTCAAGAGAATAGGATCCCTTGTCATAGCAAGAAGCGAGAAGGAGTTTGAAACCGTCAAGGAGCTTTATGAAAATGGATTGAAGCTTGAAATACCCGGTATGGAAATAATAAGCGGTGAAGAGGCAATGAAGAGGGAGCCCAACCTTGCGGAAGGTGTTCTTGGAGCACTGTATGCACCAACTGCGGGAATAGTGGAGCCTTGGGAACTGGCTATGGCATATGCGGAAAATGCAATAGACAACGGTGCCGAGTTGAGGCTCAACTTCGAGGTAAGAGAAATAGAGAAGAAGGAAGACTGTTATTCAGTGAGATCTGAAAAGGATTCAGTGGAAGCTGAATATGTTATCAATGCAGCAGGCCTATATGCAGACAGGATATACAACATGGTCGCTGATTCAGAGTTTGAGATCCATCCTAGAAGGGGTCAGTACTACCTTCTTGACAAGGAAGCGGGAGGACTTATAAATCATGTGGTGTTCCCGTGCCCCAATGAAATGGGGAAGGGAACCCTGGTGGCTCCTACAATAGACGGGAACATACTAGTAGGACCGGATTCGGAGGACCTTGAACGGGAGGACAAGGAGGCTGTAAACACCACCTATGACAGGCTTGACCGTGTCAAGAAACTGGCAGGAAACATTAGCGACAAGATTCCATATAAATTGAACATAACCACATTTGCAGGACTTAGAGCTGAACCTTCCACTGACGATTTCATCATTGAGGAATCAAAGCAGGCAAAGGGATTTGTAAATGCTGCAGGAATGAAATCCCCGGGACTTTCGTCAGCCCCCGCAATAGCTGAATATGTAGTTGGAATAGTTGAAAAGATGAGCGGAGGACTTCAGAAGAATGAAAACTTCAAACCTGTAAGAAGGAAGAGAATCAAGTTTGAAGAACTCTCGGATGAAGAAAAGAATGAAATGATCAAAAAGGACAGCAGGTACGGGCGAATCATCTGCAGATGTGAAATGATCACCGAAGGCGAAATTGTAGATGCAATACACAGAAGCGCGGGAGGAAGAACAGTTAACGGCATCAAGAGAAGGTGCAGGCCCGGGGCAGGAAGATGCCAGGGAGGATTCTGCGGACCCAGGGTGATGGAAATCCTTGCAAGAGAACTGAACGTACCAATGGAAGAGGTGCTGATGGAAAACAAGGGTTCCGTAATACTGACTGGAAAGACAAAGGTGGGAGGCTAACATGATGAATTATGATATCGTAGTTGTAGGTGGAGGACCTGCCGGTCTTGCGGCAGCCATTGAGGCAAAGAAGGAAGGGGCGGAATCCATACTTGTAATAGAAAGGGACAGGGAGCTGGGAGGAATACTTCAGCAATGCATACACAACGGTTTCGGCTTGGTCGTATTCAAGGAAGAGCTTACGGGACCCGAATATGCGGAAAGATTCATAGACGAACTGGCAAAGGAAAACATAGACTACAAGCTTGACACCATGGTGCTTGAAATCAGCGAAAACAGACAAATCACGGCAATGAACACAAAGGACGGCCTCATGAAGATACAGGCAAAGGCCATAGTGCTTTCAATGGGATGCAGGGAGAGAACTAGAGGTGCCATAGCAATACCAGGATACAGACCTGCAGGAGTATTCAATGCTGGAACGGCTCAAAGATATCTCAACATGGAAGGATACATGGTAGGAAAGAGGGTCGTAATCCTTGGATCTGGCGACATTGGCCTCATAATGGCCAGAAGGATGACTCTTGAAGGGGCGAAGGTTCTTGCTGTTGCAGAACTAATGCCTTTCTCGGGAGGACTAACAAGAAACATAGTCCAGTGTCTTGACGATTACGACATCCCCCTGAAGCTCAGCCATACGGTAACGGACATCAAGGGAAAAGACAGGGTGGAGGCTGTTGTAATCCAGAAGGTTGATGAAAACTTCAAGCCCATACCCGGGACCGAGATAGAATACGAATGCGATACCCTGCTCCTTTCAGTAGGACTGATTCCCGAGAATGAGCTTTCAAGAGGAGCGGGAATGGAAATAGACGCCAAGACGAGCGGGCCCGTTGTATATGAATCAATGGAGACTTCAATAGAGGGGATATTCGCCTGTGGAAACGTCGTTCATGTACACGACCTGGTGGATTTCGTAACAGAAGAGAGCAGAAGGGCAGGAAGGTCTGCAGCGAGGTTTGTACTTGAAGGAAGGGCTGACGGCGACAAAGTAATTGAAACGGAAGCACTGTCGGGAATAGGATACATAGTGCCTCAGAAGGTAAGAGTAGATGAAGTGGATGAAAAGCTTGCCCTTTTCATGAGGGTGACAAATGTATACCGTGACGCAAGACTTTCAGTTAAGGCTGATGGGAAGGAAATATATTCGGTAAGGAAAAAGCACCTTGCACCCGGTGAAATGGAAAGAATTGACATCAGGAAGGAACTCATAGGTGAAAATATTGGGAAATTAACAGTGGAGGTAATTTAGGAGTGATAGGATTGAGAGGAACGGTCAAGGAAAAGGAAATGATATGCATAGTCTGTCCCATGGGTTGCCATATAAAGGTTGTTGAAAATATGGAATCTGAAGATGGATATGATGTTGAAGGGAACAAATGCCCCAGGGGAAGGACCTATGGAATAAAGGAAATGACCTGTCCTACAAGGGTTGTTCCTACTACTGTAAAAATAGAGAATGCATTCCTGAAAAGACTTCCTGTGAAGACCGACGAAGCGATTCCAAAGGAACTTATATTTGAATGCATGGAAATAATCAATGAAGTTGTGGTGCAAGCACCGGTCAGGGTTGGGGACATAATCATAGAAAACATCCTGGATACCGGCGCAAATGTAGTAGCTACAAGAAGCATGGACAAAATCCAAGAGGTAAAATAAAATCAGTTTAATGTATCCCTGAAGCTGTGAATATTTTTGACTGGTTTACACATTCCAAAGATTGGGGTTTGTAGTTGATACTGCAACAGCCCCGCTTTTTATGCATTCGATTATATCTTCCTTATCCTGGATAAGACCGCCTGCAACTATTGGAATGTCTGTTGATGCTACTATTTTCCTGGTTATTTTATGAAGTGTCCCCGGCAGTATTTCGCATGCATCGGGTCTGTTTGCTATTATGGTTTTAAGGCCGTGTTCGAAATTCATTGAATCAAGGAGAAAAATTCGTTGGATTGAATAAAGCCCGAGCTTTTTTGCTTCCTTTACTATGTTGCTTTTGGTGGAGATTATGCCGTCAGGCTTGAATTTTTCTGAAATATAGTGAAGTGCATTGATGCTGTTGTCGAAACCGTCTGTCAGGTCAAAATGTATGAATACCGCCTTGCCTGAAGCTTTAATTTTATTTATGCTTTCTTCAAGGGTGTAAATGGTGTCGTTTAAAAGGAATATGATGTCTGAATTTGAAGAAATGGCAGCATCAATCATGCTGTCGTCCCGTATGGCTGAAATAATTGGCGATTCTATCAAAGATATGAAGTCCTTCTTCATTGGTTTCCTCCTGAAATGAATATACCTTAAGTATTATATCACAAAATATTGTAAACAAACAGGAACTGAAAATTGAGTTTCTGTTTTTTGTTTGCATAGTTTGTGCTATAATGGTATATAAATATAGCAACAATAATAATTTGCTCAGAGGGAAGATATGAATAATATTGAATGGAAAAAGGAGAAGAACTTGAGTCTTCTCGTTGATTTTTACGAACTTACTATGACAAACGGATACCTGGTGAACGGAGACCAGGACCACATTGTCTACTTTGACTATTTCTTCAGGAAGGTGCCGGATAATGGTGGTTTTGCCATAACTGCAGGACTTCAGCAGTTTATAGACTATCTTATGGAAATTGAATTTTCCGATATGGATATCGAGTTTTTGAAAGAAATGAATATCTTTGAAGAAAAGTTTCTTGAATATTTAAAAGATTTCAAATTTACCGGAGACGTATGGGCCATACCTGAAGGTACTCCCGTATTTCCCAATACTCCGATTATTACAATAAAGGCTCCGATACTTGAAGCTCAGCTTATAGAAACAATGCTACTTTTGTCGTTGAACCATCAGAGTCTCATAGCCACAAAGTCAAACAGGATAGCAAGGGCGGCAAACGACAAGCCTGTAGTTGATTTTGGTGCGAGAAGGGCGCACGGTGCAGATGCAACAATTTACGGGGCAAGGGCATGCTATATAGGTGGATGTCTTGGAACATCAAACCTTTTAGCTTCAAAGATGTTTGACATCCCCGTTATTGGAACTATAGCCCACAGCTGGGTTCAGTTTTACGACGATGATCATACTGCATTCAAATCATATGTAAAGGCCTTTCCCGACAATGCCATACTTCTTGTGGATACCTACAATGTCTTAGGCTCTGGAATTCCTGAAGCGATAAAGGTATTTGACGAGTTGGAAGGAGAAGGAAAGAAAGGTATAAGGCTTGACAGCGGCGACCTTGACTATCTGTCAAAGAAAGCGAGAAAGCTTCTTGATGTTGCAGGGTATGAGGATGCTACGATAACAGCGACAAACTCCCTTGATGAATACCAGATAAGAGAACTTGAAAGGCAGGGGGCACCCATAGATTCCTATGGTGTGGGAGAAAGGATGATAACGGCAAGGTCTGAAGCGGTTTTCGGAGGAGTATACAAGCTTGTTGCAGTTGAGACGGAAGAGGGTATAAGCCCGAGAATAAAGCTCAGTGAAGAAGCTGTCAAGGTAACAAATCCGGGCTTCAAGGAATTGTGGAGGCTGTATGACAACAGGAATGGAAATGCTTTTGCAGACCTCATTACATTCAAGGATGAAGAAGTAAAGGCTCCATACAAGCTTTTTGATCCACTGTCTCCATGGATAAACAAGACAGCCAAGAACTTTACGGCCAAGAAACTTCAAACTCTTATTGTACATAATGGAGAACTGGTATATGATTTCCCGACTCTTGATGAAATAAGGGATAATCTAAATAATGAACTTTCAAAGCTTTGGGACGGACTGAGAAGATTTGACAATCCTGACAGATATTTCGTCAACCTGTCATTTGACCTGTGGTCTGAAAAGCAGAGGCTTATAGAAAAGTACAGGAATAAATAGGAATAAATGGATTTGTTATTTTGGAGGTATTGATGAAGACGAAAATAACAGAACTGCTTAAAATAGAATATCCTGTAATCCAGGGAGGCTTGGCAAACATATCCGATGCCAGACTTGCAGCTGCTGTATCAAATGCTGGAGGTGCAGGAATTGTTGGAGCAGGAGGTCACGATGCTGATTGGGTTGAGGAGCAGATAAATCTGGTCAGGGAATATACAGACAAGACTTTTGGAGTCAATATAGTTCTTATGGCTGAAGACAAGGATGAAATCATAGACGTAGTATGCAGGAAGAAACCTGATTTCGTTACTTTTGGAGCTGGAAATCCGGTTCCTTACATAAAAAGACTGAAGGAACTGGGGATTATTGTTATTCCGGTTGTGCCAAACCTGAGACTGGCAAAAAGGATTGAAGATGCAGGTGCTGATGCACTTGTAATAGAAGGGATGGAGGCAGGCGGGCATATAGGTCAACAGACAACAATGGCATTGATGACCAATGTTATTGAGAATGTAAATATTCCCGTATTGGCTGCTGGTGGAATATCGGATGGAAGAGGAATAAGGGCAGCCATAGCAATGGGAGCTGCAGGAGTGCAGATGGGATCCAGGTTTGTTGTTTCAGAAGAATGTCCTGCCCATATAAATGCAAAAAAAAGAATAATTGAGTCTACTGACACGGATTCAGTTGTAATTGGACACACAATAGGTCACAGTGTCAGATCTCTTAAAAACAAGTTCACGGAAGAATACCTTGCAATAGAATACAGCGATCAGCCCAGAAAGCTGCTGAAGGGACGAATGAAGGGGATGTATGCAAAAGCCGTGATAGACGGGGACGTGGATAACGGATATATTCAGATAGGTCAAAGCCTTGATGTTCTCAATGAAATACTGCCATGTAGTGAAATAATGAAAAGATTGTTTCACGGATAAAGGAGGTGCAGATGAAGAACATACCTAATATTCTAACAATATTCAGGATTATTCTTGCACCTGTATTTGTTGTAGTATTTTTTTCTGGAAAGGAAAATGCATATAACCTTGCATTGGTTGTATATGTTTTAGCATCGTTCACAGACTTTCTTGACGGATACCTGGCAAGAAGGTATAACCTTATTACGGAATTGGGAAAGGTCCTGGATCCGTTTGCGGACAAGGTGATGCTCATAACCGTACTGATATGTCTATATATTTGGGGAAGAATTCCTCTTGTCATTCCTGTTGTAGTGGTAGTCAAGGAACTCTTTATGATAGTATCGGGACTCATACTGTATCTGAGGAAGGAAAGGATGGTAATACCTTCGAATATTTTCGGGAAAAGTGCTACAGTCATATTTATGCTGTCCATCATGCTATTAATGCTGTACCCTGACAATGACAACCTTGTGTATCTGTTGTATCTGGCTGTACTGGTTAAAATCATAGCCTTCATCAGCTATAGAATTACTTATGTTAGAAATAAGAAAGCAGCAAATTGACAATAATTAATACAGGAGGACAATCTATGGGAATCTACAAATACATCTACGGTCCGGTACCTTCCAGACGAATGGGAATATCTCTCGGTATAAGCCCCATACCGAAAAAATACTGCAATTATTCATGCATATACTGTCAGCTGGGAAGAACCAAGAATCTCACTAATAGAAGAAGTGAATTTTTTGACTTGAAAGAGATAGTGAAGGAGTTCGAGGATATATCCCAAAAGGATATCTATTATGATGTGGTAACAATAGTTGGGGAGGGAGAGCCTACCTTGTACAGTGAGCTCGGCAAACTCATCAAAAAGGTCAAGTCAATGACTGATAAACCTGTTGCAGTGATCACAAATGGTGCCCTTATGTATGATGAAAAAACGAGAAAGGACTTGATGAAGGCTGATATTGTATTGCCTTCCATTGATGCCTGCAATGAAAACATGTTTACAAGAATCAACAGACCGTCAAGAAGCATAAACTACAAGAATATGGTAGAGGGATTGATAGAGTTTTCCAAACATTACAGTGGACAGCTGTGGCTGGAAATCATGCTTGTGAAGGGATACAACGATTCTGTGGACAATTTGATAGATTTCAAGAAGATATTGTCTAAAATAAATTATGACAAGCTTTATATCAATACGCCGGTAAGACCTCCTGCAGAATCCTTTGTGAAGAAAGTTGATCCTGAAAAAATGGAATTGGCTGTTGAGATGCTTGAGGGCATATCAATAGATCAATTGATCTCTGAAGGTTTTTACAGTGAAATTGAAGATGATGTGGAGGCTGTAGTTAGCATAATAAAGAGGCATCCGATGAACCAGTTTGAAATAGTTGCATTTCTTGAAAAGAGGGGTAACAAGAATCCGATGGAAGTCTTTGAAAAGCTGTCATATATTGATGAAATAGAAGTTGTTGAATATATGAATTACGATACATACCGTTTGATATGACCGATATGTTATTAAGACAGATTTGTAGACACTATACAATTGAGATTGATAATTTACAGCTTTAATGGTATAATTCTTTGGTGGCGCAAGAAAGCTTGAACTATTGACGAGAGTGTGATGATATGAATAAGGAATTTATAAGGGAAACAATAACAAAAAACGGACAGATAGATATTGGGAAGACTGCTGTATTCGTTTCCATGGTGGAAAACAAGGCTAAGGAATCCTTTGTCAGAAGATTCATAGAAGAACTTGGGTACAATGTGGTTGTTACAGAGGTTGCCGGTTCAGGCGGTGATTTGAAGAAGAAGATAATAAATTCATGTGTAGGTGCAGCACTTAATCTTGATGTAATCCAAAAGGAAGCCCATCAGATTCACGGGCTAATACATGCGGCTCAGGAAGCAAGCAGGGGCTTGATGCTGGACATGCCACTGGATGCCAATCTGCATATGAAAATAGCTATAGTAAGTAGTGAACATTGGATTGCTGTCGCCATGTACGGCAATTCCGCTTATCACTCCCTGTCAAATCACAGCAGACTGGGTCTGGGACACGTGAATATATAAAGCATGGTATTTTCATATTGACAAATATTGAACGATGTGATAGTTTATTTGTATATAGAGTATGTTTTGAATACAGTTTATAGAGTTATTGAGTGTAATCAGTATAGAGAAGATAGAGTTTATTTAGAGAAGTATTGAGAGAATTTTATAATAGAATATGATGCTTGATAGAGCATATAGAATAGAGAACAAGCGAATGGGTTGCCATTTTCTTGTTTTTGTTTTTTGTAAAAAGAAATCTGGTTGTGAAACTGCATATTAATTTACGGGAAGTGATAAAATGGGTGTCTTGAACGGCATTAAGATTCTTGATCTAACAAGAGTCTTGTCCGGTCCCTTTTGTTCCATGATACTGGGGGATATGGGCGCGGAAATAACTAAAATTGAAAGACCTGACAAGGGTGATGATTCCCGGGAAGTAGGTCCCTTTGTAAATGGTGAAAGTACGTATTTCATGAGTATAAACAGAAATAAGAAAAGCCTTGCAGTGGATCTGCGAACTGAAGAAGGTCATGAAATATTTAATGGTCTTGTAAAAGATGCCGATGTGATCATTGAAAACTACAAGCCGGGGACAATGGAAAAACTGGGCATAAGCTATGATGATGTATTAAAGATAAAACCGGATATAATATATTGCTCAATTTCAGGATATGGACAGACCGGTCCCATGAGTGATAAGCCGGCCTATGATGCTGTAATCCAGGCTATGGGCGGTCTAATGAGTATTACGGGCCAGGAAAAACCTACAAGGGTAGGGTCATCTCTTGGAGATATTACGGCTGCCCTTTATGGAGCAATAGGAATACTTGGAGCCTTGTACCGAAAGAAGGATACCGGAAAGGGCGAGAGAATAGACATTTCAATGCTTGACTGTCAGGTATCCATTCTGGAAAATGCCATAGCGCGGTACACGGTCACAGGGGAGGTTCCTCAGCCTTTGGGGAACAGACATGCTACCATAGCTCCTCTGGAACCCTTCATGACTAGAAATGGTGAAATAATGATAGGTGCTGGAAACGATAAGCTATGGGATGCTTTCTGCAGAGCGGTGGATAGGGAGGACTTGATAGATGATTACAGATTTTTCAGTAATGAAAAAAGAGTTGAGTACTATCATGAGCTTAAGCCGATAATGAATAAGATTTTCATAGAAAATACCACTGAGGAATGGCAAAAAATATTGGATGATGCTGGAGTTCCAAACAGTCCAATCAATACTATAGATAAGCTGTTGGAAAACGAGCAACTTAAGGAAAGGGAGATGTTTAAACATATAAATCATCCCGTTGCAGGAAATATCCTGGCACCTGCTTCTCCTGTGAAATATTCGGAAAATCCAAACGACATAAGGGAAGCTTCTCCAATATTGGGACAGCATACAATGAAGATTTTGACGGAAAAATTAAACTACAGTCAGAATGACATAAAAGAACTAATTAAAAAAGGCATTATTAAATAATTTGTTAATTAAATATGAATATTTTATAAAAGTCCCTGCAATTAGTTGCAACATATTGACTTTTACTTAAAATAAGAGTATTTTATTAAGGTATATTCAATTAGAATAGGAGGTAACAAAATTGCCAAATCAAAAATTAGACCAGCTTAAAGAAAAAAAAGAAGCTCTAAAGCTGGGCGGCGGAGTAAAAGGAATTGAAAAACAACATAAGAATGGGAAATACACTTCCAGGGAAAGAATAGAAAAACTGCTGGATCCAGGCAGCTTCGTGGAAGTGGGCGGATTTGTAGAGCACAGATGCGTCAACTTCGGAATGGAGAAGAAAAAGGCTCCTGGAGAAGGTGTAGTGACAGGATACGGTACAATCGACGGAAGAGTTGTTTATGTATTCGCACAGGACTTTACTGTAATCGGAGGATCCCTTGGAGAGATGCATGCTGCAAAAATCGTAAAGGTGCAGGAAATGGCACTTAAGGTTGGAGCGCCACTCATTGGAATCAATGACTCAGGTGGAGCAAGAATACAGGAAGGTGTCGATGCACTTAAAGGATATGGAGACATATTCTACAACAACACAATAGCGTCGGGAGTAATTCCGCAGATTTCAGTAATACTTGGACCATGTGCAGGTGGAGCCGTTTATTCACCGGCATTGACTGACTTCATCTTCATGGTGGACCATGTTTCGAAGATGTTCATCACTGGACCTCAGGTAATAAAGACAGTTACAGGAGAAGAAGTTTCTGCAGAGCAGCTTGGTGGAGCAATGACCCACAACAAGATAAGCGGAGTTGCACAGTTCTACGACAACTCTGAAGACGAGTGCTTCGCGAAGATAAGACAGCTTCTAAGCTTCCTTCCTCAAAACAACCTTGAGACTGCACCTGATTTCGAGGCTGCAGACGACTTGAACAGAATAGACGAAGCTCTAAACACAATAGTACCGCCTAACCCCAACAAAGCCTACGATATGAAGAACGTAATCAATTCTCTAGCTGACGGAGGAGAATTCCTGGAGTATCAGCCCTACTATGCTGAGAACATAATAACAGGATTCATAAGACTAAACGGCAAGAGCGTCGGAGTAATTGCAAACCAGCCAAACAGACTTGCAGGATGTCTTGACATAAATGCATCTGACAAGGCTGCGCACTTTATAAGAACATGTGACTCATTCAATATTCCGTTGCTTACACTTGTTGACGTACCTGGATTCCTTCCTGGAACAGGACAGGAATACGGCGGAATAATCAGACACGGAGCAAAGATGCTTTATGCATATCCTGAAGCAACAGTGCCAAAGGTAACTGTAATCACAAGGAAGGCATACGGTGGAGCTTATATAGCAATGTGTTCAAGACATCTTGGAGCAGACGTTGTACTTGGATGGCCGTCAGCTGAAATAGCAGTAATGGGACCATCTGGAGCGGCAAACATCATATTCAGAAAAGACATAGCTGAAGCCGAAGACCAGAATGCAAAGAGACAGGAAAAGATACAGGAATACACAGACACGGTAGCAAATCCATATATAGCGGCAGCAAGAGGATATATAGATGACGTAATAGAACCGTCAGAAACAAGAAAGAGAATCATCAGCGCCTTTGAGATGCTTGCTGGCAAGAGAGAATCAAGACCGGCTAAAAAACACGGCAACATGCCAGTGTAAGGAGTGATAATATGTATGGCGAATTAGTAACTATGGGAGATGCTGGAG
This sequence comes from Dethiosulfatibacter aminovorans DSM 17477, assembly GCF_900142005.1. GTDB lineage: Bacteria > Bacillota > Clostridia > Tissierellales > Dethiosulfatibacteraceae > Dethiosulfatibacter > Dethiosulfatibacter aminovorans. Next base: position 27,808 of record NZ_FQZL01000028.1, read on the forward strand.
TAATAACACTATTCAGCATGGGAATAGTATTTGCAACATTGCTTCTGATATCATATGTACTGGATCTTTTCAAAGTGATATTTACTGAAAAGAAAAAGGAAACTGCTGCAAAGTCAGTTGCGGCACCAGCTCCCGCAGTACCTGCGGCTGTCGTTGAAGAAGACGATGATGAACTGGTAGCGGTTATAACAGCGGCCCTTGCTGCGCATATAGGCAAAAGCTCGGATCAACTGATAGTAAGAAGTATAGTGCAAACAGGCGGACAACAGCCGGCATGGGCACAAGCCGGAAGAATGGAACTTATGAAATAGGAGGAATATTGAAATGAAACAATATAATATAACAGTAAACGGAAAAACATATGAAGTGGCAGTAGAAGAGATAGGTGGAGCTCCAAGCGCACCAGTATTCAGTGCACCTGCAGCGGCACCTAGAGCGGCAGCTCCTGCACCTGCACCTGCAGCGCCAAAGGCAGCACCTGCAGCAGCACCTGCTGGCGGTGGAGAATTGATAGCAGCACCAATGCCGGGAACTATCCTTGACATCAAGGTGACAGAAGGACAGGCAGTGAAGGCAGGAGATATCCTGTTGATACTTGAAGCGATGAAAATGGAAAATGAAATAGTAGCACCGGCAGATGGAACAGTAAAAAGTATACATACATCAAAAGGAACAAGCGTAAGCAGTGGTGATGCGTTGATTACATTAGGTTAATAGGGAGGAATCCAAATGGGAGAAATATTACAACAATTTTGGTTAAGTACAGGATTCTCCGCGATTACATATAAAGAAGTTATCATGTTAATTATAGCGTGTACATTCTTGTACCTGGCTATAGCGAAAGGATATGAGCCATATCTTTTGATTCCGATAGCATTCGGCATGCTTCTTGTAAACATGCCCCTTGCTGGACTTATGGAAGGTGAAGGTCTATTGCACCTTATATATATAGGTACGGAAAAAGGTATTTATCCACCATTGATTTTCCTTTGTGTAGGAGCAGGAACGGATTTTGGACCTCTTATAGCAAACCCAAGGAGCATACTTCTTGGAGCAGCGGCACAATTCGGTATATTCTTTACTTTCGTAGGAGCTATACTTCTTGGATTTACAGGACCTGAAGCGGCATCAATCGGTATAATCGGAGGAGCAGACGGACCAACTGCACTTTACCTTACATCCAAACTTGCACCGGACCTTCTTGGACCTATAGCGATAGCGGCATATTCATACATGGCACTGGTACCAATCATCCAGCCACCAATAATGAAAGCCCTTACGACTGAGAAGGAAAGAACGGTAAAAATGGAACAGTTGAGACATGTATCGAAGACGGAAAAGGTAATTTTCCCGATAGTCGTTACAATCTTCACTGTAATGCTGTTGCCATCGGCAGCTGCCCTTATAGGAATGCTTATGTTCGGTAACCTTATCAGGGAATCCGGAGTTGTTCCTAAACTTGCTGAGACTGCAACAAATTCACTTATGTACATAGTTACAATACTTCTTGGAATTACAGTTGGAGCGAAAGCCAATGCACAGCTATTCCTTACAGTGGGAACAATAAAGATAATAGTTCTTGGATTGATAGCATTCAGTATAGGTACTGCTACAGGGCTTATCTTCGGAAAAATCATGTACAAGACAAGCGGAGGAAAGATCAATCCTCTTATCGGAGCGGCCGGAGTATCTGCCGTACCTATGGCGGCCAGAGTTGTTCAGAAGGAAGGTCAGAAGTACAACCCTGCTAACTTCCTGTTGATGCATGCAATGGGACCAAACGTGGCGGGAGTTATAGGCTCTGCTGTTGCAGCAGGTGTACTGCTTATGTTCTTCTCTTAAGACTGCAGTAAAAAGCATACGATATTAATTGAACAAAGATAAAAGTATATAATAAAGGAAAGAATTCGGATTATCCGGATTCTTTTTTTGTCATACTTGTTATATAATAATAAGGAAGAAAAAATTTGATTATCGATATTGATGTTTTAACTATTGAGAATTAGAGACTGAAAATTATAATGTTTCGATGTCCTTGGAAATTCAGTTTGGTCCACTTTGACATGAATCAATATTTGCTTTTCGGGAAAACGTTGGATGCTACAAATGTTACAAAAATGTAATAATAAATATGCACAGAAAGCAAAAAGTAATGTTTTCCTGCACACAAATTGTTAATTGTGTTTGGAATATGGAAAATTGTATTGCGCATACATTATATTTAGTGTAAAATGTTAAGAAACAGAAATAAGTGTACTTGTTTGAGATACAAATGTATGCACAATGAGTTTTACTAGAAGAAGGAGGAGTTTTTATGAATAGTGTAGGGTTGCCTGGTCAACAGGGTCTTTACGATCCAAGAAATGAAAAGGATGCATGTGGTGTTGGATTTATTGTCAACGTGAAGGGTGAGTCCAGTTTTAACATAGTGCAAAATGGTTTGAAAATCCTTAAGAACATGGAACATAGAGGAGCGGTTGGTGCCGATCCTAAAACGGGTGACGGTGCCGGCATATTGACTCAGATTCCTGATGAGTTCTTTAGAATATACTGTGCAAATGATTCAATTGACCTGCCTGATGCAGGTGAATATGGAATAGGTATGATATTCTTGCCGAAGGAGCCCGCTCTCAGGCTGCAGTGTGAAGGTATTGCAGAAAGAGTTGTGGCTGAATCGGGACACAAGACACTTGGATGGAGATTTGTTCCTACGGACAACAAGAGCATTGGTGAGACAGCCAGGGGAACAGAGCCGATAATAAGACAGGTTTTTGTTAAAAAGGTTAAAAATATAGATTCAAATACTTTTGAAAGAGAGTTGTATTTAATAAGGAAGAGAATAGAAAACGAAATAGAAAGACTATTGGTCAGGAACAAGGAATATTTCTATATCTGCTCACTTTCATCAAAGACAATAGTATACAAGGGGCTATTGCTGGCCGATCAGATAGAAAAATATTATCTGGATCTTAATGACATCAACTTCAAGAGCAGCATGGCGCTTGTTCATCAAAGATTCAGCACCAATACCTTTCCTACATGGGATTTGGCACAGCCATTTAGATATCTTGCCCATAATGGTGAAATCAACACTATCAAGGGAAACAGAAACTGGATGGAAACAAGGGAAGGCGTGTTGAATTCAGATGTCTATGGAGAAGATATAAATGATCTTTATCCGATAATACAGAAAAACAAGAGTGACTCTGCATCTGTGGACAATGCTTTTGAATTCATAAAACAGAATGGAAGAACCAATGCCCATACATTGATGATGCTAATACCTGAAGCATGGGAAAACGACAAGTACATGTCCAAGGAGAAGAAGGCATTCTATGAATATCATGCAGCCATGATAGAACCATGGGACGGTCCTGCAGCCATGTTCTTCTGTGATGGAGAGCAGATTGGAGGAACTCTTGACAGAAATGGATTGAGACCTGCCAAATATGTAATAACAAATGATGATACGGTAGTAATGGCATCGGAATTTGGAGTACTTAAGTTCAAGCCTGAGGATATCCTTAAAAAAGGAAGACTTAAACCAGGCGAGATGCTTATGATAGATACAAAGAGAAAGGAAATATTCTTCGACGAGGAAATCAAGGAAAGAGTATCCAAAAAGATGGATTATGTGTCTTTTGTTGAAAACAACAGACTGAGATTTGAAGACCTTCCGGAAGCAAGTATGTCTCATGATATATTGAGCAGGGAACAGCTTCTTGAGAAGCAGAAATTCTTCAACTACACAATGGAAGACATGAGGCTGATACTCAAGCCTATGGCGGAAAACGGGAAAGAGCCAATAGGGTCAATGGGTAATGATACGCCTCTTGCTGTTTTATCCAACAAGTCCCAATTGTTGTTCAACTACTTCAGGCAGCTGTTTGCCCAGGTTACAAATCCTCCTATTGATCCTATAAGAGAAGGTATTGTAATGTCAATTACAAACTTCATAGGTACCCAGGAGGATATACTGCACAAGGAAAATCTTAATCATAAATATGTACTTATCGATTCTCCTATAATAAGCAATGAAGAGATGGACAAGTTGAAATCCTTAAGAAATGAAGATTTCAAATCTTCTGTGATTCCTATTACTTTCAAGGCAGACAGAGGTGTTGATGGATTCAAAAGGGCCCTGGAGCTTATATGTGAAAGAGCCCATAAAAGAGTTACGGAAGGATATAACATAATAGTTTTGTCTGATGCGAAGGTTGATAGTTATGAAGCTGCAATCCCTTCCCTTTTAGCTGTTTCGGCAGTTCATCACTACCTTATTGAGAAGAAGTTAAGATCCAAGATTTCGATTCTTGTTGAAACGGGAGATGCAAGGGAAACTACGCATTTTGCCTTGTTGAACGGTTACGGAGCAAGTGCGGTCAATCCATACATGGCTATTGAATCCATCAAGGACATGGTTGGAAGCGGCGTGATAAAGTGCACTGAAGAATCGGCAATAGAGGCATATATCAGAGCATCTTCAAAAGGTCTTGCAAAGATTCTTTCGAAGATGGGTATTTGTACAATTCAAAGCTACCACGGTGCTCAGATATTTGAAATTCTTGGAATAAGTCAGGAAACTGTAGACAAGTACTTTGGAGGAGCTCCTACAAGGATTGGCGGAATAGGACTTGATGAAATAGCCGAGGAAGTTCTAATGAGACACAGGGAGGCCTACAATATATTGAGAAGCAAAAATGACGACCTCAATGTGGGCGGCCTTTACAAATGGAGAAAGAATGGTGAATTCCACCTGTTCAATCCTGATACTATTTTTGGCCTTCAGCAGGCTGTAAGAACTGGTGATTATTCCAAGTTCAAGGAATATACGGCTTTGGTAAATGACCAGTCCAAGAATCTTACTACAATAAGGAGCATGTTCAAGTTCAAGAACAGAAAGCCCATACCGATTGAAGAAGTTGAACCAATATCTGAAATACTCAAGAGATTCTGCTCCGGAGCCATGTCTATAGGTTCAATAAGCAAGGAAGCCCATGAAACCATTGCCATAGCCATGAACAGAATAGGCGGCAAGAGCAACTCGGGAGAAGGTGGAGAGGATCCTGCAAGACTTCTTACGGTTAATAATGTTGAAAACAGAAACAGTGCAATTAAGCAGGTGGCATCTGCAAGATTCGGAGTTACAATCGACTATCTTGCGTCTGCTAACGAGCTTCAGATAAAGGTTGCCCAGGGGGCGAAGCCTGGAGAGGGCGGACACCTGCCTGGCAAGAAAGTTAATGAGTACATTGGAAAAATAAGGCATGCATTGCCGGGAATAGACCTTATATCTCCTCCTCCGCATCATGACATTTATTCAATTGAAGATTTGGCCCAGTTGATATTCGATCTTAAAAACTCAAATCCGGAAGCAAAGGTAAGCGTCAAGCTTGTTTCGGAAAACGGTGTGGGAACAGTTGCTGCAGGAGTTGCGAAAGCACATGCTGACGTAATACTCATAAGCGGTCACGATGGCGGTACCGGAGCTGCTCCGTTGTCGTCCATAAGAAATGTGGGGATACCGTGGGAAATAGGTCTGTCTGAAACGCATCAGGTCCTGCTCCTGAACAATCTTAGAAGCAGGGTAAGGGTTCAGACTGACGGACAGCTTAAGACCGGAAGAGACGTAGCCATAGCTTGTCTTCTTGGAGCTGAAGAATTCGCTTTTGCAACAACCTGTCTTGTTGCAGTGGGTTGCGTAATGTTAAGACATTGTCAGAACAACAACTGTGAAATGGGTGTAGCAACTCAGGATTGCGAACTAAGAAAGAATTTCTCTGGAAAACCTGAATATGTAGTGAATTTCATGAAATTCATAGCTAAGGAAGTAAGGGAACACATGGCGGAACTGGGTTTCAGAACTATAAATGAAATGGTGGGTAGAGTTGACAAGCTTGAAGTGGATGAGAGCATTGACCACTGGAAAGCTAAAACTCTGGACCTGAGCAGGATACTTTACAGACCGGATGTCCCAAGAAGGATAACTCCTTACTGTTCAATAGCGCAGGATCACGGACTTGAAGGAAATATGGATTCAAAGCTTATACAGCAAAGTCAGGTATTCTTCAAGGACAAGAACAAGGTTTCGGGATCATATGAGATAAAGAATCTTCACAGGACTGTAGGAACAATGCTTAGCGGTCAAGTTGCCAAGACCTTCCCTGGTGAGAAGTTTGAAGATGATACTCTTGATTTCAAATTCTACGGTTCTGCCGGACAAAGTTTTGGCGCCTTTGCAATTAAGGGGCTGACGCTTCGTCTTGAAGGGGACGCCAACGATTATGTAGGCAAGGGACTTTCCGGTGGAAAGATAATAATCAGGAAACCGAAGGAAGCGGAATACGGCAAGAGCATAATTGCCGGAAATACCATAATGTATGGAGCTACAAGCGGACAGGTATATATTAATGGAGTTGTTGGAGAAAGATTCGCAGTTAGAAACAGTGGTGCAAGTGCCGTAGTCGAAGGAGTCGGAAACCATGGATGTGAATATATGACAGATGGATTCGTTGTGATTCTAGGATCCGTAGGCAGAAATTTTGCTGCCGGCATGAGCGGAGGAACAGCTGTGGTGTTGGATGTTGACGACAATCTTGAGGACAGCTGCAACAGAGAGCTTGTTCTTGTTGAGAAACCTACTAAGGAAAACATGGGCAGAGTCAAGCAAATGGTAGCTGAACATCTTGAATATACTGGAAGTATGGTTGCTAAGGAAATCATGGATAACTGGAGCAAATACAGAGGCAAGTTCAAGAGGGTAATTCCTGTGATGTACAAGGAAATTACGGAATTGAAAACTGACAAGGTTTCTTAGGAGGATTTTATGGCAAGCAAATTAACTGGATTTATGGAGATAGACAGAAAAAATTACAATCATAGAGATATTGAAGAAAGAAAAAAGGATTTTGACAGTGTATACGTACCGTTGACAAAGGAAGAGATGGTAGAGCAGGCTAATAGATGTATGGATTGCGGAACTTCTTTCTGCAACTGGGGTTGTCCTTTGGGTAATCTTATACCTGACTGGAACGACTTGGTCTATAATGGAGAATGGGAAAAGGCGTATCAGAAGCTTAGTCTAACTGCCAATTTCCCTGAATTTACAGGAAGGGTATGTCCTGCGCTTTGTGAGGCTGCTTGTGTGCTTGGAGTAAACAGAGAGGCGGTCTCCGTAAGGGAGATAGAACAGAGTATAGCTGAAATGGCTTTCGAAAACGGTTGGGTCAAGCCCAGGACGCCAAGAGTGAGGACTGGAAGAAAAGTGGCGGTGATAGGAGCAGGTCCTTCCGGACTTGCTGCGGCTGACGATCTCAACGCACTGGGCCATGCTGTAACTGTCTTTGAAAGAGAAGAAAATGCAGGCGGCCTGATGAGGTACGGTATACCTAACTACAAGCTTGGCAAGGAAATAATAGAAAGAAGAATCGCCTTGATGAAAGAAGCCGGGGTGAAATTCACTTATGGAATCGAAATTGGAAGGGACAGGTCTTTGGAGGATTTGATCTCCAAGTTTGATGCCGTCATTATGGCTTGTGGAACCTGGGTTCCTAGAGATATCAATATTCCGGGAAGGGAACTCGATGGCATACATTTTGCGGTTGACTATTTGAGCCAACAATCAAAGAAGTTGTTCGGAGAAAAAGTCACTGGAAAGGAAATAACCGCAAAGGGTAAAAACGTACTTGTTATCGGTGGAGGAGATACGGGCGCCGATTGTGTCGGTACTGCAAACAGACAGGGCGCTAAGAAGGTGTTCCAGTATGAGATACTTCCAAAGCCTCCTGAAAAGAGGGATGATTCAATGCCTTGGCCGTTATTCCCTAAGCTTCTCAAGACCACTACCGCTCATGAAGAAGGCTGTGAGCGTGAATGGGAAATTTCCACCAAGGAATTCGTGGGAAGCAATGGAAAAATTGAAGGAATAAAAGGTGTTAGAGTCAAGTGGACAAAGGATGCAGAAGGCAGGTTCGTACTGAATGAACTTAAAAGCACTGAGTTTGAAGAACAGGTTGATCTAGTGCTTATAGCTGCAGGCTTCCTTCATACTGAGCATGATACCTTCGTTAAAGAAATGAATATTGAGCTTGGTGAAAGAGGAGATATCCTTACTGATGAAGATAACAAGACCAATGTAGACAAGGTGTTTGCTGCGGGAGATATGAGGACGGGACAATCACTGGTTGTCAAGGCCATACTTGAAGGGAAGACCACTGCAGAAAAGGTGGATAAGTATCTTAATGAAAATATGATGAAAAAATCCGGTTGAGCCGGATTTTTTCTTTTTTCTCTCACTTGGTCTGAATGTTTCGGTTGACCGATAATTCGAAGGTCTCAATGTTTTTAGAATTTTATTAAATTGGTCTGAGTCTTAATTAGCTTTATATTTTGAAAAAATTGATGTATACTATTTATAGAAAATTATGTGGAGAAGAGTATGCATTACAGCGATGTATTGAAACTGAATTTAGTGGAAGGGCTAGGCAGAAAAACAATCCTGAAACTCAAGGAGTCGTTCAGTAGTGAATTTCTGGAAAAACTTGAGTTCAAGGATATGATTGATATAATCAACGAAATGACAGGAAGAAAAAGTGTTCGGTATGATTATGACACCATTCAGATAGAAACTGAAAAAATCCTTGAAAAATGTTATGATGAAAATATAAGGATTTATACGTGTTTTGATGATGACTTTCCGGAAAAATTCAAGGAAATAGGCTATGACAGTCCTGTACTCATTTTTGTCAAGGGGGATGAAACCATGCTTCATGACAGGTGTAATGTAGCGGTTGTCGGTACAAGGAATCCTTCCAAAAGAGGATTTGATCTTGGCGTCAAGTATTCTGAAGCCCTGTCTGAAAAAGGAATAAGCATAATTTCCGGCCTTGCTCTAGGTTGTGATACGGCTGCACACACAGGTGCTTTAAATATGGGAGGCAGAACCTTGGTCACCCTTCCTTCGGGAATAGGAAATGTGTATCCCAGGGCCAATATACAACTGTACAATGATATAATGGAAAAGGGCGGCTGTATAATATCGGAGAACAATCCTGGTGAGCCGCCCAGAAAATATGATTTCATCAACAGGGACAGACTTCAGGCTGCTTTGTCTGAGGGTGTGCTGATAATGGAAAGTTCATTAAGCAGCGGGACATTTCATACATATAATTATTCGATAAAGTACAATAAAAAAATTTCATGTTCCATTCATGAAGTTGAAGATGAGAGCAATATGGAGCTTAACGAGAAAATAAGAAATTATAAGACCGGAAGTGCAATATGCAATATCATGGATTTGGAAAAATGGATTGACAAGCTTGGTCTGGAGGTATTGTAATGAAACTTGTTAGAAACAGACATACAGGGCGTTTCGTGCTTATGAACAATATAAGAGACGAGAGAAGAAGTGACTTTTCAAGGGAATGTTCTGAAGAGTGTCCTTTTTGTCCTGGCAGAAAAGAAATGATTGAATATTGCAGATATGAAGAAGTTATAGACGGCAAATGGGTTGTGAGGTCCATAGATAACAAATATCCTGCCCTTATCTGCGACGAGGAACGTCATAACAGCGGTGAAATAGACTATGGCAAGCATGAGGTCATGATAGAGACTCCAAACCATTTTAAAAGCTTTTTTAAGTTTGATGAGGAAGAATTTAAATATATACTTAAAATGTACAAATCCAGATTCATTGACCTTGAGAATGAGAAAATGGCAAGATCTGTAATAATATACAAGAATCATTTAAAAAGTGCAGGCGCCTCAAAGCTTCATTCCCACAGTCAGATACTGTCCATGTCTTTTATCCCGCCGGAGCTTGAAAGGGAGATAGAGATGGCGAGGAAAGGTGTCTTTACCAGAGAGGTGAATATAATTTTGGAGAGTGAGAACTTCATTTCTTTCATTCCCATGGATTCATACCTGTCAGGTGAGATAATGATAAAAAACAAGAAAAACAGCAGGTTCAACACTATTTCGATGGATGAAATCGAAGAACTGTCAGTAGTCTTAAAGGATATATTTAAAAAAATCTTCAATGTTTACGGTGAGATTCCCTTCAATGTGTATCTTCATTCTTTGCCTGAAGAGGTTGATCTTGAAGATTACAGGTGGCACCTTCATATAGTGCCGAGAAAAGGGAGGTTTGGAGGTTTTGAGTTTGGAACGGGTCTGTATATAAATTCTCTTGATATCAAGAAGATGTATGAAAAATTTATGATCGAGGAGTAAAAAACGTAAAAAAAGTGTTGACGTGTACTTGTCAAATATGTATAATAGTCCTTGTCACAAATGAGCGGGTGTGGCGGAATTGGCAGACGCGCTAGACTTAGGATCTAGTGTCTTCGACGTGGGAGTTCGAG
>NZ_FQZL01000028.1:38843-49192 GCF_900142005.1 Dethiosulfatibacter aminovorans DSM 17477
CTAGACTTAGGATCTAGTGTCTTCGACGTGGGAGTTCGAGTCTCTTCACCCGCACCATTTATAAAAACACTTCGGATTTTCCGGGGTGTTTTTTATTTTGAATTTTCAGAAGCGATTTTTCGGGTTTGGGGCCATTGTGAAAATTTAATAATCATTTGAGTTCGAAAACAATAAAATACAATATATGAAGTGTGGAGATTTCAAGGGAATTTTTAATAATGAACACTATTAAATGAAGTAATATCAATAAAATTTATATTAATTTCTTGTATTATCCTAAAATTGGTGTATAATTTAAATGTAGTCTAAATTTAGTAAAAGTGAATAAATAGAATTGAAGTATAATCATATTGATTGACTGTTGAATTTTTATTTATATCATTTACAGCAATTTAGAAATTATTATAAAAATTCGGAGGTATTGATATGAAAGGTACAGTTAAATGGTTTAACTCAGAAAAAGGTTTTGGATTCATTACTACAGAAGAAGGAACTGATGTATTTGCACACTACTCACAAATTCAAAAAGACGGCTTCAAAACATTGAATGAAGGTGAAAGTGTAGAGTTTGATGTTGTTGAAGGTGCAAAAGGACCACAAGCAGAAAATATTGTCACTTTATAACAAAAAAACAGCTTTGCTGCAGGAATAGTCATTAAGGCCTGGATTGTATTCAGGTCTTTTCTTGTGCTTTTAAATATGTTTATTTCCTTGATATTTCGGGTGATATGTATTATATTTATAGCTTAGGAAAGTTAAGAAAATGATTTTAAAGGACGTGTGAATAGATGGGAATGAAGATTAGAATAATAGGATTGTGTCTAGTGGCAATGTTGTCCATGTCGGGATGTGGAAACGGCCATTCCGATGTTGAAAGTTCCAATGATGCGCAGCCCCTTGAAGCTGTAGAAATCATTGTGGATGGAAGTACCGCTTCCAGAAACGAAACTGTGGATATAGTTGTTGAGGCAATATTCGAGGATGGAGAAAGGCAAACTGTAACAGGTGGATTTGTGATTTCTACAGACTTGATTGTTGAAGGTGAAAACAGTGTAATAATACCTGGAGATGCCTTGACAGGTGAAGACTTTGAAATAGCCGTTGAGTATGAAGGTGTTGGTGACAAAAAGAGTATAAAAGTGGTAAATCTTCTGAGTGAAACAATAGATGATGAAGGAATTATAACCAATCCCGAAGCATTGGATATGGTTGTAAACAAGCAAAGGACCCTTCCTTCGGATTATGTGCCTGAAGATCTGGTGAAGGTGGAAGTGGAGACGTGTTTGCCTAATGAAGAAATAAACCAGCTTAGAGAGGTTGCATCGGATGCTCTTACGAGAATGTTCGAGGGGGCTGAAGCCGATGGATTTACACTTGTTGCCAGGTCGGGATACAGGTCATACAATACCCAGACAGCACTTTACAACGGATATGTAAGCAGACATGGACAGGAGTATGCTGACAAGTACAGTGCCCTGCCAGGTCAGAGCGAGCATCAGTCCGGTCTTGCCATGGATATTACTGCGCAAAGTGTAGGGTTGCAGCTGGAGGATTATTTTGGAGATACGGATGAAGGGAAATGGGTTTCGGAGCATGCCCACGAATACGGCTTTATCATAAGATATCCGCTGGGTATGGAGGATATAACGGGATATCTATATGAACCGTGGCATCTCAGATACCTTGGAGTGGATTTGGCTACTGAAGTATATGAAAGCGGCTTGACCCTTGAAGAGTATTTCATGAGTTTTGAATAGCAGGCATATAATGCGATGGATACAGAACAACCTGCCTTGGCAGGTTTTGTTTTGTAAAAGGCTGACGTACTGAGGGTATCGTTTAGCAGGAATAAAGAGAAAACAGTAAGGGTGGAGAAGTTATGAATTTGGTTTCCATAAGGGATATTTATAAAAGTTTTGGTGAAAAGGTTCTTCTGAAAGGAGCATCACTCAATATAAACGATGGGGACAAGATAGGTCTGATAGGTGTCAATGGTTCAGGCAAATCGACTCTTCTCAGGATAATCATGGGAGAAGACTATGCCGATGATGGGAAGCTTGAAATAGTCAATAAGAGAACGATAGAGTATTTAAGTCAGAATCCTGATTTTGACAGCGAATTGACGGTTTTGGATCAGATATTCAAGGGAAGTTCAGATGAGATGGATATTTTGAGGGAGTATGAGGGGCTGCTTGCCAAAGCTGAAAAGAGTGTTTCCGGACTTGAAGATGAAATAATAAGACTCCAGGGCGTTATAGACAACAAGAACTTGTGGAATATGGAAAGTGAAGTCAAAAGCATCCTTACCAAGTTGAAGATATCCGATTTTGAAGCCAGGATGGGGACTCTTTCAGGAGGCCAGAGAAAAAGGGTCGCCCTGGCAGCTGCACTTCTCAAGGAGTGCAATCTTCTTATACTTGACGAGCCTACAAACCACATGGACAGCGATCTGATACAGTGGCTTGAGGAATACTTAAACAACAGAAAGGGCGCTCTTCTAATGATTACCCACGACAGGTATTTTCTCGACAGGGTAACCAATGTCATTGTAGAACTGGACAAGGGTGTTCTTCATAGATATAACGGCAACTATTCCTACTATCTTGAAAGCAAACTGGAAAGAGAAGCCCTTGAGTCGGTTGAAAAGGACAAGAGAGAAAAGCTTTTTAAAAAAGAGCTAGCCTGGATGAGAAAGGGAGCAAGGGCCAGAACTACCAAGCAGAAAGCACGAATACAAAGGTTCGACAAGATAAAGGATTCTCTTGAACATAAAGTTGATGAAAATCTTGAAATATCTGTTGCGACAAGCAGACTTGGAAAAACCGTTATTGAGTTGAAAAACATATCAAAGTCATATGGTGAAAAGGTGCTCATTGACAATTTCAGTCATATTTTTCTAAAGGATGACAGGGTGGGGATTGTCGGACCAAATGGAACAGGAAAATCGACTCTTGTAAAAATCATCACTGACCAGGTGGTTCAGGACTCGGGTGAAATACTCAGGGGACAAACCGTCAAAATAGGATATTTTTCCCAGGAGAATGAGGACCTTGACGGCAGCATGAGGGTTATTGATTATGTGAAGGAAGCAGGGGAGTTTCTTGAGACTGCAGATGGGGACAGGATTTCAGCATCAAAAATGCTTGAAAGATTTCTTTTTTCCGGTGATGTGCAGTACAGCTATATAAGAAAGCTGTCCGGGGGAGAGAAGAGAAGATTGTATCTCTTGCGAATACTCATGTCATCTCCCAATGTATTGATATTTGACGAGCCTACAAATGACTTGGATGTAAGGACCCTTTCCATTTTGGAGGATTTCCTCGATACCTTCAAGGGGCCTGTCATCACAATTTCACACGACAGGTATTTCCTGGACAGAATATGCAACAGCATATTTTACTATGAAGGAAATGGAGCAATAAGGAAGTATCCCGGCAATTATTCCGATTTAATTGAGAGAATGGAAATGGAAAGGATGACAAGGGAAGCTTCAGGGGAAGATGTTGACAGTAAACAACTGGAGACGGAGAAAACTTCCAGAAACAATAACAGAACCAAAAAGCTAAAGTTTTCATATTCGGAGAAAAAGGAATTTGAAGAAATTGATGGGATAATAGAAGATATTGAAAACAGGATTGAAGAAATAGAAGAGGAAATGTCTGGTTGCACCAGTGACTATGTGAAGCTTCAGGAGCTTATGGACGAAAAGTCGAAACTTGATTCTCTTCTTGAAGAAAAAATGGAAAGATGGGAATATCTGAATGAGCTGTCTGAGGAGATTGATAAACAAAAGAACAGCTAATCAAAACTGTTGATAAATGGGAAACCCTGTGACGCGCCAAAACCGTCACAGGGTTTTAAGAATTAATTATTCGAAACTGCCATATTTTTTTGCTGCATTGACCATGATTTCAGCTTTTTTGAAATCAAGGGGAGCTGGATATTCGCATCCGGTGGACATAATGAATGCACCATCCTTTGCCATTGTTTCTATCTGCTTTCTGCATTCCTCTTCAACTTCATGTTCCTTGGCGATAAGCATCCAGCCTGGATCGACATGTCCCATCAGTATTGTTTTGTCCCCGTATTTTTCCTTCATCTCTTCGTAGGAAGAACAATCGTCGGGATAGTGGAGAAAGGAGAATGCAACAGGATTCATCCTTTTAAGCTGTACATCAAAGTATGGTCCTCCGCCACAATTATGAATCATAAACAGGCTGTTCAAACTTTCTACATGCTTGGCTATGTCTTCCATATAAACTCCTTCGAACTCATCCCACATGCTTTTGCTCATTATGGTTCGAGATGCGAAGAGTGTATCGAACATTACTCCGTGAACTCCTGTTTCTACAACTGCAGTGCACAGTTCTTTAAGTGTTTCAGTTATTTCGGACAGACTTTCCTTGACTTCATCAGGGTTCATCATCAAGTCCATAAACAGGTTGTCGTGACCTCTTAACATACCTAGTATTCCCAGAGGGCCAAAGATGAATGCTACAATTGCCTTTTCGTTGCCTCTTGCATCAACAAGTTTTTGACAAAGCTCTATATGCTCCTTCATTCTAGGTGTTTCTCTTGGATTTATTTTTTTTATTTTTGAATAGTCTTCAACGGACTTGATTACCCTGTCGTCATGTACTGGACATGCAGCTTTGTCTTCGTAATAAATCAATTCCTGTCCCCAGTCCGCCGCTTCAACTGATAGGTCCACCAGAGTATTTATAATGTCAAGATCCAGTTCATCTGTTGTTCTTATTATTGATTCGGCACATTTATCTACATTTTTTGTCCATTCTTCGTAACTAAGTCCGAGAGTTTTTCTTGATACGCTGTTAACCAACGGGCTTACCGGTATCCTGTCTGTTTTTTTTCTTTGAAGTGTAAGGGTTACCCTTTCAAGTGAATTCATTCACAACCTCCTGTTTTTTTCTATATTCTATATTTTTTGGGAAATAAATATAGAAATTATATGAGGTTTTTAGTAATTTTTTGTCACATTTGGTTTACTTCGGAATCGGGAACAAACCGACCTAATGACGATTGGAATTTTTTGGGAGTGACTCCTGTCAGATTCTTGAAAACCTTTGAAAAGTAACTTTGATCGTTAAACCCTACAAGGTATGAAACTTCTGCAACGCTTATTCTGTTTTCGAGAAGAAGCTCCTTGCTCTTTTCAATTCTTATTTTGTTTAGATATCCCTTGAAGGTCATGTTCAATTCCTCGGTAAAAATTCTACTGACATATGACGGACTTAGATGGACTTCGTGTGCCAAGTCTTCAAGGGATAAGGGATTCATATAATTGGCATTCAGATACCGTATGCTTTGATAAATTGCATCGATATGTTTTATATTGTCATAGGAATTTATGAACTCGAAGAAATTGTCAAAAAAATCATTTATATATTCTATGAGCTTGTTAATGTTCTTCAGTTCGGTGATTTCCCAAATGTACTTGTTGTTCAGGTCGAAAATGGTATCAGTATCCGTACCGCTTTCAAGAACTGCCCTTGATAAAATGACCAGTATCTCCAAAACTCTCGTCTTGATGGTCTTGAAATCGATGTTTTTATTGCAATACATCGAACTTATTATTTCAATAATTAATTTTTGGCAATCAGACTTGTTTCCTGCTTTAGCCAGTTTTATCAGTTCATTCTCTTTTTCAATGGAATAGTGGTTTTGTACTTTTGAATCATCTGACTTGAGTTGCTGAATGTAATCGTTGAAAACAGAAAGTTGAGTAAGGTGTTTTTGACTGTTTACGTGGGAATAATGACTTATGTCAGAAACGTGACAAGACATTAGAAACAGCATCTCCGAAAGACCTGTTATGGTATCCGGGTTTATTTTTTCGGTATCTACAAGGTTATTAAACAATTCCTCGGATTTATCTTTGGGCAGGTAAAGTTTATCCAATACTTTTTCAAACAGTTTTTTTTCTGGAGGTATCAGGGCGTATGAACCGCTGATGAAGGAGCCAATCGTAATTCCGTCTATGGTTATGGGTGAAATCCAGTTCACAAGGCCCATGGGGCACAAAAAAATATATTTGCCTCCGAAACGGTTTGCCTGGTGAGCATTGTATATTTTATATTTTTTACAGAATGCCTGGTCGTCCAATGCCGTCTCTAGCTTTTTGCACAAAGTGCAAAGTTTTGTAGAATCGGTTTTATATACTGTTTCCCCGTTTTTATCTATAATCATGCAGTTTTTGGAGGTTGCTCTGCTATAATTGTCGGCAACCTCCATTGCCTTTTCAAAATCAAAATATATATTGTCAGTCAATTTGGTTTTTAACATATGCCCTCCGTGAATATTAGCTATACAATGATTTGTGCAGTATCATTATAGCATTTTTGGCAATTAAGTAAAGTGCAATTCTTAGTACTGCTGAGATTATGAATTGATCAACTTTCTGGCTTAAATGCATCACGATTTCAAAAAGTCAAATCTTTGTTGTGCGTAGCAGAAAAAAACGGACAAGCTTTTGCTTGTCCGTATGATTTGCTTGTTGCATATACATTATAATAGGAATATTCCTCTGTTTTCACATTCTGCTTTCATGTCTGAAGGCCAGATTGAAGACTGAACTTCTCCTATGTGTGCTTTTCTGAGGAAGAAAAGACATAGTCTTGATTGTCCGATTCCTCCGCCTATTGTGTAGGGGAGTTTCTTGTTGAGAATCATATTGTGGTAGTCGAGTTTCTTTCTTTCAGTGTCTCCGGTTATCTCCAGTTGTTTTTCCAGTGCTTCCTCGTCAACTCTTATACCCATGGAGGATATTTCTAGACCAAGCTCCAATATGGGGTTCCACAAGATGATATCGCCGTTCAATGACCAGTCATCATAGTCCGGAGCTCTTCCATCATGTTTTGTACCTGATGCCAGCTCTCCGCCTATTCCTGTAATAAAGATTGCGCCGTGTTTTTTTGCTGCAGCTGACTCTCTCTGCTTTGGTGAAAGATTCGGGTAGGTGTCTTCCAGTTCTTGAGCAGTTATAAATGTTATGCTCTCCGGAAGTATTTCGCTGAAAAAATCATATTCTTCGGCAAGATAGTTGTCCAGCTCCTTAAGGCTTGCATATATCTTGGTTACTGTCTCTGTAAGGTAGTCCATGTTCCTGTCTTCCCTTTGAAGGATTTTTTCCCAATCCCACTGGTCTACATAGATTGAATGAAGGTTGTCAAGGTCTTCGTCTCTTCTTATTGCGTTCATGTCGGTGTAGAGACCTTCGCCTGGATTGAATCCGTACTTGTGAAGAGCCATTCTTTTCCATTTTGCGAGAGACTGTACTATTTCAACCCTTTTTTCATATAGGTCTTTAATAGTGAAATTGACAGGCCTTTCGTATCCGTTCAAGTTGTCGTTGAGTCCTGTCTCCGGTGCTACGAAAAGCGGCGCTGATACCCTTGTAAGGTTCAATTGTGAAGACAGGCTTTTTTGGAAAAAGTCCTTGACTTTTTTTATTGCGATTTCAGTTTCCAGCACATTTAAATCTGATTTGTAGTTTGCCGGATAGAGTATTTTGTCTATCATTGTTTTGCCTCCTGGAATTTCATATAAAATCATTATATTATATTATAAATTTTTTTCAATAAAAACATAGTTTTAATATTAAAAAATGATGGAAAAACGTTATTGAAATTGTAAAAAACAGTTGATATTAGGTGTATTTATGATATAATATTGAGATGACTTACAGGTGTAAGTTTCTTTAGTATGTAGATTTAATAATAACTACATCAATATTTACTCGACAAAATAAACGTATTATCAATTTTATATCGATGATTTTATCGTTTATATATAAATATTTTACAATTTTAGGAGGAAGTAATGGCTAAAGTAGTCGGCAAAGAAAAAAATGTAGTATCAATAGAGTTTGAAATATCTCAACCTGAATTTCAGAAAGGTATTGAGAAAGCTTATAAGAAGATGAGAGGAAGAATAAACATTCCTGGATTCAGAAAGGGCAAGGCTCCAAGAAAGATTATAGAGATGAATTACGGAAAGGAAGTTTTCTATCAGGATGCAATCGATATAGCTCTTCCTGATGCATATGAAGCTGCAATCAAGGAACTTGAAATCAATCCTATCAATAGACCTTCAATAGACATCAAGGAAATGGAGGAAGGCAAGGATGTATTGGTTGCTGCAGATATCGAGGTTATGCCGGAAGTAACCCTTGCTGATGTTGCTTCAGTAGAAGTGGAAAAGATAGAGTACACTGTTACTGATGAAGATGTAGACAACGAAATGAAGAGAATGCAGGAACAAAATGCAAGAATAATAACTGTAGAAGACAGAGCCATTGAAAATGGAGACACTGCAGTGATTGATTATGCAGGATTCAAGGGAGAAGAGCAGTTTGAAGGCGGAACAGCCGACAACCACTCACTTGAAATAGGTTCGGGCTCATTCATACCTGGATTTGAAGATCAGCTTATTGGCAAGAAT
The DNA here is from genome assembly GCF_900142005.1 of Dethiosulfatibacter aminovorans DSM 17477. Lineage (GTDB taxonomy): Bacteria > Bacillota > Clostridia > Tissierellales > Dethiosulfatibacteraceae > Dethiosulfatibacter > Dethiosulfatibacter aminovorans. The sequence goes on from NZ_FQZL01000028.1 coordinate 47,304, forward strand.
GCAGGAGAAGAAGTGGAAGTGAATGTTACATTCCCTGAAGAGTACCACTCGGAGGAACTTGCAGGACAGCCTGTAGTATTCAAGGTTAAGATCAACGAAATCAAGGCAAAGGAGCTTCCTGAACTTGATGATGAATTCGCGAAGGATATAAGTGAATTCGATACATTTGAAGAAATGAAATCCGATGCAAAAGCAAACATGATCAAAAGAGCTGAAGACAGTGAAAAAGTTGCAATCCAAAATGCAGCAGTAAATGCCTTCACTGAAGCAAGTGAAACTCTTGTTCCCGATATACTTGTAGAAAATGAAATAGACTACCAGATCAGAAACTTCGAACAGCAGATGTCAATGCAGGGAATCAACATGCAGGACTACTACAAAATGATCGGTTCAGACATGAGTGATCTCAGAGACAATATAAGACCTCAGGCAGAAGTAAGCGCAAAGACTGAGCTTGTTATAGGAGAGCTTATCAAGCAGCAGAATTTTGAAGTTTCTGACGAAGAAGTCAACGAAGAACTTGAAAATCTCGCAAAACAGTATAAAATAGAAGATGAAGAGAAAATCAACGAGTTTAAAGAAAACCTTAAAGCTCAGAGCACAGACTATATAAATGATACCATCCAAAGAAGAAAAGCAATGGAGTACCTGGTTGCAAATGTTAAATTCGTTGAGAAAAAAGAAGAATCCGAAGAGGCAGAGGAAGATTCTGAAAAATAATTTGTGGAGGTGCACGACATGCCATTAGTACCTTATGTAATTGAACAAACAGGAAGAGGAGAAAGATCCTACGATATTTATTCAAGACTTTTGAAGGAAAGAATCATTTTCCTTGGCGAAGAGGTAACAGACGCTTCGGCCAGTGTAATGGTAGCACAATTGTTATTTTTGGAAGCAGACGATCCAGATAAAGATATTCAAATATATATTAACAGCCCGGGTGGTTCGATAACTGCCGGAATGGCAATATATGACACAATGCAGTATATCAAGCCTGATGTTTCCACCATTTGTATAGGTATGGCTGCAAGCATGGGCGCTTTCCTGCTGGCTGCTGGAAAGAAAGGCAAGAGATTTGCACTGCCAAGTGCGGAAGTAATGATTCATCAGCCATCTGGAGGATCTAAAGGTCAAGCTACAGATATTGAAATACAAGCAAAAAGAATCTTGAAGATGAAAGATGATTTGAATAAAATATTAGCTGAACGAACTGGACAACCAGTTGAGAAAGTTGCTGCCGACACTGAAAGGGATAATTTCATGACTGCAGCCGAAGCCAAAGAATATGGCTTGATTGATGAAGTAATAATGTATAGAAAATAAGGGGGGCTTTGATGTCTAAACATGACGATAAGCAATTAAGATGTTCATTTTGTGGTAAGACACAGGATCAGGTAAAAAGGCTGATTGCAGGTCCGAATGTATATATCTGCAATGAATGTGTTGAGTTGTGTAAAGAAATAATTGATGAGGAGATAGACTTCATCGAGGACGAGGAATTCAAGAAACTGCCTAAGCCTGCGGAAATAAAGAATTATCTCGACCAGTATGTAATCAAACAGGACGATGCAAAGAAAGCCCTGGCGGTTGCAGTGTACAACCACTACAAAAGAATAAACCTGAATTATTCATAGAAACATAAGAACCACTAAAAATTTCATATTTAGCATGTATATCAAGCAATTTTCCTAAGGAAAGTGCCTTGCTGTATTCTTCAAAAAGGTGTTCGCTTAAAACTGATGCGAACGGATCAAAGTATTCCCTAAAAAAGGGTAGACTACCCCCTGGGTATGTAGGGTTCAAGTTTTTTGAAATCCTTAGAAAGATAATCCTTCAATCCTTGTCATAGCACGCTGAAAATGTTCCTGTAGCGGATAACTGCTGCACAA
>NZ_FQZL01000019.1 GCF_900142005.1 Dethiosulfatibacter aminovorans DSM 17477
TCGTTGTTTTCCTTGAAGTATGCCGACGAGCATTTTTCTACGCATGCTCCGCATCCTATGCATTTTGATTCGTCTTTTATGAGTCTTCTCATTTTTCCTCCTTTTCAGCTAGTGCAATGTAAACTTACATATATAATCTTTATTGAATTATTAATAAAGAGCATCCGCTGTTTTAGCGAATGCTCTGCAAGATATTATATTAAAAAAACAGGCATATTAGGGCAATCAATATGAAATATCCGCTTAAAAACATCGAGTAAAGCATGGCCTTCACAGGATCCACCTTAATATTAAGCATGCTTCCAACCATACCAGCTACAACAAATGTTACAACATCTGCCGGAGGCATCCCCTGACCCGCCATAGCCAAATGGGCTCCAGCTAGAGCCGTTTTAACTTCTGCTACTCCAACATTCCTTAGTGCAGGTCCCAGGAATGTGAATATGCTAACCTGAGTTGTCGTCTGAGAACCTGAAATCATACCAACAAGCATCATTGAAAATGCTCCTCCAAGCTTCAACACGTTTGCAGTCAGTTCTGCAGTAAAAGCCTGAACAGTATCAATCTGACCCGCCGCAAAGAACGCTCCTACCATAAATGCTGCGCATACCTGTACAGTGATGCTATTTTTTACGTTTATGCATCCTTTCTTGACACATCCTGCAAAATCACTTCTTACTTCCTTGAAGAAGAAACTCACGACTGTCGCAATCATTATCGCCTTGACAACATTGTAGTTAATTCCCCTGATTACCTTTATATCCTTGATATGCTTAAATACTGGATCTAGATAAACAAGGAGATCAAGCTTGAATCCTGATCTAAGGATTATTATCATTGCTAAAACAGTAATAGGTATAAGTGTCTTCCATCTTTCCCTGATTATCTGACTAGCAGACTTTTCTGGTATGAGATTCTCAGGAATACTCTTAACCTTTACAAAAACATTTCCTACATATATACACACCAATATTATCGCAAATCCTATCGTAAAGTAACCTACGTTGACAGCAGCATCTGGAGATTCCATTCCCAGCAGGGAAGCCGAAAGAAATATAGCTTGGGTAATAGGAGGCATAATCGATCCAAGAACACATCCCATAACAATTGTTGATGTTATTTGTTCTCCAGAAAGATCAATTTCTCTTAACGATTGAATAACGAGCACACCTATGACAGCAGCCGATGCTATCGACTCTCCAAGAAGAGATCCAGATAGAGCAAGTGTGAATATTACAACACTTACCAGTCCTTTTGGCGAACGACCAAACCTTGCTCTCAATCCACTTAAGACAGTTTCCATTGTACCTATTCTAACCTGTGTTTCAGCATAGATACTTCCAAATACAGCCAGCGCCATAACCCAGGCAAGCCTATCAAGACCAAATAAGAATGCATCCAACCACTCCGTAGGGCTATATATCCCACCCATCAAAAGAGCTGCGGAGGCACATACTATAAGACCTACCGTAATGCTTCCACCAATTACCGGAATCTTCTTTACTAAAATTACTATTAACAAAAGTACTATTGGCACTATAACCTTGAGCATTAAATTCCCTCCTAATCTATTCAGTTTTCAAATGGTTTATTATCCTCTTAATTAATCTTATCCTTGTTACATTATCCCCTTCCATGGATGCTTCACAAGTGCATTATGTACCATATTTACAAGTGTCGTAATATCAAATACGGGTAATCCTGTCGCTTCCTGAATATCCTTAGCATAAGGCGGCATGTTCGTACACTCAAGTACTATTGCACCCACATCAGGATTTTCTTCAACAAGTTTTCGTGCGCATCTTACGTGCTCTTCCCTTGCCTTGTCAATATCAAACTCCAGCCTATCTTCGAGTATCATGTTCGTAAATTCTTCCTCATCCTGCAATCCCTGAATGGCTTTGGGAATCTCAAGGGCACCAACAGCATCGAAATGTCTATCAGTCAATGTTGCGCTATTAACAGTTAGCACGCCAACTTTTTTCCCTGGCTTCAACATTCTATACACCATAGGTATCATCATTAGTGTAGATGAAAACACTGGCACATTAACTGCAGAACTAATCTCATTGTGAAACATAGCGAGAAAGCCGCAATTTGTGGTAATTGCTCTGACACCTTCTGCTTCAAGTTCCTTAGCTGCATTGACAAACGGCTCAATAAGACTGGGAGTAAGATCTGTGACAACCTTTTCAGGCGAAGCCCCCTTAACAGCCTTATAAAGAACTGGAAAATCCCATGTATATGCATTCCCCATTTCTCCAGGTATTCTGGGAAACTGAGAGTGTAGCATGAGTATACCGATTGGAAACCCATAATAATTCTTACCACCTTTAGCAATTCCTTTATTAATTCCTTTCATTCTTGCCCTCCAATATATTAATTATATTATTATCAATATTATCAGCACTACACTTATATTTTATCAAACCAGGCCTGGATTTTGTTATACAAATAGTTAATACTAACAATATTAATTTCTATAAGTAATCAGTCAACCAACTTTCCTATTTTAACAGGTTTTATAGGCTGTCTGTAATTTGGTGATTCCAGCTCCTCAATGCTTTTACCAGTAGCTTTTGACAGTTCTTTAAGGATTATAGGCAAGCATGTCTTCCCCTGACATGGCCCCATTGACCCTCTGGTTGCCAGCTTGATTTCCTTGACCGTTGTTTTGCCTAGAGCGATCTGATTTTTAATCTCTTCCATTGAAATATCTTCGCACCTGCAAACTATGCATTCTCCAAGCTTATTGCTTTCCGGTTTCCACTCTCCATCTCTACTCTCTGTTCTTACTGCTATACCTCTCAAGTCATGCTCCAGTTTCTTTTCGACTGCAACGTTAACGAGATGGGTGTTGTTCTTGAATTTCCTCACTTGTTTCACTTCAACATCCGAAACATGATTACCGTCTCTGTCATATCCCTTTACAATATCTCCGACTGAAGGTACAGGCAAATATTCGTATGGAATTTTTATTAGCGACTTCTCATTAGAATATGTCTCATCTATGACGAAAATCGCAAGCCCAGGACACACTGCCTGACAGAGACCGCATCCCGTACACTTGTCATAATCTATCTCCGGAAGATCGTTTATGTCATTGAATTCCTTTACAGCTCCAAACTTACAAGAAGTATAGCATGGATTACAGGGAATCTTCTGGAAACATTCTATCAATGCATAAGGTCCCTTTCGTCTTCTTTCAGGAGAGGGCAGTTTTGCAATTACCTTTTCCTTCATAACCTGGTTATTTTCCACCTGCGGTCACCATCCCTTCTCTGAGTCTTTGTATCCCTTCTACTATCTTCACACCATGAGGACCTGATCTCAGTGAATTAAGCTGGTCCATGAGATCACAATGTCTATCGTCATAATCTTCAACATAATCAAGCCTTCTTGCAGCAGTCAATCCTGCTAGATGTCCTGTAAGCATGGCACTTGAAGCCTCTTCTACACCACCAGAATCACCTGCAACTAACAATCCATCTACAGTAGTGTTTCTGTGCTCATCATTAACGGGAACATATCCACCCAGTGCAGGTATGAACTTTAGCTCGCATCCAGCCTGGAAGAAGAGTTCAACTATGGGAGAAAGACCAACAGCCATGCACATTACATCTGCCTTGATATTCTTTTCAGTCCCCTGGATCATCTGCCACTTGTCATCTACTTCGGCAATTGTTACACCTTCCAGCTTGTCGCTGCCATGGGCTCCCTTTATGGTATGTCTTGTATATATCGGAACACCCGCTCTCATTATCTTTGATGCGTGAACCTTGTATCCTCCAACATCCGGACCCGCTTCCACTACTCCAACTACATTTACTCCTGCCTGTATGAGCTGATAGCTCACTATAAGCCCTATGTTTCCAGCCCCTATCATTATCACATCATCTCCAGGCTTGATTCCATCTATGTTCATTAAGGTCTGTACTGCACCTGCTCCGTATATCCCAGGAAGATCGTTGTTTGGGAATACAAGATTCTTTTCAAAGGCACCTGTTGCAATTATTATGGACTCTCCGCTAAGTCCATAGACCGCATTCTCCCTTTCAACCATAATGGTATTGTCCTTGTAGAATCCTACAGCCGTACTGTTAAACCAAATTTCAACATTTGGATCAGACATTATCCTTTCCTGAATCTCAACTCCTATGTCTATTCCCCTTGTACCCGCCTGCTGTTTTTCAGAACCAAAAAACTTGTGAGTTTGCTTGGTCAGCTGTCCACCGAGGTCGTAATTCCTTTCCACAAGAATCACTTTTGCACCATATCTTGATGCCTCTAGCGCAGCACACATTCCGGCAGGACCTCCACCTATTATTACAACCTCTGCTTGGACCATCTTCTCACCTGAATCTATAGGCGTTCTTATGTTGCTGTCCAGTTCAACCTTTTCCTTGTCGCTTTGTTTTTCAACGGTCATGCCTTCACGTAGAGGTTCTACGCATATTCTTACATTAGGCACTCCATTAACCTTCATGAGACAAGAAGAACAGTTACCTATCGCACAGAAAAGACCTCTAGTCCTGTGTTTTGTATCCGTTTCATGAAGAACTCTCACACCGGCTGAATGAAGCGCCGAAGCGATTGTTTCTCCTTCACATCCAATAACTTCTTTTCCCTCATATGTGAATTTAACTTCCCTTCCCTTGTTAAAATCAATAATGGGATGCTGGTTTATTCTACTCATTTCACGCCTCCTTCAAACACAAGCCGATCAGCGAACCTACTGTAATTGAACATGTCTATATCCATTGATGTTTTACCTTCAGCAATAAGTTCAGCCATCAAGACTCCTGTCATGGGTGCCAAGGCGATTCCATCACCTTCATGTCCTGCAGCCATTATCATGCCTTCAAGACCATCCACCTTACCAAGAATGGGCATGCCGTCAGGCGTATAGGGTCTCAGGCCTGTAAAGGTCCTTATGATATTCACATCCTTTAGGAAGGGAACAAACCTACTGCAATATTTTGCAATTTCTTTTGTAACCTCAAAGGTTGTATCAGTGTCAAATCCTGCAAACTCACGGTTGTTTCCAATCAGAAGATTTCCGCTCTCCGTCTGTTCTATGCTAAGTCCGATTCCTAGCTGAAGACTTCTGTCTTCTGTATTTTTAGCCATTTCAGGATGATGCTTGATGGCTATATACCTTGCATCGAGTAAGACCTTGTTCAACATTGGAGCAAGGGCCTCAGTGACTAAGGTGTGTCCCCTCCTGGGCTTTATGGGTATGTCCATCCCAGCCATTTTGCCTACTTCAGGCGCCCAGACTCCACAGGCATTTACTATATATTCGGCTTTCACTGCACCTTTAGACGTGATTACTCCTTCTACTCTGCCTTCATTTATTATCAAATCCTCAACTGGAGTATTGCACCAGATTTCAGTCCCATTGTCCTCAGCTGCCCTGGCATAGGCAAGGGTTGCATCAATAGGATTAACATGTCCGTCCCAACTGCTGTAAGACGCCGCCATGATGTTTTCTGACAACGCTGGCTCTATTTCCCTTGCAAGATTGCCGCTAATGATATCTATGTCTATCCCTATTTTCTTTTGTTCTTCAACTACATGCTCCATGATTTCCAAAAGCTCTTCATTCTCTATGAGGATCAATCCGCCGGTTCTTTTGTAATGGACTTCGTAACCCAATTCGTCACTGAGACATTCATAGATTTTAGCGCTTTCCATCGCAAGCTTCAGATGTATTCCCGCTTTTTTAGTCTGAAGATATATAAAGCCGTCACATGCACTTGAGGTGCCTGACCCAATACCGTTCTTCTCTAAAATCAGTACCTTTTTTCCCGCTTTCGAGAGATAATAAGCCGTCGAACAACCTATTATCCCTCCGCCTATTACTGCTACATCATAATTTTTCAATTCAGTTCCTCCCTTTGAAGAAATTCCTAATAAACCAGTTTCTTTCTGTCCTTAGGTTCCAGTTTATAGTCGTGTTCCCACTGGTATACAGGCGGTATGTTGTCAGTTGGAGGCTCTATTACAACATTTATCATGACAGGCTCATTAAGCTCCAACGCCCATTTGAAGGTTTCTTCAATCTCATCGTTCCTGCTTATGCTTTTTCCCTTCATTCCAAATCCTTCTGCTATCTTGACCGCATCTATTGCGCCGAAGTCGACTCCGAAATATTTTTCTTCATAATATAATGTCTGTATTGTCTTGATCCATCCGTATGTGTTGTTCTGGAAATTCACAAATACGATCGGAAGATTATATCTCTTGGCTGTTTCAAGATCTCCCATTGCCATGCCGAAACTGGCATCTCCAAACATTGATATCACTTTAGAGTCTGGTCTTGCAACCTGGGCTCCGATTGATGCCGCGAGTGCATATCCCAGGGCCCCGTGACCTCTTGGTATAACAGTATTCTTACCTGCGCTCTTGAGTCTTAGATATGATGAAAGGTATGGTGTAGGTGTACCTGCATCAGCTACGAATACTGCATTTTCATCAGTGTTTTCTTCTAGAACCTTGAATATCTGTGCAGGAAGTATGCGCTCACTCTCAAGCTTGTATTCCTCATCAATCCTATCCCTCTTTTCTTTAAGCTTTGCCTCTGCATATCCATTCCATTCCTCAAGTCCCTTTCCGTTTCCATCTATGAACATTGAGTTGACTTCACTTAAAAGAGATCTTATGTCACACATGATCGGAAGGTCAATTTTAATGTTATTTCCAATTACTTCTTCTCCAAGATCCACCTGGACAACCTTCGCATCTTGATTTATCAGTCTCTTGCCCATGGTAGTAACATTGTTGAGCTTGGATCCCAATACTATGACAAGATCTGCATTCTTCAATACATCATTTGCTTCTTCCGATCCACCGTTGGCTCCTACAACACCAAGAGCCATTGGCTTCATTTCCGATACAGCTCCCTTTCCGTCAATGGAAGTCACTACAGGAAGCCTGAAGTTTTCTACAAACTTCTCCAACTCATCATGAGCTCCAGACAGGTGAACACCACCACCTGCAAGAACTATCGGTCTGTTTGATTTCCCCAACATTTCCATGAGTTTCGCTATATCCGATTTGAAAACCGAATTCTTGAATGGTGCAAATCCCCCTATGTAGTCTGGTCCATTCAATTCATCCTCACTGAAATCAACCTCTTCTCTCAAAATATTCTCAGGGAATGTAAGTCCTACAGCTCCTGAAACTCCACCAGTTGACATTCTGAATGCCTTCTTCATGATATGAGGAATTTTTGATCCCAGCTTTACTTTGGTATTCCATTTTGTAACTGCATTGAAAAGCGCTTCCTGGTTACAGTCTGTCAATGCACATGTCTCATCGCTGCTCATGGATATTTCCGAAGCTATGCACATAAGAGGTATATTTGATACATTGGCTTCACTTACACCAGGCACTACATAAAGGGCTCCTCCACCACTAGGGACCTCCACCACTCCCGTTTTGCCGGACATCCTCGCATATGCATCGGCAGAGTAGGCTGCATTCCTCTCATCTCTGCATAGTATATGAGTAATCTCTTCCTTGTTAATCCTCATCGCATCGTGAAAAGCCATGCTTGTATCTCCAGGTACTCCAAAAATGTACTCTACGTTATGACTCTTAAGAAGTTCCACCAGTGCATCGGCACCTCTCATCTTTCCACTCTTTGCAACCTTTTTTGCTTTAAACTCAGCTGCAGTTTCTATTGGTTTCATAAATACCTCCTGAATTTCACTACTCATCTTTAATTTTTGTTCATTCATCACTGATGATTAACTAACTAGATAATAACACACCATGTATTATCATGCAATACCTTTCTGTAAATTTTATTTAACCTTTTTACTCGAATTCTCTTTAAAGTAATCCTCCACATCTTTAATCGTTTGCTCCAAATGTTCAACCATGAGCTTCTCCGCCTTTTCTGTATCCCTGTCTTCTATGGCTTCCAGTATGAGTTTGTGATTAATCACCGTATGCTTCACTCTGTTCCTTATGATAGAAAACTTTGAATAGGAATTTCGCTGTGACAATATCAGGACCAATATCTCTTCAAGAACCTTGTTCCCACAAATCCTTGCTATCTCACAATGAAACTTGTAGTCTTCCTCCTCGCCAAGCATTCCCTGCAATACTTTAAGTTCCTGTTCATTAATAAGACTTTTCAAAAATTCAATTTCATCATCTGTAATCTTTTCAACTGCACATTTAATGGTTTCCTTTTCTATGACCTTTCTTGTTCTTAAAACATCCAAGAGCCTTTCCTCCGACTCGTCCCTTGAAACAGCAATCAAAGCCTGTGCTTTTTTGTCACTTTCAATATCATTCTTCAATCCCTTCAAATATTCAAGTCCCTCTTCCGTTATTGTCCTTCCCTTGTTGCTGTGCTTCATCAAATACCCTTCAAATTCAAGCTGCTGAAGTTGTCTTCCAATAGTTGCCTGTGAGGTATCTATAATAAGAGCAAGCATGCTTGCTCCCATAGGAACTCTATTTTGGGACATTTCACTCAGTATTTCATACCTTAGCTTTTTTTCATTTAAATTCATAAAAATCTCCATTTTCCGATATATTTAAATACTATCATCCAATAAAGTACAATGTCAACAACATTCTTCATCTCTGATTAGTGTTCAATCATCACCACAGAAAGAAAGCTATGCTGTCAGAGATGTTTTACTCTTTCAACATAGCTTGTCTTTATAGTTCATTAAAAAAATCCTTAGCATTGCTGTATAATATCTTTTCCTTCAATCTGTCTCCAAATGCTTCGTCAAATACTCCCTTGTTGATGAAATATCCATTAACCTCATCAAGAATATCAATTCCTGCCAGCAATGCTCCATAACTCTCCTCCACAGTTGCCGCATCACAGCCCCACATTATCCGGTCCGTGCCTATCAGCTCAAGGACATTAATGAGGGTGTCCCTGGCGATGATGCTCGAAAGTGAAGGCATCCAGCATATGTCAAGCCATGCGTTCGGACATTCGTAAAGAACCGCCAAAAGGTCGTCAGCCCATGGGAATCCTCCGTGAAGAAGAGAAAACCTGACATTTGAATATTTTCTGATCAGGGGCATAAGATTAATCGGGCTGGTATCAGTCACCTGACCCAGGCCGGTATGGATCTGAATCGGTATGTTGAACTCACCTGCTATCTCGCAAATCTTTGCCATTACATAATCCTGAAACATTCTTATATATTCGGAACTTTCGTCATCTTCATATACGACCCCTGCCATATGACAGTCTACAGGCTCGAAATCAAGATCCCTGAAATATGCCATGCACACCTTGAGCGCTGTGCATTTTCCCATTTCTAGGGACTCCTTGATATAATCCCTCATCTTGATTTCATAATCATATATATTGTCGGGAACATGATCAAAGAAGTCAAAATTGTTCGCCTCGCAGGACTCAAGGCCTTCCCTTGAATACCCGTAGAACATGAAATCGCATCTCAATGCAACGCTGCATTCAACACCGTTGCTTCCACTGCTTCTTATGTCTATCCAGTCATCAAGGAGGATTTCATCATATCCGCATACGTCTCTCAGCACATGGTTCTCATGATTTGGATCTTCATAGGCTTTTTTGATTCTCTCATCAAAAACATCCCAGGTGTTAAGGTCAAGCTTGAGTCCATTGCCGTATAGCTTCTCAAGAGCAGCCTTTAACTGAACAAACGCCTTCATTGTCATTACCTTTTCGAAATACGCCTTGATGTCCTCTCTGGACTCGGAGGGCAGTTCGTAAAGCCATCCTATGTAGGACTTGTCGAATATGTACTTGAGACCCATCTTTCCTCTTTCTATGTCCACGCCTAAATGGGAGTGGCTGTTGAATATCTTCATGCTGCACCTTCCAAAATCATATAACCATGCATTAGTAAAACTCTGTTACCAACACCCGATCATGAAATTTATTTATGTAGCTCTATCTTGATTGACTTGCCTTTCTTGATATATATTTTATTGCTGTTTTCCACAACTTCACCGTTTATGGACACCTTTATAGGCTCTTCATTTCCAAGAGTTATGCTGCATCCCCTGTCCTGGACAGGAACAGTCACTGTGATATAGTGGTCACCGTATTCGAAGTGCGTGAACCTTCCTACAGCATCGGTCTTCACTATCTCCAAGCCATCTTTCTTCAAGATGGTCCCTTCACTGCTGCACTTCAAATCATATATTCCATCAGCCATCTTGAATCCGTTTATTTCAAAATCCTTCCCTTCAGGATTTCCGAAGTGGAAGCCGTTCCATGGGTCTATGTCTATGTGCTCGAGGGTCCACATGAGGGGATAAAGGGCTCCCCATCCGTAATATGGATCCGTATCCACGGAGTCGCTTCCTTCTCCGGTGAAGGTGTTGTGGTTCTCGTAGCAGGCCTTCTCCTCGTCCCAAAGCCTTGTATAGTGCTTCATTATCTTGTTGAGAAGTCTAGTCGCTTCCTCGTATTTGCCGTATCTCTTCAAGCCAACATAGGTTATGAAGTTAAGAGGAGGCCAGGATCTTCCCCTCCAGTAGACGTTGTCGTTTACTGATTCCTCCTTAAGCCATATGGAAGGCAGCGGAAGCTCGGTCCAGAATTCCTCCTCGTCAAAAATATGGTCGATAAGCCTGTCTATCCTTTCCCCCTCAGGCACTCCTGCCGCAAGAGGATAGAAGCTTGTGGGGCTTGGGCATACGAAGCCCTTGTCCCAGTGCTTGTTCGCATAAATCTCGTTGTCGTAGTCCCAGAGGTTTTCATCTATTTTCTTCCTGAGGTCGTTTGATTTCTCAAGAACAAACTGGGCATTTTCCTTGTCTCCTACAATATTTGCTATATGGGACAAGCATTCCCCGTCCAGTACAAGAAGACTGTTCATGGCTATGTCTTCCATGTTTATGGTGTTTGTTTCCTTGATGAATTTGGCGCTGTCGTACATGGGGCTGTTGTCCATTGCGGCCTCGTCCTTGGCGGCAAGCTTTGTACCGTTGAAGTGTCCCTTTCCGACTTGGGAACTTCCGTATTCGAGTACTCCGTTTCCGTTTCCATCCCTGTTCTCGTACCACCAAAGGTTTGCCTTTAGAAGTACGGGATATATTTCTTCAAGAAGCTGCCTGTCTCCAGTAAGCTGGTAGTACTTGTAGATTATGAAGCTTGTGATTGGAGGCTGTGATCTGTCAACCCACTCCGTGAATTCCGCCATGAGGCAGGCAAGGTTGCCTTCAGGTGTGGTATTGTCCATTGCCGACTTCATGCAGTTTCTTGCCATAGTCCAGTCTCCCGCATAGGCGTTTATGAGACCGTGCATAAGTATGTCGTCAAGCCAGATGAACCAGCCTCCGAACTTCCTGTCTATCCAGAACCTTGTAAGGGAGGTGAACACCCTCTGGTTCTTGTGGTCGGCAATTGTATTCCATGCCATTACCTCCTGCATGGATTCCATTGCAGAAATATTCTCTCCCTTGGACAGCTTTGTAAGCGGCGACATGTATCTTTCCTTAAGCTCTTCAAAGGATACGTCAAGTGCATTCTCGGCCTTTTCCACACTTGTTTCATAGTCGTTTGAAACGCATACGGAAAACACTATTTCTGGAGTTTCCTCAAGGTTGTACATGGTGCTGTACCAGTTGACCTCATCCGTCTCCGGCATGGGAGTATAGTATCCAAGGTCCTCTATAGCCTGGCCGAGGGCATCCCTTGTATCAACATAGCAGTCCCTTATGGGACTGTCCTTTAGGGCCACTGCAATCTCATAGCTTCTCTTGGAAGCCGAGAAGCTTCCATTCTTCTCCTCGACTTTTCCAACCTCATTGCCTGTCTTTCCTTCATTTTCAAATCCAAAGGATATGAGTGTCTGGAACCTAAGACCCCACTCTCCGAATTTCAATGCCCTTATCCTGCCAGTCACGGTATAGTCATCGGACTTGACATACTCTATCTCAAGCACCGTCCCTCCATGTTCCACCTGCAGCCTGCAGTAGTTGCCGTCAGGATGGTGCTCGAACAGCTTTATCTTCTTCGTGAAGGGAAAATTGGTATATTTGCCGTTTTCAGCATAGGAGTTTGCTCCTATCGAAATATAAAACTCGGCAGGAAGGAATTCCATAATTGCTGGACTTTTAGAACTCCAGGTGTTCCAGTATTTATTGCATGGTATCTGATACATACTTCACCTCATATATCTAATATTTTATATCATTAATTCCAGTCGCATTGAACTCTTCGAATTCCACACTTCTTTCACATACCTTATTTGAAGTACAGGGTGGTTTCAAGAGTAGGCATGACATGGGCTGTGTCTCCAACCTGATACTTTTCAGCATCCAGGCTTATTATGGATATTTCTATTTCATCCTCTCCCATGTTCCCCAAAAGCTTGCAGACGGACCCCGTAAACACCTTGTTTGTGATCTTGAATTCCTGGGATCCCTCGAATTCATTCTTGTCTATATTGAAGTGCTCCCCCCTTACTGCAACACTTACCGAATCTCCATCCCTGCCATCCTTGTGGTTCACTCCTATTGTCCATCCCCTGCCTTCTACAGCCCATTTCCCATCCTTTTCAACCAGCTTACCCTTTAGTATGTTGGCCTTTCCAAGGAAATCAGATGCAAATATTGACTTTGGATAATTGTAGAGATTTATGGGGTCAGCTTCCTGTTCTATAACACCCTTGTTCATGAGAATGATCTTGTCTGACATGGTAAGCGCCTCTTCCTGGTCGTGGGTTACGAATATTGTCGTTATTCCTATGTTCTGCTGGATGTTTCTCAGCTCGTACTGCATCTCGGCCCTTATCTTCCTGTCAAGGGCCGAAAGAGGCTCGTCAAGAAGCAGTATTGACGGTTCAATGACAAGGGCTCTTGCAAGGGCCACCCTTTGCTGCTGTCCTCCCGAAAGTTTGGTGATCTTTCTGTCCCCCATTCCTTCAAGTTTCACAAGTTTAAGCGCCCAGTCAACCTTTTCCGCTATTTCCTCCTTGCTTTTCTTCCTGATGTTGAGGCCATATCCGATATTTTTTGCAACGGACATTGTTGGAAACAGGGCATAGTTCTGGAAAACCATTCCTATATTCCTCTTCTCCACCGGAACCTTGGTAATGTCTTCTCCGTTTACTATGACTGCCCCGGTATCCGCCGTTTCAAGACCGTTAATTATCCTTAGTATCGTTGTCTTGCCGCATCCCGAAGGACCAAGAAGGGAAACGAAATCTCCGTCCTTCACTTCGAAATTTATATCATATAGGACCTGATTGGATCCAAATGACTTGTTTATGTTCTTTATTACTAATCCTTTCAAATCATTTTCTCCTTATTGGACATTTCCATTATGAAATTGCCTTATTTGGACTTCATCAATCTGTTGGCCGAGTATCCCAGCTTGTTAAGCATGACGACAAGCACTATGGTAACGGTCATTATTATGCTAGCAAGTGCATTCATGTCGGGCTCGTAACCGACTCTTATAAGGGTGAATATTTCCATGGGCAGCGTCCTGACGCCGAAAGGCGCAAGGAAAAACTGCATTGCAAAGGCGTTAAAGCACACCACGAAGGACATCAGTCCCCCCGATATTATTCCAGGTACAAGCATTGGAAATATAACATCCTTGAAAACCCTTGGATAGCTGGCACCAAGAGTCCTCGCCGCATCTTCGGGAGTCCTGTCCGCTTCGTTGAACCTTGCCAAAACCATCATTATGCAGTATGGAAGCACAACTATCAGGTTGCCTAGATACATTCCCATATACGACCTTCCAAGGCCCGTAAGGTTGAAGAGCAGCAACAGGGCAATTGCCTGCACAAGCCATGGAATGATTATGGGAAGCTGTGCAACCCCCATGAGAGCATCGCTTACCTTCTTTGGAACATACTGTGCTCCAAGGGCTGTTAAAGTACCAATAAACATGGACGTCAATGCCACCGTTCCCGACAGCTCCAGAGACAACAGGGTAGCTGGAAACAGATTGCTCTCTTCAAAAAGCATTACATACCACCGGGTGGTGAAAATAAAGGGAAGCATTCCGAAGCGGGTCTCGTTGAAAGACATCATTATTATTACAAATATGGGTATGAAGATTAGCATGTAGGTGGCTGTGAGCCATACCTTGATGGCAAGATTGAACTTTCTGTTTCTCATTCTTCCATACCTCCTATCGACCTATTGGCTACTTTAATGGACTTTCTTACAACAGCCATTATGATACTGAGGACAATCAGGAATACGAAGGACAAGGCCGCTCCGTAACCCATATTGAGAACTATTGAAAACTGTGAATTGATAAGGGACCCTACCATCATGCCGTTTGGCCCCCCAACCAGTGTTGGCTCAACAAAGCTCCCTGTCACAGGAACCAATACCAGCAGTATTCCAGACAGAAGCCCCGGAATGCTCATGGGGAACACTATGTTCTTGAAAGTCTCCCATTTACCGGCCCCCAGCGACTGGGACGCACTTATTAGATTGTCGTCTATTCCTTCAATGGAGGTATAAAGGCTGAGAATCATGTAGGGAAGATATTCATAGACCAGGACTATTACCACTGCAGTATTTGAATAAAGAATTGACGTCGATGGATCCGCAAGATTCATAGCACCAAGGAAAGTCATCACAACCCCCTTGGCCTGGAATATTACCATTATTGCATATATCAGTAAAAGCTGACTGGTAAAAAAAGGCACTATTATGAGCATCATCATAAGGTTCTTGTTTTTTGGATTAATCACCTTTGCTATCCCCCATGCAGCAGGATATGAGATCACTATGCAGATCAGAGTAACCAGTATTCCTATTCCCACAGACTTGAACATGAGCCTGGTAAAGGTAAGGCTTGAAAACATCTTTACGAAATTGTCGATAGTATAGCCTCGAATTTCACCGTGAATACCTATATTACCCTTTATCATACTGAAGAATATAAGCATTCCCAGGGGAATCAGAGACAAACAGAGAAAAAGCAGGGACGATGGAAGTATCATGGTTCCACCCTTGCTGATTGGCTTTTTATTGTTTGCCATATCAATCACCTCTTCGGATAGATTTTTATCGGTTTTCATATGTAAAAGCGGTGTTTTGTAAATGGAAATAGGGTGTTGTCCCCTGTGGGAACAACACCTTTAGTTGTTTTCTCAGATTAATGTGATTTTACGTTGTTCCAAACTTCAAGCCATGCCTGCTTGGTCTCCTCGTCCTGGGATGCCTGCATTACAAGATTGGTTGGAGGTTCCGGATAGATGAAGAAGGCTTTTTTCAATTCATCTGTCAGTCCGTTAAGTGCATTCATGTTTGAAGGCACTGCTCCGTATGGGTCGTTTGCAAAATCAGTCTGGAACTGCTCACCACTCATGAAATCAAGCCATTTTAATGCAAGGTCCGGATTGGGAGCATCTGTAGCTATTGCCCAGTAGTCTGACCAGCCTACTGTACCTTCTTCAGGATAAATATAGTTGATAGGATCTCCATTCCTGTACATTATACTTGCAAGCCCTGTCCACATATTTCCTATTACTATCTCACCGGCCGCAAAAGGTTTCAAATAGTCGTCGTAGCTTGACCAGTAGGTTCTAGTGTTTTCCTTAAGGTCCAGAAGAGCTTCCTCCACCTTTTCAAGGTCCGGATTTTGAGGATCTTCCTCCTGAAGGTAAAGTGCTGCTGTCAGTATTGCAGTGTTGTAATCGTCGAAGTAAGCCACCTTTCCTGCATACTTGTCATCCCAAAGAGCAGCCCATGAAGTTATCTCTTCATCGATTACATCAGTGTTGTATCCAAGGGAAGTTGTTCCCCAAGCCCAAGGCACACCGTAAACATTACCATCAGCATCATAAGCGTCATCAAATTTTCTAAGGTCTTCCTTGAGAAGCATGTAGTTCTCCATCTTCGAAGTGTCTATAGGTTGTATAAGCCCTTCATTCCAAGCTTGAAGAAGTACATTTGAGTTCGGAAGACAAACGTCAATTGTTCCAAGTCCGCCAGTTCTCAGCATTGTAAGCATCTCCTCAAGGGAAGTGAAGTAAACGTGCTCAACCTTGCAGTTGTACATCTCCTCGAAGACCTTAACGGAATAATCCGCATCCGAACCGTATCCCTTCCAGTTAAGAACCGTAAGAGTCTTCATCTCCTCCGAGGGTTCTTCAGTGCCTGTAGGTTCCTCAGTTTCTGCAGGCTCTGCAGGTTCCTCTTTCGGTGAACATCCAATGAACATTGCTCCCAGCATTACTACTACAATAAATAAAGCAATAAATCTTTTCATAAAAACTCTCCTCCCGGTTTTAAGCTACAACTTAGTTGAGTTTATTTCTTCAACAACCGGTATCGAAACGCTTCAATGAGATACTGGGTGTTGGATAAATAATTACGAAACTTGTTGTAGAATAAAACGTCCTTGATTTTATAAGCCAAATGGCTGTCGCCATTAAACTCTCTTCATTCATATTCAAAGAAATACTTCATATTGTCATTAAATCCATCATTTATTTTTCATCCTGCCTTCAACTTCCTCAAGTGTTGGCATCCCACCTTGTGCACCGAACCTCTCCACTGACATTCCGCTTGCACACTGGGCAAATTCCATTGCCTTTTCTATGTCCATTCCATCGGCAAGAAATTTCACCAGTGCACCCGAGAAAGTATCTCCCGCTCCTGTCGTATCGACAACATTCACACCCTCAATTATTGGAACATTTATCACTTCTGAACCGTTGAAATATGATGCTCCCTTTTCTCCAAGGGTCACTATTAATTTCTCGGGATATTTCTTCAGAATATCTTCAATATCTTCCATTCCTTCAAACATGAGCACTGCTTCATGCTCGTTTGGAGTAACATAGTCGGCCTTTTCTATTGATTCTGCACTAATTTCGGCAATTGGGGCAGGATTTATTATTACCCTGATGCCATTTTCATGGCACAGGTCAACGATGTATTCAACAGTCTTCAAAGGTATCTCATACTGCATAAGTACAAAATCCGACTTCAGTATCTCATCTTTTACACTTTCAACATACTCGATATCCACACAGTCGTTGGCTCCCTTGACAACAATTATGCTGTTGTCATTTTCAGCCACCGTTATTACTGCTACTCCGGTGGAAACATCGTCAATTTTTTTCACGTTGTCAATATTCACACCATTGTCCTTGAGATTCCTGATCATTGCATCTGCATATACATCGTCACCTACGCATCCAAACATCTTGACTTCTCCGCCAAGTCTTGCTATTGCAACTGCCTGATTCGCACCCTTTCCACCAGGAACGATGGAAAAAGCTTCCCCGAATATTGTTTCGCCCTTAATCGGTCTTTTCTGAGCCTCTACTACCAGGTCCACATTGATGCTGCCTATAACGGATATACGATTCATAATCTCACCTCATCCTTTCTAGTGTTGTCAGTATGCAACCCTACTTGACTGCATAACCTAAATATGTTAAAAAGAAAGGCATACCCCTGGTTCCAAACAAGGATGAAATCTCACTCCATCCCGTAGTCCTTGACGTATGCCTGTTTTTCTCTACTATTAATTATATAATCATCTCAAAAAAGTGTCAATAATTGATGCATATTTACTTAATCGCTAATCACTTTTTACCGACCTGCCATTTTTCCTTTCTTCAGTGAAAATGCATTTCACAAGACCATCGTGTATTGCCTCTATATTCTTCGTCCTTTCTCCTCCATAGAACTCGAACTCTATGATATTGTCGTGCCTTCCCACCTGTATTCCATCATTCTTGGCTATGATATCCCTCAGAAGCTTCTTATACTTCAGTTCCGAATCTCCAATTACTATCCTCCCCCTTTCCCTGGCAGAATCATATCCAAATCCGAGGTTTTCAGCACTGTTTCTTTGTATCCTTGTACCTTTTGATTCCGAAAATGTGGACCTGATACATACATTCTCATAATCATTCTTCATTGCCAGCCGTACAGCCTTGTCGTGGATGACCTTGGCCCCGTTTTCGGCATAATTCAGGCAAAAATCAAAGCCTACGCTTTTCATTACCTTTGATTCCTCAACCAACCTTGGATCCGCAGTCATTATGCCTTCCACATCAGTATAAATTATGGTTTCATCTGCATTGAGGTGGATTCCCAAGAGCACCGCCGTAGTGTCACTTCCTCCCCTACCGAGAGTTGTGATTTCATCGTCTATGGTCCTTCCCTGGGAGCCTGCAACTACAACTACTCTTCCTTTGTTGAAATGCCTCATTATGTTTCTTGTATCCACATCATAAACATTGGCGTCGCCAAAATTCCTGTCGGTGATTATTCCAGCCTGGCCGCCGGTCAGACTGACTGCATCAATGCCCCTGTCGATTAGATTTGATGCTATTATGGATGATGAGATTACCTCTCCACATGAATATATCATGTCAAGCTCCCTTTCGCTGTAACTCATGCATTCAGATTTCACAAGATTTAGCAAGGTGTCCGTAGCATAGGGGGAACCTTCCCTTCCTTGCGCCGAAACCACAACTACGATATTGTCGTGAATCTTTCTATTCTCCTCAATCTTGTCATAGACCTGCTCTCTCCTGTCGCTTGTCGCCACGGATGTTCCTCCGAATTTCAATACTGCTGTACTCATTTGCTTCCTCCAATAATAAATGTCTAATACATCACTATCAGAATATGACTCCTTTAAATATACAAATATAATTCTCAGGACATCGCGCCCTTATAATTATTTGATGTTAAATAGATTGATAATTCCTGGAAACCGGAATTATCTTGAACATCATGTAATAAAAAAACTTCCCCGAAAGAGAAGTTTATTGTCATATTGCTTATCTTCCAGATATAATCTGCAGGATTTAGCACCTTGCATTGGCAGGTTGCTGAGATATCACCGGGCCTGTCCCTCAATCTCTCTTGATAAGATGTATTCGATTTTAGTACATTTTAATATTTTTTGTGTGCAATGTCAATATAAATCTTCAGCTTGAAAAGTTCAAACCGGTATCACTTTTTGTTAGCAGCTTTTTCATAATTGTAACCACCTGTTGTCAACAGTATATTTTTTATACTATAACACTATGAAGTGCTTACTTCCAGAACTGATTGTTTTATTATATAATGTCATTGAAAATGAACTACTTACGAAAACGCCAAGCAAACGTTAACACCCTCCCCGACAAACCCCAACACTAAGTGCAAAAAAATGAATATTTGTATTGAACTCATCCAAGATTTTGGTTATACTTGAATCGCCATGTTAATATTTTAACAAAATCGATATTTTATATTTATCTATTGGTTAATTATTTTTGAAAGCAGGTAGAATAATGGAAAATTTCATCAAAAACACGGACATTAAAGACTTGGTCAACATAATAGACAATATTTATGACGAGATTGTCATATGGGACGACAATTATACCATCCTATATGCAAACAAGGCTTGCGGCAGGCACTATGGACTGGCACAAGACGAGCTCATAGGAAAAACCCTTGATTATTTCATAGGAACCGAAAAGTATTGGACCCCTTCCAGCGTTCCCTATGTCTACAAGGAAAAAAGATCCGTCATTCAAAACCAGAAAACACTTCTGGGAATAGACCTTGAAACAATTTCAGTTCCAATCCTCGATGAAGAAAACAACGTAAAGTATGTCGTCCAAAGCTGTCGTGACGAATTCAGCTTCCTGTCACAGAAGCTTGCTCCCATTGAGTCAAACTACGATGAAAAGTTCGAGGAAATCACAGACCTGATATACAAAAGCCCAAATATGAAAAAGGTCGTCAAACTGGCAAACAAGATTTCCTCCTATGATGTGCCCTGCATGATACTTGGGGAAACGGGTACCGGCAAGAGTCTTCTTGCCAAGTACATCCACGGCATAAGCAACCGAAAGGACAAACCCTTCATCAGCATAAACATGGCAAGCATAAACCCCACCCTCATAGAATCGGAACTATTCGGATACAAGAAGGGGTCGTTCACAGGTGCCAGTTCCGATGGGAAGAAGGGACTTTTCGAGATGGCCAACGGCGGGACGCTCTTCCTTGACGAAATAGGAGAACTTCCCATGGATCTCCAGGCAAAGTTCCTTCACGTATTGCAGGAAAAGGAATATACCCCCATAGGCAGCGTGACTCCAATAAAGCTTGACATAAGGATAATATGCGCCACGAACTGCGACCTCAAACAGATGATAGAGGTACACAAGTTCAGGGAGGATTTGTACCACAGACTCAATGTTTTCGAACTGAACATCCCTCCCTTACGGGAGAGGATCCAGGACATACAAATCCTGACAGCACATTTCCTGAATGTCTTCAACAGGAAATATTCAAGGAACTGCAGATTCTCAGACGAAGCAATGGATCTTCTCATGAAATACAGTTGGAAAGGAAACATAAGGGAACTGTCAAACATCGTAGAAAGAAGCATACTGATGATGGAAGAGGAGTATATAAAGGCAACAAACCTTCCACCGAGGTTCTTTACCCTTGACAAAGTTACAGGCTGCAAGATGGATGGAAGTCTGTCAGATGCCATTGAAGATGTGAAAAAAAATATGATAATAAATGCATACAAGGAACACAAAACCACAAGAAAGATTGCCGATGCACTGGACATCAGCCAATCCCAGGCATGCAGGCTGATTCGTCAGTATGTAGACAATGATTAAAAAAAATACAATAATCCCCTAAATGTAAAAGAGGCTGTCTCATCGAATGATTTGACAGCCTCCAAAAATTCATAAATATTACATCTCCCATACTCCCTGGTTTGTAGTTGATATTGCTGTTGCCCCTGCTCCGAGAGCACTTACAACATCTTCCTTTTCGCATACAAGACCGCCGGCTATTATTGGGATGTTTACTTCATCCAAAACCCATCTGATGTATTTAGGCATCCCACCAGGCATGATTTCTATGAAATCCGGTTTGGATTGTTTGACTTGCTTTGGAATATTGTAAAAAGACATTGAGTCAATTAAAAAGAATCTGTGTATCGCAATGAGTCCATGGGACTTTGCTGCTCTTATTAATGGAGTTCTAGTGCTTATTATCCCATCGGCATGGGTATTGGCCTTAACGAAATCAAGGACTACTTCCTTGTGGGATACCCCTTCCAGGAGATCTATGTGGACAAAAGCCATTTTATTGTTGTCTTTCAATGTTTTAACTATCTGTGCAATGTTCATAATATTTCCATATAGTATGAAGACAACTCTACATTCTGATTTAATAACTTTGGCAAGGGCATCATCATCCTTTATACCCGCAATTATTGGATTGTCTTCCAGTGTTTCTATAAATCTATTCATATACTCAACCTTTCCAAATAACTATTTTGAAATTAATAATCAAATAACCAACAAATAATCTATTTTTAGTATACTAAATAAATTTTAAAATTAAAAGAAGATAATTTTGTTAATATATTAACAAAGTCGTGGCGTAATAATTGGCTTAAATTGACTTGACAAAGATGAAAACGTTATATATAATCTAAGCATGTTACTGGAGATGGAGATAAGTAACTTCCTTGAGGAAGTCTGCTTATCTTTTTTTTGTTGTTTAATGCATGCAGCTTAACAATAATAGTAATCAAACAATAATTCAATTAATGGAGGTTACACTATGAATATCACTGATTTTCAAATGGACTTTTTTTCACTTAAAGGCAAAAATGCTTTAGTAACTGGTGGAAACACTGGTCTGGGACAAGCATTTTCACTTGCGCTTGCAAAAGCTGGAGCGAATATTTTTGTACCAAGCATAATGGATGATGATGGTAAAACAAAAGAGCTTATTGAGAATGAAGGTTGTAAATATGTCTTCATGAATAAAGACATAACAAAAAAAGGTTCCGCAAAAGAAATAGTTGAAAAATGCGTTGAAGAACTTGGCTCTATAGATATTCTTGTTAACTGTGCAGGGATATGCATTTGTGACGATGTTCTGGAGTTTGGAAGGGAAGACTGGGATCCTATGATAGCAATAAATCTTACAGCAGCCTTTGAACTGAGTTATGAAGCAGCAAAATTTATGGTACCTCAAAAGAGTGGAAAAATAATCAACATTTGCTCAATGTTCTCTTTCCTTGGCTGTCAATTGTCGCCGGCATATGCTGCAACCAAGCACGGCATAGCAGGATTTACCAAGGCATACTGTGATGAATTGGCGCAGCACAATATCCAGATTAACGGTATTGCACCGGGATACTATGCAACAGCAATCACCGAAGAGACAAGAAGCATACCTGAAAGGAACAAGAAGGTCCTTGACCATATACCAGCTAACAGATGGGGAGAGACTATGGACCTTATGGGAGCTACAGTGTTCTTGGCCAGCAGGGCTTCAGACTATGTTAATGGGCATATACTGGCTGTTGATGGTGGATATCTGGTTAGATAAAGGAACATGAAATAATAAAGGAAGTGGAGCAATGGAAAATAAATATATTATTGGTGTTGATGAAGGCTCCCAAAGCGCAAAGGTAATAATCTTTGATTTGGAAGGTAATGTAGTCTGTGAAGGAAGACAGCCTCTAAGGCCTATGGATTTGCCTGAACCAGGTATTGTTGAGCACCCGGATGATGATTTCTGGGATGCAATAATTTCGGCAGGAAACAAGGCTATGGATAAATTCCCAGGGAAGAAAGAAGAAATAATTGGTATGGGGCTTTGTACAATAAGGTTTTGCAGGTGCTTTCTCAAGGAGGATGGTTCACTTGCACAACCGGCACTTAGCTGGATGGATGAAAGGGTTTCAAAAGCTTATGAGCATGTAAATGATGATGTAAAATATGTTACTACATCTTCTGGCTATATAACCCATAGGTTCACAGGTAATTTCAATGATACAGCAGCCAACTATCAAGGAATGTGGCCTATAGATACTGATACATGGGAATGGACTGATGATGAAGAGTATTTCAAAAGTATAAATATCCCAAGAGAAATGCTTTTCAATTTACAGATGCCCGGAACAATTCTTGGATACATTACCGAAGAGGCAGCGAATGCTACGGGTTTTCCTGCAGGAATACCTGTAATAGCAACCGGCAATGACAAGGCTGTTGAAGCACTCGGTTCAGGCACCCTTTCTGAAAAAACTGCATTGGTTTCCTTAGGTACTTATATTTGCTCAATGGTTCATGGACATGACAACCCAAAAGGAACTGAAAAATTCTGGACAAACTTTGCCAACACTCCAAACAATTATCTTTATGAGAGCTTTGGAATAAGAAGGGGAATGTGGACTGTAAGCTGGTTCAAGAATCTACTTGGAGACGATATAGTAAACAAGGCCAATGATTTAGGCATATCTCCCGAGGAATATCTCAACAGAGAAGCTGAAGATGTACCGGCAGGAAGCCATGGACTTATGACTGTGCTGGATTGGCTTGCCCCTTCACATGAACCATACAAGAAAGGTATCATGATAGGGTTTGACGGCAGACATACGAGAGCACACATGTACAGGTCAATACTCGAGGGCATAGCAATGACTATTAAGAATTGTGCAGATGATATGTGCGAAGAACTTGGTATTGAGCTGAAAGACATAGTTGTTTCAGGTGGCGGTTCAAACAGCGAATTATTCATGCAAATATTTGCAGATGTGTTTGGACTTCCTGCAAGAAGGAATGTAGTCAACGGATCAGCAAGTTTAGGAGCTGCAATAAGTGTTGCCGTAGCATTGGACGAGTATGACAGTTATGAAAATGCAATAGAGAAGATGGTAAAGATTAGGGATGTATTCGAGCCATTATCTGACAATGTTGGTACTTATAAGAGTATGAATGATGGAGTGTATAAGCATATAACTTCATGCACGGATGAAATTCTGAAAAAATCATTTCCGGTATTTAAATAGTACTGGTATTTAAAAGTGGTGGCTAAAAAAGAGATTATAGATAAAGTGACCTGTATGAATGCAGGAAATAAAAAGGATGAGGTATTATGATTACATTAACAAGAGATAAGATTTCAAATGATTTGAAAATGATTGTTGGAAATGAAAGTGTAGTAACTGATGAGCAGGTTCTCAAGGAGAACAGCCATGACAGGTTTAGGAAATACGAAGACATAAACGGCATATACACAAGACCGATGCCTGCAGCACTGGTAAAGGTTAAGGATACCAAGGATGTTTCAAGCGTCCTGAAGTATGCCAATGAAAATGGAATAAACGTAGTTCCTAGAACAGGAGGTTCTGCAACTGAGGGAGGCCTTGAAACTGCACTTGAGAACTCTTTGGTGGTAGACGGTTCGGAAATGAATGAAATAATCAAAATTGATACATACAATATGCTTGCTACCGCCCAATGTGGAGTTCCACTCGAAGTATTGGAAGATAAACTTAGAGAACAAGGATATACAACAGGTCATTCTCCACAGTCAAAACCATTGGCTCAAATGGGTGGACTTGTTGCTACAAGAAGCATAGGACAATTCTCAACTCTATACGGTGGAATAGAAGACATGGTTGTTGGTCTTGAAGCTGTATTCCCTAACGGAGAGATTACGCGAATAAAAAATGTCCCAAGAAGAGCTGCCGGACCTGACATCCGTCATGTCATCATGGGTAATGAGGGTGCTTTATGCTATATTACTGAAGTAACCGTTAAGATATTCAAATACCAGCCGGAAAACAATAAATTCCTCGGTTATACCCTCGAAAATATGAAGACTGGGTTTGAAATATTAAGGGAAGTAATGGTGGCTGGTTATAAACCAAGCGTGGCCAGGCTCTACGATGAGGAAGATGGAGCGTATCACTTCAGTCATTTTGCAGATGATAAATGTGTTTTGATTTTCATGGCGGAAGGACCAAAAGCGATAGCTGATGCTACAGCCGAAGCCATAGCAGAAATAGTTACAAAATATGACGAATGCAAGCCGGTGGAAGAACATTATATAAAGACATGGTTTGAACATCTAAACTGGGACCCAGCAGCTGTAGCTGAAGAAAGAGTTGAAATCGTAGAAACACAAAACCTTGGATTCACTACAGAAGTGTCTGGAAACTGGGATGTAATCCATGATATATATCAGTCTGCCATAGAAAGAGTTAGAAATGAAGTTCCCGACATAACACTTCTTGGAGGACATTCTTCACACAGCTATATGACCGGTACCAACGTATATTTCGTTTACTACTATAATTTAGTTGATATAAAGCCTGAAGAGGAAATCAGCAAATATCATTATCCAATTCAGAATATCATAGTTGAGGAAACATTGAAACACGGAGGATCAATGTGTCATCATCACGGGGTAGGAAAACACAGAACTCATTTCATCAAGGAAGAATATACATCATCTTATTACATACTGGAAAATCTGAAAAAGGCATTTGATCCAAATGGCATAATGAATGCCGGAACTATATTTCCTATAGAGTAGTGAAATGAAAAAAATCCTTGTATGTTTTAAAACAGTACCGGATTTGGATATGTTGTCTGACAGTGATTGGTCTCCAGCAGAGACCGGCACTGTCGAAACAACATATGTAAAAAAGATGATAAACCCCTATGATGAGAGTGCATTGGAATTAGGACTGAAGCTTCGCGATGAAATAAATGAGAAAAATGAAGTTGTTGAATTGACGGCATTTACAGTAGATAGCAACCTTTCGTCAAGGACAACAAAAAACCTGTATGCTCTTGGCTTCAACAAAGTTGTATCATCAAGAGAAGGAAAAGATTTGGTTTTTAACCCCTGGATGGTTGCCGGGATTATTAAGGATTATTCGCTACAAGAAGGTCCTTTCGATGTCATGCTTTTAGGAATGCAAAGCACACCCGGAGACAATGGCATGACTCCATTCATACTTTCTGAAAAACTACAAATACCCTGTATTCAGGGAGGGATATCCATTCAGGAGGACAATGGACAATTTAATATTGAAAGCCAGACAGACTCTATTATTATAAATCAAAAAGTTGCAGGGCCTGTTATTTTTGCTGTCGGAAATGTCGCCAGTACCTATTTGAGAATTCCCACACTAAAGGACAGACTTGCAGTCAAGAATATGAAGGCTCTAGAATATACCAGAAATGTAAATGGAACCGACGCAGTGATGTGTCAGAATTCCTATGAATTGATTGAGTTGAAAACAAGAGACAGGACCAGATGTTGCAAGATGATCAGCGGAGATTCTCCTTTGGAAATTGCCGAAAAGATATATATTGAGTATTTGAAGGACAGGGTGAAGGCATGAAGATAGTTGGGATTATCAATGGTTACTTGAAGGATTATTTGACGCATATCCGTCAGATCAGGTGTTTTGTAGAAAATAACTTCGATGGATTTGAAATTGAATATTATGTTTTTTGCAATAACCCGAAAGGACAGATTGAGATTCCTTCAAAAGCTGGTATTTCATGGAAAGGTTTGGAAAACACCACAGGTTACTTGCCTGAAGAGTTTCTTGATGCTGTTGTAGAGGAGTTTGGCAATAATATCCCCGATGTGGTTTTGTTTCCGGGAACTGATGGGGGTAAGGAGCTGGCTGCAAGACTGGGCGTCAGGATTAATGGAACCAGTATATTGGGTGTAGAAAGTGTAAAGGTGCTGAAGGAAGGCATCTCTGCAGAGAAGCCGGTCTATTCGAGTAATCTTACCGGTGAATTTCTAATGAGGAAAGCGCCTTTTTGCATTTCAATAAGTAAATCGACATCAACCGGAGAGGATTTACCAGGCTGTTGCTTGACTGCTCAAGAACAAGAAATAAAAAAAGAACCTGATATAGCAAAGTACGAATGGATTGAAGAGGTTGAGATATCAGAAAAAGTACAGAAATATGACTTGTCGAATTCCAATAAGATACTTGTATTCGGCAAGGGTGTAGGAAGCAGGGAAAGTATTGAGAAGTTTACTGAAACTGCAGAAAATCTGGGCTTTGACATAGGTGTCAGCAGACCGGTTGCAATGAATGCATGGGTTGGAATGGAAAAGCTTGTTGGTGTATCCGGCACAGTCTGCAAACCTGATGTCTGCATTGCGTCAGGAGTATCTGGTGCAGCTGCATTTTCTACAGGAATTGATAAGAGTGGATTTATTGTAGCAATCAACAAGGATGAGAATGCAGCTATCTTCAAGAAATCAGATATAGGTATAGTAATGGATTATGAAAAAGTACTCGAGGAAATTTTCAAACTTATAGACTCGGATAAAGATTGAATTTAAGGATGTTTTTTTATGTATGAGAATTCTATTGAAAAATATAGCAGCACTTATGATGATTACTTAACCGATGAATCAAAATTTTCTGGTTCATTTGAAAGCATATCGTTTCCGAAAGATATTGATGAGATGAAGTACATACTGATGGAAATGAAAAAAAACAAGGTTCCTGTAACCATACAGGGAAGTATGACTGGAATATGCGGCGGGTCCGTACCTGTAAAAGGTCATGCTATGAATATGAGTAGGTTTTCAGGTATTAGCGGTGTTGAAAAGGTGGATGGTACTCATCGGGTCAGGGTTAAATGTGGAACGGTTCTTGATGAATTGAAGAGTGAACTTTCAAGAAATGATCTTTTTTGGCCTCCGGAGCCAACGGAGACTTTAGCCACGGTTGGTGGAGTTCTGGCTACATCTGCCAAGGGTATAAGTCATTATCATTATGGCGATGTATCAAATTATGTAAGTGAATTAACTGTACTCGACATCTCTGGTAACGTATCTGTTTTAACTGAAAGTGATTCTTCTTTTAGCGATTATTTTGGATCTGAAGGTATGTTTGGTTTAGTAGTTGAATGTGAATTGAAA
Organism: Dethiosulfatibacter aminovorans DSM 17477; assembly: GCF_900142005.1. GTDB lineage: Bacteria > Bacillota > Clostridia > Tissierellales > Dethiosulfatibacteraceae > Dethiosulfatibacter > Dethiosulfatibacter aminovorans. The sequence continues at coordinate 27,709 of NZ_FQZL01000019.1, forward strand.
TTAATAAAAATCCCGAAGGAAACCTGGGGTATAGTATTTTTCTTCAATTATGAAAAACCACTCCTCAAGTGGTTGGATAACGTGAGAATGATGGATTTAAAAGGAAAAGAGTCTTATGTTGTTGCAGTTGAATACATTGATGATATTTCACTTGAGCATATTTATGAAATGAAGGAAACATCATCAAGTTTAAAGGCTATTCCGGAAGTACCTGAAGGAACTAAGGGAATGGTATATGTAGAAATTCACGGAAATGATGAAGATTCGGTTCTGGAAATGGCAGAGGAATTAATGGAGACGGCTGAAGAATATGGAAGTGATCCGTCTACTGCATGGGCTGTAAATGGACAGAAAGAAGTAGAAAAAATAAGAGTGATGAGGCACGCAGCACCTGAATCCATAAACAACTCAATAAGAACGGTCAGGGAAAAAAAGACAACAGGAAAACTTGCTACGGATATTATGTGGAAAGACAGGGGCGTTTCTGAAACTGTTGAATATTACAGGAAGTCGGCTTATGAAAGAGGATTGGAAATCAGTATTTTTGGACATGTGATGGATAATCATCTCCACGTAAATATACTGTATAAGGATTATGCAGAGTATGAAACTGGAAAACAGATGCTGCTTAGATGGTCTGAAGATGCCTTCAGTGATAATGCTGATGTGTTTAATGAACATGGAATAGGAAAAATCAAAAAGGATATCTACATCAATTTAATTTCTAAGAATAAAAAAGATTTGCTGAAGCAAAGAAAGAACCTATATGACCCTGATGGTCTATGGAATCCGGGTAATGTTTTTGATTGAAGGCAAGACAAATACTAGATTGGATTGTGATTAAAGGAGACGTGAAGTGAGACCTTATATATTGATAACAAATGATGATGGGATTTTATCTCCCGGTATTAAGGCTGCTGTTAGAGCGGTTAAGTCTGTTGCTGATATTTTAATTGTTGCCCCTCGGTTCCAACAGACTGGGATGGGAAGATCCTTTCCAAGGAATGAAGATACGGGTATTATAGAAAAAATATGTCTTGATGCTAATCAAAGCATATATGGTTATGGAGTCCATGGTTCACCGGCTCAGGCCGTAGCCCATGGAATACTTGAACTTGCTTCCAGAAAGCCTGACCTGTGCATATCCGGAATCAACTATGGGGTTAATCTGGGAATATCATTGACATGCAGCGGGACTATAGGAGCTGCATATGAAGCATTCAGCCATGGAATAAAAACGATAGCCTTTTCATATGAAGTACCGCTGAATGAACAGAGGACTGAAAACTTCATGGAAATTGACTGGACTATTGTTGAAAAGACCATTAAGAAAATCGTATTGGATGTATTGGAAAATGGATTTGCAGATGAAATCAGTATTTATAATGTAAACATACCCAATAGTGTGGAGATGGATACGGAGATTAGAATGACAACCCAAAGCAGGTTTAGTCATTCCATATTCAAGGCTCCTGATCGCAAAAAATTCGATGAAAGACTAATTCTTGAGACGGTACCGGATCCAATGGTTGAGTTTGCAGAAAAAGAAAGTGACATATATGCGATAGAACATGACAGGATAGTATCTGTAACACCTTTGGGTTGGAAACAAAGTATTATTTGAAATGGATGTTTGTGACATGGCATTTGATTTAACTCTTGACATCGATGCAAACGTTTTATATAATTATAGATAGTTACTGGAGACGGAGATAAGTAACTTCCTTGGAGGAAGTCTGCTTATCTTTTTTTATTGTTTAAATGCATGCAAAACAATATTGGTAATATTGAATAACCTACCGGAGGTAGCATAAGAAAAATAAGAATAATAACATTTAGATTATACAGGAAAATATAGGAGGAATTTATGTTTAAACAAATTAGAGGGATAGCGTTTTGGCCTGCATTTGTATTGTTGACAGGAGCATTGATTTTTAACTTTCTAAGCCCGGATTCATTCATGAGTGCTGTTACAACAGCCAGCAATTGGATGATAAGTCAGTTTGGATGGGCATTTAGCATGATAGGTATGGTAGCATTATTGGCGGTTGTAGTAGCTTATCTATCACCGTTGGGTAAGATTAAAATTGGTGGAGAGAAAGCCGAACCATTGATGTCTAAAGCAAATTGGTTTGCAATTACTCTATGTACAACTTTGGCGGCAGGTATAGTATTTTGGGGAACAGCTGAGCCTATGTATCATTTAGCTTATCCACCCTCATCATTGGGTATGGATCCATTTTCGCCTGAAGCTGCAAAGTATGCCATGGAAACCATGTATCTTCACTGGACATTTACACCCTATGCGTTTTATGCGCTGCCGACAATGCTTTTTGCTATTGCTTTCTATAACATGAAGAAGCCTTTCAGCATAGGTTCACAACTTGCACCTATATCTGGCAAGGTTGAAGGAGACAAGTTTTATCAAATAGTTGATGCTATTTGCATGTTTTGTCTTGGTGCAGGAGCTGCAGCGGCTTTTGGAACTGCAGTACTTAACATGGCAGGGGCTTTGAATTCCATAGTAGGAATAGAAAGTAATCCAGCAACATGGTTTATACTTTCGGTAATTGTTGTTGTAACATTTGTAATATCTTCAAGTACCGGTTTAATGAAGGGTATTAAAATCTTATCAAACATAAACATGCAGATTTATTATGTTATTGTAGGATTTGTATTTATAGCAGGACCTACAGCATACTTCCTGAACCTTGGAACGGAAGCCTTCGGAGGTTATCTTTCAGGATTCTTCGAAAAGAACCTTTTCACAGGAGCATCTTCAGGGGATATGTGGCCACAGTGGTGGACAACGTTCTACTGGGCAGTTTGGATGGCATGGGCTCCTGTTACAGCTTGCTTCCTTGGCAGGATAGCTTATGGACGTACAATAAGAGAACTTCTAAATATCAACTTTATCATGCCATCTTTGTTCAGTGGACTTTGGATGACAATATTCAGTGGAACTGCAGTTAATTTTCAAATGACCGGCAGGGTGATCTTGTAAATGTATTGGAAACCGTAGGACCCGAGGGTGTTGGTTATGCATTGCTGAGGGAACTCCCACTGTCAGGTTTGATAATACCGTTCTTTCTAGTTATTGTATTTATCACTGCAATTACAGCATTTGATTCGACTACAAATTCAATGAGCGGACTATCAATAAAGAATATTTCTGTTGAGAACCAGGAAGCGCCAACTTTTGCAAAAGTGATCTGGGGAGTATTGATAGGTGGAATAGCTTATATAATGATTAGTGCAACTGGTGGTGTTGCAGGTATAAAAACTTTGTCAAACCTTGGTGGATTCCCAGCGATTCTACTTGAGCTTGGAGCAGCTATAAGTGTTTTTGTAATGGTTAAGGATGTTAAGAAGTATGAATACCAGGAAGACACCATTGAAGAATTAAAAGATATAAGCCAGTAGAATTAACAATATTTGATTTGAAAAATGATAGGTGGATATCTAATTTGCCTATCTTTTTATTATCGGTCGTGATGTTTCAACTGACCGTCAATCTGAAAGAATCAATGCACTTAAGACTTAAATCACTTTTTGGGGAGAAGAAAAATGACAGGTAATATATCTAGAGGTTTTGGAAGTCCTGGAAAGTACATACAGGGACAAAATGAATTGAACAATCTATATAAATATACGGATCTTTATGGCAAGAACGTGTCGGTGATAATAGATGGTTTTTTGTTTAATGATATAAAAGCATTGCTTGGAAAAATATATCAAGATGATTCAAATGTAAACTACGTGAAATTTAGTGGAGAATGTTCAGTGAGGGAAATAAACAGGTTCAAGTTAGAATCTGAAAAATTTAAATCTAATGTGATAGTGGGCATTGGTGGAGGTAAAACTCTAGATACTGCCAAGGCAGTATCAGGGGAACTTTCAATTCCTGTAATCATAGTTCCAACAGCTGCGTCGACAGATGCGCCTACCAGTGCATTAACCGTTATATATACTGATGAAGGAATACACAGTGACTTCATTTGTCATAAGAAAAATCCTGACATAGTACTTGTAGATACAGCTATTATTTGCAGGGCACCTGTAAGGCTATTGGTGTCAGGTATGGGTGATGCGCTTGCAACATATTTTGAGGCATTGGCTAATGAGGCTTCGGATACTGAAAATTACGTTGGTGAAGGATATAGAAGAACAATGTTGGGAATGATGATAGCAAAACTATGCTATGAAACACTTATTGAAAAGGGATTACATGCAAAGATTGCAGCCGAAAATGGATGTTGCACTGAAGCTTTTGAGGATGTTGTTGAGGCAAATATCCTCCTTAGTGGATTGGGATTTGAAAATACAGGATGTGCCGGTGCACATGGGATTCACACTGGGTTAACCGAACTTCCAGAAGCAAATTCATATTTTCATGGAGAAAAGGTTGCCTTTGGAACAATATGTCAGCTGGTACTTGAGAACAAGTCGCCAGAACTCATTGATGAAGTAATGGGCTTTTGCACAAGTGTGGGTTTGCCTGTAACTCTTGGTGAAATGGGTATTGAGGATAACGATGACACTATACGAATAATTGCCAAACATTCTGTGAAGGAAATATTGTCAGAACCTTTTACCATAACTGAAGAGTCTGTTTTCAATTCAATCAAAACGGCAAATGGTTTAGGAAAGATATACAGTAATAAGTGTCATTAACTGAACAAATATGGTACTACAAATGTTAAAATCCAGCAACGCGAGCTTTATCACGTTGCTGGATTTTTTAGAACTATGGCTGGATTATTGTTGTACAACAATTTCTAATACAAAATACAGATTTCCTTTTTAATAATAAATCTCGTCATTGTATCTCTTGGATTTTCTTGATATTGTTGCCTGGCTTACCTGAAGGATTTCCGCCGCCTTGTATGTGCTCTTGACCTTTTCCATGACCTTGGTGATAAGCTCTCTTTCCACAATCGCCTTGGCATCCCTAAGGGGCATTACCGTATCTATTTTTATCGTGATTTCTATTTCGTTTTTCTCGATATCTTTCATAAAATCAATCCTCATCATACAAGTTTCATTCCAAGTCGTTTTAATATCTATTTTACTTATTTTGCTTCAGTTATTGCTACACCATCATCCAATTCCTTTATAGCAGTATGCTTGATAATATCTTCTCTTGACATATTGCTGAAATCAGAGAACATTTCTCTCAGGAAACCGTGGTAGATTATGACAAGTATTACCACAAGGGGCAGTCCCGTAGAGAGTACTATTGACTTGATTGTGCCTATGTCTGTTCCTATGAAGGATATCGCTATAGGTAGAGCTACGAGAACAAGACACCATACCAGCTTCAAGAATGGATTCGGCTCCTCAGTAGCCTTAAGCTTCTTGGAAACTGTTGACGACAGTGTGAATGATGCTGCATCAAGAGTCGTAGCAAGGAACAATACGATTACGAAAAGGTAGACCACCATGACTATCTTCGAAAGAGGAAGAGAATTTATTGTAGCAGTTGCAATCTGCTCGGCCTGGCCTGTAACCAGCATGTTTGGAATATCCAGTATTCCCTTGACTCTCAATGACTGCTGGTATCCGCCGATGATTCCAAAGAAGAGCAAGAGTCCCAAAGGTCCGCTTATGAGCATGTTTGCAATGACTTCCTTGATCTTTCTTCCCTCTGATATCTTTGCTACGAAAAGTCCGGTAAAAGGTCCGAAGGTAAGCCAGTATACAAGATAGAAGGCTGTCCATCCCTGGGGATATCCGGTCCTTGCAATTGGATCCGTCCAAAGACTCATCCTCATATATTCCTGTGACAGTAACCCAACCGAATTAACCATTGAGTCTATAATGAATTGTGTAGGTCCAACTATGAATATGAAGCCTAGAAGGGTCATACAAAGGTAAACATTTGAGTCGCTTATCCTCCTCATTCCCTTTTCAATTCCAACAAACGAACTTACAGAGTAAAGAAGTGCCACTCCAATAAGAACCATTGTAGTAAGTGTGAAAGTCTGATTTATTCCCAAAAGATCGGCAAGGGCTGCAGATATTGTTGATGCCGAGGTACCTGCAGTAATACTTATAGAACCGACAGCTGCAAATATGAATATGAAGTCAACTACCTTTCCGAACCATCCTCTTACTGCCTTTTCTCCAAGTGAATATTTGCAAAGTACGCTGAATCTAAGCTCGCTGTCTCCCTTGATATAATAGTGATATGCAAATGGAAGAACAAATACGCATAGAAGCGCCCACGCCGAAGGACCCCAGTCAAAGAATGTATAGGCCATTGAAAGCTCGTAATTTACAGCTTCGCTTACTGCAACTCCGTTAAGCTGCGGAGCTGCATTGAAATGCCATCCCCACTCCAGAAATGCCCAGTAGACAGTTCCCGCACCGTTGCCGCAAAAGAACATCATTGCAACCCAGCTAAGTGTTGAATACTGAGGCTTGGAATTTCCAAGACGGATGTCTCCATATTTCGACAGAGCAATAACTACCAGAAAACCTACAACCAAAACCGTGAATAATTGCATTGTTGAACCAAAGGTGTTAGTAAGCATACTTAGTACTGAATTGGCTGCAACCTTTCCCTGTTCGGGATACAAGGTGAGATATCCCACAATAAAGGCAATGAGCAATACACTGACACTCATCAGTAAGACTTCAAATCTATCATTTAGACCAGAATTTCTCTTGTTTTTATCCATTAATACTTCCTCCTGTAATGATTCCACACCTGACATGAATATACCATGCCAGGCAGGGAATGTAAATTTTTTATTAAATTACTTCGTTCAAGAACAGTTCCTTGATTTTATTATCATCGTACCCTATGCTCTTCAGCACGGCTTCAGTGTCCTGCCCGAGAAGAGGTGCTCCATGCTCCAAAACCGGAGGAGTCTTGCTAAGCTTCATTGGATTTCCTATGGCAAGGTGCTTTCCAACTCCCGGATCATCCATTTCAAGCATCATGTCTCTTGCCTTTATCTGTGGATGTTCCATTACCTCAGGTATGTCGAATACAGGTGCATTTGGAACTCCTGCCTCTACAAAGATGTCCGCCAGCTCGCTTCTAGTCTTCTGTGCGAAAAAGTCAGAAACTATTTCAGTGAAAGGTGCATAGTTTTCACATCTTATTCCATTTTCCACAAATCTTGGATCTTCAATAAGCTCAGGCATCTTTATAGCCTCACAGAAACTTGGCCATTGTCTGTCGCTTGCTATACCTGCTGAGAAATATCCATCCTTGCATTTGTATACGTCATATGGTACAAGTGTTGCAGGATCTGCATTACCGGTCCTTGTACAGGTTTCTCCAAGAACAGTCTCGAAAAGTATGGGGCTTTCAAGAATGGAGAATATTGCATCATACATTGCAACGTCAAGCTTCTGACCTTCACCTGTGTTAAGCTTGTGAAGGTATGCCATTGTGATGGCAGTTGCCATGTAAAGACCTGTAAAGTTGTCGCCTATGGCTGGACCAACTTTTGTAGGTATTCCTTCAGGATCTCCGGTCATCTCCATGATACCAGTCATTGCCTGAACAACGTTGTCATATGCTGCAAGGTGGTGCAATGGTCCGTACTGTCCAAATCCTGATATACATGCATAGATTATTCCTGGGTTGACCTTCTTCATGTCTTCGTATCCAAGACCAAACTTGTCAAGAGTTCCAACCTTGAAGTTCTGTACGATTATATCTGCATCCTTAACCATGTCGAGGATTACCTTTCTTCCCTCTTCGCTTGCTATATCAAGGGATACTCCCTTCTTGTTCCTGTTGATGGCAGCATAGTATCCGCTGTGTCCGTTCTCCAGCGGTGTCCATTCACGTGACTGGTCTCCCATTCCTCTTCTCTCTATTTTTATTACCTCTGCACCGAAGTCGGCCAGATTCATCGTGCAGAACGGTCCGCTGTATGCCTGTGTAAAATCTATTACCTTAACGCCTTCTAATACTTTCATGGTATATCTCCTTCCGTTAAATTTATACTAGTTCTACGATATTGTTTTCCTGAAGTCCCTTAATCTGGTCTGCTGAATATCCAATCTTGTTCAAGTATTGTTCCGTATGCTCTCCTAAAAGAGGTGCCGGGCTAGTAATCTGTCCCGGAGTCTCTCCCATTTTTATAACTAGTCCCGGAACCTTGATCTTTCCAAGTTTTTTGTCTTCAACTTCTACAAGCATTTCTCGTTCCTTGACATGATCAGTTCCCATTGCTTCCTTCACCGTATATACAGCTCCACATGCAAGTCTTGCCTCTCTCAACTTGTCCTCAATATCAAACTTGGACATAGTTTTAGTGACTGCTTCAAGGGCATCCTTAAGTCCAGACTCGTAGTTGTCTCCTCTTTTCTCATTGTTGATGTATCTAGGATCCTCCTTCAAGTGATCCAATCCCAGTGCATCGCAGAATTTCTGCCACTGTCTGTCTGTAGATATACCTACTGCAACATATCCGTCGTTTGTTTCAAGAGCATCGTATGGAGAGATTGATGGATATGAATTTCCTACCCTTGGAGGAACGCTTCCTCTAAGACATTTAGTCATAGGAGCCGCTTCAAGTATTGAGAACAGAGAGTCAAGTATTGCAATGTCTACCATCTGTCCTTCGCCTGTTTTCTTTCTGTGTATAAGGGCAAGGTTAATAGCCATTGCAAGGTAAGTTCCACTGAACTGGTCTCCCATTGCAGCACCTACCTTTGTTGGAGGTCCGTCGGGGAAACCTGTCCTGTCCATTAATCCACTCATTGACTGTAGTTGAAGGTCAAGTCCTATAACTTCCTTGAAAGGTCCCGTCTGTCCAAATCCGTTAAGTGCTGCATATATTATGGATGGATTGATTTTTTTCAGTTCTTCATAATCAAGTCCCATTCTTTTCATGCTTCCATATTTGAAGTTTTCGCATACAACATCCACTTCAGCTACGAGCTTCTTTATGATTTCCTTTCCTTCCTCTGATGATGCATTAATGCTTATACTCTTCTTTCCTCTGTTAAGGTATGCATAGTATGCGCTGTCCTCGCCCTTAAATGGTGCCCAGTATCTTGCAAGGTCGCCTACACCTGCCCTTTCAATCTTTATTACCTCGGCCCCAAAGTCTGCCAAAATCATCGTTGCCAAACTTCCTGCGTGAGCCTGGGTAAAGTCCAGTACTTTAATTCCTTCTAATGGTCTCATACATTAACTCCTTTCAAAACATTACATAGGTTTTATATTAATTTAATCTTTCATGAGCTCACCTACATAATTGCAATTCCCGTGCCAATTTTTAGCAATGGCTGAAATCCAGTATTTTCAATCGTTTCGAATCCAGGACGATTGCAGCAACCCCTTTTGAGTCAGAGATTACTCAACTTCAAGGCAGAAAACCCCCAAGTACTGTTGAAACAACGTACTTGGGGATTCAATCATTTTTGAACCGCTGGAGACTCAGCGATTCATCAGCGGTTCAAACGTTTTCCCGAAGTTTGTGCAGCATCGATAATATACGCTTTATTTTGCGGCTCATCTACATATACTGCAACATAATCAATAACCATTGCCCTATTCATGAAATAATACTACTATATAAACATGGAGGCATGATATGAAAAAAATAATGATAATAATATTGATTGCAGCAGTACTTATTGCACCCCTCTTCGTTGAGGTGAATATATTGACACTGGAGCACTATCAGGCAGGTCGAACCATACTGTTTTTCAATATCTCTCCTGGAGACGAATTCACCATGAGATGGACACATTCCGTGGAGCTTACTCCCTGGGAAGAGATATTCAGGATAGACGATGAATACAATATGATTCTTGACAGGACAAGATTCCAGAATTTCGGAGCAGGAGTTCCCGATGCGGTCGGTACGGAAACTTATATAGAAGACGGTTATCTTACCTACGGGGGGATTGACCAAATAGTACCCATTCTTCCCTATGGGATTTCAGATTTTGCAAAGCACACCTTCATATTCAAGGATATGGAATACAAGCTTTATGAAATGGTTCCCGACGGTGACAGGATAAACATCTATACCGAAAGAATAAACGGCTACGGCCTCATAGCAAGATATGTCTGCTGCAGATAAGAAAGCTAAAAAAAGACTAAAAGAAAGACCTGCAAATTGATATCTTCAAATATCAACCTGCAAGTCTTTTATTTCATTTATAAAAATCTATAATACGATATCCCCTCAAAACATATCTGCTGTCCGTAAAGCAAATGATGAATACTTGCCTGAAATATTGAAATCAAGCTGAAATAGCTTCCTCTCCAAGTCCCATCACTTCGTCCCTGAATATTCTTTCGTCCATGACTTTCAAATCTTTGGAAATGACAGGCTTTATATCCATCTGGTCGAGTATGTCCTTTTGAAGGTCCATACCAGGTGCTATCTCAGTAAGCATTAATCCATCCTTGGTAAGCTCGAAGACTGCTCTCTCGGTTATGTACATAACCGGCTGATTAACCTTGTTGGCATAGTCGCCGCTGAAAGTTATCTGCTGCACTTCCTCTATGAACTTCTTGCTTTTTCCTTCGCTCAAGATCTTAAGCTTTCCGTCTTCAACATCAACCTTAAGGCCTCCGACTGTGAATGTTCCACAGAAGAATACCTTCTTTGCATTCTGGGTGATATTGATGAATCCGCCGCATCCTGCAATCCTTGTTCCGAACTTGCTTACATTGATATTTCCTGCCAAATCCGCCTGGGCAAGTCCCAGGAATGCAAGGTCAAGTCCTCCACCATCGTAGAAATCGAACTGGTATGGTTGGTCAAGTATACACTCCGGATTTGTTGATGCTCCAAAGGCTTTTCCTCCTGCAGGAATTCCACCGATTGGTCCCGCTTCAACAGTAAGGGTCATGTAGTCTCCTATGCCTTCTTCGTTCGCAACCATTGATATCGCCTCAGGCATTCCTATGCCAAGGTTTACAATCGCATCAGGCTGAAGTTCCATTGCAGCTCTTCTTCCTATGATCTTTCTCTGATTCATGTCAAGAGGTTTGACGCTTCCTACTGGAACCCTTGCCTCTCCAGAGAAAGCAGGATCGTACTTGGTATCGAAAACCTGTTCATGATGCTCGTTCATTTCAGATACAACTATATAGTCAACATATATTCCAGGTATCTTTACGAGTCTTGGATCAAGTGTTCCTGCCTCAACGATGTTCTCTACCTGTACTACTACTATTCCTCCGGTGTTCTTTGCAGCCTGGGCAACAGCAGTAGATTCAAAAGTCAACGCTTCCTTGTCCAATGTCACATTTCCTTTTGTATCAGCGCTGGAGCCTCTTAAAAATGCAACATCAATATCGTGCGGCAGATAGAGAAGTCTTTCCTGGCCTTCAATATTTATAACCTTTACAAGTTCCTCTGTTGTTTTTTTATTAAGCTTTCCACCTTCAATCCTTGGATCCACAAATGTATTTAAACCGACATGGGTTATGGTTCCTATCCTTTTTCCCGCTATGTCCCTGAACATCTGCGAAAGGGTTCCCTGGGGAAAGTTGTATCCTTCTATCTTCTCATCCACAATCATCTGTCCGATTTTGGGCGCAAGGTTGTAGTGTCCGCCTATTACCCTTTTCAAAAGACCTTCGTGGGCGAAGTGATTGATTGATCTTGAATCTCCGTCTCCTATGCCGGCAGCATAAAAAAGTGTCAAATCCTTAGGTGATGACGTTTCCTTGAATCTATCCTCAAGGGCACAGTAAAGAGCCTCAGGAGATCCGCATCCTACGAAACCGGTTGCAACAAGAGTCTGTTTATCCTTCACTAGACCTGCAGCTTCTGCAGCGGTAATAATTTTCATGGAAATTCCTCCTTACTTGTTTTTGAATTCAGCTGCTCTCTTTTCTACAAAGGCATTCATTCCTTCTTTTTGATCCTCTGTAGAAAAGCACAGTCCTGCAAAACTTGTCTCAAGCTCAAGGGCATTCTTAAGGTCCATATCGAGTCCCTTGTTGACTGCCACTTTTCCATATTTCACGCCTATTGGAGATTTTGTAAGTATGGTAGCCATCATTTCCTTTGTAGCATCCATAAGTGCGTCCGGCTCAACCACCTTGTTTGCCAGTCCTATTCTGTAAGCTTCATCAGCTTTTATATATGCAGCGGTGAAAACAAGCTCTTTTGCTCTTCCCGCTCCTACAAGTCTGCCCAGTCTTTGAGTTCCTCCAAAGAATGGAAGGATTCCAAGATTTACTTCAGGCTGTCCGAATACAGCTTTTTCAGATGCTATCCTGATATCACAAGCCATGCAAAGCTCGTTTCCTCCACCTAGTGCGTAACCGTTCACAGCAGCAATAACAGGCTTTTCAAGAGTTTCTATTTCATTGAAGACATTTTGTCCAAAAGTAGCATAGTTTCTTGCCTGCTCTCCATTGTATTCCTTCATCTGTACGATATCCGCACCAGCAACAAATGCTTTTCCAGCTCCTGTTATTACGAGACCCATGATTTCATCATTTGCTGCTACTTCCTTAACAGCATGGGAGAGTTCCTGCAATATTTCTATGTTCAATGAATTAAGGGCCTTTGGCCTGTTCATTGTAACAGTTGCCACTCCGTTTTCAACTTCAAAAATAATGTTTTCGTAATTCATATTGATACACTTCCTTTATTTAATTTATTTTTATTTATCAATAAAGCAAATAAGCTATGGAACCAAATCATTCCAGCAGGAAGATCTGATTCCATTTTTATGCTATTTACGCTATTCCTGTTACCATGTAGAAGACAATAGCTACTATTGTTGCCGCAATAGGTGCTACCACTGTACAGAATCCAAGGTCCATGTATGATTCCTTGTGGCTAAGGTGGCATACTGAAAGCAGCGTTATAACGAAGCCGTTGTGTGGCAATGAGTCAAGTCCACCTGCTGCCATAACCATGATTCTGTGTATCGCTTCAGGGTTCATACCCATGTTCATGAATTCCTTTCCAAGAACATCAAGGGCTATACCAAGTCCACCCGATGCAGAACCTGCAACACCGGCAAGAACTTGAGATGCTATTGCAACCTTGATTATGCCAGGCATTTGCATTCCAAGAAGAGCAAGCTTTACGGTCGTGAAGGCAGCAAGAGACTTGATAACTCCACCGTAACCAACCTCTGATGCTGTATTGAATACAGGCAGAAGTGATCCAACAGCTCCTTCGAATACAATCTTGTTCTTGTTGCTCATGTAGTTTCTGAATGCAAAGAGACAGAATAATATAGCTGCGGACAAGGCAACTACAACTGACCACGTACCGTTTACTCCGCCATACTCCGCATATTTTGCAACAACCGCTTCACTCTTGAAGTAAACGTTTGTAAGTAAGAAGTTTATTACGAATACAAGAATTATTGGTGCAAATGACACTGCATTTCCAGGAAGGGTATCTGTCATGGCAGCCTCGAATTGCTCGTCAGGATGTTCTCCGTATCCTTCACCTCCGGCTACAGCTTTCTTCATTCTGGTATTAAGCCAGATTGTACCCATGAAAAACATTACCAAGGCACCAATTGTACCTAGAACAGGTCCTGCATATATATCTGTTCCGAAATATACAGTAGGCATTGTGTTTATATACTGTGGTGTTCCCGGAATTGCCGACATGGTGAATGTAACTGCTCCAAGGGCTATTGCTGCAGGAAGGAACCTTTTAGGCATGTTGGCTTCTCTTAGCAATGTAGCTCCTATTGGATACATAGCGAATACAACGACAAACAGTGAAACTCCACCATAGGTCAATAGGGATGTTGCTATTACTATTGAAACTATTGCCCTTTCCTTTCCAATCTTTTCAGCGATGAATAGTGCGATAACCTTGGCAGCTCCAGACACTCCCATAAGCTTTCCGAATATTGCTCCTGTAAGGAATACAGGGAAATACTTTTGCAGATATCCCGTTGCAGACGGCATGAAGAGACTTGACCATGCAAACAGTGCAGGATACTCTCCCGAGAGAACAGTTGCAAGCATTGCCAGCAAAGGTGCCAATACCAGTACAGAAACCCCTCTGTACGCAAAGTATATTAGCATTGATAAAGTAAGAACGATTGATATAACTCCTAACATTAATGAATCCTCCTAAAAAATTATGTTTTTTCAGATTTCTCTGAATTTATATGAATGCCTGGGCATCATATACTTAGTTTGTGAATACCTGTTACGCAGCAAAACTGCTTTCTTGTGGTATTCGGCTTTATGCATTTTTAACTCTCTTAAGCTTAGACAAGAATGATTAAGTCGTAAATCATATAAATAAAAGCCAGAACGATTATTGCTATAAGGGCCTTTCCATAAGCTCTCATGAAAAGTCCATTGTTTTTGAAAAGCTTTACATTCCTGTCGTTAATGAATTTCTTGCCTTCACCTCCCATGGAAAACACCTTGACGGTATCGTGTATTAGTCTGATGACAAAGTACATGGCTGTAGACATAAGTATATAGTACAGTATCCTGAAATCCACTGGTGAAAGTCCATCTGCAACCACCACAAGGGTACTGCATCCAATAAGGAATAGTATCCTGTATTCGTTTGCATAATCCCTGTAATCGAATTTGTACATGTCTGCCGTAATAAGCGTCAAAAATAAAAGGGCCAAATGGAAGTATTTATAGTCGGCAGGTATGTAGAGCTGCTGGGCAATGGCAGCAGCAAGGACAAAATAATATACATTTTTGATTCTCTTTGCCTTTAAAGCAAAGTTCATAAAATCACCTCTAGATTTTTTTATACAAAGCGGTTTCATCAAGTCATCCATGAAACGGTGTTGTCAGCAGATAATCACTCTGACATTTTCCCAAGTACGGGGCAACACTTGCCGCCAACAACGTTTTCCCGTCCTGAAATATAAGTGATTATCAAACCCTCTTGCAGAAATCCACCACTAATTTCTTCAACGAATTTATTTCGTCAAAATCTTTGTTAATTTTTTAACATTCAATGGGCCAACTGACCCATTCTCCAATAAAACAACGGGGTATATAAAGTCCCGGTATTAAGAATCCAAGTTCGTCATAATCCTTGCAATGTCAATGTTTTCTCTTTTTGGCCATAAACAGGAAACGAGAACAATTCATTTCTGAATTGCTTATACTAATAATACATGATTGACTTATGTTTGACAATATCGCACTTTTTTCTCACATAGTAACCAAATAGTCACGTAGTGTGCGAGTGTATACATGGTTACCAAAAGGTAACCTAAGGACATGGAAGTGCCTAATTTACAAACGATTCAGATTTGCATTATAATTAAGTTGTAAACGATTTCAAGACATCATATATGCTAAATATATGAAAAAAAGGAGGACCAGACTATGAAAAAAGTATTATTACCTGTTGATGGATCAATCGGTTGTCAAAAAGTTCTGGATACGGCTGAAAAACTGGCCACTAACTACGACAGTGTGGTGACTGTATTCAACGTTTATGATCATCCCCACTCAAGGAATACGGACAACTTTATTCCTGATGAGAATAAGACTCAAGAGATTTCTCCAAATGCAGACAGCTTCATTCCACAAACCGACAAGCCTCAGAATATTGTGGAAAACGAAGAAATGGTCGCTAAGACAGTAGAGCACCTTAAAGGCAAGGGTGTAAAAGCCGAAGGAAAGGTGGTAATCGGTGACCCTGCAGCAGAAATACTGGACGAAGCCAAAAACGAAGGATATGACCTGGTAGTCATGTGCACCCATGGCATGTCAACTAGCAAAAGATTCCTCCTTGGCAGTGTAACAAACAAGGTTGTCCATCATATTGATATTCCAATCATGATCATAAGATAGCACCCACAAATTGTATCACTCTTGAAAATGATTATACAAGAAAGCAGGCATCCACAAAATTTTCTTCGTGGATGCCTGCTCTCTTGCCCAACAGGGTTAAATCCCGGAGATTGGATGCTCTCCGGGATTTGTGATATGTAAATATGGGGAGGAGAACGTAATTATGCTTCTACCAGTTTTCCCTTTGTAACTTTCTGTGCCGTTACTATTCCAAGGAATATCAGAAGCCCGATTATATCGGTAGGCACTCCGGGTATCATGAGGAGTACTGACGATGCAAAGAGTCCTATCCTGTAAACTGCATTGAGTTTTTCAAGCATATAGCCTTCCACTGCTGCTCCCAGAGAAACAACTCCTATTACGGCTGTAACAGCTGCTATCGCTATTATCAAAGGTGATGCATCAACCATAAGAAGTGCAGGCGAGAAAGCGAATATATAAGGTACCACGAATCCTGCAAGAGCCAGCTTTACTGCCTGGAAACCTGTCTTTGCCGGATTTCCTCCTGCTATTCCCGCTCCTGCAAATGCCGCCAGTGCAACCGGAGGAGTTAGGTTCGCAAGCATTCCGAAGTAGAATACGAACATGTGCGATACAAGCGGCGGTACACCCATTTTAGCAAGGGCAGGTGCTGCCATTGTTGCCGTGATTATATATGCAGGTATTGAGGGAAGACCCATACCGAGAACTATACAAGCTATCATGGTGAAGAAAAGTGTAAGTATCAGCACTCCGTTTCCAAGGAACAATATAGCTCCTGCAAGCTTGAGGCCGAATCCTGTAAGTGTCGCCACTCCGATTATTATACCTACCACTGCACATGACATTGCCACTCCCAGAGCGGTTCTCGCTCCGCTTTCAAGGGAGTTTACTATGTCCATGAAAAGGCCTTTTGTCTCCTTCTTTGCAATTCGTACTACAACCTGAAGACCTATTGTCATAAGTATTGAGAAAAACGCTGCATATATCGGAGTCTTTCCGCTTACCAGCATGTATACCAATACGATAAGGGGTACAAGAAGGAATCCTCTTTCCTTCAAAACCTCGGATACCTTTGGAAGCTGGCTCTTCGGCAATCCTTCAAGACCGTTCTTTGATGCCCTGAGGTGAATCATCACTATTACTCCAAGATAGTAGAGAAGTGCTGGAATTATTGCGCTTATTGCTATCTTGATATACGGTATCCCAAGATATTCAGCCATTATGAATGCTGCAGCACCCATTACGGGAGGAAGTATCTGCCCTCCACATGAAGCTGCCGCTTCAACCGCTCCGGCAAATTCATCCTCGTAGCCTATTTTCTTCATCAATGGAATTGTAAACGCCCCTGTGGTAACAACATTTGCCACTGCAGAACCGTTTATTGATCCAAGGAATCCGCTTGATACAACTGCAACCTTTGCCGGTCCACCCTTTGTGGACCCTGCAATTGCCATAGACAGGTCATTGAAGAACTGTCCCATTCCCGACGACTGGAGAAATGATCCAAACAGTATGAACAGGAATATGTATGAAGAAGAAACACCTATTGCTATACCGAAAATACCTTCAGTTGAAAGGTACATGTATTCCGCTATCTGCTTTATATTGTATCCTCTGTGGGCCATCATGCCGGGAAGCTTCGGTCCCAGGTATGCATAGGCAAGGAAGATCAGTGCCAGTATTACAATTTCCTTTCCCACTATCCTTCTTGCACCTTCCAGAACTGTTATGATTGCCAGAAGGCCAAGTATGACATCTGTCTGGTTGGGCATTCCCGCCCTAAGGACTATGGAATTATATCCGAATACTATATATGCTCCCAGTGCCAGTGAAAGGATTGAAAATCCCCAGTCCAGCACTGTAGGCCTGTCCTTTCTGGATTTACTGCTGAATGGATAAAGTATGAATACAAGTGCAAGTATTATTGATGTATGAACAGCCCTTTGCATGAGGGTTACAAGTGCACCCTGCCAGGCTGTATAAAGATGGAAAAGGGACAGTCCTACGCATACTATGAATACTATAAGTCCGGGAATTGTATTCCTGTCGAGTTTCCTGAATCTGGCTTCCGTATCGTATTTCTCAAGAAGTTCGCTTTGATCTATTTCGGCTTCCTGGAATTCAAGTTTTTCTTTCATTTTTACCTCCTATTATAATAGATTTGCCCTGATAATTCAGGACAAATCCTTGATGTCAATTCTGTTATTCCATTACTCCTACTTCCCTGAAATACTTCTCAGCTCCCGGGTGAAGTGGTACAGGCACTCCTTCGTTGAATTTCTCAATGTCTATATGCTTTGC
This sequence comes from Dethiosulfatibacter aminovorans DSM 17477, assembly GCF_900142005.1. Lineage (GTDB taxonomy): Bacteria > Bacillota > Clostridia > Tissierellales > Dethiosulfatibacteraceae > Dethiosulfatibacter > Dethiosulfatibacter aminovorans. The sequence goes on from NZ_FQZL01000019.1 coordinate 45,752, forward strand.
TGCATTGTGAGTATCTATCATGGCATCAAGATTCTCGTAAAGTGTCTTTGTGATGTCATATACTGTATCTTCGTCAAGGTCTTCCCTTGTGATAAGTATGGTCTTTACTGCAGCAGTATATACATCTTCTTCGTTGTCATATGTTCCTGCAGGAATGATTTCAGAGCTGTAGTAAGGAATTGTTTCCTGAAGCTTCTCAACCATTTCAGGTCTTATTGTTACTATAACTACATCATGAGTAGTTGCAAGGTCCATTATTGAAGCATTTGGAAGTCCTGAAGTAAGGAATGCAGCATCAATTGTTCCGTTCTTCATCTGCTCAACAGACTCTGCATATGAAAGATAGTCTTCCTCTATGTCATCGTAAGTTATGTCATGTGCCTTGAGGATGTTTCTTGCATCAACCTCAACACCGCTGCCAGGTGCTCCGACACCGACTCTTTTGCCTACAAGATCTTCAATCTGTGTTATTCCTGTATCCGCAAGGGTTATAACCTGACAGAAGTTCGGATAAAGAGCCGTGATTCCTCTGATGCTCTCAAACTTGCCTTTTTCAGCAAAGCTTTCAACTCCGTTGTATGCAAAGCTTACAACATTGTTCATAGCGAAAGCGATTTCAGCTTCTCCGTTTCCAATCTTTGTTGCGTTTACGGCAGATGCTCCTGTGGACTCAACTGAAGAGTTTACATAGTCAAGGTTTTCATTAAGCAGGTTGGAAAGTGTTCCTCCAAGTGCAAAATACGCTCCCGAGCTTCCTCCTGTCAATACTGTTACGAATTGATTTGATTTCTTTGCACCGTCTTCCGATGCAACATCAGCCTCGGATCCGGAACAGGCCGTTCCTACAACGGCAAAAATCATTATTAGTGCCAATAAAAAAGAAAGTTTTCTCATATCTACTACCTCCAAGTTTTTTAACTTCTTATCTTGGTTGCAGTATAATACAAGAAAACGTTTCTTGAAACACTATTGGATTATGTTGCATTATAACATCCTTAAGATGCATTATTTGGGTTTCAAGAAAACCATCAAATTTTCAGTTTTTCCTTGAAATCCTTCATATAGTTTCTGCTTACGGGTATTTCCAACTCGTCGAAGTCCTTTATCCTAAGCTTCAATGTATAATTGAACCAGGGTATTATTTCCTCTATATAGTCGATATTCACTATGAAGCTCTTGTGGGTCCTTATGAACCCATCTCCATTTTCTTCCATAAAAGCCTTCATTGTCTGGTTAATTGAATATTCATCCTTCTCCGTGAATACCCTTATTTTTCCTTCAAAATATTCAAGATACACTATTTCCTTGAGCTTCAACAAAAACAGCTTGTCGTTCTTAGCAACTGCAATACTTGTCATCTTCTTTCCCGCAGAAGGCTTTGATGCCGTTGCCTCCTTCTTTACAACTCCGGTTCTTATGTCCATATTCTGCCTTGCCCTGTCTATGCACCTCTTCAGCCTTTCCTCCATGATGGGCTTCACTATATAGTCAACGACACCTATATCGAATCCCTTAACCGCATACTGGTCAAAAGCTGTGGCAAGAACTATCTGGGGAGGATTCTCCAAATCCAGTATTTCCCGGGCAATAACCAGGCCGCTTTGTGTCTGAAGATTTATGTCAAGGAAAACAAGATCCGGCTTTAGGTCTCTGACCATTGGAATAACATCCTCCGGATCTCCCGTCTCTCCGCAAACTTCAACACCTTCAAATTTATCCATGAAATACTTGAATTCATCCCTAATGTATTTTTCATCATCAACCAGCAATACTCTCATATCACACCTCACTCTCATTTTTGTTTTCCCTCACACCTGCTGTACACGGAGCCTTTATTATCATTTCCGTATATGAACCAGGCTCCGATTTGATTGTCAGGGAGAACTCAGGTCCGAACTTCCCTATTAGCCTCTGGTTCACATTGTTTAGTCCTATTGAATCTATATGCTTAACATTTTCATCATTCAATTTCTCAATGGTTTTTTCAGGTATGCCCACTCCATTGTCGAATACGGATATTTTGACCAGGTCACCGTCCCTAGCTGCGCTGATTCTAACATATCCGCCTTCCTTCTTTGGAAGTATTCCGTGCTTAATGGCATTCTCAACGAGGGGCTGGAGGGTAAGGGGTGGAAGGAGACAATCCATTCCCTCTTCAATGTCATATTCTACCATAAGCTTGTCCTCAAACCTTGCCTTTTCTATTTCAACATACGACTTCACATGGCCGATTTCCACATCCAGGTTTACTAGGTCCCTGTCTATTGTAAGATTGTTCCTGAAATGATTGCTGAGATGGAGTATCAGGTCTCTTGCCTTCATTGCATTGGTCCTGCAGAGGGATGCAATGACAGTCAGCGAGTTGAATAGAAAATGTGGATTGATCTGTGCCTGAAGGGCCTTAAGTTCGGCCTCGACGAGAAGCTTTGAATTTTCTTCAAGCCTTCCTATCTTTATCTGGCTGGAAAGGAGTCTTGCAAGGCCCCACGCTATTTCCCTGTCCACCTTGTTCATTGTGTTTTCAGTCTTCTTATAAAACTTGATGGAACCTATGATCTCATCACCATCTCTAATAGGTGATATTATCGTTGAATCGATTTGAATCATTTCTCCATCGTTGATCATTTTCTTGAATCTTTCAGAATTTACAGGTTTACCCGGCTCATGATTGTCCAGAGATATTCCCGAGTGTGATATGACTTTTTCCCTGTCGGTTATGGTGACTGCATCAAAGCTTGTCATGTTCTGTATGGTGTCGGTAACTACTGCAGAATGCTCCCTGCTCAATCCCCCCTTTATATATGGAAGAAGCCTGTCTATGATATTTATTGACAGGTTTACCTGTTCGGCTCCTATCCTCTCCCTGTCCCTGAAGATGTTTTCTATCACCATGAAAAGGAGAGCAAGGCCTATGGAATTTATAATAACCATGGGCATCCAGATATTCTTCACCAACTCCAGCGCTTCAGGGAATGGCCTTGAGAATATGAGCACCGAAATCTTCCTCATGCTTTCACATATGGCTCCGACAAAAGCTGCATGGATCCAAAGTTTTTTCCTGTTTCTGAAGGCGACACCGAACAAGCCGGCCACCAGCCCCTCAAGTGGCACCGACACTGCACATGCAAGCTGGGTGAACTTGCCCGTAGGCATGAAATATCTATGGATTGCAGCGATTGTCCCTGAAGCAAGTCCCACTACAGGCCCTCCAAGAAGACCTCCCGTTGCAACTCCTATGATTCTTGTATTGATAAGTGCTCCGTCGAATTCAACGCTGAAGTAGGTTCCAATTATGCCAAAAATCCCGAATACGACAGTAAGCAACACCTTGTCCTTAATGCCGGAAGGCTTCTTGTATATGAACTCCCTGGCAGGCTTGAGGTTTGACACTATGAAGGCAAACATGAAAAGCGTGCCGAATTTATTTGCAAGATTCATCAAGAGAAATCTGTATTCTTCCATAAGTACTCCTATAATTCTATATTCATATATGTCAGTTCAAATCTAAACCAACAGTCTATCTTTTATGATATTACAACATTTTTGATGAATATTCAAATACACATCATCTTTGCATTTCAAGACTAAATTTAAAAGCCCCTGCTTCAAGAAAGATTCTAAAACATGGGCCTTCATTATATACTAAATTGTTTTCTTGACTCTTCCATACATTATAAACAAAACAAATACAACAAGGCTCGTCCCCATTCCTATATACAAGGGGTCAATATCCACAATCTCAAATACACTCAATGCAATGGTCACCAAAGGGGCTGCAACCATGGACAGAAGCCCCGCCCTGTAGGGAGTCCTTTCCTTGAAGATGACTGCTATTACAAGGGGCATGAATACCACGGTACCCCTCAAGGTCATTGAAAGAAAGGCCCACTTAAGGATAAGGGAGTCAAGGTTGAATACAACCATCATTGATGTTGCAAGAAGAATTGCCAGCACCGATATCCTTAGAGACAGAAGTTCCCTCTTCTCGTCTGCCCTTATGTTTATTACCGTCTTGTATATGTCCCTGCTTATCATGGTGCTTATGCCGAGGGTCAGTCCCGCTCCCGTAGCAACGACGGAAATTATAAGGGTACCTATTACTATCCCTCCAATAGCAGGGTTCAGATAGTCTATTACAAATAGGGGAAGAGCCTGCTTGGATACGATTTCAGGATGGACATTCCTCATGAACATTCCTATCATTGTGCAGATAAGACCTATGGGAGGTATCAGAAACGCCGCCAAAAATGATCCTTTCTGTGATTCCCTGTAGGACCTTCCAGAGAATATTGCCTGCAGATACGTCTGTGTAGAGCACACTCCCACTACCAACGCAAAGCCCTGGGCTAGTCCGTTGAAGGTTCCACTGCTGAAAAGATCGAACCATGGCTCCCTGGGATAGGAAGCAACAAAATTTCCAAGGCCTCCAAATTCTTTCAAAACCACATAGGCACTGATTGAAAGCGTCACATAGAGAAGGACTGTCTTTATGGAACCAACAATGCTTGAACCCAGGAAGCCTCCGAAGAAAATGTACGAGATAATAAGCAGCATTGTTATGAATACTGCAATGTTTTCACTTATGTTGAAAAGAGAGGTGAATATGGCGACAGAAGCAAGAACCTGTCCCGTAATGTGAACAAATATGGCCATTGAAGAGATGATGCTTGAAGTCATCCTTGCCCTGTTGCCGTAGAATTTTATCATGAATTCCGGCACAGTGAAGATTTCAGCTTCACGAAGAGGTCTGGCAAGAAAGAGTCCCAGAAAGATGCATCCAAGGCTGGCTCCAAGGGTGAACCACATTCCGTTCATACCGCTTACAAAGGCAGCCTGTGCCGTACCTATGGTTGAAGCTCCTCCAACCAGTGTTCCTATTATGGAAGCCGACACCTTCGAAGTTGAAAAGTTCCGTCCACCAAGGGCGAAATCAGCTGAACTCTTTACATTTTTACTTGCATTTATTCCCATAAGGGATACTATCACCAGGGTTATGAAAGTGCTTACTAAATAGGCTCCGTTCTGCATTATATCCTCCAAAAGTCGCTATTTATCATTTGAATCATTTGTTTTTCTAAATGGTTGTTTTCTGTTCAATGGTGTAATTATAGCACAATACGGAGTCAAATTCTTGATTTATTTGAATTGTTCACTAACTCTTTTGATGATATAATATACTGAAAATCTGTCAATACTGGAAACTTAAGAGATAGCAAAGAATAAACTGCGAGGAAAACAAAATGGAATTCAAAACATGGCTAAACACCAAGATTAAGAAAACGGAAAAATATCTTGAAATATATCTGCCTGAAAAGGACAACAGGCAAAAAAAAATTTACGAAAGCATGAGATACAGCCTCTTTGCAGGTGGCAAGAGGATAAGGCCGGTGCTCATGATGGAAACCTTCAGCATGTTCAATGAGGACGAAGACTCCATTATGCCCTTCGCCTGCGCCCTTGAGATGATTCACACCTATTCCCTGATACACGACGACCTGCCTGCTATGGACGATGATGATTACAGAAGGGGGAAACCCACAAACCATAAGGTGTACGGTGATGCAATGGCAATACTTGCAGGAGACGGACTCCTAAACAAGGCCTTTGAAACGGTATCACAAAACATGACCAGCATGAAAATACCTGCTGAAAGGATCCTCAAGTCCCTTGAAATACTGTCAACAGCTTCAGGTACGGAAGGAATGATAGGTGGACAGGTAACGGACATGTTCGTAGAGGAAAGGACAATGGAGTACCTTGAATACATGCACAAGCTTAAGACAGGAGCTCTCATACGGGCAGCCTGTGAAATCGGGGCTACTGCAGGAGGAGCGACCGAGGAAGAGATATCAAAGCTTTCAGATTATGCCCGCTATCTTGGTCTTGCCTTCCAGGTAAAGGACGACATACTTGATTTCACGGCAGACGAGGAAGAGCTGGGGAAACCTGTAGGAAGCGACGAGAAAAACGCCAAGCTGACCTATATAACACTGGTGGGGCTTGAAGAATCACAGAGAATCCTTGAAGATTATACTGAAAAGGCAGTTGCAAGCCTCGGAATTTTCGGAGACAGGGCAGATAGATTAAGAGAGATAGCCGAATACCTCCTGATAAGGAAAAACTAGGCATAACAAAACAGCATTGGAAACTGTGTTTCAATGCTGTTTTTATATTTCAATGTTTGACATGGTATCATGCAATCGCCTGATTTTCATTGCAGTATGATTTTATCTTATAACAAGAACAGGAATATCGATATGATTCATTACCATGCCTGTAACGCTTCCTGGCAAAAGCCTCTGTCCTGACGGTATTCCTTGAGTGCTCATGATAACAATGTCGTAATTGCCACTTTCAGCCTCATTGATGATATCAGTGGCAGGATCACCCTTGAAAAGCTTTGAATCGACTCTTATCCCTTTATCCTTCAACAGCTTGACAGTATCATCCAATTCCTTCTGAAATTCGACAATGTCATCATCATCCAAATCAACTGCCGATGTACCATAGTGGGGCATTTGTCTGCAGTTAAAAACATGAAACACAGTGACCGTACTGTTAAACTTTTTCGCTAGATTCTCGGCAGCTGAAATCAAATCATCCATCTTCATGGAACCATATTTGGGTAACAAAATCTTCTTCATACTCATAACCACCTTTTGAATTAATAGTATAGATTAATGACCTTACAATTTCATTATATACCCCATATCGTTCCGCTACAACCGAACATAATGTAAACTTTTAAGTTCATGCATCGTATACTACATATCATGCAGGATTCATGCGAAACCTCCACATAAAATCCTTGGCCTCCTCTGCATAATCTATGTTGATTCTTTTTCCGATTTCAATGTCAAATTCAGTGTAGCCGTCATCATATAGATATAATTCATCACCTAACAGATCAATGGAATTTTGATCCCTGGTAAGGTTCAATGCCATACAAAGCTTTCCCGGACCGTTTGCGAAATTCCTTTTCTGATATCCCGAAAGTTCAACATATGGTTTCTTGAACCTGTACATGGACATTTCATCACGCCCGTCCAGTGGAATACCTCCTCTTATGAGCACTGCACAACCGCACCCCTTCCTTTCCGTAACAATGTTAAAACAGTTGTACATGCCGTAAATCAGATATATGTATGAAAATCCCGGAGGTCCGAACATGACCCGGGTCCTTTCCGTAATCCTTCCCTTGTAGCAATGGCAGGCCTTGTCTATGTCCCCTATATAAGCCTCCGTCTCCGTAATCCTCAAGGACAAACCCTTGTGTACCAGGACCTTGCCAACAAGATCCCTTGCAACATCAAGAGTAGGCCTGTTGTAAAATTCCCTGTCCAGTTTATTTACTAGACCCATGTCTTTCCAGAATTCTTCATGGGTAACATACTCGGCGTCTAATTCCGAGGCTCTCTCTGCTGCTAAATTTGAGAGTATTGTATCCATCTCTTCTTCTTTTGGTAAAATCATTTGCTCGGATTGATTAGTCACTATCATCACCTCTAAATACATTATAGTATATACAACCTCAAGTTGCAATTTGGCACAAAAGACCTATCCTCTCTCGTCATCCGTCATTCGTACAGTCGGTTGTGTTTTATTTACGAATTGTACAATACATGGTATAATATAATAAAGATCGTACACAGTTTTCAAGGAGGTGTTTTTATGCTAAAAATAACATCTACAGAATTAAAACAAAATCTAGGCAAGTATCTTACCATCGTAAATAAAGAAGAGATCATCATCACCCGTAATGGTATTCCTGTTGCCAAACTTACCATACCAACAGAAAATGAAATGAATTTGGTAAGTCAACTTATAGGTGTAATACCTGATGATGGCTATACAATTGAAGACAGCCGAAAGGAGCGATTACTAGAAGATGAAAGTAATAATTGATAATAATGTTATCCTGGACGTTTTCCAAAATCGCCAACCATTTGTACAACACTCTTCAGAGATTTTGCGCCTGGTCGAAACAAATCATCTGAAAGGTTTTGTTACCGCTAATTCCGTAACTGATATCCACTACATCTTAAACAAGTATCTAAAGGACAAACAGAAGCTATATTCCATTATGGAAATCCTATTGAAATTGCTTGATATTATTGATGTCACGGCATTGGATGTTAGACAAGCCTTATATCCAGGTGTCACCGACTTCGAAGATGAACTCATCTGTGTTTGTGCAAAACGTGCAAGAGTCGATTACATCATTACACGGAACAAAAAAGACTTCACCCAGTCTTCAGTCAAGGCACTTACACCAGAGGAATTCTTAAAAGAATTCTATAATAGCTTATAACCTGGATTACTACAGAGGAGGGCATTCTGATTTATGAGGTCCGCATAATAAGCGCACTTATTCATCTGCCATCAAAAATAGTATTGCATATCAGCGAGGTTCCGACGGAGTAGGGAGCTGATGTGGAATACTATTTTCCCATGCAAAAGGTTGATTGTTGCAAAAAAATACCTCCACTACTTTGAGTGAAGGCTGAAAAAGGAGATTATAAAAGTGCTTTTAGCTATGAAAAGATTATATCATAAAACTAATTATAATTCAAAGAATATTTCAAATATTGTATTTTTGTTTTTTCCTCACCAATGTTGAAATATCAATGCCCAATTTTTTAGCCGCTTCTTTAAGGGTTTTTTTTGTTTCAAGTGCACTTTCTATGATAGCCTTTTCATGAAGTTCAAGCTGCTGTTTCAGGGAAAGGTTTTCATTGTTTGACATTATCTTGCTGCTGATATCTATCTCCTGTCCGTCCTGGCTCAGCTGGTCCCTGAAGAGCTTGGCTTCTATACAGGAATCATCTGATATGAGCACCAACCTCTCTACAATGTTCTTGAGCTCCCTTATGTTTCCGGGCCATGTATACACCAGGAAATTCTCCATGCATTCAGGAGAGAAGAAACAGTTTCTCCTGTGCTTGTTGTTGTAGTATTCAAGGAAAGTCTGGGCAAGAGGCAGCAAATCCTCCTGTCTTTCCCTAAGTGCCGGTATCCTCAGTGTTACAACATTGAGCCTGTAATAAAGATCAGCCCTGAATTTCTTCTCGTCAACAAGTGTCTTCAAGTCCGCATTGGTTGCAGCAATTATCCTTGCATTGAACCCAATAGCCTTACTTCCTCCTATTCTGTAGAACTTCCTGTCGTTCAAGGCATTTAGAAGCTTAACCTGAAGAGTGTACGGCATGTCTCCAATTTCGTCAAGAAAGATGGTGCCTCCTCCAGCCTCTTCAAAAAGACCTTTCTTTCCGCCGCGCTGGGCTCCCGTAAAGGCTCCTTCCTCATAGCCGAAAAGCTCCGACTCAATGAGGTGCTCTGGAATTGCGCCGCAGTTTATCTTTATTATATTACCCTTTTTATTCCTGTTGCTTATTCCATGTATGTACGTTGCAAGAAAATCCTTTCCCACTCCTGTCTCACCAAGAATAAGTATGGTGCTGTCAACCTTTGCCAGCCTTTTTGCCTTCTTGTACAGGGAAGCCACCGCTCTGTTGTTTGAGAAAACGGCATCTTCATTGTCAAACTTGTCCCCTACAGAATCAAGCTTCTTCTTGAATGTGAGTGACAGTGTTTCCTCCTTGGTGAGGCTCTTCATAAGCATGTCAAGTTCCGATACATCCCTTATCACTGCTATCGTTCTCTTCAGGTCTCCCTTCTCGTCGTATATGGGAGAACCTGAAACAAGACATTTCTGTCCCTGATAATAGTTGTTTATTGTTGATACGGGTCCCTGTGTCTCAATAACCCGTGCACAGCATGAATTTGGAAGAATTTCGTCCTTTCTCAACCCGTAGACAGTCTCTCCTATGAGTTCCTCCCTTCTCAGGCCGGAAAGGTTCACAAAGGCATCATTGACAAAGAGAGTCTTCCCCTTTTCATCGGTTATATATATGCCGTCCTCGAGCTTGTTGAGCATTTCGTTGTTTATATACCTCTGCCTGTTGAGATATTCAATCTGATATTCCAGTTCCTCGTAAAGGGAATAGTCCGAAAGGAAAAACAGATACATTTCACTGTTGTTGATCTTTATTTTCCTCTGCATTATATAGTACTGACTTCCCTCTTCATTTTCCACCATATAAAATTCTCCAAAATATTCATATCTTAGATTGTTGAAAAGGATAGACAGCTTCTTGTTTTTTGAACAGCCTTCATCATTGACAAAATGATGGAAATTTTTGTCGTATTCCTGGATATTGTATTTATCGTCTGTAATTACATAACTGAAATATGCAAGTTCAAGGTTTGGTAGTGTTATTCTAGTATCCATATGCACCTCCAAGTATAATTATATATGTGCATATGCAACATTGCAAGTGCCATTGCGTATTCATATGCAAATTTGCATATGAATTTTATGGATCCATAAATACGATTCTCCCAGCTTTCCCTGTTTTCCAACGAAAATCATCTTTTTTCTCTCCGTTATTTTTTTGGCACGCTAATTGCATCATACAATCCCATAACAAATAATTGACATATTTAAAAACAATGGAGGATTCAAAAATGAGTAGAGAAGTAGTTATAGCATCAGCAGTTAGAACTCCTGTAGGAGTTTATGGCGGAAGTTTGGCTAAAATGTCGGCAGTAGATTTGGGTGCAATTGCAGCAAAGGAAGCAATCAAAAGAGCAAATATCGACCCTGCAACTATAGACGAATACGTAATAGGTAATGTTCTAGGTGCAGGACTTGGACAAAACGTTGCCAGACAGGTGGCAATAGCAGCAGGAGTACCTGTTGAAGTTACAGGATTCACAATCAACAAGGTTTGCGGATCAGGACTTAGAGCTGCAAGCATGGCTTACCAGTTCATACAAAACGGAGACTGCGACATCGTTCTTTGCGGTGGAACAGAAAGCATGAGCAATGCACCATACCTTCTTCCAAACAACAGATGGGGACAAAGAATGGGAGACGGAAAAGTAATAGACTCAATGGTACATGACGGACTGTTCGACATCTACAACAAGTACCATATGGGAATCACTGCAGAAAATGTTGCGGAACAATGGGGATTCACTAGAGAAGACCAGGACAAGTTTGCTGCAACAAGCCAGCAAAGAGCGGAGGCTGCACAGAAATCAGACAGATTCAAGGAAGAAATAGTTCCAGTTGAAGTACCTCAAAGAAAGGGAGATCCAATAATAGTTGATACGGATGAATTCCCAAGACACGGTACAACTGCCGAAAAACTTGCAAAACTTAAGCCTGCATTCAAAAAAGACGGTACAGTAACTGCAGGAAACGCTTCAGGAATAAACGATGGAGCTGCAATGTTCATAATCATGAGCAAGGATAAGGCTGACGAACTAGGGGTTGAACCAATTGCGACAATCAAAGGATTCGGAAGCGGCGGAGTTGATCCAAGCATCATGGGAGTTGGACCAATCCCTGCATGTAAAAAAGCAATTGCAAAAGCAGGCTGGACAGTTGACGACATTGATCTTGTGGAAGCAAACGAGGCATTTGCCGCACAGTCACTTGCAGTAGTAAAAGATCTTGGATTCAACCCAGATATCGTAAACGTAAACGGCGGAGCAATATCAATTGGACACCCAATCGGAGCTTCAGGAGCAAGAATACTTGTAACTCTTCTTTACGAAATGGAAAAAAGAGACAACAAGAAAGGTCTTGCAACTCTGTGCATAGGCGGCGGAATGGGTACAACTGTTCTTGTCGAAAGATAAGGAGGAGATGTTTTGAAGAAGCTCATAACAATGAAAGAAGCTGTCGCCAAGATACAAGACGGCATGACGGTAATGGTCGGAGGATTCCTGGGATGCGGATCCCCCGACGGAATAATAGATGCTCTAGTGGAAAGCGGAGTAAAAGACTTGACATTGATCGGAAACGACACTGCTTTTCCTGACAGATCAGTAGGTAAAATGGTTGTAGCAAAGCAGTTCAAGAAAATCATAGTGTCACACATTGGAACAAACCCTGAAACCGGAAGACAGATGAACGCAGGAGAAACCGAGGTTGACCTTGTGCCACAGGGAACACTGGCTGAAAGAATCAGATGTGGCGGTTTTGGACTGGGTGGAGTTCTTACACCAACAGGAATAGGCACCGAAGTTGAAGACGAAAAGCAGAGAATCAAGGTAGACGGAAAGATTTATCTGCTGGAAACCCCTCTAAAAGCAGATGTGGCAATCATCAGAGGATGCAAGGTAGATAAGAAAGGCAACATATACTATCATGCAACTGCCAGGAACTTCAATCCTTTGATGGCAATGGCAGCCGAAACCGTAATAGTTGAAGCAATGGAAATTGTCGAAGCAGGAGAACTTGATCCGGAATGCATCGTAACACCTTTCACATTTGTTGACTATATTGTTGGAGGTGACAAATAATGGCTATGGACAAAAAGCAAGTTAAAGAAGTAATAGCAAAAAGAGTTGCCCTTGAACTCCATGACGGAGACCTTGTAAACCTCGGAATAGGACTTCCAACTATGGTGGCAAACTTCATTCCCGAAGGGACAGAAGTATTCTTCCAGTCAGAAAACGGGCTTATCGGCCTGGGTCCGGCACCTGCTGAAGGTGAAGAGGATTGGAATCTTACAAATGCCGGAGGCATGCCAGTAACTCTCCTTACCGGAGGATGTTATTTCGACAGTGCCACATCATTCGGGATAATCAGAGGCGGGCACGTTGCAGCAACAGTTCTTGGAGCTCTGCAGGTTGACGCCAGGGGAAATCTGGCAAACTGGAAGATACCCGGAAAAATGGTACCGGGAATGGGCGGAGCAATGGACCTTACGGTTGGTGCCAAGAAGGTTATAATAGCAATGGTTCACACTCAAAAAGGTGCACACAAAATCCTTAAGGAATGTACGCTTCCGCTGACTGCAAAAGAGCAGGTCAACATGATCATAACTGAAATGGCAGTTATCGAGGTTACTCCGGAAGGTCTTGTATTGAAGGAAATCGGACCCGAAGCTACAATCGAAGACGTTGTGGCTGCAACAGGAGCAGACCTGATCATTCCTGAAGACATCAAACAGTTCGGCCTATAAGATATAACTCCTATATACAATATCATATACAATTTGCAAAACAAAAACCCGCAATCCAGAAGCGGGTTTTTGTTTACTAATTTTAAAATATGCAAAATTGCATATCACTCATTCAATATGAATTTCTCAAGTACATGGGCCACGCCATCTTCTTCATTGCTTGGCGCTATATAGCCGGAAATCGCCTTCATTCCATCTTCTGCATTCCCCACAGCAACTCCAAGACCTGCATATCTCAACATGGACTCATCGTTGTAGTTGTCGCCAATTGCAATAACTTCACTTCTGTCTATTCCCCACTTGTCCGCCAGCAACTTGAGGGCAAATCCCTTGGTGGCATTCTTGTCTGTAAACTCAAGGAAATTTGTCTTTGAGTAAAACATGTTCACATCATCGCTTATGAATCCCTTTATCTCATTTGAAATTTCATCAAGCTTTTCCCTTTCATCCATGAGAATCATCTTGGGCGTACTCTTGAAATCAAAATCCACCAGACTGCCAACCTCTACAGTCTCAACCATCTTAGCAAAGCTTTCATAGTATTCCGTCCACTTGTTCTTTTCCTTAACAAATATCTTCTCATCGTCATAAAGGTTTATATGAATGTTATGCATTTCTGCATATCTAATTATCTCCAGTATCTTTTCCTTTTTAAGCTCGCTTGAATATATTGCTTCACCCTTGACAGGATCGATTATCTTAGCTCCCTGAAATGAGGCATATGGCAGGTCCAAGCCAAGCTCCTCCACGAATTTCCTTGCCGCAGCAGTTATTCTTCCTGTTACTACAACAAATTTAATGCCTTTTTCAACAGCCCTATTTATTGCTTCCTTGCTTTTATCGCTTATTGAAAAATCGTCTCTCAGAAGAGTATCATCCAAATCACAGCCAACTAATTTATACATATGTTCTCCCTAATTCTTCTTGAAAACGCCTTTGATATCATCCTTGAGAGTTGAAAGGTGAGATGTCATACCCTGTATCGCCCTCTCCTTGTCTCCTGTCTTGATAGCCTCAAAGACTTCATTGTGTTCCCTGATTATGACTTCCGGATTGTATGTCTCGTTGAAATAGATGAGCCTGAACCTCTGCATTATCTCATTGAGGGCATCCATGAAGGATATGAGTTTCTTGTTTCCTGAAAGTTCAACAATTAGATTGTGGATTTCAGTATCAAATTTCACCATTTTTTGAACATCTTCTTCCTTATATGCCTTCTCGAACTCCTTGTTGAGGTTTTCAAGCTCTCCTATCCTTTCAGCTCCGTCCTTTTCGATTGCAAGCTTAACTGCAAAGGTCTCCAGAGCCTCCCTGACCTCAAGTGTGTCGATTATATCTGCGTAGGAAATATCGGAAACATAGGCTCCCTTCCTGGGTTCCATAATCACAAGACCTTCAAGCTCCAGCTTCCTTATAGCCTCTCTCACAGGAGTCCTGCTTACTCCCAGCTGCTCTGCAAGCTGAATCTCCATGAGCCTTTCCCTCGGTTCAAGCTTTCCTTTAAGTATTGCTTCCTTAAGAGTTTCAAACACTATATCCCTTAAGGGCTTGTATTCTCCCAGGTTTATGATTTTTAACTTGTCATACATAATTCTACTCCCTTCTTTACGGTTTTGGTTTTATATATCTTGTCATATCTCTTCTTTAATGCTTCCGCACATTTGTCCAGGTCCCATTCATTCTCAAAAAAACCTACTACTGCAGATCCGCTTCCTGTCATCATTGATAAAAGTGCATTAAAACCTGTCATTGCATTTTTTATCTCTTTTATTTCCGGATGAATCTCTTCAACTATGTCTTCCAGGATATTACCCGTAAAAGACAAGGCTTCCCGGTACTCCATTCCGGAAATTCTATTTACAATTTCTCCCATGTCATATCTGTTGAACATGTGCTTTTCGACTTTCCCGTAAACATTTGCAGTCGATATTGATATTTCAGGCTTCACAATTAGAATATTGTCCCAGGAAAAGTCATTTATCCTCTCAAGTTCCTCTCCTATCCCCTCTGCAATACATGTGCCTCCAACCAGACAATAGGGTACATCGGCTCCTATTTCCACCGCTATTTCAGCCATCTCTTCGTCCGTCATTGAAAGATCAAACATTTCATTCATTCCAATTATGACCGCCGCTGCATTTCCGCTTCCTCCGGCAAGCCCCGCCCCTGAAGGTATGGTCTTCTTTATGTCTATCGATACACCATCTCCCAGTCCGTATCTTTCCATTATGAGACTGGCTGCCTTCCAAACGGTATTGGATGAATCTACGGGTATTGCTTCATCATCACAGCTGATTTTTATACCTTCGTCTGCATATTTAATCATTATCTCATCTCTAATATTAACCGTCTGCATCACGGATTGTATGTCATGATACCCATTCTGTCTTTTTGATACAATGTTTAAAAACAAATTAATCTTTGCGTACGAGTATAGCTTTGTATTTTTAAAAATATTCACGCATCCCTTCCAATTCAATCATTTTGTCATTTACAACTAGTGTGTTTTGATTTTTTTTAATTAAATGGTACTTTGTATACTGGATATTATATCATATATGCAGTATAATAGCATTACAAAATTGAAAATTATTCGCCAATCAATAAAAAATCCGCCTTTTTTGGCAAAAACACTGTATATTTTTGCAACAATGGTGTATAATATAGTTACAACAGATATACTATTTTATCAACCATCTAATAATGTAGATGAAGAGGGTAAGAAGGTTTTAATTCTTGTTAACGTAACAAGAAAAAGACAAATTATATCCAATATCAACCAGTCTGATATGTTGTTAAGTGAGATAGAATGGTGTAAATGTTTTAAGTATATATTCTGACCTACAGAATATTACAAAAAATCCTGAAAAGGGTGTGGTCCCACCGAAAAGGAGAGAGCATGAAAAAGGTAACATAGAAGCCGGTTCTTAAACGTGAGTTAAAGAGCCGGTTTCGCTTTTTTGTTTTATTATATATTGCTCAAATTTCAATTTAAGCATATAAAAACCAAGCAATCAATCATGCTTGGTTTTTATGGATAAGAAAATCTCCAATCCATTTAAATACTGTTTAACTTTTCCTTGACTATTGTTGCCAGACCTGGAATTCTATCAGATTGTACCGCACTAATGGCAAGCCTCACACCTTCCGCAAGAGGTATGCAATATATTTTTTCCTCTGCTAGGCTTTTCGACAACTTCACAGGATCCGTATATGGAATCGTAATGAAAAAACCCGCTGTATACGGAAGTGTCTTCAACTCAATTTCTTCAGCCTCCTCCAGAAACACATGTGCTCTGTTTTTTAATATTTCTCTGTAGGCTTCTCTTTCTTTCACCACTTCTTCATATAGTGTTTTATCCTTCATCATTTCAACCAGTACTTTTTGCGCCCCTCTCACTCCATTGGACCACGTAGCCCTGTTGGAATATTTGCTCACATTGAAAAATTCATCCACCACATCTTTGTCTTTTGCCAGACCTATAAGCGCTCCGCTTCTCATACCGTACATCAGAAATGATTTTGACATGCTAAATGCAACTGCCACCAGCATCTTGTCTGATATTTCATTGAAACAAGTCATGAATTCTCTGGCTTTGTCCGGCTCATCAGCATAATCAATATAGGCAATGTCCGCAAGGAGTATGATTTTTTTATTTTCGGCATAACTGTTTAGGTAGTCAATCAGTTCCGTCCAGTTTTCATTAGTAAAGCTGTATCCACTAGGATTATGCGCCGGACTGTTTACAACTATCATCAAGCTGTTCTGTCGGTCCAGCAAATCTCTTATTGAGTTTTTCAATGGTTCAAGTGAGAACTTGTTTTCAACAAACAAGTTATATTTATTAAATTTACGTCCCATTTCACTCGCCATTTCCCTATATGGACCCCAGTGCCATTCCGGTATCAGAAAGCTTTCTCCTTCTTCAACATAGTTCTTAATCATATGATGGATAGCTCCTGATCCACCTATTGTTGCCACAGCCTTTCTATGCATGCCATCGGACAAATTGTCATTGAATACATAATTCATGGACGCTTCAATAAATTCACGGTCACCTTCAATTGGAGCATAATCCATCATTTCATAGGAAGGCAACCCATCCAATACTTTTCTAACAGATTCTAATGAAGCAAATGATGCCGTTTCATCCTTCAGCACACCAAGTGTTGCATCAACAATTGCTGTTTTCCCAAATATTTTAATTGCTTTCTTGGCATCTCCCGCTGCTGAAAAACTTGCATCTTCCTTGCCTTTTCCAAATGAACTGGATGCTACCATAGATCTATTTTCCATAATATTTCCCTCACTTAAACATATTTTACTATCAAAGCATCTACAGCCTTGACTCCTTTACCTTCCGGGTAAACAAAAACCGGATTCAAGTCAAGTTCCTTGATTTCATTTCTGTTCTGCTGGGCATATTGAGAAACACTGACCATCAGATCTGTCAAAGCCTCAATGTCACTTTTCTCGGAGCCCCTATACCCGTTCAACAGCTTGAAAGACTGAAGCCCTTCCAGCATCTCCAAAGCCTCTTTTTTATTTATAGGAACCGGACACATTGCAACATCCTTGAATACTTCAACAAATATGCCGCCCATCCCAACAAGAAGCATTGGTCCAAACTGGGCGTCACTAGATATTCCGACAATCATTTCCAATCCCTGAGGCGCCATTTCTTGAACTAAAATTCCGTCATGCTGCGCTGATGCCGCTTTTTCTTCGACATTTCTTAAGATTGTTTTCTTCGCTGCCGTTGCCTCTTCATAATTCCTGATATTAACCTTGACGCCGCCTACATCGGATTTATGAAGTATTTCATCAGAATTTATTTTCATTACGACCGGGAATTCAAGTACCCTGGAAGCCTCTGCCAGTTCATCATCACAGGATACTTTCATTTGCTTTGGAAACGGTACTTTATAATCAAGAAGCTCCAGCCTGCTTTCAAATTCCGACAATGCTTTTTCATTCAATCCTTCCATTTCAACTTTCTTGAAAACATCATTGAAGTCATGATCGTTAAAATTGTATTTGATGTATTCTGAAATTTTATTCAGGCATGAGAAAGAAGTGTTGATTGACGACATAAGCGGTACTCCTGCATCTTCAAGTATTTTTCTCGAACCATGATATCTGTAACCCTCCAATGAAGGTACTGCGAAAATGGGCTTTTCCACACCCTCTTTTTTAGCTGTGGCAATACTGTTACATAATAATGCCGTAGTTTCGTCTTTATCTTTCTTCACATTGGTGCCTACTATAATACTTCCTACCGCAGAATCTTCTTGAAGGGCCTTCAAAATGCCAATCATCTTATTCCCATCTCTGAATAGTGCCGTCGTAGCATCCAAAGGATTTTTAGCCACTGCAAAATCCGGAATGTGTTTTTGAATTTCAATTTTACTTTCTTCAGTAAGGTCTACAAAATCCACATTGTAATCTTCTGCAAGATCTGCCGCCAATGTGCTCTCGCCTCCTGAAAAACTGATCATTGCAAAGGTTTCTTTTTGGGGAAAACTACCGCCCAACACATTGAGTGCCTGTGACAGACACATGAATTCTTCCAAATTATCAGCAACAATAACACCATATTTCTTGAAAATGCTTTTATAGGCATTGTCGGAACCTGCAAGACTACCTGTATGGGATGCGGCCGACAAGGCACCCTTGACAGAACGTCCGGACTTAAGAACAACAACCGGCTTTGATAATTCCTGAGCTCTTTTCAATGTTTTCAAGAATCTGTCTGCATCTTTTATTCCTTCCAGATAAATCGAGATTACATCTACATATTCATCTTCAACAACATATTCAAAGTACTCTTCCAGGGAAACAATATTACCATTACCTGTCGAGAGACCATATGAAATATTGAAAAAGTCAGTATTCAGTATTTCTGCTGCAATAAATCCACTTTGAGCAATAATTGCTATTCCGCGGCTTTCATCTTCCAGATCCCAGTGAGTGTGTCCTGCCCACATGTTGATTTTATCTACATTATTGATAGCACCCATACAATTCGGTCCCAGAAGCTTCATATCATATTGCTTCGCAATTCGATTCAATCTATTTTCAAGTTCAATACCTTCTTCAGTGCCTTCTTCAGCAAAACCGCTTGCATAAACGATGGCCGCCCCAACTCCCAACCCACCAGCCTCTTCAAGTACGAGAGGCACAATTTTACTTGCCGTACAAATTACAACACAGTCAACAACCTCCGGCAGTTCAGTTAATGAACCATAACATTTCATACCTTCAAAAACAGCCCTCTTTGGATTAATGTAATACACCCTGTCCTTATTTTTGCTTTTAGCCGCACTTAAGCCTGCATTTCTACCAAATCCCGGTTTTTCTGTAACTCCTACTATTGCAATGCTCTGAGGTTTTATTAATTTATCTAGACTCATGAATGCCTCCTATTATTAGCTCTTGTACCCTTTCATTAGTGCAGCTTCATTACTTTCAACAAACTTGCTTTTTCCCTTGTCTTCAAAAAATGCCCTTAACACTTTCTTCGTTGTTTCAAGGTCGAACATTTTTGTTTTTCCAATAATTGCACCACCAGCAACAATGTTTGCACCCTTCTTGTTGTTAGCTTCACTCGACAATGTCATGAAAGGTATTCTCATGACTTCCACATCATCCCTTACTTCTACATTATCGTTGACTGCATCACTGTTTATCGCAATCAGTCCACCCGGTTTAACAAGCTTTGCATATTCCAGCGAAGGTTCGTTCATTGCAACAAGAACATCAACTTCCTCCATATCCGGTCCACCAATTTGTTCATCGGAAAATTTAACAACACTATAAGCTTTTCCACCTCGCATAGTCGGCCCGTAGGCAGGCATCCATGTCACGTTTTTCCCTTTTTCCATAGCAATTTGTGAAAATATAAGCCCTAAAGTCAAGACACCCTGACCTCCAAATCCCGCAAATACTAGTTCCATTAACGATCACCCTTCCTTTTCAATAATTCACCAGTTGGATAATGTGGCAATACATCTTTTTCCATCCACTTCAATGATTCTTCCAGATTCAAACCCCAGTTTGTTGGACATGGCGCTAGAATTTCCACCAATGAATAACCTTCACCGTTTATTTGAGCTTCTATGGCTGCCCGTACATATTTTTTAAGGGCATTAATCTCTTTTACACTATGTACTGATCCTCTGGCTACATAACCGATATTATCAAATGTAGACACCATTTCAGGAACTTTCATAGGAGTACCTGTGGTATAAACATCTCGACCCCTGCTACTCGTAGTAGTAATTTGATCCGGCACAGTTGTCCATGACATCTGTCCTCCAGTCATGGCAAAATTGTTGTTGTTGATTACAAATACTGTGACGTTTGCATTTCTATATGCGGCATTCAGAGTCTCCGCAATACCAATTACATATGCATCACCGTCCCCCTGATAAGACATGGCAAGCACATCCGGCCTTGCCACCTTGACTCCCGTTACAACTGCCGATGCTCTACCATGGGCACACTGGAGCTTGTCACCTCCCCAACTGAAATTCATATTGCAGGAACAACCTACACCCAGTGTCGTAATTGATTTTTTTTCATATCCGAATTCTTCAACAACTTCTGCAATTATTCGATTAGCTATACCGTGTCCGCAACCTGAACAAAAATGGTTAGGCTCGTCTTGCATAAATGGCCTTTTTAAAGTTTTCATTAGAATACCTCCTTTAATTGTCCAGCCAGTAATTTATCATATTCTTCAACAATATCCATGGTCTTAGGAATCTTTTGACCTGTAAAAAGTCCATAAACAGGAATATTGGAATCCAGCATCTTCTTTGCAGCCAGGGCAACATCTTCCACCAATTGACCTGCGTCATTGTTTTCAACAGACATAAATCCCTTTACGCTTCCAGGCAATGAATCAAACGCTTTGAAGGGAAAAGGCCAAGCCGTTATTGGTCTTATAAACCCTACTTTTTCTCCTCTTGCCCTTAACCTCTTTACTGCATTTTTCGTAGTTCTAGATGCCAGTCCAATAGATACAAATACATATTCTGCATCCTCAAGACCTTCACTTTCCCATCTCTGCTCATTTTCAGCAATCATTTCGTATTTTTCCTTGTAAAGCTTCGGCCTTAAAGGCGCCGGCACTCTATCATGATCTCTATTTGTACCATCAAAGGTCCAGCCAAGATCATCTTTTCTTTCTTTGAATTCAGGGAACTCTACTGGCTCCATCATCTGCCCCAGAGCCGCTTCTGACAATATTTCAACAGGATTTCTATATTTCTCTGAAATATCAAAAGATTCATAAGTAAGATCGATCATTTCCTGGATAGTGTTTGGAACATATACAATCACTCTATAATCTCCATTACCTCCACCTCTCGTTTCTCTCAAGTAATCACATTGAGATGAATCCAATGACCCCAATCCAGCTCCCCATCTTTGTACATTTGCAATAACCGCTGGAAATGCATTGGCACAAAGGTATGATATACCTTCCTGTTTTAATGAAATTCCTGGGCCTGAAGAGCTCGTCATTGATCTCATACCACAGGCATATGCTCCAAATATCATATTTATTGCAGAGATTTCATTCTCAGCCTGTATAAATGTTCTTTCTAATTCCGGTAATCTGGTTGAAAGATATTCCATAACTTCAGTTTGAGGAGTTATTGGATATCCGGAGTAAAATTCACAACCGGCTCGCACTGCCGCTTCAGCCAAGGCATGATTGCCTTTCCACATTTTTTTCATAATTCTCACTTCCTTTTTAGTTTTATTTTCCGAGTTCAAAAACAATATCGGGACACACTGAATAACAAATACCGCACTCTATGCATGCTGAATCATCAACTGAAACAAACTGATATCCTTCTTTGTTTAATTCACCATCAAAAGAAACAGCGTTCTTCGGACACGAAATGACACAATAGCCACATCCCTTACATCTATCGACAGATAATTTCAATGCCATACTTTTCACCTCCATTTATTAAAATTTATTTTTTATCTTAAAATATTTTTTAAGTGATTTGTAAAAAAAATATCCTCTCTGGATACATTTTATATTATTCACTTTTTATATCCGACTGCATCATCTTTCTTGTAGATTTGTCCCCGCTATGTACTTTCGTCTAATATATTTGTATCATAATTATCGCTTGTTGTCAAATTTATTTTTTGCCTTAAAATTTATTTTAACTGTTGTATATAAAAATCCCTTCCAAATTAATTTGGCAGGGATTTTTATATATGCTTATGATTTTTGACTGGTCCTAATTTCCTCAAGATAGTTGTAAATGGAAAACTTTGAAATACCTATGAGTTTGGCAACCATGTTTACCGAACCTTTAACGAGAAAGATTCCCTTGTCATCAAGCTCCCTAATCAGAGCTACCTTCTCATTCTTCTCCAGCGATGGAAAACTTCTGAACCCCAGCCGTTCCAGTAAAAATTTTTCAACCGTATCCTCTACAAAATCCTGGATTGTTCCACTGCCTTCACCACCGGGCAACCTGTCCATTTCAGTGTCCTCTTCCAAATTGCCAGACTGGCTCAGTTCCTCAAGAAAACTGAGAATCATCTTGATATGAACGATGTTGTGATTCACACAAAAACAGCCTGCTATCTCACTCTTGTCCTTAATGAAAAGCAGCGAAGTTCTTAAAACATGCCCATCCATGTTTTTATTTATGAATCCATATTTGTTTTCGATATGCTTGCCTGATGACTGGATCATTTTCAAAATATAATCCGGCGCAGGATCGCCCATTTTTTCATCAGTTAAACAACCGTGCATTCCTATGATTTCACCTTTCGGATTGGTGAAATCATATAATACAACATGACAGGTCTCACCAAACTGCATTTTCATCATATCCATAAATGATAAATATTCTTGCTTGATACTATTTTTCAAAACAGCCCCCCAAATCATTTTTTTATAGTATACCAATTTATTTTAACATAATCAATTTTTTGTTTTCCGGTAAATTTTTATTTACTTCAATCGTTTTTCGTAAATTATTATTGCTTTTTGTTATTTGTTAATGTAGACTATAACCACCAATAAACTTGAAAGGATGATAATTATGTCAAAGAATAAAATATTTTACGGCTGGTATTTATGCCTTGCCTCACTCATAATGCTCATTGGAGGATCAGGAATAATGACCAATTCAGCAAGCCAGTTTATGAAACCTGTCACCTCAGCGCTTGGGATATCCAGATCTCAGTTTTCACTTTATATGTCTTTCACGACTATTTCGATTATGTTAATAAGTCCCTTTATAGGCAGAATTTACAAAAAATTCAATCCAAGAAAAATAACCATTACTGCCGGCATTGTCATGTTGTCTGCATGGACTTCGCTATCCTTTGCCAAATCACTTGTCCATTTGTATATAGCCGGACTTGTACTGGGATCGGGATTGGCATTTGTCGGTCTCATCACCGCCAATATCCTTATGACTAATTGGTTTCACGAAAAAAAGGGAGTAGCCATGGGAATCGCTCTCACAGGTACAGGAATAGGAAGCATGATATTCAACCCAGTTGCCAGTTACCTTATTATGACTTACGGTTATCAAGTTGCATACAGAATCCTGGCACTTATATCCTTGTTTTTCCTGATACCCATTTTTATGATTTACAAATATCAACCAAGTGATATGGGGCTTAAACCTTACGGCATGACAACAAACAAGGATACAAACAGCAAGAGTTCATTGGAATTGCCCGGAATTATGTATTCCGATGCAGTCAAATCCTATAAATTTTGGGCAATATGCTTTATTTCCTTTGGTCTTAGTTCCAGTGTCATGGGTTTATTTACTCATACGATGCCTTATCTGACCGACATTGGCTATGACCAAATGTTTGCAGCCAGCTTAATAGGGACCATGGGTCTATTCCTCGCTTTTGGCAAATTATTCTTTGGCTGGATTAATGATAAACTTGGAATCAAAACAAATTTCACAATAGCACTGTCAACTACCATATTCAGTGTAATAGCTCTATATTTTGCAAAAAATCAAGTAGCAGCTTCACTATCAACTGTTCTATTTGGATTGGCGCTGGCTGTGCCGTTTATCATATCACCACTATTGACAGCTTCAGTTTTTGGTCAAAAGGACTTTGCCAACATATATGGAACCGTTACTTCGTTTCTTTTTCTTGGCCCTACCCTCGCCCCACCAATAACCGGTTATATATTTGATAAATCAGGAAATTATAATTTAGCCTTTGCCATCTATTTGATAATCCTCGTTCTTGCATTTACAACAGGACAGTTTGTTCTTTCAACAAACAGCTCAAAAAATAAATCAAAAGAGAAAGCAATATAAACACCCAAATCATATGCAATAAAAATCAAATATCAATTAAAGTGTCGCAGAGAGATTAAATCTGCGACACCTTTTCTAATCCAAACACAATACCATGACGGCATACATGTTTCTTCCATACGACTTGAACAATCTATATGTTACCTGATGTATTATTATGACCTTATAAATTTTAACATCTCTCGTTTGTCATTCCTTACAAGAAATTCATATATTTTCGTTATCCAATACCGAAATTTATTCATTTTCGGATTTTTTCTAAATTCAATGTTATCAAATTTATTTTAAGATATAAAATTTTTTGACAAAACGTTTTCTTGTGTTATACTATATGTAAATCTTTTTTACGTTTAAAATTTTTTGTACAAGGAGGTATAACATAAGAATTCCAGAACCATTAGTAATTAATGAAAGGATGGTCAAATGAAATATACTATAAAAAGCGAAATATACAAAGAAGGATTGCCATTTAATAAATGGTTCCATTATGAATGCACTAACAGCAATCGCGTCAATGACTTAATCGAGTCTCTAGGTATAGCCAGAGACAAGGTAGGTCTGGTAATAGTCAATAATCATCCTAAACCCAATACGTATATGTTGAAAAACAAGGACAGCATCAGAATAATAGGACGAATATTTCCAGAATACTTATAAGTCATCGCTATTTCAACCCATAGCAAAGACAACTAATATTTTAAAGCCTCTGAAACCAGAGTCTTAACCAAACTATTAATTTAAGGAGAGTTTTATATGCCAGTATTATTATCATTATGTGCTCTATATATTGTTGTTGGTTACATTCTGTCCAAAAGAGTCAATACTGCTTCGGATTTTTTAGTAGCAGGTAGAAGCCTGCCTGTAATCGTTGTCTCGTTTACAATAGCAGCTACCCATTTTGGAGGCGGGGTATTTGTTGGAGGTATTGAATGGGGTGTTGAAAAAGGAGTTTGGCCAGGCGCGTATGCAGGTATCGGACTCGGTTTGACATGTTTTATTTCAGCAATAATTGCTGGTAAGTTCAGAGAAATCGCCGACGGAATTACACCCCCGGACTTTATTGAACATCGTTATGGTCATTCAAAATTTCTAAGAGGTTACCATGCCATCGTATATATATTAGGAACTGTCGCAATCATCGCATGTCAATTCATGGCATTCGGATCCATGGCAAGCGCTTTTGGTATTTCTTATAAAACTGCCGTTCTCCTGGGTACAGTTGTTGTTATCATCTATACCTATATGGCAGGCATGTGGGGCGTTGCCATCACAGATTTCATACAGCTGGGTATGTGCATCCTCTTTATACCGATTATTGCAGTTCTTGGTGGACAAATCATTGCTGCTGAACATTCCGTAACAATTGGAGATCTGCTCTCTCAACCATTTT
>NZ_FQZL01000033.1 GCF_900142005.1 Dethiosulfatibacter aminovorans DSM 17477
GTCCCAATTTTTCAATAAATGAACGGACCAGAAGAAGCCCTGAATCCGATGAAAGGTTGCCTCCATCAAAATTGTATGAAAGACTTTTGTTGAAATTTAATGCACTATGCTGTAAACTTGTCATAGAAAGAACTCCTTTTGTGATATGTTTTTGTTTAGGCACTTAAACTTTACCACAAAATCGGGTTCTTTTCTTTAATTTTTGATGAAGATTTGCTTCACCCAACGGGTGAAGGACACCTTTTGAGTAACATGTTGAATTTACTGAGTTTTTTGGGTTTTATGTAGTTTTTATGAATATTCTAGGGTAAATTAGTAGAGAAGCCTGATATTATTTATGCTTCTTCTCCTCATCCACTTGCGTTGGTAGCCGGTATAAAAATAGCAAAAAGGTTTAAAGTACCATGCATATGTGAAGTTAGGGATTTATGGCCAGAGACAATATTTGCATTTGGTAAAACAAAAGAGAAAAGTATTTTAGGACAGTTGCTAATAGCAGGTGAACATTGGATATACAAGAATTCGGACGCATTGGTTTTTCTTAAAGAAGGTGATACGGATTATTTAAGAGAAAGAATGTGGCTTAAAAGCAGTGGGGGTGATATCTCTGACGATAAATGTTACTACATAAACAACGGAGTGGACATTGAAGCGTTTTCTGAACAGATAAGGAGTGAAACAATCTGTGATGAAGATTTAAATAATGCTAAATTCAAAGTTATATATACAGGTGCGATTCGCCCAATAAATAATGTCGGGAACATATTAGATGCTGCAAAATTAATAGAAGACAATGACAATGTACAGTTCCTGATTTTTGGGGAGGGTAATCAGCTGGAAATATTGAGAAAGCGCATTGTAGATGAGGGAATTACTAATGTAAAATTAAAAGGGTATGTAGATAAAAAATATATTCCTTATGTTTTAAGCAAATCATCAGTAAATATTTTAAATTACTCACAGAGTAAATACAATTGGTCTAGAGGGAACAGTTCAAATAAATTGTTTGAGTATATGGCATCAGGAAAACCTATTATCTCAACGGTAAAGATGGGATATTCACCTATTGATAAATATGATTGTGGAATTGCATTGGAAAAAGATACACCTGAAGCTTTAGCAGATGCAGTAACAGGAATATTTGAAATGTCTGAAGAAAGATATAATGAGATTAGTGGAAATGCCAAGCTAGGAGCTGAAGATTTTGATTACAAAGTGCTAACGAGTAAGATGATATCATTAATGGAGAGTCAAATGTCATGATAAATGTGCTTAGATCAGTATTATCAGAGTACGGATTGGGGTGGACAATCAATCGTAATCTTTATTCAGCAAAACTAAAAATAATGACAAAATTTCCTTTTACAGAAAAATTGTTTGAAAAGGATATTGAAATTAAACGAATTGATTTATTTGATTTTAATTTGGAAACAATAAGTGATTATTTGTCTAAAATTGATATAGAAGCAAAAGGAGAAATTATTGACATAGCTGATAAGGCTATGGAGGGCATAATCAAAGGCTTTTCATCAGTTGATTTAAATTTTGGGGATCCTATTAATTGGCATTTGAATCCTTTGACTGGGCTGGGAAACAGCAAGGATGTAAAATGGTATGAGATTCCTGACTTTGATTCAAATGTAGGGGATATAAAAGTTATTTGGGAAGCCTCTAGATTAACGCATTTTTTATTTTTTGTCAGGGCGTATTTGATTACTAGAGATAAAAAGTACTACATAGCTTTTTCTAATCAAATTGAGAATTGGTTGAAGAATAATCCATATTCTTATGGATCCAACTACAAATGTGGTCAAGAAGCAACTTTACGTATGATTAATGTATTGATAGCATATTCAGTATTTAATGATTATGGATTAATAACTGACGAAGATTCACAGAACGTAAAATTGATAGTAGATGGAAGCTATAAAAAAGTGCTATCCAATTTTTTCTATGCACATAAATGTATAAAAAACAATCATACTTTTTCTGAAATACTTGGAATGATAATTGGAGCCTGGTGCAGTGATGATAGAGAAAAGGTAAAGAAAGCATATAAATTAATGAATTCTGAAATCAGCAATCAATTTTTGCAAGACGGAGGTTATACACAATATTCATTTAATTATCATAGATTTACACTTCAAATACTGGAATGCCTGCATAAGATTAGTAAAAAAACTGGAATTAGTATAACTGAAACTGATAGATTGAAGAATAGTGTTTTATTGCTTCATCAAGTGCAAGCAGACAATGGTGATGTACCGAATTATGGGTCAAATGATGGAGCGTTGATATTCCCATTATCCACTTGCGGCTACAGGGATTTTAGACCTGTATTAAATACGACCTATGCTTTAATTGAAAAAAAGAGATTATATGAAAATGGTCCTTTTGATGAAGAATTGTTGTGGTTTGGGGATGAGATAGATTTACCGATGGCAGATATAAAGAAAAAATCAGAATCTTTTAATGAATCAGGATATTACACTATAAGACATGATGATGGATTCCTTATGACTTGTCTACAAAATTATAAATCTAGACCAGCCCATATGGATCAATTGCATATAGATGTATGGCATAAAGGTGTGAATCTTCTATGTGATTCTGGGACCTATTCATATGCAAGTGAATTGGGCAAAGAGCTTACTTCTACGATTGGTCACAATATTGTTAAAATATTTGGAGTTGATCAAATGAATAAGCATGGAGCTTTTTTGGTGACTGACTGGACTAAAAGAGATTATGTTGAGTTTAATGACTCTAGTTTTTATGGAAGAATGAATTCGAAGAACGGCTACAGTCATGAAAGAAAGATATTAAAAAAAGAGAATGGTTATTTGATTGAAGATAAATTACTGTCTAAGGCAGGAACCTGTGATTTTATTTTTCATTCACCCTGTGAAGTTGAGTTGTCGGAGGAAGGATTTATTTTATTGGCTGACAATAAAAAAATTGCATCAGTGAAAATAAAGGGAAATATAAGAGTCGAAGACTCTTTTAGTAGCTTGTATTATTTGAGAAAAGATAGAGTTAATAGGATTTGCGTTTCTCGTAAGATTGAGGACGGAGTATGCAAAGTAATGTATGAAATAAATTTATACTAAAACGAAAAAAGGAAGGCTTAAAATGATTAATATTATAGGACTTGGATATATTGGACTCCCTACAGCTTTGATGTTTGCAAAGAGCGGAATTGAAGTGGTTGGTACTGACAATAATGATGAACTTGTGGATTCATTAGCAGAAGGAAGGTTAACATTTGAAGAAGACGGACTTGAAGATTTGTTTAGTTGTGCAGCAGAAAATGGGATAAAGTTTACATCATCATATCAAAAAACGGATACATATATTATTGCAGTACCTACACCATATATAAAGGAAAATAAAAAGCTTGATCCCCAATATGTGATTTCGGCTATAAACAGTGTGTTGGATGTTTGTGAAAAAGGCTCGATAATAATTATAGAATCAACTATATCTCCGGGGTCAATTGACAAGTATGTTCGTCCGGAAGTCATAAAAAGAGGTGTAGTGATAGGGAAAGACATTCATCTTGTACATGCACCTGAACGAATAATA
This sequence comes from Dethiosulfatibacter aminovorans DSM 17477, assembly GCF_900142005.1. Classification (GTDB taxonomy): domain Bacteria; phylum Bacillota; class Clostridia; order Tissierellales; family Dethiosulfatibacteraceae; genus Dethiosulfatibacter; species Dethiosulfatibacter aminovorans. The sequence continues at coordinate 3,586 of NZ_FQZL01000033.1, forward strand.
CCAGGCAATATGATATATGAACTTGAGAATAATTCTAGAACCATAGGTGCTGATAGCTTTGAAGTAGGAAATAAAGTCAAAGATTTATATTCAAGCTTTTGCCAAGCTGAGATTGTTATTACTGATATTAGATCTGCAGAAATGTCAAAAGTTGTTGAAAATACATACAGAGATATAAACATTGCGTTCGCTAATGAATTAGCTAAAATTTGTAGAACTGACGACATGGATGTTTATGAAATTATCAATACAGCGAACAAACATCCTAGAGTTAATATACTCCAGCCAGGACCAGGGGTAGGTGGCCACTGTATTTCGGTAGATCCTTGGTTTTTAGTTGGAGATTATCCTGATTTGACTAATTTAATACTTGCAGCTAGAAAGATTAATGATTCTATGCCTGGCCATGTACTTGGTAGAATCAGAGATATCATGAGAGAACACAAAATTACGGATATATCCAAAATTGGAATTTATGGACTTTCCTACAAGGAAAATGTGGATGATATAAGAGAGAGTCCCACACTTCAGCTCCTGGAGAGAATGGATGAACACTTGGCTTTTGGAGTAAAGGTTTTTGATCCATTTATTAAGGAAAGAATTGTTGACCACCAATTTATGAATTTTGAAGATTTTCTAAATGAAATTGAGATTTTGGTTATTATGACAGCACATGATCACATAAAAAATAATATGGAACAGATAAAAGGGAAGCTTATTTTAGATACAAAGAATATATGTGGGTTTAATGATGTTTACAAGTTATAACATAGAAGAGCAAACATAAAATGGAACAAACATACAGATATTGAGAATGGACATAAATATAAGCTTTAAGCGAGGTGTATGGTCTTTTATGAAGATATTGGTTCTAACTTCAATTTATCCACAATTAGATGATGAAAAAAATATAGGGGTAACACCTGTTGTGCAATATTTTTCTGAAGAATGGGTCAAGCAAGGGCATGAAGTTTTGGTTGTTCATAACTCAAGCCGATATCCCAAGATATTATATTTACTGCCAGATAGCGTTTTGAAGAAAATTAATTCAAAATTAGGAATTGTAATTCCCAATTATAGCCAAAGTAAAGAGTTGAATTCAACAATAAATGGCGTAAAATGTTTTAGATTACCGTTATTGAAAATAATACCTAAGAAGATGTTTTCAGAGAGGCAAATCCAAAAACAACTTATTAAAATTGAAAAATTGTTGGATAATGAAAGATTCAAACCAGATTTAATATTGGGGCATTGGGAAAATCCACAGATTCAGTTGATTTCGAAATTGAAAGAAATATTTAATGCAAGAACGGGTTTAGTCTTTCATGCACTAGTGTATATAAACCAGAGAAGATATACTGATTTGATAACAAATATGATTAAGAATATTGATGTTTTAGGAGCACGTTCTAATGCAATAGCTTGTGAAGTAAAGAAATTATCACAAAATGCAGTGGAGCCATTTATTTGTTATTCGGGTATTAGCGATAGATATTTTCATGATGTAGATGATTTTTTTGACTTAATAGGTAAAAAGGTTAAGAACTCATATATTTATGTAGGTCGACTAATAAAAAGGAAAAATATCGATTCATTGATTATGGCTCTCGGTAGTGTGTATGAAAATAATCGTTTCTCTTTAAATGTTGTTGGAGATGGTGCTGAAAAATACAACTTACAAATGATTTGTGAAAAAAATGAGTTGTCAGATAGAATAAGTTTTCTTGGATATAAAAAAAGAAATGATGTTATTGGATTGCTTTGCAAGTCAGAAATTTTTGTTATGATTAGTGATAACGAAACATTTGGTCTTGTTTATATTGAGGCTATGTCACAGGGATGTATTGTAATAGCTTCAAAAAATGGTGGGATGGACGGTATAATTGTACATGGTTTCAATGGCTTTTTATGTGAACAGGGCAATAAGAATGAATTGGCTAGTATTATTACTATGATTAGGAACATGTCTTCACACGAAAAGAATGAAATAGTATTAAATGCATTGAAGACATCAAGGAAGTTTTCCGATTCAAATGTAGCAAAAAAATATCTTGAGAATGTATTAAGGTAATATTTTTACTGAAAAGCTTTACTAGGTAAATTGACAGAGGTTGAATTATGTTCTTTTATTTTACAATAAACATACTATTACTAATAACTTTAACACTTACATTTGAATCCATAAGTATTCTAATTGTAGGAATGATGGGTATGCTTCTTGTAACCTATGTTGTTAATAAAACTAATCTGAAATTTGAAATAGTGTTATCAATAATTTATTTAATAGCAATAATAATGATGTTAGTAGCGTATTGTGGGTACGATTATCAATATGGAGCCCCATATTTTTCCGGCGGTTCAGATGATTTAGCATTTGAAGAGATGTCAACCTATGTGATGGATGAGGGATATTTAATGCCCTATAAATATGCACAGGATCCGAAATTAAGGTATCATAATTCGAAAGGGTTTTTATGGATTATTTCTTGGATTATGAGAGTAGTAGAGAGCTTTGGTGGTTACCACACAATAGCTTTTCGAGTTTTAAATATAAATTTTTTAATAGCACTAGGGGTTTTGACAACATCATACTTTAAAGAAAATTATGGATTTAGTGATCATAAAAACTTGATTGTTCTCATTGTTTCGATATTATTTCCAAATGCTATTTATATCAGTGTACATGTTTTTAGAGATACTTTAATAATATTTTTATTGTTTTCAGTCTTTTATATTTGGGATAGACTATTGCAAAAAGAAAACATTAGTTTTGTATCTGGATTAAAGACCTTTTTTATTACTGGATTAATAGCATATATTTCATATTGGATAAGAAACCAGAGCTTAGTGTTTATTATTGCCATTATATTGGTTAGTATTTTTCTGAAGAAACACAGACTTAATATAAGAAATTTTGGAATGTATATGCTGTTATTATTAGTCGCATTGATAATTGCAGATTTATTTAATGTTTTTGATCTGATTGTGGCATTTAATGAAAGATATACTATACATAAATTAGAATTAAGTGATGGATTATCAAATGAAATTTTTAAAATACCTCTATTTCCGTTTGGTTTTGTTGTAAGATTCGCATATGGATTGGTTTCGCCAATTCCAGTACCAATAATAAAAACTCCAAAGATGTTAACGGATATTAAGCTTTTTTTTGATGTATTAGTGTCATTTGGAACAGTAATGCAAATATTTCTACTTCCATATTTAGTAAAAAACATATTGAGAATTGATAAGGTATTTATTCTTTTTATTACATTCATGTTAGGTATTGTTGTAACCACTTTCACATTTAGACATTTTATTATGTTATATCCCTTTATGTGGATACTGATATTCAGGGAGTTTTTTAGCACGAATGAAAATGATCGGAAATTAATATTTATGGCTACAGCACTAAGTATTTGTTTTGCGGCAATAATTTATATATTAATTAAGTAAAGGATGAAAATATGAGAATTCTTTTAATAAAAATGTCACCCGTGGAAGGTTTGAATTCTTCTACTCTGAGAACTTTAGCAGTAGCAGATGGCTTAATTCGATTAGGTCATGAAGTTGACTATATGACGATTCCGATTAGCAATTGTCATGTAATTAATAAGAATACTAGTATAATTGATTCTTTGAATATTGTTAGAGCAAATCATAATCAACTTTATGATTCTATTACTGTAAGTTCTAAGAAAAAAAGTTCATTAAAATCGATTTTTATCAAGTTGTTAAGATCCATTTACCACAAAATATCAATATACGATTATACATATAATATTTCAAAGAATGTAAATATAGACCTTCTAGATACAAAAGAATACGATATTATAATTTCATCATCAGACCCTAAATCATCTCATGTAGCTATGAGAAGATTAATTGATAAAGGCATAAAATATAATAAATGGATACAATATTGGGGAGATCCTTTAGCAAATGATATTACACATAAGTCGATGTACCCTAAATGGATTCTAAGGATTATTGAATTTAATCTGTTAAAAACAGCAGATAGAATTGTTTATGTTTCGCCTTTTACATACAAGCAACAAGTTGATGAATTTCCGAAACTTAGCAAAAAAATGATGTGGGCTCCTATACCATATATCAAAAAAAAGAATTATGTAAAAACCTTAAATGAAACATATACAGTGGGGTATTTCGGGGCCTACAAGAGTAGAGTAAGGAATATTAATCCTTTGTATAATGCTTGTAAAAAAATGGAAGGAGTTGTCCATTTGAATATAGCAGGCGATTCAGACATTGTCTTAGAAGAATGCAAAAATGTATGTATATATCCAAGGAAAAATGTAGATGATTTAGAAGGAAATTCTGACTTGCTAGTATGTATGTTGAATAGTTCAGGAATGCAAATACCTGGCAAGATATATCATTATGCAGCAACAAATAAACCAATACTTGTTTTACTTGATGGAGAAAATAAGGAAGAGATGAAAGAATATTTAGAATCATTTAATCGATATATTATTTGTGATAATAATAAAAAGGAAATCGAAGATACAATAAATTGGATAATAGAGAATCCAAAAGATTATTCTCCTTGCGAATCGCTGAATTCAGTTTCTATAGCAAGTGAAATCTTAAATGGTGAAATCTAATATTATTGTAAAGAAAGGAAATATAGAATAATATGGTTTTATTGGTGAACGAATGAGATACTTGCATGTATGTAGTAATGAAAAATTTATACCCGATTATATTGATTTTATCAATCGTAATTTTGATTCTGATGAACATAAGTTTCTTGTTATCAAATCAAGCAAATATGAAATTGAGAAAAATGAGCAGGTTGTAGTAATTGACAATGTGAAAGACAGTATAAGATTATTGAATAAACATATGAAAGAAAGTAAAAAGATAATATTTCACAGTTTAATTAACACTCATTTAATATATTTTCTTTTTATTCATAAGAGTTTTCTTAGAAAAACCTACTGGGTTGTCTGGGGAGCGGACTTATATACTTATCAAAATAAGTCAAGAAATTTTAAAGAATATTTAAAACACTCATTGAGAAAATTTGTCTATAGTCGTATTCATGGCATAGTTACACATATATATGGAGATTATGAATTAGCAAAAAAATGGTATGGAGTAAAAGGTGAATATTTTTATTCTTTTATGTATCCAAGCAATTTATATAAGGAATATAGTCTTGAACCTAAAAAGGAAGAGGAAACAACATTTATTCAAGTTGGAAACTCTGCAGATCCTAGCAATAATCATTTGGAAATATTTGAGAAATTAAGTGGATACAAAAATGAAAATATTAAAATTTTCTGTCCTCTATCATATGGTAATTCAAAATACAGAGATGAAATTATCAAATCAGGGAAAGAAATATTTCATGATAAATTTGAACCCTTTATAGATTTTTTGCCATTTGAGGAATATTTAGATATTTTAGGAAGGACCGATATTGCAATATTTAATCATAAGAGGCAGCAGGCGATGGGTAACATTACTACACTTCTAGGATTAGGGAAGAAAGTTTATATAAGGGATGATATCACTACTTGGGGTGTTTATATTAAATATGGAATAAAATTATACGAAACAAACAGTAGTCTCAATAATTTATTTGAGAAAATGGATAAAAAAATAATATGTGAAAATATCAAAAAAATAAAAGAAATATTTTCGGAAGAAAAATTAATAGATGATTTAGATTCAATATTTAAGTCTTAACCTATGGGAGGAATATTATGGCTTTTTATACAAGAAAAGAATTAGAAGAATTGGGATTTAAGTATATTGGAAAAAATGTAAAGATAAGTAATCGGGCTAGTATATATAATCATGAATTAATCTCAATTGGTGACAATTCAAGAATAGATGATTTTTGTGTTTTATCGGGAAAGATTACAATTGGGAAAAATGTTCATATAGCTGTTTATTGTAATATGGCTGGTGGTGAAAAAGGAATTGTTATGGAAGATTTTTCAGGTCTAGCTTATGGTGTTAATGTGTTTACTCAATCAGATGATTATACTGGCTTGACATTAACTAATCCAACTATACCTGATAAGTATAAAAAAGAAACAAAAAAACCGATTTTTATTAATAAACATGTAATTATAGGCGCTGGTAGTATGATATTTCCAGGAGTAACGATAGAGGAAGGTTGTTCTGTAGGTGCTATGTCTATGGTCACAAAGAATACAAAACCTTGGAAAATATATTCAGGTATTCCAGCAAGACCAATTAATGATAGAAAAAAAGATATGTTAGATTTGGAAAGACAGTATTTAGAAGAACTTAAATTATGAGTGGTGTAAGACTATGGTAGGAAAAAGAATAGACTAAATTTCTTTAGGTGCTTATGATTGATTTGAAAGAATGATAACAGAGAATGATTATTATTTGTTCTAGGAGTGTCTAAATAATTATAATATAATAAATTTACTACTGTATAAGTGAGTAAATCGATTTTAAAGGTGGAATTGAACACGGAATATAGGTATTAGGATTGATTTTACAATTTAGTAACTCAATTAACTGGTATTGAAACAATCTATTTATCTCAAGATTTGAAATTTATAAACTGTTTAATAATATGATTAATGCGTATGTCAGAGTATTTAAAAGTATTGTTACTATATAAACACTATGTATAATCAGATTAGTGAAGTAGTAATTTAGGAAAAAGTAATTACTTAGACCACTAAAATAATATCTTGGAGAGTTATAATGATGATAAATTTTAATAAACCCCCACATGTTGGTAAAGAGATAGAATATATAAAACAAGTGATTGAAAAAAATAATAAGCTTTGCGGGGATGGACCTTTCACTAAAAAATGCAATGCATGGTTTGAGGAAAAATTCAAGACCAAACAGTGTTTGATGACAACTTCATGTACGCATGCTTTGGAGATGGCAGCAATACTGATTGACATTAAACCAGGAGATGAGATCATTGTTCCTTCATTTACATTTGTTTCAACTGTAAATGCTTTTGTATTGAGAGGAGCTAAACTGGTATTTGTTGATATTAGACCGGATACAATGAATATAGACGAGAGTTTGATTGAAGAAGCAGTAACTGAAAAAACTAAAGCTATAGTTCCAGTTCATTATGCAGGTATTTCTTGTGAAATGGATAAGATAATGGAAATTGCTAAAAAACACAATCTCTATGTTATTGAAGATGCTGCTCAAGGAGTAATGGCAACATATAAAGGAAATGCATTAGGAACAATGGGAGACATTGGATGTTATAGTTTCCATGAAACCAAAAATTACACAATGGGTGAAGGTGGAGCAATAATAATACAAGACGAGAAATTTATAGATAGAGCTGAAATAATTCGTGAAAAAGGCACAAATAGAAGTAAATTTTTTAGAGGACAGATAGATAAATACTCATGGGTAGATATGGGTAGCTCATACTTGCCAAGTGAACTGAATGCAGCGTACCTGTATGCTCAGTTGGAGGAAGCCGAAAGTATAAATAACAATCGTTTGAACACATGGAATATGTATTATCAGGGTTTGAAAGAGCTTAAAGAGGAAGGAGTAATCGAACTTCCACACATACCTAAAGACTGTGAACACAATGCTCATATGTTCTATATCAAATGCAAAGATTTAGAAGAGAGAAGTAACATCATTAAGCATTTGAAGAAAAATGAGATTTCAGCAGTGTTTCACTATATACCTTTACATAGTTCACAAGCAGGTTTGAATTATGGAACTTTTCATAATAAAGATATATACACTACTAAAGAAAGCGAGAGACTATTGAGGCTCCCTCTGTATTACGGGTTAGAAAAGGACAAGACTGAGTATATAGTTGATAAAATAATTGATTTTTATAGAGGAACTCATAAATGAAAGATTCCTTGTTCAACAAATTTCTACAATTCTCGTACGGTAGTTTCATTTCTTTGTTTATCGGTTTAGGAAGTTCTATGCTAATTACTCGGATTATTTCACCGGAGAATCTGGGGAAATCATCCATGTATACACTAGCGATAAGTGTTTTGATGATATTTATTGTTTTTGGTACGGATCAAGCATTTGTACGTTTTTTCTATGAAGAAGATATGGAGAAACGACCAAAGCTATTATTTAATTGTGTTGAGATTCCAATGATTATATTGATATTTGTCTCAATAATAATCTTGTTATTTGGGAGTAGAATAACAACATATCTATTTGGAGAAAAGAGTTTTACTATTGCGTTGGCATTAGTTTTTGGTACTATTTTTAACGTTTTCAACAGATATGGAATGTTAGTCATTAGAATGCAACAAAAAGGTAAGCGGTATTCAAATGCTAAGATAATTAATAAGGTTCTAGTTTTTATTGCAATAATCCTGTTTTATCTTGTCATTGGAGGCCAATACGAAATTATTATATTCAGTAATTTAATTGCTTTGGTGATTTCAACAATATTGATTATTAGGTTGGAAAAAACATTTTGGAACTTTGATAATGTAAAACAACTTGCATATAAACATAAAAAATTAGATATAATTAAATTTAGCTATCCTTTAATGTTTACTACAATAATATCTTGGCTTTTTCAATCATTTGATAAGATTGCATTGAGGGAATGGAGTACCTTCACAGAATTAGGTTTATATGCTGCTTCATTTAGAATAATTGCGTTGATTAATGTCATACAGACTGCTTTTACAACTTTTTGGACCCCGGTGTGCTATGAACATTATGAAAAAAAACCTAATGATACTCAATTTTATGAAAGAATGTTTAATATTGTATCATTTTTTATGTTATTGATTGCGGTAGCTTGTATTTCGGGGAAGGATTTCATTATTTCTCTTTTGGGAAAAGATTTTAAAGCAGCGGCAAATATAATGCCATTTCTTGTGTTTATGCCTGTAATGTACACTGTATCTGAAACTACAGTTATAGGTGTTAATTTTGCAAAAAAAACCAATTGGCATATAGTAATTGCAGGAATATCCTGTTTAACAAACTTGATTGGGAATGGTATACTTGTACCTAAATATGGAGCTATTGGAGCTTCAATAGCAACTGCTTTTTCATATATTGTTTTTTTTACACTGAGAACAGTGATTTCATTACATTTTTATAGAATTAAATATGGATTAAAAAGGTATTATTTAATGATAATGCTGGTATGTTTGTATGCAGTTTTTTCAATCGTAAATCCGAGTTTTATATTTAATATTTTGGTTGGTTTAATTGTACTAACTTTAATGTGTTATGTGTATAGAAAAGAAATAAAAGATATTTATTATAGCTATGTAAAAGATAAAAAGTTAGCATAGATAAGAATGTTTGGATCATCAAGGGAGGTTGAATTTTGAAAGGGATTATTTTAGCTGGAGGAAATGGAACAAGGCTTTATCCAATAACTAAAGGTATCAGTAAACAATTACTGCCTATATATGACAAACCGATGATATATTATCCTTTATCGGTTTTGATGTTGGCCAATATAAGAGAAATACTGATTATTACTAATCTTGAATATGTGAATTTGTTTGAAAGATTACTTGGAGATGGGTCAAAACTGGGACTGAGTATTGAGTATAAAGTACAGGATACACCCAGAGGATTGGCTGACGCATTTATTGTGGGAGAAGACTTTATTGGTGATGATGATGTCTGCTTGATTCTTGGTGATAATGTATTTTATGGTCAGGGTTTTACCCCTAAATTAGAGGAAGCATCAAGAGTTAAGGATGGTGCAATAATTTTTGGGTACTATGTCAACAATCCGAATGAATTTGGTGTTGTAGAATTTAATCAGAATTATGATGTTCTATCTTTGGAAGAAAAGCCAACAAATCCAAAATCGAATTATGCAATTCCAGGACTTTATTTTTATAGCAATAATGTAATAGAAAAAGCAAAGAGACTTGAACCGTCAGCAAGGGGAGAGTTGGAAATAACTGACTTGAATAAAGTATATTTGAATGAGAATAAATTGAAAGTTGAATTGCTTGGAAGAGGATTTGCATGGCTTGATACAGGTTCGTATGATGGACTGGCAGATGCTGCAGACTTTGTCAAAACCGTTCAAAAGAGAACCGGGTTATATGTCGCTTGTCTTGAAGAGATTGCTTATATTAAGAAGTGGATAACTGCTGAGCAACTTGTAGAAATTGGGAAGCAATTCGAAAAGACAGAATATGGCAATTACTTGTTAAGTTTGGTTAATGAATAAATTTATGGAGCGGTAGATGAAGACAATATTAGTAACAGGTGGAGCAGGTTTTATAGGAAGTAATTTCATAAGGTTAATCCTTAAGAAGTATCCAGATAATAAAATAATTAATGTTGATGCACTGACATATGCTGGGAACCTTGAAAATTTAGAAGAAATTAGAGGTAGAAGTAATTATTCATTTATGAAGATTGATATTAGAGACCGAGAAAAGATTGAAGAGGTTTTCGAGGTTAATGATATAATGGCTGTTGTTAATTTTGCGGCAGAATCTCATGTTGATAGAAGTATAGAGGAGCCAGAAATATTTTTGACAACAAATATTGTGGGTACTCAAATATTATTAGATGTTGCCAAAAAATATTGGAAAGTAAGGCCTAAAGACAAATATTGTAGGGAGTATAAAGATGGAGTTAAATTTCTTCAAGTATCAACAGATGAAGTATATGGTACTCTTGAAGAAACCGGTATGTTTGTTGAGACTATGCCTCTAATGCCAAACAGCCCATATTCTGCTTCAAAGGCTAGTGCGGATATGATGGTAAGAGCATACAATGAGACATTTGGATTTCCTGTAAATATTACTCGTTGTAGCAATAATTATGGACCTTATCAGTTCCCAGAAAAGTTGATTCCATTGATAATCAATAATTGTTTAAAAGAAAAAGATTTGCCGGTTTATGGTGATGGGATGCAGATAAGGGATTGGCTACATGTATCTGATCACTGTTCTGCAATTGATACAGTGCTTCATAACGGTAAAGATGGAGAGGTCTATAACATTGGTGGTAATAATGAAAAAGCTAATATTGAAATTGTGAAACTAATAATAGATATTCTTGGAAAATCGGATAATCTTATTAAGTATGTTAAGGACCGTCCCGGACATGATAGAAGATATGCCATTGATAATACTAAGATTACAACTCAACTTGGATGGGAGCCAGCGTATACATTTGAGCAAGGTATGAAAGAAACGATTCAGTGGTATTTGGATAATCCTGAATGGATTGAGAATATAATATCTGGTGATTACATGAAGTATTATAATCATATGTATTCACAAGCGTAAATATTAGAAATATAAACTTTAAACTTTTTTATATGATCTAAATGAATGAAATTTATTATAAACGGGAGATGAGCAATGGGTGAAGAAATTAGCTTAAGAGAATTGATAGAGACATTATTTAAAAATTGGAAAATGATAACTATAATAACGACGGCATTCATGTTTGTAGCAGCTATAATGGGTTATATTATAATGGATCCTGTATATGAAGCAGAAACGGTATTGATGGCATCCTATGCTACTGAAAAAATATCAAGTGTTAATGCAAATACAGATGACTTGGAGGGGATATTGGATTCGATTTCAGTATACCCTAATATGACGTTACAAACGTATAAAGAGCAGTTGAACAGCCCAGCAGTGCTTCAAGAAACTATTGATGAATTAGGATTATCGAAAGAAAATATTAATGTAGCACGTTTGATAAAAATGGTAAGTCTTGAGACCATAAGTAATACTAATCTTATTGCTATTAAAGTTGCTAGTGATAATCCAAAACTTTCATCAGAAATTGCAAATACACTTGCAGATAAATTTACTGACTTTATAACTGATATGTCAAAAGAAAGAGCATCAAATTCATCAAAATTTTTAGAAAAACAACTTGAAGCTGAAAAGACAAAACTTGACGATGCTCTTTTGGGACTCAAGCAGTTTTTGTCACAGCCAAGAGGTGTTGATGAGCTCAAGGGAGAAGTGAATTCAGTTCTTTCAATGCTCACTAACTATAAGACACAAGTAGTTCAGAAGAATGTAGAGCTTAGCAAGGTTATAGCTGGGATTTATGCAACAGAAGAAGAGATAAGTAAAACACCTAAAATAATTACTGTAAGAAAGACTCTAGATAGTGATTCCTTGCTCAATCAAGTTGTATCTGAATTAAATGATATTTCTATTATTGATACCTCAGAAATAGTAATGGAAAGTGAAGAAATTAACAAGAATTATTTAAGTTTGACAATTAATGCCTCAAATCTTAAAATCCAGAAAGCTGAGCTTGAAAAGGAAATTGAACAGTTAAGTTTGAAAATAAGTGATTATCAGATGGAACTTGAAAATATTCAGCAGGAACTAGCGGGTAAGAACTATGAAAAAACCCTTATAGATAATAAAATAAGTATTGCACAGGAAACTTATGATGCTTTCTTAAAGAAGTATGAAGAGTCATTGATTGCTGAATCTACTAAAATAGGTGAATCTTCAATATATATAGTCTCGTATGCAATAGTTCCTGAATATCCTATTGGTCCTAGGAAATTATTAAACACGGCAATTGGAGGAATCCTTGGGTTAATGCTTGGAGTATGTATAGCCTTCTTCCGCGCCTACTGGAAAGCAACATCCAAACCACAACAATAATCAAATCAAGCATGTCAACAGTCAATCTGCGGACATGTTTTTTGATGCTGTCTATCAACCCAATTAGCAATAAATCACTATTTACTGTAATACTTTCATATGATATACTTATCGAGTCAAAAATATCAGGGAGGAGAATTACAAAATGAAAAAAATATTAGCTTTATTGCTGGCAGTAGTTATGATGCTGTCAATTGGTGTTGGATGTACGCCAAAGGAAGACGCGGAAGCGCCTGCTGATGCTGAAACACCTGCTGAAGAGGATGCTTCGCTTCAGGCGGTACTTGACAAGGGATACATTATCCTTGGTCTTGACGATACCTTTGCACCTATGGGATTCAGGGACGAGAACAACGAAATCGTTGGATTCGATATCGACCTTGCAAAGGAAGTTGCCGAGAGACTTGGTGTAGAGCTTAGGCTTCAACCAATCGAGTGGGACTCAAAGGTTCTTGAGCTTCAGTCAGGAAACATAGACATGATATGGAACGGTCTTACAATCACTGAAGAGAGAAAGGAGAACATCAACTTCTCCAAGCCTTACTTCAACGACAGACAGGTTATAATCGTTCTTAATGAGTCGCCTGTAAACACAAAGGCTGACCTTGAAGGAACACAGGTAGGTGTACAGATAGAAAGTACTGCAGCTGCAGCTGTTGAGGCAGATGCTGAATTCGCAGCGACTCTTGAGGAAGTTGTACAGTACTCTTCATTCAACGAGGTGTACATGGGAGTTCAGTCAGGAATACTAGATGCAATGGTTGTTGACGAGCTTTCAGGAAGATATGCTATTGGAAAGAATCCTGGAATCTTCAGAGTCCTTGAAGACACTTACGGAGACGAGCAGATAGGAATCGGATTCAGAAAAGGCGAAGATGCATTGAGAGACAAGATCGACGAGATTCTCGATGAAATGGCTCAGGACGGATCGGGTGCTGCAATATCCGAGAAGTGGTTCGGTGAGGACGTATTTTCTAGATAATGGATTACTATTCTTCAATGCTGAAGTTTATTCTTGAGGGTGCAGGTATCACCCTCAAGATTTATTTTGTGACGCTGGTCCTTTCCATACCCATCGGAATGACCCTTGCTGTCCTTAGAACTAACGGCAATAAACTAATTTGCGGCATAATAGATACTTATACTTGGATTATCAGGGGAACGCCCCTGCTGTTACAACTTTATTTCATCAATTTCGGCCTTCCTGTCTACGGCATAGCCTTCCAGAGGATGACCGTTGCCTATATAGGCTTTACAATCAACTACGCAGCCTACTTCACTGAAATTTTCAGGGGAGGAATAGAGTCAATAGACAAGGGCCAGTACGAGGCTGCCGAGACCCTTGGCATGAGCAGGACCAAGACGTTCATGCACATAATACTTCCCCAGGGAGTGAAGCGGGTGCTTCCTTCAGTGACCAACGAGACAATAACCCTTGTTAAGGATACTGCCCTTGTTGCAGCAATTGCACTGGGGGATATCCTGAGACAGACGAAGCTCATAGCTTCCAGGGAGTTCGTAACGGATCCCTACCTGGTTGCAGCAGTCCTTTATCTGCTCATGACTTTGGTGGTAGTAAGAATATTCAGAAGAGTCGAAAGAAGATTCTCCTATTTCAATTAGAGGTGTGTCCATGTTAGCCATTAAGATCAACAATCTAATAAAAAAATTCGATGACAATACTGTGCTGAAGGATATTTCCCTTGAAGTTGAAAATGGAAAGATAGTGAGCATAATCGGGCCCAGCGGAAGCGGAAAGTCCACACTGCTCAGATGCATAGCGAATCTTGAGAAGATCACTGCGGGAGACATTGAAATCTACGGACACCCGCTGGTTATCAAGGGGAAATATGTGAGCCACAAGAAGCAGAGGGAGCTTACAAACGACATGAACATGGTTTTCCAGTCATTCAATCTTTTTCCCCACTATTCGGCTCTTGACAATATAGTTAGGCCACAGATGCTGGTGGAGGGAAAGACCAGGGAGAATGCAGTGGAAGTGGCTGTTAAGCTTCTTGAAAGGGTCAACCTGTACCACAGGAAGGATGCTTATCCGTCGCAGCTGTCGGGAGGAGAGTCTCAGAGGGTGGCAATAGCGAGGTCCCTTGCAAGAAGCCCCAAGATGATACTCTTCGACGAGCCCACAAGCGCCCTTGATCCTGAAATGGTGACTGAGGTTCTGGAGGTCATAAGAGGTCTCAAAGATGAGGGAATGACACTTGTCATTGTAACCCACGAGATGAATTTCGCCAGGGAGATTTCCGACAGGGTCATATTCATGGCCGACGGCAAGATAGTGGAAGACGGCACTCCCCAGGAGCTTTTTGAGAATACTAAAAACAAAAGGGCTGCTGACTTCATTAAAAAGATATTGTAGGGTCAATCAAACTGAATATACTTGGAGTTGTCACCGGACAGATAAATCTGTTTGGAGGCAACTCTTTTTTATTTGCAGTGTTGTAATTTTTATATGGAAAAGATGATACATAGCCGGGAAAATTGTAAATTTATTGGTAGTTTTTGAGCAAATGTTGAATCATTTAAATATCTATTGACTTGGGATTTTTTGGTGCTATACTGACCTTAAAGACAGTAATTGTCAATTTTTTAACAATACAGGAGATTATAAAATGAAAAGAATAAAGTACTACATGACTGCAGCGGTGATTGCAATAATAGCGATTGCCTGCAGCAAGGGTTGTGAGCCTGTCGAATGGATTGAAACGAATAGTTTTGGCTTGACACCACTGGGTATCTACACTGGTGTGGATATGGTTAGCGTCGACTATGCCAAAGTCGTGGATTACGAGCCTGTCAAATGTCTTGAAGCTAAAGGTCATGGCTTTACTCCGCTAGGCAGCTATACTGGTGTGGATTTGGCAAGCATTGATTATGCTAAAGTCGTGGATGAAAGCTTGGGTGAAGCTGGCAGCAAAATCATATTTGATGATGCTAAGGTGGAGACTATTGCACTGCTTTCAAGCAACTCATCGGCGCCTCTGCATTACTACACAACAATCGAATAGTTTGAATGAAAAGGAAGGGCGGATGCCCTTCTTTTTTTGACTTGATTTCGGATATTGATGCTGACTGCAATAGCCGTTGGTGTCGTGCAGAAACACTTGATGATAAAAAGGCAAGGTAGTAGAATATATATAAACACAACTACAGGGAATTGTGGATTAATTAGTGAAAATATAAAAACATTGTGGATGAAAGGGGAGGCCGGCATGAAGCAAAGATACCATATGATTGTAAAGGGGAGAGTCCAGGGTGTCGGATTCAGGTATTTTACAACACAATGGGCGGAGAGATTCCATATAACCGGATGGGTCAGGAATCTGTACGACGGGTCCGTTGAGATAGAGGCCGAAGGAAAAATGGAGGATCTTGATGACTTCATGAAGAAGATCAAGGAAGGTCCAAGATTCGGGTATGTTGAGACTATGGATGTTGTTGAGATGGATGCAGTAGGGAATGAAAAGAGTTTCAGAGTGATGCATTAATAATATGAAGATAAGGGATATTATATGAGAAAAATTAGAGTGCTCTTTATGTCAGATGCTCCTATGGAAAAGCCGGGAGGAGCCCAGATACCTATGAAAATATTGATCGAAGAGCTTAAGGCTGAATTTGATATACACTTAATAAGTCCAGGTGAAACAAGTCATTTTAAAAATCATCATGTGCTTGCAGGAAATACAACTATGGTGCTTTCGAAAAACGGAGTATTGAAATCACTGAAAATAATGAACATGCTGAGAAAAATGATAAATGAAATTGAACCGGATATTGTACATGTGCAGACATCATCAGCAGCGGTATTTCTGAATACTCTGTTAAGTATCGGATTGCTTAAGGGGAGTTTTTCAATTGTATATACTGACTATAGAGTGTATGCAGAATATGGAAAGATTGCCAGGAAATCCATTGACAAACTCATTGTACGTGCGGAAAAGGTTGTTGCTACTGAAGAAAATATTGATGAACACAGAAAAATCTACAATACTGTCATGAGAAGGAAGGACAATCAAAGGTTATTGTTCATGGGACCTCTTCCTCCGCCAATTGGAGGAGATACTGTTTCATTTTCAAGAATAATTAAATGTAAAGGTTTTGAAGATTATTCAAGGACAGTCATAGATACTTCCAGAAAGGGAGGTGTCAGAATTACAGGAAGGAAGGTGGATTTCAGAGACATAACCAATGGGCTGAAAATATTGACAAAGGTTTTGACTAAACTATTTAAACATGACACCTTGATTTTTTATTCGAATAGAAGATTTCTTTATACGGTTGGGCTTGGTGTAGTGCTCATAGAAAAGATCCTGGGCAAAAAAGTTATAGTGCGTGTTTTTGGTGGGTCTTTCCATATTGAAATGGACAGGCTACCGGCTGTGTACAGGAAGTTTGCGCTGTCTATATTGAAAAAAATGGATTATTTTCTCGTGCAATCGAAAGAACTTAGAAAATACGTGGTCGAGAATTATGGTTTCAGGGATAGTCAAGTTATACAGTATCCAAATTTTGTGCCGGACAGTATAATATTCAAAAGGAAAGGTGTAAAAAACAGTATTGATTCTTTTAAGTGCATATACCTAGGGCAGATAAAGGAAGAAAAGGGTGTATTCGACATAATTGAAGCCGCTATGCTTTATGATGGATTTACATGCGATTTTTATGGTCCCATATATGACAGGGATTCAATAAAATTTGAAGAAGCAAAATCTTTGGTCAAGGGTATAAACTATATAGATACTGTCGAACCTGATAATGTATGCAGAATAATTTCTGTCTATGATCTTCTGATTTTGCCGAGTTATCACGAGGGTGAGGGCTATGCTGCAGTAGTGTTTGAAGCTTTTGCTGCAGGGCTGCCTGTTATTGTGACGGATTGGAAAGCTTTCCCTGAATTTGTTGTGCATGGGGACAATGGCTTTATTGTTCCCATCAAGGATCCTGAAGCAATTGCAAATGGAATCAGAGCAATGGTAGAGGTGCCTGAAGTATATGCCCGCCTCTGTAAGGGTGCTGAAAGAACAAGTGAACTTTATTCTGAAAAAAGGATTGTTGAGGGAAGGTTGATTCCTTTGGTTGAAATGGAGAGGTCCATATGAAATATCTACATCTGTTTCCAAATGAGAAGTATGTAAAAAGATTCATAGCATAAAAAAATCTTTCAGTCAACAATCAGAGAATGATGTAAAGGAGTTATATGATGGGCAATCCCCTAGTAAGTATCGTAATCCCCATGTACAACTGTAAAAAGTTCATATTTGATACTGTCCAATCCATACTTGATCAAACATATAATGAATACGAGGCAATATTGGTGGACGACATGTCTACTGACGGAACCGTAGATTTCATCAGACAGCATATCGATTCGGATGACAGGTTTTCTATTATCGAATCGGTCAGCAATGACGGTGCCGCAGCATCGAGAAACAAAGGTATAGAAGCAGCTAGAGGAAAGTATATCGCATTCCTTGACAGCGATGACATATGGCATGAAGACAAGCTGGAAAGACAGGCGGAGTTCATGGAAAAGAATGGCTTTGCCTTTACATATACCAATTATGTCAAGGTTGACGAGGAAGGGGACGATTTGAACCAGAAGGTGGAATCCCCAGAATCAGTTGACTATAAGAAGATGCTCAGGGCCAATTTCATAGGCTGTTCTACAGTCATGTTCAACCAGGAAATGCTTGGGAAGGTATTCATGCCGCCTATTAGGAAAAGGCAGGATTACGGAATGTGGCTTGAAATTCTGAAAAGAACCGACTGCGGGCACTGTCTTGAAGAGTATCTTATGAAATACAGGGTAAGGACGGATTCAGTATCAAGCAACAAGCTTGCACTTGTAAAATACAACTGGAGTTTGTTCAGGGAAATAGAAGGGCTGGGCTTTGTGAAGAGTCTCATCTGCCTGATCAGCAATATTTTCTATAAGCTTTTTATAAAAAGATAGGACGGTTGAAAAATTGGTTTGAATAACGATCCAATAAATATGGGAGGACGGCATGGAGTATGCACCGATAGCAGTTTTTGTTTATGACAGACTGAAGCATTTTATGAATTGCATTGAAGCCTTGAAGAGAAACAAGGAAGCTCGTGACAGCATATTGTATGTATTTTCAGACTTGTACAGCTGTGAAGACCACAGGGAAGCGGTTGAAGCAGTGCGTGAATATGCTGGGAAAATAGATGGATTCAAGGAAGTGAGGCTCATTTTCAGAGATAAGAATCACGGTGCTTTCTTATCAATTAACAAGGGCAAGGATATGGTAGTTAAAAAGCATGGTGTGCTGATATGCATGGAAGACGATATAGTGGTTTCTGATAGATTCCTGGAATTCATGAACAAGGCTCTGGAAACCTATAAGGATAGGAAGGATGTATTTTCGATTTCGGCCTATAGCAAAAGGCCTGCCCCAGAGACGTACGGGAAGGATGCATTGCTGAAGCCTTCGCTATGTCCCTGGGGAATGGCAACATGGCTGGATAGATGGGAAGAGGCTGAGCGTCACATCTTCAATCCCGTATCAAGGGAGGATATGAAAAACAGGGCACTTCTCAAGCAGGTTCGTTCCATTAACAGAAACATGCTTTCGGGAATGCGTGAGGATATGGATGGCAGAATCAAGGTCTTTGATGCAAGAATGAGTTTGTATATGTTGAAAAATGATTTGTACAGTGTTTTTCCAAGAAAGACCTTGACTGTTAATACAGGTTATGACGGCAGTGGTCTGCACATGGATACAAGAGAGTATTACAGCAAGCAGGAGTTGTGGGTCAAGGAGGGTGAGTTTGAGTTTGACCATGACCTGGAAAAGGATGATATCGTCATGAATCAGTATTTGAATACATCGAATGGTGGATACAAGGCATTTTTGAAGGATATTCTGTACAGGACAGGCATGCTTTATCCGATTCTTGATCTTGACAGATGGAGGAAACAGAGAAAGCTTAACAGGTACAATTACAGGATATAGAACATTTATGACATCAGGAGAATCAAGGAAGCTGGCGGTATGCGGAACGAAGTTGAGTAATAAAAAAGCAAGACCGGGGATGAGAATACCAGCCTTGCTTTTTTTGGCGCAAATTTGTTAATAGTATTGGTGCCCTTAATATATATCTTTGGTATTAACTGTATATTAATGCTGCATTAATTTACTGCAAAATATAGTTGATGCCCGGATTCTGCTTGCATTCCTTCTTAAGCTTTCCTGCCTTTTCTGCAAGTTCGTAAATGCTTTTGAAGCAGTTGGATGACAGTCCGGTCACTGTAATGGTGAGAAGGGGGAAGCTTTCTTCTATTCCATGTCTGTTTTTAGTTATTATGAATCCCTTGTCCAAGTCGTCCTGGTTGTAGAATTCCTTAATTGATGAGTTGAATCTATCAACTATTGTGTTGCAAATTTTTTCAATGTTCTCAGGCCGCTGGATCGAAATGAAATCATCTCCGCCTATATGTCCTATGAAGGCTTCCTTTGCCAGGCTGTCCTTAAGGAGAGTGGAGAGGTGCTTTATCACCCTGTCGCCGTTTTCGAATCCGTATACATCGTTGTATGCCTTGAAATTGTCTATATCGTAATAGAGTATGTAGTCGTCGGTTCTCATGCTTATACATTTTTCAAGCTGTTTCTCAATGAGGACATTGCCCGGAAGTTCCGAAAGAGGGTTGAGGTGCTTGGCATTTGACACCTCTATTTCTATGGATTGCAGGAGAAGGTCCTTGACGGTCACTATTCCCGAATAATAACCGTCCCTTACAACTGTTATGAAATCATATATGCTGTCCTTGTCCCTCTGCATTGCCTTTTTTGATACTGTGGCGATGGATGTATTGTATTCCACGGATATGAAATCCTTCTGCATTATTGTGCTTATGGGCTTGTTTGAAAACAGGGAGTAGCCGTGATGGCCGCTGACTGACCTGTAGAAGTGGTTCTTTGTTAGTACTCCTACGGGCCTGCCATTCTCGGTTACGCAGAATCCAGGTATTGAATCGTCATCCTCAAGCATCTGATAGACATCCTTAACTTTTATGTTTGGAGACAGTGTCTTGGGGTATTCTGTCAGGTGGCAGATGTTGATCCTTGTTATGCTCTTCGTTATGAGATGATTTTTTCTTGAGTTTATCAGTCTTATTAAGTTTGTCACTTCATGTCGTATATCCCTTATTTCAGGAAGGGGCTTCTGTATGAAGTAACCCTGTCCATAGTGTATTCCTATGCTTATGAGTTTTTCAAGCTCTTCCCGGGTCTCTATGCCTTCTGCTATGAGCTTTGTGTTTGACAGTGTGGCATATTCGGACATGCTTTTCACAAGTGACTGTTTCGTAACGTCCTTGTCTATGTTTCTTATGAGATCCATGTCGAGCTTGATGTAGTGGGGTTTGACGTCGGATATCATCTTCAGTCCCGAAAAGCCTGCACCTGCATCATCTATGGCTATCTGGAAATCCTGGTCCTTGTAGTTTCTTACAGTGGTCATGAAATCTGCTGAATCGAGAACTGCCTCCCTTTCGGTGATTTCAAAGATTATCCTCTCCGGATTCATCGAATGGGAATGTAGATATTTTCTTGTAAAGCCTTTCTTGAACTTTGAATCGTTGATTATGTTGGGATTTACATTGAGAAAAAGCTTATGTTCCTTGCCTATGCTTTTGGCAGCTTCTATTGCCTTGGATCTGCAAAGGAGCTCCAGCTCCCAAAGATATTCGTTCTTTTCTGCATATTCAAACAGACTTCCAGGATTTTCCATGCAAGTCTTCTCAGGGCCGCGGCTAAGAGCTTCGTATCCGAATACTGAACCGTCCCTTAATGATATTATCGGTTGAAAGACCGTATTTATATCCCCGTTGTCCATAATGTCCATAAACAAACCCCTTTTAAACTGTTCTTTTCCCATTGTGTAACACAGCATATGTCTCTCCTGGTTGTTTATGTATAGTCGTTCTTGTTGGGGAAATTATAGTTCATTTATATTTGGTGATTATTAAGACGTTGTTATGGTTTTGTAAATTTGCATGTAAAAAGCGAGACCAGGGAGGAGAAATCCATGTCTCGCTTTCTTCATATATTACTATTCAGTAATAGCATTGGCACCTATAATATACTTCTTTAGGGTTAAGAGCATATTAAGCTGATGTTAATTTGTTGTAAGTTTACGCCATTGCAGGTGCTTTTTTCGCCTTAAGCTTCTTGGCAACCACTTCTGCAGCTTTTATCAGAGGGTATCCGGCAGGTGATGCAGTAAGCATTGGCTGAGTACCTATCTGAGTTACAAGAAGATCATTAATTGTCATGTTGTTCTGGATTGCAAATCCCATAACGTTTGTGAGTTCTCCAGCGCTTGATCCGCTCATTACCTCTCCACCGAGGATTAAGCCTGACTGTTCGGAAACTATAAGCTTGACTGTCTCGCTGTGTGCTCCTGCAAGTTTGCCCGGGTGACGGTTCATTCCAGTGAATTCTCCTGTTACGACCTTGAATCCTTCAGCAACGGCAGTCTGCTCTATGAGTCCTGCAACTCCGAATCCTGTGTCGCCTATGCATGTTGAGTATACGCCTATTGTTCCCTTGAAGGTGCTGAATGTGTTAAGGTCGTAGAGGTTTAGTCCTGCTATTCTTGCTTCTGTACAAGCAGTGGATGCAAGCATTATTTTGCTCAATTTTCCGGTTGAGAAGCATACCTTTTCAGCACAGTCTCCTGCAGCAAATACGTCCTTTACGCTTGTTCTTCTGTACTGGTCGGCCTTGATGAATCCGAACTCGTTAAGTGCAAGTCCCATTTCCTTTGCAAGAGTTGTGTTTGGCATGTATCCAAGTGAAAGTATAACTGCATCTGCTTCCATGGTTGTGTCGTCAGCAAATTTTACAGATTCAACCTTTCCATCTCCCAGTATTTCCTGGATTCCACAGTTTGTCTTTACGTTCACGCCTCTCTCAACAAGCATGTCTTCTGCCTTTGAAGCAAATTCAGCATCGAAAGTGGCACCAAGGACATTTGGCAGTATTTCCACCAAAGTTACATTTTTGCCTGTTTTGTTGATTTCGTCTGAGACCTCGACACCTATGAAGCCGGCTCCTACGACTACTATATTATTAAAGTTTTCCAGTTTCTTGTGGAAGTCGTCAAGATACACTTTATTCTTTGGAATTGTGAATACATTGTCAAGTTCTGTGCCCTTAAGCCATTTCGGTATTGCAGGCATTGATCCGGTACCCATTATAAGTTTTCCGTACGAATACTCTTCTCCACTTTTTGTCTTGCATGTCTTTGCTTCAGTGTCAACTGAAAGCACTTCGTCGATTACTATGTCAACTCCAAGTCCGATAAGTCCCGCATCGGGAAGGATGTTGTTGTCGCTTGAATCAACCGAACCGAAGATATAAGGTATTCCGCAGGGGATCATAACCTTTTCTTCCTTTCTTATAACGGTTACGCTTTTTTCAGGGTTGTTGGACTTTGCAGTCATTCCTGCTACCAGACCTGTTGCGCTTCCTCCAATTACCAATACATCTGTATTAATCATCATATACCTCCACTTTGTTAAAATTTTATTAAACTCATGATAATAGTATATACCTGAAATACCTGTAATGGGTATAAGTTTTTATGATACAGCATTAAATATGGTTGCAATGCTAATGATTGTTGCCCTTTAAGAAAAAAGAGTTGATGTTTACTGTAGATAATGAGAAAATGGAATATATTGTTATGAGAAATGATATTTTTTAAAACAAACTGAAAGGAGAATACTGAAAAAGTATAAGGGATAATTATGTATGAACTGATAAATCATTTTCTGGAAGAGATATGGGGTTCTGCTATGAGCCGGGCTGCAATATCGGCAATATCATATGCATCGTCGGCTCTAATTGTATTCATACTCTGTATTTTTGTGGACAGGATAACAAAGGGAATAATAATAAGGAATGTAAAGAGGATAGTGGACAAGAGCAAAAATACACTGGATGAGGTCTTCTACGAGAAGAGGGTATTCCACAGTCTCGGCCATATAGCTCCGGGGCTTGTGGTGTATGTCTTTTCGAACTCCTTTGGAGACCTTCACGACATAGTTAAGAAGCTTGCCTTTTCTTACATAGTGGCTATCGTGCTGGTATCAATTTTCAGGTCAATTGACGCCATCGTTGCCATTTACAACAGGTTTGACATAGCCAAAGGAAGGCCCATCAAGGGAGTAATGCAGATTGTGAAGATAGTGGTGGCTGTACTGGGTATAGGCGTGATCTTCGTCATATTCATAGGCAGCACTGTTGCAACTGTCCTTCTTGGAAGTATAGGCGGTCTTTCCGCCGTAGTCCTATTGATCTTTCGGGATTCCATCCTGGGATTTGTTGCAGGTCTTCAGCTTTCCGCAGGGGAACTTCTCAGCATAGGGGACTGGCTCGAGATGCCAAAGTACGGTGCAGACGGAGAGGTGACCGACATCTCCCTTACCAAGATAACAGTAAGAAACTGGGACAAGACGTATACAAACATCCCAGCCTACAGGTTCCTTGAGGATTCATTCAAGAACTGGAAGGGAATGACCCAGGCTGGAGGAAGGCGAATCAAGAGGTCCCTCAACATAGACCTTGGAACGATAGGATTTGTAACGGAAGAAGAAATGAAAAAGCTTGCTGGTGAAGGCTTCATAGACGAGGTGCAGTGCGAAGGAAAGCATACCAATGTAGGACTTTTCAGGAAATATGTGGAGGATTATCTGAGGAAGAATCCCAACATTTACTCAGAAGACTTCACACTAATGGTGAGGCAGCTTCCTGCAGGCGAGCACGGTCTTCCCCTGGAAATATACTGCTTCGTAAACGACACCGCCTGGGTAAACTATGAAGGGATCCAGGCAGACATATTCGACCACATTATCGCCACGGTGCCGGAATTCGGCCTCAGGATATATCAGAATCCGTCGGGGAACGACATAAAAAGCATGAAAGTTGAGAGTGCGTAAGCAAAAAATTCAAAATAGCTATAACAACGGAGCTGAGAGGTCAAATACAACCCCTCAGCTTTTTAATTGCTCCGGTCTTTATGTTGACCACGGTTCTGTAGGACAGTTCAAGTCCGCTGGCTATCTCCTTCATTGTCTTATTTTGGAAATAGTACAGGCGAATTATCTGTGACTCCCTTGCCGTGAGAATCTTAAGGGACTTAAGGAGGAAGAGGTACTCCTCGCATTTAAGCAAATTGCCCTCTGCTGACGATGATTCATCCTCTACAAGCTCCATGACTTCAACTGCGCCTTCCTTTCCATTTATTTGCCTGTTGAGGGAGTCGCATTCATCCTTGTTTGACCTTCTTCCTAGGTCCATGTAGTAGAATTTGAGTCTCGTCTTAGCGTAGCCCAGGAAGGGCACCTGCTTATCAGGGTCATAGTCGTCGAGGCACTCGGCAATTACCAGGTAGCCTTCCTGAAGGAGGTCTTCATAGGGCATATTTCCCAGGAAATATTTCTTTATTGATGATTTGATCAAAGGAGTCGTCATTTCCATTATCTGCTCCATGGCTTGCATGCTTCCTTCAAGGACCCTTTCTAGCTGGCAGTTGAATTCCTCCTGTGAGTATTCCATTCTTTTGTTTTCTGTTGTCAAGATTTTCTCCATTTTGGAGAGCGCTCTCTTCTGTTTATTCCGGTGGGGAAAGAATACTCCCTGTGAGAAAATTTGTAAAAAGCAGAACGCTTGACAATACTGAAAGTTCATTTAAAAAATCCCTTTTGGAATTTGGAAAAGTCCACGGTGAATGTGTAAAAAATGAAAAAGAAACTTGAAAACAGAACATAAGTTCGATGTAATGTTTGTGAGCCGCTGGTGAATATAATGTAAAAGGGGAGCATAATGGAAAGAGAAAGGAAAGACGGAAGGAACAGAAAAAGAATAGATTATGATGATATTGTAGCCCTTGTGCCCAAGTATGAGAAGGGTGTAGGTGATTGTACCGAAATCCATATGAAGGACGGCGGGCAGTTTGTGGAGATGAAGAATGTGAAGTGGTGTGTGGACAGGATGGCAGACTACTATTGTACCAATCTCAGGGCTAACAGAAAGGTTTACGGAAGGATGCTGAACATTAAGAACAAGGTGCCCTATATTTTTTCCGACAAGCATGTAATGGTGCACTACAAGGCGAGGACTCCAAGATGCAAGAGGGACGGCGCCAACGGATGGTTCGATGTGGACTATTTCGACGGTTTTGCAAGGGAGGACGGCTGCGATTATGTTGTGCTGAAAAACGGTGACAGGCTGAAGCTTGAACAGACGGCGGAGTCCTGCAAGAAATATGTAAACTACGGGGAGCTTCTTAAGTTCAAGAAGAGATAGGAGTTGGAAAATAAATGAAAAATCAATGTAAAATATGCATTTAACGTACTTTTTTAACTTGATTAATAAAATGTTATTTGTTAAAATGATTGCAGGGTGTATAAATAGGGATTGTTAGCATTACAGTTATATCTGCCCCGCAGGTATTTTTTGTTGCTTTAAAGCCGGAATATACGGGTTTTATGCCCTGGAATATTTGAATTTACTACATCACACTTATAAGGGAGAGGTAGACTATGGGAAGCTTTAAGAAAAGAATAGCAGTTTTAACTTTAATAATTGTTTTAGTACTGTCTCAATTAAGCCTTGCATCGGCTGTTGAACTTGATTATGAAGGCCATTGGGCTCAGGACACTATTGAAGAATGGTTCAGCAACGGTATTGTAAAGGGATATTCCGACGGTTCCTTCAAGCCTGACAATGTAGTAACAAGGGCGGAATTTGTAACCATGATAAACAACCTGTTTGGGTTTGTGGATGAAAATACGGACATGTTTGCAGATGTGACTTCGGACGACTGGTTTTATCACAATGTAAACAAGGCTGCAACGGCAGGCATCATAAAAGGTGCCAACAACCTGTTCAGGCCTCAGGATATGATAACAAGGCAGGAGGCTGCAGTTGTGCTTTCAAGAGCCTTTTTGCTGAAGGCAGACAATGAGTATGCATATTCGGTGTTCAATGACAGGGAAAATGTAGCTGACTGGGCCATAGCATCGGTCAATGCTCTTGTTGAATCCGATTATATGAAGGGAAGAGGAAACAACGAGCTTGCTCCCCTTGCAAACCTTACAAGGGCTGAGGCTCTTACATTAGTAAGCAATATTGCCGGAAAGATAGTGGAGGATCCGCTGACCATGACTGGAAACTATCCTGGCAACCTTGTAATAAACGAAGCCGATGTTGTCCTTGCAGATGTGGATGTAAAGGGAAATCTTTACATCACCGAAGGTGTCGGCGATGGAGATGTGACACTTGACAATGTGATTGTGGAAGGAGAGCTGGTAGTTCTCGGTGGAGGAGAAAATTCCATTAAGATAAACAATTCGGACATAGGAAGCGTACTGGTTGTGAAGATGGGTGGAGACATAAGAATTGTTGCCATCGGCGATACTTCAATCGACAATGTAGACATGATGTCCGGAGGAATTCTCGAGGAATATGAATTGACAGGCAGCGGCTTCGGAGAAGTTGAAGTGCTGACGGTAGGTGAAGGCGAGGATATTGTCCTTGACGGAGACTTTGACCGGATAACGGTGGATGCTCCGGTAGAGAATATAACTGTTACCGACGGTACCGTAGGAAGCCTTGTAATAGACAATGCTGCAGCTGATGTGAAGGTCACTGTTGACGATTCGGGCGTCCTTGGAACCTTGGAAGTGAAGGAAGCTGTAAATATAACGGTTAACGGAGATGTTGACCAGGTTAACGTAGAAGGTCCTGTTGCAGGATTAATCGTTGAAGGCGGCAGTATAGGCGGAATAACTGTTTCAGCTGAAGCTGAAGGTGCGGCAGTTGACCTGCAGGCAGGTTGTGTAGTTGAAACGCTTACAATAGATGGAACCGTTGATGTTCAGGGTGAAGGTGTTGTTGAAGAAGCTGTTGTAAACGCAGAGGATGTAACCTTTGACGTGGAACCTGAAGAAGTTAGCGGAACTGCCGATTCAATTACAGTAGGAACCGGAGACGATGCAGCGGAAGTCGAAGTGGAGAAGCCTTTAACCGGTGGAGGTTTTGGCGGCGGAGGAACAGTTTCACCTTCAACAGTGAATGTTACAGTCGCCTTTACGAGCAGTTCCGGTTTGGATGAGATTTTGACACTGGAAGTTTCAAGCGATGCCGACGGATATGAAATAGCCAAGGAATTTTTGGACTTCTTTGTATTGAACTTCGACAATCATTATGAAGACATTGAAGATGCTATTCTGGGCAATGATGGAATGCTTCTGATAGATGCATTGACATTCTTTGAATATGCAGAGGATGAAGACCTTTCCGGTACGATATTCAACTCGTTGCCGGGCAAGGCAGGGGATGAATTTACTCCTGAAGAGAAGAAGGCAATGTTCAAGGAACTTCTTACTGTGATTGCAGACAATTTGACAGATGGGGATGTTGTGAAGAGCGACATGATTACAGTTGCAGAAAGGGTGGACTTTTCATTAATAAAATATGACGGACATAATTTCAAGAGTCTTGAGATAATAAAGGACGGAACAAGCCTTGACAAATTTGAACAGGGTTCGGACAAGGCAAATTTCATATCTGCAGTCATGGATCCGCTGACGGATATTGATGCGGACAGTGCAGCCCAGTATGAGATGATCATCATATTGGATGACGGCAACGACACAACGAAAATTTCTACTTTCGAAACATTATAACTGGATAATCAATAAATATGTGATGGTATTTTTAAAGAGGGATATTCATGTTCCCTCTTTAAATTCTGTATATAAGGACGGAGCTTGAACAATGAATTTTAAATATTATTTGAAGATAGTATTTTTATCCCTGTTGCTTGGCTTGTTTTTCGGTCAGGCAGTATTTGCGTTTACTGATTTGGATGAAAATGATCCCAATACGGTTCTCATAAGGGAGTTTTACGACAGGGGACTCACCAAGGGATATCCCGACGGTACCTTCAGACCTGAGGGCACCATAACAAGGGCTGAATTCCTTACCTTTGTCAACAGAACTTTCGGCTTCGAAGGAGGAGTGGAAAGTCTTGAATTTTCCGATATAACAGGAGACGAGTGGTTTGAAGGGGAGCTCAGGACTGCAGTGATGAACGGATACATACAGGGATATCCCGACGGTACATTCAGGCCTGAAAAGGAAATCAGCAGACAGGAGGTTGCCTATGTCCTCAACAGCATACTGGAGTATCCGGCTGAAGTGTTTGCGGAAACGGAGGATGAAATTGCCATTTGGGCGGAGGATGCAGTCAATGCCCTCCTACAGAGGAAAATAATGGTCCTTGAAGAGGGTTTTTTCCATGGGGAAAAGGCGGATACAAGGGAATCCGTTGCAGTGGCGCTTCTGAAGACACTTCATTTGAAGGAAGAGGAAGCTGAATTGCATGAAAAAGATGACTTGCCCGGCGGCGGGACATCTTCAGGAGGTTTTCCAAGTGGCGGCGACGATGTTGACCGGCCCGATGAAGATGTGATATATTCAATGGAAAAAACTATAGCCGGCCTTGAAAAGGTGATTGTAGGGGAAAACTCATATACAAGCAAACTGGATGAAACTTCCAGGTACATTGTATCGGATATTAAGGATGCAATGGAAAGCTACCTTGACGATTATGAGTTTGACTACGAATCGGAGATGGAAGATGTAAAGGGCAGATACCGTGAACTTTCGGAACAGACCCAGAAGGATATCGAACTGGCAATAAGGACCTGTGTAGCGGCAGACTATCTCTATACGCTGCAGGATTTCTTTATAGCAAAGGAATTTTGAAGTATAATAAAACATACTAAATTGGGGATATATGAGAATTATGGAGGAAACAATGGAAGAAGAATTGGATTTACTGGAACTGGTACAAATAGTACTAAAAAGAAAATGGATAATTGTGGCGACTACCATATTTGCCACTGTGGTTTCAATACTTGTCACAATGTTTGCAATAACACCAATGTACGAGTCTAAAACCACCTTGATGGTTAACAGCTCAAAGAGCAGCGGCCTGGGAGACATTGCATCGGGTTTTGATCTTGGAAGCATCAATCTTAGCCAGAAGCTTGTAGTAACATACAGCGAAATTGTGAAGTCGAGGATAGTGCTTGAATCCGTAATAGACAGGCTGGACCTTGATATGACATACAACGGACTTTTGTCAAGAATTACATCGAGTCCCGTTGGATCTACGGAAATACTTAAGATATCCGTAAAGGATACGGATCCTGAAGCGGCTGCAGTGATTGCAAATACGATATCGGATGTATTCATAAAGGAAGTCATGAGGATACTGAAGGTAGACAATGTGGAGATAATCGACGAGGCCATACCTCTTGGGAATCCAATAAATGTCAAGCTTGTGCTCAATGCTGCAATAGCATTCATACTTGGAATCATGGCCGGTGTATTCATAATATTCATTCTGGAAATGCTTGACAGAACAATAAAAACTGTTGATGATGTTGAAAAATATCTTGGACTTACTGTCATTGGAAGCATAATTGACTTCGGCAATATAAAGGAGAAATAAATGAAGGGCTTATATGAATTGATTGTAAAAAGAAGGCCTAAATCGCCCATATCTGAAGCATACAGGAGCCTTAGGACAAATATTGAGTTTGCAAATCTTGACAACAACATGAAGTCGATACTTATTACCAGCGCTACGTCAGGTGAAGGAAAGACATTGACGCTTATCAATCTGGCAGTTGCCATGGCTCAAATCGGAAAGAAGGTAATGATAATTGACTGTGATATGAGAAAGCCCAGAGTCCATAAGGCCCTCGAAACATCAAACATGTTTGGACTTGCAGAGTATCTCATGGATGGTGGAGATATTGGGGAATATATAAAGAGGATTGATGATCTCGGAATCGATGTAATGACTTCCGGGAGAATACCGAGCAATCCTTCGGAACTTCTCCATTCCAATGTGATGAAGAATACGGTTGAAAAGCTAAAGGAGAACTACGACTATATACTTTTTGATACACCACCTGTTATTCCGGTTACGGATGCAGTTGTAATGTCCAGTTATGTCGAAGGGGCTATCATGATCATAGAACATGGAAAGGTAGATATAGATCTGGGAAGGAGAGCCAAGGATGCTCTTGTATCAGGTGGCACAAATCTTCTTGGAGTTGTGTTGAACAGGATTCCTGTAAACGACTCCAAGTCCTACCAGTCATATTATTATTATTACGAGGAGCGTAAAGCAAAAAGTGTTTGATATCCATTGTCACATGTTGCCGGGAGTGGATGACGGTCCCGCAGATACAGAAGAAGCCCTCGAAATGATAGAGGCTTCATATATTGATGGAATAAGACATATTGCAATGACATCTCATCTCAATCATCCCCTTGGTTTTCCGGGAGAGGATGATTATGATGGGATTTTTTGCGATTTCAAAAAACTTGTGAAGGGACATTATCCGGACCTTGAAATATATCCGGCAGCGGAAGTGTATATTTCAAGAAAGATGCTGTCTGAAATGGACAAGATAGACATAAGGTCCATCAACAATACAAAATATGTGCTTGTAGAGTTTTCAAGAAATGTGAGATTCCATGAAATGGACATGGCAGTCCACGAATTAAAGATTATGGGATACAAGGTGATAATTGCCCATCTTGAGCAGTATCATTCCGTGAGGGAAAAATATGACGATATAAGGCAGCTTAAGGCTGACGGTGCAGTCATACAGTGCAATGCCGAGAACTTCAGCAAAGACAGCAGGTATTCAAGGGTGGTTGAAGAACTTATGAAAAGAAACCTTGTGGACCTTGTTGCAAGCGACTGCCACAATACGGTTGACAGGGCTCCCGGCCTAAGGAAGACCTTTGATGCTGTCAGTAGAAAATACGGCAGAATGACTGCTGAGAGAATGTTTTTGGAGAATCCGGAGAGGATAATAAAGGGTGAGGACCTGGCTGCAAACCCCGTAGACACTACAGGGAAGAAGGGTGGAATGGCCTACAGGTCTTTAATAATGAAGCTTGCCGCCGTTGCAGCAGTTGGAATTGTTGTTGCAGCTCTTCTCATGTCAAAAGGAATTCTTCCTGTTCCGGATATTGAAGTGGCTGCCGGTGATGAGGACAGTGTGAAATATGTGGAAGCCGTAGATGATGTGGAAGAAAAAGATGTCGCAGAAACTGAGAAAGTCAATGATGAAGGAATGAAGGATACAGAATATCTGGATACCAATGCCGACGACAACAACAACAGTATTGATGACAACAATGTCTCGGGATATGAAAATAGGGGCGACGAGTCAGCTGATGTAGACGAATATGGAACCGGCAGTGAAACCGTTGAAAAGTCAGATGAGGAGATCCTTGTAGGAGGCTATGTATCGTATCTTGAAGACCTTGAAGCAGAGTACATGGAGACTTGTGAGAGCTACTACACCATGCTCAAGGCGGCAATTGACATAGAAGATGAAGCAGAAAGGGATGCCGAGATCGATGATATCCTCGATGAGCTGGGTCGTGTTGAAACCAGATCCGACAACCAGGTGTACAAGACCCTCTACGATATGCAGAACGACCTTGAGGAATGCGAGTATGATGTGGCAGTGGTAAGGGAGCTGAGGGAACATTATCTTGACGTTAAGATGGAAGTTTCAGAGGAATACAAGGCACAGCTTGAGGAATACGGCAACTTGAATTTATAGAGAATGAGGATCATTGTCATTCGTGACTGTGATTTTTTTCCTAAGTGATGATTGTTTGTTGCACAAATGAATTTATATTGATAAACTTAGAGTAGGCAATTAATACGTGCAATATTTTTACTGACATAAGGGAAAATATTGAAAGGAGAGATGGACATGTATACAGACGAATTGAAGAGACATGCTTTCAAGATACTGAAGGAATACTGGGTGCAGGCTGTAATAGTGACCTTTGTAGTATGGCTGTTGACAGATGCATACACGCAGCAGAATTTTGTGGATATCACCCAGCACGGCGGACAGATTGAAAGATTCAACACTGCAAATCTATTGAGTCTCCTCGTTACAGGTCCATTGTCCCTTGGGGTGGCAAGGTTTTACATGGCCATAGAAAAGAAGAAGAAGGACCTTAACTTCTATATGATTTTCGACAGCTTCAAAGACTTCAAGAGAACCTTTCTCTATCATGTGCTTTCCTCAATATTCATAATTCTCTGGTCATTGCTTCTAATAGTTCCGGGAATAATTGCAGCCATAAGATATTCAATGTCATATTATCTGCTGGCTGAAAATCCTGACATGGAAGCCATGGAGGCCTTGAGAAAATCATCGGATCTTATGAACGGACACAAGTGGGAGTTTTTCAAGTTTTGTCTATCATTCATCGGATGGGCTATCCTGTGTCTCCTAACCATGGGAATAGGATTTTTAGTGCTGATACCGTATTTTCAGATGTCAAAGCTCTATTTCTACAGGTCGATAACATCAACAAAGAAGAGAGGCGGCAAGAGGAACGGAAAGACATATTATCTTGATGATAGGGAATAGATTGAGGACGTTTTAATAAATCAAGGAAGCTTCAATACAGAACAAAAAAACATCATGACTCACTCTGTGCAAACGTTTACAAATTTGGATTTTCATGCTATAATAATAGTACAACAAGAGCAGTATTCATAAAAATTGAAAGTACAAAATAAAAGTTAACGAAAATCTAAATATCTTGATGAAGATAAAAAGAAATCTTGAAGGAATTCAAGAAAGTACCTTGAAAATAATCAAGAGAAAGAGATTTATCAATAACTCTAAAAGTACCTTCAAAGAATAAATGAATACATGCATTGCTGTAGTAATTGTTCTAGGGATGGAACATTACGAAATCTGCCTAGGGGCAAAACCCGAAAGGAGTAACATGAAAGCAGATGTATAGGAACTAGTTCTATTGGAGAAATCTGAAAGAACTAGTTTCCTTTTTTGACAAAAAACATATTAAGGTAAAGCAAGTATAGCAATTTGTTCCCTACTCAATTCAGCACGATAATCTTTATTTGATAATGATGATTATCATGCTTCAATTCGAGACCTCACAAATTGCTATACTTGCTTTATAGTTTTCATGTTTAGTTATTATTTAGGGAAAATATGAAATCTTTAAGATGGATTGTCCCAATAGTAAAGATTCTGTTCTTGAATTATTGATAGCTTTGAGGTTACCTGATAGAATGGTTTTGGGTAAAAAACAAATATGATCATAGAATAAATACATGAGGAGAAGCAGATGAAAAAGAAGATATTTTTCTCAAAGAAGGTTGTAGCACCTACGCCAAGCTATTCCCAGGCTGTGGTTTACAACGGAGTGGCATCTACCTGCGGTCAGTTGAGTCAGGCCCTTGACGGAAGCATAATTCCCGGTACAGTTGAAGAGCAGACAAGAAATATATTGAACAACATAAAGGTCATTGCAGAGGAACTTGGATCAACTATGGAGGATGTCCTGACGACGTCATTCTATTTCGCCGACAATACCGTGTTCCCCGAATTTGACAAGGTATACAGGGAGTATTTTCCCAACAATCCACCTGCGAGGGTTGCTACAATAAGCAGCGAAATCTACGGAGGACTTGCCCTTGAAATGAGCGCGACAATAGCCGTTGACGAAGACAAGATACCTGCAGAAAACATCATAGGATAACAAAAAACCTAAAAGACTGCACAGTGATATGTATCAAATATCATTGGGCAGTCTTTTTTTTATAGCTTAGGAAGGTTAAACAAAGATTGTCCTTGTCAACGTATATTTTTTATTGTTTAAGTACAATCAATGGTGATTTCCCCTCAGATCGTATTTCTTTACCTTGTTGAACAGTTGCCTTTCGCTTATTTCGAGGGCCCTTGATGCGTCAGGCACATTGTTGTCGAAATGGTCAAGAACGTATATGAGGTATTCCTTTTCCTTTTCGTCCCTGAAATCCCGCAGGGGCATTATTTTCTTTTCACAGTTTGACTTGTTTTTTCTTCCAATAGAGTGGACTATGGGTATTCCCTGTTCGGTGATTACTCCGTCTTCCGAGAGTACAACCATCCTGTCCGTAATGTTTTTCAATTCCCTCAGGTTGCCGGGATAGTCATATTCGTAGAGGAATTTCATGGCTTCAGGCGATATTTCACTGATAATTATGTCATTTTCCTCCTGTGACTTCTTGAGCATGAAATTAAGCAGGTCTTCAAAATCATCCATCCTCTCCCTGAGGGAGGGTACCCTTATTACGATGGTGCTGATCCTGTAGACAAAGTCTTCACGGAGCCTGTGGTCAATGACTGCATCATCAATGTTTATATTAGTAGCCGTTATGAGCCTGAAGTCTATTTCCTTTTCCTCATTGCTGCCTACTCTTGCTATCCTTTTGGTTTCAAGTGTCCTGAGGAGCTTTATCTGTGTCTGTAGTGACAAGTCCCCTATCTCGTCAAGAAAAAGGGTGCCGTGGTTGGCATTCTCTATCTTTCCCATTTTTGTATTGGTTGCTCCCGTGAAGGCTCCCTTGACATGACCGAAAAGTTCACTTTCAAGAAGGGTTTCAGTATAGGAGGAACAGTTTATGGTTACCAGGGGCATTTCGTTGCGGCGGCCCATATAATGGATATACCTGGCGGTGACATCCTTTCCGGAACCTGACTCTCCTACGAGCATTATATTTACATTGCTCCTCGCTGCCTGGTTGCAGAGCTTAAGCATTTTCTGATATGTCTTGCTTTTTGAATTGATTATGTATTTCTTGAAGAAATCCTCTTTATATCCCATATCAATCTCCAGATTGTTTAATTCAATAGTATTTTGTTTTTTATAGTTTATTTTTATGGATTAAAAAGTTAAAAGAATGCAATTCCTTTAAACCCTGGTATCACAAGATTAAGAGAGTATCGAAGCGTTTTTGTAATTGCTCGTAAGGTCGATTCGGCATACCACATTCTTATGTTGTTGATTTCATTATAACATTTTTCTATAAATAACTGAAATAAATTTCAGTATTTATGAAAAAAATTTCAGAAAAATGGAGATATAAAGTGAGTTCGGGCGCGGAAAAGACAACGTTTTCAGAGTTTGTTAAAAAAAATACATTGGGAAATCAACAGCCATGAAACTATGTTAAATTTTTGGCACAGTACTTGCTTAGTAGTATTACAAGAATAAGTTTAAGAGACAAAAGTAATATTGAATACAGGAGGTACAGATGTCTAAGTCGGAAGAAATAGTGCTTGTTACAAACAACGACAGATTCCTGAGTCGTGAAGACGGGAATTATACACTTATGTATGAGGATTGTTCATACATGGATGTACTTAATTCTGTAAGGAACAGGGTTCATTCGAATTACAGGATTTTGACTCATCCCATGGCAGGAAGTCTTAAGCCCAACCAGACACCTTACAAGTCCGTTCTTTTGATCAAGGATGAAACAATTGATTTCAAGAGCTTGGAAATGATTGAAAGTGCCATTGCTTCGGCTGAGAAGTTCATGAAATTCAGGAAGCTTCCCAACTGGACCGAGAAATGCCTTCGAGATTTCAAGACTCTGGACTTGTCCTTTATTGAAGGTGCATTGCTTAATAAGAGCAGGAACTCTTATTATATTAAAACTAATTAAACGGAGGTAGAATTTTGAAGCTGGAATTAGGAAAAATAATGATTAACGATGTTCAATTTGGTTCTGAAACCAAGGTTGAAAACGGGACATTGTATGTGAACAAGGAAGAAATCAGTGCCATGGTCCTTGAAGACAAAAGGCTTATAAAAGCAGAAGTTGAACTCGCAAGACCTGGCGAGTCAGTAAGAATTGCTCCTGTCAAGGATGTAATCGAGCCAAGGGTGAAGGTGGAAGGCAAGGGACAGATTTTTCCGGGGATAATCAACAAGGTAAAGACTGTAGGCGAGGGAAGAACCCATGCACTGGTAGGTTCCAATGTAATTACCTGCGGTAAGATTGTAGGATTCCAGGAAGGGCTCATTGACATGTCCGGACCTACTGCAAAGTACACTCCATTCTCGAAGACAAACAATGTATGCGTGGTAATTGAAGGATACGAAGGAATAGAGACTCATGACTATGAGGAGGCTGGAAGGCTTGCAGGACTAAAGGTTGCTGCATATATCGGAGAGGCAGGGAGAAACGTGGAGCCTGATGAAATAGTGACATACGAGACAAAGCCTCTCCTTGAACAGGTGCAGCAGTATCCTGATCTTCCAAAGGTTGGATATGTGCACATGCTCCAGTCACAGGGACTGCTTCACGATACTTACTATTACGGTGTTGATGCAAAGGTTATGGTTCCAACATTCATGTATCCCACTGAAATGATGGACGGAGCCATTGTAAGCGGAAACTGTGTTGCACCCTGCGACAAGGTTACAACCTTCCACCACTTCAACAATCCTGTAATAGAAGACCTTTACGAAAGACATGGAAAGGATATCAACTTCATAGGCGTTATTCTTACAAATGAGAATGTATGGCTTATGGACAAGGAAAGATCTTCTGACATGACTGCCAAGCTTTGCAGACACCTTTGTCTTGACGGAGTAATAATAACCGAGGAAGGATATGGAAATCCGGATACGGACATTATGATGAATACACAGAAGGTTTCCCAGGAAGGAATCGACGTAGTAATGATTACTGACGAGTTCCCCGGAAGAGATGGAAAATCCCAGTCTGTTGCAGATACCGTGCCTGAAGCTGATGCCCTTGTATCATGCGGAAACGGTAATGTAATCGAATACTTCCCTCCAATGGACAAGGTTATAGGAACCCTTGACTATGTGGAGACCATGATAGGCGGATACGAAGGAAGCTTGAAGGAAGACGGAAGCATCGAGGCGGAAATACAAATAATAATTGCATCTACTATTGCCAACGGATACAACACCCTGGCTGCAAG
The DNA here is from genome assembly GCF_900142005.1 of Dethiosulfatibacter aminovorans DSM 17477. Lineage (GTDB taxonomy): Bacteria > Bacillota > Clostridia > Tissierellales > Dethiosulfatibacteraceae > Dethiosulfatibacter > Dethiosulfatibacter aminovorans. The sequence goes on from NZ_FQZL01000033.1 coordinate 41,140, forward strand.
AGGCTATTAAGGAGGAATAACATGAGTAAAATCAAGGTAGTACATTATATAAACAACTTCTTTGCAAACATAGGCGGAGAAGAAAAGGCGGATGTTCCACCGGAAATAAGAGAAGGAAAAGTGGGTCCGGGACTTGCTCTTGAAGCTGCACTTGGAGAAGGGTATGAGATAGTTGCAACTGCAATCTGTGGAGATTCCTATTTTGGAGAAAATATGGAAGATGCCAAGGCAACTCTTGTTGATATGATATCAGGGTATGAACCAGACCTTTTCGTTGCAGGACCTGCTTTTAATGCCGGAAGATACGGAACTGCCTGCGGAAGCATAGCAAAGGAAATAGAAGAGAAACTTGAAATTCCGGTTGTTACGGGTATGTATCCCGAGAATCCAGGTGTGGACATGTACAAGCTGGACCTTCATATAATCGAGACTTCCATTTCTGCAGCAGGAATGAGAAAGGCAATGGGCAAAATAGCCAACATTGCAAAGAAACTGGTGAACAAGGAAGAAATCCTTTCACCAGTTGAAGAAGGATATATTGAAAGAGGAATAAGGGTCAACTACTTCAACGAGGAAAGAGGATCCAAAAGAGCCGTTGAAATGCTGGTCAAGAAGATGAAGAAGGAAGCATTTACTACTGAATATCCAATGCCTGTATTCGACAGGGTGGATCCCATGCCGGCAATCAAGGATCTTTCAAAAGTCAAGGTTGCGGTAGTGACTTCAGGTGGACTAGTTCCTCAGGGAAATCCTGACAGGATAGAGTCTTCAAGTGCTACAAAATATGGAATATACAGTATTGCAGGAATGGATTCAATGGACAAGAAGGATTTCATGACTATCCACGGCGGATATGACAGGGCATTCATAACTGAAGATCCAAACCTGTGCATACCCCTTGATGTTCTTCGCGAATATGAGAAGGAAGGCGTAATTGGAGAACTTGCAGACTACTATGTAGCAACAACAGGAACCGGAACCTCTGTAGGAAATGCAAAAGGATTCGGAGAGTCATTCAGCAAGAAGCTTGTAGAAGACGGAATAGGCGCAGTTCTCTTGACATCCACCTGAGGTACCTGTACACGTTGCGGTGCAACAATGGTTAAGGAAATAGAAAGGGCAGGAATCCCTGTAGTTCATATGGCAACAATTATACCGATTTCACTGACAATAGGAGCAAACAGGATAGTACCTGCAGTCAGCATACCTCATCCTCTCGGAAACCCTGCATTGTCAGACGAAGACAGCAAGGAAATAAGACGGGAACTGGTAGGAAGAGCATTCAAGGCACTCCAGACAGAAATAGACGGCCAAACTGTTTTCGAGTAGTTTTAAGACAAAGCAAAGTTGAGTTTATTCATGAAATTTGAAGAGTATAGATGCATCAACTGTACACGAAAAATAGAATGAATAAGAACGAAACTTGCTTTGTATTAAAACAACATTAAATAAAGACAAAGCATATAAAAGCAACACAGGAGAATAACATGGAAAATACATATGATGTAATAATAATAGGAGCAGGCCCTGCGGGCCTGTCTTCAGGACTATATGCTTCGAGGGCAAAACTCAATACCCTTATCCTTGAAAAAGGCAAGACAGGGGGACAGATAGTGACAACCGATGAGGTGGCAAACTATCCAGGCTCCATTGAAGATGCAACAGGACCATCCATAATAGCAAGGATGGCAAAGCAGGCCGAGGAATTCGGAGCTGTAAGAAAAAAAGATGCCGTACTTGACATTGACCTTGAAGGCAAGGTGAAGACGGTGAAATGTCAGAATGGTCAATACAAGGCAAAGGCTGTAATCCTGGCAACAGGAGCAAATCCAAGAAAGATTGGATGTCCTGGCGAAATAGAACTGACAGGAAAGGGAGTGTCTTACTGTGCAACATGTGATGCCGACTTTTTCACTGATTTTGAAGTATTCGTAATAGGTGGTGGAGACTCGGCAGTTGAAGAGGCCATGTATCTTACAAAGTTCGCTAGAAAGGTGACAGTGGTTCACAGAAGAGATCAGCTGAGGGCTGCAAAATCTATCCAGGACAAGGCATTTGCAAACGACAAGCTTGAATTTCTCTGGGACTCCACAGTTGAGGAAATCAAGGGAGACGGAATGGTTGAATCCATAGTTTTCAAGAACACCAAGACAGGCGAACTGTCTGAATATAATGCCCATGAGGATGACGGTACCTTTGGAGTATTCCCCTTCATAGGCTTCACTCCTACAAGCCGCCTCTTCAAGGGCAAGGTTGCAATGGACGAAGGCGGATACATCAAGACCGACGACAACATGAAGACAGATGTTGAAGGAGTCTTTGCGGCAGGAGACATAAGGGTCAAGTCTTTAAGACAGGTAATAACTGCAGCTGCAGACGGAGCCATAGCTGCAGTACAGGCAGAACGCTATATAGAATCTTTATAAGACACATTATTGCGTATTGCATTAAACAACATTAAAGTAAAAAGGAGATCAATATGTTAGCAGTAGACAAGAAAACATTTGAAGAAGAAGTATTAGGAGCTCAAGGATATACACTTGTAGACTTCTGGAGCGAAGGATGCGAGCCATGCAAGGCGTTGATGCCTGATGTAGAGGAGTTGGCAAGTGAATTCGACGGGAAGGTCAAGTTTACTAAGCTTGACACAGGCAAGGCAAGAAGGCTTGCAATATCACAAAGAGTTCTTGGACTTCCAACAATAGCACTCTACAAGGGCGGAGAAAAAATTGCCGAAGTTACAAAGGACGATGCGACGAAGGAAGGTATCAGGGAGATGATTGCAACAAATATTTAAGACGACGTACGGTTTTGGATTAATGGTATTAACATGAACTTAAAAAGTTTCGTGTTAATATATGAAAGTTTATCATAATACGTATAGTAGTGAAGCAATTATGAATAACAGCGAGGTCTCGACTTCGACGACCTTGAATCAACATTATAAATTAAAGATTCATGGAAGGAGGGAGTAGGGAGCTGTTAGGCATGATTGTGGAACGATTCATATTTCAACTTTCACAAATAAAATCAAGGAGGAATAGGAATGAGCTTATTCAATGACAAAAAAGTTGTTGTTATCGGCGACAGAGACGGAATTCCCGGACCGGCAATAGAAGAATGCCTTAAGGGAACAGGCTGCGAAGTGGTATTTTCTTCCACGGAGTGTTTCGTCTGAACTGCCGCAGGAGCAATGGATCTGGAGAACCAGAAGAGAGTTAAGGATTTTGCCGAAAAATACGGTGCTGAGAACCTTGTAGTAGTAGTAGGTGCAGCAGAAGGTGAAGCAGCAGGTCTTGCTGCAGAAACCGTAACGGCAGGAGATCCGACTTTCGCAGGTCCATTGACGGGGGTCCAGTTAGGACTCAAGGTATACCATGTAGTAGAACCTGAATTCAAGGAAGCAGTGGATGCAGATGTATATGAAGACCAGGTGGGAATGATGGAAATGGTGCTTGATACTGATGATATCATATCCGAGATGACAGCTATAAGAGACGAATTCTGTAAATATTTATAAAACAACATTTAACAAAACTAATACTAGGCAGTCTGAATGAGCGGCTCCCTCCGCTCATTCGGATTATTACAGAAACGAATGCAAATCCTGGTTGAATTGCATTAAACTATACTGAAAAAACAAGGAGATTTTATGAACTTTCCAGTAATAAAGGGAGCAGGTTATGCGCTGGTACACACTCCCGACATGATAATCCACAATGGAACAACCCAGACAACGGAGAGAAT
>NZ_FQZL01000009.1 GCF_900142005.1 Dethiosulfatibacter aminovorans DSM 17477
TATAATGAACCCAAGAAACTAGACGACAAAATCCTCAAAATAAGTTAGAATAAAGCTATGAAAAAGAGAAGAAACTTTACCCCAGAACAGAAAACCAAGATTGTCCTCGAAGTATTGAGAGAGGAACAGACGCTTGTGGAGATTGCCGCTAAGTATGAAGTTCAACCAAATCAGTTAACTCGTTGGAAAACCGAATTTCTTAAGAATGCATCAAGAGCCTTCAGCAAGGATAAAGATGAGTCTGAAAAACTGCAGAAGGAGCATGAAAAAGAAGTTGATGAACTTCATAGACAACTTGGTCAATTGACGTGTGAGGTCAATTGGCTCAAAAAAAAATCTAAACAATTCGGTCTCCCGACAGAATCGCCAAAAAATGATAAGTAAACATCCTAAATTGACGATAACCAGGCAGTGTCAACTGCTTGATATCAATAGAAGCACACTCTACTACATACCTGCTGAAATAGACAGGTCTGAGGAGTATGCCATAAAATGGCTCATAGATGAGATCTATACCAGCCATCCTGAATACGGTTACAGAAGAATGACAGTTATACTCAATAGGGACTATGATGTTAAGATCAACCGTAAGCGCACTCGTAAGTATATGCGTGAGATGAACATCCACGGGCTATGTCCAGGACCAAACCTAAGCAAGAGAGGTCGTGCTAAATATCTGTACCCTTACCTGCTTCGAAAAATGAATATCACAAAGCCTAATCAGGTTTGGAGTATTGATATTACCTATTGCAGAATGCCAAAGGGCTTCATGTACCTTGCTGCTATCATTGATTGGCATTCAAAATATATTGTTGCTTATGAGCTGTCCAACACAATGGACAAGGGACTCATCACAAGAGTTGTAAACAAGGCCATAGCCACTCATGGCAAGCCTGACATTATTAATTCAGATCAAGGATCGCAGTTTACTTGTGATGCCTATATCAGCCTCCTGAAATCCAATGGTATCAAGATTTCAATGGATGGCAAGGGTAGAGCCCTTGACAACATCTGTATCGAGCGTTTCTGGCGAAGTTTGAAATGGGAAAAGCTCTACCTTGAAGAATATTCAAATGGCAGACAACTCAAAAGATTAATAGATGAATACATTCTACATTACAATACCAATAGACCACACCAGACATTTGATTACACAACACCGGCTAAAATTTACCACGGGATTCCATTCCTGAAAATTTCAGCATGATTAGGGCTTTGCCCTAAAACCCATCCTCGCCGGAAGGCAGGTGCCATGACTGGCACTGACAACAGGATATCTGCTTATGCAGTCAAGGGTATACAAGCTCGTACCTCGCCCTTGACAGCGGCTAGATTACTATAAATATCAATGAAAGGAGCACCTAACTTAAATTGATAAAACTTTTGTCTTGACAGTGGGGGGCGTTATATTACTATTACCTGTGTTAACAACTGCAACGGCGCATTATATTGTGAATCTTACAGGTATTGATACTCTGCCTTCTAATCTGTTTCCGGAGGATTTAGCAGTTCCAGTCATAGTCTTGATTATTCCATATTTTATTCTTATACTTGTTGCGGGCGGCGGACAGGAAGAATTTGGATGGCGTGGTTATGCTCAGGAACCATTACAGAATCGATTCGGAATTCTTCGCGGGAGTATTCTGTTGGGAACGGTTTGGGGTACGTGGCATCTGCCGCTCTGGTTCATGCCGGGTGAGGGTCACGCATATTATTCGTTCTTTGCTTTTTTGATATATACTGTGAGTATGTCTGTAATTATTGGATGGTTATATAATTTGAGTGGTAAAAAGTTGATCATTCCATGGATAACTCATGCAATTAGCAATGTATCAGTACCTTTCTTTCCGATGCTTCACATGGCAGACGTTCCACAACCCGGGTATTGGGTTTGGGTTTGGATTCATGTTTTTGTGGCTATAGGTATTACAATCTGGTTTATGAAAAAGAAGCCATGAACTAAATCCAGCAAAATTTTCTTGTAAATTGAAAAGAATTGAAATCAAAATCACTAAAAAATTCCCCCGGCATACTTGGGGGAATCGGCTTGTTGTTTGAAATTTGTTGTTTCCTAAAAATTAGGCGGCGTACTCACCCACAGTACGGTGGCGGGTTTCTTGCCGGGGTTTGAGATATAGTGGTTGTTCCTTGGCTTGAAGTAGAAACTTTCGCCTTTCTTCACCTTGTGTTTGTCCTCTCCGTAATGGAGATAGATGCTTCCGGACAGTACGTATCCGAATTCCTCTCCTTCGTGAGGATAGTCCGGTTTTGTTTCGGAAAAGCCTTCCAGTTCTACAAGTATAGGTTCCATCATGTTTTTCTGTGCATTTGGTATTATCCAGTTTATATTGTAGTGCTCATCGAATTCCTTCACAAATACATCTTCGTTTTTAAAGACGATTTTTTCTTCCACTGTATCGCTGAAGAAATTATTGATGTTGGTACCAAGTGATTCCAACAGATCCATCAGTGTTGCTATAGAAGGGGAAGTAAGGTCCCTTTCCAGCTGGGATATGTAGCCTTTTGTGAGTTCGCAGCGGTCCGCCAGCTCTTCCTGCGTCAATCCTCTTCTTATTCTGAGTGTTTTCAGTTTTTCTCCAATGTTCAAATGATCACCTCAAATTTTGCCCATGTTTACTAATATTAAACTTAACAGGCACAATCATTATACTTTTATAAGGGCTCCATGTCAATTAAATCATTGCATAGCTAAGTGGTATATTGTAAAATTAACCCATAAGCAATATTGCGGAGGCATAAAATGAAGATTGATATAGACAGAAGCAGCGGGGTTCCCTTTTATATACAGATAAAGAACCAGATAACCGGCAACATAAAAAAGGCATCTTGAAGGTGGGGGACAAGCTTCCTACGGAAAGACAGCTTGCAAATGAGCTGAATATAAGCAGGAACACGATTACCAATGCATACAAGCTCCTTGAACATGAGGGCGTTCTTGTTTCATACCAGGGAAGAGGTACATTTGTTGATGAAGCGGCCCACATATGGAAGAGGCACGCTGTTCAGGACAAGGTCCTGAAAATAATCGACCTTGCAATAGACGAGGCCCTTGGATCGGGACTTTCTGCAGAGGAATTCTTAGAACTTGTGCAGACTCGGATTGAGGAAAAGGAAAGCAAGATGAAGAGTGTCAATGCCATATTCATTGAGTGCAACATTGAACAGGCACAGGTTTTTTCTGACCAGCTCAATGAGGTGACGGACATGAATGTGTCGCCTGTCGTATTGTCCGAGCTTGAGAATCCAGATGATGAAATGAATAGGAAGTTGAGAAATACCCAGTTTGCAATTGTTACATACAAGCATCTCAAGGAAACAAAGGAGCTTTTGGGAAACTATAATATGGAAATAATGGGAGCTGCCATTAATCCGAGCATAGAATCGATAGTCAAGATGGCAAAATATCCGCCGGGAACAAAATATGGTCTGATAAGTCAGTCATATGAATTCATGAAGAAGGTGGAGGATGCACTGGAACTGTCCGGAATTGAAAATATTGAGATAATTCAGACTATTAGCACTGAAGAACAAGCTATAAAGGAAGTGGTGGACAAGGTTGATGTCGTAATCATCTCTCCTGGAAGAGGAAAAAAGGTGTCGGAAATTGTTGGGAAAAGCAAAGAGATAATAAACTTTTTATATTTCCTTGACCAAGAGTCCATCAAAATTATAAAATCGAGGCTCATGGAACTGAAATGATGTGGGCCAATTAGAAAAAGGCCTGAAATAAATGAAAGTTTTCAAAGGTTGCAATCAAAATTGCAGCCTTTTTTAGTGCCAATTTTAGGGAAGTGGACTCTTGGGGTGTTGATTGCAAAGGAACAAAGAAGGTTCTACCGTATATGAAGCAATAATGCAAAAGCTTGTAAATGCAGGAATGCAAGTCGATAAATCAATTTGTGAAATGCTATTGACCTTTGCAAAAAGGTATGCTATATTGACCTAAATGGACTAGTCCATGATACCAATCGGCATTGGATGGTGCCAATTAGATGGAAAGGAGAAAAATTATGGGTAAATCTATCGTTTTAGGAGTAATTGGAGCAGATTGTCACGCGGTGGGAAATAAAATACTGGATCATGCATTTTCAAAGGCTGGATTTGATGTTGTTAATATAGGTGTACTAAGTTCACAGGAGGACTTCATAAATGCAGCTATAGAAACTGATGCAAAGGCAATACTCGTTTCTTCATTGTATGGACACGGTGAGATCGACTGCAAGGGTCTAAAGGAAAAGTGTATAGAAGCAGGACTTGAAGATGTAATCCTGTATGTAGGAGGCAATCTTGTTGTCGGAAAGCAGGATTTTGATATTGTTGAGAAAAGATTCAAGGATATGGGATTTGACAGGGTCTATGCACCTGGAACTTCACCGGCGGAGTCCATTGCGAACCTTAAGAAAGACCTGGGCATCGGCATAGACACAATGGCGGTATAAAAGGACAGATTATTATGAAAGCTGTATTGTTGATTGACTTTGGAAGTACTTATACGAAGATGACGGCTGTAGACATTGATAATGATGAAATTATTGCAGTGGCTTCAAGTGAAACAACAGTGGATACAAATATAATGGAAGGCTACTATAAGGCCTTTGAAAAAATCGAGAAACAGACTGAAGATACGGAGATTGAGTATGTTGAAAAGCTTGCCTGCAGCAGTGCCGCAGGAGGTCTGAAGATGATATCCATTGGCCTTGTTCAGAACCTTACTTCAGAGGCTGCCAAGAGAGCTGCCCTTGGAGCGGGGTCAAAGGTGTACAAGACTTACAGTCACGAGCTTAGCTGCAGAGAAATAAAAGACATAGTAGAAGAAAAACCTGACATCATTCTTCTTGCCGGAGGAACTGACGGTGGAAACAAGAGTTGTATCGTTAAAAATGCAGAATTGCTGTCGGGAGAAATTGGTGACATTCCAATTGTATTATCAGGCAATAAGAATGCTGTAGACCATATAGAAAATGTATTTGATGAAAAGGGGATATACTACAAGATCACTGAGAATGTAATGCCCAGACTGAATGTTCTAAATGTAGAACCTGCAAGGGAAGCCATCAGGGATGTCTTCATGGAGAAAATCATTGACGCAAAGGGTCTTGGAGAAGCAGAGAAAGAGATCGACAATATAATGATGCCTACACCGACTGCCGTTTTGAAGGCAGTCAATTTATTAGCTGATGGAACCAATGAAGAGGAAGGTATAGGAGAGATTCTGGTTGTGGATATTGGAGGGGCCACTACTGATGTCCATTCCATATCAAAGGGATATCCGACGAAGTCCGGAGTTGTGTTCAAGGGACTTCAGGAGCCTTATGCAAAGAGAACCGTGGAAGGCGACCTTGGAATGAGGGAAAGTGCCATATCATTATACGAATCTGCAGGATTTGTGAAAATGAAGAAATTCATGGAAGGTGAATGCATAGACATAAAGAAAAGGTGCGAATATCTTTCGAGGAACAGAGGACTGATTCCACAGACCGAAGAGGATATGATTGTTGATGAAACTATTTGCACCACTGCTGTGGGAATGGCTATTGAAAGACATATAGGAGTCATGACGGCAGAATATACGCCAATGGGAGTCGTATATTCACAAGAAGGAAAAGACCTTACGGAAACGGGATATGTGCTCGGTACAGGAGGGGCAATAGTTAAAAGCAGGAATCCGGGAAAGATACTCAGGTCGGGACTTGAAAGTATAGGGGATCAGAAATATCTTAAGCCTGAGAAACCTGAATATTTGCTGGACAGGGACTATATACTGTCTGCAATGGGACTTCTTTCAGAAAGATATCCCAACAAGGCACTTAAGCTGCTGAAGAAACATATAGTTAATATTGGATAGAAACCAATGAGGAGATTATTAGGTATGAATTTGAAAAATAAGAGATTAAGCGATGATTTGTTTTACAAGATTAGAGAAGATGTCCTGACGCACTGGAGTACAGGCAAGGATGTGGACTTCCGGGAAGCTGTAGATTATATGAGCAGGGTGCCGGAAGAGAAGAACTTTTCTATTCAGCTCAAGAAGGCAAAGGACAACGGAATTACCTTGGTTCAGCCGAGAGCGGGAGTTGCACTTGTGGATGAGCACATTGAACTGCTTAACTATCTGCAGGACGAAGGTGGGGCGGATCTTCTGCCTTCAACTATAGACAGCTATACAAGACAGAACAGATACAATGAATGCCAGACGGGAATTGACGAGAGCATAAAGGAAAACAGATCCCTTCTTAATGGATTTCCTGTAGTTAATCATGGTGTGCACAACTGCAGAAAGGTTCTTGAAAATGTGAACAGACCAGTTCAGGCAAGACACGGTACGCCTGATGCAAGACTGTTGTCGGAGATCATTCACGCCGGTGGTTGGACATCAAACGAAGGTGGAGGAATCTCATACAACATTCCTTATGCAAAGAGTGTTTCGCTGGAAAAGACTATTTACGACTGGCAGTATTGCGACAGACTGGCAGGAATATATGAAGAAAATGGAATAAAGATTAACAGAGAGCCCTTTGGACCGCTTACAGGAACTCTGGTTCCTCCGAGCATATCAAATGCCGTAGCCATAATAGAAGGTCTGTTGGCTGCCGAACAGGGAGTAAAGAATCTAACTCTTGGCTACGGGCAGTGCGGCAGTCTTATACAGGATATAGCGGCAATAAAGGCGTTAACCCAGCAAGCTGAATCATATTTTGAGGAATATGGATATGATGTCGAGCTTTCAACTGTATTCCACCAGTGGATGGGAGGATTCCCGGAAGATGAATCAAAGGCATTTTCCGTAATAAGCTGGGGTTCGGTTGCAGCATCATTCGCAGGAGCTACGAAGGTTATCGTAAAGACTCCTCACGAGGCACTTGGTATACCTACAAAGGAAGCTAATGCCCAGGGTATCAAGGCTACAAAGCAGATAATCAACCTCACCAAATACCAAAGTATTCCAATATTCAGTGAACTGGACCAGGAAATCGAAATGATAAAAAGAGAAACCAAGTGCATAATCGACAAGGTATTCGAGGTTGGAATGGGGGATCTGGCACAGGGGGTTGTTAAAGCCTTTGAAACGGGAATAATGGACATACCTTTTGCACCAAGCAAGTTCAACCAAGGGAAGGTGCTTCCTGAAAGAGACAATTTCGGTGCAGTTAGGTATCTTGATTTTGGAAACATACCGGCAGACAAGGACGTTAAAGATTATCACAAAAAGCTTCTTGAGGAAAGAGGGGCTTATGAAAAGAGAAATGTTAGCTTTGACATGGTAATAGATGATATATTTGCAGTAAGCAAGGGAATATTGATAGGGAGACCGGAATAGACGGTAATTACAGGAGGTTAAAAGATGAAGATTATAGATGTGGTTTATACAAAGGGAAGAACGGGATTTTATTTTGACGATCAGAGGGCTATAAAGAATGGTGCGGGAAAGGACGGATTCTTGTACCAGGGAGAAGCTGTAACCGAAGGATTCTCGAGTGTGAGGCAGGCTGGAGAATGTGTATCCGTAATGATAGTACTTGAAGACGGACAGGTTGCCCACGGAGACTGTGCAGCGGTGCAGTATTCCGGAGCGGGCGGAAGGGACAATCTCTTTCTTGCAGATGAATTCATACCCGTGCTTGAGAAACATGTAACTCCAAAACTTGTTGGAAGGGAGCTTGAAAGCTTCAAGGATCTTGCAGAGGAATTTGACACCATGCAGATAGACGGCAGAAACATGCATACAGCCTTGAGGTATGGAGTTACTCAGGCTATACTCGACGGAGTGTCAAAGGCAAAGAGAAAGACAATGGCTCAGGTGATCAAGGAAGAATATGATACAAATGTTGAGTTCAAGAGAATACCGATATTTACACAATCGGGCGACGACAGATATTCAAACACCGATAAGATGATCATCAAGGGAGCCGATGTAATTCCCCACGGTCTAATAAACAATGTTGAAGAAAAGCTTGGCAACGATGGAGAAAAGCTTGTCGAATATGTCGGATGGCTTAGGGACAGGGTTGAAAAATACAATACAGACAAATCCAAGGAGATTGTGTTCCACATAGATGTTTACGGTACAATAGGTTTAGCTTTCGACAACGACCTTGAAAGGATTTCTGAATATTTCAGGGAGCTGGAGGTTGAAGCCAAGCCTCACAAGCTGAGAATAGAAGGTCCTATAGATATCGAAAACAGGGAAAAGCAGGTTGAGATACTTAAAAACTTGAAGGCGATGCTCGCAGACAAGAATATCAATGTTGAAATAGTGGCGGATGAATGGTGCAATACATTTGAAGACATCAAGCTCTTCGTTGATGAAGATGCGGCAGACATGGTTCAAATCAAGACTCCGGATCTTGGTGGAATAAACAATATAATTGAAGCAATCCTTTACTGCAAGAGGAATGACGTAGGAGCCTACTGTGGAGGAACATGCAATGAGACGGACAGGTCTGCGCAGATATGCACCAATATTGCAGTGGCCTGTGGAGCTGACCAGTGCCTTGCAAAGCCGGGCATGGGCGTTGACGAAGGATTTATGATAGTATACAATGAGATGAACAGGATTATTGCATTATCAAAATTAAACAGGTGATAATATGGAAATATTAAAACCGGCAAAAGCCGGTACTCTTGAATCAAGCGATATATATATTACGATATATCCAAATGAAAGTGAAGGAATAAATATCAAGCTTGAAAGCATAGTCATGAAGCAGTTCGGCAGCCAGATAAAAAGGGTCATAACAAAGACCCTGGAAGAAATGGGCGTGGAAAATGCAGATGTAATTGCCGTAGACAAGGGAGCACTTGATTGTACAATACAGGCAAGGGTTGAAGCTGCAGCCATTCGTTCGTCAAAATAGGCTGTTTTAAATCCGTCCACAGGGACAGGATATCATGATGCAGGAGGCAATGGATTGAATAAATTAAGAAGAACTATGTTGTTCATTCCCGGAGACAATCCGGGAATGATTCAAAATGCCGATGTTTTCGGTGCGGACAGCGTCATCATAGACCTGGAGGATGCGGTTGGAGCTACAGAGAAGGATTCTTCACGGCTTCTCGTGAGGAATGCACTTCTGAATTTGGATTTGGGTGCTGTGGAAACAGTAGTGAGAATAAATGGCATGGATACGGTCGAGGGTGCCCAGGATATTGATGCTTTACTTGTTGCAAAGCCTGATGGCATAATGGTGCCAAAGGCAACGGCGGAATATATAAGAGCTGTAGACGAAATGGTAAAGGATACTGAAATCATTCTCTTCCCAATAATAGAAGGAGCCTATAGCCTGGAAACAGTAGCGGACATAATAAAGGCTTCCGACAGAATAAAGGGAGTTCTTTTTGGAGCAGAGGATTTCACTGCAGACATGGGAATCAAGAGGACAAAGGAAGGGAGCGAGATCTTTTACGCAAGGAACAGGATTGCAGCGGTATGCAAGGCTTTCGGAGTGGATGCCATAGATACGCCCTTTACTGACACCAACGATGAGGAAGGTCTTGAAAAGGACACCCTTGTGGGAAAGTCTCTTGGAATGACCGGAAAGGCAGCCATAAATCCACGTCAGATTGAAATAATAAATGGAGTATATTCACCTACGGTGGAAGAAATAAACGAGGCAATGAGAATCATCAATGCTGCTGAGAAGGCTGCAAGGGAAGGAAAGGGAGTCATATCCCTGGACGGCAAAATGATTGATGCACCTATAATATCAAGAGCTGAGAAGGTTGTAGAGATTGCAAAACAGGCAGATCTTATCTAGGGGTGATAATGTGAAGAACAGTATAGGAAGAGAAATTCCTCAATATATAGAAAACTACGGGACGCCGAAACTTTACGATGGTCCCTTCGGAAATATTGCAGAAGCTACAAGAAGACAGCCTGTATTCACATGCGTGAAGCCCGGTGAAAACAAGGTTGTTGAATCCTTAAGGGATGCCATTGTAAAATGCGGGTTGAAGGATGGGATGACAGTATCCTTCCATCATCATTTGAGAAATGGAGACAAGGTGCTTAATCTCGTCATGGAAGAAATTGCCAATCATGGAATAAAAAACCTGAGAGTTGCAGCGAGCTCAATATTTCCTGTTCACAGTCCGCTCGTGAAGCTGATCGAGGATGGAATTGTTTCAGGAATCTGTGCAAACTACATGTCAGGGCCTGTTGCAGATGCAGTGTCTGAAGGAAAGCTCAAGTATCCTGCGATTATGCACACCCATGGTGGAAGAGCAAGAGCCATAGAATCAGGAGACCTCCATATAGATGTAGCTTTCATAGCATCTCCCGCGGCGGACTGCTATGGGAACATCAACGGAGTTGAAGGGCCTTCTGCCTGCGGTACTTTGGGATATGCAGTTCCCGATGCAATGTATGCAGACAAGACTGTGGCAATTACCGACAATATGGTTGAATATCCGGCCTGTCCCATTGACATCAGCCAGGAGTATGTTGATTATATAGTAAAGGTGGATTCCATAGGTGATCCAAAGGGAATAGTATCCGGAACGACGCAGGTTACGAAGAATCCTATTGATCTAAAAATTGCGAAGATGACTGCGGAGATAATTGAAAATTCAGGTCTCTTGAAGGACGGATTTTCCTTCCAGACAGGAGCGGGAGGCACATCCCTGGCAGTTGCAGCCTTTGTGAAGGAAAAAATGAAAAATCAGAACATCAAGGGAAGCTTTGCAGCAGGCGGTATAACCAGATTTTTGGTTGAAATGCTTGAAGAAGGTTTATTCAAATCACTTTTTGATGTCCAGTGTTTCGACATGTATTCAATAGAATCCTACGGCAGGAACATGAAGCACCAGGCAATGTCTGCATCCATGTACGGCAATCCGCACAACAAGGGTGCAGTGGTCAACAACCTTGATGTAATGATACTTGGTGCAACGGAGGTTGACACCGACTTCAATGTAAATGTAACAACAAGCTCAAACGGCAATATAATGGGCGGTTCCGGCGGTCACAGCGACACTGCTGCAGGATCCAAGCTTGCAATTGTGGTTACGAAGCTCATAAAGGGAAGGTTGCCAATAATCGTGGATAGTGTGACTACTGTTACAACTCCGGGAGAAACTGTAGATATAATAGTTACTGAAAGAGGTGTTGCAGTAAATCCAAGAAGAGCGGATCTTCTTGAAAAGCTCTCGGACACCAAGCTGCCAATATACACAATAGGGGAACTTAAGGAGATGGCCGAAAATATTTCAGGAGTTCCCGATAGGCTTGAATTCGAGGATGAAATAGTAGGTGTCGTTGAATATAGGGACGGCACGGTAATAGATGTAATAAGAAAGGTTATCGACTAGAGGGATGTGATGTCATGTATGATGTTTACATTGAAGAATTTGATTTAAGAAACAGACAGGAGATAGAAGAATTTCTATCTCCCTTTGAGATTGAGCTTGAAAAGGATGTGGAGCATACCCTTGTAGCAAAATCTGAAGGGAAAATCGTAGGAACATGTTCGTCGGCAGGGAACATCATAAAAAGCGTAGCGGTGAGATGTACCTGTGGAAATACGGGTGTGGGATCCAAATTGGTGACACATATGATGAACCATCTTTTTGACAGGGGAATATATGATGTTTTTGTATTTACAAAAAAGGCCAATACGGACATATTCAGGGAGCTGGGCTTCACGGAAATAGTATCTTCTGAAAAGGTTGTTCTCATGGAAAACGGAAGAAGAGGAATAGATGACTATGTGAAGGGTATGCTTGAAAAAAGTGGACTTGGAAATGGCAGGAAAGCTTCTATTGTAATGAACTGCAATCCAATAACCAAGGGACATCTCCATCTTATAAAAACAGCTTCAGAAGAAAACGAGGAAGTCGTAGTATTCATAGTCGAGGAAGACAAGTCCCTTTTTTCCTTTGAAACAAGGCTAGACCTTGTTAGAAAATGTACAAGGGGGTTTGGGAATGTACACGTTATACCCGGAGGGAAGTATATCATATCCTCAAATACCTTCCCGTCATATTTCCTGAGGGAGGATGAAAAATCATCCCAGTATATGGAGATAGACCTTAAGATATTTGGAAAGTACATAGGATCTGTCTTCAACATCCAAAAGAGATATGTAGGTACCGAGCCCTACTGCGATATGACGGGCAGCTACAATGAAGGAATGAAGAAAATTCTCCCTGGATACGGTATTGAAGTTGTAGAGGTTGAAAGGCATGAATTGGATGGCAAGGCAGTCAGTGCATCAATGGTCAGGCAAAAAATCAGGGAAGACAAAATTGAAGATGTAAAAGCCATTGTCTGCAAGGATGTGTATGAATACCTTTTTTCAAAGGAAGGGAAAGCAACCATAGACCGGATAAAGGGAAGTGACTCTCTCCACTAGTTGCAACAGCTCTTGACATATCATGTTTTGCGGGTATAATAGTATATATGAATTAAATGCTTTGAAAGAGATTAGTAATTCCGTGGAATGTTGAAGAGAGTCCTCGTCGGTGGGAGAGGATACTGGAAACTGAATGAATGGACTCTGGAGCTTTCATCCTGAATCAAGTAGGGATGGACGTCGGGTGCGTTAAACCTTTGAGTGGGTTTCAACCAATGAGAGTGGTACCGCGGATTATATTCGTCTCTATGTTTATGCATGGAGGCGTTTTTTATAGCCCTAAAGCTATTATTGCATTTTAAAGAAACATACATAAATGAAAACTATTAAATCAATATACATGGAGGAAAACATGACTGAAAGGAAAAGAATTTTTAGCGGAATACAACCGTCAGGATCACTGACTTTAGGCAACTACCTGGGAGCTATAAAAAACTGGGTTGGTTTGCAGGATGAATATGATTCGGTTTACTGCATAGTGGACATGCATGCCATAACAGTGCCAAAAGAGCCAAAGGACTTGAGAAGGAATACACTGGAGGTGCTGGCAAACTATGTGGCATCGGGGCTTGATCCCGAAAAAAGCACGCTTTTCATCCAGTCCCATGTACCTGCTCATGCCGAACTGGCATGGGTGCTGAATTGCTTCTCATACTTCGGAGAGCTTGGAAGGATGACACAGTTCAAGGACAAGTCAAAAAAGAATGTAGGAAACATTACTGCAGGTCTATTTGATTATCCTGTGCTCATGGCTGCGGACATACTTCTCTATCAGGCGGACCTTGTACCGGTGGGAGAGGACCAGAGGCAGCATCTTGAGCTTAGTCGCGACATAGCTCAGAGATTCAACAACAGATTCAGCCCTACCTTCGTAGTGCCGGAACCTTATATATCAAAGGTTGGAGCAAAGATAATGAGTCTTCAGGATCCCACAAGCAAGATGTCCAAATCGGATGACAATGTCAACTCTTACATACTTCTAAGCGATTCTCCTGATGACATCATGAGGAAATTCAAAAGAGCCGTCACTGATTCTTCAGGAATAGTAAGATATTCAGAAGAACAACCTGGAATCATGAACATGCTTGGAATGTACTCAAAGATAACGGGAGAATCCATGGATGCCATTGTAAGCAAGTATGAAGGAAAGGGCTATGCAGACTTCAAGAAGGACACCGCAGAGGTTGTAATCGAAGAGTTGAGGCCAATAAGGGAAGAAGCTGAAAAACTTCTGGGAGACAAGGCGTATCTCCAGTCGGTATACCAGAAGGGTGCCGAGAAGGCGGAAGCGGTAGCGAAGAAAACACTGAGGAAGGTATATAAGAAGGTTGGATTTATTCCGAGATACTAGAGGATTGGCTGACTGACAAAAGAGAATAATGAAAAGTAATTGCCACCTGTTGGATTGTTGATGTCTGGCAGGTGGTTTTGTATTGGGAAGATTCTTGCGTGAAAATAGAAAGATAAATTTATAACGAAATATGCAGGGAAATAGGCGGGAAAGTCGTTTCCCTGTATTTTATTAAGTCAATATGAAATATGCATAATGATTTCAGGGGGCAAACGATTGACTTTTCAACAAATAAACAGGGTCGCATCGAGTCCCAGATGGACATAAAATAATGTATTGTAAAGAAATTATTAAAAAAACAAAATAAAGCTTGCAATATACTTTTTTTATGTTATCATATAGGCGGAGAACTTAATCGGGACAAAAAATGTCTCAAGACTCGGAGGTAGAAATGAGTATTAGAGTTGTAATAAACGGATTCGGTAGAATTGGAAGAATAACATTGAGAAATTATCTGGAAAAGAATGACTCGAATGTGGAAATAGTGGCAATCAACGGAATAAAGGATATAGAGAATGCAGTTTTGAATATAAAGTATGATACAATATATGGAAAACTGTCTAATGAAATCCATACTGACGGAAAATATATAGTTATAGACGGCAGGAAAATACTTGCACTCAATGAAAGAAATGTGGAAAAGCTTCCATGGAAAGAGCTTGGTGTGGATATAGTAATAGAGTCTACCGGGAAATTCACAACTGGTGAAACTGCAAAGTCCCATATTGATGCAGGTGCCAGAAAAGTAATAATTTCAGCTCCGGGAAAAGATATAGATGGAACTTTTGTTGTAGGAGTAAACCACCACGAATATGACAACGAAAACCAGCATATAATTTCAAACGCTTCATGTACAACAAATTGTCTTGCGCCGGTATGCAAGGTTCTTCTTGATGAATTTGGTATAGAGAAAGGACATATGACTACAGTTCATGCATATACCAACAACCAGGTTCTTCTTGATGCGGTAAACAAATCCGACATGAGAAGATCAAGAGGAACTGCGGAGTCAATCATTCCTACGACTACAGGAGCTGCAAAGGCGATCAGCAAGGTTATACCTGAAATGGAAGGACTGCTCACAGGAATGGCAATGAGGGTTCCAGTATCTTCAGTATCAGTAGTGGATCTTGTAGTACAGCTTAAAAAGGATGTAACCCTTGAAGAAGTGAACGCCGCTCTTGAAAAGGCTTCGGCAGAAAATATGAAGGGTATTCTGGGGTACAGCACTGATCCTTTAGTATCCGTGGACTTCAGGAAGGAAGACTGCTCGAGCGTAGTGGATGCACTTTCCACTCAAATAAACGACGGTCTTGTTAAAATCATTTCCTGGTATGATAACGAGTGGGGATATTCAAGAAGGCTTCTTGAGCTTGCTGAGCATGTGGCTGGAAAGATGCAGGACAGGAGAGACAGGTCACGTAAATCCGCTTAAAGACATTAATATAGATATTCGAGAACCCGTTGAAGGGTTCTCGTTTTAGATTTTCTCAACAATGTTGGAATTTGATTTATTGTTACATTGAATTAAGTGTATATGTAGTGTTTTCAAGTATTGACAGCTATGGATATATTTGATAATATAACTTGTATACAAAAAAGCAGCTGTGCTGCGTTATATGTGTCTCGTTAATGTAATTGACACATATATTACGAGGTTTAAGAAAGTATCCTTATAAATGTAATACCAACGTTTCAAGGGATTACACACTTTTTACTTTCTTAGGCTTTAATTAAAGACAATGAAGAAGAGGAGTAGGCATTTAAACCTCAAGAGAGCAGGATTCACTGGCTGGAAGGTCCTGCAGGTAAATGGATGTTGAAGGTAGCTTTGGAGTCGGCAGTCTGAGCTCAGTAGGATTGCCCGGTGGGAGCCGTTAAATTATTCAAGAGCCATATGGAAAAAAGGTGGTACCGCGGGTTTTCTCGTCCTTTGAGAATACCGGCTTTTTTTATTTTTTGCAGGAAAGCAGCTTTCCTGAGCTAAAATGAGGTGATCTAATGTACAATCTTGGAGTCGGAATGCTGATTTCAGGCACCATAATCGTCTTTGGTTCCGATATCTTCTTTAGAAGAGGAAAGATCAAGGACATGAAGTCGCTGCTGAAGATAAAGTCTGCAGGGCTTGCAATAACAGTAATTGGAATGATAATAATGTTTAAAATGTATTAATAAAGGAGAGTTTTATGAACAATTTGCCAAAGAATTACAATCCAAAGGATTTCGAAGAAAGAATTTATGAAACATGGGAAAAGGAAGGTCATTTCCATGCAGAGGTGAACAAGGACAAGAAGCCCTTCACAATAGTGATACCGCCTCCAAACATCACAGGTCAGCTTCACATGGGTCATGCCCTTGACCATACCCTTCAGGACATACTCATAAGATGGAAGAGGATGCAGGGATTTGAAACCCTGTGGCTTCCGGGATCGGACCATGCCAGCATAGCTACTGAAGTGAAAGTGGTTGAAAAAATCAAGAATGAAGAAGGTATGACAAAGGAAGAAGTTGGAAGAGACGGCTTCCTTGAAAGAGCATGGAAGTGGAAGGACGAATTCGGCGGAAGAATCACAGAGCAGATGAGAAAGCTTGGGGATTCATGCGATTGGGAAAGAGAAAGGTTCACCATGGACCAGGGATGTTCCGATGCAGTTACCCAGGTATTCATAGATCTCTACAACAAGGGACTTATCTACAGGGGAAACAGGATAATCAACTGGTGTCCTGATTGTCTTACTTCAATATCGGATGCAGAGGTTGAACATGAGGACAAACCGGGTAACTACTACTATGTGAAATACTTCTTTGTTGACAATGAAGAAGAGTACTTCACAATAGCCACGACAAGACCCGAAACAATCTTCGGTGATACTGCAATAGCGGTACATCCCGATGATGAAAGATACAAGGACCTTATAGGAAAGAAGGTTATTGTTCCATTGACGGGTAGAGAAATTGAAATAATAGGCGACGAATATCCTGACATGGAAAAGGGAACCGGAGCGCTTAAGGTTACTCCTTCCCATGACCCTAATGACTTCGAAATAGGACAAAGACACAACCTTGAGCAGCTTTCGTGCATGAACGAAGACGGTAGCATGAATGAAGTTGCCGGAAAGTACGAAGGCATGGACAGGTACGAGTGCAGAAAGCTTTTCGTCAAGGAGCTTGAGGAGAAGGGATACATAGTTAAGATTGAAGAAACAGACCATGCAGTTGGAACCTGCTACAGATGCAATACCGTTATAGAGCCAAGGATTTCAGAACAGTGGTTTGTAAACATGGAGCCTCTTGCAGGACCTGCAATAAAGGCTGTTAAGGATGGAGAAACAAAATTTGTTCCTGAAAGATTCGACAAGATATACTATCACTGGCTTGAGAATATAAGAGACTGGTGTATTTCAAGGCAGCTCTGGTGGGGACACAGGATACCTGCATACTACTGCAGCGACTGTGGAGAGACAATGGTTCAGAAGGATGCCCCTGAAAAATGCAGCAAGTGCGGAAGTACAAATGTAAAACAGGATGAAGATGTACTGGATACATGGTTCAGTTCAGCCCTGTGGCCTTTCTCGACTCTTGGATGGCCAAATGATACGGAGGAGCTCAAGTATTTCTATCCTACAGATGTTCTCGTTACTGGATACGATATTATCTTCTTCTGGATAGTAAGGATGATGTTCTCGGGTATAGAGCAGATGGAAGAGATTCCGTTCAAGCATGTATTTGTTCACGGTCTTGTAAGGGATGCAGATGGAAGGAAGATGTCCAAGTCCCTTGGAAATGGAGTGGATCCCCTTGAAGTAATCGACCAGTACGGTGCGGATGCACTTAGATTCATGCTTATGACAGGAATAACGGCAGGTAATGATACGAGGTTCAAGGTTGAAAAGCTTGAATCAAGCAGAAACTTTGCAAACAAGCTGTGGAATGCTTCAAGATTTGTTCTTATGAATGTTGAGTCCGACATCATAGATGAAGAGACAGCAATGAAGAACCTGAAGCCTGAAGACAAGTGGATAATGTCAAGGGTTAACTATGTATCCAAGGATATCACTGCAAACCTTGACAATTTTGATCTTGGAATTGCAGTGCACAAGATATATGAATTCATCTGGAACGAATACTGTGACTGGTACATAGAGCTTGTGAAGCCAAGATTGTATGGAGAAGCCGGTGTTGACAAGGATACGGCAATATTCGTGCTGATAAAGGTTATGAAGGACATGCTCAAGCTTCTTCACCCCTTCATGCCTTTCATAACTGAAGAAATCTGGGGATACCTTCCTGGAAATGATGAGAGACTTATTGTTTCTTCATGGCCGGTATACAGTGATGACAATTGCTTCCAGGATGCTGAAGATCAGATGGAGCTTGCCATGAATATTGTTAGAAGTATAAGGAATATAAAGGCAGAAATGGATGTTATACCTTCAAAGAAGGTTACCGCTCATTTCATACCAGGAAACGATAAAATCAGTGGTATGATTGAAGAAGGAAAAGGATACTTCAGCAATCTTGCAAATGTTGAAGAAATAAAGATCATCGGCAGCAAGGAAGAGGCTGGAGACAACGCTGCATCTTCAGTGATAGACGGAGTTGAAATCTACATTCCCCTTGCAGACCTCATAGACTTTGAGAAGGAAGTTGAAAGGCTTGAAAAGGAGAAGTCCAAGCTTGAAGGAGAAATCAAGAGAGCTGAAGGCAAGCTCAACAACAAAGGCTTCACGGACAAGGCTCCCGAGAAGGTCGTTGCAGCCGAAAGGGAAAAGCTTGAGAAGTACAAGGACATGTTCGCCAAGGTAATCGAGAGGATAGAACAGCTTAAGAAATAATATTGAATTCAGCTCCCTACTCACTCGTTACGACAATCTGAAATTGATAATGATGATTATCGAAACTTGAATTCGAGACCTCGCTGAAATTCAATATTATTGGGGAACAACAGGATAAAAAGGAAAGACTACGGAGACTGACCATATATGAAGTTTCCGTAGTCTTTTAAATTGATTTTCTGATTTCATTTGGCAAGAAGCCTTTTGTCCCTGGTCTTCATGAAATCAAGGAAGAGGTAGGCTATGTAGACCTTAGGTACATATTTCAGCAGGTATTTCTTGCTGGTCTTGTCGCTTGCTCCGAGGGATATGAAATATGCAGCAAGATTTTTCTTGTTGATATCGTTGAATTCCATGGATTTGTACATTTCCATTAAAGTTTTTCGGGACTGGACGTACTCGATGCTTTCCATGGTTTTTTTGTATTCTTCCAGGACTCTGCTGTAGAGTTCATCAGCAGAATAAAGCCTGATGTGTTCCATGTCGAAGAGTTCTGCTGTGATTTCAAGGCAGGCCTGCAGAACTGTTTTTGACGTCAGTTTGTGCTCTGAGTATTCATAAAGCCTTTTGATGAGGGGATATCTCATGCTTCTTGAATCTCCGTTTGAATCTTCTCTGATTCTGTCCAGAATTCCAATCAGTTCAATATCCGTTACGGGCTTGAGATATTTTGTATGCTCATATTCTTCAACGGAGGTGTTCAGGAAGTATTTCTTACCGTGAACCTTTCCGAAAGCCTTCATGGCATCCAGGTAACCCATTTCAATGCCGGTCATTATCTTTTCGTGGTTGAACTCCAGTATGCCGCACAGTTCAGAGGAGTTTTTTATGTTGTACAATGAATCTATGCCAAGACTTTTAGCGGTGTGGTTTTTGGACGGCACAGTTCCCGATAGATGGACGATGATGATATCCCTTATTCCGGAATTGGCAAGGAGTGGGGCTGGTATATTGTCGTAAACACCTCCGTCAATAAACTTCTTGCCGTCAATTTCCGCTGTCTTGAATATGGGCAGGTTGGCGCTTGCCATGATATAGTCGTTTATACGGCCTATGGGAATATCCTTTTTCATTACTGTCACAGGCTTTCTGTCTGACAGGGAATAGGTGACAAGGCCGTAGTCAATATCCGATCCCCGTATCCTGTCTTCGTCGAAATATTTGTCCATCATGGCCCTTAAGGGATCGACATTCAATCCGCTGCTCCTTATTGCTTTTATGAACATGGCTATCATGTTGTCGCTTTCAATTTCTATGAAGTTTGAAATGTTTATATTTGACCAAATCTCATATGCTGTTTCGAAGTCCCTTAGAGCAAAGAATGCTCCGTTTATGGCACCTATGGAAGTGCCTGATACAGCTTTGATTTTTACACCAAGCTCATTGAGAGCTTTCCAGACACCGATCTCGTAGCAACCTTTTGTCCCTCCGCCTGCCAGCACCAGTCCGTATTCCTTGTTTATATCAATGATTTCTCTGTTCATAATTGCACCACCTGTAGTTTTTCCGGTTTAATAAAGTTGAAAGTACATATACAATACAATATTAACAAAATTCCATATAATATACAACGTTGCTGAATAATTATTTATGAATTACGGTGGAGGTGTTATAATATAGTAGTTATTATCATTTACAAGGAGGCAACAATGATTAAATTCAACTATCACAGTCACACTACATACTGTGACGGAATAAATACAATGGAAGAAATGGTGGAATCTGCAATAGAAAAGGGACTGAAATACTACGGGATATCATCCCACGCACCGGTGCCTTTTGAGACTGACTGGACAATGCCGAGCGACAAACTTGAAAGCTATCTTGCAGAAGTGGATAGGATAAAGGGGAAATATGGCGATAGAATCAATATATTTAAAGGACTGGAAATAGATTATATACCGGGAATTGGAGCAATGCATATTGACAGGGGAATTATAGAGGGACTTGATTATATAGTAGGTTCAGTCCATTATCTTGCACATTTCGACAACGGCGTCATGTGGACGGTGGACTATAATAGAGATGAACTTGAGCAGGGAATTAAAGAAAGCTTTGGAGGAAACACAAGAGAAGCCGTCGAATTCTACTACAAGTGTGTAGGGGACATGGCGCTTGAATTGAAGCCCGACATACTGGGTCATCTTGACCTTATCAAGAAAAGCAACAGTGGAAATTACTTCTTCGATGAGAAGGAAAAATGGTATGTGGATGCGATAATGGATTGCCTTGGGAAAATCAAGGAAGGAGGATCCATAGTGGAAGTCAATTCCGGCGGTAAGGCCAGAGGGTATACAACCGAATACTACCCGTCCGACTGGATCATTAGTGAAATGATAAAGGTGGATATTCCAATGACGGTGAGTGGAGACTCACATACCGTCGAGGGGGTTGACTATGAATTTGAGGAAATGCTCGAAAAATTGAGGGAACTTGGATGCGAGAAGGTCAAGCTCCTCACAGAGAATGGATGGGAGGATATGGACATCAGGGAGGTACTATGATTCCTAAAATTAAGATAACCGGATTTGTGATTTTTGCTGCTTCCTTTATAATAGGTTTCTTTCAGGATGAAATGAGTCAGAGTGCCTTTGTGGCAGTTGGAATGGTTGCAGGACTTATGATTACAGCTTTTGGATTTTATATGGAAAGCAAAAAGAAGAAAAGAGATGGGTCTGTTGAAAGACGGATATACTACAACGGGAAGTTTTATACCATGGATGATGATAATAATGTCCATTCGGCCATATATGTGGAAAGCGGCATAATAATGGATCTTGGAGACGATGATTCAATAATGAAAAGCCATGGCGAAAAAACAGATATGAAAATTGATCTTAGTGGCAAGGCTGCAGTGCCTGGGTTCAATGATTCCCATATGCATCTCTATTCCCTTGGTAAAAGCCTCGAATTTGTTGAATTGAGAAATGCAAAGTCCGTAGAGGATATGGTGGAAGCAGGTCTTGCATCCCTGAGTGAAAGGGTAAAAGTAGGCAGCAGTTGTTTTTATGGAAGAGGATGGAACCAGGAAAAATTTGCTGACAAAAGATTTCCGTCAAGGCATGATTTGGACAGGATATCCACTGATATTCCAGTTGTTTTCACAAGAGTGTGCGGCCATGTTGCCTGTGTGAATTCAAAGGCTCTTGAATATTTCAACATAGACATGGATACTGTAGTGGAAGGCGGAGAAGTTGAAAAGGATGAAAGAGGGAGTCTTACTGGAATCTTGAAGGAGAATGCCTTGTCCCTTCTTGAAGGCAAGGAGGAAGGTGCATCTGTTGGAGAAATCATGAAGGTAATTGAAAATGCCCAGAAAAAACTTCTGGCTTTCGGTATAACCAGTGTACAGACTGACGACCTTCAACATCCTGGTGGAGGCTGGGTTAATATTGTTAAAGCTTATGTTAATCTTGTGAAAAATAAGAAATTGAAACTAAGGGTAACAGAACAGTGCCTTTTCTTTAAGCTTGAAAATTTCAGACAGTTCATTGAAAGGGGAGTTCATGGAATGGATTTGGAAAACAGATTCAGGATAGGTCCCCTTAAACTTCTGGCAGACGGCTCCCTTGGGGCAAGGACAGCTCTTCTGGAGGAGGAATATTCGGATGACGAAGGGAATTTTGGAATATCGGCCTATACAGAGGAACAGATTTATGAATTCATAGACCTTGCCCATAAAAACGGTATTCCTGTAGCGGTCCATGCAATAGGAGACAAAATGATGGACATTGTTTTGGATGCCATCCATAAATCAAGGGAAATCAATGAAGGGGTTGTTCTCAGGGATGGAATAGTACATTGTCAGATAATGAATGAAAATCTTTTTGACAAGTTCAGGGAATTCAAAATAGGAGCATATATACAGCCTGTCTTTACGGTAAACGACTGGAAGATTGTTGAAAGCAGGGTGGGGCCTGACAGAACTGAATATTCCTATAATTGGAAAACCTTTGTGGAAATGGGTATAAAACCTTCTTTTGGAACCGATTCTCCTGTGGAAAGTCCAAATCCACTTGAAAACATATATGCGGCTGTAACAAGAAAGGACTTTGATGGATTCCCTGAAGGAGGATGGAAACCTGAACAAAGGCTTACGGTGAGTGAAGCGATAAAATGCTATACTGTAAATTCGGCAAGGATGACTGGAGAGGAAGATAAAAAGGGCGTTCTTGAAAGTGGAAAATATGCCGACTTTGCTGTTCTTTCTGATGATATATTTGCAATGGCTCAAGAAAAGATAAAGGATGTATCCGTTGAAATGACTGTAATAAATGGGGAAATCGAATATTCGGCCAATAATACCATATGTTGAAAACTATAAAGTTCGTTTCGTAACGAACTTTATTTTGAAATACGCAAGAAAAACTTCCCTAAAATCATTGACATGTTACAGTTTTTTTTGTATTATGTTACTACATTGAATTAGCTTAAGGAGAAGAGTGAAATGGGCGGAGTAAAAAGAGTATTTGTTGAAAAAAGACCCGGCTTTGATGTCGTAAGCAGTCATCTGATGCAGGAACTTGCAACAAATCTTAAAATTGATAATATTAATAAGGTAAGAATATTGAACAGATATGATGTTTCCGGAATTGAAGACGACGTTTTCAATCAGGCTGTCATATCTGTTTTTTCAGAGAACAATCAGGACCACGTACATCTTGACGGTGTTGAACTTGGAAGCAATGTTTTTGGAGTTGAATATCTTCCGGGACAATATGACCAGAGGGCGGATTCGGCTGCACAATGCATCCAGATTCTTTCTTCAGGAGAGAGGCCTGTAGTGAAATATGCCAAAATAATTGACATTGAAGGCAATATAAGTCAGGAAGACTTGAAAAGAATAAAGGACTATTTGATCAATCCGGTAGATTCAAGGGAAGCAGCGATGGAAATGCCAGTTTCGTTGGAAGACATATACCCTGAACCTCCGGATGTTGCTGTCTGTGAAGGATTCATAGGCTATTCGGAAGATGAAGTGGAAGGATACAGAATTGAAATGGGCTTTGCAATGAGCAGGGAAGACCTCTTGTTTTGCCAGAAGTATTTCAGGGATGAAGAAAAGAGAAATCCTACCGTTACCGAGCTTAAGGTAATAGATACATACTGGTCGGATCACTGCAGACATACAACATTCCTGACTGAATTTGACAATATTGAATTTGAAGATGGAATCATTTCAGCTGATATAAAGAATACATATGACAGATATGTAGATATAAGGAAGGAAGTATACGGCGACAGGATTCAAGAGAAAGAAGAATGCCTCATGGATATAGCGGTTCTTGCCATGAAGCATTTGAGAAAGGCTGGAAAGCTTGAAGATCTTGAAGTCTCAAGTGAAATCAATGCATGCTCCATAGAGGTGGATGCCGACGTAGATGGAAAGACTGAAAAATGGCTTGTAATGTTCAAGAATGAAACCCACAATCACCCCACGGAAATAGAGCCTTTCGGTGGTGCGGCAACCTGTCTTGGGGGAGCCATAAGGGATCCGCTGTCAGGCAGGTCCTATGTATACCAGGCAATGAGGGTGACAGGCAGCGGTGATCCTACAGTTGACTTGTCTGAGACTTTGCCGGGCAAGCTTCCGCAGGTTAAGATTACGACTGAGGCAGCCCACGGATACAGCTCATATGGAAATCAGATAGGCCTTGCAACGGGTAAGGTCGAAGAAATATATCATGACGATTACAGGGCCAAAAGAATGGAAATCGGTGCTGTAATAGCTGCTGCTCCAAAGGAAAATGTGGTCAGGCTTGAGTCGGACCCTGGAGATATAATAATCCTTGTGGGTGGAAGAACCGGAAGAGACGGATGCGGAGGAGCAACAGGTTCGTCAAAGGAACATGACGAAGAATCAATCCTTGTATGCGGTTCGGAAGTTCAAAAGGGAAATGCACCTGAAGAAAGAAAGATACAGAGACTATTCAGAAACGACAAGCTGAGTAAAATGATAAAGAAATGCAACGACTTTGGTGCCGGCGGAGTTTCCGTTGCCATTGGAGAACTTGCAGACAGTCTTGATATAGACCTTGACAAGGTCCTCAAGAAGTATGACGGACTTGACGGTACTGAACTTGCCATATCGGAATCTCAGGAAAGAATGGCTGTCGTTGTTGACGAGAAGAATGTAGACAGGTTCATAGAGCTTGCTTATAAGGAAAATCTTGAAACTGCAATAGTGGCAAAGGTTACTGATACAGGCAGACTTGTAATGAAGTGGAGAGGGGATGCTATTCTTGACATTTCAAGAGACTTCCTTGAAACGAACGGAGTCAAGCAGAAATGCGATATCTATGTATCGGAACCTTCTGAAAAAGCTGAAACAGAAACAAGAAGCATAGATTGCGACAACGACGATTTGAAAAATGCATGGATTGACAATTTGAGGAAGCTGAACAATGCTTCCCAGAAAGGACTTGTTGAAAGATTCGACTCTACTGTTGGAGCAGGAACTGTTCTGATGCCTTTTGGTGGAAAGTACCAGTTGACGCCGACAGAAGGTATGTCTGCCAAACTTCCCGTACTTGGAGGTAATACTGATACTTGTACCTTGATGGCGCATGGATTCGATCCTGACCTTTCAAAGTGGAGTCCATATCATGGAGCCCAGTATGCGGTGATTCACTCCCTTGCCAAGATTGTAGCAATGGGTGGAGATTACAGCAAGGTGAGGCTGACTCTTCAGGAATATTTTGAAAAACTCAACAAGGAAAAGAAGAGATGGGGCAAGCCTTTCACGGCTCTCCTTGGAGCGTTCAAGGCACAGACGGAACTTGACATACCTGCCATAGGAGGAAAGGACAGCATGTCCGGTACCTTCAAGGATATGGATGTTCCGCCAACACTTGTATCATTTGCGGTAACTCATGCAAAGGCAAGCAAGGTCATATCCCCTGAATTCAAGAAGGCCGGATCATATATTGCTGCAGTCAAAATAAAGCAGGATGAAAACGGACTTCCGGTATATGAAGACATAAGGAACAAATATAAAAGGATAGCGGAGCTTGTTGAAAAGGGAAGCATTCTGTCAGCCCATACAATAGGAAAAGGCGGACTGGGAGCTGCAATATCAAAGATGGCTTTTGGAAACAAGATAGGAGCACTTTGCAAATTCAATACTGATTTGAACAGTTTGTTCGAACCGTCATATGGTTCACTTGTCCTTGAAGTTGAATCCCTTGACAATCTTGAAGGTCTTGAACATGTAAGCATAGGAAAGACAATCGAAGAAGAGATAATCAAGATAAATTGTGTGGAAATAGAAATTGACGAGATGATTGAAGCCTGGATGAAGCCTCTTGACAATGTCTTCCCTGCCAAGGAAGATATTGATGGCGGAGTCAAGGAGTTTAAATATACTAAAGGAACAGTGATCACAGGTAAAGGTGGAATAGCAAAGCCTAAGGTATTCATTCCCGTTTTCCCGGGATCAAACTGTGAATATGACACTGCAAAAGCCTTTGAAAGGGCAGGCGGTGAAGCTGAAATATTCGTATTCAAAAACTTCAACAGTATAAGCATTGACGAATCAATAAAGGAAATGGCTGAAAAAATCAAGCAATCCCAAATAATAGCAATTCCCGGAGGATTCAGCGCAGGAGACGAACCTGAAGGATCGGGTAAATTCATAACTTCGGTATTCAGAAATCCAATGCTCAAAGAAGCTGTTATGGACCTTCTAAAGAACAGGGACGGACTTATGTTGGGAATTTGCAATGGATTCCAGGCATTGATAAAGCTTGGTCTTGTGCAGTATGGCGAAATCAGGGATCTTGAAATTGATTCACCTACACTTTCATACAACAAGATCGGCAGACATATATCGACTTTTGTAAATACAAAAATAACATCGAATCTTTCACCGTGGTACAGCAACTGCAAGGTAGGAGATTTACATGCAATTCCTGTATCCCATGGAGAGGGAAGGTTCATAGCCACAGAAGAGTGGATTTCAAAGCTGGAAACAGCAGGTCAGATTGCAACACAGTATGTTGATGTAAACGGACAGCCTACTTATGACGGCTTTGCCAATCCAAACGGGTCTGTTGAAGCAATAGAAGGGATTACAAGCCCTGATGGAAGGGTGCTTGGAAAAATGGGACATTCAGAAAGGATTGGAGACAATCTGCATATAAATATTCCTGGAAACAAGGATCAAAAAATATTTGAAGCAGGAATAGACTATTTTAAATAAGAGAAATTTAGGAGGATTACCATGAAAGTAGCAGTAATAATGGGCAGTGATTCAGATTTGCCGGTAGTGGAAAAAGGCCTTAAGGTTTTTAGGAAATTTGGCGTCGATTTTGATGCAAGGGTAATATCGGCACATAGAACACCTTTTGAAGCACTTGAATTTGCAAAGAATGCAGAAAATGAGTATGATTTGATAATAGGAGCAGCAGGAAAGGCGGCTCATCTTCCTGGAGTACTTGCAGGAGTAAGCACACTTCCGGTTATAGGACTTCCAATAAAGTCTTCAACAATGGACGGACTTGATTCACTTCTTTCCATAGTACAGATGCCGAGCGGAGTTCCCGTTGCGACAGTTGCAATAAACGGAGCTGAAAATGCAGCACTTCTTGCTGTGCAGATGCTGTCGATCAAGTACGACGAGCTGAAGGTCAAGTTCAAGGAGTACAAGGCTGAAATGGCAGAAGCTGTGAAGCAAAAGGATGTAAATATTCAAAGTCAGATATAGTTTTCAGCATGATGGGATAATATAATTAACAAGCTCCCTACTCCAGCTTAGGGAAGTCAATGATTTGCATAATTGCTTGAAACTTGCGATTTTGCTTTAAGGGTTAACTTTCCACGCGTACAACATCCGCTTACACGGATGACGCAACTAAGTTGCTTTGTTTTGTCGGAACGTCAATCTTTTTAATAAGGATGATTGACGAACCTCCAATTCGAGACCTCGCTTGTAAATTATATCATCATCGATAGAAGACTGGATTTACCAATTGCTTAACTATAGTTTGACCATTGTTCAGCTATTGTTGAAGCAAGAAAATGATAAAGTAAGAAATCTAATGAGTGATTATCAGAATAAACATACTAGAATTTGAAAATTTAGGAGGAGAATATAATGAAAAAATTGGAAATGTTATATGAAGGAAAAGCAAAGAAGGTATTCAAGACTGACAACGAGAAACAGTTTATAGTGGATTACAAGGATGACGCTACTGCGTTCAATGGAGTGAAGAAGGGCACAATCGTTGGAAAGGGTGTAGTAAACAACAAGATGTCTGCTGCGATGTTCATGCTTCTTGAAGAGAATGGGGTGCCTACCCATTTTGAAAAGCTTTTAAGCGACAGGGAGTCTCTTGTAAAGGCAGTAGAAATAGTGCCTCTTGAGGTAATAATAAGAAATGTTGTTGCTGGTTCTTTTGCAAAGAGAATGGGTCTTGAAGAGGGCACTGAGCTCAAGGAGACAATCTTCGAATTAAGCTACAAGGATGATGCTCTTGGAGATCCTATGATTAACGAGTATCATGCATATGCTGTTGGAATTGCAGACAGGGAAACTATAGCAACAATCAAGGAATATGCATTCAAGGTAAATGAAGTTCTTTCAAAATATTTTGCAGAGAAAAACATCAGACTTGTTGATTTTAAACTTGAATTCGGAATTTATGATGGAAAGATTATCCTTGCCGACGAGATTTCACCTGACACTTGCAGACTTTGGGAGCTTGGAACAAACAGAAAACTTGACAAGGACAGGTTCAGAAGAGACATGGGCGATGTGGAAGATACTTATCAGGAAGTACTAAAAAGGATTCAGGAGTAAATAATGTTCGAGAAGATGTTTGGAGAAGATAAGCTGCATGAGGAATGCGGTGTAATAGGTGTGTATTCGGATAAGCCGGAAATTGTGTCTCAGCTGGCATATTACGGATTGTTTGCACTTCAGCACAGAGGTCAGGAAAGTGCTGGAATAGCAGTTAAATCAGGTGGAGGAATAGAGTACCATAAGGATATGGGACTGGTTTCCGAAATTTTCAACAATGATGTACTTAACAGTCTGGTTGGAGGAATGGCAACTGCTCATGTCAGATATTCAACAACGGGTGACAGCCTCAAGGCTAATGCACAGCCTCTTGTTGTTAATTTCAGAAAGGGTTCACTTGCCCTTTCGCATAACGGGAATCTTACAAATACCGAGGCCCTGAGGGAAATGCTGGAGGATAATGGGGTAATATTCCAGACTTCAACTGATACAGAGGTTGTAGCAAACCTTTTGGCAAGAAACTACAAGGGCGACATGGTAAAGTCAGCCAAGAATGTAATGGAAATAATCAAGGGTGCATATGCCTTTGTCATCATGACTGAAAAGCAGCTTATAGGAATGAGGGATCCATTCGGACTAAGACCATTGTGTCTTGGAAAGAGGGAAGACGGTTATCTTCTCGCTTCAGAAAGCTGTGCCATCGCGGCAATGGGTGGAGAGTTCATAAGAGACGTGGAGCCCGGTGAAATTGTTGTAATCGATGAAACTGGTGTAACCAGCATCAAAAGCGATCTCTTTGTAAGAAAGAAGTCATGCCTGTTTGAGTTCGTGTATTTTGCAAGGCCGGACAGTACAATAGACGGAATCAATGTATACCAGACAAGATTTAATTCGGGAGTACAACTGGCACAGGAATCGCCAGTAGAAGCTGACCTGGTATTTTCCGTGCCTGATTCCGGGACCCCTGCAGCTATAGGATATGCCCAGACCCTGGGAATTCCTTATGGTCTTGGTCTCATAAAGAACAGATATGCCAAGAGGACCTTCATCGAGCCAAATCAGGCACTGAGGGAAGAAGGGGTCAAGA
Source organism: Dethiosulfatibacter aminovorans DSM 17477 (assembly GCF_900142005.1). Classification (GTDB taxonomy): domain Bacteria; phylum Bacillota; class Clostridia; order Tissierellales; family Dethiosulfatibacteraceae; genus Dethiosulfatibacter; species Dethiosulfatibacter aminovorans. Next base: position 29,384 of record NZ_FQZL01000009.1, read on the forward strand.
TCAAACTTAGCGTTCTCAAAGAAATTGTTAAGGACAAGCGAGTTGTTGTAATAGATGATTCGATAGTAAGAGGAACTACAAGCAGAAAGCTTGTTAAAATGATAAAGGAAGCAGGAGCTACTGAAGTTCATGTAAGGGTTGCTTCACCTCCGGTCAAGTATTCATGCTTCTTTGGAATTGATACTCCGTTCAGGGAATATCTCATAGGAGCATCGAAGACTGAAGAGGAAATAAAGGACTTTCTTGGTGCAGACACCCTTAACTACCTTTCAATACCGGGACTTTTGAAGGCTACCGGTCAGGAGAATGGATTCTGTCTAGCTTGCCTTGACGGAGATTATCCTATGGCAGTGCCCAACCAGGATATTTAAGAGATATTGGAGGATATAGATATGAAGGATGGATTAACATACAAGGATTCCGGCGTTGATATTCACGCAGGTTATGAATCTGTTAAATTGATGAAGGAACATGTTAAAAAGACTATGACCAAGGGTGTGCTTTCCGATATAGGCGGCTTTGGCGGCATGTTTCAGCTTGACAAGGATGCCTATGAGGAGCCGGTCCTTGTCTCCGGTACAGATGGAGTAGGAACAAAACTCATGATAGCTTTCAAGACCGACAAGCACGATACAATAGGAATTGATGCTGTTGCAATGTGCGTAAACGATATATTATGCCAGGGAGCAAAGCCTCTTTTCTTCCTGGACTACATAGCTACGGGCAAACTTGACCCTGCAAAGGCTGCAGATATTGTCAAGGGTATAGCTGAAGGGTGCATCCAGTCCGGGGCTGCGCTGATTGGTGGAGAGACTGCTGAAATGCCTGGGTTGTACAGCGAAGGCGAGTATGATGTTGCAGGATTCACTGTAGGTGTTGTAGACAAGAAAAAGATAATAACAGGAAAGGACATAAAGGAAGGTGATGTTCTCATAGGTCTTCCTTCAAGCGGTATCCATTCCAACGGATATTCCCTTGTAAGAAAACTTTTCTTTGATGTATTGAAGTGGGATGTCAACAAGGAAGTCAAGGAACTGGGATGTACTTTGGGTGAAGCTTTGATAACTCCTACAAGAATATATGCAGATATAATACTTGACCTTGTTGAAAAATTCAAGATAAATGGAATGAGCAATATAACAGGCGGTGGATTCTACGAGAATATTCCAAGAATGATTCCTGATGGACTGTCGGCCGACATAGACACCAAAGATATTGAGGTTCATCCCATATTCAAGGTTATGCAGAGGGAAGGAAAGATTGACATTGATGAAATGTATTCGACCTTCAACATGGGTATCGGCATTGTCATGGCTGTTGACAAAAAGATTGCCGATGATGTAGTAAAGTATCTGAAGGAGAAGGATGAGAAGCCTGTAGTCCTTGGAAAGATAGTTAAGAGAGAGGGAGACATAAAAATATGTCACCAGTAAGAATAGCTGTGTTGGTTTCGGGTTCGGGTTCGAACCTGCAAACCATCATTGACCATATTGAAGATAAAAAAATAAACGGCGAAATAGCTGTAGTCGTATCAAACAGAAGTTCTGCCTACGGACTTGAAAGAGCCAAAAAACATAATATTGAAGGAATCTTCCTAAGCGCCAAGGGCCTTGACGACGAGGCATACAGCAGGGAAATAGTGAAGGTTCTTAAGGAAAGAAATGTGGAGCTTGTAGTTCTCGCAGGATATCTGAAGATAATAAGCCCATATTTTGTGGAGGAATTCAGAAACAGGATAATAAACATTCACCCGTCACTGATTCCTTCATTTTGCGGAAAAGGCTGCTATGGACTGAAGGTCCACGAAAAGGCAGTGGAATATGGAGTGAAGGTAAGTGGAGCCACTGTTCATTTTGTTAACGAAGAAGCTGACAACGGTCCAATAATTATTCAGAAGACTGTTGAGGTGGACTATGATGATACTGCGGAAACACTGCAGAAAAAAGTGCTTAAGGTGGAACATGAAATTCTGCCGGAAGCTGTAAGATTGTTTTGCGACAATAAACTTTCTGTTATAGGCAGGAAGGTACAAATAGCAAAGATAACTTCATAATTTATGAAGCTATCCAAAGGAATAGAATGGAGGAGAAAATGAGGGCTTTAATAAGCGTATCTGATAAAAGCGGAATTGTAGAATTTTCAAAGAAACTGGTGGATCTTGGAGTTGAAATCGTTTCAACGGGAGGTACGGCCAAAAAGTTGATTGAAAGCGGAGTACCTGTAATAGGCATCTCAGAGGTTACGGGATTTCCTGAATGTCTGGACGGAAGGGTGAAGACTCTTCATCCAAATATCCATGCAGGACTGCTTGCCATAAGAGGCAACGAAGAGCATATGAAGCAGATCAAGGAGCTTGATGTGACTCCTATAGACTTGGTTGTCGTAAACCTTTATCCGTTTAAAGCTACAATAATGAAGGATAATGTAACAAGAGAAGATGCAATTGAAAATATAGATATAGGCGGTCCTACAATGCTAAGGTCTGCAGCCAAGAACTATGGTGATGTTGCAGTTGTTGTTGACCCGGCTGATTACGAGGGTGTTCTTAAGGAGCTTGAGGAAAACAAGGAAGTCAGTGCCGATACGAAGTTCTATCTTTCATCAAAGGTTTTCGAGCATACGGCTGCATATGATACGCTTATTGCAAACTATATGAGAAAAGAAAGAAAGGTGGAAGAACTTCCGGAAACCCTGACCATGACCTTTGAAAAGGTTCAGGACATGAGATATGGAGAAAACCCTCATCAGAAGGCAGCATTCTACAAGGAAGTCAACAAGCAGAAGGGTTATCTTGCAAATGCCGAGCAGCTCCACGGAAAGGAACTTTCATTCAACAATATCAATGATACAAATGGTGCTCTTGAACTTGTCAAGGAATTTGACGAGCCTACAGTTGTTGCATGCAAGCATGCGAACCCTTGCGGTGTTGGAAGTGCCGACAAGCTTATCGATGCATACAAGAAGGCGTATGCAGCAGATCCCGTATCAATATACGGTGGAATAGTGGTTGTAAACAGGGAAATAGATGCAGAAACTGCTGCTGAAATCAACAAGATATTCATTGAGATTGTGGTTGCTCCTTCATATACTGAAGAAGCCATTGAAATACTTAAAAGCAAAAAGAACATAAGAATACTTAAGTTGGAAAATATAAATGAAAAACAGCCTGATGATGCATATGACCTTAAGAAGGTTGGTGGCGGACTTCTTGTACAGACCATAGACAGCAAGCTCTTGTCTGAAGAAGGAATCAAGGTTGTAACTGAAAGGAAACCAAGCGACAAGGAAATGGAAGATTTATTGTTTGCATGGAAGATAGTGAAGTATGCAAAGTCAAACGGAATATCCATAGCCAAGGACAAGCAGTCATTGGGGGTAGGACCTGGACAGGTAAGCAGGATATGGGCTGCAAAACAGGCTGCTGATCATGCAGTTGAACATCTTGGAAAAGAAAGCCTTGAAGGGTCGGCTCTGGCTTCAGATGCATTCTTCCCCTTTGCAGACTCCATAGAAGTGGCAGTTGAATCAGGAATAAAGGCTATAATACAGCCCGGTGGTTCAATAAGGGATGAAGAGGTTATAAAGGCTTGCAACGATGCCGGAATAGCAATGGTATTCACAGGCATGAGACATTTTAAACACTAGGAGTATGAAATGAAGGTATTAGTAATAGGAAGCGGCGGAAGGGAGCATGCAATCTGCTGGAAGGTAAAGCAAAGCCCTCTAGTGGAAAAGCTCTACTGCATGCCTGGTAACGCAGGCATCAGTGAAATAGCGGAGTGCGTAGATATAAAGGTTGAAGACCTTGATGCCATTGTGGAATTTGCCCTTGAAAACAACATAGACTTGGCGATAATCGGACCTGAGGTTCCACTGGTTATGGGACTTTCAGACAAACTCAGTGAAAACGGAATAAAATCTTTTGGTCCAAATAAAATGGCTGCAGAATTTGAAGGGAGCAAGGCTTTTTCCAAGAGATTCATGGAGAAGTACAATATCCCGACGGCAGCATACGGGGTGTATGACAACCCGCAGGATGCTCTAGACGGGCTTGAGAATTTCAGTGAACCGGTAGTTGTGAAGGCAGACGGGCTTGCGGCAGGAAAGGGTGTACTAATCTGTCAGAAGATGGATGAGGCTGTTGAAGCCATCAAGTCCATCATGGAAAGCAGGCAGTTTGGAGAAGCGGGAGATACTGTTGTTGTCGAGGAATTCCTTACGGGAATCGAAGCGTCTCTTTTGTGCTTTGTAGACGGAGAAAGGATAATCCCTATGGAAAGTGCGAGGGATTACAAGAAAGCCTTTGATAATGACGAAGGACTCAATACAGGTGGAATGGGATGTTTTTCTCCAAACCCGATATATACAGACAAGCTTCAGAAATTCCTTGATGAAAATATACTGAACAATATAATCGATGGATTCAAGAAGGATGGCATAGACTACCATGGAGTTCTTTTCATAGGTCTTATGATAGAAAATGATGAAGCCAAGGTCCTTGAATTCAATGTAAGATTTGGAGATCCTGAAACACAGGTTGTCCTTCCTAGGATGAAATCGGACATTGTTGAAGTGATGCTTAAGACAATAGATGGTAATCTTGGGCAGGAAGACTTGATGTGGAATGAACAGGAAAGTGTAACTGTAGTACTTGCTTCAGGGGGATATCCTGAAGGATATGAAAAGGGAAAGACGATCACCGGTCTTGAAACCGTAGATGAAGATATAATAGTATTCCATGCAGGCACCAAGTTTGACGGTGATGACATTGTGACAAACGGCGGAAGGGTGCTGGCAGTAACCTGTGTTGCCGACAGTATAGAAAAGGCAAGGGAAAGAGTTTATGACAACTTACCTAAGATAGAATTTGAAAAGAAGCAATATAGAACGGACATAGCAAAGCTGTAAAATTATTAAGACTGTCGGCAAATGGTTGAAAATCCCGGTTGCTGACAGTCTTTTGTTTTTCTATCTACTCAAAAGACACGTAAGTCCTGTTTATGAGTATTACAGCCTGTTCTCTTGTAGTGTTTGAAAGAGGATCCAGTATTTTGTAGCTTGTTCCGTGAATGATGTCATTCTGGTAGCAGTATTTGACTTTGTTAATTGCCCAGTCGGCAATCAAATGTGTATCGTTAAAGGGGAAATCCTCGGACATTTCAACGGATGTATCAAAATCTGATGCTTTAAGTGTCCTGTAAATCATTACGCAAATTTCCTGCCTTGTTATGCTTTTTGCGGGAGCAAATTCCGTATCGCTGATACCGTTTACTATGCCAAGATTGTAGGCCTTAAGCACGTATGGGTTGTCTGTGTCTACAAATGGGTCCAAATCGATTTTGGCCTCATTGCGTGTAAACTTTTCATACAGGAGTACTGAAAGAGTGCAGAACTCTTCTCTAGTTATATTTTGGTTGTAATTGGACATTATTTCCTCATAAACCAGATGGTTTGTAAGAGCTTCCTGCAGTTCCGGTTCGGCCCATTCGGATTGGGTGCCGTCAAATGCATAATAGGTCCAGTCTTTTTCCTCATCTCCAAAGGCAGGTATGCATGAAGAAATGATGAGGATGAATGAAAGTAGCAGTATTATTCTTTTTTTCATATTAATCCCTCCGCAATAATTTTATAGTCTAAGAAAGTTGATAATGCGTAATCTCTTAAAGCATTGGTATTACGCGGTTAAGGAAACTTTCTGCGACCTCTTAAAAAATGCTTGCGCATTTTACGCAGCGTAGCTGCTTTCTTGTAGATAAATAATGTATACCCTGAAATATGAAATATAATTCAAAATGGTTCAATAAAAAATACGAAATATACAGATTCATTATTAGAGGAGCGAGTTGTCAATATGCAAAAATTGATTCGTTTAAGGTTGTTGTGTTTTCAAAAATCATATGTTACATTTATATAGCAGATAAAAATAATTATAAAATCGCAGAAAAAAGAGGTAAAAATATGGGAGATTATATTTTAAGCTGCTGTTCGACAGCGGATTTGACAAAGGAACATTTTGAAAAAAGAGAAATCAAATACGTATGCTTTCATTTTGAACTGGATGGAACAGAATATTTTGATGACCTGGGAGAATCGGTGTCTGCAGATGAACTTTATACAGCTATGGCAGGAGGCGCTGAAACGAAAACATCTCAAGTTAGTGTGGGTGAATATATTGAACACTTTTCAAAATACTTGAAGGAAGGCAAGGATATCATTCATGTTACATTATCATCAGGAATATCGGGGACTTACACTTCCGCCTGTATAGCACGTGGTGAACTGAAAGAAAGATTTCCGGGAAGGAAAATATATATAGTAGATTCGCTGGGGGCATCTTCGGGATATGGACTAATAATGGATAAAATTGTGGATCTTAGAGATTCAGGAATGACAATTGATGTTTTATACCAATGGATTGAAGAAAATAAATTGAACATGCACCACTGGTTTTTTTCGACGGACCTGAAGTTCTACATCAAGGGCGGACGAATATCGAAAACAGCCGGATTTGTAGGTACGGCACTCAACATATGTCCCCTTTTGAATATGAATAATTCCGGACACCTCGTATCCAATGAAAAAATAAGAACCAAGAAAAAGGTAATAAAAAGAATAGTCGAGAAGATGGAAGAGCATGCAGAGGAAGGCCTTGCCTATTCCGGGAAATGTTATTTGAGTCAGTCCGCCTGTTATGAGGACGCAAAGGCAGTCGCTGAGCTTGTTGAAAAAAGGTTTCCGAAACTCGATGGCAAGGTTGAGATATTCAATATTGGTGCGACTATTGGAGGGCATACCGGACCAGGAACGATTGCATTGTACTTTTGGGGAGACAAACGAATTAATTAATGGAGGAAACATATGAAAATAATATTAAGTTCTGACAGGATATGTGACCTGCCTAAGGATGTCCTCGGTCATTTTAAAATAGAAACCATACCCTATCATATAAATTTGGAAAATACGGATTATTTGGACAGTGTCAATATATTTCCTCAAGACTTGTATGAGGCTTACAGGGAAAAGAAGATTCTTCCAAAGACATCGGCAGTGAATGTAGGGGAATACTTGAAATATTTTGAGAAATGGACAAGCAGAGGCTATTCAGTGATACATTTTTGTCTGGGAAGCTCACTTACAAGTTCTTACAACAATTGTAAAATTGCAGCCGAGGAACTGGGCGATGTCTATGTTGTTGATTCTGGGAATCTTTCCTCTGCAGTAGGATTGCAATTGATGGACTGCAGAAAAATGATAGATGATGGAATGGATATAAAGGATATTTATGAATATTTTGTTGAAAGCAAGACAAAATACCATGGAGGATTTGTGCTTAACAACCTTGAATTTCTAAAAGCAGGCGGCAGATGTTCATCCTTGGCGGCCTATGGAGCCAGTCTGTTGAACATCAAGGTTGAAATCAATGTGAACAACACATGCGGAAGCATGACTTCGGGAGCAAAATACAGGGGGGCCATGGAAAAGGTACTGCCCAAGTTTGTAAATGACAAGATAAGGAAATATCCAGACCTGAAAAGGGATAAAATCTGCATTACGCATTCAGGTCTGGATGCATCAATTATTGATTCGGTAAAAAATACAATTGAAAAGACCATGGAAGTAGAAAAAATATACGTATGTGAAGCAAGTTGTACAATATCCACTCACTGCGGCCCCGATTGCTTTGGATTGTTTTTTGCCACTGAAGACAAATACTGATATCAGCATGAAGTATTGTTTTAATTTTACTTGATTTTTATGCTGGGATGTAATAAAATTCATAGTGGTTCCGTGTGAATGCATGTGAATCTTAAAAAAAAATATTGTGCTTTGAGAAATCATTGCACCACTCGTATAAATTTGATGATATGGATCAAATGTTTCTACCAAACTACCTTAAAATAGTTACAGGCTACGAGTTCTTTATTCTTAAGGCTTAATCATTAAGCTTATAGTTTTACAGAACTCTGCGGATGCAGGGTTATTTTTTTGCAGCGTAGCTGCTTCTTGATGCTTAAGAAAGTTAATATTTGTATAATACCTTGAAACTCTGGTGTTATACGATTGGGGAAACTTTCTGTGCAGACGATACATTTTTGTTTAGGAGATATCATATGGATTTATTGAAGAAGAGAATACTGGAAGATGGAAAGGCAATAGGGGAGAATATTATCAAGGTTGATGAATTTCTTAATCATCAGGTTGATCCTGTTCTGATGGACGAAATTGGAAAGGAGTTTAAAAGACTTTTCAAAGACAGTAACATTACTAAAATATTGACCATCGAAGCTTCCGGCATTGCAATAGGAGCCTTCGTTGCGCTTCATTTTGGCGTGCCCCTTGTATTTGCGAAAAAAACGAAATCATTGAACATTGATGAGGATGTTTATTCTACAAGTGTATATTCTTTCACAAAAAAGACGGATTATGATGTCAAGGTATCAAGAAAGTATCTGTCCGATGAGGACAACATCCTTATTGTGGATGATTTTCTGGCCAACGGACGGGCTGCCTTGGGTCTTGTCGACATTGTATGTCAGGCGGGGGCAAAGGTTAAGGGTATAGGGATTGTTATTGAAAAAGGATTTCAGGAAGGTGGTCGAATCTTGCGTGAAAAGGGTTATAGAGTTGAGTCCCTTGCTGTTATCGATCACATGGGCAACGGGGAGATAGAATTTAAATCATGAAACTGGACTTAAGGAGGAAGAAGTGAAAAGATTTTTAGCGTTGTTATTGGTAGTAGTAATGGTATTTGCATTGGCAGGATGTTCCGGCGAAAAGCCGGCGGAAGAACCGACAGGTGCTGAATCGGCTGAAGATATGATAGTGGGATTCATCTATGTTGGACCTATAGGTGACGGTGGATGGTCCTATGCTCATGATCAGGGAAGACTTTATCTTGAAGAGCAGTTGGGAGTTAAGACTCTTTATAAGGAATCCGTACCGGAGACTCAGGAAGTGGAAGCAGAAATAAGAAACATGATAGATCAGGGAGCAACAGCAATTTTTGCAACAAGCTTCGGATATATGGATTATGTTGAAAAAATGTCCAAGGAATTCCCTGATGTTGCATTTTTCCATTGTTCAGGATATAAAACTACGGAAAATATGGCGAACTACTTCGGTAGAATGTATGAAGCGAGATACCTTTCCGGGATAGCAGCAGGTCTTAAGACTGAAACAAACAAGATTGGTTATGTAGCGGCTTTTGATATTCCTGAGGTTATCAGAGGAATAAATGCATTCACACTTGGTGCACAGTCGGTAAATCCTGATGTAGAAGTAGAGGTTGTTTGGACATATACATGGTATGACCCGGATACGGAGAAGGCTGCAGCAATTGCTCTTCTTGACGGTGGAGCAGATATAATCACACAGCATCAGGACACTACGGGACCTCAGCAGGCTGCAGAGGAAAGAGGAGTGTATTCAATAGGATACAACACGGATATGTCTGCAATGGCACCGGAGGCGTATATCACAGCTCCTGTATGGAACTGGGGACCTTATTATGTGGAGCAGGTTCAGGCTGTAATGGACGGCAGTTTTGAAAGCCATGCATACTGGGGAGAGATGGCAGATGGCATAGTCGAGCTTGCACCTCTTACAGAAAATGCTGCAGAAGGCACGGCTGAAGCGGTAGAAGCTGCAGCGGCAAAAATTATAGACAAGTCATTAAACGTATTTGCAGGACCTATATACAACCAGGCTGGTGAAGTTGCAGTTGAAGAAGGAAGTGCAGTGGACGATGGAGAGATGCTTAACATGAAGTGGTTCGTTCAAGGCGTTAAAGGAGAAATAAGCGAATAGTATTATGGATAATCAAGTTTTTGTAAAAATGGAAAACATATGCAAAAGCTTTGGTTCAGTAAAGGCAAACAATAATATTAATTTCGAAGTTAATAAGGGCGAAATCCATGCGCTTTTAGGCGAGAATGGCGCAGGGAAGAGTACATTGATGAATATGCTGTCAGGTTTTTACAAGCCTGACAGCGGTTCTATTTATATACATGGAAACAAGGTTTCATCAATGAATCCTAAGGAGTCCATTAACTTGGGAATAGGCATGATCCACCAGCACTACAAGCTGGTGGAAGTTATGACTGCCAGGGATAATGTTATACTGGGACAAGGCGGAAGCATGATAATGAACAACAGGGAGCTGTCGGGCCAGATCAGTGAAATTGCTGATAAATACGGGCTGGCAGTGGATCCGGACAAGAAAGTGTACGAAATGTCAATTGGTGAAAAGCAGGCAGTTGAGATATTGAAGGTGCTCTACCAGGGAGCTGATATCTTGATTATGGATGAACCTACTGCCGTACTGACTCCTCAGGAGACAAAAAAACTGTTTGAAATAATGAGGAACATGGCTAAAAGCGGTTGTTCCATAATTATCATCACCCACAAGCTAAATGAGGTAATGGATGTTTCCGACAGGGTTACAATCCTTAGAAAAGGTCAGACAGTGGAAACTGTTATGACAAAGGAATCTTCGCCAAAGGAGCTTACTGACCTTATGGTTGGCAAGTCCGTAAATCTTTCCATAGAAAGACCTGAAGTCGAGAGAGGGGAAAAGGCTCTGGAAATAAAAAACTTAAGAGCTGAAGATATTGACAATGTCAAGGTTCTAAAGGATGTGACCTTCGACATGTATGAAGGAGAAATCCTCGGAGTGGCAGGTGTTGCAGGAAGCGGTCAAAAGGAGCTTTGTGAATCAATTGCCGGACTCTATCCCGTAGCCGGTGGAGAAATATGCTACAGGGGTGAAAACATAGTAGGGAAAACACCTCAGGAAATAATTTTCAAAGGTATCAGCATGAGTTTCATTCCGGAAGACAGACTTGGAATGGGTCTGGTGGCTTCAATGGACATGGTTGACAATTTCATGCTGAAGGAACAGCATAACCAGAAGAAAATCATGCTGGACAGGAAGTCAATAGCACAGAAATGCAGGGAAATGATAAAGGCCCTTGATATTGTTACGCCTGGAATAGGACATCCCGTCAAGCAACTGTCGGGAGGAAACATCCAGAAGGTTCTCATAGGAAGGGAAATAGAAACAAATCCTCATGTGCTCATAACGGCATATGCCGTAAGGGGATTGGACATAGGTGCTTCGCATACAATATATGACCTTGTCAACGAACAGAAAAAAAGGGAGTGGCTATATTGTTCATAGGTGAAGACCTGGATGTACTTTTGAGACTTTGCGACAGAATAATGGTACTTTGTGATGGAGAAATAACCGGAATAGTAAAGGCTTCAGAAGTTACAAAGGAAGATCTTGGTCTTATGATGGCAGGACAGAAAAGAAGCGGGGAGGTTGTATGATGCGAATGATAAAAAGAGCGGATATAACACCTAGACAGTCCGCATTGATTAAACTATATGCAGTATTGTCAGCCTTGATTGCATCTTCATTCTTTATATTCCTTCTTGGACACAATCCTTTGGATGTTTACGTATCAATGGCAAAGGGAGCCTTTGGATCGGCATACAGGATAAAGGATACAATTACTATAACAATACCTTTGGTAGTTACTTCCGTGGGGATTATGATAGCCTTCAAGATGAAATTCTGGAACATAGGTGCAGAAGGCCAGATTCTGGTAGGCGCACTTTTTGCAAGTTATGTTGCTCTCAATTTTGATGCTCTTCCAAAGCCGTTGCTGCTTTTGGTCATGATGATAGCGGGATTTGCAGGCGGCGGTTTGTGGGCAATGATACCGGCGATGTTGAAGGTAAGGTTTGACACAAATGAAACCATTGTTACCCTTATGATGAACTATATCGCTCTTCAGTGGATAACGTATCTGCAATATGGTCCCTGGAAGGATCCAAACTCAATGGGATTTCCCAAGATTGCCAATTTTGCCGATAATGCTGTGATGCCAAAAATATTTGGTGTACATGTAGGTTGGATTTTTGCCATTTTCCTTGTTGTGCTGATGACATTTGTAATGAGGCGCACAAAGCAGGGCTATCAGATTGCTGTAGTAGGTGAGAGCAAGAATACTGCAAGATATTCAGGAATAAATGTAAGCAAGGTAATAGTGCTTTCAATAATCGTCAGTGGAGGAATCTGTGGAATTGCAGGAATGATGCAGGCTTCTGCCGTAAACCAGACACTAAACACCCAGTTGTCTGCAGGATATGGATATACTGCAATTATTACTGCATGGCTTTCAGGCCTCAGTCCGATTCTTATTGTGCCTGTATCGGTGCTTTTTGCAGCCATGACAAAGGGCGGAAGCTTTATTCAGACTGCTTTTCAGATACCACAGTCGGCAGCTGAGATAATACAGAGCCTTATACTGTTCTTTGTCATAGGGAGTGAATTTTTTGTACAATACAAGTTGGTTTTTAATAAAAAAGGAAAGAAGGAGGATGCTGCATGAGCAATGGATTTTTTACAGCGATGATAATAGCGGGAATTCCCCTTCTCTTTGCAACGCTTGGAGAACTTATAACTGAAAAAGCAGGAAACCTGAATCTTGGAGTCGAAGGAATGATGCTCATAGGTGCAGTTGCTGGATTTGGAATGGGCATGTCTACAGCCAGCCCTCTTATGACAATAATAGGAGCTGGAATGGCAGGGGCCCTTGCTGCGCTGGTATATGCTTTTCTTACAGTAACACTAAGAGCAAACCAGGTGGTATCCGGTCTGTCCCTTACAATATTTGGTACAGGGTTTTCGAGTTTTCTTGGAACAAACTATATAGGACAGAGGATGCCAAGAGAAATAATATCTTTCTTTAAGCCGGTTAGTATACCCATACTGTCAAGGATTCCGATTGTCGGACCGGCGTTGTTTGCACAGGACCCATATGTATACCTGGGACTGGTATGTTCAATTGTTACAGGCTTTTACCTGTACAGAACAAGGCCTGGTCTCTATCTCAGGGCAGTAGGAGAGAATCCGTCAGCAGCCGATGCTGCAGGAATCAATGTAAGTCTATATAAATATATTCACATACTCACAGGTGGTGCCTTGTGTGGATTAGGCGGAGCATATCTTTCTGTTGTCAGTGTTCCTACGTGGCAGGACAATATAACAGCGGGAAGAGGATGGATTGCGGTAGCTCTTGTAATATTTGCAAGATGGAATCCATACAGAGCTATTTTCGGAGCTGTACTTTTTGGAGGTCTAAGCATTTTGGGATTCAGGATACAGCATTTGAATATACCGCAGAGTCTATTGAACATGCTGCCTTATCTTGTTACAATAATAGTGCTTGCATTCAGCTCTGCAAAAAAATCCAAACTAAACTCTCCCCCAAAGGGTTTGAGTATTCCATATTTCAGAGAAGAAAGATAGATAAGAATAATTTAGCCTTTGCATTTTCATGTGAAGGTTTTATTTTGTGTGAATATAAAGTATAATGATTATAAGATTTGAAAGTTAATAGCAGTAATAACAAATATTATAAGGACAGGAGAAGACATGCAAAAACTTAATGATTTAAGACTGGCTGTTTTAATAGATGCGGACAATATACCGTCCAAAAAGATTACGGAAATGATGGAAGAGATTGCAATCTACGGAGTGCCTACCTTCAAGAGGATATATGGAGACTGGACTTCCCCGAATTTATCGGGATGGAAAAAGGTTCTGTTGAAGAATGCCATTACGCCAATTCAGCAATACAGTTATACAACGGGGAAGAATTCAAGCGATTCAGCCCTTATTATAGATGCTATGGACATACTTTATTCGAACAAGGTAGACGGTTTTTGCATAGTGTCAAGTGATAGTGATTTTACAAGACTGGCTACAAGGCTCAGGGAAGCTGGTATGAAGGTGATAGGAATCGGTGAGAAAAAAACGCCGGAACCTTTTATTATTGCCTGCGACAAGTTCATATACATTGAAGTGCTGCAAAAAGAAGCACAGACGGATGAACAAGTGGAAGCACCGGCAGAAACGGATGCAGTAGAAAAACCTGCTGTGAAGTCAAGAAAGAAGACAAGCAGAAACAGAATACCGGACAATATAGTGAAGCTGGTGAAGAATACTACCGATATAGTAGCTGATGATGACGGTTGGGCTTTTTTGGGCGATGTAGGAAATATGCTTCTTAAGAAAAGACCCGACTTCGATCCGAGAAACTACGGTTATCAAAAGCTTTCTCATCTGATAAAAAGTATCAGGTCTGTAGAGGTGGACCAGAGGGAAAGCGGAAACAAGTATGTCAAGCACATATTTATCAGAAATAAGGGATAGGCAGTATTCGCATCATGGAGAATATCTTGAGGAAAAGGATAAAAATATTTTTAAAAATAGCATGTATGATTGCAGTTGTTGTGACAGCATTGATTCTTTTTTCATATTACAGTGTTGAATTAAGAACGAGAAGCAGGGTTTACGACAATATTGATGAGTTGCCGCATAACAAGGTGGGCCTTGTTTTGGGGACAACAAAATATATATACGGCAATACCTTGAACCCATACTATGTAAACAGGATAGATGCAGCAGCACGGCTTTTTTTAAAAGGAAAGGTCGATTATCTTCTTGTCAGCGGAGACAATGGCCAGGTTGAATACAATGAGCCAATAAAGATGAAGCAGGACTTGATTGAAAAAGGAATACCTGAGGACAAGGTGTTTTTGGATTATGCCGGTTTCAGAACATTGGATTCAATAGTGAGAAGCAGAGAAATATTCGGTCAGGAAAAGATTACCGTAATATCGCAGGAATTCCACAATGAAAGGGCTGTTTTCATAGCCTTAAGCAAAGATATTGATGCAGTTGGTTACAACGCCATGGATGTAAATTGCAAAGCAGGATTCAAGACAAATGTTAGAGAAATTTTTGCACGGGTGAAAATGATGTTCGACCTTGCCTTAGGGATACAGCCTAAATTTCTAGGAGAGAGAATAACCATAGAATAAATATTTGAAATGGAGATAAAATGAAAATAGGGATATTTGATTCGGGGGTCGGAGGGCTTACTGTGCTAAATACAGCCATGGAGATGATTCCCCATGCAGAATACATATATTATGCTGATCTTGACAATGTACCTTATGGAACACGGGATAAGGACCAGGTAAGAAAGATGACACATGAAGCAATTACGTTTCTTCATGATATGGGGGTGGATGCAGTTGTTATAGCCTGTAACACGGCTACAAGCACTTCTGTTGAGTTTTTGAGGAAGAGCTTTGATTTGCCTTTAATAGGTATGGAGCCGGCTGTAAAACCTGCAATAGAGAATTCTGACGAGGGAAAAGTAATTGTTATGGCAACTGAATTGACTCTCAAGGAGAAAAAATTCAAGAATCTTGTGAGCCGACTTGAAGGAGACGGCATAGTGGTATCATTACCCATGCCGGAGTTAGTTCATATGGCTGAAGACTTCAACTTCAATCATGAAGATGCAGTAAAACTTTTTAGAAACAAGCTTGAGAAGTACAACCTTGAAGAATTTTCTGCCATTGTTCTTGGATGTACGCATTTTGTGTATTTTAAAAATATTTTGGAGAAGATGGTACCGGAAAATATTTCTGTAATCGACGGCAACCTCGGTACAATAAGTCATTTAATCAAGATTCTTAAAGAAAATGACAAGTATGTTGAATCTGTTGGCAGCGTAGAGTACTATGTTTCAGGAAGAAAGGCGGTTCCTGAACAGTTTGAGAAATATTTGGCTTATCTGAAGGAAAACAATATTTGAGGAGGAGTATATGATGAAGACATTAATACTTATGGGAAGCCCCAGACCTATGGGAAATACGGCAAAAATGGCTGAATGGCTGACGGAGTCGGTTAAAGAAAGAGACATGGAAGCAGAGACTGTCTATTTGAATGCTCTAAGCATCAAACCATGTCAGGCATGTGGAGTATGTCATATGCCTGGAATGGGAGAGTGTATAGTGGATGATGATATGAAGGAAATATACGAGAAAATCAAGGAATCTGACTGTATAATTTTTGCCAGTCCTGTATATTTCTTTAATTTGACAGCACAGATTAAAACTGCAATTGATAGATTCTATGCATTTGGACCGGATTACAAGAAATCTTTCCACGGTAAGAAATTTGGGCTTCTTATGTCATATGGAGATGACAACCTTGAAGTATCGGGAGGAAAGAATGCAGTGGCATCATTTAATGACATGGCTGCTTACCTTGGCGTTGAAAACCTTGGCGTGGTACATTGTCAGGGATACGAACCCGGCGAGCTTGAAAGAAACAAGGATATAAAGGCGAAATGTGAGGCAATGGCAATGAAAATCTAAGAGGCTGGTTACAACATGAGTGGCAAGAAAATAATAGTTAAAAAAAACGGACCTCTCGTTGCAAGAAATATTGATAGTTTAATAGACGGCAATGGCAAAAGTCTTGAGACAAGAGAAACCATGGCCCTTTGTCGATGCGGCAGATCAAAGAGAAAACCTTTCTGCGACGGAAGTCACAGTGAAGGCTTCGTGGATGAAAAGGCTGAAAACAGATGCAGGGACAGGATGGATACATACAAGGGTAAACGAATTACAGTGTATGACAACAGGGGTGTATGCAGTCATCACAGATTTTGTGTTGAAGAGCTGCCTTCTGTATTCAAAAGAGGAGAAAGACTGTGGATTCACCCTGATGAAGCAGAGCCGGAAGAAATAATAAAAATATGTGAAATGTGTCCTTCGGGAGCCCTGAGTTATGGTTTTGAAGATAATGAAAGAATAAACAAGGGAGTTACTGAAGATGCCAAGATTACAATAGCAAATGAAGATGCGCATGGGAAAAACGGCCCATATGAAGTAAATGGCGACATAATACTGGTGACTGATAGTGGTGAAATGCCCGAGTCTGAAAAGCATTATACTCTTTGCAGATGTGGAAAATCCAAGAACAAGCCCTTCTGTGACGGTACTCATTTGAAGCATAAATAAGCTATATGTTGTCCTAATCAAAGGACTATAATATTAAATTTTAAGCAATTAAAAATCCGACTGCATTTTAATGCCAGTCGGATTTTTATTGTCATCATAATTCAAAAATAATTGATGGTTTGTTCCTTTATATCTCCGAAGGAAGAACCTTGTTAAGTACAACTCCAATGAAAGCAGCTATTGCAAGGCCTGAAAGTGAAAGCGTTCCGCCTATGTGGATGTTGTCTATCGCGATTCCAGTTACTAGAATCAGGGATGCTATCATAAGGTTTCTTGAATGAGCAAAATCAAGTTTGGCTTCTACCATTGTCCTTACTCCTACACTGGCTATCATACCAAATAATATTATTGAAACTCCGCCCATGACAGGACCGGGAATTGAGCTTATCAGAGCGCCGAATTTTCCTACAAAGCTGAGCAATACGGCAAATATTGCGGCGGTTCTAAGAATTGAAGGGTCATAGATTTTTGTTACTGCAAGAACACCTGTATTTTCACTATATGTTGTGTTTGCAGGTCCTCCTATAAATCCGGCAATCAGGGTTGCTACACCGTCTCCCAGCATTGTCTTGTGAACACCTGGGTTCTTGAAGAAATCCTTGCCTACTACTGCTCCGTTTGTTGTTATATCTCCAAAGTGCTCAATGAAGATTACGAGGGCTATTGGAGATATTGCTGTTATTCCTGAAAGTGTGAATTCAGGCATTGCAGTTAGATGATCCATTGCCGATGAGGATAATCCAATCCATCCAGCCTGCATTACTGGTGCAAAATCAACAAGGTTCAGGGGAACCGATACCAGGTATCCTACTATTACAGCAATCAATATTGGAACGAGTTTAAAAAATCCCTTTGCGAAGATTGAAACAACTATCATTGTTGCTACAACTACTGCTGCTGCAGTTAACGAAGCAATATCGAATGTTCCTGTCTGTGTTGCAGCATCAAAAGAATATCCAGCCATTCCAAGTGCAACGGGCGCAAGTCTTAGACCGATAACCATTATTACAGGACCGGTTACTATTGGAGGGAAGTATGACTTCACTTTTTCCGCTCCTGCCAGCTTGATTATCAACGACATAAGAATATAGATTATTCCAGCGCCTATAACTCCTGCTTTTACAGCGCCGATTCCATCTGAAGACAATGTCATCGCTATGGCTCCAATAAATGCAAAGCTTGATCCCAGGAATACAGGTACCTTACCGCCTGTTATGAAATGAAACATCAGCGTTCCGAGGCCTGCACTCAATAGTGCCAGTGACGGGTTGAGCCCGGTTAAAATGGGAACCAGAACTGTAGCGCCGAACATGGCTAAAAGATGCTGAAGTCCAAGGATTACTTTTTGTGTGCCTTTAATGCTTAATGATGATTGATCTTGATTGATTCTATTTGCAGACATGCAAACCTCCATAAAATTGTTTTTTTATTACAACTTTCCGTTGCATAGTTGGGAGACAAAAAAACTTCTTGCGCGGCAAGAAGTTTGTATAATTTCATATACTCTGTTTATCTCCTTGCTGGTCTCACGGACCAAGTTAAAGGATTAATTATTTCGTCTATATAATACAGACAACGGAGGGATTTGTCAATTGTTAAATGACAAATCGTAATATTTTTTTATTGAATCGCGTATTTCTTTCCAGTTATAAACTCTTTCAATATTTTCAGGGTTTTCATATCTGTTGAAGCCCGTGTCAATGAGTATGACCTTGATATTGTCTTCTGCTAGTTTCTTTGCAGTTTCAAGATTGTCTTCTATGAAGATGTCGCAATTAAGCTCATTTGCCTTATCGTTTTTTTCAAAGGAGCCAAGATGATATACCTGTGAATAGATTTTATGGTTCTTCAGCCATTGTACAGTGATAGGTTCTATATGACTTTCCCTTGCGGTGACATAATATATATTGCTGAATTCTCTAATGCTGTCGATTGCATCTTTTGCAAAGGGACGTATCGTTGCTGTTTCGTGCATCTGGTCTGAAAATTTGTGATAAAAATCATCAAATTTCTTATAATCGAATTCGTTGTCCTTGAAATAATCTTCTACAGTATCATCGCTGTACACATAGTCCGTGCCAAAATAATCATTGGCATATTGGACCCAGTAATCAGGCATAGTTACTGTACTGTCTATATCAATACATATATTTAATTTTTGCATTATTTTTACCTCGCATTAAACGCAGCGAAGCTGCTTTTTGTTTCTACAATGTTATCATAAAAGTGCAAAAAATAAAACTCTGATATTATTAAAATTTCAGAGTTTATTCTTTGCCCGTCTACAGCATATTGCTGTACATGGCATATCCGCTTTTGCCGCTGGTTTTTACCGAGTACATAGCTTCATCCGCTTTCCTGAAAAGCTCCTGCCTGGAACTTCCATCTTCCGGATAGAGGGATATTCCTATGCTGGCATCAACTTTGCAGACTCCCTGGGATATTATATATTTTCTTGTGATTGAATGATATATTTCCTTTATTATCTCTTCGAGAGCATCCAGATTGCCGTAATCAGGAATTATCATTATGAATTCATCTCCAGACAGCCTCCCGGCAAGGGAACCCTGAGGACCGCTGGTACTGAGTCGTTTTGCAAGGGTTGCAATGACCATGTCCCCGGCATCGTGTCCATAGGTATCGTTGACAGGCTTGAAGTCATCAAGGTCTATCATTACAACTGCGAACTGTTCTTTTGTGAACATTTCCTGCATGTTTTCATAAATTCCGTTTCTGTTGTAGATTTTCGAAAGCTGGTCATGGGTTGCTACATGCTTCAATTCCTTTTCGAATTTCTTTCTTGATGTAATATCCCTTACGAAGGAACAGATATACTGGTGTTCCCTGTTGGATATAAGATTGTTCTGTATTTCTATATATTTTATTGATGAATTCCTTGAACTTTTAATAAAGGATTCAAATGAGAAAATTTTGTTTCGGTTAATGTTTGGAAGAAGTATCTGGTTCCACCATCTGTAGTCAATATTGGTATTGAAATCCATTATTTTTTTGCTGTTGTAGTCATGAATCGATATTCCAAAGCTTTTTCTTGCGGCATCGTTGGCATATATTACATATCCTTCGGTGTCAGTAAAGTAGATTTCTTCAAGAGATTTGTTTACAGCAAAGGATGTTTTGTACAGTTCATCTTCTTTCTGCCAAGAGTCTGTTATGTCGAATATGAGGCAGTTGTCATATCTGTTGTTGTCCTTGCTGTCAATGATGTGGAGCAGTTTTACCTTCTTGTTGTCTGATGAAAGCGTATATATCCTTTCTTTGCTGTCAAGGTCATTGTCATTTGGCTTGAAAAGATGGAGGAAGTTGGTTTCTTCCATTATAAGCATACTGTTTTCCATATTGAGTATCTTTAAGGCTTCAAGGGAGAAGTTTTGATACAGTTTGTTTTGCCTGTCAAATTTCATGCTTCCTATATTAGCATGGTTTTCAAGAAGGTTGTATTTATATTCAGAACTGCTGTGGTCACTTAAGTCGGTCAGGACACCCATTATATGATTCATACCTTCAGTATTGGAATGCTTTGCCTTAAGAGTGTGCCACTTCCATTTGTTTTCCTTTTCTTCAAGTCTGAATTTCAGTGTAAAGCCATAACCTTCATTTAAACGGCAGTATTCCATTTCGTTTTTCAAGAGAACACTATCTTCCGGGTGAATCTTGCTTGAATTAATAAAATCCTTTGGTTTTACAAAAGAAGATGAAGTCAGGTTCTGGAACACCTTGTTGTAGGTGAAATAGTCTGCATTAATATCCCAGTTGAAAAAGCCTATGTCTGTTTCCCTTGATATGAAGGTCAAAAGGTTCTCCTCATCATTTGATATGTTGTTTATGGAAGAGATGAGCTTGCTGTCGTGAACCTTTATCTGAGTAAGCTTCTTTTTGTCAGACATGAAATTGGAGATGGTTACAAGGGCCTCCATATATTCTCCGTCCATAGTTGAAACGTGAGTATATTTTGTTTCTCTTTTGTTTTTTGTATCAAATGAAACAAGGTTTGTAGTTATGAACTCATGTATGTTTTTACCTTTTAATTTATTGAAACTACCGGCTTTCAAAACTTCTACAGCCTTGGAGTTGCAGTTGCATATCATGTTGTTTTTGACAATGATGACTGCATCGTCTGTATTGTCAAAAAAATTCATCAAAATATCATCTTTTTCAAAAGCCATCTTTTTGTATGCTCTGATGCCAATCATGTATATTGCAAGTATTATTAAAATTACTCCACTGAATATAATGCTCTTTCCGGTGGTTTCATTCAATCCCAAAAATTTAATCATAAGGTCTACTGCATTCGTGTACTGGTCGGCCCAGATTATTGATACAAGAAGAGCAAGTGCGCATATAAATAATGTTTTCTCAATTGTCAGGATCTTTCTCATTATATACTCCTTAAAAAAATATAAGTTTATTTTATCAAACTCAACGAATACTTAAAAGCAAAATTACGTATTTCATGAAATTTACTATAATATTCAATATATACACCAGTTTATGTTATAATAGTCATTATTTACTGTGATTTTTAATATTTATATTTGGAGGTATTAATGGAGCTTAATTATCTTGATTTTTCGTCAAAGGCTATAGAACAGTTTTCCAAAGGCGGTGCGTTTCTGACTGTAAAGGGGGAAAAACGTGTCAATACCATGACAATAGGGTGGGGATTCATAGGTAAAATGTGGAACAAACCCATGTTCATAGCTGCAGTAAGATATTCCAGATTCACATACAGGCTTTTAAAGGAAACAGATGAATTTACTGTGAGTTTTCCTCTTCATGGACAGCTAACAAAAGAACTCGCATTCTGTGGGAAAAAATCAGGAAAGAATTACGACAAGTTTGAAGAATGCATGATTGAACTTGAGGAAGGGGATGTGTTGGATACTCCAGTGATAAAGGATTGCAACCTTCACTATGAATGCAGGATAGCATACAGACAGACACTGGAGCCAGAACTCATCAAGGAAGATTTTATACTGGAAAAATATGAAGACAATGATTATCACGTTATGATATACGGTGAAATCGTATCGTGTCACAGTTAAGGGTGAAAAATGGCTAAAAAAAAGACTAAATTCATATGCCAGGAATGCGGTTATGAATCCGCAAAATGGATGGGTAAATGCCCGGCATGTGAAACATGGAATACATTTGTGGAAGAAACAATAACAAAATCCAGGAACGACAAGACTGTAGGCATATCCGGCGGAAAGCCTGTAGCTCTTAAGGAAATTGAAATAACCGGAGAGAACAGATATGATTCGGGAATAGAGGAATTCAATCGCGTACTGGGTGGTGGAGTAGTAAGGGGTTCTCTGGTACTTGTGGGAGGAGATCCCGGAATAGGAAAGTCTACTCTTTTAATGCAGACTGCAGGAGTTGTATCTTCAAGCGGAAGAAAGGTGCTTTATGTATCGGGGGAGGAATCTCCAAGCCAGCTTAAGCTTAGGGCTGAAAGGCTTGAAATCTTAAATTCGGATTTCAATATTCTTGCCGAAACCGATATGGCTGTAATCAAGGAATGGGTGGAAAAATTGTCCCCTGACGTTCTCATACTGGATTCCATACAGACGGTCTACAATCCTGAGATAACATCTGCTCCCGGCAGCGTGAGCCAGGTGAAGGATGCAACCACGGCTCTAATGAACATAACAAAGACTTCGAAGCTTGCCACCTTTATAGTTGGACATGTCACCAAACAGGGGTCAATTGCTGGTCCAAGGGTTTTGGAACATATGGTTGACACTGTACTGTATTTTGAAGGTGATAAGATGGGGACCTATCGTATTCTCAGGGCTGTCAAGAACAGATTCGGTTCGACAAACGAAATAGGTGTTTTCGAAATGAGGGACAAGGGTCTTGTGGAAATACTGAATCCTTCCGAAATATTTGTTCAAAAAAGCGACAAGGAGAATTCGGGAACTGTCATAACCTCCTCCATAGAAGGCACAAGACCCATTCTGGTTGAAATCCAGGCTTTGGTGAGCCTTTCATCCCTTGGAATGCCAAGAAGGGTGACTACCGGAGTGGATCACAACAGAACTTCCATGCTCATGGCTGTTATGGAAAAGAAAATGGGTATGCAGCTTCAGAATTGTGATGCATATGTAAATGTAATTGGCGGACTCCAGCTAAGGGAAACATCAGTAGATTTGGCAATACTATGTGCAATAACTTCCAGTTTTAGAGACCGGGCCTGTGATCCTTACACAATAATAATAGGGGAAGTCGGGTTGACGGGAGAAATCAGAGGTGTCAGCCAGATAGAAAAAAGGATAAATGAAGCAAAAAAGCTAGGCTTTAAAAAGGTGCTGATTCCAAAGACAAATCTGGAGAGCATAAAAAGCGCCGGAGGCATCGAAATTATTGGGGTAGGAAGCGTTGATGAGGCTGTAGAATGTTTATTTTAGCTTTTTAAACTTTCTTAAGCTATAAAAATGCCAAAAGTTCAAAAATTTTGTTGACAAACGGTTTCCCTGGTGATAAAATACTCGTTTGACAAAAATGCTGTTGGGTGGTATAATAGTCTTTGGAGGTAATTGAATGTATAATTTAGGAGATAAGATTGTGTACCCTATGCATGGAGCAGGCGTCATAGAATCGATAGAAGAGAAAGAAATACTTGGTGAAATCAAAAAATATTATGTGATAGCCATGCCTTTAGGTGATATGAAATTAATGGTACCTATTGATAACGCAGACGACATAGGGGTTAGAAATGTAATTGATTATACTGATGTCAACAAGGTTTTTACGGTTTTGAAGCAGGATACTGAAATTACGGAATTGAACTGGAACAAGAGATACAGAAAAAACATGGACAAAATGAAGAGTGGCGATATATTTGAAGTTGCTAGAATTGTTAGAAATCTTGCTTTTAGAGACAAGGAAAAGGGCCTGTCTGCCGGTGAAAAGAAAATGTTGAACAACGCCAAGCAGATACTGATAAGCGAATTGATCCTGGCTGAAGGAAGCAGTTCGGATTTCATGAACAGCAAAATTGAAGATATTATTGAAAAGAATTAGGATAACCTCCTAATTCTTACTTTTATATCGATAATTTTTGTATTTTATCCGCTTCAATTCAAAAGAGTTATATGCTTTGAATGGGGTGAGTCAGTAAAGTTTATTATTTTTGTTTTCTTAAGGTAGAGTAAAGAAAAGAGAAATAAAATGATTTTGTAAAAATAAAAACCAATTTTTTATAGTTTTTATTTTAATATTGTGTTAAAGTAATTGTATATTTAAAGAGGGGAGGTGGAAATATGATTAACAAAATTGTTAGAATAGTTTTGACAATTGTTGGAATTTTCTTTGGTGTCAGTATAGCAGCAGTATTGGAAAATCTTGGTCTTTTCAAGAGCCTTGACTTGAATATTATTGTTATTTATGCTTTTTTTGGAATTATATTTGGTTTTATTTTATTTTTAATAGCGCCAAAAATGAAAATTCTGGGAGAAAGAATAGGCAATGTATTCGAAAGTGAATTATTGAAGTTCCAGACTAATGACATACTGATAGGTTCCATAGGATTGATAATTGGATTGATTATAGCATTTTTGATAAGTCAGCCATTGTACAATCTAAACATACCGTTTTTAGGAACTGCACTGTCGGCAATCCTTTATCTGTTTTTTGGTTATCTTGGTGTAACCATTGCAACGAGGAAGGGTGACGAATTGGCATCTACACTCATAGGCAATAGGATAAATACTAATCAAAAGGCAGCAAAACAGGAAAAGACAAGCGATGTATCGCTGCCTAAGATTCTTGATACAAGTGTGATAATTGATGGAAGAATAGCAGATATCTGTAAGACTGGATTTGTTGAAGGTACTTTGATAATTCCTGAATTTGTTCTGCTGGAGCTTCAGCACATAGCCGATTCATCTGACGGACTTAAAAGAAACAGGGGAAGAAGAGGCCTTGATATATTGAACAAACTCCAAAATGAGCATATCATCGATGTTAAAATTGAAAGCAAGGACTTCCCAAATATTTCAGAAGTTGATACCAAGTTGTTAAAGCTTGCCGAGCATATGAATGGAGTTGTACTTACAAACGACTATAATCTGAATAAGGTTGCCGAGTTCCATGGCGTTCAGGTACTGAATATCAATGAGCTGGCAAATGCTGTCAAGCCGGTGGTCCTTCCTGGAGAGGAAATGACAATACAGGTTGTGCGAGACGGAAAGGAATCAGGCCAGGGTCTTGCATATCTGGATGATGGTACAATGATAGTTGTAGATGGGGGCAAGAAGCACATTGGTGAAACTCTTAATGTAGTAGTAACAAGCGTACTGCAAACTGCTGCAGGGAGAATGATATTTGCAAAACTGAACAAGTAGTGATAAACAGAGATGGATTTTGGGAAACCAAAATCCATATTTTTTCAACTGGCTGATAATATGAAGGCCGTGATGTTCTGAGAACTTTAGTTGATTTGGATGTGAATGATAATGAAGAAAATTGCAGTTGTGATAGCAGCAGCCGGAAGTGGAACAAGGATGTCGGCTAAAGTTAAAAAGCAGTATATGCTTCTTGACGGCAAGCCCATTTTGTACCATACAATAAAAAAGTTCGATGGCATTGAGGAGATATGCAATATAACAGTTGTATGCGATTTTAATGGAATGGACTTTTTAAAAAAGGAAATATTGGAAAAGAATTGTTTTGAAAAAAGTGTGAATGTTGTTGAGGGTGGGGCGTCCAGGACTGAATCAGTTATGAAAGGGCTTTTGTCCTTGGATACCGATACTGATTTTGTGCTGATCCATGACGGCGTAAGACCCTTTATCAACAGGTATGTAATAAGGGAAGCAATAAAACAGACTGTAGCGGGTAAGTCGGTAGTGGTCTGTTCTAAAACAGTGGATACTATAAAAGTTGCGGAAAAAGGAAGGATAATCAAAACTCTGGATAGAAGTGTTCTCTGGAATGCCGAGACTCCACAGTGTTTCAAGTATGGACTTATACTTGAAAAAGTGAAGGAAGCAATGGATTTAGATGAACAGTTTACGGATGAAGCTTCAATACTTGAATATTTTGGCATGGATGTTCATATCGTGGAAAACAGCCATCCGAACATCAAGATTACAATGCCCAAGGATCTGGTTTATGGAGAGTATCTCTTAAAGGAGGAAGAGTAGATTATGCGTGTAGGAATAGGATATGATGTACACAGACTTGTGGAAAACAGGAAGCTCATTCTCGGTGGCGTGGAGATTCATCATGAAAAGGGACTCTTGGGGCATTCCGATGCGGATGTTTTAGTGCACTCCATTATGGACGCTCTTTTGGGAGCCCTTGGCAAGGGAGACATAGGAAGGCATTTCCCGGACAGTGATGATGCATACAAGGGCATTTCAAGCTTGGAGCTTCTTGAGAAGGTTATGGATCTGGTAGAGAGAGAATACTATATAGTAAACATCGACAATGTGATCATGGCTGAAAGACCCAAGATAGCGCCTTATATAGGCGAGATGAAAAAAACGCTGTCGAGGATTTTGAAGTTGGAAGAAGAAAGGATAAACATCAAAGGGACAACGACTGAAAAATTAGGATTTGTCGGAAGGGAAGAAGGGATTGCCTCTGAAAGTATTGTTCTACTTGACAACAAATAGCATATCTAGTACACTTTAAAATATCTAAATACAAGCTTTGAAGAGACTAGTAGTTGCTGTAAGACTATAGAGAGGGAATGGCTGGTGAAAATTCCTGTCCCATGCAGCAGTGAACCTGACTCCGAGCATTCAGGCCAATAACCTGAACGGCTAAAACCGTTAAATGATTGAGTGACTGCGAAAGCAGTAATTAGAGTGGTACCGCGGATATCCGTCTCTTTGTGTAGGCAAGGAGGCGGTTTTTTATTTCTAAAAGTAGAACCGGGGATTTTATTCCACATCAGCTTCCTACTCCCTCGGCACGAGAATCTTTGATTAGTAAGGTTGATTCATCAAGCCTCGAAGCCGAGACCTCGCTGATATGAAATAAAATCCCCTAGGTTTCAGTTAAGACAGAAATGTGATTTCGCATCGACTCCCTGCTCACTCGAACAAAAATCTCTTGTTGAAAATATTGATTACAGTACTTCGGATTCACGATCTCGCCGATATGTTATCAGATTTCTTGGAGTTTAATAAATTTGAATAAGAAATAAAAATCCGCATGAGAAAAGTAACTAATTCATGAGAAAAGAAATGAAAGGAAGGATATTATGACTAAGAAAAAGAATGATTTTGTAAAGGAAATAACTCCTATGGAGGAGGACTTTCCAAGATGGTATACGGATGTGATCCTGAAGAATGAATTGGTGGATTATTCGCCGGTAAAGGGATTCATGGTAATAAGACCTTATGGTTATGCACTTTGGGAAAAAATCCAGGAGTATGCGGATGCAAGATTCAAGGAAACAGGACACAAGAATATGTATTTCCCACTTTTGATTCCTGAAAGTCTTTTGAACAAGGAAAAGGAGCATGTTGAAGGATTTGCGCCTGAGGTTGCCTGGGTAACCCATGGAGGATCTGAAAAACTTGGAGAAAGACTTTGTGTAAGACCTACATCGGAGACAATAATATGTCAGATGTACAGCAAGTGGCTCAATTCCTACAGGGAGCTGCCATATTTGTACAACCAGTGGTGTTCAGTGGTAAGATGGGAAAAGTCTACAAGACCTTTCCTGAGAACTTCTGAATTCCTGTGGCAGGAAGGACATACTCTTCATGAAACGGCTGAAGAAGCTCAGGAAGAGACTCTTCAAATGTTGAACATCTACAAGGAACTTGCTGAGGAACTTCTTGCAATGCCTGTAGTCATAGGACAAAAGAGCGAGTCGGAAAAGTTTGCAGGTGCAGCGTCAACTTATACAATGGAAGCATTGATGCATGATGGACAGGCCCTGCAGGCAGGAACATCCCACAATCTCGGACAGCATTTTACCAAGGCATTTGAAATCAAGTTCCAGGGAAGAGACGGAAAGGAACACAATCCATACCATACTTCATGGGGAATATCAACAAGACTGATCGGTGGACTCATCATGGTTCACGGAGACAACAGAGGTCTTGTGCTGCCTCCTAGGATAGCACCTGTACAGGTCGTTATAATACCAATAGCCCAGAAAAAGCCTGGAGTTCTTGAAAAGGCAGATGAGCTATATGAAAAATTAAAGGATAAGGGAATAAGGGTTGAAGTGGATGACAATCCAAAGGAATCACCAGGATGGAAATTCAACCAGTATGAAATGAAGGGATATCCAATCAGAGTAGAAATGGGACCAAGAGATATTGAAAATAACCAGGCGATAATAGTCAGAAGGGATACTCTTGAAAAAGAAGTGATTTCCCTGGAGAATTTCGATTCTAGTACTGCTGAAAAGCTGGAAGAAATGCAGGCGGACATGCTTAAAAAAGCGTTGAAACATAGAGAAGACAATACACATATAATGGAAGACTACGAAGAATATAAAAACAAGCCTGAAATAAGAAAAGGCTTTGCAAAAGCAATGTGGTGCGGATGTGCAGAATGCGAGGCAAAGCTTAAAGAGGATACAGGTGCTACTATCAGATGCATTCCTTTCGAGCAGGAAGAACTCTCTGACAAGTGTCACTTCTGCGGCAAGGAAGCCAAGCATATGGTGTACATAGCCAGAGCATACTAAAGAGGTGGTAAAGTGAATTTGCCCAAAATATTTATTAATACAAAAAAACAGCTGTCCGATTCAACTGATTCAAGAAGCGGGCAGCTTCTTTCTAGGGGAGGATTTACAGCTAAGACATCGAGAGGAGTCTATTTGCTCACGCCTCTAGGGAACAGATTGTTTGACAATATCATGGAACAGGTTGTAGTAATATTTGATGATAGCGGCATCACAAAATGCAGAGTACCTCTTCTAAATCTTAAAAACAAGGTCTGCGATGATTCGAGATTTACTTCAGCGGACAAGGATGGAAAGAATTACCTTTTATCAGATGACAGCTTGTATATGTTTGCAGAAATGATAAAGACAATTGTAAACTCATACAAGCAGCTTCCATTCAATGCATATACCGTAAGAGAAAGGCTTGAAAACAAGTTCAAGCCAGGGCAGGAGCTTCTGAATTCATATGAATACAGCGAAGTGGAAGTGCTTTTTGCTGAAATGACATATGAGGACATTGAAAAGGCTGCAGGAGAAGTTGCGGGAAAAATTATGGAATTGCTCAAATCCTTGAATGTTGAAGCATTCAAGGTTCTTAAATCCGAAAACAGAGGAATGTTTATTGGAACAAAAATGGACTTTGCAGACTCTAAGTTAATAGCGGATTTTTCAGGAGACAAATTTCTGGATGCAGAATACCTTCCAAATAATACTGAGCTAAACCGCGAAGAATCATCCCCTCTGGAGATTGAAGAGATACATACTCCGGATATAGAAACGATAGAGGACTTGGCTGCTTTCCTTGGTGAAGAAAACAAGACCCTCGTAAAGGCCCTTTTGCTGAATTGTAATGGCATAAAGGCAGTTGCCTTTGTCAGAGGAGACAGAACCTTGAGCATTGAAAAGCTTGCAGCAGCACTTGACATTTTGCCTGAAAGGATAGTCCCCATGGACGAAGAAGAAATATTGTCAATAGGGGCATATCCAGGGTCAACGGGACCGGTCGGTCTAAAAAATTGCAGGATATTCATGGACAAGGAAGTCTTGGCAATGAACAATTTCACAGCAGGTGCAAACAGGAAGGATTACCATATCAGGAATGTGAATCATGGAAAAGATTTTACAGCTGATCTGATAGATGACATAATAGTCTGTGAATACGAAGTCAATGAATCTGAAGATTATTTAAAAATAGCCGATTTGGAATTTTTTGGAGATGGTTTTTCGGAAGAATATTCACTTAGATACAAGGACAATGGTTCAAGGGATGCTAATATTGCAATTGGAAGGCTTAAGATAAACATGTATAGACTTATGTCATCTGTGGTATATAATAACTCCATGGAGGATAAGTTGGTTTTGCCTGGAATTGTAGCACCATTTGAATTCTATGTCATTGCTGCAAACAATAAGGAAGATGTACTTGAAAAGGCGGCAGCGGTAGTAGAGATTACAGGTCCTGAAAAGACCATCCTTGATGACAGGAAAGGCAGTATGGGATCAAAGATAAAGGATTCCGAACTTATAGGATGCTCGCATACTGTAATTGTAGGCAAGAAATCAGTTGATGACATATATGAGGTAATAGACAATGGAACAGGAATAAAAAAAGAGTTTTCAATGAAAGAACTCTCCGAATATGTTTCCATAAATTCATAAAAAATATGAAACAATGAATGAGTATTATGATATAATTCTAGCTGATACTATGCAACTCGGTTGCATAATTAAAATAACAACTAAGAGGTGTATTGAATGGTTAAGAGACTAACTGCAATAATACTGGCACTATGCATTATAATGACTCTAGGGGGATGTGGCGACAACAATGCGGATCCTGTAGACAACAATGATACTGTAGATCCGTCAGAAAATACAACAGATGATCCAATAGATGTAGAAGGCCAGGAAGGTAATGCCGAAGACCCTGTTGACCAGCTGACAGAGGAAGAAAAGGCCCGGATTGCATATGAGGCTGCCCTTGCTGAACGGGAAGAGCTCGAGACTGAAAGAAAGCAGGAACTGGGTGAATTCTATATACCTTTGCCTCCGGTAGGTGACGAAACTGAAAAAGTGAAGATTGATGCAAAGGGATTGTTTTGTACCGGAAGTACAGCTGGTAAGAATATTGATACAGCAAATGTAGATGAATATATTGAATATATAGAAGCTGTCAAAGCCAATGACACGGAAGAAATCAACAGGTTGAGTTCCGTGCTGCAAAATTTGAATACCTTGGAAAAGATAATCGGAATTGCAGCCACTACTGAAATAAATGCGGTTGTAATCGATGTAAAGGACGATTCAGGACTTTTGACTTATGAAAGTTCGCTTGAAATTGTAGACAGTGTTGATGCAAACAGGTCTACAAGAATAAAGGATGTTGGAGCTCTTATGGAGGTCCTTGAAAAGTATGACATATATCCTATAGCGAGAATCGTAACATTTAAGGACATGAATTTTGCCTATGCAAAGCCTGAACATTCAATTCAGCTTAAAAATGGCGGGGTCTGGCATGATTACAGCGGCACTCCCTGGGTAAATCCTTTTGACAAGCATGTATGGGATTACAATGTGGCTATAGCTAAAGAAGCGGCTCTGTTGGGCTTCAAGGAGATACAGTTCGACTATGTAAGGTTCCCTGACAATGCAAAAGCCTACAATCCAATCACTAATTTTCCAGGCAGGGAAGGCAGACAGAAGGATGAAGCCATCGGAGATTTTCTTGAATATGCAAAGGCAAGTCTTGAAGATTATAGTGTAAATATCGGGGCGGATGTTTTTGGCCTCATAACGAGAACATGGGATGATTATCCTGAAGACATTGGACAGTCGTGGATAGAAATTGCTCCACATGTTGACTATGTTTGCCCAATGTCATACCCGAGCCACTATGGAGAATATTGGTATGGATATGAAGTCCCCGATGCACACCCATACGGGGTTGTAAGAGGCTCAATGATGGAAGCTCTTGAAAAGAATTCGGCGGTTGCTGATGGAGGAACCATAAGGCCGTGGCTTCAGGATTTCACAGCTACATGGGTTGTGGGACATATATATTATGGGTATACTGAAGTAAGACAACAGATACTGGCGGCCAAGGAACTTGGCATAGATTCATATATGATATGGAATCCTTCTAATGTTTATGATCCTAGAGCCTTCATAGCTTCTGCTGAGGAAAACAGAACAACCTACCCCGTTGATATGGGTGATCAGGACTATAGAGGAAGAACTCCAATGGATGCAATGTTCGAATATTTCAGAGCCGAGAGACATGAGATATTCAGTCAGGTCTTCCTTTTGACTCCTGTTGACGATAGAACCGACAATTTTGATGTATACTATGAAGAAATGTCTACCGACAAGTATGACCTCATAGATTATGATACATTGGGATATGAGGTGTCGGGAGATACTGCCAGGGTTAATGTTTACTACAAGTATCAAGTGACTGAAGGGGAAGCCACCAGATACATTGAAAATGACCAGGATGTGTGGAATCTAGTCAAGGAAGAAGGAATCTGGAAGGTTATAAGGGACATCAAGGAAGTCAAGGTTGAAGAAGAAAGCCAGAATGATGAAACAGGCGATACAACCGTTAATTGACTCCTGGTGACAAATTGAAATGCAATCGGCTTCTGAATTATTCAGGAGCCGATTTTTAATGGTTGCTTTCATGGAGTAAGCAACTTTTTATGGATATAAATTTGCTTATGAGTGTGATTCAATGCGGGTGCAAGGCGCATTTTCCCTGGCGGCAAGCTTTGTTTATAACTCGAAAACAATTGTTTTTTATAAAAACACAAAAAAACCTTTTACAAGTATTTCATTTGTGTTATAATAGCTCGTAAATTACAAAAGTATTCGGAGGAAATTATGAATAAAGTGAACGTGGGTATTTTAGGAGCAACTGGAGCAGTAGGAGAAGAAATGCTCAATGTATTGGCGGAAAGAAATTTTCCTGTCAAGAATTTGAAATTGTTGGCCAGCGCTAAGAGTGCCGGTAAGAATATAAACTGGAATGGAAAAGATTATACGGTAGAAGAAGTCACAGAAGATTCATTTGAAGATATAGACATTCTTCTTGTAGCAGTTGGAAGTGGAGTTAGCAGGAAATTCAGTCCAATAGCAGCTTCGAAGGGTGTTATTGTAGTTGACAACAGCAGCGCATTCAGACTGAATGATGATGTTCCGTTGGTCGTGCCTGAGGTGAATCCGGATGACGTGCTGAAGCACAATGGTATAATTGCAAATCCAAACTGCTCTACAATCATAGCATTGACAGCCATTAACGAGCTTAATAAATACAGCAAGATTAAAAGAATGATTGTATCTACATATCAGGCGGTTTCCGGTGCAGGTGTCAAGGGTCTTGAAGAACTTGAAAACCAGGTAGCGGCACTGGGAGCTGGAAAAGAAGTTGAAATAGATACTTTCCAGTATCAGATAGCATACAATCTTATTCCTCATATCGGACCTTTTTATGACAATGGATATTCAGAAGAGGAGATGAAGATGCAGAACGAGGGAAGAAAGATACTGCACAGTCCCGAGCTTAATGTAAATTGTACTTGTGTGAGGGTTCCTGTTTTCAGAAGTCACTCTGAATCAATCACTCTTGAAACCGAAAGTGAAATTTCTGTTGAAAAGGCAATGGAACTGCTTAAGGATGCTGATGGAGTGAAGCTGGTTGATGATCTGGAAAACAATCAATACCCTATGCCTCTTGATTCATCCGACCAGGATCTTATATATGTAGGTAGAATAAGAAAAGACATAAGTGCAGAAAACTCACTTGTACTGTGGTGTTGTGGAGACCAGGTCAGAAAAGGTGCTGCTACCAATGCCGTTCAGATAGCACAGCTTGTAGTTGAAAAGAATTTAGTGAAGTAGAGCGGGAAAGTAGTTGCTCAAGATATGAAACGAAACAGGAGCTGCTTATTACCGGGATTGTGCCGGGAATGCTGCAGCTCCCTTTATATTGCATTTAAAGTTTTGGTGTCAATATTTTATTGTTAATCAAGTGGTTAGTGTCTGTCCAGTTGCCGCTGGCCGAAATGCAAATACGGTCTTCGGATGCAATCTTTAATTTAAGACTGGAGGAACGGGGTAGAATTTGTCCGTTCAGGAATATATTCACCTCGTCACTTAGCTTGCCATGGTTGTATACCTTTTTGTAGAACATTATTCCAAATTCCGAACATAAATGATTAAGCAAATCTTTCATGGTGCCATTCATTTCAATAGTCTCAACCTGCTTGTGTGTAAGCTCTCTAATGAAATTGACATATCTGACTTCCATTTCAAAATCTCCTTTCGTTTTAGGTTTAAGTTCTTTATCCGTTGTTATTATAGTCCTTTAAAAGTGAACTTTCAAGACGGGTATATGTTTTTTTTGAATAAATTTGATACAAATCCATTGACAAATGTGGAAAAATTGAGTAAAATGATAAAAACCAAGTAAATCAGTAGGAATTACATTGAAGAAGGAAAGTAGCATATAATG
Organism: Dethiosulfatibacter aminovorans DSM 17477; assembly: GCF_900142005.1. Lineage (GTDB taxonomy): Bacteria > Bacillota > Clostridia > Tissierellales > Dethiosulfatibacteraceae > Dethiosulfatibacter > Dethiosulfatibacter aminovorans. Next base: position 63,445 of record NZ_FQZL01000009.1, read on the forward strand.
AAGTTTTAAGAGAGAGCATCATAGCTGGGAGATGCTTAATGGATTGTATGTGAAGTGCCCTTTGGAGTAGTGCACCGAATACAGTAGGCTGCACCGTGATTCGCACGTTACAGCGATACGGCATGAATGTGCCGGACTAAGAGGGTTTTTCCAATTAGAGTGGAACCGCGAATATACTTCGTCTCTAGCAGTAGACGAGGTTTTTTTGTTTTTTGAAAGTAGAAAGGAGATATGAATGATAATTAGAGACTCACTGAAACTCATCGGCAATACGCCAACGTACAAGATGAAAGACAGCAACATATATGTAAAGCTTGAAAAATTCAATGCAGGAGGAAGCATCAAGGACCGGGCGGCACTGGGAATGATAGAAGATGCTGAAAGAAGAGGAATATTGAAAGAGGACAGCGTCCTTGTGGAAGCGACAAGTGGTAATACAGGGATTGCAATTGCAATGATAGGAAAACTTAAGGGATACAAGGTAATCATTGTGATGCCCGACTCAATGAGTGAAGAAAGAAGAAGGATAATCCAGTCTTATGGTGCAGAGCTTATTCTTACGGAAGGAGCAAAAGGGATGAAGGGCTCCATTGAACTGGCGGATGAAATGGCAGCAAATGATTCCAGATACTTTGTGATGAGACAGTTTTCAAATCCGGCAAATAGGGAAATTCATTATGAAACAACTTCTCTGGAACTGTTGGAAGATGTACCTGATATGGATATATTTGTTGCAGGAGTAGGGACTGGAGGAACATTTTCAGGGATAGCGAAAAGATTTAAGGAACAGGACAGAGAAATACTATGCGTGGCTGCTGAACCGTCCGACTCGGCGGTGATATCGGGAGAGGAACCTGGTCCCCACAAGATACAGGGGATAGGCGCAGGATTCATAACTGATATTTTCCTTTCGGAATACATGGATGAAGTCATAAAGATTGATTATGATTATGCAGAGAGGGAAACTGTAAACTTTGTAAGGGACACTGGAATACTTGTAGGATTGTCAACGGGAGCCAATATAGCGGCAGCGAAAATGCTTGCTGAAAAATACGGACATGAAAAAAAGATCGTTACGATTGCTCCTGATGGAGGAGAAAAGTATATGTCTCTTGGGATATTTGGATAATGGAAAGGAGAATGAAATGAAATTTTTGAAGGAAATAATTTATGATATTGATGCAGCAATTGAAAAGGACCCTGCAGCAAGGAACCGGCTAGAGGTTTTGATACTATACCCTCACATTAAAGCGATAATAGACCACAAGATAGCCAAGGCGCTTTACAAAAGGAAGATGTTTTTCATTGCCAGACTCATATCCAACATATCAAAATTCTTTACAGGCATAGAAATCCACCCGGGAGCCACTATTGGAAAAGGTCTCTTCATAGATCACGGTATGGGTGTAGTCATTGGTGAAACTGCGATAATAGGTAACAATGTCCATATGTACCACGGAGTAACTCTTGGCGGAACCGGAAAGGAAACAGGAAAGAGACATCCTACAGTGGAGGATGATGTTGTAATTGGTGCCGGAGCGAAGGTTTTGGGGAACATATTAATTGCAAAAGGTACGAAGATTGGAGCAAATTCAGTGGTTCTGAGGGATACACAGCCTAATTCTACAGTAGTGGGCATAAGGGCCAAGGAAGTCAGAAGGGAAAGTGTTGTAAACGTAGAGGAGTACCTTGACAAAAAGATCTTTAATGAAATGATTTTATGAGATGAATAATTCGGCCGTGAAGGTTTATGGTGGAAAAAAAGAGAATCGGTAGTTAACCGGTTCTCTTTTTTTGAATCATGCATAATTATAGACACTTTACCTTATTGGTCAAAACTCCTATTTTTTCTACTTCACATTTTACAATGTCTCCATTTTTTAGCATTTTAGGAGGGTCGAAACCCATTCCTACACCTGCCGGAGTACCAGTCAGGATTATGTCTCCAGGATACAGAGTGGTGCTTCTTGAAAGATCTGATATAATATAATCAATGTCAAATATCATTTTGGAAGTTTTTGAATCTTGCCTTAGCTCATCGTTTACCCAGCATTTTATATCCAGGTCTACAGGGTATGGTACCTGAGACTTGTGAATGATATAGGGCCCCATGGGAGTGAAGGTATCAAGGCTTTTTCCCCTGTGCCACTGTCCATGCCTCATTTGGAGATCCCTTGCCGATATATCGTTTACGATGGTGTATCCAAATATGTGGTCAACAATGTCTTCCTTTGCTATGTTTTTTCCTTCCTTGCCGATTATCAGTGCAAGCTCTACTTCGTAGTCTACTGATTTTGTGAGATTTTCATCAATTACAATTGAATCATCAGGGCCTATTGAAGGATAGCAGGTCTTGCTGAAGTATATGGGATATTCGGGAATATCACCCTTTACATTGGGCATGGATTTAACTTCATGGACATGGTCTACGTAGTTCTTGCCCAGACAGAAGAGGTTTCTGAATGAATGTTCTATTGGAGACAATACTTTCACATCATCTATCTGAAGATAGTCTGTAGTCTGGTCAATGAAGAGGGTTATCTTTTCAATATCATCCTCTTTCAATGACTTTATCAAATCGTTCATATCCTTGATGTTGTCAACTTCAAGGATGCCCTCGAGGTTCTCAAGAACAACAACCTTTGACTTATCTATATCCATAACTCCAAGACTTACAGCATCCTGGTACTTGAATCTTAAAAAATACATATGTGACCTCCTAAGTTATAATATTATCAGTATAAATTATATCTTTTAAAAACTCAAATAATTTTATATAATAGACATGAATCACATAGAGGATTTAAGGTAGATTTAAGAATCAAATAAATGGATATTAAATATATGGGGGAAAAGACATGATAAAGAACTGGGACGAATTCCTATTGCCATATGAACAGGCCGTTGAAGAACTAAAGGTAAAGTTTAAGAGTATCAGAAAAGAATATCGCGATATGAATGAATATTCTCCGATAGAATTCACTACGGGCAGGGTGAAGAAAATATCAAGCATTATAGAAAAGGCACACAGAAAAAATGTTGAAATTGAAAGCATTGAAGACATAGCAGGCATAAGGATAATATGCCAGCTCGTTGACGATATCCCTCACGTTGTGGAGCACATAAGGAACAGGGATGGCAAGGACCTTAAAATAATCGAAGAAAGGGACTATATAACCAACAAGAAGGAAAGCGGATATAAAAGCTATCATATAATCATAAGTTATGTTGTGCACACTGCATTCGGAGAAAAGGAGATACTTGCTGAAATACAGATTCGAACTCTTGCAATGAATTTTTGGGCTACTATAGAACATTCAATCAATTACAAGTTTGGGGAAAATATGCCCGAAGAGCTCAAGGAAAGACTTAGGGAATCGGCAGAGGTTGCCGGAAGGCTTGATGAGGAAATGTCCAAAATTAAGTTTGAAATAATGGATGCCCAGGAGGTGTTCATGATAAGGTCGTCTCTTGTAGCCAGGATAATAAAGAAGATTCAGGTTTTATACTTCAGTGGAAATGTTCCCATGAAGGAGATTGAACAGATACAGGAAGATTTCTATACTCTTAGGGAAAGAGGAAGTATTGAAGAGCTTAGAGAGATGAATAGAATGTTGGAGCAAATGCATCAAAGGCTTCATTTAAAAGAATAGATTCCTTTGGGAATCTATTCTTTGTTTTTCATTGGCTATTCGATGGTGTACTGATATTTTATCGATTCATTTTTACTGTCGATAAAGCCGCTTTCTTCAGGGGACTCGTTGCTTGAATAGTCGGCATATTTGGTTTCGACATTGTCAACATACCAGTTCCTGTTTGCCTTTATTATCTTGTATTTTTTGAAAAGTACAATTTGGTCCTTGACTGAATCGGCGTCAGATGATTCTGGAATCTTGACTTTCATGACATAGACGTAGCAAATGTTTTTATCATCCGTATAATATATGTCGGACATGACATGTTCGCTTACAGTGAATTTGTCTGATACATAATAGACTTTTCCCACAAGCATCTGTATTTCACCTGCAGATTTCCCCGAAAGGCTGCTGTAGTTTATGGTTGTATCTGAAGTCTGTATAAAGGGTGTATCTTCAAGATTGTTCTTCTTGTAGTTGTCTGTCAGATATTCGTTTATGTTGTTAAGATAATCATCGTAGGAAATTTGGAAGCTGGTGAACATTTCATCGCTTTTTTCAATGTCTTTTATAGTTGATAGAATATCATTTTTTGCAAAAATAGAACAGCCTGAAATTATCGAACCGATTAGTACAGGCAATAAAATTAAAACAATAACTTTTCTATCCATAACTTACCCCCGAAATATTAACTTTACTTAATAATTTTAACATTATTTTAAATAGAAATCAAATTTCATTTTACCGACAAATATAATATAATTCATGATATAATATCCTATGGGCAATGAGCCTTGGGAAGCACTTGATGTTTCAGTGAAATTTATCATGATAAATATTGACCATGAAAATGACCAAAAATACTTATGAAGTTTTGCTGTAAATATTTAAAATATTGATTGAGGAGTGATATTATGATAGCTGCAGGTCTAATAGATAGAGTCATTGATGCCGCGTTGTCTACAGGAGGGGATTTTGCCGAAGTATTTGTTGAAGACAAGACAAATTCGGGAATAAGCCTCATAGGCGGCAAGATAGAGAAGACCATGTCCGGAAGGGACTATGGCATAGGAATTAGAATATTCGACGGGTTTTTCAGTGTCTACGCATATACAAACAGCATGAATGACGATGACATAATCAACACGGCATTGAAGGCTGCCGCTGCAATAAAAAACAGCAGCAGAACTAAAAAAGCCGGCCTTGAATATATGAAGATAGAAAATTTGATAAACCCTATAGAAATATCGCCTGAGACAGTTAAGAAAAAGAGAAAAATTGAAATCATGAGAAGGGCTTATGATTCGGCAAAAAAATATGATGATATGATTTCACAGGTCACTGTAGGTTTGTCGGATTACAAGCAGAAGATTCTAATAGCAAACAGCGAGGGGCTATACAAGGAAGATACGAGGGTGAGATCCAGGGTGTCAATTCAGTCAATAGCTTCCAGGGATGGAGAAATGCAGACGGGTTATTTTGCACCTGGAGCATCCCGTGGATTTGAATTTTTTGAAAATCTTGATGTGGAATGGTACGGGAATGAAGCGTCAAGGATTGCGAAAACCATGATGAATGCGGAATACTGTCCAAGCGGCAAGATGCCTGTAATCATAGACAACGGCTTTGGAGGAGTGATTTTCCACGAAGCATGCGGACACGGTCTTGAAGCAACTTCTGTAGCCAAGGGCAATTCTGTTTTTGCCGGAAAGCTGGGTGAGAAAGTTGCATCTGATTTGGTAACTGCAATTGATGATGGAACCCTAATGAACGAATGGGGATCTTCAAACATTGATGACGAAGGAAATTCTACAAGAAAAAATATACTTATTGAAAATGGAATATTGAAGGGATATATGATAGACAAGCTCAACGGCAGAAGGATGGACATGGAAGCCACGGGATCCTCCAGAAGGCAGTCATACAAGTTTGCCCCCACTTCAAGGATGTCCAATACCTTCATTGCAAACGGAAAAACAACCAAGGAAGAGATAATTGCCAACACGGAAAAAGGACTTTATGCCAAATACATGGGCGGAGGCTCTGTAAACACTGCAACCGGTGAATTCAATTTTGCAGTAATGGAAGGATATAAGATAGAAAACGGCAAGATCACCGATCCTTTGAGAGGAGCAACTCTTATAGGGACGGGAATGGATGTTCTTCAAAAAATAGACATGGTGGGGAACAATCTTGCCCATGGACAGGGAATGTGTGGTTCCGTCAGCGGAAGCGTACCTGCCAATGTGGGACAGCCAGTCATTAGAGTTTCAGAACTTACTGTAGGTGGAAGGGATGGTGAAGATAATGCTTAAGAAGGGTTTTTCTGAAAAGGTAATGGAATATGGAAAATCAAAGGGATTTACAGACATGGAAATATACTATTCCGCAGGGTCCAACCTTTCAATAAAGGTGTTTGAGCAAAAGATTGACAATTACAGCCTTTCTCAAAGTGAAGGAGTATCGTTCAGGGGACTTTACAATGGAAAGATGGGATATTCATATACCGAGAAGATTGACGATTCTTCAGTAGAGTTTCTGGTTGACGAAGCAATGGAAAATGCCGAAATAATAGACACTGATGATGAGGAAAAAATCTTCGGCGGCAGCAGTGAATATACAAAGATAGACAATTACAATCCAGCACTTGAAGATGTGAAGGAAGAGGACAAGATAAAATTCACTCTCAGAATGGAGGAAGAGGCCAAGAAGCTTGATTCAAGGATTGAATCAATTCAGTACTGCGTATACGGAGATGGTTCCGATGAAATGAGTCTTGCCAATTCCATGGGACTTTCTCTTGAAGACAGGTCCAATGCAGCTTTTGCTTATATCGGTGTGGTTGCAAAGGAGAAGGACGATATAAAAACAGGATTCGGATACAAGGTCACAAACGATTTTACGGAGCTTGATCCCTGTAAAATTGCTAATGAGGCAGTGGAAGAGGCGATATCAATGCTTGGTGCAGAAACTGTAGAATCCGGGAATTACAAGGTTATACTTAGGAATAATGCCGCAGCTGATTTGATAGATGCCTTTTCGGGGATATTTTCTGCCGAGAGGGTGCAGAAGGACCTTTCGCTGATGAAAGGTAAACTTAACACAAAAATAGCTGTTGAAAAACTGACTTTAGTGGATAATCCACATTTAAAGGAAGGTTTTGCATCGTCTTCATTTGATGGAGAAGGACATGCTACATATAGAAAGAATATCATTGAAAAAGGTGTTTTAAAGACCTACATGCACAACCTTAAGACTTCGGAAAAAGACGGCGTTGAAAGCACTGGAAATGCAAGCAGAGGTTCCTACAAGTCGTCAATAGGCATAGCTCCTTCAAATTTATATGTTGAAAAGGGAGATAAGGGACTCGAAGATATGATTAAAGGAACGGATATCGGGATACTGATAATTGACCTTCAGGGACTGCATTCGGGACTGAATTCCTTGTCTGGCGATTTTTCCCTGTCATGCTATGGATACATGATAGAAGGTGGAAAGAAAACCAGACCTGTAAATCAGATTACGGTTTCAGGAAATTTCTTCAATATGATCAATAACATTGAAGAAATCGGATCGGATCTTAGATTTGGGCTTCCGTCTGATGCCTATATTGGATCTCCGTCGATAAAAATAAAATCACTTTCCATAGCAGGAAAATAAAAAATAGGCAGCTGCACCCAATATCTCGTCCAGAGTGGGAATCGGCTGCCTTGATTTTGGGATTTTAAGTAAAGTCAAGTTCGTGATAAGAATACATAGATGTAAAGAAATACTTGTTGACAAACATTATCATTTAGGGTATCATACTTGTAAGAAGATTAATGGAGATGATTCTATGACTAAACTATCAAATTTAAAACCGGGACAATCAGGAATAATAAAGAACATAAACCTTGATGGAAGCGCAAGAAGAAGAATCATGCAGTTGGGGATAACTGAAGGTGAAAGCATAAGAGTGGAAAAGTATGCACCGTTGGGAGACCCGCTGGAAATCTCTATTAGAGGATATAACCTATGCTTTAGGAAATCTGAAGCGGAGAAAATAATTCTGGTATAGAAGGTGGCTGAGCCGCCTTTTTTTTATTAATCAATCGGAATGATTATCTTATCTCTAGAATATTTATCATTGGAGGAAAAGCAACATGATTAAATCTGCTGTTCTTACTGGAAACCCGAATTGCGGAAAGACTACAATATTCAACACCTTGACAGGAAGCTCACAGTATGTGGGAAACTGGCCTGGTGTTACTGTGGAAAGAAAAACCGGAAAACTAAAAAGAAAAAATATGGATATAGATATTGTGGATTTACCAGGAATTTATTCCATAAATCCATATTCGTTGGAAGAAAGGGTCGCCGAGGAGTATATAAGAACCGGCGAATCGGATGTTATTATAAATGTAATCGATGCAACTTCAATAGAAAGAAGTCTTTTTCTGACACTTCAACTTATCGAAACAGGTAAACCTGTGATTTCAGTCCTTAACATGATGGATGTCATAGAAAAGGAAGGAACGGTAATTGATGTCGGCGGACTTGAAAAAGAACTTGGCGTCAGGATTATTCCCGTTTCAGCCAAGAGAAACAAGGGGATGGAAGACCTCATAGGAGGGCTGGAATCCGTCAAGGAGCTAGACAACTCTGCGAAGTTTGAAAAATATTTGAAGAAAGTAAATGATATGAAGGAAAGTGATGAATTTACAGATGACAATATTTCTTCATACAGATACAAATACATTAAGGACCTTGTTGGGAATCATATAGTACCTGGGAGCAACCGGTCAAAGGCTTCCAGAAAAATCGACAATGTATTGACCCACAAGTACTTTGGAATACCAATATTTTTATTGATAATGTGGACAATATACAATCTTTCAATCAACACTGTGGGAGCATATTCACAAGGGGCAGGTGAAAGGTTTCTGAGTTTTATATCCATAAAGCTTGAAGGGTTTCTGGTTTCGGCAGAAGCTAATGAATATATAATAGCTCTTGTTATTGAAGGGATATTAAGCGGTGTGGGTTCTGTACTTTTATTCCTTCCCCAGATAGTGGTGCTTTTCTTTTTCATTGCGCTGCTTGAAGACAGTGGATATATGTCGAGGGTTTCATTCATTCTGGACAGGGTATTCAGAAGGATAGGGCTTACGGGAAAATCGTTCATACCAATGTTTGTAGGTTCGGGATGTTCCGTTCCGGGCATAATGGCCGCCAGGATGCTTGACAGCGACAGGGAGAGGAAAATGACAATCGTACTCACTCCCTTCATATCGTGCGGAGCCAAGATGCCCATATATATAATGTTTGCAGTAGCTTTCTTTCCTGAAAACACCCACTGGATAATAATGGGTATGTATGGCATTGGGGTACTGGCCGTCATGCTGTCAGGATTGTTTTTAAAAAGATTTGTATTCAAGGGTTATAACGAGATATTTATTCTTGAACTGCCTGACTACAGGGCTCCGGTTATTAAAAATGTAATGAGACAGGTGTGGTCTAGAAGTAAATCCTTTGTAACAAAGGCAGGGACAATAATATTTGCCGGATCCGTAGTCATATGGTTCCTTCAGAGCTTCACTCCGACAATGGAGTTGACCGGAAACCCCGGGGGAAGTTTTCTTGGAATAATAGGAACCTTTATGGCTCCATTGTTCAAGCCTCTTGGTTTTTCAGACTGGAAGACATCTGTTGCTTTTTTAACCGGTTTTGTAGCGAAGGAAATGGTGGTAGCAACTCTTGCGGTATTGAGCGGTGCCTCGGAGCATGGAGGTTTTGCACTTCTTGAAGCCATAAGAATGTCATTTACTCCTCTATCGGCATTCTCATTCATGGTTTTCATAGCTCTTGCAGCACCTTGTATTGGAGCAATAGCAGCAGCAAAAAGAGAGTTGAATTCCTGGAAATGGACTGGATTTGCTATTATGTACCAGACAAGCGTTGCATATATAATGGCCTTTTTGGTATATAATATCGGGAATGTGTTCTGGGGGTGATGATTTGATAAACTATATAATTGGAGCTGTAGTTATTATACCGACAATCTATATACTTTACAGTCAGATAAAAAGGGTAAGAAGCGGCAAGTGTTCGGTAAGTGAAAACTGCAACAGTTGTGCTTACAAAGAGTCGTGCAGTGATGATGAAGATGAGGACTTATAGGTAAATTCAAACATAATGAAATTCTCAGGATATCAAACCCTGAGAATTTTTTATTATACTATTGTTTTTTCTCGTCTGTTGAAATAAGATCCACTTCAAGTTTATCAAACTCCACAAATTCAACGAAATCGTCTGAAGAAAAGGTGGCCCTTTTGAATGTTCTTAGTTCGTTGTCATGTTGCATAAGCCACAGAGGAGTGCTTAAATCAAGCTGATAACAGATTTTTTCAACGGATCTTTTGAATTTTTCCTTTGGTGATTCAGTAGATGTATCTATTATATCAATTGATTCCAGGATTTTATTGTTTTTAATGACTTTTCCCCATACTTTAAACATAAACAGCCTCCAAATGTTAGTATCAGCTTAAGAAAGTTGAAAATAAGTAATCCCTTGAAATGTTGGCATTACATAGTCAAGGATACTTTCCTTCGCACCTAGATAAATACATACGTATTTAACGCATCAAAGATGCTTTCTTGATAAGATAATATCAGAAATAATATACATGTCAATACCCTACTTGGTTTTGTATTTACAATGTCTACTTGGTTTTGTGTTTCCAAAGCCGTTGGAAGTTTCGCATGCATAACACCAGTTCATCTTGTGTGTTTATTCCAATTTCCCTAAAAAATAAAAAATGGAATAATAAATAGATGGTATTTTTATTTTAAAAAAGAATATGGTATAATTATTATAAGAAAGAGAAAGGCGGTGCATTATGAAATATAATATTGTAATATTACAAAGTAATGAAATACCGAAACTTAAGCCCATTCTGGATAGTTATGTTGCTGAAAACAATATCAACTCAGAGATCAAGGAAGTTGAGACACTGGAAAGTGTTGAAAAACTCTTCGAAGAAAAGGTTCCTGATCTGGTATTTTTAAGCAATGAATTTACAGCTATTGACACAGCAAGAAAAATCAAGGCGCTAAATGGTGGGACTGCAGTTATTTTTGTTTCTACGAATCCAGACATTAAGATCGGCAAGTATGATGATGTGCTGGACGGGATAATCTACAAACCTTTGAAAGAAGAAGCTATGAACGAAACGTTGAACAAGTCTTTTGAAAAGATGAAGAAAAATCTGAAGCTTTTCATGTTCAAATATAATAATGAAATGCATATTATTCCTTACAGGGACATATTGTTCTTTGAAAAGAGATTATTGAAAATCAAGCTGTATACCAGAAAGGGAGAATATATGATAAAGGAAAGCATGAGAAACTTGCTTTCAAATCTTGATAGTAAAAATTTTGCCAGATGTCACAGCAGTTATATAATAAATCTCAAGAATATTGACACATTGGACAGGGATGGGTGCAGGGTTGCAAACAGTGACAAGACACTTCCGATTGGCAGAAAATACAGGGATAGACTTGTTAAGAGATTCGATTGATTAAGTGGTAATTATCAGAAAACATTGATTTGATAATAAAAATATAGTATAATATTTGATATAATTTCTAAAAGGGGGGTAATTGTATCGAAATAACTCAACCGGTTTTGTAATGAAGCTGGTTTTATTTTATTCAAGGGGGAAATATATGTTAAAAAATGTAAGAAGAACCGAAGTAAGGAAAATTCTTGATTTAAACATGGAAAATGGAAAATGGGAAAATTTGAATTTGGACAAAACTGAAACGACTGAGGAAATCAGTGCGGACAAGCTTTTGCATGATGAAAGCATGCAGTATCTTATTACAAGCTATATTGGAATGCCTTATGAAAATGTGCCGCTTATGTATCCTATGAAAATGGATAAGGTGCAAGGCGAAAACAATGTTTTCATAAAAAAATTGAGCAATATTTTTGAAAGCGTCAGATACTATAAAAACAAGTCAGATTCTACAATCTTATCTCTTAACAACCTTAAGGATAATATTTCAAGAGAATTTGATTCCATGATGGAACTTGGAAACGTTGATAATTTTCTGATAGATTTTTTTAAGATAGGTTTTCAGAAAAGAAGTTTTTCTCAGAAAATCAATGAAGAAGTTGAAGTTTTCGAATATGTCCTTATGGGGGATACAGAGCAGTGTGACTGCGTCAATTTGATAAATTATATCAATGACCATATGTATAATACTGACAACAATTATTTCTACCTGCCTCTTGAAGGTTGGAAAATAGATGAATTCAGGGATAATGGATACTTCAACAATCTTAGTATGCACTATGATAAGATTTTTATTTGTGGTTCAGGGGAAGAATGGACAAGCAGCTCTGCGATTTTTGTTCAGTAGCAACATGTTGTTGACAAATGACAATAACAGGGATACCATATATGAATACACAAAGGATAACATTACTATACGGGAGGGTCTTATGAAAATAGCGGTAGCGAGCAGCAACAACAGTGTGGCTCAACATTTTGGACATTGTGAAGGATTTTATGTATTTGAAGAAGAAAATGGTAAAGTAATAGACACTAAGTTTTATGAGAATCCTGGACACAAACCTGGATTTTTGCCTAGATTTTTGGCTGAACTGGGAGCAACTACAATAATAGCCGGTGGAATGGGCGGTGCAGCCGTTGATTTGTTCAACGGAAACAATATTGAAGTTGTTGTAGGAGCAAGAGGTGATGTCGAAGGAATCGTCAAAGAATATCTTGACGGGAATCTTAAGTCGACAGGAAGCATCTGCAGGGAACATGAAAACAGCGGGGAGTGCGGAGAGCACTAAATATTACACCATCAGCAAAATAATATATTGAGTATTTCACAAAAGGACTGCTGCATGATATGATTTATCTTGTAGCGGTTTTTTTATAGGCTAATGTGCATAACCGATTGAAGTATGATCCTTTAAAAGGATTTTTATTATAAGAGGAGAATCAAATGAAAGACATTAAAGTAGGAATAGTAGGCGGAGGGGCATCCGGCATGATTGCAGCTGTTGCAGCTGCCAGGAATGGAGCTGAGGTAGTAATAATAGAAAGAATGGACAGGGTAGGAAAGAAACTTCTGGCTACTGGAAATGGAAGATGCAATTATACAAATATTTTTGTGTCCCCAGACAGATACCATAGTGCGAATTTGGATATAGCTTTGGAAATCATCAACAGCTTCTCCACTTATGATGCTCAGGATTTTTTCAGAGGGATAGGCATAGAACCTTATACGGATGAAACCGGGAAGGTGTTTCCAATGAGTTTACAGGCATCTAGTGTTGTAGATGTATTGAGGGACGAGTATACAAGATTTGGCGCTGTTGAAAGATGCAGTGAAAATGTTTTAAAGATAGAAAAGAAAAAAAATGGATTCAAAGTAGAAACAGACAGGGAGATTTCAACCTTTGACAGGGTTATTGTTGCAGCAGGAGGAAAAGTAGGGGCCAAATTCGGGTCTGATGGTTCCGGACTTGAGATTCTTGAGAAAAAAGGATACAAGTCCAATGAAACTTATCCTGCCCTTGTAAAAGTCAAGAGTGATTTTCCATATCTCAAGAGTTTGAAGGGATTCAAGATAAATTGCAATTTGAGTCTTTTTAGTGGCAGTGATTGTCTGGAAAGTGACTTTGGGGAGGTGCTTTTTGCGGACTATGGCATTTCCGGTCCTCCCGTACTGCAGCTTAGCGGACGAGCAGTCAAGGAAATCAAATCAGGAAAAAAAGTGCATTTCGAGCTTGATTTTTTTTCTGAAATGAACAAGCTTCAGATGTACGAACTTCTTGAGAACCGATTTCTGACATTGAGACACAAGTCCATAAGAGACAGTTTTATTGGGCTTGTTCATAAAAGATTCATAATTCCTCTTTTGAAAGAATCAAATATTGATGATTTCAATCAGAAATGTACAAAAATAAACAAGAAGAAGATTTATGAAATAATCGGGAATTTGAAGTCTCTGAAAATAAATGTGTTGGATTACCATTCATGGAACGAAGCACAGGTTACCGGAGGGGGGATAATCCTTGAATCAATCAATGCTGACACTATGGAATCCAAAGATGAAAAGGGATTGTACATCACGGGAGAAATACTGGATCTTTATGGTGATTGCGGAGGGTTCAATTTGCATTGGGCATGGGCTACAGGAATAAGAGCGGGAAATCATGCTTCATCTTCGAGTTTTTCAGCTTAAGAAAGTTAGAATATGCAAAAACCAGTGAAGCATTGGTTTTATGCTTCAAGGTAAACTTTCTACGCGTCTTAACAAAGACTTACGTCATTGACGCTGTCAAGCTGCTTTCTTGCTTGAAAATTCAATAAATAGGTGATACAATAAAAATTGCAGGAATTTTCTGCTTTTTTTAGTGGACAAGAAAATTTATCCGTAAATTAAGGTAATATAAAGCAATCAATGAAATAATATGGAATTAATGCATATTGCATAAAAATATTAGGTTAGAAAGTACATTAGTGCGGGATAATCTTTACTGAAGGTGAAAAAATGAAAAAAATGTTTGAGAAGCTTTTTGGTTCTTATTCATCAAGGGAATTGAAAAGGATAGAACCGATAATCGAAGAAATTGAAAGTCTTGAAACTGAAATGGCAGGGCTTACTGATGAAGATCTGAAGAACAAGACAGTTGAATTTAAGAAAAGACTTGACGAAGGATCAACCCTTGACGATATTCTACCGGAAGCATATGCCGTTGTAAGGGAAGCATCCTCCAGGGTTCTTGGAATGAAGCACTACAGAGTTCAGCTTATAGGTGGCATAATACTGCACCAGGGACGAATCGCAGAGATGAAAACAGGAGAAGGTAAGACTCTTGTCGCCACACTTCCTGTTTACCTCAATGCTCTTGCAGGCAAGGGTGTTCATGTAATAACCGTAAACGACTACCTGGCACAGAGAGACCGGGACTGGATGGGAAAACTGTATAATTTCATGGGACTGTCTGTTGGATGTATTGTGAATGGTCTTGACAACGATCAGAGAAGAAAACAGTACAACTCAGACATTACTTATGGTACAAATAATGAATTCGGATTTGACTACCTTCGCGACAACATGGTTGTAAGAAGGGAAAACATGGTTCAGGGAGAACTCAACTATTGTATCATAGACGAGGTTGACAGTATTTTGGTAGACGAGGCAAGAACTCCTCTCATTATTTCAGGAGTGGGAGACAAGTCAACTGATCTGTATCTCAGGGCAAACAGCTTTGTACAGACCCTGAAGGGCAGAAAAAAGGATCCTGATGAGAATATAAGCAAGATGGATCTCATGATGGGAAACATGAAGGAAGAAACTGTTGACTTTGTTGTGGATGAGAAAGGGAAAAGCGTACTGCTCACTGAAAAAGGTATTACTAAGGCAGAGCAGTATTTCAATATAGAAAACCTGGCAGATGAGGAAAATATGGAGCTTACTCATCATATAAACCAGGCCCTTAAGGCGCACAATATAATGGTGGCCGATATCGACTATATAGTAAGAGACGGAGAAGTCATGATAGTTGATGAATTCACGGGAAGACTGATGCAGGGAAGAAGATTCTCCAAAGGCCTGCACCAGGCAATAGAGGCTAAGGAAAGACTGGATGTGAAAAGGGAGTCGAAGACTCTTGCAACCATTACATATCAGAACTATTTCAGAATGTATACTAAGCTTTCCGGCATGACAGGTACGGCAAAGACTGAAGAACAGGAATTCAGGGAAATCTACAATGTAGATGTAATTGAAATACCTACAAACAGGCCTGTTGTCAGAGCAGATGATGCAGATGTTATCTACAAGACTGAAGCTGCCAAATTCAATGCTGTAATAGAAGAAATAATAGAAAGAAACAAGAAGGGGCAGCCTGTCCTTGTCGGCACAATTTCAATTGAAAAATCAGAGCTTCTCAGCAGGATGCTGAAGAAGAGGAATATTACACATAATGTCCTCAATGCCAAGAATCATGAAAAGGAAGCGGAAATAGTTGCCCAGGCAGGACGCTTCGGCAGTGTTACTATAGCCACAAACATGGCTGGAAGAGGTACTGACATAGTTCTTGGAGGAAATCCCGAGTTTACAGCAAGAAACAAAATAAAGGCCAAGTTCCCTGAGGAAATCGCAATGAGAGCCGATGGATACGATGAAACCGACGACGAGGAGGTTTTGAAGGCAAGGGAACTGTACAGGGAGTTAAAGAAAAAAGATGAAGCCGAAATGCTTGAGGAAAACAAGAAAGTCCTTGAGGCGGGAGGTCTTTGTATAATTGGCACTGAAAGACACGAATCAAGGCGGATAGACAATCAGTTAAGAGGTCGTGCGGGAAGACAGGGGGACCCGGGGTCTTCAAAATTCTATATATCCCTTGACGATGACTTGATGAGACTTTTTGCCGGTGACAAGGTAAAGGTACTGGTAGACACATTGAAGCTGCCTGATGACGAACCTCTTCAGCACAGCATGCTGTCAAAGTCAATTGAAACAGCCCAGGGAAGGGTGGAAGGACGTAACTTCAATATAAGAAAGCATGTTCTCCAGTATGACAATGTAATGAACAAGCAGAGAGAGGTCATATATTCAGAAAGAAGAAAGGTTCTTATGGGTGAAGATCTTAAAGACCATATCATGACCATGGTTAAAGAGCAGATAAGTCTTGGAATGGGTGAGTTTACAGCTGAAAAATACCCTGAGAACTGGGATATCAATGGATATGAAGGCTATTTGAGCGAAATGTTTGGAGCCAATATCAAGTTGAAAATTGATGATGTTGAAAGTCTTACAACCGATAAGATGAACGAATTGTCAATGACCCTTGCCCAGAAACTTTATGCTGCCAAGGAAAGGGAATTTGGAGAAGAAAGATTCAGGGAAGTAGAGAGGGTTGTACTGCTTAAGACTGTAGATACAAAATGGATGGACCATATAGATGCAATGGATCAGCTGAGGCAGGGAGTTGCTCTCAGAGCCATGGGAAATGAAGATCCTGTCAGGGCATACCAGAATGAAGGCTTTGACATGTTCCAGGAACTCATTGGAATGATTCAGGAGGATACTGTCAAGTATCTGTACAGAGTCAGGTCACAGGAAAAAATGGAAAGGCAAAAAGTTGCCAAGGAGACCGGAACAAACCTGAACGGCAATGGAGCAAAACCCAAAACAGTAGTTAAAGGCAGGAAAATTGGCAGAAACGAGCCATGTCCTTGTGGGAGCGGCAAGAAGTACAAGAGGTGCTGCGGCAAGGATGCATAAGGAATCGGATTTGGTATAAAAATTTACTTAAAGGAAGTGATTGAATGATAGATTTGTATGAATACAAAGAGAAACTTAAGCTTTTTACAAAAACTATAGAAGAGGTAGGTGTTTCACTTTGACTTGTCAGGTCTGGAAAAGAGAAAATCTGACTATGAGAAGGAAATGCAAAAAGCAGGTTTCTGGGACGATTTAGCAAGGGCTCAGAAAGTTTCAGCTGATCTTAAGAATATACAGAACAAGCTCTCTACATATTATGGAATCAGGGATAAGGTGGAAGAAATCGAACTTATGCTGCAGCTTATCGAGGAAGAAGAGGATGAAGGATATATTTCCGAGCTGAAATCCCTTGAAAGGGAAACCGGTGATGAAATAGAAAAGTTCAGAATTACAACTCTATTAAGCGGTGAATATGATAGAAATAATGCAATACTGACCATACACGCAGGGGCAGGAGGTACAGAAGCACAGGACTGGGCAGAGATGCTCATGAGAATGTATACAAGGTGGGCTGAGAAGTCACAGTTCAAGGTTCAAGTGCTTGACATTCTTTCCGATACTGAAGCGGGAATCAAGAGTGTAACACTTCTTATACAGGGAGAATATGCATATGGATATCTCAAGTCTGAAAAGGGAGTCCACAGACTTGTAAGAATTTCTCCATTTGATTCTTCAAACAGAAGACATACATCTTTTGCATCTGCAGACATCATGCCTGAACTGGATGATGATATTGAAATAGACATCAATCCTGCAGATCTTAAGATAGATACCTTCAGGTCAAGCGGAGCCGGTGGTCAGCATGTAAATACCACCGATTCAGCTGTAAGGATAACCCATGTTCCAACAGGTGTAGTGGTGTCCTGCCAGAATGAAAGGTCACAGCACAAGAACAAGGCTACTGCCATGAAGATGCTTATGGCCAAACTTGTAGAAATCAAGGAGACGGAAAACAAGGAGAAAATCGAGGACATACAGGGCAACTACAACCAGATTGCCTGGGGAAGCCAGATAAGATCTTATGTTTTTCATCCATACAACCTTGTGAAGGATCATAGGACCAATGCTGAAAAGGGAAATATTCAGGCAGTAATGGATGGAGATCTGGATTTGTTCATGAATGAATATTTGAAGATGAAAAGTATAAATAACAAACAGGAGAGCTAAAATGGATATTATAAAAAAACTGTGTGAAGAATTCAACTTGAAGGAATTCCAAGTAAAAAACACTGTGGACCTAATAGATGAGGGTAATACAATTCCTTTCATCGCCAGATATAGAAAAGAAAAGACAGGATCATTGGATGATGTTGTTTTAAGGAATCTTGATGAAAGACTTACCTATATAAGAAATCTCGAGGAAAGAAAAAATGAGGTGGTAAGACTCATTGAGGAACAGGGTAAGCTCACTGAAGAGCTTAAAAAAGACATACTTGATGCAGAGGTTCTCCAAAGGGTGGAAGACCTTTACAGACCATACAAGCAGAAGAAGAAAACACGTGCGACCATAGCCAAAGCCAAAGGGCTTGAACCTTTGGCGGAGATCATAAGGCAACAGGAAGTTGTGGAAGGTACTGCAGAAGAACTTGCCCAGCCATATATAAGTGAAGAAGTCAAAACTGTGAAAGACGCCCTCAATGGTGCCATGGATATAATAGCAGAGGCTGTGTCGGATGATGCCGAATACAGGGAACAAATCCGTGATATTTTCTTGAAAGAGGGGTCGATTTCAACAACTGCCGTGAATGAGGAAGAAAGTACTGTATACGACATGTACTACAAGTTCACAGAGGAGATTTCAAAGATTGCAAATCACAGAATACTTGCAATAAACAGGGGAGAAAAGGAAAAGATATTAAAGGTCAGCATGACTACTCCTGACGAAAAGATAGTGAATTATTTGAAAGACAAGATTGTCAGGAATGAGGATGCAGTTACAGATGAATATCTTAACAATGCCATAGAAGATTCATACAAGAGGCTTATTACACCTTCGGTGACAAGGGAGATAAGAAACATCCTAACTGAAAAGGCTGAGGAGGAAGCAATAAAAGTGTTTTCGAAAAATACAAAAAACCTTCTCTTGGTGCCTCCTGTAAAGGATTCAGTCGTTTTGGCAATCGACCCTTCCTTCAGGACGGGATGCAAGCTTACAGTGCTTGACGAAACAGGGAAGGTATTGGAGTATGATACAATATATCCAAACGAACCTCAAAACAAGGTAAAGGAATCAAAGGCACGAATAAACGAGCTCATAGACCAATATGCCGTTGAAGTAATAAGCATAGGGAACGGTACTGCATCAAGGGAGACTGAAATGCTGGTGGCTGACATATTGCAGGAATCCGGCAAAAATGTTTCGTATACAATAGTAAGCGAGGCGGGAGCTTCCGTTTATTCGGCTTCAAAGCTGGCAACCGAGGAATATCCGGATATAGATGTTTCCATCAGGGGAGCAATATCCATAGGAAGAAGACTCCAGGATCCTCTTGCTGAACTTGTAAAGATAGATCCAAAGAGTATAGGAGTAGGCCAGTATCAGCATGACGTCAACCAGACAAAGCTTGGCAAGGCCCTTGATGGAGTAGTAGAGGACTGCGTAAACAGTGTTGGAGTTGACCTGAATACTGCATCTTATTCTCTGCTTCAATATGTAGCCGGCGTAAACAAATCAGTAGCCAAGAATATAGTTGCATACAGGGAAGAGAATGGAAAATTCCACAGCAGAAACGACCTTAAAAATGTTAAGAGACTTGGAGACAAGGTATACGAGCAATGTGGAGGATTTTTGAGAATCAGTGACGGGGACAACTATTTGGACAAGACGGCGGTCCATCCTGAATCATATGATATAGCGAAGAAACTGCTTGTAAGACTTGGATATGATTTTGAACATTTGGGAAAATTGAAGCTTACAGACTTCAATGAAAGAATATTGTCCATACCTGTAAAGGAAAAGCAGGCCAGTATTGAAATCAAAGGTGGAGGAAGGATGAAAAGCCTTCAGGACCTTGCAAGGTTGAAGGTCAACAAAAAGAAAAAGCCAACAAAGGAAAGGCTAAAAGACAGATACAAGGTTCTTGCAGAAGAACTTGAAGTCGGTCTTCCCACACTTATTGATATCATTGAAGAGCTTAAAAAGCCGGGAAGGGATCCGCGTGATGAAATGCCTAAGCCTATTTTCAGAAATGACGTTCTCAAAATGGAAGATTTAAAGCCGGACATGATAGTTACCGGTACAGTAAGAAATGTTGTAGATTTTGGAGCATTTGTGGATATTGGTGTAAAACAGGACGGACTTATCCATGTTTCGGAAATGAGCGACAAGTATATCAAGTCGCCAATGGAAGTGGTTCAGGTAGGCGATACTGTTTCTGCCAGAATACTTGATGTGGATAAAAAGAGAAACAGAATATCACTGACATTGAAAAAGAACAAGAAGAAGTAATTAAAAATCCCGCAGATTAATCTGCGGGATTTTTTTAGATTTTCAGTTATTCCTTGAATGAATACTTTTCCGATTTCAGTTGAAATATTTCTTGTGCGCCATCTGTAAGGATTATTTCATTGTCCTTTGTAATGAAAATTGCATCGGTATTTTCCTTAGCTTCAATAAATTCAAGACCTTTTTCAAGACCCATGAGGAGTACTGAGGTTGAAAGTGCATCTCCATCAAAAGAATTTTCCGTTATGATGGATACGCTCTTTATATTGCTATCCACGGGGTAGCCGGTATAGGGATTCAGGATATGATGATATTTCACACCGTCCTCAATGAAATACCTTTCATAGTCTCCGGAAGTCACAATGGAAAGGTTCCTTCCTTCCACTATTCCCATATAGCCGCCTGTTGGTTCATCGGGGTCCTGTATTCCAACCTTGAAGTTGCTTCCATCAGGTTTTGACCCTATGAGCAGCACGTTGCCTCCAAGGTTTAAAATAGCGCTGTCTACTCCGAGTTCCTTTGCTTTTTCAGCTGCCTTGTCTGCTATATAGCCCTTGGCTATGGCACCAAGATTTGCATACATTCCTTTACCCTCAATATAAACAGTGGATTCATCATGGTTTATAACAATCTTTTCATAACCGATAAGTTCCAGAGCGGCTTTTATTTCTTCATGAGAGGGGACTCTTTGCTCTTCAGTCCCTATAGCCCACAATGATATGAGGGGGGCAGCGGTAATATCGAAAAGACCTCCTGACAGATTTGAGTATTCTACTGATTTTTCAAATATTGCAAGAGTATCATTTGATACAGCAACAGGTTTTATGCCTGCATTATCTCGTATGAGTGCCAGTTCGCTTCCTTCTTCATGTATGCTGAGTTTATCTTCGAGTTCTGAGATGGTATTGAATATTTCATCAATTGCAGAGTCGTCGTCAGTGCCGTAGAGAGTGAGGGTGATTACCGTATCCAGCATGAATTCACTTTTAGATACCTTTAAATCATCGCTTTTTGAATCGCTGATAGTGCATCCCCACAAGACGAGTGCAAGAATCAGTATTGATGTGATACTGAGTAGTTTTTTCATCAATTAAGTCTCCTTTTGTAATATCTGTAGCAGCTATGGAGATTATACTATTTTAGGACTTGATCTTCAATACAAAATAAAATTTTAACAATGCAAACAATTTTATTGAAAAACATTCTCAAATGTGTTATTATAGCATTGAATTTTTATCCCCTTCAAACATACCAATCTTTATAATTCTCATAGGAGTGATTTAATGCACAATTTAATACATGTCCTGCTTCTGGGACTATGGCTGGTTTTTGCCGAAAGATTTTCCATTGAAGTTTTGCTTGTTGGAATTTTCGGAGTTATTTTGGTTGCCCTGATTAACAAAAAGCTTGTTGAAAAAATACGATTAAGTATAGGATTGAAGAGTATACCATATTTTTTCGAATATCTTTTCATTCTTTTGTATGAAATTATCAAGGCGAATATTCATGTTGCCATGCTTGTTCTTTCACCAAAACCAAAACTGTCACCGTCATTTGTAAAACACAGAATAAGTCTGAAGTCGGATCTTCACAGAACAATCCTGGCAAATTCCATCACATTGACCCCTGGAACCTTGACAGTTTCAATGGAAGATGATGAAATGCTCATACATTGCCTTACAGAGGAATTCGGCAAGTCTATTGAAGAAACAAGGTTTGAAAAGATTCTAATGAAACTGGAGGAACTTTATTATGATTAGTCTTCTGAATTTCACCATATTGATTCTATCGACAACAATATTCCTTTGCGTATATAGAGCAATCAAGGGACCTACAATATCGGACAGGATTATAGCAATCAATCTTGTTGGAACCAAGGTCATATCAATAATAATAATTGTGTCCTTTATTTTTCATGAAAGTTATTTCATTGACGTTGCACTGGTTTATGCACTGATCAGCTTTTCCGCTTCAATAATAATATCAAAAACCATAAAGGAGCAGTGATATGGCAAGAAATATAATAACAGGCTTGTTCCTGCTTTCAGGAATCTTTTTCTTTCTGGTTGGAACAATAGGAATATTGAGATTCCCGGATATTTATACCAGAGCACACAGTAGCGCAAAATGCGACACACTTGGAACGGTGTTCACTCTTCTTGGCCTCTGTATTTACAACGGTCTTGATGCAGTCACATTAAAAATCATAGTGGTTATCGGCTTCATATGGATTACTTCACCAACGGCAACCCATATTATAACCAAGGCACACTATGAAAAAGAAAGAGAGGACAATTAATGGAACTTTTCAGTATAATAATGTTAATATCCTTGATTGTATTTTCAATATCAATATCTGTGATAAAGGACCTTCTATCCACAATCATAGTGTTTATGGTCTACAGCTTGATTATGGCTGTTCTGTGGCAGCAGCTTAATGCTCCCGACCTGGCAATAACAGAAGCAGCTGTAGGTGCGGGAATCACTACATTCCTGTTTATAGCGGCTTTGAAGAAAATAAAAGGAGAGAAAAAATGAGACTTGCAAGTGCGATAGCCATAGCAGTTCTTCTGATAGCGCTTCTTCTGTCAGGTGTAAGTGAACTGCCTCCTTTTGGCAACCCATACAATCCGGACAACAATGAATTGAGCCACTCATATCTTGAAAGAACAACTGAAGAAACAGGAGCGCTCAACATAGTAACGGCAATAGTACTTGATTACAGGGCACTTGATACTTTCATGGAAGCGTCGGTGCTGTTTACAGGAGCATTGATCATACTTTTGCTCTTCAAGAAAGCAGCTTAGTATTTATAAAGAGGTGAAATATGAAATACAAAGATACAATACTTGTAGAAGTATGCAGGCTAATGATACCCATTATCCAGCTTTTTTCCATATACATCATATTCCATGGACATCTTTCTCCTGGAGGAGGATTTGCCGGAGGGGCAATACTTGGCTGCTCCTTCATAATAATGCATCTGGTATTTGGGAAAACATATACCAGAAATCTCATAAACAAAAATGTAATCATGAAAGGAATGAGCATTCCACTTGTCCTTTATGGACTGTTGAAGGGATACAGTTTTCTTTCCTATGATTTGCATCTGCCAAAGATACCATCAGGAACTCCTGGCAACATATTCAGTGCAGGACTGATACTTCCATTGAACATAATTGTCGGAATAGTTGTGTCGCTGATGATGTATTTTGTATTTTCGTTATTTTTGGATGGAGAGGTATGATATGACAGGATTACTGATAAACTATTATGAAACTGCAGCAATAGTACTATTCGGAGTGGGCTTCACGACTCTGATGTTTCACAACAACCTTATTAGGAAGATAATAGGTTTGAATATAATGGATACTGCCATATTCCTTTTTTTCATAGCAAAAGGATATATCGAAGGAGGAGAAGCGCCAATAATAAGGAACGGATTCAAGGGCGTCCTTCACTATGTAAATCCCGTCCCAACGGCACTAATGCTTACGGGCATAGTAGTTGCAGTAACAACAACTGCATTTGCTCTTGGTCTGACAGTAAAGCTCAATGAAAAATACGGAACAATAGACTTGGAAAAAATAATGGAAATGAGAGGAAATAAAAATGACAAATAGCTTTCCCCTGATAAACATACTGGTTTTAATGATAACTTCATTTACAGCCCCCTTGATAAGAGACTATAAAAAGACTTCATTACTTATACTTTCAACAAGCATACTACTGGTTGCCTCAACTGGTATGACCCTTGTGAAAACAATCAGTAATGGATACTATATCCTCAATATAGGACACCCGGATACCTTCCTTGGAATACAGTTCCACATAGGGAATGCGGAAGCTCTGATTTCTTTTGTTTTTGCAATAATAACTCTGATGACTGTAATATACTCCAATTCGTGCATAATGGATGAAATTGAAGAAAACAGGATAGGTCTGTTTTACACACTGGTGAACATACTGGTTGCATCTCTTCTTGGAGTCGTATATTCCAATGACCTTTTCAATTCTTATGTATTTATTGAAGTGTCCACCTTGTCAGCATGCGGGCTTATTGTAATAAAGGACAAAAAGGAAAACATTAAAGCTACAATCAAGTATCTCGTAATGAGTTCAATAGGTTCAGGACTAGTGCTTATGGCAATAGCATATCTGTACTCCATATCAGGGCATCTCAATATGTCTCTTATAAGTGGAGTCATAGCTAATAACCATATGGACTATAAGAACTCCATCCTTATAATACTGACCCTTTTCACGGTAGGTCTTGGAGTAAAAAGTGCACTGTTTCCTCTCCATGGATGGCTTCCGGATGCCCATTCATCAGCTCCGGCTCCATCAAGCGCCCTGCTTTCGTCCATGGTAATAAAGGTGTATATCTTTATGCTCATAAAGATGATATTCAGGATGTTTACCTTGGAAATTGTAGAGAATACAATCATAATGGATGTCATTCTTCTATTGGGATCCTGTGGAATGATTTTCGGTTCTGTAATGGCAATAAATCAAAAAGAGCTGAAAAGAATGATTGCATATTCCAGTATTGCCCAGGTCGGCTATATAGCCTTTGGACTTGGCATCGGAAGTGTAGCTGGAATGACTATAGCTGTTTATCATATTATAGGCCATGCCCTTACAAAATCCGGGTTGTTTCTTCTTTCGGGGCTTATGATAAAGAAAAACAACAGCAAATATATTGAAGATCTGAAGGGGATAGGACGTGAAATGCCTTTTGCCCTGATCCTATTTGCACTGGCATCCTTCTCAATGGTTGGAATACCTGTATTTCCTGGCTTTATAAGCAAATGGTACCTGTCTTTGGCATGTATACAAATAAACAGGATACCTTTGATACTGATTATTCTTGCCAGCAGTCTGTTGAATCTCCTTTACTATTTTCCAATAGTAATCAATGGATTCTTCGGACAGAACAACCTGGAAGGCAAGATATACAATTCGAAGAAGATAGAAACCGCCAAGATAGCGCCTGTAGCAGTTCTTATTATCCTAATGACTTTGACAGGACTGTTCTCAAGCACCATACTTGAAATGATTTCCAAGAGCTTTATTTAGGAGGTATTGATGAAGCTATTAATCTTGACACCAATAATTTTTCCCATCTTAAGTGGGATTTATATTAGATTTTCAGATGAAAAAAAAATAAACAAAACCCTTATAGCATCTGCATTCATCAATTTCTTTCTGACCTTGATCTGTGTATTTTTAATAAAGGATGAAAAGCTCACTATCCTGAGATTCAGTGAAATAATCAATCTATATTTTCTTCCTGATATTTTGGGTAAGATATTTGCAGTTCTTGTATCAACCCTTTGGATATTTACAACCTTCTACTCCATAGATTACATGAGTCATGAAAAAAAGCTTAGAAGCTATTCAATGTTTTTCATGATGACACAGGGAATTACTCTTTCCATAGCTTTTTCGGGAAACCTGATTACCTTGTATCTCTTCTATGAGCTGCTGACGCTGGTAACCTTTCCGTTGGTTATTCAGACAGGGACAGACAGAGCATTGCAGATTGGAAAGAAATATATTATCTATTCATTCGTTGGAGCAACCTTTGTTCTTTTCGGCTTGATACTTCTTTACAGTCAGACCGGAACGCTGGACTTCAAGCCTGGTGGAATAGTTGGAAATATTAAAAATATAGATGCAAGCTATTATCTAATGGTATATCTGCTGCTGTTTGTGGGACTTGGGGTAAAGGCTGCACTTGTACCCTTTCACGCATGGCTTCCAGCAGCAATGGTGGCACCTACTCCCGTGAGCGCCCTTCTTCATGCAGTTGCAGTTGTAAAATCAGGAATATTTTCTCTCATGAGGATGACATACTATGTACTTGGATGGGAACTTATTGAGAATATAGGAGGAAACAGGTATACTCAAATACTGGTCCTTGTTTCAATACTGATGGGATCCTTTCTTGCCATGGGGCGGAAGAATCTCAAGAAAAGACTGGCCTATTCAACCATAAGCCAACTGGGATATATAATGCTGGGTCTGGTGGTGTTTGACGAAAGTTCATTCACTGGCGGCATATTACATATGCTTTTCCATGCTACAACAAAGATAACACTGTTCTTTTGCGTAGGAGCAATAATGCACTACGAAAATAAAACGGAACTGGAGGAAATACAGGGAATAGGGAAAAGGATGCCTGTAACAATGACATGTTTTGCAATTTCGTCAATTTGTCTTATAGGAATTCCTCCGACGAACGGCTTTGTAAGCAAGTGGCATCTGGCCATTGGGGGACTGGAAAGAGGAAATTTCATAGTTCCGGTCATGCTTCTTCTAAGTGCTCTCTTGACTGCCGGTTATCTGATACCTATCATAAGCAGCGCTTTTTTCAGAGGTGCGCCCTCGGCTGAAATTGAAATAAAAGAACCTGGCAATTTTATGCTTGTGCCTATAGTGATTCTGACAGCTATAAACGTAATAGCTGGAATTATGCCTAATCTTCTGATAAATATCATAGACCAGGCTTCTAAATTATTGTTCTAAAGGAGATATCCATGGAAAAACTCTTGCTTTTCATACTGCTCTTCCCATTCATTGGAAGTGTGGTTACGTCTGTTCTGGGCTATAGGAACAACAACATAAGAAACTTTTTAAACATAGTAATAACCCTCATTAACCTGATAGTGATAATATATATGTATCCCATGGTAATAGAGGCTCCCGTTGAATATACAATTCCATATGTCATGGGTACGGGACTTCACCTAAAGATGGATATATTCAGATACATGTTTGTTTTTATTACAGCTTTTGTCTGGTTCATCATCAATGTATATTCGAGCCAGTATCTTATCAATTATATTCACAGGAACAGGTATTATCTGTTTTTCATGATAACATATGCAAGCACCATAGGTGTGTTCATTTCGGAAAATCTAGTGAATCTCTTCACTTTTTTTGAAATCATGTCCATGGCATCTTATCCTCTCATCATCCACGATGAAGATGAGGAAGCTCACAAAGCCGGAGCCACGTACATGGGTATGGCGATAGCCGGTGGTTTGATACTTCTTATGGGAATATTCATACTGTATTCTCATACAAAATCGCTGGACATCGACTATATAGGTCGTGTATTGCCTAACATGGGAGCCATTAAATATCTTATAAGCGCACTCATGATAATTGGATTCGGAGTAAAGGCCGGTATGGTACCGCTCCATATATGGTTGCCGAAGGCTCATCCAGCAGCACCTACTCCTGCAAGTGCCGTTCTTTCCGGTATACTGGTAAAGACGGGTATCTTTGGAATAATCATTACCAGCATATTTCTTATGGATGGAAACAAATATATTTCCTATGCCTTGATATTTTCTGGCCTTGTCAACATGTTCATGGGAGGATATCTGGCGCTGTTCCAGATTAATATAAAGAAGACACTTGCATACAGCTCCATGAGTCAACTGGGATATATAATAATGGGTGTAGGCCTTATGGGAGCAATGGGAGAACATAATGCCATTGCTGTATTCGGCACGCTCTTCCACATATTCAACCATGCCATATTCAAGGTGATGTTGTTCATGGGTGTGGGTATAATATACATGATTACACACAAGCTTAATATAAACGAAATATATGGATTTGGTACCTTCAAGCCGATACTTAAACTTACATTCTTCACAGGCTTCTGTGCGATAATCGGCTTGCCCGGATTCAACGGCTTCACAAGCAAGACAATAATCCATCATGCACTTGCTGAGGCCCTTCATCATTCGAGCCCTGTTCTGGCTTATGGAGCAGAATTCGTTTTTTATCTAAGCAGTGCCTTTACTACTGCATACCTTTTGAAGCTGTACATATCACTTTTTGTTGAAAACAACAGCAGATACTATGCATCTTACAGCAGATACATAAACAGAAGAGCCTTGTTTCCAATGGTAATATCGGCTGCATTGATTTTTGTCATAGGAATAAAGCCAGACTTGTTTTTTGACTATTTCGGAGATATCTACAAGGTTTTCGGCATTCATATGGAGGAAATGGAACACTTCCATTATTTTACATTTGGAAATATTCTATCGTCATTCATTACTATAGGATTGGGAATAGCAATCTATACCAGATTTATTCTTAAAAAGCTGGTTGTACCTGTGAAAGGTAGAAGAAGGCCGGATTTTGTCAATCCTACAACAGAATGGTTTTCGATTGAGAAAAACATATACTTGCCTGTGCTGACGGTTACATACAGAGTATTCAATACAGTATTGAAGGGTCTTGACGATATTCTTCTGTATTCTGTGAAAGGAATAGGAAAAACGGCAAAATACTTGTCGAACATTGAATTTATGGAGGAGTATTCACCAACAAAACGAATGGAGATAATTTGGACGTCACTTAGAAGCAAATCAGCTGAAACGGTAGAAGGAGCAGGGGAGTCAATAAAGCACAATATAAGCGGCAATATAGATGCAATATCCAAGGATATCAAATCAATACAGAATAATGTCAATGGTAACATGACCACATTATCTAAGGATATAAAATCAATCCAGGACAAGTTCAACAGTATAACTTATTCCATCTATCTAGTGGGAGGTTTCCTGGTGATCGTTATGCTCTTTGTCATCATTTTCAGGATGTAATTCAATTAAATCAAAAAAATAAAAAACTGATGTTCAACTATGACATCAGTTTTTTGCAGTTTTGGAGCACGCCCAATAAATAGAATATGGCTGCGGTTATAAACCGTTTTTGTTACCTCTTCCAGCACCTCTGCCGGCACCTCTTCCCAATCCTGCTCTGTTCCTGTTTTTTTCCATGCAGCACGGGGTTGTACAGGCATCCTTGTCAAATTCACACAGTTTGTAGTCTCCACCTTCTATTTTGAAGGCTTTCCCGTTTACTATGCTGTCCGCAAGCTTTCTTTTTACCTCTTCATACATTCTTTGAATGGTTGATCTGGCTACTTCCATTCTTTCTGCACATTCTTCCTGATTCAGTCCTTCCAAATCAATCAACCTTATAACTTCATATTCATCAATGGTTATTACAACCAATTCGGATTCAGTTATTGGTTTTCCTGCCGGCTTGAATAATATTGTTTCCGGCAGTTCGCATACTCTTCTTCTTTTTCTAGGTCTTGGCATTATATCACCTCTTCCTTAATACCTATAGAAAGTCCATTGTATTTATATCCACTTGAAGCATGTGAGCATATTGACTGTAAACTTTCTTGCATGACTTAATAATTGCTTTATTGTCTATAACATTATATTAGAAAAAGAAGGATGAGACAAGTCATCCTTCTAAAATTTATTCACTTTTTTCCATCAGATCTTCAATTTCAGCAAGTCTTCTTTTCAGCATTTCCTTTTCTTCCTTGAGAATAGCTTGTCTATCCACCGGCTGATAATACCTTCTGCCGATACCAGGTCTATATCCTCTTCCCATTCCTCTGCCAAGACCTCTGCCACAACCTCTTCTTCCAAGGCCGTATCCACCGTAATAGCCTGAAGGTGTTGAAATACCTTCCTTGCTTGTACAGTTCCCCAGTCCTCTTCCAGTTGATGGTCCCAATCCTTCAGGGCCTGTTCCATCTCTATATGGCATTTTTAATCCTCCTTCCAATTGGGTATATGTTCCTTACAACTTAAGTATACCACATTTGTGGCATATGTCAATAACTTCGCGAAAAGTTTTTTGTATCCGGATCAAGAATGTCTTTTGAATTGTTAAATAATTGTTATTATTACCCGTTTTATTGTAAATGATTTTTCACTATAGTATAATTGTCTTAAATTGGGGAGGTTTGCCTAGAAAAAAATAATTGGAAATTTGGAACAATAATTAATTATAATCGTCTATATTAACAAATGGGGTGGATATTTTGAATGATGCAGAGATTTTATTGATTAAAATGAGTCAGAAAGGGGACATTGATTCATTTGAAACTCTTATCAAGGATTACAAGAAGGTAGCATACAATATTGCATTGAAATACTTAAGGAACAAAGAGGATGCTGAAGATGTCTCTCAGGAGTCTTTGATTAAGGTGTTCAAAAATATTGGAAAATTCAATATGAATTCATCCTTCAAGACATGGATGTACAGAATCGTTGTCAATACATGCTTGGATTTTAAGAGGAAAAAGAAGGAAAATACAGTTTCTGTCGACCAGCCACTTCATTCAGGGTATGATGAATTCTACATGGAATTGGAAGATGAAAAATCTTCTCCTGAAAATATTGTAGACAAAAAGCTTACATCTGAAATGGTAATGGAAGCAATAGAAAAACTGGATGATGACTTCAAGACTGTGATTATTCTGCGGGATATCAATGATTTCAGTTATGATGAAATTTCAAGGATATTGTCCTGCAATATAGGAACCGTCAAATCAAGAATTAGCAGAGGGCGACAAAAACTGAAGGAAATACTTGAAGAGAACGTGAATGATTATAATTAATTGGATGGTGATCGTATGATTTGCAAAGAATGCAGACAGAAAATTTCACTTTACCTGGACAATGAGCTGACTGAAGAAGAAAAGACGGAATTTGAAAATCATATATCGGAATGTGAAGACTGCAGGAATGAGCTTGAAAAGATAAAAAGAATAGTGAATGAGCTGAACAGCATACCTATGGAGGAGTTGCCGGAAGGCTACTGCAAGAAACTCCACATGAAGCTCAAGGAAGTCCAGCCGGCCGAAAAGAAAGCAAAAAGACGCTTTGGTATAAGGCGGATGTCGGCCATAGCTGCGGCACTGATAGTTGTGCTGATGGTTCCTTTTGCACTCAACAGCGGCAGACTGGGGATGCAGAAGAGTGAAATGGCGATGGACAGTGCTCCTGCCGAGTATTCCATGGAAGTGCCTTCTGAAGAACCGAGAGTGCCGGGAATGGACTATGGAGCAACTGACAACAGTATTACAAAAAGTTTTGACGACGGCGACTATTTAGTAACCGAGGAGATGGACGGTGAGGCCTGGACTGATAGCGTCGAAATTGAAGAAAAGGCGACTGTTTCCGGAAATGGTTACAGGGACAGGGAGCTTAAGATAATCAAAAACGGGTATGTTTCCGTTGAAACAGAGGACTACGATCTGTTTGTGTCACAGGTGAAGGGCAAGGTCGGTTTCTACGGCGGGTATATTGAAGCCTTCGAAACATACTCCAACAACTATTACTACTATGACTATGAAAAGGATGAGAATATAAACCTTAAAAACGGATACATGACGGTGAGGGTTCCTCAGGAGGTTTTCGATGATGCATATGGATTTATTACGGAAGAGGGAGACCTGGTCGAGGTAGTAAGCGAAAGAACAAATGAAACTGATTTGACAAAGTCATACTATGATACTGAAAGCAAGGTTGAGAATTTGGAAGCACAGGAAGCAAGACTTCAGGAACTTTTTGCAAAGGCTGAGAACATACCCGAGATAATGCAGATAGAAAACGAGCTTACAAGGGTAAGGAACCAGATAGACGCATACAGGATCAATCTAAGTGATATAGATTACAGGTCTTCCATGTCGACAATACATATTGAAATAAGGGAAGTATATGACAGGAACAAGATAAAACCAGTTGACGAAAATCTATGGGAAAGAGCCAAGGCAAGTTTCACTCAAACCGTAAACAACCTTATCGATGCACTTGAGGGCTTCGTGGTATTCGTATTTGGATTCATTCCACTGCTCGCAGTGTTGCTTGTAGCTATTCTGGTTGTCTACATCATAGCAAGGGCCATAATAAGAAAAACGAAAAAATAAAATGAAAAGGCGGTAATACCGCCTTTTTCCATGCAAAAAACAATGGGGACGGTTATTTTTGTTTTTTGCATGGAAAGTTTCATTAGACAATAAAAAGATAGTTAGTATAAGGTTTATATGTTAAAATTAATGAATACTGTAATGCGGCTAAAAAACAATCATTGCAAAGTAGCTAAAAAACAAAACGGGAGATATATATGGAGAAGAAGAAATTTTTGATATTAGACGGAAACAGCATACTGTTCAGAGCTTTCTATGCTCTGCCTCCATTGAAAAACAAGAAAGGAATATATACAAATGCAGTCTATGGATTTCTGAGCATGATGTACAAGTTGCTGGATGAATACAAGCCTGATTATATTGTCACGGCCTTTGACCCAAAGAAGCCGACCTTCAGACATGAAAAGTACAAGGAATACAAGGCTGGAAGAGCCAAGGCTCCCAATGAGCTTGTTATGCAGTTCGGTCTCATAAGGGATGTGCTTGAACTTCATGGCATCAAGCATCTTGAGATTGAAGGATATGAAGCGGACGATGTTGCGGGAAGCTTGTCCAAGTTTGCAGCAGCTCAGGGTATAGAGGTGTACATGGTCACAAGCGACAGGGACTACCTTCAGCTTGTTGATGATGATGTGTATGTGCTTATAACCAAGAAGGGTGTAACCAACACTGTCAAGTATACCAGGGAGCTAATGGAAGAAGAATATGGAATGACTCCCAAACAGTTCATAGACCTTAAGGCGTTGATGGGAGACAGCTCAGACAATATTCCGGGAGTAAAGGGTGTTGGCGAAAAGACGGGTATGAAACTTATCCACCAGTTTGAAACCCTTGAAGGAATCTATGAAAATATTGGAGAAGTTAAAGGTAAACTGAAGGAAAAGCTGGAATCTGAAAAGATGCAGGCATATATGAGCAGGGATCTTGCAACCATAGTGACAGAAATTCCCATGGAGTGCTCCATGGAAGATTTTCTGTACAAGGAAGTTGACGGAGACGAGCTTATGGAGATGTACAAGGAGTTCGGATTCAGACAGTTCATGAACAGGCTGAAGTCTGAAGACAAGCAATTGTCACTTTTTTCAATGGGAGAAGGGGATAAGGAAGAAGACAGGAAACCGGAATCTAAAAAGGTAGAAGTTGTTGAAATTGACAGCAAGAAGCTCTACGGTGAAATAAACTCGGCCTCACAAATGGCGATAAAGGTCCTATATGACGGAGAAAGAGCACTTTATTCGAAACCTGTAGCCATGGGTGTAATGATTGATGACAAACGGGTCTTTTATATTGAGGATAATATTGAGGAATCCATTGTGTCAATCAAGGAAATTCTGGAGAATCCGTCTGTTGAAAAATTTAGCCACGATATAAAGGATGAAATTATTTTGTTTGACAAGCTTGGTATAAGCCTGGAAGGCGTGAAATTTGACACCATGATTGGCAAGTATCTGCTGGAGCCATCGGAATCGTCATATTCTATAGACAAGCTTGTGTTTGAATATTTGGATCTTGATATAAAAGGTGAAAAGGATTATCTGGGGTCCGGCAAAAATAAAAAGGTCTTTTCGGGTATTGAACCTGAAGACAGAAAGGAATTTTTGTCCAACCAACTGTCCGGCGTATGGAACATAAAGGATAAAATGGAAAAGCAGATAATGGAAGCGGACATGGACAGTCTGTACAATGAAATAGAACTGCCGCTGGTTGAGATAATGGCATCAATGGAGATATTGGGATTCAAGATCAATACGGAAGAGCTCAAAGCCATTGGCGAGAGGCTGGGCAGAAAGATAGAGATACTTGAAGAGATAATCTACGACTTTGCAGATGAGGTTTTCAACATAAATTCACCAAAACAACTGGGAGAAATTCTTTTCGACAAGCTTGGACTTCCTGTAATAAAGAAAACCAAAACCGGATATTCCACAAATGCCGAGGTCCTTGACAAGCTCAAGTTGAAACATCCAATAGTCTTGAAGATACTTGAGTACAGGCAGCTGGCAAAGCTCAAGTCAACATATGTTGATGGACTGTTGAATGTTGTTGACAAGGAGACAGGAAGAGTGCATTCCTCATTCAAACAGACTATAGCAAGTACGGGCAGGATAAGTTCCACAGAACCCAACCTGCAGAACATTCCCGTCAAGACTGAAGAAGGCAGGGAACTGAGGAAGGTGTTTGTACATGAAGTCGGCAGAAAATTGGTTGACGCGGACTACTCCCAGATAGAGTTAAGGGTGCTGGCACACCTGTCAGATGATGAAAACCTGAAATCAGCGTTCATAAACAATGAGGATATCCACAGAAAGACAGCCGCACAGGTGTTCCATGTTGAAGAGGATGAAGTGACATCAATCATGAGAAGCAGAGCAAAGGCTGTAAACTTTGGAATAGTTTATGGAATAAGTGATTATGGTCTAAGCAGGGACCTTGACATACCTCGCAAGGAATCAAAGGAGTATATAGAAAACTATTTGAATTTCTTTGGAGGTGTAAAGGATTACATGGACAACATCGTCAAGCAGGGAAAGAAGGATGGTTATGTTGATACAATCTTCGGAAGAAGGAGATACATACCTGAGCTGAATTCAAGAAATTTCAATATAAGGGCTCTGGGTGAAAGACTTGCCCTCAACACTCCCGTACAAGGAACTGCAGCGGATATAATCAAAAAGGCTATGATAAATGTTTATTTCAGACTTAAGGAAAACAACATGAAGTCCAGGCTTATTCTTCAGATACATGATGAACTCATCATAGAAGCAGTGGAGGAAGAGCTTGAAGATGTTAAGCTTATTCTGAAAAATGAAATGGAAAAGGCTGCAGAGCTAAAGGTGCCCTTGACTGTAGACATGAATATTGGAGATACGTGGTATGATACAAAATAAAAGACTCATAATAATTACCGGCGGAATAGCTACAGGCAAAAGTACTGTATCCAAGACCTTGATGGAGAGAGGATACAAAGTTCTGGATTCGGACAGGATAGTCCATGAACTGTACAACAAGGGTTCGGTCATTCATGGCGAACTTGTTGAAGCGTTCGGCAGTGGAATACTTGATGACAAGGATGAAATCGACAGAAAGAAGCTTGCAAAAATTGTATTCTCTTCAGATGACAACAGAAATAGAATAAATGGGATTGTACACAAGGCTGTTATTGAAGAACTTGAAAGACAAATTAATAAAAGCGGGGATAATTTGATATTCCTTGATATCCCCCTTGCCATTGAGGAACTGGACCATCTCAAGGAATATGGACTTTCCTATGATGAGATATGGCTTGTATATTCCGACAGGGACACGCAGCTTGAAAGACTGCTTAAAAGAGACAACAGGGGAATGGAGGAATCTGTAAAAATCATAGATTCCCAGATGGACATTGAAGAGAAGAAAAAGCATGCAGACAGGATAATCGACAACAGCACCACATTGGCAAATCTTATGAAGAATTTGGACAGTGTATTGGAAAAACAGGGTGTGAAGAATTAAATAAAAAATGCATATCAGTGGAACTTTAGATAACTTTAAATGGTCTATATAATATGATAAGATATCAGTTATTTAAAGTTTTTCTTTGTCAAGAAGAAGAGGATAACGCTGCAAAAATGAATAAAATGATAGCGCGCAAAGAGGAAAAGTATGAAGCAATATAAAAAAGTCATACTGTATTTTATTTTCTATATGATACTTGTTCAGATGTTTCTGCCTGAAATGGTGGATTCATCAATAATATATGACTATAGGATAGAGTATGATCTAATAAAAAACAAACATGAAAACATAAGGATAGCCCTTGAACAGATAGGTCGGGCAATAAGCGAAGAAGAAGTGGACGATTATATAGTCCTGGTAGGAGATTCTGTAATGTACAGTTCTCCAGGCACTCGAACTCAATCAATCGGATACTATATGGAAAAAATCCTTCAAGAGGATGGAAGGAATATAGGTGTTTTCAATCTGTCAATACCTTCGAATCAGATTGGTGATATATATGCAATACTGCTTTTGATGGATGATTATAATATCTCAAGAGATAATGTTGTCATAGATATTTTATATCAGGGGTTTGTAGGAAGAAATCCTTATCCGGCGCCTGTTTTCTGGTTTGCAGACATCCTTGAGGAAAAGGACCTTGAAGCATACAATCATTGTTACGACCTGGAAGTCATGAATGACAAGATTAGTTCAGTTGGTGAAAAAAGAATTGTTGATGAATTGAAAAAGTCAATTTTCAATAAAATGTCCATTATGAAATACAAGGATATAATGAAGGCAGGGTTTGTGAAGAAGTTCAATGGAATCGATCAAAGTCTGTCAAGTGAAGGAGAGTCATGGGAAGAAAAGGATTTTCTTGTAGGTATGCTGGACGAACCTACCATGTACAGAATTTTCAGCACAAAAGAATTTGACATGACAGAGAAGAACTATCAGATATATTT
Organism: Dethiosulfatibacter aminovorans DSM 17477; assembly: GCF_900142005.1. Classification (GTDB taxonomy): domain Bacteria; phylum Bacillota; class Clostridia; order Tissierellales; family Dethiosulfatibacteraceae; genus Dethiosulfatibacter; species Dethiosulfatibacter aminovorans. The sequence continues at coordinate 100,033 of NZ_FQZL01000009.1, forward strand.
TCTCGAGAAGATAATGAAGCTTCAGGAAGGAAAGAACACCTTGTTCTTTATGCATCCTGCAAACAAGGCACTTCTTGACAAGGTAAAAGAGACACCTGGATATGATGACAATCTTGAACTGGTACAGGAATATTTTGATTCAAGGGACGCTGAATATTATGATATGACAGGATTTATCGAGAATAACAAATATTCAGACCATCTTCATCTCATACCTGAGGGATATAGAATATTGGCTGAAGAATTGGTAGAAATTACATTCTGCTGGTTTAACTAGGAGGTTGACATGCTGTTTCATTCATTTGAGTTTTTAATATTATTAAGCATTACGGTGCTTGTGTATTATATTTTCCCTAAATCAAGGGTTTATGCTTTAGCCTGGGCAAATTTGCTGTTTTATGGTGCATCAGGGTTCAATTATCTGGTATTATTTGGAATAGTGACCTTCATATCATATTTCCTTGCTTTAAAGCTTCATGAAAGCAAAAACAATCTGTACTATTATCTTGGACTTGGATTGAATCTTTTGAATCTATTGTTTTTCAAGTATTCGGGATTTTTGCTTTCCAATTTGACCAGCCTGCTAAACATCGGATTTCAAAACCAGGATGAATTCATTTCAAGGATAATACTTCCTGTTGGCATTTCCTTCTACACATTTCAGATCATTGCATATATGACAGATGTTAAGAGGGATGAAATAGAGCCTGAAAGATCATTTATCAGGTTTTGGGTTTTTATATCGTTTTTTGGCCAGCTCATAGCAGGGCCAATAATGAGGGGATACCAGTTTCTTCCGCAAATAAATGATGTCAAGAGCTGCATCTGGAAGGAATCCAGGCTCAAGTACGGCATCTATTATATAATGATGGGGCTTTCAAAAAAGTTATTGTTTGCAGACTATCTGGCAACTTATGCAAACAGGTTCTTTGACAGTTATATGAATTTTACCATGTTGGACGGATGGATAGCTGCATGGCTTTTTGCATTTCAGATATATTTCGATTTTTCGGCGTACAGTGAAATTGCAGTAGGGGTAGGTCACCTGTTTGATTTGGACCTTGACATCAATTTCAAGTCTCCATATATCAGCAGGAGTCCAAAGGAGTTTTGGAAGAGATGGCATATAACCCTTTCATCCTGGATAAGGGATTATATCTATATACCTCTTGGGGGCAACAAAAATGGATTTGTCATGCAGTGCATGTTTCTCATGACCGCAATGACCTTGTCGGGAATGTGGCACGGTGCGGCATGGACTTTTATTGTTTGGGGAGCATACCACGGACTTCTGGTTATTTTTCACAATATCTATCTGAGATATTTTTCCGATTTTAGAAACAAGCTGAAAGACAAGAAATGGTACAATGCCTTATCCGTATTTGTTTTTTTCAATCTAACAAGCATAGGATGGGTGTTCTTCAGGGCAAAGTCATTCTCACAGGCAATACAAATAATCGGTAAGATGTTTAATGCAGGCAACTTGACGATTACATCATTCCAGGTGAAATACCTTGTGATAGTCGCAGGCCTCTGTCTCATGCATGTGGTTGAATATCTTGTAAGGAAAAATGAGCAAGAAATTGCAGGGAAAATCCAGAAACATGTACCGGTGCCCCTTCGTGCATTGGGATATACGGTTATGGTGCTGGCTCTTTTGGTCATAGCTCAAACGGAACAAAGCACTTTCATTTATTTCCAGTTTTAGAAAATGAAGGGTTTGTAAAATTATTTGAATAAATTGTTAATTTTTACTTTACAAACCTCTCCTTTTCTATTATAATAATCAAGCGGTCGAAAAAAGGACGCAACAATTAAATATGCGGATGTGGTGGAACGGCAGACACGCTGTCTTGAGGGGGCAGTGCCCAATGGGTGTGGGGGTTCAAATCCCCCCGTCCGCACCAAGAAAATTAACGAGCTTAAGAGCTCGTTTTTTGTTGTTCATTTTACGAGGGATATTTAGTTGTTTGAAAAGATATGGAATTGAGATATAATATTATCAACCTGGAGAACGTTTGTTTGAACAAATGTTATGTATATTGGAAATACAATATGTTATAATGAATTATTCAATATTGATTGAAATTGTTTTTTACAACTAAAAATAGAAGGTGGTATTAAAATGAGATTCCCAAGAAAAAGCGGTATTTTGCTCCATATTTCATCCCTGCCGTCAAAATACGGCATTGGAGACATGGGTGATGAGGCACGTGAATTCATAGATTTTCTTCTGAAGTCAAAACAAGGGCTTTGGCAGGTACTTCCCTTGAATCCTGTAGACGAGTATAATTCACCATACAAGTCACCTTCTGTTTTTGCAGGCAACACTATGTTTATAAGTCCGGAGCTTTTGCTTGAGGATGGTTATTTGCTACCTGAGGACCTGCAAAATGTTCCTGAATTTTCAGACAAGAGGGTTGACTTTCCAGGGGTGGGAAAGTTCAAGGAAGCTATTTTTAGAAAAGCCTTTAATAAATTCAAGCATATGATGGATTTTGGAGAAAAAAGTTTGAAGGAAGATTTTGAATATTTCGTTTCATCAAGTGAATTTTGGATAGATGATTTTGCATTGTATGTTTCACTGTCAAAGATGTTAGAAGCCAGGGACTGGACTAGCTGGAGCAGACATCTCACAGGCAGGGAAGAAAACAAATTGAGTGAGTATAGGGATAAACTCAAAGAAGAAATATTCTATGAAAAGTTTCTTCAATATATTTTTCATAAACAGTGGGATGAACTTAAAAAATATGCGAATGAAAGGGGTATAAGAATAATTGGCGATATTCCAATTTATACAGACCTTGAAAGTGCTGATGTATGGTGTCATCAAGAACTTTTTAAACTGGATTCAAAGGGGATTCCCGTCACTGTGGCAGGCGTTCCCCCTGACTATTTCAGTAAAACGGGACAGCTTTGGGAAAATCCCGTATACAGGTGGGATGAAATGGCCAAGGATGGTTATTTTTGGTGGAGAAAGAGGCTGGAGAATACACTGGAAAAGTTTGATATTATAAGACTGGACCATTTCAGAGGATTTGAAGCCTACTGGGAGGTCTCCTACGGAGAGGAAACAGCTATAAACGGCAGCTGGTCAAAGGGCCCGGGTTATGATTTCTTTTCAAGTCTAAAGGACTGTCTAGGTGAAATGCATGTAATAGCAGAAGACCTGGGTCATATAACAGAAGAGGTTCATGAACTTAGAAACAGACTTGGATATCCAGGAATGAAGATACTTCAGTTTGAAAATCTGGATGATTTTGAAGATGATGCTTTTCTTCAAAATATTGATTCCAATACTGTGTTCTATACAGGGACACATGACAATGATACACTTTATGGATGGTATAAGAAGGAATATGGAGAAGCTGAAGAAGGATATGAAGTTGCGTTAAATGAGTGCAGAATCCTTATAGAGAAGCTTTTCAAATGTAGTGCCGACATGGTGGTTATGCCTGTTCAGGATCTGCTTCTTATGGACAGCAGTGAAAGAATGAATCTTCCCGGAACCAAGCACGGAAATTGGGCATGGAGGCTTTCCAGGAGTCAGTTTGAAAATGACCTTGTAAAAGGACAAACTGAAGCTCTTGCTGAAATGACAATTGATTGCAAACGAAATTGATTGGTTTGTTGGAGGTAGCAATGAATTTTATTGGAATAGATCTAGGCGGTACAAATCTCAGGGTTGGAATAATCGATGAAAGAGGCCGTATTCTAGAAAAAAAGACAGCAACAACAGAGGGAGACAAGGGTCCTGAATTTGTAATCAATAAAATCATTGATACGGTACGAAGCCTAGAAGGATTCTCTGATGCTGTCGCGGTTGGAATAGGAGTGCCTGGAGCCGTAGACTACGAGAATGGGCTTATACCATGCTTTACAAATATACCAGGATGGGAGGATGTTAAGCTTAAAACCTTGTTGGAGGAAGCTTTTGGTAAAAAAGTCTATCTGGAAAATGATGCGAATGCCGCAGGTTATAGTGAAGCCATAATAGGGGCGGGGAAAGGATGCAACATTGTCCAATACATGACCATAAGCACTGGCGTGGGAGGAGGACTGATAATAGACGGAAAAGTAATCAGAGGTCAATCGGGAAATGCTTCTGAAATTGCCAAAATTATCCTTCCCTCAAAATATGACTTTGACAAGGTCGGGGATTCAAATCTGGAAAATCTGGCAAGTGGCACTGCAATCGGCCATTTTGGAAGAAAATTAATAGATGGGGTAGATGACGCCTCTGACGTTTTCAGATTGTATGGAGAAGGGCATTTGCTTGCAATGGATATAATAGACCATGCTTTGGAATCATTGGCCAGAGGGATTTCCAACATATCTTTTGTAGTCGAACCGGATATATTTGTACTTGGCGGAGGAGTCATGAATTCATTGAAGCCCTTTCTAGGGGAATTGATGAACAGGGCAAGGACATATATGCCTAAAAGGATGGGGGAAAGGCTGAAAATAGTACCGGGAATATTGGAAGAGCCTGGGATGATTGGAGTTGTGCTGGTTGCAGCTGAGTTAATTAAGAACACGGATTAAGGCAATAAAACAAGAAAGCAGCATAATTCCAGTGCTTCAAGATATTATGCAGTTTTAACTCTCTTAAGCTAAAAAATGAAAGGTGATTTCTATGAAAAAAGACATGCTGAGTGAAATGCAAAAAAACGAGATAATGAAACTTATTATGGGCTATATGGATGAAGAACTTGATGTAGACATGGGAAACATGCAGGCCATGCTTATGCTTGACTTCATACTGAAGGAGATTGGCCCCTACATATACAAGGCTGGAGTGGACGATGCGGCAAGGTTCATTGGAGACAAGCTTGAGGATTTGTATGAACTGACCATTTAGTATGAAGATTTGGCAGACAGAAGGATAAACTAACAATATTTGGAGATGACATGGACAGAAAAATAGGTATATATTCATGGTTTGGGGTAATGCTTACCATGGAGGACAGACTTAGAGAAATTAAAAAGGCAGGTTTTGATTCAACCATGCTGTGGTGGGGAGACGAAGTGGCTTTTTGGGATTTCAACAAGGAAGAACTTGTTGAGAAAGCAGAGGAAATCGGTCTTTTGATCGAAAATATTCATCTGCCATATTATGATATAAACAGTTTGTGGGAAAAGTCCGGCGATGGAGGAAGGCTTGTAAATGATTACAAGGGATGGATCAAGGATTGCAGTGATTATGGGATTGGAGGAGCTGTTATACATCTGGAGCATGATGGATATCATATAGACGGTACGGATCTTGGATTTGAAAGGTTGTATGAGATTATTGATTATGCGGAAAAGATGGGAGTAGACATTGCTGTTGAAAATACACGCAATATTGAAATACTCAGAAAGGTTTTGAACAATTTCAAAAGCAAGCATCTTAAGTTTTGTTACGATTCCTCCCATGACTGGGTGATCTGTGAAAATCCGGGAGATCTTATACTGGAGTTTGGAGACAGGTTAAAGTATCTTCATTTATCCGACAATGACATGAAAAAAGACAGGCATTGGATTCCTGGAACGGGTAAAGTTGATTGGGAGCTTATTGCCGAAAATTTCAGCAAGATAGGATTTGAAGGGAACATTTCCTTCGAGGTTTGTCCTTTTGATTATGAAGGCAAGGCTGAAGCCATACTAGCAAGCACCTATGGCTTTGGTGTGGATTTGAACAACAAAATAAACAGCAAAGGGAGAAACATATGAGTCTGGGAATTGAATGGATAACATTGTATGTCATGTTGGGGATATTGATAATTTTGTCGCTGATTAATATGACAAGAATATCTTCAATGAAAAGAAACCGGAATGATGAAAAGATGATGTCTGATATCAAGATCATTCAGATGGAAAACAATGGGAAAATATTTGAAAAGCTTCAGAGGAATTCAGTTGAAATGACTGAATCTTTCCTACGGTTTCAAAACAATGTATCCAAGAATGTCAATGAGTCAAATCACAGGCTTACAGAAAGCCTCAACAGCAATTTCAATGCATTGAGTTCAAGAATAGAAGGCAACCTTGACAGAATCGGCAGCAAGGTCGATGAAAGGCTAAGTGAGGGATTCGAGAAAACAAACAAGACTTTCAACAGTGTAATAGAAAGGCTTTCCAAGATAGATGAGGCACAGAAGAAAATCGACAGCCTTTCAACAAATATTGTATCCCTGCAGGATGTACTTACAGACAAGAAAAGCCGGGGAACCTTTGGAGAGGTACAGCTGAACAATATTTTAAAATCTGTTTTTGGAGAGAAGAACGAAAAGGTATTCCAGATACAGAGGACTCTTTCCAATTCTGCTATAGCGGATGCAGTGCTCCATCTGCCCGAACCTGTTGGAAGCATTTGCATTGATTCAAAATTTCCTTTGGAAAATTACAGAAGGATGACGGATAAATCGCTAAGTGAAATAGAACGAGCAAGGGCAGGAAAGGAATTCAAGACCAATGTGAAGAAGCACATTGGAGATATAGGGGACAAGTATATAATTGACGGTGAAACTGCAAACCAGGCCATCATGTTTATTCCTGCCGAAGCCATATTTGCGGAGATAAATGCCTATCATGACGACCTCATTGAATATGCAAGGGAAAGAAGGGTATGGATCACATCGCCTACAACCTTGATGTCCGTATTGTCAACTGTACAAGTTGTTCTTAAAAATATTGAAAGAGACAGATATACCGGCATAATACATCAGGAGCTTAAGAAGCTGAGTGAGGAGTTTACCCGATATAAGAAAAGGTGGACTTCATTGTCTCAAAGCATCGACAGGGTAACAAAGGATGTCAGGGACATCAATATCACCTCTGACAAGATTGAAAAAAGATTCAGTCAAATATCGAATGTGGAAATCGAAACCGGTGATGTCGATCTGCCGGGATTGGAAATAAATGTAAAAAACTGATAAAAAACAAGGAGAGAACCATGGCAAAGAAGAAAATTATTTTTGAAAAGGGAATGGAAGCTCCTGATTTTAAGCTTCCAGGAAGCGACGGCAAGGAATATTCTCTTAAGGATATGATGGGAGACAAGGGTGTCGTGCTGTTTTTCTATCCAAAAGACAATACTCCTGGATGTACAGCGGAATCCTGTGAATTCAAGGAGATTTACGATGAAATCAGAAATCTGGGATTTGAAGTCTACGGAATCAGCAAGGACAGCTTGAAGTCCCATGACAAATTTATAGACAAGTATGAACTGCCCTTTGTCCTTTTGAGTGATGAGGAAATAAAGACCCATGAAGACTATCTGGTATGGAAGGAAAAAAACATGTACGGCAAGCTCAAGATGGGTGTTGTGCGATCCACCTTTGTCATCGGCAGCGACGGAAAGATAATCCAGGAGTTCAGGAACATCAAGGCAAAGGGCCATGCCCTCAAGATATACAACTTCATAAAGGATGAAGTGCTGTAATCAGCAAACGACTACAAGACATGCGATTTTCCGCATGTCTTTTATTAATAGGATGTATGTTGCTGCTTAAGGGCTATTTCCTTTATTAATATTAAGATGATTTATGGGTGAGGTCATGAGCGATGCGATTTCTAGAAATCCGATAATAAGGTCGAAAGGGCATTTCAATTAGTTTCCAAAGGGACTGACTCGTGAATAATAATTTAATAATGTTGGAAAACGTTTTAATTCTAGTTGCATAAGATGGAATTTTCGTATAAAATATAATGAAAGTACAAAGTATTCAAAGGAGGAATATCATGAAGAATTACAGCACGGACAAAATAAGAAACATCGCATTAATGGGACATGGAGGGTGTGGAAAGACAACTTTGGTCGAAGCTATGTTGTTTAATTCCCACGTCTTGAAGAGAATGGGTAACATTGACGACAAGAATACTATTTCTGATTTTGACAAAGAAGAAAAAGAAAGAGGATTTTCAATTGGTACAAGCGTAATTCCTGTAGAATTTGACAACACCAAATTAAATATATTAGATACTCCTGGTTACTTTGATTTCGTTGGTGAGGTATATGGAGCATTACGGGTTGCCAGTGGAGCTATAATTTGCGTCGATGCACCTTCCGGTGTTGAAGTTGGAACTGAAAAAGCATGGGAAATTGCAGAGGAAAGAAGTATACCCAAAGTTATTTTCCTTAACCGTATGGATAAGGAAAACGTTAAGTTCGACAAGGTTCTTGCAGAACTTAAGCTTAAGCTTGACAAGAAGGTAGTCCCTTTTGCAGTACCTATTGGTTCAGAACAGAATTTCAGGGGTTATGTGGATATTATCTCCCTTCAGGGACTTCTTTTCAACGGTACTGAATGTGTGGAATGTGATGAAAGTGAAGTGCCTGAGGAAGCAATGGAAAGGGCTAAGGTGTTAAGGTCTTCATTAATGGAGTCGGTTGCGGAAACAGATGAAGAAATGCTTGAGAAGTTCTTTGCCGGTGAAACATTTACAGACGACGAAATAAGAAACGGATTAAAACTTGCAGTAAACAATGGAGAACTGGTTCCTGTAGTTGTGGGAACATCTGCCAAAACAATAGGCGTCAAGGAGCTTATGCATATTTGCGTAGATTATATGCCTTCTGCTGCAGACACTAAGGATTTTATCGTTACCAAGGGGGATGAAGAGATAGCCCTTAAGATTGACAGAGAAAAGCCTTTTGCTGCATTTGTGTTCAAGACAATTGTAGACCCGTATGTTGGAAAGATATCTTTGTTCAAGGTTATGTCGGGAAGTGTCAAGAAGGATGACGAGATATTTAATGTAAACAAGAACGAGACTGAGAAGATAGGAAGTCTCTTCTATATGATGGGTAAAGAACAGATTGAAACATCCGAACTTTTCGCGGGAGATATTGGTGCATCTGCCAAACTGCAGTTTGCCGAAACAGGTGATACTTTCACAGTTAAGAGCAATCCCCTTAAGTTTCCTCCGATAAATTATCCCAAACCATGTCTGTTCCTTTGTGTCGAACCAAAGTCCAAGGATGATGAAGAAAAGATAGGACAGGCTTTAACCAAGCTTACAGCCGAAGACCCTACTTTTATTGTTGAAAGAAACAAGGAAACCAAACAGCTCCTTATAGGCGGACAGGGCAACATGCAGCTGTCTGTGATAACACACAAGATGAAGAATATGTTCAATGTTGAAGTTGAACTTTCAGATCCAAAGATTGCATACAGGGAAACGATTAAAGGCAAGGCTGACGTGCAAGGAAAGCACAAGAAACAGTCGGGTGGAGCAGGACAGTACGGTGATGTTCATATAATCTTTGAACCAAGCGAGGAAGAGTTTGTCTTTGAAGAGAAGATATTTGGTGGCTCCGTTCCAAAGCAGTATATTCCTGCGGTAGAAAAGGGCCTTAGAGACTGTCTGAATAAAGGCGTTTTGGCAGGCTATCCTGTTGTAAATGTCAAGGCTACTCTTTATGACGGTTCATACCACAATGTCGATTCAAGCGAGATGGCATTCAAGATGGCTGCAACCCTTGCGTTCAGAAAGGGTATCAAGGAAGCGAAACCGGTACTTCTTGAGCCTATCATGTCAGTTAAAATCATGATACCAGATGAATACATGGGTGATATAATGGGAGATATGAACAAGAGAAGAGGTAGAATACTTGGAATGGAACCGCAGTCAAATGGAAAGCAGCTGGTTCTTGCGGAAGCACCTCAAGCGGAAATGTTCAAGTATGCCATAGACCTTAAATCAATGACCCAGGCAAGAGGAAGATTTGAGATGGACTTCTTGAGATATGAAGAACTTCCTTCAAATCTTGCCGGCAAGGTTATTGAAGAAGCAGAACATGAAAATGAGCATTAAACAAAATAAATGATTATAACAAAAAGTTGCAGTTTAAAAGGCTGCAGCTTTTTTTTGTTGTGAGATTTCCGCACGCCATAAAATATATTTTGTGACATGACGGCACATGTGTTAAAATTAAAGGTAGAGTTTAAAAAAGGGTGGTAAAAAATGGATTTAACTAAATTGAATGAAAAACAGCATGAAGCCGTTACACATATAGAAGGACCTGCATTGGTAATAGCAGGGGCAGGTTCTGGAAAAACAAGGGTTTTGACAAACAGGATAGCTTATCTTATTGAAGAGAACCATGTTTCTCCAGGCAGAATACTGGCTATAACCTTCACTAACAAGGCAGCAAATGAAATGAAGGAAAGAATTGCAGAACTGATAGACTACGATGTAAGCAGGATGTGGGTTGGTACCTTTCACTCCATTTGTGTTCGAATATTAAGAAGATGCATAGACAGGCTAGGCTACAGCAGCAATTTTATAATATTTGACAGTGAAGAACAGAAGATAGTGGTTAAGGAATGCATTCTTGAGCTTAACCTGGATACGAAGGACTATGATCCCAATTCCATCAGAAGCATAATAAGCAATGAGAAGAACGGCAGAACAAGACCTGATGAATTCATCAAGGAAAACTTTACGGATTTCAGAAAGAGAAACATTGGAGAAATATACAAGTTATATGAGAAGAAGCTTAAAAAAAGCAACGCCCTTGATTTTGACGACCTTCTTGTTAAGACCCTCGATATTCTGGAGCAGGATGAAGAAATAAGAAATGAATACAGGGACAGATTCGAGTACATTCTTGTTGACGAATATCAGGATACAAACAAGGTGCAGTACATGCTTGTAAGGTTACTGGCGAAAAAGAGCGACTCAAGGGAAAATGTATTTGTTGTAGGAGATGAGGACCAGTCCATCTACGGATGGAGGGGTGCGGATATAAACAATATACTCGATTTTGAGAAGGATTTTCCATCGGCAAAGGTAATCAAGCTGGAGAGAAACTACAGGTCAACACAGACCATTCTAGAGGCTGCAAATGCAGTAATAAAGAACAACACCAACAGGATAGGCAAGAATCTCTGGACAGAGGACAATGAAGGGGCAAAGATCCTTATAAACAAATCCTTTGACGAGAAGTCAGAGGCATTGTTCATGGCTGAAAGAATCTATAATGAAAAGAATATTCAGAGTGTGGGATATGATGAAATGGCAATCCTTGTCAGAACAAGGGCGCAGACAAGAGCCATTGAGGAAAGGATGAGACTTGAAGGAATACCTTACAAGATAGTTGGAGGACAGGAATTCTATTCAAGGAAGGAAATCAAGGATTTGATGGGATATTTGAAGCTCGTTCAGAACAACAATGAAAACTACAGCTTCAGAAGGGTAATAAATGTTCCAAAGAGAGGGATTGGAAAGAAGACACTTGAGCTTTTGGACCAGTTTGCCTCTGAGCATGACATGTCGCTGTTTGAAGCGGCAGAGCTAAGTGCACAGATTGGTGTTTCAAAGAAGGCTTCGGAATCTCTGAAGAGATTTACCGACATGATAAATGAAATCTGCGAAAAACAGGGTGGGATGGACCTTGTGGATCTTGTGGAGCATGTATACGAAGATTCGGGATACAAGGATTTCATGGAAGCAAACAGATCTGTAGAAGGCCAGGCAAGGCTTGAAAATATCAACGAATTCTTTTCGGCCGTAAGGGATTTCCAGGATAGAAGTGAAGAAACTGAACTGGAGGATTTTCTTGCCCATATATCTCTTTTGACAGACATCGAAAAAACCGAGGATGGAGAGGGCGAGAGACTTACAATAATGACTGTCCACTCGGCTAAGGGTCTTGAGTTTGATGTCGTTTTCATAGGAGGTCTTGAGGAAAACATGTTTCCAATAGTAAGGGATGGAAATGATGATGATATTGAAGAAGAAAGAAGGCTCTTCTATGTTGCTATAACCAGAGCCAAGAAAAGGCTTTATATGAGTTTTGCACAGGATAGACTCATATATGGGAATTATCACAAGAGGATGATATCCAGATTCATCAATGAGATTCCTGAAGAACTTGTTAATTCCAATAAAAAGAAGATTCAGATGGAAGAGAAAAAGCAGAACAAGTACAACTTGTTTACAGGAGGTTTTACTGCTCCGGCTAAAAAAACGGTACCATCAACTCCGGCATCATCTTCGACAGATTCTGCAGCGGCTTCATCATCTCAGCAAAGCTTTACAAGCAATGAAAACAAGCTGTTCAAGTCCGGTGACAAGATTCAGCATAAGAAGTGGGGAACAGGTACTATTGTACAGGTGAAAGGCGATGAAATCACTGCAGCCTTCGACAACATGGGTGTGAAGACAATGATGATGCCCTATGCACCAATAAAGAAAATCTAGCAAGAGGCAGGAAATAAAGCGATGAATAAATTGGAAAGAATGAAGGAACTTGTAGATAGACTCAATGATTATGCAATGCATTACTACACCTATGACAGCCCAAAGGTCAGCGACAGGGAGTATGATGCTCTATATGATGAATTGGTTGCGTTGGAAGGCGAAACGGGAAGAATACTTGAATATTCACCAACCCAGAGGGTTGGAGACAGCATTCTTGATAAATTTCAAAAGCACACTCACCTGGGCAAGCTGTGGTCACTTGACAAGGCTCAAAGCTATGAAGAATTGAAAAGCTGGGACACGAGAATAAGAAGAATCCTTAAGGACTCTTCTTATTTTGAGGATAGGGGGTCCAATGACCTTGAATACTTCCTTGAATTCAAATTTGACGGCTTGACGGTTAATCTTACTTATGAAAACGGCATACTGACCCAGGGAGCATCGCGAGGCAATGGAAGCACTGGAGAGGGTATATTCCATCAGATCAAGACAATAAAGACAATTCCTCTCAAAATCCCTTATGAGGGAAGGATGGAAATACAAGGAGAGGGTCTTATGTCGTTGAGTGCCCTTGAGAGATTCAACGCAACCCATGACGAGCAACTTAAGAATGCAAGAAATGCAGCGGCTGGAGCTTTGAGAAACCTGGACCCGAGAGTTACTAAGGAAAGAAACCTGTCTGCCTACTTTTACAATGTAGGATATATCGAGGGTAAAGATTTCTCCAGTCATGAAGAAATGATAGGATTTATCAGAGAACAGAACCTGCCGGTATTCGGTTACCTCAAGAAATTCAATTCCATTGACGAGGTCATTGGGGAAATTGAAGAGGTTAAGGAAACGAGAAAGGATCTTGATCTGCTGACTGACGGTATGGTAATAAAGATCAACGATTACAGCGCCAGGGAAATACTCGGATATACTCAGAAGTTTCCGAGATGGGCTGTAGCTTTCAAGTTTGAGGCTGAAGAGGTAACAACAGTACTGAAGGAAATAATATGGAATGTTGGAAGAACCGGCAAGGTAACCCCTACTGCAATTCTTGAACCTGTTGATATTGGCGGAGCTACCGTACAGCGCGCAACCCTGAACAATATGGACGACATCAGCAGGAAGAAGGTAAGGCTGGGGTCCAAGGTATGGTTGAGAAGGTCAAATGATGTAATACCGGAGATCCTGGGAGCAGTTGATGAAGAACAGGGAGGCACTTCAGAGATAGAAATGCCTGGATGTTGTCCGTATTGCGGAACAGAACTCATAAGGGATGGTGTTCATTATTTTTGCATGAACAAGCTTTCCTGCAAACCTCAGTTGATTGCATCAATAGTGCATTATGGAAGCAGGGATGCAATGAACATTGAAGGCTTCAGTGAGAAAACAGCAAGCCAGCTTTTTGAAGAGCTGGACCTTAAAAGCATTTCAGATCTTTATGACCTTGAAATGGAGTCTCTTGTCGGCCTAGAAAGATTTGGACAGAAGAAGGCGGAAAATCTCCTTAATGCCATTGAATCAAGCAAGAACTGCAATCTGAAGAATTTCATATACGCTCTTGGAATACCAAATGTAGGTATTAAAACTGCTACGGACCTGGCGGAGAAATATGGAAGCCTGGAAAAACTGATGGAGGCTACACACGAAGAATTAATAAATATTCAAGACATAGGAGATGTTGTGGCGGAAGAAATAATAGCCTTTTTCGGTGACGAAAAAATATTGAAAAGCATAAGGAAACTTCTTGAAAAAGGCGTTAATCCGGTCCATGAAAGTGTGAAAAAAAGGGAAGGGTTTTTCAATGAAAAGACGGTGGTCATAACGGGAACCTTTGGAATCAACAGGAAGGATTTGAAGAAGATGATAGAGGAGCAGGGGGGTAAAGTGACTGGAAGTGTCAGCAAGAAGACGGATTTTGTTGTTGTGGGTGAAAACCCGGGATCGAAATATACAAAGGCGCAAAGTCTAGGCATAACAACACTTGGCGAGGCGGAAGCTCTTGAATATCTGAAAAGTTAATTTTTGGACATTCATTATTACGTTTAGTTAACAAATGTTAACATTTTGTTAATTGCAAACCTTAACTTAATAAAGTATAGTTTAGATACGGGATATTTTATTTAATTTTATTCATGAATTATAATAATATTCCGTATATTAAAGTAATTTCATAATTAGAGATATACTAATATTTGGCACAATGTGTTTATTTTAATTATTTATTGATACATATTGTGTCAAAATGTTTTTAGGACAATTATGAGCTTACTTAAACAAATTAACCCAAAAATTATTGGAGGTGTGGAATTTGCTAAAGTATACTTTAAAAAGATTTTTTATAGCAATATTAACATTGTGGGTTATTATCACTATTACGTTTTTCCTAATGCATGCTATACCTGGAGATCCGTTTACAGGTAACAAGAAAATTCCTCCGGAAATTCTTGAAAACATGATGGCCAAGTATGGTCTCGATGAGCCTCTTATTGTGCAGTATGGCAAATATCTTATGAATTTGCTCAAGGGGAATCTTGGCGACTCTATGTTCTACAGGGCAAGATCCGTAAACACAATATTGGCTGAATCCTTTAGCGTATCAGGGAAATTGGGAGGAATGGCTATTACGGTAGGAGCTACTCTGGGAGTTTTCTTCGGTATAGTTGCAGCATTGAACAGAAATAAATTCTTTGACTATTTTGTTATAGTACTGGCGGTTCTGGGAGTGTCTGTACCCAGTTATGTATTTGCATCCCTGTTCCAGTATGTATTCGCATCCAAGCTGGGATGGTTCCCGGTAGCCAGGTGGGGTACCTGGCAGCAGGCGGTACTGCCTGTCATGGCTTTAGGCTTCGGTTATATTGCATACATAGCAAGAATGATGAGAACAAGCATGCTGGATGTGATTAACCAGGACTATGTTAGAACTGCAAAGGCAAAAGGGCTCTCCAGACAGCAGGTATTGTGGAAGCATACAATAAGAAATGCCATACTTCCAATTATTACAATACTTGGTGTTGCAGTTGCAGGTATCCTTGTAGGATCCCTTGTAATTGAAAACATCTTTGGTATCCCCGGACTGGGCAAGCATTTTGTATTGAGTATAAAACAGAATGACTATTATTTGATAATGGGTACAACCATATTCTATGCAGCGATACTGATTTTGATGATGTTCATAATCGATATATTGTACGGTGTGGTTGATCCGAGAATCAGACTGGACTAAGGGGGTATTCATATGAGTAATGTTGAATTTACAAAAAAAGATTTTGAAATAGTCGGGAAAAATATAGACGAATCGGAAAAAATTGTAAGAAAAAGTCTTACATACTGGCAGGATGCATGGAGAAGGCTTAAGGAAAACAAATTGGCTGTTCTTGGTTTGATTATCATTTTAACGGTTTTGCTGATGTCCATCTTTGTGCCAATTTTTACAAAGTATGCCTATGATTTTCAGGATTATAATGCCATAAGCCAGTCGCCTTCATCAGAACATATTTTTGGTACCGACAATCTTGGAAGGGACCTGTTCTCCAGGTGCTGGTCTGGAGCAAGAACATCCCTTATGGTTGCCGGAATTGCAACTATAATAAATGTAACCATAGGCGTCATATACGGTGCCGTTTCAGGTTATGCAGGAGGCAAGGTCGACCTTATTATGATGAGGATAATCGAAATTGTATATTCCATACCACAGTTGCTGTGGGTTATCCTTCTGATTGTTGTAATGAAGCCGGGAATCAAGCCTATCATAATAGCCATATCAATAACTGGATGGGGAGGAATGGCCCGTGTAGTAAGGGGGCAGGTTCTTCAGCTTAAGCAGATGGAATTCGTTTTGGCAGCAAAAACTCTTGGTGCCGACACGGGTAGACTTATCCTTAGACATCTTATTCCTAATACAATGGGACCAATAATCATCAATCTAACCTTCCAGGTGCCAAGTGCGGTTTTCACTGAAGCATTCCTGTCATATCTGGGACTTGGAATACCTGCACCGGCCGCAAGTTGGGGTTCACTGGCTCAATCGGGAACGACCATGCTTCTGATACATCCATACATGCTGTTCTTCCCTGCGGCTCTGATCTGTATATTCATGCTGGCATTCAACCTTCTTGGTGACGGCTTGAGAGATGCACTGGACCCAAGACTTAGAAATTAGGAGGAAATAAGATGAGTGAAATAAAAAAAGACAACGACATTTTGCTGCATGTGAAAAACCTCCATGTTGCATTTGATACATATGCTGGTGAAGTCAAGGCTGTCAGAGGTGTTGACTATGAACTTAAAAAAGGAGAAACGCTGGCTATAGTTGGAGAGTCCGGATGCGGGAAATCAGTATCGGCTCAGACTATTATGCAGTTGATCCCAATGCCTCCCGGAAAAATCAAGGAAGGCGAAATAATCTTTGAAGGTAAGAATCTTCTTGACTATTCTGACAAGGAGATGGAAAAAATAAGGGGAAAGGACATATCCATGATATTCCAGGACCCAATGACTTCCCTTAACCCTACTATGAAGGTAGGAAAGCAGATAATGGAGGTTCTTATCAAGCATCAGAATATGACGAAGTCGGAAGCTCATGACAGGGCCGTTGAAATGCTCAAACTTGTTGGCCTTCCGAATCCTGAAAAGAGAGCCAAGCAGTTTCCACACGAATATTCAGGCGGAATGAGGCAGAGGGCCATGATAGCAATTGCACTGGCATGCAACCCAAAACTTCTCATAGCGGATGAGCCTACAACTGCACTTGATGTAACAATACAGGCTCAGATAATGGACCTTATGCAGGAACTTCAGGACAAGCTGAATACAGCAATAATACTTATAACCCATGATCTTGGAGTTGTTGCGGATTCGGCCAAAAAGATTGCAGTCATGTATGCAGGAATAATCATAGAATACGGTGAAACAAATGATATATTTTACAATGCCCAGCATCCATATACATGGGGACTGCTTCAGTCCGTGCCTAGGCTTGATGTTGAAACCGAAGTGAGACTGGTACCCATAGACGGTACTCCTCCGGACCTTATTGCACCACCGAAGGGATGTCCATTTGCGGCAAGATGCGATTATGCAATGCCCGTGTGCAAGGAATCCATGCCCGAGGTATCGGATGTATCCGACAATCACTATGTAAGATGCTGGTTGAAGCACGATATGGCACCGGAAGTTGTAAATCCTGTAACGGGAAGGAGGGATTAATCATGGCAGAAGATAAAACGTTGATAAGCGTCAGAAATCTGAAAAAATATTTTAAAGTAGGAAGAGGACAGATTCTCAAGGCTGTCGATGATGTATCCTTCGATATCAAGGTTGGAGAAACCCTTGGCCTCGTTGGAGAGTCGGGATGTGGGAAGTCCACAACCGGAAGGACTATAATAAGACTCTACGAGCCCACAGGTGGAGATGTGATCTTTGACGATATAAATGTGAGCAAGCTGAACAAGGCTGAACAGAAAAAGTTCACAAGAGAAGCTCAAATGATATTCCAGGACCCATATGCTTCCCTGAATCCAAGGATGACTGTTACAGACATAATAGGTGAGGGTATAGACATACACAATCTATATACCGGAATGGAAAGACAGAAGAGGATATATGAACTGCTGGAACTGGTTGGTCTCAGCAGGGAACATGCAAATAGATTTCCACACGAATTCAGCGGAGGTCAGAGACAGAGAATAGGTATTGCCAGAGCCCTTGCTATAGAACCCAAGTTTATAGTTTGTGACGAGCCCATATCGGCACTTGATGTCTCCATACAGGCTCAGGTGGTAAACCTTCTTCAGGATCTCCAAAAGGAGCTTGGTCTGACATACCTCTTCATAGCCCACGACCTGAGCATGGTAAAGCATATTTCAGACAGGGTGGCGGTAATGTATCTTGGATCCATAGTAGAGCTTACCACTTCGAACGAAATATACAACGAGCCTCTTCATCCATATACAAAGGCATTGATGTCAGCGGTTCCTATTCCGGATCCGGAGGTATCGAAGGCAAAGCATAGAATACTTCTGGAAGGGGACGTGCCAAGTCCCATAAATATTCCGCCTGGATGTAAATTCCAGGGAAGATGTCCTTTGTGCCAGGAGATTTGCAAAATGGAGGAACCTGAGTTGAGAGAGGTTAAACCGGGTCATTTTGTAGCCTGTCATTTAGTGAAGTGACTTTAATTGTTAAATTTTCTTAATTTGCAAAGATGGTTGTACAGTAATATAATTTTTATAGGCGTTTTTAACCGGCAAATCCAACAAGCCGGCTAAAATAGGACGAAAGTCCAAAAAAATCAAGGGGGAACACTCAAGATGAAGAAAAGATTATTAGCACTTTTACTGGTTCTTGCAATGGTATTCACTTTGGCACTTACAGGATGCAGCCAGCCTGCAGAAGACACTGAAGAGCCGGGAACTGAAGAGCCAGGAACAGAGGAACCGGGAGAAGAACCATCAGAAGAACCAGTAGCGGAAGTTCAAGAAATGACTTTCAACTGGACTCAGGAACCACCAGACATGGACCCACAGACTAGTACCGACCAAGTATCGTTCTGGTTATTGAATGCTACTCTTGAAGGTATGGTAAGACTCAATCCTGATGGATCTGTAGGCGAAGGACTAGCAGAGTCATACGATATCAGCGAAGACGGAACAGTTTATACTTTCCACATTAGAGATGCCAAATGGTCTGACGGATCTGCAATCACTGCACAGGATTTTGAAGCAGCATGGATAAGAGCAATCGATCCTGCTACAGCTTCAGAGTATTCTTATCAGTTCTATCACATAGCTGGTGCCGAAGAATTCAATACCGGAGCCACAACTGATCCTGCTACAGTAGGAATCAAGGCACTGGACGAGAAGACTCTTGAAGTTACACTTCTTAGACCTACACCTTTCTTCCTAAGTCTTACATCATTCATCACTTACCTTCCTGCACAGAAAGCTGCAGTTGAAGAACTGGGAGATGCATATGGTACTGAGGCGGACAAAATGGTATACAGCGGACCTTTTGCTGTAGACGAGTGGATTCACGAAGACAGCCTTACACTTGTTAAGAATGAAATGTACTGGGATGCAGATACAGTTAAGCTTGACAAGATTACTGGTTACATGATCACTGAAAACAATACAAAGATTCAAATGTATGACAATGATGAGCTTGACAAGGTTGACGTACCTGCGGAATTCCTTGAGAAGTACATCGACAGTCCTGAATACCAGTCAATTGCAGAAGCAACTACTTGGTATCTTCAGTACAATGTCAAGGACAAGTATTTCTCAAACTACAAGATGAGACTTGCTTTTGCTCTTGCTACAGATGCTGAAACTTATGTAAATGTTGTAAGAAAAGGACTTGGAATGGTTGCAGAAGGACATACACCTCCATCACTTGCAGGTAAGGGTCATTCATTTGCAGAAGATAGAACTTCAGTACTTCCTGGATACGATCCAGAAGAAGCAGCAAGACTATTCGAAGAAGCTTTGGCTGAAATCGGAGCAACCAAGGAAGAGTTTGCTGCTGACGTAACGATAGTTGCAGGTGAAGGAGATACTTGGAGCAATATCGCTCAGTTCTTCCAGAGCCAGTGGAAACAAAATCTTGGTGTTGAACTTGCAATTGAGCAAATGTCATTTGC
This sequence comes from Dethiosulfatibacter aminovorans DSM 17477, assembly GCF_900142005.1. Classification (GTDB taxonomy): domain Bacteria; phylum Bacillota; class Clostridia; order Tissierellales; family Dethiosulfatibacteraceae; genus Dethiosulfatibacter; species Dethiosulfatibacter aminovorans. The sequence continues at coordinate 119,855 of NZ_FQZL01000009.1, forward strand.
AATGAGACTGGAAAGATACAATACTGGAACTTACCAGATCACTTATGCAGGATGGGGCGGAGACTACAATGATCCTCTTACATTCATGGATATGTGGGTAACTGACGGTGGAAACAACGATGCTTACTGGAGCAATGCAGAGTACGATGCATATATCAAGACAGCAATCGAAGGACAGGGAGACGAAAGAATCGACGCTATGGTTGCAGCAGAAGCTATTATAGCTGACGAGCTTCCAATCTACCCGCTTTACCATCCGAACAAGAACATTTTGGTTAAGCCATATGTTAAAGGTCTTGGAATATATCCAGTTGGACCAGACTATGATTTCAAATGGACATATATAGAAAAATAAGATTTGAGAATCAGGAGCCTTCGGGCTCCTTTTTTTGTGAATTACAGCAGTATGCTTTACCTCAAGAGCATTTTATGTTAATATCTATTAGGAATAATAAATTAATTGATTTTATAAAGAAAATCGTTGATAAATCTATAATAAAATGACTTATTGAGGTGTTTGAATGGATATTGGAAAACTGCCAAACAAGGTACTTGAAGATTTGGTTATATCTTCAATTAAGAATAGAAGAGAAGAAGTTATAGAAAGGGCTGCAGTGGGAAAGGATTGTGCTATTATCGACTATGGAGACAAGTATTGCGTTTTGTCATCAGACCCTATAACCGGAGCAGAGAAAAATCTTGGTAAGATAGCAGTCAATGTTGCCTGCAATGATATAGCGGCAGGTGGAGCTGAACCAGTGGCTCTTCTTATTACCATATTGGCACCTCCTGAAACAACTCAGGAAACAATAAGGAATATAATGAGCGAAGCAAACGAAGCCAGCAGTGAAATAAACGTGGAGATCGTAGGCGGACATACCGAAATCACAAATGCCGTTAACAGGATTGTATTGTCCATGACTGCAGTTGGAATAAAGGATAAGAAAAACGTCCTTGAAGATGTCAGGGAAGGTGACTGTGTCCTCATGACAAAACTTAGTGGAATGGAAGGTTCGACAATCATTGCCGAAGAAAAAGAGGAAGAGCTTTTAAAAGCGGGATTCACTCCAAAAGAACTTGGAGAGGCAAAGGATTACCTGAATTATCTGAGTGTGGTCAAGGAAGGAACGATTTGTGCATCGGTAGGAGTGAAATACATGCACGATATAACTGAAGGTGGAGTGGAAGGAGCTGTGTGGGAAGCTTCAAAAGCTCTGGGTATGGGAATAGAAATTAATGAAGATGAAATACCTGTAGCGGATGTTACCAAGAAACTATGCAGGTATTTTTCTATAGATTACCTGAAACTCATATCCAGCGGGTCAATGCTGGTTATTAGCAGCAAGGAAAATCTCGGCCCCATCAAAGAAAAACTTGAACTCAATGGGATAGCAGTCACCATGATAGGAGAAATCAAGGGTGAAAAAGTGAGTTTTATCTCTGACGGGAAATCAAGAGAAGTTAACCAGCCTGAAAGCGACGAACTGTACAAGGTTGTTTGATGCAATAAATATTAGGAGTTTATAATGGCAAGATTAGATGGAAGAAAAAAAGATGAAATAAGAAAAACAAAAATTACCAGGGACTATTTGCTTTATCCGGACGGTTCTGTACTGGTTGAGGTTGGAGATACAAAAGTAATATGTACTGCAATGATCGAGAACAAGGTTCCACCTTTTTTAAGAGGAAGTGAGACAGGATGGGTGACTGCTGAATATTCAATGCTGCCGGGATCGACGGTTACAAGAAAAATGAGGGATTCCAGTAAAGGAAAGGTTGACGGCAGATCTCAGGAGATACAAAGACTCATAGGCAGGTCAATGAGGTCGGTAGTTGATTTAAATCTTTTGGGAGAAAGAACTCTGTGGCTTGATTGTGATGTAATTCAGGCGGATGGAGGTACCAGAACAGCTTCTATCAGTGGAGCATTTGTAGCTATGGCAGATGCTTTCTATAAGCTCATGAAGGAAGGCGCGCTTGAAAAAATGCCTGTGAAATCTTTTGTATCAGCTGTAAGTGTAGGAATAGTAAATGATGAGGATGTATTGGATCTCTGTTATTTGGAGGACAGCAATGCCAAGGTTGACATGAACATTGTAATGACGGATAAGGAAGAATTCATAGAGGTTCAGGGAACTGGAGAGGAAGCACCCTTTACAATGGATGAACTTACTTCATTGCTTGAAATAGGAAAGAAAGGATGCTGCGATATCTTTGAAATACAGAAAAATGTTCTTGGGAAAGAGATATACGAATTGATAGGAGAATGATATGGCAAGAGTTGTTTTATCAAGCGGAAACAAGCATAAGATAAGTGAAATAAAAAGCATACTGAGAGATTTTGACCTTGAAGTAATATCAAAAAATGATATTGGTTATAAAGATTTTGAAGTTGAGGAAGATGGAGATACACTTGAGGAAAATTCAATGAAAAAGGCAATGGAGTTGTGGAAGAAGACAGGCGACATTGTCATTGCAGACGATACTGGTCTTTTTGTTGAATATCTTGATGGGGAACCGGGAGTATACTCGGCAAGATATGCAGGCGAAGATGCGACCTATGATGACAACAACAAGCTTCTTCTTCAAAAATTGGAAAATGTACCTGCAGACAAAAGAAAGGCTTATTTCAAAACGGTTGTTTCAATTATCGACAGCGAGGGAGCATCCTTCAGTGTTGAAGGTATATGCAAGGGTGAAATAGGTTTTGAACCTGTAGGAGACAACGGATTCGGATATGATCCCATTTTTATTGTTGAAGGTCTTGACAAGACTTTTGCACAGCTGACAGACATTGAAAAAAATAAATACAGCCACAGGGGAAAGGCTGTTAGAAACTTAAAAAATATAATTGGAGAAATATTGAAATGAAGATAATAGTAGTAAGTGATACCCACTTTAGAACTCAACAAATCATAGAAAGACTTGAAATCATTGAAGATATTGACATGATTATACATTTGGGGGACATTATGTCTGACGGCAGGAAAATTGGAGATGCTCTTGGCGTCAAGACACTCTCAGTAAAGGGTAACTGTGATTTCGGCCTGGAAGAAGAACCTTTTGAAAAGATAGTGGAAGTGGAGAATATAAAGATACTTTTTACTCATGGACACAGATACAAGGTAAAACAGTCTATAGACAGATATTTCTACAGGGCAAAGGAAGTGGAGGCAAACATTGCTCTTTACGGACATACACATCTTCCGGTGAACAGGTGGATAGAAGACGTACTGATGTTCAACCCCGGCAGCGCAGCTTTACCGAAGGAAGACCAAAAGCCCTCCTTTGGTATCTTGAATATAGTTGACAACAAGGTTGAATCAAGCATAATCACTTACTAGTTCTGTTGAAAATGCTGTTGAACATTGTCGGAATGACAATTAGTGTGAAAAAAGTGGATACAATAAGTCCCGACATCAGAGTTACAGCCATGGGAGTGAAAAATGAGCTTCCTGACAAGGCCAGGGGCAAGAGTCCCATGACCGTTGTGATGGTACTCAGCATAATTGGACGGAACCTTCTGTTGAGAGAAGATTCACAGGCATTTCTTATAGAGATGCCTTTTTTTATTTCAGAATTTATATGTTCAAGCAATAGAATTGCATTGTTTACAACAATTCCAATCAGACTGGCAAGTCCTAAACCTGCCGTAAACGAAAATGGCTGTTGGAAGAGATAAAGACCTGTCAGCGACCCTATAACGGAAAGGGGGACCGTAAGCAGTATAATCAATGATTGCCTTGATGACTTGAACTGTATCAGCAGTATTACATATATTGCTGCAAGGGCATATAGAGCAGCTTCTGCAATGCCGCCCAGATATTTTGTTACTGTCTCTTTTTCTCCTCCGTAGTCAATGAGGATGTTTGTATCATCTATTGTCTTGTTCATGAGTTCTTCAATTTGAACCTGAGCATCCTGTGTATTGTAGTAATCTTTCACATCGCAGTTTATTGTTACTGCAGGATATCGGTTGTATCTGTGTATTATGGGAATTAGGCTTTTCAGGTTGACCTTGGAAACTTGTTTAAGAAGTATCTTGTTTCCCGTGAAAGAGGATTTGATTTTAAGGTTTTCAAGGCTGCCCAGGGAGTCAATATCCGATTCAAGATAAATATCGTATTCATCGTTCTGCGTTAGAAGCTTGGAGGTATCAGTCCCGTTCAGCGCAATATTCACCTGTCTCTGTATATCGTATTTTGTCAGTCCCATAAGTGAGGCTATGTCTTCATCAATTTCAAGATTATACTGGTATACGGACTTTGGAATATTGGACCATGTGCTTTTTATGCTTTCAAGGCTGTTGATTTCCCTCAATGCATCTTCCGCTTTTGAATAGAGGCTTTTTTTGTCGTTGTCGTACATTGATATCTCTATATCTGCACCTGGAGAGGATATGGCAGGTTGCTTGACCTCAATTCTGCTGCCTATTAGAGTGTCGACCAACATTTTTTCCAAATAGTCTGCATATGAGGTTTTGTCAATCAATTTACTGTCATCAAGAAATACAATCAATTGTCCTGTATGATCTGAGTTTGCTCCGGTAGCTACAGTGAGATAGAATTTCGGCAAATAACCTCCTATGCTTGAGGTATATCCTGCAATATTCTCTTCATCATCCAGTATCCTGCTTATATCATCTATAAGCTTTTCAGTACTGTCCTTGTCGCCTTTCTTTTCGTTTGAAACATCTATATACAGATAATCCTTATCGGCATAAGGAAATATTTCAACAGGAAGGAAGTATAGTCCTATGCCTATGGAAACAACAAAGAAAGAAAATATTGATACAATTGTCAAGACGCTGTGCTTTAGACCAAACTGAAGCATAGTGCTGAAAAGTTTCTTGGTTCTGTTTTTTTTTGGCAATATCATCTTTGCCTTGCCTTTGAATATACAGGTAAGGGCAGGGACCAGAAGCATGGCTGAAATATAGGAAGCTGTCAGAGCGATAATAACTACAATAGGCAGTGACTTGGCAAATTCCCCTGCTTCGCCGGGAAGGGCTATGAGGGGAGCGAATGCCGCTACGGTAGTAAGTGTTGATGAAAATACAGGACCTGAAGTATCAATGGCTCCATCAATAGATGCTCTGACCGGGTCAACGTCTTCGTCAAGCTTCACCTGGATAGCATCCGTAACAACTATTGAATTGTCCACAAGTATTCCAAGAGCTATTATAAGGGCAGCTATGGAAATCTGGTGAAGATCTATTTCCAGATAGCGCATTGCCGTAAAGGTCAGAAAAATACTGAAAGGTATGGCTGTAGATACTATGGCTGCATTTTTGTATCCCATACCTATGAATACCGTAATTATTACAAAAAGTATTCCTTCCAACAGGTTCACAATGAATTTGTTTATTGAGTTCTTTACTTCATCGGGCTGATAGACAAGTTTTTCAGCCTCCAAGGTGGCAGGAAGTTCAGACAGTTTCTTATTGAGTACATACTCCACCTGTTCTCCAATTTCGACAATGTTCTGATCGTCTTTAAAATATCCTGTAATTAGCACTGCAGGATTATTATTGGTTTTGAATTTTTTTGCATTTTCCTCATAACCCATGTATATATGGGCAATATCCTTAAGCCTGGTTATTCCGAAGTTATTCGAAATATGTATTACCAGATTTTCAATATCGTGGATGTTCTCAAAGGTTCCAGGAATATTCACACTTATTTTCCCGGAAGAAGTATCAAGAGAGCCGGAGGGTATGTTGGTATTTTGTATCAACAGAAGATTGTATATGTCTTCAACGGATAAGTTTGTCTTGTCAAGGCTGTCCAGATTCATTTCCACATAGACCTGCTTTTCAAGGTTTCCATCAATATTGACTTTCTTTATGCCTTCGATTCTAAGGAGGTCGTTCTTGATGTTCTCTGCAAAATATGAAAGTTTGTCATAGGAGTATTCTTCTCCGGATAATGTGATTATGAGACCTGCGGTTTCCACAAGGTTTTCTGTATCTATTTCAGGAGGATAAGCTCCTTGGGGAAGTTCATCTGATATGGAGTCTATTATTTTACTGAGATTGGACCACTGTTCATCCTTGTCTACAGAGTAGTTGATGGTAACAATGACAATAGATACATTGCCTGATGAAATGGATTCTATATTTTCTATTCCTTCAATAATGGAAATTTCATTTTCGATTTTTTTTGTAATGAGAGATTCGACTTCTTCAGCTGAAGCTCCAGGGTATATTGTTGTTATCATGGCTGAAGGACTTGTAACATCAGGATTTTCCTGTCGTGGAAGGCTTGAATAGGAAATTACTCCTGAAATCATGATTATGACAGCCAGAACTACAGCAACCTTCCTGTTGTGTACTGTGAAATTTATTAATCCTTTCATAATATCACCGTTCCTGACTTTCTACTTTATATCCTTCCAATACACTGTCCAGTCCCAGGGTTATGATTTCTTCACCTGGATCTACGCCTTCGACTAGAATCTTGTCCTCGTTTATACTCTTTATGGTAATATTTCTTCTGGAAGCACGGCCGTCTTCTATGAGGTAAACATAGTCTTCGCCATCGTTAAGTACTGAAGAAATATCAAGCCAGACACCCTGAATTTTTCCAAGGACAAAGTTGACTTGGGCAGTTGATCCTATAAGAAGATCTTCCGTTGAACTGTCCAGACTTATGGTGACAAGGTAGGTCAGGGAATTGGGATCGGGAACTTCACTGATTGAATCAATGGTTCCTCTGAAAATTTTGTCGTTGATTTCAATATTGGATTCAGTATCCTTGTCCAGCCTGTAGACATCACTTATGGATACTCCAACTTCAACAACAAGTTCGTTGCTGCTGACGGTTACTACTGGATAACCTGAAGCAACGGCATCGCCCTCCTCGTTTAAAATGGAAAGTACTGTGCCGTAAGAATCGCTGTATAAAATTGAATCATCAACCAGGGATTTATATCCTTCATAGGCATTTTTTGCAGCCAAATAGACAGAGTAGGATGACTGGATATCTTCACTGCTGGAGCCTTCAAGTGTTTTGTTGAAAAGCTCCACAGCCTGCAAATATTCTTTTTCTGAAATATCCAGACTCAGTTCAGCCTGCTCTAAAGAAGATAATGATATGACATCCTCTTCGAAAAGCCTAGCCATATCATTGTAGTTGTTTTTATTAAATTCATAGACGGATTTTGCCTTGTCCACATTTAAACTTGCACTGGAAATATCTTCCTGGCCTGCGCCATTCAAAGCTTTTTGATACTGTGAATATGCAGAGTCCATATTGTTGCCTGCCGCAGCCAGTTGAAATTCCATATCGGTAGTATCCATTGAAGCAATGGAATCTCCCGGTGCAATCTTTTGAGATAGATCGACAAAGATTTTATCAATATATCCGCCTGTCTTGAAAGAATATTGTTTAAGCTGATTTGATCTTACAACCCCCACATAATTGATTATACTGTCTAGGGAAGTGGATTTTGCTGCAATGGATACAACAGGTATCTTTTTTTCCTTTTCAGGCAAGGGTTCTTTTGTACATGCTGTAAACATTAAAACCAGTATAAAGAAAGCTACAGGAATCAATATTATTTTTTTCATAAATCACCACTAGAAAAATATTTTAACGAAGTCTCCTATGAGTGAGTCGAGTTTGGATTTTGTGTTTGTTTCTTCAATTATTTTGACTATACCTTTTTTTATGGACTCGGTATATGCCTTTATCATAATCTTGTCATTTGAAGTTATGTTATTGTCGGACTTGAGTACGAAGCCGGCTAGAATAACATCTTCCAGCATTTTATCCAAATCCTTGCTTACATTAGGAAGGATGGTTTCATTACTAAGTATTATATGAATTTCATATCTGTGTTTTTTGGTTATTTGAACAAGCATGTCGGCAAAATCTTTTACCAGGATTTCAGTGCTTGAAGCTCCAGAAGCATTGAGATTTTTGAACATGATTTTAAGTTCGTTGTATACTGGTGTTACTATGGCATTAAAAAGCTGTTCCTTGTTTGTGAAATATCTGTATATGTTTCCCGGTGAAACATTGGATTTTATTGCTATGTCCCTGATCTTTGATTTGTCATATCCGGTTTTATAAAATTCGGAGAGTCCGGACTTCAAAATTTCCTCTTTAACATGGGCTTTCAATACTTGTGGCATAAAATAAACCTCCATTTAATTTATGCTTAATTATATCACGATTCATTATATATTTCAAGCAAGAAAGCAGCTACGATGCGTTAAATACGCAAGTATTTACTATGAGGTCGCAGAAAGTTTCCTTGACCGCGTAATATCAATGCTTCAAGGGATTAAGCATTTTAACTTTCTACTACAAGAAAGCAGCAAATAATTGCTGCTAATCAAGATTTTTTATTTCAAGTTCATCCTTTGAATACATTGCAAATTTGTCGAATCCCTGATTGGTCAGCTGGTCAAGCTGTTTGCTCACTTTCTTTGCTTTTTTGAACAGCGATACGGCATAACCATCTGCCCTTAATTCGTCAGCCTTCATTATGACATCAGAAATCTCTTCTTCCATATCGTATAAAAGCACTACTTTTTCTTTTCCAGGAGACTTGTACTTATCTTCAATCATCTGGTTTACAAGTCTTTCGAATCCAATGGAAAAACCAACTGCAGGTATGCTTTGACCGATGAAGCTTCCGATCATTTCATCGTATCTGCCGCCGCCTGCGATTGAATAACCAAGTCCCTTATATGCGATTTCAAATATTGGACCTGTATAATAGCCCATTCCTCTTACCAGGGTAAAGTCAAACACAATATCGTATTTGCCGTCTGCTATGGCAGTTACATTTCTGGTTATGCATTTCATGTTTTCAACTACTTCTTCGGGTACACCGTAGTTGCCTAAGATGTCAATATCGCCGCTGCTTATTTCATCAAGCATAGCCAGTATCCTGTCTATATTTTCAACAGGGTAGTCTTTGCCGGAAAGCTCTTTTCTTATGCCGTCCATTCCTATCTTATCCAGCTTGTCCAGTATTATACATACTCCTTCAAAATCTTCTTCGCTGAATCCGCAGCCAAGAACCACTGATTTAAGTATTCTTCTGTCGTTTATCCTTATCTGGAAATCACTTACATCCAGTTCCGTAAGAGCCTTTGCCGTAGAGGTCAGAAGCTCTATCTCGGCATCGCAATCGGGATTTCCTATTATGTCAATATCGCATTGCTTAAAGCTTCTATATCTTCCTTTTTGGGCTCTCTCAGCCCTGAAAACATTACCAACCTGTATAGCCTTGAATACTGATGGCAGTTCATTTCTGTGTTTGCAGTAGAATCTGCTCAGAGGGATTGTAAGGTCGTATCTGAGACCAAGCTCTGCAAGGTCGCTTTCTGTAAGGTTTTCCTTGGAAAGATTCAGCTTGTTTCCTCTTTTCATGATCTTGAATATCAGCTTCAGATTTTCTCCACCCTTGCTTCCCAGAAGGTTGTCGATGTTTTCAACTACGGGTGTCTCTATAAGCTGAAAGCCGTTGTTCTTGTAGGTGTCTATAATCTTTTTTTCCACATGATCACGTATTTCTTTTTCTCCTGGAAGGAGGTCTCTCATTCCTTTAGCCGGATTTACATTGATTTTCATATTGTTATCACTCCTAAATTTCGAATATATTGTATGTATTGTTCAAAAGGTCCACGTATAGAAGTTTTCCCTTAAGTTCGCATTCCTTGTCAAGCAGTACCTTTATGCATTCGCTTACCTGTGTTGATGCTGCAGCAGCCGGAGTGTAGGAAGGATTTCCTACAAGTGTTTCAATACCTTTTTCATCACTGTCGCTGTATATTTTGGACAGGGTGTTGTCTCCCGGCATAACTACGCTTATCTGGTAATACCAGCCGGCTATGGCACCGTGTATGAGGGGGATCGAGTATTGGAAACATTTTTTTTCCAGTAGAAGTCTGGTGGTTACATTGTCAACTGCATCAATTACAACATCGTGACCCTTGATGATTTCGTCGCAGTTGTCTTCTGTAAGAATTGAATCGTAGCCTGTGAATTTCACAGATGGGTTCACATCACGGACCCTTTCCTCCGCAACGACGACCTTTTTTCTTCCAAGATTCGACATTGAGGAAAAAAGCTGTCTGTTAAGATTGGTTTCATCAAAAACATCTCCATCAATGGCTGTGATGTTTCCTATTCCAATTCTTGAGAGCATTTCAATAATATATCCTCCCAGACCGCCGCACCCCACAATCAGGACCTTGCTTTTTTTTAGGATTTTCATATCATCTTCGCTAATGGTTGTAAGATTTCGGATATACCTGTTTTCCATGATAACCTCCTGATAACAGCTTCAATCAGTATATCATAATTTAAATTTATTAAAAACCCAAATTTCCTTAAATCGCATTTCTTTTTTTATGTTATACTTATTATTGATGATACAATATGGGAGGGATTCAATCAAGTGAGTGCAGGAAATTTTTCTTCGTGTTTCTCCCGGTATATATAACATAAAATGACAGGAAGGTATATATGAAAGAACTGAATTATATAAAAATTTGTGCATCCAGCCCGAAGCTGAAGGTTGCGGATTGTGTATACAATACAAATGAAATAATATGTGAAATCGGCAAGGCCCTTGAGGAACAAGCTGAAGTTGTAGTATTTCCTGAGCTTTCCATTACGGGTTATACCTGTGGGGATTTGTTCTTTCAGGATTTGCTTTTAAAGGAATGTGAAGCTTCAGTTGAAAAACTGGTGGAATATTCAATAGACAAGGATATTCTCATTGTTGTGGGGGCACCGATATCAAACAGGGGAATGACATTTAACTGTGCAGTTTTAATAAACAGGGGAAGGGTTATCGGCATAGTTCCAAAGACATTCCTTCCAAACTACAATGAATTCTATGAAAAAAGATGGTTTGCCAGTGGTCGTGTAAATATGGATGAAACAATAGATTATTGCGGAATGACAGTTCCCTTTGGTACGGATCTTTTGTTTGAAAGCGAAGCTAACAGTGACCTGGTTCTGGGCCTTGAAATATGCGAGGACCTGTGGGCGCCTGTTCCTCCCAGCAGCAATCTTTCCCTTGGAGGAGCTGCTGTTATTTTGAATTTGTCGGCATCAAATGACCTTGTGGGCAAGAGCGAATACAGGAGAAGCCTGGTGATCAACCAGTCGGCAAGATGCCTTGCAGGATATGTATATGTATCTGCAGGATATGGAGAATCATCAACTGATCTTGTTTTTGGAGGGCATAGTCTGATTGCAGAAAACGGAAGGCTTCTTGAGGAATCCGACAAATATGAAATGGATGGAAGCAGAATAACAAGCGAAATCGATCTGGAAATAATAAATCATGATAGAAGAAATTCAAGCTCTTTCAGCGATACTCCAAAACAGAAGTACAGGAGAGTTAAGTTTTACACTGAGTCCAAAGCTTGCGAAATACACAGAAGGCACAATTCCCATCCTTTTGTTCCAGTGAGGGAAGAGGAAAGGAACAAGAGATGTGAGGAGATTTTCAGCATACAAACAAGCGGTCTTGCCAAGCGGATAGAGCATATAGGTTCTTCCAGCATGGTAATTGGAATATCGGGCGGGCTTGATTCAACCCTTGCTCTCCTTGTATGTGTGAAAACCTGCGACAGGCTGGGTCTTGACAGAAGCATGATCAAGGCTGTTACAATGCCTGGGTTCGGAACTACAGACAGAACATATAACAACGCCGTAGGGCTTATAGAATCACTTGGAGCGACTTTTCTTGAAATCCCAATAGCAGAGGCCTGCATCAAGCATTTTGATGATATTGGTCACGATATGAGCCGTCATGATATTACCTACGAGAATACACAGGCAAGAGAAAGGACGCAGATCCTCATGGACCTTTCCAATAAATTCAAGGGAATAGTAGTAGGAACAGGAGATTTGTCTGAGCTTGCCATGGGATGGGCAACCTACAATGGAGACCATATGTCCATGTATGGAGTGAATGCGAGCATACCGAAGACTCTTGTGAAATATGTGGTCAAATGGGTTGCAGAGAATGCGGTTGAAGAGAAGACAAGGGAAATCCTTTTTGATGTTCTGGATACTCCTGTGAGTCCGGAACTCTTGCCGCCTGACGAAAAAGGGGGAATATCGCAGAAAACGGAAGATCTGATAGGTCCCTACGAGCTTCACGATTTTTTCCTTTTCAATACGGTAAGGTATGGATTTGGTCCTGAAAAGATAATGAAGATTACGGAACTGGCTTTTGAAGGGAAATATTCCAAGGATACAATCTACAAATGGTTGAGACAATTCTACTGGAGATTCGTATCTCAGCAATTCAAAAGGTCATGCATCCCTGACGGACCCAAGGTCGGGTCCATATGTCTGTCGCCTAGAGGGGACTGGAGGATGCCAAGTGATGCCTCTTTCGGAATGTGGATGAGAAGGATGGACAAGATCAGGGAAGAAGGAAGCTATAGCTGATTGATCCAATAAATTTTGAATTTCAGTATAAAAAATAAAGCTGGGACTCCTGTGCTGTGAATGCACATAAGAGTTCCAGCTTTTAGTTTTTAAATTTGATTATCGGGACAGGGTATTTGTCTAGCCCCTTTCTATGGCAGTCAGACCTGTTCTTACCAGTTCGATTATTCCATATGGGCGTACAAGTTCTATGAATGCATTGTTCTTGGTTTCATCACCTGTCATTTCTATAGTTATGGACTTGGCACTTATATCTACAGTCTTTCCCTTGAAAACATCTGCCATTTGAATTATTTCAGTTCTTGTCTTTTGAGTGCAGTTGATCTTGAGGAAGAGGAGTTCTCTGAGGACGGATTTCTTCAAAGTCAAGTCTGTAATCTTGATTACATTTATAAGCTTGTTAAGCTGTTTGGTTATTTGTTCAAGAATTTCTTCGTCGCCTGTTACGGTTACGGTTATTCTTGATATATTGGGATCCGTTGTCTCGGCAACATTCAAGGTATCTATATTGTATCCTCTTCTACTGAAAAGTCCTGCAACCTTGCTCAGTGTACCAGGGTAGTTTTCTACAGTGATTGAAAGTACGTGTTTTTCGTGTTTCATTACTTCCACCTCCAGTGTGCTAATGTTGGGAAATCAGGATGAACCTTGCATTCTATGAAGCATGGCTCATTGCTTGAATAAGCCTTGTCAAGAACTTCTTCGATATCATCGTCATTCTCTATTGTATAGCCCTTTATGTCATAGGCTTCAGCTAACTTCATGAAGTCAGGATTGAAGTTGACGTCTATTCCGCAGTATTTATTGTAGCCGTATGCGTTTAGCTGAAGCTCCCTTACCATGCCAAGCCTGTCGTTTGTTATTACTACAACCTTTATGTCAAGGTTGTGTTCCCTTACCAGACCGAGTTCGCCCATGAGCATCTGGAATCCTCCCTCGCCCATGACAGCGGTTATGGTAGTATCATCATCGGCATTGAATCTGGCACCGATTGCGGCTGGAAGGGCATAGCCCATGGTTCCGAGTCCACCTGAAGTGAAGTATTTTCTGTCTCCGTTTGCACAATAGTAGTGAGCAGCCCATATCTGATTCTGTCCCACATCTGCTGTAAGTACGGATTTGCCCTTGATATGGTCTGAAATGGATTTTATGAACTTAAGAGGGTTTGCACCTTCAAGTTCCCATTCCTTGCCAAGGTTGTCATCCCAGTATGATTTTCTTGAATATTTCAAACTGCTCTTCCATTTCTTGATGTTTGACGTATATTCATATGAATTAAGCTTTTCAAGAATATTTTTTGCATCTCCAACTATGGGAGTATGTGTCTTTTTGGTTTTGCCGATTTCTGCAGGATCAATATCTATATGTATGATATGCTGTCCTTCGTTGTTATCTGTGATGACGGCAGTTGACCTGTCGGCGAATCTTGCTCCCAGGACTATAATCAAATCAGCCTTGTTCATTGCCTGGTTGATGAAGGGATATCCGTGTGATCCGAGAAGACCTGCAAAATGCTTTGAGTCATTTGGAAAACTGTCTACTCCCATGAGAGTACAAACAACAGGTATGCTTGTCTTCTCTACAAATTCTTCAAGTTCCTTCCTGCAACCTGAAGAGCTGATTCCACCTCCGACGCATATTAATGGACGTTCAGCCTTGTTGATTATTGAAACCGCCTTCTTCACCTGCTTCATGTTTCCTTCGTATGTTGGCTTGTATCCTCTTATTTCTACGGTTTTGGGATATTCAAAGTCTATTATTTCGTTTTGTATATCCTTTGGAATATCTATGAGTACAGGACCTTTTCTGCCTGTATTCGCTATATAAAATGCTTCCTTCATTATCCTTGGAATTTCGTCTTTTGAACTTACAAGGTAATTGTGTTTTGTGAAAGGCTCTGTTGCACCTACCACATCCGCTTCCTGAAACATGTCTGTTCCTATTTTGGCTGATACTACCTGTCCGGTTATAGCTATCAGCGGTATTGAATCCATATAGGCAGTCGCGATTCCTGTGATGAGGTTTGTTGCACCGGGTCCTGAAGTTGCAAGACATACTCCGACGGAGTTATTGACTCTACCGTAACCGCTTGCCATGTGGGCTGCAGACTGTTCGTTTCTGACTAGGATATGCTCTACATTGGAATTTCTAATGGCTTCGTAAAGCGGGAGGACGGCTCCACCTGGATATCCAAATATTTTTTTGATGTTTTCTTGTTCCAGACAAGCTATTACTGCTTCAGCAACTGTCATTTTCATTTGATTCACCCCTTAGGTATAGTATTAGTTTGAAATTATACCAAATTATTGTATGAAAATCAATACAAATCAAAAAAGATTGCACTAAAATCAGTACAATTCTTTTTTGGATTCATTAATTATCTGAAATCACCTTCAGTAATTCCTTTTTTAGTGGTGCCGTAGTGTCATCGTTGAAGCTTCTTTTCATAATGTTGATTTTTATATCCTTTTCGTAGACTATCCTGGCAGGAGAGTCTGCAAGAACATAGATCTTGTCTGCAAGAAAGACCGCTTCATCGATGTCGTGGGTAATAAATACCACTGTCTTTGAAGATTGGGCCCAAATTTTCCTGAAGGAATCCATGACAGACATCTTAAGCTTGATGTCGAGACCGCTGAAAGGTTCGTCCATGAAAAGAATCTTTGCAGGATATGAAAAGGCTCTGGCTATGGACAGCCTTTGCATCATACCGCCGCTTAATTCATCAGGAAACAGGTTTGCTGACGATTCAAGGTCTACAAGCTTCAGGTTTTCAAGGATTATTCTTTTCCTCTCATCTTTGTCCGAATAGACGGCTTTGAGTATGAAATCGACGTTGTCATAAACATTAAGCCAGGGAAGGAGTCTTGGTTCCTGAAATATATATGAAAACTCCTTGTTGCCCATTCCCTCGATTTCTCCCGAATCATGTCGGTCAAGGCCGGATAGAAGCTTTATCAGTGTCGACTTGCCGATTCCGGATGCTCCCAGGATACATGATATTTTGTTTTCCTCAATGTCAATGCTGAAATTGTCGAAAACCGTCTTGTTATGGAATTTTTTTGTCAAATTGCTGATGCTTATCATATAATCACCTTTAAACGCATTTAATGCGGCAAAGCCGCTATCTTGCAGCTTAGGAAAGTCAAATGTGCATAAACCCTTGAAGCGTTGGTTTTATGCGATTAAGGAGACTTTCCTTCGCAGCTTAATAAATGCTTACGCATTTAACGCGGCATAGCCGCTTTCTTGAAAATAAGTTGTATGATGTTCTCGAATAGATAGCTTAAAAGTATTATAAGCATGGTCCATGCCATGAGCTCAGGTATTTCAAGATAAATCTTTGTGTCATGAAGTCTTGTACCTATGGCATATCTTGGCATCGACAGAACTTCAGCTGCGGCGACAACCTTCCAGGCAAGTCCCATTGAAGTCGTGAAGCCTGCCAATATATAGGGCCTTGCAGATGGAAGATATACATTTTTAAATACCTGAAATGGTTTGACCTTGTATATTCTGCACATTTCAATCAACTTGCCGTCCGTTTCCCTTATTCCCTGGACCATGTTGGTCCAGATGATGGGGTAGCACATGAGCAGTCCTGTGAATACGGGGACATAAGTTGACTTGAACCATATTATTGCTATTATGATAACCGAGATTACCGGTGTTGATCTAATGAGAAGTATCAACGGTTCAAAAATATGATAGAGATTGTCGTTGAGACCGCAGAAAAATCCTGTGGCTATTCCCAGAACAGCAGATATTGCAAAGCTGACTGTGACTCTCAGTGAAGTTGAAATTATAACTTCGAGAAACTTTTCATCTCCCACCACATCAACTGCCGAGTATAGAACGCTCAATGGCGATGGAAGATAAATATCCTTATTGATTGCAAGATACATTACCTCCCATAGAATCAGCCAAATCGCTATCCCTATTAATCTATATTTCTTACTCTGAGTAGTAGAAATCTTCATCTGGGAGCTTGCCTCCTATTGAAGAAGGATTGAAGTTCATCAATATTTCAAGGAATGTGTTGATTTCATCCTTCGCTTCCTGTGCGGTTTTGAATACTATTGCACATTTTGGTATTGCAGTCTCTGCTAGTTTCGCATTGGGAAGTATTCCGTTAGACTCTATCAAAAGTCCAGCTTCTGCGGGGTTTTCATTTACCCAGTTTACCGAGGCTTCATATTGAACCATGAATTCTGAGATGAACTCCTTGTTGTTTTCTGCAAATTCCCTGTTTACCAGAAGACACCCCATTGCAAGGTCTCCGGCATTGTCCGTCGCCTCGCTCCATGCTTCGTTCAAATCGATCAGAAGATTGACGTTTTCGGATTTCATTACAACCTGTGTAACGAAAGGCTGTGGCAGGACTGCTGCCGGTGCATCTCCTGCAATTACTGCCTGTGCAAGGGACGCATGGTCGGGATAGAATTCTATCGCTATGTCGTCCTTGAGGCCGGCTTTTTCAAGAATATAGTTGATTGCATAGTCGGGAGTCGCTCCCTGTCCGCTTACATAAAGTGTTTGTCCCTTCAAGTCTTCCAAAGAGGATATTTCTGCACTTCCAACTATATGTATTACGCCAAGGGTGTTAAGAGCAAGGAATTGAACTGCTCCTTCAGTTTTGTTGTACAAAACCGATGCAAGGTTTGTAGGAACTGCAGCTATTTGGACATCACCGTTTATGATTTTTCCAACCAATGCTTCAGGTGCGCTTTCGGCCATATATTCAACAGAATATGCATCACTGTTTAGAGCTTTTTCTTCGAACAGCTTGATCATTCCCATTGAAGTAGGACCCATAAGGCCTGCTATCATGACATCCTGGCTTGCTACAGGTTCTTCCGTAGTTTCCGTTTCTTCTGAAATCTGCTCTGTTTCTGCTGATTCATTGTCCGCTGGAGCTTCCGGTGCTGTCTCCTGATTTCCTGTACATCCTGCCATTGATCCCATGATCAACAATGCTACCATTAAAAGTGAAATAATTCGTTTCATTCTGACCTCCTAATTGTCATGAAAAATTTTTTTTGTAAGTGCGCTTTTTACTGTTATTCCTGAAACTGATCCGAGTTTTCCAGTTAGGCTTCCGATATCATCGGTTGTTCCATCAACTATTATTGAAATAACGTTGATATTCTTGTTTTTGTAGGGGATACCCATTCGGCCTACTATTATGTCGGCGTGTGAATGAAGAATCTCATTTACCATTGAGACGCTTTCAATGTCTTCAATTACTATTCCTACTACTCCAATTCTATTCATAAAACTCTCCTTGTTAATGTTGTTGGAAATACTTTAACTTTCTTAAGCTACAAAAAAACCCTGCCTGTAAACAAGCAAGGAATAAGTTCAATCATTCTTTCTGTGGAAGTAAAATGATTTATATGTTAAAATTATTATCGGTAAGGCAATAATTTCAACAAGCTATTCCTTACTCTCAGATTGCTCCTTGAGCTCAGACTTTGTTAAAAAAATAACGGTATAATTAAATATATCATATTTTAATATATTAATCAAGTGATTTTGGAGGTAAAGATGATATTTAACAAATGGTTTTCATATAATGAAACAAGCGATGATTTGCTTGAATTAAGGGATAAATTTTCAGAGGAATTCAACGGTGCTGATTACAGCAATATATTATGTTATGATTTGATTGTATACGACGGAGAGAAACCCTCGTGTCTTGCCAGAATGGAGGGAATTGACGGTAAATTTGTAATTGTCGGCGTGGCTGCCGGAAAGGAAATTGAAAACATTACCATGGAAGATTTGGCAGTAAGACTGTTGATAAGAAGGGCAGTGGATTCGGGAGCCGAAAAGGTTTATTTCATACCAACGGAAAACAGCAGAAAGCTTGCAGAGGTCATAGGGTTTATGTCAAGCGGTGAAAAAATCAGGGACTGCGAATCAATGGTAAGATACGGCGATGTAGGAGGAGACTGTTGCTAGATGAAAATATGAAGTATTATAAGAAGGTTGTCATCTTCGGTGGAGGCACAGGTCTTTCGATAATACTAAAGGGGTTAAAAAAGTATACGGACAACATAACTGCTGTAGTTACTGTAGCCGATGACGGCGGAGGATCAGGAGTACTAAGGGAGGATCTTGGGATGCTGCCGCCGGGAGATATCAGAAACTGCATCATTTCACTTGCGGACACTCCTCCGATAATGGAAAAGCTGATGCAGCACAGGTTCAGCAAGGGATATCTTAAAGGGCAGAGCTTTGGTAATCTTTTTATTGCAGCCATAAACGAGATCTATGGAAATTTCGAATATGCATTGAAGGAAATGGGGGACATATTCAATCTTACAGGAAGAGTTCTTCCAATGACTCTTGAGGATACAAATCTTGTGGCGGAGCTTCATAGCGGAGAACATATATTTGGAGAATCTTCAATACCGGAATATGTGAGAAAAAAAGGGGATAGGATTAAAAGGATTAGTCTGGTGCCTGAAAGATGCAAGCCCCTTGAAGATACCCTGAAATATATTGAAGATGCAGATGCTGTCATTATTGGTCCCGGAAGTCTTTATACAAGTGTTATACCCAATATGCTTGTTGAGGATATAGCTGATGCTGTCAGGAATTCAAGGGCGAGGACATTCTATGTTTGCAATCTAATGACCCAGCCGGGGGAAACGGATGGATACAATGTAAAGGATCATATGGATGCAATATGCAGTCATTCAAAAGAGGATCTTGTGGATTATGTAATTGTCAATGATGGAATTGTTGAAAAAGAGATAAAAAAGATATATTCAGACAGGAAGTCCGAGCAGGTTTTACTGACAAAGGATCAGGAGGATTATCTGAAAAATAAAAATATCAAGATAATCAAGGACGATTTTCTTGATATTGAAAAGAATTATATCAGACACAATGCAGATAAGATTTCAAGTGTCATCATGGAAAATCTGTAAGTTCCAATAGAATAAAATAAAACCGTTCGCCAAGGAACGGTTTTATAACCAAGGGGGCACCCCTTGGTTAATAGTTTGTTTACTCTGCAAATGAATCTAAAAGTTCAACAAGTGCTTCTACAGCAGATTCCGAATCGTCGCCGTTGGCGTTGATAACGATTTCAGCGCCTTTTACTGCGCCTAGTGCCATGATGCTTATAATACTTTTTGCATCGGCTTCCTTGTCATCTTTTACAACTTTTATTTTTGATTCGAATTCAGCAGCCTTTTTTACAAATAATGCAGCAGGTCTGGCGTGAAGACCAATTGTGTTTTTTATTACATATTTTTTGCTTGTCATTTTGTACTCCTTTCTTCTGATAGATTTTCAGCTATATTCTCTATTTTTTTTAATCGATGGTTGACACCGGATTTACCTACTGGAGGTGTTAAAAGTTCACCAAGCTCTTTAAGGCTTGCCTCTGGGTTATCCAGTCTTGTCTGTGCAAGCTCCTGCAATGGTGCAGGAAGCTTTTCCAAACCTATGGTATCTCTTATTTTTCTTATGCTGCTCAATTGCCTCACAGCTGCATCGACAGTTTTGGTAAGATTTGCAGTTTCACAGTTGATTATCCTGTTTACACTGTTTCTCATCCCTTTCACTACTCGAATGTTTTCGATTTTCAACAGAGAGTTATATGCTCCGATTATGTTGAGCAAGTCAACAATCTGTTCGCTTTCCTTAATATAATTGACAAAATAATTCTTTCTGTTTACTATTCTAGCGTTTAGTCCATAGTAAGTCAACAGTTTAGAAAAATCACACGCATGATTTTCATTGCTGTTGACAAATTCAAGATGATAATTCTTCTCGGGATCGGATATTGAACCGCATCCCAGGAATACACCTCTAATATATGACCTTTTGCAGCAGTCGTTTTCCAATAGGCTGAAAGGTATGCCATTGTTAAGGTTAAGGAGATTGAATTCATCATTTGTAATCACAAGGGAATCCTTTAAAAGTTTTTTCGTATTACCGTGAAACTTGATCTTGTAACTGTTCCCTCTTTTAAGCCGATTGGTTTTTCTTGATTCCACATCGGCATGCTCGTTATACAGTATTTTGAGAAGTGAATAAATTCTCCTGGCTATGGCGGCATTTTCAGTAGAAAAATCTATTGAAATATTTCGTCTTCCCTTAAGGGATATTGAGCCGGTGGTTCTGATTAGGGCAGCCAGCTCGCTTAAGGCACAACAGTTCTTTTCAATGTTCTTCCTGCATATTTCATTTTTTGCTGTTGATGAAAAGGACATGAAATCACCTCTAGTTCAGCTGGTGCTGGAAGAATTCTATGTCTTCAATAGCACTTGTTATTACTCTTCTTTCGTCGTCATATCTTGCTAAAGCTATTGCCCTTTGAAAAGGGTAGTATGCTGCAGATATGAATCCTTCACTTTTTTGCGGCTTGCAGTTCATGTCTCTGGCTTTCATTATATACCAATGAACCGTTTTTCGGATTTTCAGTCTCTTATTTGAATTCCTCATGAATTCATAGGAAATTCTATCAAGATATTTTATTACGCTTACCTTGGCTCCGCTTTCTTCATTAACTTCTCTTACGGCAGCGTGCATGAGTGTTTCATCTTTTTCAACCCTTCCCTTAGGAAGAACGAAATCGCCGTTGAATTTGCGCAGAAGCAGTATGGAATTTCCAAAAAAAACTATTCCTCCGGCACTTACTTCTTCTATCATTAATTGTCTCCTCAGTTAGAAATAATATGTATAGCATATCATTTAAAGACCATATAATCAACAAAATTCTTGGATAAGCGAAGCTCCCTGAACATTTAGTCTTAAAGAATAAATATTCATAATAGTTGTGAATATGTTTAAAATATCAATCTTAGAATTGCAATTATCAGGTACTATAAAAGAGCATTTTCTTGTGCTATAATAAACTATTGAATTACCAAGTATGACTAAGGAGTTTTTATGAGCAACAATAAATTTGTACATCTTCATGTCCATACGGAGTACAGTCTTCTGGACGGAGCTGCAAGGATAAGCAAGCTCATGGACAGGGCTGCACAGCTGAATATGGACAGCATTGCAATAACGGACCACGGGAATATGCATGGGGTTGTCCAATTCTATAAGGAAGCTAAAAAGAACAATATAAAGCCCATTTTGGGCTGTGAAGTATATATGGCGGAAAGGACAATGGCCGACAAGGATCCGGTGAAGGATAAAAACCAGTATCACCTGGTTCTATTGGCTGAAACACAGGAAGGTTACAGCAACCTGATTAAAATTGTTTCAAAGGGATACGTTGATGGATTCTACTACAAACCCAGAGTTGACAAGGAAGTGTTGAAAAAACACAGCAATGGAATAATAGCCTTGAGTGCGTGCATAGCAGGAGAGGTGCAACAGAAGATACTGAGAGAATCATATGAGAAAGCCGTTGAAAAGGCAATGGAATATATCGATATCTTTGGCAAGGATAATTTCTTTCTTGAACTTCAGGACCATGGTATAAGGGAGCAAAAGACAATCAATGAAAACCTGGCAAGAATGTCAAGGGAATATGATATTCCTTTAGTAATGACCAATGATGTTCATTATATAAACAGGGATGATGCGAAGTTTCATGAAGTGCTTCTTTGCATACAGACAGGAAAAAATATGGACGATGAGGATAGGATGAAGTTCCCTTCCGATGAATTTTTTCTAAAGGATTATGATGAAATGGTGTCCATGTTTCCTGGGCTTGAGGAGGCGGCTGATAATACTGTCAAGATTGCCGAAAGGTGTAATGTGGAGCTTGACTTCAATACGATGCATCTGCCTGAATTCATATCTCCCCAGGGATATGACAACACTTCCTATTTGGAGCATCTTTGCAATGAAGGCATCAGGGAAAGATATGAAGAAGTGACTGAGGAGATTCAAAATAGACTGTCCTATGAACTTGGAGTAATAAAGGGAATGGGTTATGTTGATTATTTCCTCATTGTCTGGGATTTCATTAAATATGCAAAGGACAATAATATTATGGTAGGTCCCGGCAGGGGTTCTGCCGTTGGAAGCATAGTTTCCTATGCCCTCAAAATCACCGATATTGATCCTCTGAAGTATGACCTGATCTTTGAAAGGTTTCTGAATCCCGAGAGGGTGTCAATGCCTGATATCGATATCGACTTTTGTTATGAAAGGCGTGAAGAGGTTATTGACTATGTAATAGGGAAATATGGTTTTGACAGGGTTGCCCAAATAGTGACCTTTGGAACGATGGCTGCAAAGGGAGCCATAAGGGATGTGGGCAGGGCAATGAATATGTCCTACGGAGAAGTTGATTTTGTTGCTAAAAAGATTCCTGCGGAACTGGGAATTACAATTAAAAAAGCCCTTGAAAAAAGCAGGGAGTTAAGGGAACTCTATGAAGGGGAAGAAAAAATAAAGGATCTTGTTGATATAGCAATGAAGGTGGAAGGCCTTCCAAGGCATACATCTACCCATGCGGCAGGAGTGGTCATATCAAAGCTTCCAATAACTGAATATGTACCCCTTTCCAGGAGCAAGGATGTGATTACAACCCAGTACAATATGACTGAGCTTGAAGAGCTTGGTCTTCTCAAGATGGATTTTCTGGGACTTAGAACACTGACTGTAATCAGGGATGCCATAGACCTGGTCAAGAAAAACACCGGCAGGGAAATAAGCTTCGACAAGTGCGAATATGATGACGCCAATGTATATGAAATGTTTTCGAGAGGGGACACCTTGGGGATATTTCAGTTTGAAAGCTCCGGAATGAGGGCAATCCTGAAGGAAATGAAGCCTGACCATTTTGAAAATATTGTTGCTGCAAACGCTCTGTACAGACCAGGTCCCATGCAGCAGATACCTGTGTATATCAACAACAAAAACAACAATTCTGAAATAGAATATATAAACGACAATCTGAAGGATATTCTCAATGTCACCTACGGATGCATGGTCTACCAGGAACAGGTAATGCAGATAGTCAGAGATATCGGTGGATTTTCCTACGGCAGGTCCGACCTTGTTAGGCGGGCAATGGGAAAAAAGAAGATGAAGGTCATGGAACAGGAGCGGCAATATTTCATCTACGGCAAGGAGGATGAACAGGGCAATCTTGAAATCAAAGGTGCCGTGAGAAATGGAATAAGTGAAAAGGATGCAAATGAAATTTATGACCTTATGATAGATTTTGCGAACTATGCCTTCAACAAATCCCATTCGGCTGCGTATTCAGCCCTTGCATATCAGACTGCATGGCTTAAGAACTATTATCCGGTGGAATTCATGGCCGCGCAGATATCCTCCATAATGAACAGTGCAGGGTCCGTTTCCATATATATAAGGGAATGCAAGAGGCTGGGGATAGAGGTTCTTCCGCCTGACATCAATGAAAGTGAAGCAAAGTTTATAGTGAAGGACGGGAAAATCAGATTTGGACTTGCTGCAGTAAAGAATGTTGGTGCCGGTGCAATAGATGAAATAGTGAAGGAAAGAAAGAAAAATGGGCAATTCAGTGATTTCACCGAGTTTTGTGAGCGTGTGGACAGCAGTGTTATGAACAAGAGGCAGATGGAATCGCTTATAAAATGCGGCGCCTTTGATTCATTGAATATTAAAAGGTCTCAGCTTATTGCAGTCTATGAAAATGTAATAGACAATATCCACAAGTCAAGAAAAAACAAGGTGGAAGGCCAGATTTCACTTTTTGATTCCGGAGACATGAAGCAGTCCATGAACAGCTTTTCCATGCCTGATCTTAAGGAATTTGACGATAAGACCAAGCTTGCAATGGAAAAGGAAATGCTTGGAATATATATAAGCGGCCATCCGCTCAATGAATTCGAAGAAGAATACAATAGAATGGTAAATCTTACGTCTGCCCATATCATGGAGTTCATGGATGAGGACTCAGTGGACAACAAGCTTATTTTCGACGGATCAAAGGTTACAATTGGAGGAATCATACTCAGAAAACAGAACAAGATTACCAAGAACAACAATCTCATGTGCTTTTTGACCCTTGAGGATTTCTATGGAGAAATCGAGGTGATAGTCTTTCCAAAGATACTTGAAAAATTCAAGAATATAATAAATGAAGACAATATGGTTCTTATCGGAGGAAGACTAAGCTTTAACGAAGATGAGGAGCCGAAGCTGATTGCTGAGAAATTCACTGCACTTAACAGGGAATGCAAGGGAACCTTGTATCTCAAGATTGAAAAAAAAATAAATCCTAATGAAGCCAAGAAGGGAATAGTGGACATTGTGAAGAAATACAGGGGGATGAATAACATAATCATTCATCTGGAACAAAAAAATCAGAACTACAGGCTTCCGGACGGATACAATGTTGACTGCATGAACAGGCTGATGCTTGTAGAGCTAAAGGATCTTCTGGGAGAATCCAATGTAATTGTCAAATGATAAGAATAAGTAAAATCTTTAATTAAAATCTTCAATGAATTGTGATTGTATTATATAATATAGTTAGGTTGTTGAAGATTTTTTATTTACAAAATACAAAATTATGATATAATAGCGATGGGGACGAAAAATGTAATAGGCGGGACATTTATAATCCCTGAGGAGGAATTTTATGAGAAGAATTGGCGTATTGACCAGTGGAGGAGATGCACCGGGGATGAATGCGGCTATTAGAGCAGTCGTAAGATATGCTATCTACAGCAATATTGAAGTTCTGGGCATAGGAAAAGGATATAGAGGCCTGATAGAAAACGACATGAAGAATATGGACCTTTCATCTGTTGCAGACATTATCCACAGGGGCGGTACAATACTGGGAACAGACAGATGTGAAGAGTTCAAAACGGAAGAAGGTTTTGGCAAGGCTCTTGACAATCTTAGATACAGAGAAGTTGACGGTATAATCGTAATAGGCGGTGACGGCTCCTTCCAGGGAGCGCGGAAACTGAGTCGGGCCGGTATTCCTACAGTGGGAATCCCTGGTACCATTGACAATGACCTGGCATATACTGAATATACTTTGGGATTCAATACAGCCTTGAATACTATACTTGATTCCATCGGTAAAATCAGAGATACCTCTTCATCACACGAAAGAACAAACATTATAGAAGTAATGGGAAGGCACTGCGGGGATCTTGCTCTTTATTCGGGACTTGCAGGCGGAGCAGAGGTTGTTATGATACCTGAAGCGCCAATCAGCATAGACGGGATATGTGAGATAATTATGAGAGGTAAGGCGAGGGGCAAGAAACACAGTATCATAGTGTTGGCTGAAGGCTCTGGAAATGCCTATGACCTTAAGGATGAAATAAACAAAAGAATCGATGTTAGCGTCAGATATACAGTTTTGGGGTATATACAAAGAGGTGGAACACCCACTGCATATGACAGGCTTTTGGGAAGCAGGATGGGAGCCAAGGGTGTGGAACTTCTTGTTGATGGAATTGGCAACGTCGTATTGGGAACAAAGGATGGCAAGGTATTCCATCAGGATATAGAAGAAGCATTATGTATGGAAAAACAGTTCGACTATGAAGCTTATGAACTGACAAAGATATTGTCAGTGTAAATGGAGGAGTTATGAGAAAAACCAAAATTGTATGTACAATTGGTCCTGCGTCGCAGGAAAGGGAAACACTTGCTCAAATGGTTAAAGCAGGCATGAACGTAGCAAGAATGAATTTTTCACATGGAGACCATGCCGAACATTTGGAAAGATTCAATACTGTAAAGGAAATAAGGGAAGAGCTTGATGCTCCTATAGCCATAATGCTGGACACAAAGGGTCCTGAAATTAGAACCAAGGAATTTGAAAAGGGATTTGTGGATCTGGAA
Organism: Dethiosulfatibacter aminovorans DSM 17477; assembly: GCF_900142005.1. GTDB lineage: Bacteria > Bacillota > Clostridia > Tissierellales > Dethiosulfatibacteraceae > Dethiosulfatibacter > Dethiosulfatibacter aminovorans. The sequence goes on from NZ_FQZL01000009.1 coordinate 146,071, forward strand.
ATAGGACAAAAGGTTATTATTACATCAAGGGATGTCAAGGGAAAAGACGGTCTCATAAGCGTAACCCATGATAATATAGCAAATGACGTGGATGTAGACGATACAATCCTAATTGATGACGGACTTGTAGGCCTTACAGTGACGGCCAGGATAAATGATACGGATTTGGAGTGCGTAGTAAACAATGCAGGCACAGTAAAGAATAAAAAGGGTGTAAATATACCAAATGTTGACATAACTTTGCCTGCGCTGACTCAAAAGGATATTGATGATATTGAATTCGGGATAAGGCAGGACATAGATTTCATCGCGGCTTCCTTCATAAGAAAGGCAAGCGACGTTATGGAAATCAGAAAAGTTCTTGAAAATAACAATGCTGAGCATATACAGATAATCTCAAAAATAGAAAACCGTGAAGGTGTCAACAATATTGATGAGATTATCAAGGTATCGGACGGAATAATGGTTGCAAGGGGAGACCTGGGAGTTGAAATACCGGCTGAAGAGGTTCCTCTTGTACAGAGAATGCTTATTGAGAAATGCAATATTGCAGGGAAGCCGGTAATTACTGCCACTCAGATGCTTGATTCAATGATGAGAAATCCTAGACCTACTAGAGCTGAAGTTTCGGACGTTGCAACAGCAATATTTGAAGGTTCGGATGCAATAATGCTGTCAGGGGAGACTGCAGCAGGAAAGTATCCTGTAAGGTCAGTAAAGACAATGTCTGATATTGCATTGAAGATTGAGGATTCCCTTGATTATGATGAAATGTTCAAGAGGAGAAATTACTATGCCGACAATACCATAACAAATGCAATCAGTATGGCAACTTGCAGGACAGTGCTTTCTCTTGATGCCAGAGTGATAATAACTGCTACTGCATCAGGTTATACCGCTGCTGAAGTATCAAAGTTCAGACCCAGGGCTTCAATTGTCGCTGCAACACATTCGGAAAGGGTAATGAGAAAGCTTGCGATGTACTGGGGTGTCAAACCGATAAAAACCGAACAACTCGACATGACCGATGAACTTATAGAGAACTCTGTTCAGAGAGCTCTTGAAGTGGGATATATTAGAAATGGAGACCTGGTTGTAATAACCGCAGGTGTTCCCGTAGGAGTTGCAGGAAGCACAAACCTGTTGAAGGTTCATGTTGTAAGTGAACTCCTCTATAAGAAGGTTGGAGCAGGAAGGGAAACAGTTGTGGGCAGAGCTTGTGTCGGAGTTGTACCTGAAGACTTTGAAAACAAGTTTATGGAAGGAGATATTCTTGTTGCTCCTGTTACCGACAAGGATCTGATGCCATATATTGAAAAGGCTTCCGCTGTAATTGTAGAGGAAGGCGGACTTACTTCCCATGCATTCATAGTATGCATGAACCTTGGAATTGAAGTTGTAGTTGGAGCTGAAAATGCCACATCAGTAATAAAGGATGGAGAAACAGTGACTGTAAACGGAACAAGAGGGGTTGTTTACAGAGGAGAAGCAAGGATATTGTAAAAAATTACCCGTGTTGACAATAAATCAATCTAAAAGCAATAAGGGAGATGAGATATCTCTCTTTTGTTTGATATACAATATTACATGTGATATAATTCTCGAAGCAAGAAAAAATAAATTATTTGAGGTGGAACATGAAACCGTTGATGGTAGCAAATCATGCAAAGTGGCCTGCGAAGGATGATCCTATATTTGCGATAGCCGGCAAGGCTCAAGAGGCTACAAGGAAGTATGGAAGTGAAAATGTTATAAACTCCACACTTGGAGCCTTAATGAATGATGAAGGGAAACTCATAGCCTTTAAATCCGTATTTGATACTTTAAAAAACATGCCTAATGAAGAAATAGCTGCATACGCTGCAATAGCAGGAATGCCTCAGTATCTTGATGCTGTGGTTGAGGCGTTCTTTACGGAACACAAACCCGATGCTCATATAAGGGTTGTGGCAACTCCTGGAGGAACCGGTTCCATAAAGGAAGCTGTCTGGAACTATACTAACGAAGGGGATGAAATACTTACTTCGGACTGGTTTTGGTCGCCATATCAGACTATTGCTGAAGAAGGTGGAAGAAACATTGTAACCTACAAGCTTTTTGATGATGAAGGTAACTACAATACTGAAGGTTTCAAAAGCAGGTTCAAGGAAATAATAGACCGTCAAAAGAGGCTCATGGCAATAATCAATACACCTGCTCACAACCCTACAGGATACAGTGTTTCAGACGAGGAATGGGATGATATACTTGATTTCCTTAAGGAAGAAGCAAAAGACCTTGAAAAGAAAATTATAATTTTTGTTGATTCGGCATATATCGATTTTGCAGGGGTTGGAGATGAAAGAAGAGCTTTCTTCGAGAAATTCTCAAATCTGCCTGATAATATTCTGGTGATTGCAGGATTCAGTGCTTCCAAGGGATTTACTATGTATGGCCTGAGAAATGGAGCTGTAGTAGGAATATCTTCAAACGAAGAGATTGCAAATGAATTTTACGCGTCATGCGTACATACGGGAAGAGCAAACTGGTCAAATGGAAACAGAGGCGCAATGCTGACTGTTGCGGAAATATTCAATAACGAGGAACTCAAGAAGAGTTACCTTGAGGAGAAAAACCATTACAAGACGATGCTGAGGAAAAGAGCGGATGCATTTGTTGAAAATGCTGAGAAATGCGGATTGGAGCTTGTCCCTTATAGAGACGGTTTCTTCATCAGCATACCATGTGACAAGCCCTATGAGGCTAGTGAAGCATTGACGAAAAAGAATGTTTTTGTCGTACCTTTAGGAAAAGGACTTAGATTTGCTGTTTGTGCAGTTGCAGAAGACAAATGCAGAAAAGCACCTGCACTGATTAAGGAAGTAATGGACGGTCTGAAGTAGTATTCGTTATGAAAGAAAAGTTAAAGTGAGTTGTTGTAGTTTTATTCTACGGCAGCTCATTTTTTATAATCTAAGAAATTTAAGTTGACTTATATATTCAAATATTGTAATATATAGATAAATAAAGATGATAATAATTTAACAAATTGGGAAGTGATTAAATGGAACACGGAATTTTAGACAGTGAGACATTGGAGAAGATGGCTGGGATTTTCAAACTTCTTTCTCATCCATCAAGATTGTGCATAATGGTAAATTTGATGGCGGTGAAGGAAAGCAATGTTTCCAGAATGCAAAATTGTCTTTGCGAACCTCAATCAACAGTATCACAGCATATTTCAAAACTTAAGGCTGCAGGATTGATCAAGGGGACCAGAAAGGGTACGGAAATTGTTTATAAAGTATCAGATGATACAGTGAAAGGCATGCTTGTAGATATGCTTAATCTATTAGGAAAAGGAGATTTGATCTGATGAAAGTTTTAATTGTTGGTGGAGTTGCAGGCGGAGCAAGTGCAGCTGCGAGACTTAGAAGAAATGATGAAAAGGCAGAAATAATAATGTTCGAAAGAGGCGAATATATTTCTTTTGCAAATTGCGGACTGCCTTATTATATTGGGAATGTCATTGAAGAAAGGGACGAGCTTTTGCTTAAAACTCCGGAAGACATGAAGGCAAGATTCAATGTTGACGTAAAAGTTAAAAGCGAGGTGCTGTCAATAGACAGGGAAAACAAGAAGGTGAGTGTGAAGAAAGTAGATAACGGAGAGGTTTACGAAGAATCATACGACAAGCTTATCCTCTCTCCGGGATCTTCGCCGCTTAAGCCTCCCATACCTGGAATAGATGCTCCGAATATCTTTACAATATGGAATATACCTGATACGGATGCAATAAAAGATTATGTAGACAATAAGAAAATAAAAAAAGCGGCAGTCATCGGTGGTGGGTTTATCGGAATTGAAATGGCGGAAAATCTTCACGACCTTGGGATAGAAGTGACAATAGTTGAGCTGGCAGACCAGATAATGGCTCCAATAGATTTTGAAATGGCACAGATTCTTCACCAGCATGTAAATATGAAAAATGTAGAGCTTGTACTTAATGACGGTGTTAAGAGTTTCGACTACAAGGACGGGACTACATTAATAACACTTAACAGTGAAAAGACTCTTGATGCGGATATGGTGATACTGTCCATTGGAGTAAGGCCCAACGGAGAATTGGCAGAATCCTCCGGGCTTAAAACAAATAAAAGAGGTGGAATAGTAGTTGACAAGCATATGAGAACCTCTGATGAGGATATCTATGCAGTTGGAGATGCGGTTGAAATAAATGACTTCATAAATAATATAGAAACGATGATTCCACTGGCAGGACCAGCCAACAAACAGGGAAGAATTGCAGCCGACAATATTGCGGGAAAGGATGTTGTTTACAAAGGTACCCAGGGGACTTCCGTAGCAAAGGTGTTCGATATGACTGTATCTGCAACGGGTTCAAACGAGAAAATACTCAAGAAAATCGGCAAGGAATTTGGCAGGGACTATCAATATATATACATACATCCAAACAACCATGCAGAATACTATCCGGATGCCTCCAAAATCAATATGAAGCTTTTGTTCTCTCCTGTAGACGGCAAAATACTAGGAGCGCAGGCTGTTGGATTTGAAGGTGTGGAAAAGAGGATAGATGTAATTGCTACTGTTATCAGGTTTGGTGGAACTGTTTATGACCTGACGGAACTGGAATTGGCTTATGCACCTCCTTTCGGATCGGCAAAGGATCCTGTGAACATGGCGGGATTTGTTGCTGAAAACTTTCTTAAGGGAACGGTTGATATGGTTCACTGGAACGAACTGGGCCAATATGACGAAAAGGACTATGTTGTTCTTGATGTAAGAAAGAAAGAGGAACTGGAAACTGGGTGTTTCCAGAATTCAGTCAACATACCTCTTGACAGCTTAAGGGACAGAGCTGATGAACTTGACAGGGATAAAATGATATTGATCTACTGTGCTGTTGGTACAAGAGGATATATTGCAGCCAGGATGCTTCAACAAATGGGCTTTGGAAATGTAAAAAACCTTAGCGGCGGCATGACAACCCTTAATTCTATCAATTATATGCCAAACAGCATGTTGCTTAAGAATATATTGGGAACAAATAACAATAATTCCAATAATAGTGAAGACAATGGTGGTAATGAAATGAAAAGAGTAAACAGCATAGATGTGGAAAAAATATCATTGAACTGTTCCGGACTGCAGTGTCCAGGTCCTATAATGAAGGTTTTTGAAACAATCAAGACAATGAATCACGGAGACCTTGTGGAAGTGACGGCAACAGATATGGGATTTGCGGCAGACATTTCCGAATGGTGCAAGAGGACAGGGAATACACTGGTGGATATCAAAACTGAAAACAAGTCGATAGTGACGACAATCATGAAGGGACTTAAGGAAGATGGCCATGCCGAAGAGGCAGGAGAAAGAACGGACAAGTCAATGGTTATATTCAGTGGAGAACTGGACAAGGTCATTGCAGGATTCATAATTGCAAATGGTGCTGCGGCAATGGGGAGGGACGTAACGATGTTCTTCACGTTCTGGGGACTAAATGCTCTTAGAAAGCCTGAAAATGTACCTGTGAAGAAAACCTTCGTGGAAAAAATGTTCGGATTCATGATGCCGAGAGGGGCAGGCAAGCTCAAACTATCCAATATGAATATGGCTGGAATGGGTTCTGTAATGATGAAATCCATAATGAAGCAGAAAAATGTAGATACCCTTGAGACTCTTATGGAAACGGCAAAAAGGAGCGGAGTGAAGATTGTAGTTTGCACCATGTCTATGGATGTAATGGGTATTAAAAAAGAAGAACTGATCGACGGACTGGAATACGGTGGTGTGGCTTCCTTCCTTGCTGCATCGGAAAGGTCTGATGCTACGCTGTTTATCTAGATGTTATGTTACAAGTTGATTACAAAATGAATAAAAGTGTATAATTTTTTTATAAAAGTGGTAAACTATATAATGTAGTTTACCTTTTTTATTCGCATTTTTGCTGAAAGGCTGATGGTTTGTGCATTAATAATTAAAAAATAATTCACAAATAAGAAGAAATAGTGTAGAATAAAATGGAAAACAGCTTGGGAGGATAAAATATGGATTTCAAAGAAATACAGGATTATTTGACAAACCTCAAATCAGTAATATCGGGGAAAATTGTCGCAGGACAGGATGATGAAATAGAGGAAGTTCATATATTGGCGGATTCGTCAAGGAATACTAAACAGATATGCAGAGACGTACAGTCCGTATTAATATCCAAATACGATATAAATGTTGATTACAAGAAAATCAGTATCGCACAGATATCTGACAATCTTACCATAGACAACAATTTCAGACTCAAGCTTAAGTCGGTAAAAGCTGAAAACAACCTTAAGACAACTACCGTCAAGGTGGATCTTGAGCTGGACGACAAGATATACAATGGAGAATCCACAGGAGTCAAGACAGACAGGAATACACTCAGGCTGTCTGCGGAAGCAGGTCTGAAAGCTGTTGAAAACTCCATCGGATTTGACAATTGTCTGCTTTTGGAAGATATCGAAAGCAGGCAGCTGGCTGGGAAGGAAGTAGTGACCAGTGCAGTTACATTTGTTTACGGCGGAGCTGAAGTTTTGCTCTGCGGCAGTGCTTTTGTGGAACACTCAAAGCCTGAAGCTGTTGTAAAGGCTACTCTTAATGCAATAAACAGGAGTGTTGCAAAAAGCAGATAGACAATTTAATATTTGATTATAAAAGACCAGCATCTTTGTAATACGAGGTAGAATTTTTAATTGATTAGCGAAGCGGAATTGCCTGTACTTTATAGCGAGAAGGCAGAGTAAACCTATGGAGGCTATATCATGAAAAAAATAATACCAGTTTTAACTTCATTATTGGCATTTCTTCTTGCAAGCGGTGCTGGATTTAGATGGGTATAATCCCTTAAGACTTTTCTTGCTGGTCTTTTATATATTTTTGGGAGGCGATGATGTCTAGTAAAGTAAGAAAATATATTACAGTAGTATTGTTTCTTGCTGTATCCATGGTTATATACCTGAATTCCAATTATGTTATAAACAATTGGAATATTGTAATTATCATGGGGATATTGTCAGTGATTGCCGAGACATTTATGGTTAAGATTCCTGGAATAGGTGGTGTGTCAGTTGCCTTTGCTATAGTTTTTTCAACAATTATTATGGAAGGACCGTTAGCTGGAGTAATTGTGAGTGCGATTGGAATTACATTTTGCAGACCATATGTAGATGACATAGGATATGTTCATATTTTGAATACACCAATATATAAGACTGTATTTAATATTTCTCAAAACATACTTTATGCCGGCACTTCTGCACTGGTATATGTTTATTTACATAGCAGATTTTATTATTTAGGCGATATAGATCCTGTTTCTGCTGTAGGTACAATGGCTACATTTCTTTTTGTCAACACCTTGCTTATGACGTTTTTAATTCATTTTTTATCAGGTGGTAGGTTTCTAGATATTTGGTCAGAGAATTTTAAGGGAATGATAGTTAGTGTTGCAGCAGTAGGACTATTGGGAATTATTATTGCCAAAGCGCACGACAGCTATGGTCTGGGAGCAGTAGTTATGTTCTTCATACCACTGATGCTATCGAGGTATTCATTCAAGTTATATGTTGATATGAGAGCGAACTACTACGATACAGTAAAGGCGCTTATTAACACAATAGAGGCAAAGGATCCTTATACAAGCGGCCATGCAGCTAGAGTAGGAAAATATGCCGTTGCTATAGCTAAGGAAATGAAACTTAAACCATCACAGATTGACACAATTAAAAATGCGGCTCTCCTTCACGACATCGGAAAAATTGGAGTGAATGACAATGTACTCAACAAGAAGGAAAGGCTTACAGATGAGGAATTTGACATAATCAAGAGTCATCCTTCAGTAGGATATGATATAATCAAGGATATAGGATTTTTGCATAACGTCATGGATATTGTTAAGCATCACCATGAAAGATGGGACGGTACGGGTTATCCTGATGGGCTCTCCGGCGAGGACTTGCCTTTGGAGACAACCATATTGACAGTTGCGGATTCTTTTGATGCAATGGTTACAGATAGGCCGTACAGGAAAGCTCTATCGGTTGAAACTGCACTTGGAGAGATAGTGAGATGTGCAGGGACACAGTTTAACCCCGGTATAGTTGCTGTATCCATTAAAGTCCTTCAGCGGTACGAAAAGGATATTGAGTCTGTAAACAGAGAAATAGAAATCAAGAGCAAGGCTCTTGCTGCTATTACTGATGATACAGAAACAGTTCATAAAAAGGATGATAAAAGACTGCAGATTGATGGAAGTCAAGACAAGTTTAAGCAGGATGATAGTCCTATTGGAAAGATTGACGAGGCAGAGGATGATGATAAGGGTATTGCATAATGAGTCATGAAGTTCTGATAACATTGATTCTGTCAATGGCAATTGCATTGGCAGGAAAACAATACGATCTAAAGAAGATTTCAAAAGTAAAAATAAAAGGACTTGCTTTATTTCCGGCAAGTTTTTTTCTGCAGTATTTAAGCATGTTCATAGTTGAGAGGTATGGAGCTACGACAGCAGGTTTGCTGGTACTTGAACATTTCAAGTGGATACATCTCTTGTCATACCAGCTTCTGCTCATAGGAGTTGTTTTGAATATAAAAAAGAGATATATGAAGATACTTTTCATAGGTACAATGCTGAATTTCATTGTTATCCTCTTCAACGGCATGCAGATGCCTGTAAGGATACCTCCTGAATATGCAAAGGCGTGGGAAAACCACATTTATCTCATATCAGGAAAGGACCTGGTACATACGGTCATGACAGAGGACACCAGATTTTCTTATCTCGGTGATATAATAATGCTTAAGAAACCCTATCCCTTCAACAAAACAATAAGCATAGGAGATATTTTCCTATTGCTGGGATACGGCAAGTTCATGTTGGAAGAATCCAAAATAACAATAAAATCACCTGGAGCCAGGTGATTTTATTTTTTAAAGCATACATGCCTATTTGCCTTATATTGGTTTGTTCTCGATAGGACTTGACATTATTATATGAGTTTCAGTGTTCCCGAAAATCAAGTTAAATCAATGGGAACAAGCATTCACAAGGAGTGTCGAAAAACTAACACTGGCTTGTTCTAAAAGGGTGAAAATCTTGGAGTTGAACAACAAATTTTAACGCTTTTTATATAAAAAATTATATAGGAAGGTGCTATCATGGCAAAAAAAATGAAAAGATTATCAATGGAAATTTGTACAAGTATGACGTACGATGAATTATTCAAGCTCAAGATTAAAAACCTTGAACTAGAAGGGGCAGTTAAAGAAACGCTTGAAAGCCATTATCACGTTATCAGATATCTAAAAGAGTATTTTGATACATCCATCTTGCAAATATCAGATATGAATACCCAATTCTTAGAAGATTTTGGCTATTGGTTGAAGGATACAAGGGGAATTAAAAATATCACTATTAATGGATATGTCAAAAGAATAGTTGCAACTTTGAATCTTGGAATTGAGAAAGGATTCATCAAAGAAGATAATTTTCATTGGAAAAGGTTAAAAGAAGATAAGGTTATGAAAGAAATCTATACAGATGACGAACTTGAAAGACTTCTGAAAAAGCCTAAAATGAAATTCTTTGGTAAATATAGGACGTGGGTATTGATTAATTTCCTGCTCGGTACGGGTGTAAGAGCGAAAGAGGTTAGAAACATATTAATCGGGAATCTTGATTTGAAACAAAGTATGTTAATCCTGACACAGACCAAAACAAAGACGGATAGATATATTCCTATTTCAAAGTCTTTAAGAAAAATTCTGATGGAATACTTGAGGTATAGACAAAGTGATAATCCTAATGATTATTTGTTTTGTACTATCAAAGGGGAACAATTGCCAAGAACAACTATGCAAATGGCAATTCGTAATTATCATACTGAAAGAGAAGTTGATACTTTTGGAATTCACAAATATAGACATACTTTTGCAACAAAATGTATTGAAAATGGAATGAATCCTTTCCAGCTTCAAAGAATACTCGGTCATAGTACAGTTACAATGACACAAAGATATGTTCAAATGAGTACCAAGATACTAACACAGAATTTTGATAATTTAAATCCATTAGAACAATTTTTTGGAGAAGGTAGCGAAAGAATCAAACTCAAAAAGTAAGGGGTAGACAAAAACACACCCACTTTTCACAATCGCTATAAACAAGTAATACCAATACTTTCATAGATTGGTAAAAATAGAGCATAGTAAAAGCCCATAAGTGTTGAAATACCAACGTTTATGGGCTTTTTTTATTGTTTAAAATGAATTCTGACAGGATTTTAAGCGGGTTTTATTATAAAGAGGTATCATTGTATACCTAATGGGTGATAATTGAAAATATTGCTCTTTGAATTGATTTAATATGGCAATAAAAAATATGCATAAAAATACAAATAAAAACTTGACTTTTTGCATAAAATGTGGTATAATTGTACAACAATTTAGCGAAGAATCTTCGCCTGTATAAATTATACCACTGTATTCAATATAAGTCAAGGCTATATTGAAAAAAATCAAAAATTGAAAGGAGAAAAATGGCAAAGGGAGAAAGAAGACAAAAAAGATTTGAAGAAAGCATATCATTAATTGACACAAAGAAAAGTAATGGTGATAAGCTTAGACCAGACGGACAAGCTCAAGCTTGTAGGGATTTACTTTATTTAAATGACGAAGATAGAGAACAATTTTTTGGTGGGAACTACTATAAGGAAATAAAAGAAAAGATATCTCAAAAAGATAAAAGAAACTCAAAAGTTATAAAAGAATATTCGGATTATATTAATGCCTTGAGAAATTATTTAGAAGAAAATAGTGTGGATACAAACAGATACTATAAAATTATTAGAATAATGGGAACACTTAAGGATGATATGATATGGACAAAATTATTTGAAAATGAACCGGTCTTATTTAAGGATGTTCAATTATCAAGAAGCCCATCAAATTCAAATCATTTTGAAATAGATTTTAATAATGAGGATGATTATAAAATTCTATTAAAAATATTACCGTTTTTAGATTATAGTGATAATCTAAAGGAAATAGGATATATTTTTAATAGAATAGTCAAGAATTGCAAATTTACTGATAATCAATCACAATTATTGGAGCTTTTGAGAGCTGGGAAAGATAATCCTGAAGATTATTTATTTTATTCCTGTCCAAGAAAGCGGGAATCAATTAGCGAGATTAGAAAGGCTTTATATTATTTTGAAAGTGATATGGCTGATGAGTTAGGTTGGGAATATGATAGGGTTAGAAAGGTTTTTGATGGCTTATGTAAAAAACTTTGTAATAAATATAAAAAAATTAATCTAAATTAGGGCAGATTTCGACATGAAACCTATAATGTATTATAGAGGGATATGTTTTTTGGTCAAGAGTAGACTGAAATTGGGAATTTTATATATACAATATGTGAAGGATAAAATCGTGCAGAAGCGGACTATATTTTGTGGAGTCTCCTTATACAATATATGTAGAAGAGATTACAGGAAAATCGGACTATATCTTGTGGGGATACCTTATACAATATATAGAGGGATGTGATTTTGGTCAAATAGTGTGAGATTTCAACATGTAACCCTTATACAAGTAGTGAAGAGAAACAAACAAAACAAGGTATTAACATCAACGTCAATGATGTTTATATATGAATATTATTTGAATAGCTATTTTATAATAGTTTTTCATCCTCCAATATATCAAGCTATAGCCAGCCTGATATATTTTTTTTGACAATGTTATGAAATAATTAATAATGTTGTCATTATTCTTTATGTTGCCGTTTTAACGGTACATTTTTAAAAGGGCGGTCTGCCAACTGCCCTTCTCCTAATAAAAATATCAACCATTTATGGTTGTTTTGTATATCCAAGGGGGCGAAAGCTCCCACCCCTTTTTTAAGAAGGGAATTAATGATTTAATAAAGGTGGTCAAAATGAAATGTGATAAATTAATAATGCTTTTGAAAAATACGCTTTACTTGAATGATAATATAAGTCAAAAATATATAGCTGATGGAATTAATATTTCCAATTCGGCACTAAGTCAATTTAAACGTGGAAAACTTATATTGTCAGATGAAAAACAAAAGGAATTACTTGATTTCCTTTTGAATATATAAATATTGGGTTTTGATAGTTAAACTTGTAAAAGGGTAATTATCGGGAAACAAAAGGAGGTTCGTAAATGAGCGAAGAAAATAAAACATACACACAAGAGCAAGTTGATAAGCTTGTGCAGTCGGAAACTGATAAAATCCGAACAGAGTACACAAAACAAATTAAGGAGCTACAAGAGAAACTTCCACCTGAAAAAGATGAAAAGGAAGTTGACTTGGCGAATAGATTGAAAGCTCTTGAAGAAAGGGAAAAAATGATGGATGTTCAAGATGAATTATCAAAAAAGGGTTTTGATCGGGAGCTTGCCGATTTTATAAAATCAGGTTCTGATATTGAAAAACTTACTGAAATCTTGAAGAATAATCAAAACTATATCCCTGACAAACATAAGGGAACAGAAACAACAATAACCAAAGAACAGTTTAAAGCTATGGGATATTCAGAAAGAGCGAAAATCTACAATGAGAATCCTGAACTTTATAAAAAACTGTCACAATAACTATGATATAAACGCTCGCCAAAGCGTTTAAATAAAATAAAATTTTTTTAATACCATTCTAAAATTTTATCTTTTAATAAACAATATGATAAATGAATAAAAAATATGACAAGTAAAGACGGTAAACCGTCAAATAAATTTAAAGGAGGAATAATTAATGGCATTGATTATACCAGCTCTATATAAGGACTCTGTCCTTGAAAAAATGAGCTATAAATTAAGAGTTTCAAAACTAGCCACAGATATGACTAGCGATGTGTTTCTTATAGGTTCAGAAGGCGAGACAGTTCATTTTCCTGTATGGGATAGAATTGACGAAGCTGACGTTGTAACCAAGGGAACAGAAATTGATGTGGAAACCATGTCGCAAACAGATTCAACCGCTACAATTTATCAAATTGCCAAAGGTGTCAGAGTTTATGATAAAGACGCTAAAGGTGTCAGGGGTAATATGACTGATGTTGCAATTGAACAAACAGCTGGTTCATTAGCAGAGAAAATTGATTCTATGCTTATTGCAACTCTAGACAGTGAAGTTTCACTATCAAGTGCGACGGCGGCAGTCAATGCAATCACACAAACTGAACTACTCACAGGAATGGGATTGTTTTCTGATGACCAAGATGCAGATTCTTTCGCAGGAATCGTAATAAATTCAGTTCTACTTTCAAGTTTTCTTGGAATGGATATGTTTGTATCTACTGGATACACTAATACAGTTGACGGAAACGGTATTGTAAGAGCGGGCGGACTTATAGGTTTCTTTATGGGAATACCTGTATATATGTCTAACCACAATACTATGAGTTCAGATACTACACCTGAAGCCAAAACTTATGTAATCAAGAAAAATGCTCTTGGTTATATGTTCAAACAAGATTTGAACGTGGAAATCGAGAGACTTCCAAAATTGTTTGCAAATGATGTTGTAACATCTAGTATGCTTGCAACTAAGCTCGTTGACAGTTCAGGAGCATTGCTTCTAAAGAAAACAATAGCGTAGTACAAAAAAATTAAATGAAAGGTAGGTGAAAAGCCACAATCCTTTCAGAGAAATTATTAAAGTCTTAAAATTAGAGTTAACATTACTTGTGCAATTAAATACAGAGATTGAAGAGAAAGCTAATCATCAGGCTTTCTCTTTTTTTGAACTTTTAGTTACATATGAAATCACAAAGAAAGGAGTATGTAAAATGTTGAGATTGAAAGATTTAATCCAAATAAGAATAAGGTCTGGAATTAGTCAAAAAGAATTAGCTGAATATTTAGATTTTTCAAGACCATTTGTCTCTATGGTTGAATCGGGTAAAAGAGATATCCCGAAAGACAAGAGAAAAGAATGGGAACAAGCCGTTATGGTTTTGAGAAGTGAGAAAATAAAAGAACTAAATAAAAAATTACAAGAAATGATTAAAGAAGAAAGCAAATAAATCACGAAGGGGGAACATGTAGTGAATTATTTGCTTTTCTATCTTTGAATAAAAGGATATGAAAAGCGAGTAACATTATTGTCTGAAAGGGTAGCTACAACGCTCTAACAAGGCAAACTTCAATTTAAATTACAAATAGGTATCTATGGTATACCTGAATGAAAAACAGATAGAAAAGTAATGTGATTACTACATTACTTAAAAATGGAAAACAGAAAATGGCATAAAGAAATAAATGGTGAAGAACAAAAATTGATACTTACAGATGATATTGACAGCCTTTTGAGTTGTGCAATATTAAACCAACTATTTAATATACAAGTAGGCGGTTTCTTTAGTTGGGAAACTTTATATTTAACAAAGGAACATGCTTGGTTAGACCCAATATATATTGATTGTGACCTTTCAAAAGGAAAGTGTTTTGGAAACCATTTTACAGTGATTGAAAATCCTGAAGCAATGAATATGAATACAATAAGAAAAATCAAGAGAAATGGTTATTGTCGAAAATATCCATTCAGTACAACACTTTTAATATTAAGCCTGTATAACATAGATTTATCTAATATGACAGATGAACAACTTAAAATACTAATTGCCATTGATTCGGCATATCAGGGCTTTTATACAAAGAACGAGTATTTTAAATCAATATGGATAAACTGGGCTAAAAGTATGAAATTAGATATCTTCATAGATTTATTAGAAAGAACCAATAAATCGGAATTTCAAGACATCAACGTTAAATATAATTTGAAAGCAAAATTAAGAATCAGAGATGATAAATTAATTGGAACTTCATTGAAAGTTCGGGAAATTCAAAAGATTTTCCCCGATATTAATTTATCAGTAAATTTAAAAGGTCTTGAATTTGAAGAAGAATTTAAGACAATTCCATATGAAGGATATCCCGATCAAAAGGAAAATATCTTTCAAGGAGCATGGACAAAGAAGAACTACGCTAAATGGTCAGTTCTTGCATAATGGACAAAAGGAAGGGGAGATTAGTGATAAATACAAAACAATTTTTAGAATCTTTTCACGGAAAAGAAAAAATAAATTTCAACTGTATTAAACAATATGGAAAGAAATTAAATTCAGAATATAACGATAAAACGATAGATGTATTATCCCAGTTGAACGAACAAGGATATAACATCTATTTTTATGTGAATGGTGGAGGCGTAAAGGACAAAGAAATAAATAAATTTAACGCTTTATTTATAGACTTTGACAAAGGCAAAATACAGAGCAAAGAATATTATCCACTTGATGAAGTGGCAAAATATAAAGAAGAATGTATAAAAAAGGTTCAAGATTTTGATTTTGAGCCTTCTTTTATTGTAGAGACTAGGAACGGCATACATGTTTATTGGCTTCTTAATGAGGGAGCATTACCTGAAGAATGGAAAATATGTACTGAAAAATTGATATCATATTTTGACAGTGACCCAAGAGTAAAGAACCCAGCTAGATTGATGAGAGTACCTAACTATAATTGGATTAAAGATATCAATAATCCTTTTATGTGCAATATCATTGAATCAAATAATATTAAATACGATATTGAGGATTTTATGTTTTGCCTTCCTGATATTGAGAAAAAGGAAATTAAGAAAAGTAATAGGATAATTAAGACAGTTAAAAAGGTTGATTCTAATAATAACGATAATATGAATATTATGGCAATTAAAAACCTTGATGTTGATATGATGAAGCTATTATTAGATAGAGGGGGAAAAAGGTGTAACGATATAATCTATACTATATATAAAGAATATATCGTTACACCTAAAACCCACGACAAAGATATACCAACGGATACACTTGTTTTGTCTGATATGGAATTTTTTGATTTAATTGAATATATAGATTTGTATATATTCCTTGGTGTTGATGGTGACAAGTTTTCTTGTATACTTCCAAGCCATGAAGACAATAATCCATCGGCTGGCATTGTCACGAATCAAAATGACCACTACATGTACAACTGTTTTGGTTGTGGTTTTAAAGGTGGAATACTTAAACTAATTCAAGCCATTAGCGGTTGTAATCTGCCACAATCAATTAATTTCCTTAAAGCGGTATTCAATATAACAACGGAAACGGAATATCAGAAACAACAAAAGGAGTTATATGATTCAAATATTTCATACATTTTAAGCGGTAAGATGGAAAATGATTATCCTGATTTGTGGAAATATATCAAGCCCAGGAAGACAAAATTAATCACATTACTTGAATACGCAAAGAATAATATTACTGATGAAAAATATTCTATTGATGGAGATTCAATCTTCTATGGTTCTATAAGGTACTTTAAGGATTTGTTAAATATTGGCTCTTTAGAAACTATCAATAAAACAATTCAATTATTCAATTTCCTTGAGCTAGTCACTAAGATTGCACCTGAAGAAATACCTTCTGAAATGTTAGAAAAGCATAAAAAGAAGGCAAAAGAGAATAAACATAAGAATTTGATAAATACATACATGATTAAATCTTATGATTATAATACGCTTCAGGAGAGCGATGAAAAGGCAAAAATTTTAAAAGATAATAACTTTTCTATGAAGGGCTTGAGCTATGAATATATTTTAAGAACTTTCGGGGAAGAAACGGCAAAGAAATATTATCCTCAAAATAGGAAAAGCAAGCCTTCTAAAAAGTCGGATATCTTGACAAATGAAATTGTAAAAATAATATTCTGTCAGATTGAATTAAAGGGCTTTGTCATAGAAAAAGAAATTGTAGAATCTTTGGGTTCACAGTATGGCAGAGAGAAAGTTAAAACCCAAATGAAAAGAAGTATCCAAGAGATATTAGATAAATACGATTTGCAAAGAATAAGAGCAAATAAATTGAATAAAGAAAAGTATGGGATAACTTGTCAGGGTTATCCTTTTATTATTGTGAGAGGTGATTAAATGGCATCAACAAGTATAAAACAACAATTGCAAGACATTATAAAAAATGAGTACAAAACCATATATGTCCTTTGGAAGTATTGTCCTCAATATTTTCAAGGAAAGGAATTGAATTCAATAGATGATTTAAAAGCAAACTGGAAGATGTTCCCAAAGAGTACAGATGAACAAATGGCTTTGAACTGGGAACTTGAAGAAGATGTTTCTAAGGGGATAAAATTTCTTCTTGATAAGCTCCATCAAAAGAAAATGGTTGATGTATATTTGACCTTTTACGAGAAAGCCAAAGAAGGGGACGTTGCATCAGCTAAATTCCTAATGGATTTTTCAAAAGAATTCTTTAAGGACAGTATATCGGAGCTTGAAAGCCTATTAAATGGAATAGAAGTTTAAGGGTGATTAAATTGGATAATAATGAAAAATTAATAAAGATAATGTCAGAGCCGAAGCTTTGGATCGAAAGCTTTGTGAAGATAGTAGATAAAGAAGGTAAACTTGTACCGTTCAAGCTGAACAATGAACAGGCTGAACTACTTGAAGGATTAGACAAATATTCTATCATTCTTAAATCAAGACAATTAGGGATATCAAGTGTATCACTAGCCTTATCCTTGTATTATGCACTGATTCAATCAAATGTAACATGTTTATTAATGTCTTACTCAATTGATTCAGCTACAGGAATCTTTGATAAGTTAAAACAGATGGAAAGTGATTTACCTGAAGTTATAAGAGTTAAGATGGTAAATAATAACAGAAAAGAGTTGAAATTTTTAAACGGTTCAAGGATTATTGTTGCAACTTGTGGGACAAAGGACGTTGCAAGAGGATTGACAATTAAATTCTGTCACTTGTCAGAAGTTGCATTTATGAATGACAATATAGATAAGCAATTATTAGCAATTGAACAAGCTTTAATACCTGACGGAAAGATAATACTTGAATCAACTGCCAATGGATTGAATCACTTTTCCGAGATGTGGAGTAAGGCAGAAAGGCAAGAATCACTTTATAAGGGGTTCTTTTTTAGTTGGGTAAACGATAAAGTCATGTTTGCCAAAGAATATGATATGTTTTCAGAAATTTGGATTCAAAGAAATGGTAAATTACCAACGGTAGAAGAGTTATCCGACATTGAAAAGGATTTATATGGACAGGGAGCAACTATTAAACAACTTGTTTGGCGTAGGCTGAAAATTGCCAATAGTTCAGAAGAATCCTTTCAACAAGAGTTTCCAAGTAATCCAATTGAAGCTTTTGTTTCAAGTGGTTCAAATATCTTTGACCCTGTACGGATTCATAAGAAAATATCAAATATCCATAATATTAAACCGATTAAGAAACCAAGAGATTTTCCAAATACATTGATAATGTATTTTGGCAGCCAATTATTACTTTGGGCTGATGTTGAAAAAGGCAAAAGATATTATATCGGGGTAGATTGTTCTGAAGGTATCGGAAAGGACTCAAGTTGCATAGAAATAGTCGATTCTGATGGTTTCCAAGTCGGGCAATTTTCAAGCAACAAAATAAAACCTTATGAATTTGCTCAAGTGGTTTATGAGCTTGGAATATATTTCAATTATGCTTTGTTAGTAGTTGAAAAGGCATCAAGCGGAAATATCATACTAGAAAAATTAAGGTACGAATACAAGTATAAAAATATCTATAAATCAAAAATATTTGATGAACATGGAAGGAAGAAAAAGAAAATTGGATGGCTAACAAATGCCAAAACAAAACCTTTGATGATTGGTCATTTTGTGGAATTGTTTGAGACTGATGAAATTTTTATTAATTCAAAGGAATTACTTGGACAGATGAAAACATTCATTTCAAAAGACAATGGAAAGACAGAAGGAGCAGGACATAAACACGATGACTGTGTACTAGCATTTGCAATGGCTCTACAAGGTGTCAAAAGTGGAATTTGGTATGTATAAACCATTTGTAATAGGTGTTTACAGGACTGTGAGAGCTTAAATTAAACCTTATTAATAAGGGGTATACCATTTTACCTCTAAGAATATAAAAAGGCTTAAAAACCTGTCAGAAAAGAAAAACAGGGGGGTGAGTATGTGCATTTAGAAAAGATGATTGAGAAGTATTTAAAGATAAGCAAAGAAAAGTTGAAAGACTTGAATAAACAGAGAACTAGACAGTTGAGAATAAAAAATAGAAAGAAAAAAACTAAGAAAGAGAGTCCAAAATATGACGGCACAGAAAAATAAAAAGATTGTAAATATAACGGAGGGAAGAAAGATGATGAACGCAGAAAAGATTGAAGTGAAGGTTATAGAAGAAAAAGAAAAAGTTGATAATGAATTTCTAGAATTAGTGTTGGATATTAAGGCAAGCTTCAAATCTATAAAGAAAGATATTGAGGAAATAAAACTTTCTATTGATAGAATTTGTAAAACTATGGAGATAAATGAAGGAGTGAACGAGTAATGAAAGAAAATAAATTATGGTTTCAAGAGGTTGTGGAAGAATCAGAGCATATTGGAAGAATATCAAATGTATTGGATAATAAAGCTTATTTGAACGGTACGCATAAAGTTCTTTCAAGAAAAGATTTTGAGTTCAAAGAGGAAACATATACAACAAGTAAGATTGTATTGAATACCCTTAAAACGGTTATTGATTTTCATTCTAGTTTGATTGTTGGAAAGCCTGCCAGTGTTGTTGGTGGTAATCCTGAAATCATAAATATATTTAATCAGCTTTACAGGGAAAGTGGGTACAATAAACTCAATTATGATATCGTTAAAACCTTGTATAGTTATGGGGATGTATTTGAATATGTTTATCAGGATGGGGACAAGATAAAGAGTAAGTTGATAAGTTCAGCGGATGCCCATCCTGTGTATGATATTCAAGGAAATTATGTTTCTTTTGTAGAGTATTGGACAGATATTCTTACAAGTTCGGAGTATTATGTGGTCTACAAACCTGAAGCCGTTGAGCGTTGGGACAATGAAGGAACTGGTGTACTTGTGAAAAAGGCAGAGTACAAGAACAGTACAGGGCTACCAATACATTATTCCAACAATGAGAATTACAGTTATGATTATTATGGAAAGTCAATACTTGAAGATTTAAAGCCTATACTTGATGAAATTGAATTGTTGTTGAGCAAGATGAACGATAGTATTTATACTTTGTCATTGAATCCGTTGTTTACTGTATCGGGGCAAAAGGTAGATAGTCAAATTGATTCGGGACTTGTTGGAGCTATTCTTAATTTAGAGGATGGAGCTGAAGCACAATATCAAAGTGCAAACCTTGACAGTGCATCAATAAAGCTATTACTTGATAATCTACTAAATCAACTTTATACTATAGCTGGTGTTCCAAGTTCTATAATAGGTCAATCAAATGTATCAAATGTCAGTGAGGTATCTCTTGAATTATTGTTTAGACTAGCGATCAACAAGGCTAGAGCTACAGAACACATATTACATGAGGGATTACAGAAGCGACACGAATATATAATGAAGTTGTTGGGGTTGAAACTCAAGAAAGGCGAGTATGTTGATGTAGTATTCAATTATGATTTGCCAGTTGATAACGGGGAAACTATGGATAATATGAAAACTCAATGGGATATGGGGGCTATTAGTACGGAAACAATTATTTCAAATAGTCCTTATACAAATGATGTGGCTTTAGAGATGGACAGATTGAAAGGCGATAGTTCTATATAGTGTTATTGATTGAATTGTATACTATATATAGTGGGTGTTAACTTGAAGATGATGTAGGGGAAGGGGATTCCACTGTATAAAATTTTGTGTTATATAAAGAAATTCAAAGAAAATCAAAGTAAAACGTAGAAAATACTATATAAATATATTATAAAATGAACATATAGGCTGAAATCGGCATTATTTGCCTAATATCAAGATTTATGTCGCATAACTTCAGTTTTGCGACAAAACGGGAAACGTTTTCCTGCTGTATTTATACATAATTAACTATTATGTATACTTTTAAGCCTTGTAATTCCAATATGTACAGGGAATGAGGGTAATAGAACATGAAATAAAGATTTCATTCACTATTCATGCAAGTTGGGTGTCATTTTCAGGGTGGATTTAACCCCCTAAATAGGGGAAATGGGTGTTGTAGTACCTCTTTTTTTCTGCCACCCAAATTTCAGCCCCTATTTCCATCTATCATTCACACTATGCCCACAACTATCGCCCAACATGTACCCACACATTTTGACATCTCTCAAAAAAGTCAATATTCATCTCCTGAACCTATTGCAATTACTGGGGTAACAAGGGGTTTTTCACTCACTTATGAGGATAACCCCAAAATCTCCAAAAAATGTGATATAATGTAGTGGCATTTATTATATGGGGGGTGTTTTAAATGGTTCATTCAGGGTTTAGTTGATGGGGGTAACAAGGGTATTTTGTAGATTTGAAATCAATAGACTATAAAGGGGATGAAACAATGAAAAAGCATAAAGGTTTAATAAGTATTCTAATAATCCTTTTAATAGGTGTACTTGCAGTTTATCAGACTAGCTTAGTGGAAGGACAGGTTAAGGAAGGTATAGAAGAAGTAAATCAACTTGTAAAATCAGGTGATTACCAAGAAGCTTTAGAACTTTGTGAAAGTATGTTGAATAAAGCAGCTTATAAAAAGCATTTTTCTGATATTAAAGAGGCAAAAGCTGTTGTTGATTCAAAGTTAAGACAATTAGAAAATTCAAATAAACATTTTGAAGTCGGTACAAAATATTTCAATACAGAATCATATAAGATGGCTTATGACAATTTAACACAAGTGCTTGAAGAGGATACGGAAAACTATAATAATGCTAAAGTTATGATTGAAAAATCTAGGGAACAAATAGCAATCGATAGTATAGAAAAGGCTAAGAAAAAGGAACTTGAACAGGATTATAGAATTGCTTTAACATTTATTAACTATGGATTGACTTATAATCATGACAATGAAGAATTATTATCACTTAAAGAATATTACAAACCTTTTGTTGAAGAGCAAATTGACAGAGAAGAAGTTAAGGCTCAAATTGATAGAGCACAAAAAGAAGCTGATGCAATAGCACTTGCAAAAACAAAAGGCGTTTATATCGGTATGACAATGGAACAGGTTCTTGGTTCGTCATGGGGAGAGCCAAAGGATAGAAATGTTACTATTACTGAAAACCATAGATATGAACAATGGGTTTATAGTCTTAGTTCCTATTTGTATTTTACAGATGGGATACTTGAGACAATACAGAAATAGAAAGGGGAAAGATTATGGCATTAATCAAATGTAGTGAATGCGGGAATCAAATAAGTGACAGGGCTGAAGTTTGTATTCATTGTGGTTGCCCGGTCAGTGAAATGGATAAACAAGAAGTAAATAATAATATTGTTGAAATAAATGGCAGAAAATGTGATTTATCTCAAATTATAGAATATAAAAGAAAGGGAGCATTGATTTATGCAATAAGAGATTTAAGAGAAATGACTGGTCTAGGGTTGGCAGAAGCTAAAAGTTTGGTAGATAATTTGGATGTGCATAGTGATAATATTGGAAAAACTATTTATGAAACCAAATGTCCGAGATGTGGTTCAACTGAATTTCAAATGGTTCCTAGAAAATGGAGTTTGGCGACGGGAATATTTACTAACAAAGTAGATAGGGTATGTGTAAAATGTAAGAAAAAGTTTTAAGAATGAAAAACTTGAGAAATGAAAGGGGATAGAAATGGATTTAGTAGAAAAGTATGATTTTTTAATGAATAAGTGTATTAATAATGGGAAGTCAAATCTTACAAGAGAAATAAAAATAGAATCATTACTTGAATATAAAGCAACGGTTGAAAATATGTGTTCTGAAGAAATAAATAAGCACTACAGGAAAATTGGTGAAAATTTATTGAAAGGTAAAGAACAATATGTTGTTAGTGACAAAGGAGAGTTGGAAGAAAAAAATACTTATATTGAAGTATTAAAAAAAATAAACAAAGAGTTATCTGATTTAATGAAGTAAATTGTTAGACCCTTGAACCCTTCGGGGTTCTTTTTTTATACGAAAGGAGAACAAACAAATGACAAATTTAGAAAGATTAAAGATAGAATTATCAAACAAAACATATTTCACAGATGATATTTACACTATGTATCTATCAGAAAATGATTTGATCGCTACGGAAACTTATTCCAAAGCGACTGACCAAAGAGGACTATTATATACAGTAATAGACATACTTGAAGCCCTGTCAAATGATATAGACATGTTTAGAAAGGTTGAAACTGAATTTCTAACCACTGATTCAGCTTATAAGTATCTTGAAAAGCGTATCAATGATATCAATAAAAGGATTCTAGCCCTTCCAACAAATGAGACAGACTCACTATTTTCACAGATGTATTTTAATTAAGGGGGAATAATATGAATACTTTAGATGAAAGATTTACAGAATATATAGGTAGAAATGGCGAAACGGTTCTTGTTGATGGTAACTCAAGGACTGTTTTTTTTATGTCTTTTAAAGAGGGGATTACCATTCTAAATGACTATATGTATTTGTTCACTCAAGCAGGGGAAGTTTCAACAGGTGTTATAATTGAGAGGAATGATACAAAATATCTTGTGACTCACCAAGAGGGCAATATAAACGGAGTGTACGATAAATTCCTAATCAGAGAGATTACAAAAGAGCTTAATTTTATCATTGATAATGAAGCGGTAGCCGTTCCAAGTATAATTTATGATGGTGTGCAAAGGGTATCCGATTCAAGTTATTTATCAGTATTTGAAGGCAAGCTGGAAGTAATGATATGTGATACTACACAGAATCAGAAAATTGAAGCCAATGATAGATTTATTACTTTTGGTAATGCTTGGAAAGTTATAGGAATTACAAAGACTGACAAAGGATTGATAAAGTTACATTGTGATAAAGACCTTATAGCGGATGATGATGACATGGAAAACGAAATTCCTAAGGGAATAATAATTGAAGAACCAACACCCACAGGAGCGTATTATATTGATGGTAAGGCAGATATAAAATGTATGAGTCTTGAAACATTTACAGGGATTAAAATTGAAAATGATATTATTATTCCTAGTGTGTGGGCTTTTACATTGGAAGATAACGAGAATGATGTAGAGTTTAGTATTACAGGAGATGATACTTGTACTATTAAGAGTCAAGAAAGTTCGGGGAATATTGTTCTTACTGGTGTATGTGATGGAGAGACAATTATTAAGGAAATAGATTTAGAAGGGTTGTGGTAATTTCAATAAAAGTTGAAAAAATACGGCTTGTTCTGATATAATAATGGTATATAGAAAGCGTTAGAACTAACCAATAAACCACTTTTAGAACAAACCGTATATTTGATTTTTCGTTGATATCACAATGGGTACAGAGATTCACCAAACCGCCTTATATTGGTTTGTTCTCGATAGGACTTGACATTATTATATGAGTTTCAGTGTTCCCGAATGCCTGGACTTTTCCAACAAGTGATTCGAGGTTTGACATTTCTTTCAGGTGAGCCTTGATAATCATACTGTAAGGACCGGTCACATGATAACACTCGATTATTTCTTCCATATTTTCTGCAAAAGAGACGAATTCCGTCAACTTGTCGGATTTCATGGCAACGTTGATAAATACCCTTATTGGCTTTCCGATCTTGATTGTATCAATTATAGCCTTGTATCTCTGGATGATTCCGCTTTCTTCAAGTCTTCTGACTCTTTCTGCCGTAGCCGGAGGGCTTAAGGCAACAAGCTTGGCAAGATCCTTCATGGAGATCCTTCCATCGTTTTGAAGAGTTTCTATTATTTTATAATCTGTATAATCCATAATCCACCTCACTATATTTGTAAAATTCCTGATATTACTAATTTAATTAAGCAAAAATGCGATATTCGATAACAAAATGTATTTACAAATTTTTGCTGCAATGTTAGTATTATGTTAAGAAATTCAATAAAATTATAACATAATTATATAAAGTTAATCAAGAAAAAACTTTATAATAAAAAACAAAACTTACAATATTAGAATAATACACGAAACTGAAAAGGTTTTCAGATTTATTGAATTTTTTAGGGTATAATATAAGTGAGGATGGTGCAACCATGAAAAAATTAAAAATAACTGAGACTTCATTAAGAGACGGTCATCAATCATTAATAGCAACAAGACTGACAACGGAAGAAATGATTCCAATATTGGAAAAAATGGATAATATAGGATACCATGCCATGGAAGTATGGGGTGGAGCCACTTTCGATGCATGCTTGAGATTCTTGAACGAGGATCCATGGGAAAGACTCAGAACTATAAGGAAGCATGTCAAGAAGACAAAGCTGCAAATGCTTCTTAGAGGACAAAACCTTCTTGGTTACAGACATTACTCCGATGATGTAGTGGAAGCCTTCATTAGAAAGGCTATACAAAATGGTATTGATATTGTAAGGGTATTCGATGCACTGAATGATCCAAGAAATATGGAAAAGTCCATTGAAGTTGTAAAGAGCGAAGGTGCTCATTGCCAGTGTGCAATATCTTATGCAACAAGCAAGGTCCACAATACAGAATATTATATAGACCTAATTAAGACATTGGAAAAGATGGGTGCTGATTCAATATGCATCAAGGACATGTCAGGCATATTAAAGCCATATGACGCCTATGATTTCATCAAGGCTGTCAAGGCAGCTACAGATCTTCCAATAGAGCTTCACAATCACTGCACAAGCGGTATAGCTTCCATGACTATACTAAAGGCTGTTGAAGCGGGAGTGGATATTGTAGACACTGCCATTTCACCTTTCTCATCAGGTACAAGTCAGCCTCCTACTGAGACAATTGTTGAAACATTCAAGGGAATGGACAGGGATACAGGTCTTGACCTTGTGGAGCTTGAGCACATCGCTGCATACTTCAAGCCCATAAGAGACAAGTATCTTAACGACGGAACCTTGAATCCGAAGGTATTGCTGGTTGAACCAAGAACCTTGCTGTACCAGGTTCCTGGTGGAATGCTTTCAAACCTTATATCTCAACTTCAAGCTTTGAATGCGGAAGACAAGTTCGACCAGGTTCTCAAGGAGATACCAAGAGTTAGAGAAGACCTCGGATTCCCTCCACTGGTAACTCCCTTAAGTCAAATGGTTGGAACTCAGGCTGTGTTCAATGTTATAACAGGCGAAAGATACAAGATGATACCTAAGGAAATCAAGAAATATGTACAGGGATACTATGGAAAGTCGCCGGCACCTATATCAGATGAAATCAGAAAAACAATAATTGGTGATGAAGAGGTTGTTACAGTAAGACCTGCAGACCTTCTTGAAGACGAGCTGAACAAGGCAAAGGAAGAATTGTCGGACTTGTTTGAATCAATGGAGGACGTATTGTCATACGTGCTGTTTCCCCAGGTGGCAAAGGAATTTCTAGAAGGAAGGGAATTCAAGTCATATACGGATGCTGAAAAATACATAGTTTAGACTTGCAAAGACTAAAATGATTTTAAATGAAAAACACTTTTGGAGATTGATTTCTTCAAAAGTGTTTTTGTTTGATGCAATTTTATATGAATTTTTCTTTTATTACCTTCCAGTAGTTGAAGATTCCCATTGACAGCATATTAATGTGTTTTTTCGAGACAAAGAAGTTTGCGTGAGTTATCCTTTCATAATTGAGTTCTTCGCCATCAACGCTAAAAACTACATCTTCCAAATACTTGTATTCAGGAACTACTGTTATATGAAGTTCGGGAGGAACGACGATGCCTGAATTCAAACATCGGTAGGCCTTTGAATTCAACGGAGCTATAGGTGTCAGCTGCAGTGTGTTCAGGGATGGATAGACGATGCTTCCGCCGGCGGAATAGTTGTAGGCTGAGCTTCCCATTGGTGTGGAGACTATGATTCCATCTCCGCTTATTGTCTGGAGATGATTATAATCTACAAATATGTCAAGGTGTATGGTCTTTGTCTTGTCTCCCTTCATGGCTATGTCGTTTAAAGCAAAAATTGTATCTGATGTATCTTGCCTGAATATTTCACACTGAAGCAGATACAGCTTGTTTATGGTATAATTGCCTTCGGAATAATCTTTTATAAAGGTATTGATGTCCTTTGGAGAAATTTCAGGATAAAATCCCAGACTTCCGGTATTTATACCGATTATGGGTATGTCTGGGAAGTCATTGATCCTCAGACTTCTAAGGAATGAACCATCCCCGCCGACAGAAATATTCAGAACGGCATTCTCATTATATTCGTCGGATATGGTGTAGCCATAGTTATTAAATTCAGCCTTTAGCTTGGCGGCAATTTCTATAGAAAAATTGGTATCATTTTTTATGATATTGATAATTTTTTTGTTTTCCATGGATTCTCCAATCTCAGTTGTTATTGTATATACTAATATAATACTTGTTTGAGAACAATTAATCAACAAAATACATCATCTCATTGATCTTAACTAATATACCAGAATGAGGCAAGTGGTATATCAAATGGAGGATTGTATGTTGCGAGAGAGAAGCAGTTAAACAATTCAATTTTGAAGAATTTAAACATGGCGATAAATTATGTAAATATAAAAGATGTTGTTTGTGAAATTTGGTTAATATTTCACCTAAACATTGAAAAGATTATTGTAAATATGGTATTGTAGCTGTAGAATTTTTGAAACTTATGATATAGTACGAGTAGAGGGTTTTTTATGGATAATGATGCAATGATAATAGATGTAAAAGAAGATGGATTCAGATTGAGAGATTACCTTGAAGAAAAACATGGTTTTTCTTCAAAGCTTCTAATAAAACTTGAAGCAAATGGAAAAATTTTTCTCAATGGGAAAGTTGTCAAAATCAAAAAGAGAGTTTTTAGAGAAGACGAGATAGCTGTAGAGTTCCTTGACGAGTCAGATGAATATGAAAAGGTGAACCTTCCTATAGACATAATCTACGAGGACGATGACTTTCTTGTTTTGAACAAAAAGCCATTCAGGGTTGTTCATCCGACCAAAAGACATCAGGATGATACCACTGCAAATGCCGTTTCATTCTATTTTGACAAGAATGACATAAAGAGGAAGGTACGCTTTGTAAACAGGCTTGACATGAATACTTCGGGAGTTCTGGTCATTGCTAAAAATCCATATGTCCATAACATGATTTCCCAAGACATGAGGAATGACAAGGTGGATAAGCATTACAAGGCTATAGTTGACGGTATATTGGAAGAAAAAAATGGGAAAATAATTGAGAAAATTGCTAGGATAGATGATAATATAAGAAGGGTGGTTCATGAATCGGGAAAGGATTGTACTACTGTGTACAGCGTTATAGAAGAGGAAAATGGCATGTCGTTGATTGATATAAGGCTGGAAACGGGCAGAACTCATCAGATAAGGGTTCATTTTGAACATCTTGGCGCGCCTGTACTGGGAGATGAATTGTACGGCACCAGGTCGGAACTGATTTCCAGGCAGGCACTTCACTGCAGCAGGATGGTTTTCAAGCATCCGAGGACGGGGAAGGTTCTTGAGATGGTTGCGGAACTGCCGGAGGATATGAAGCGAATATTCAACAGTAATTGTGAGAATTAAGGGCATAAATATATTTGCAATTATTATAGGGTAAAATGATTTGAATTACAATAATTAATTGGAGGGTTTAAATGAAAAAGCTGTTAATGATATCAACAGGAGGGACAATTGCCAGCACTTTGACAGAAGATGGACTGGCACCGGGTATAAAACCTGAGGATATGCTGAACTATTTGAATGGTGTTGAAAATATTTGCAAAATTGAAACTCACGAGTTGTTGAATATAGACAGTACAAATATTCAACCGGAGCACTGGATAGAAATCACAGGTTTCATCAAAAGGGTATACAATGATTATGATGCATTTATCATAACGCATGGAACGGATACAATGGCATATACTTCAGCCGCCTTGTCCTATATGATACAAAATCCTGACAAGCCTATAATATTAACGGGTTCTCAGAAGCCCATAAACATGGACACCACGGATGCAAGGAAAAATCTTAAGGATTCAATAGCATATGCCCTCAGCGAAGATGTGGCGGGCATTTATGTGGTTTTTGACGGCAAGGCAATAATTGGTACCAGGGCTAGAAAAACCAAGACAAAGAGCTTTGATGCCTTTGAGAGCATAAACTATCCAATAGCTGCATTCATAGATGGCAAGAGGATAGCAAAGTACGTTCGAAATGAAAAAAAGGGACCAGTGGAATTCTATGAGAATATTTATCCGAATATTTTCCTTCTGAAGCTGGCTCCCGGAATGCAGCCGGATGTTCTTGATTATATTGGAGACAAGTATGAAGGAGTAGTGATAGAAAGCTACGGAGTAGGAGGCCTTCCTTTCGAGGACAGGAGGAACTTTCAGGAGAAGTTGGAATCACTGACTGCCAAGGGGAGAATAGTTGTAATTGCATCCCAGGTAATGAGAGAGGGAAGCGACATGTCGATTTATGAAGTTGGCTTCAAGACTATGAAGAATTATAATGTACTGGAATCCCTGGACATGACAATTGAAAGTGCAATTGTAAAACTTATGTGGATAATGGGGCAGACCAAAGAATTCAAAGAGGTAAAGGAACTGTTCTATAAGAAGATTAACGAAGATATCATATACTGAAATGTAAAAAAGAAACCAAAATTAAAATAAAAAATCACGAGAGAGGTATTAGAGATGGATCAAAGAAATAGAAAACTGGCATCAAATCTGGTGAATTATTCATGCAGGCTGAAAAAAGGAGAAAATGTATTTCTTAGAATACGAGGAAATGACTGCAAGCCCCTGGCAAAGGAAGTAATAAAAGCAGTATACAAAGCTGGTGCTGTACCATTTTTGAAGCTTGAAGATCAGAGCCTCGACAGGGAAATAATGATGGGATGTACTGAAGAGCAGCTGAAGGCAATGAACGAGAATGAACTGGAACTCATGAAGAAGATGGATGCGTATATAGGGATAACTGCAACTGACAATTTTGCTGAAAATTCGGATGTTCCTGAAGACAAGATGAACAGCTTTTCAAGTGCATCAAGAATAGTGCTTGATGAAAGAGTTGACAATACAAAGTGGGTTATTTTGAGATATCCCAACAATGCCATGGCTCAAAAGGCTAATATGAGCCTGGAAAGTTTTGAGGATTTCTATTATAATGTTTGTAACCTGGATTATGGTAAAATGAATGAAGCCATGAAACCTTTAAAGGAACTGATGGACAAGACGGACAAGGTAAGGGTGACGGGAAAGGGAACGGACATAACCTTCTCAATAAAGGACATACCTACAATACCATGTGCCGGAGAGATGAACATCCCTGATGGAGAAATCTATACGGCGCCTGTGAAGGATTCGGTAAATGGAGTGATTTCATACAATACACCCTCTCACTACAGAGGTTTCACCTTTAAGGATATCAGATTTGAAATAGAAAATGGAAAAATTGTCAAGGCTACATCAAATGATACGGACAGAATAAACAATATACTTGACTCTGACGAGGGAGCAAGATTTTTTGGTGAATTTGCCATAGGAGTAAACCCATATATAATTGACCCAATGGAGAACACCCTTTTTGATGAGAAAATCATGGGAAGCATCCATTTCACACCGGGAAAGTCCTATGAGGATGCATCCAACGGCAACAACTCTGAAGTCCACTGGGACCTTGTTCTCATACAGACTCCTGAATTTGGCGGTGGAGAAATCTATTTCGATGATGTCCTTATTAGGAAGGACGGTAAATTCATCATTCCTGAACTGGAAGTGCTGAATCCGGAAAACTTGAAATAACAGAGGTATGATTTTTTTGAAAACAGATTTGCATATACACACATGGGCTTCAGATGGAACGTGGAGCCCTGAAACCTTGTTAGAGAAACTTAATGAAGAGAGAATCAAGATATTTTCCATAACGGACCATGATACTATAAAATCGTCGGAAGCAATGCTGAATATACCTTTGGAAAATGAAATGGTGTATATTCCGGGAGTGGAAGTTGCAGCTACGTACAAGGACAGGGAATACCACCTTACTGTATACAATTACAACAGGACATCGGAGTTCTTGGATCTGATAGAATGGAACAATGATACGAGACTTGAGTATAATTACGATTTTCTGCACCTGCTGTCAAAAAAACATGAAAATGTAAGCCTTGATGATTATTTTGATTATGTGGAAGACCCGACAAGGGGTGGCTGGAAGGCTCTAAATTACCTTATAGACAGGGGCATTTACAGAACAATGTTCGACTATTTTGATGGACTGAAGGAAACTGACCTGACTCTTAGATTCAAGGAGCCGGAAGAGGTCATCGAAACCGCCAAAAAGGAAGGAGCCTCTGTTTTTCTTGCACATCCTTCATATTACTTCAGAGATGGAGTGATGTCCGGTGAAGAGCTTGACTTCTGGAAAATTGCAGGAATAGACGGCGTTGAATGCTATACCCCCTATGCACCTGACAGGGACAGGATAGAATACTACAAGGATTACTGCAACAAGAACGATTTGATGATATCCGGAGGGTCGGACTGTCATGGTGGTTTTCTTGAAAGAAAGCTGGGCTTTCCCAATATTGATGCGGGAGATTTAAGAATAAACAGCCTGTTTGACAAGTCAGATATGTTGTAATTGATAAGCCTGGAGGTTTATATGGATATAAGAATAGATACACATGTTCATACCATTGCAAGCGGTCACGCCTACAGTGTGTTGAGCGATTATGTAAGGGTTGCGGTTGAAAAGGGGATTGAAATGTTTGCACTTACCGATCATGGCCCTGCAATGCCTGGGAGCCCGCATTTGTACCATCTGGCCAACCAGGTGGTTATTCCAGAAGTGATGGATGGAGTTGAAATACTGAAGGGAGTTGAAGCCAACATAATAGACTATGATGGTGAAATCGACATACCCAACTATATTCTCAAAAGTCTGGATATAGTACTTGCCAGCCTCCATCCGCCATGCCTTGAAGCTGGTACAGTTGAAGAGAATACATCGGCGCTGACCAATGCAATAAGAAGCGGAAAGATAGATATAATAGGACATCCGGGAAATCCGGCTTTCGAAATAGATATATATGAAGTTGTACGATGTGCAAAAGAGTATAATGTTGCTTTGGAAATCAATAGTGGTTCCTTCAGAGGCAGCAGGGTTACCAGTTGGGACAATTGTGTGGATATAGCGAGAGCGTGCAAGGAGATAGGGACATTTGTCACTACCGGCAGTGATTCTCATCTACATTGCCATCTGGGCGAGTTCGGAAAGATTTACAAGATATTTGAAGAGGTTGATTTCCCGTTGGAACTGGTAGTAACTGAAAGCAAGGAAAAGTTGAAAGAATTTTTGAGCAGCAGAAGATAGGTGACTTATGAAATGTATATATGTTGATTTAATAGGATATCCAAAGGTTACGTCAGACGATGAAATTGTGAAGTTTCCATTTAAGAAAGCGGAAGGCATTTTCTACATGCTGCTTCTTGAAGGACAGCTGGAGAGAGTCAAGCTTTGTTCATACTTTTGGCCTGAAGCTAACGAGGAGATTGGAAAGAAGAATCTAAGAAATGCAATCTACAGCATTAGAAAGGTCTTTGGCGTTGATATTTTCATGTCTTCATCCAGAGCCTTGATACAGATTGACAGAAGTATAGTAAAAGTAAATGATTATGACAGAGTGATTTCCGAAGATGTTGAATTTTTAACGACTCTCCTTGAAAACGACAGGATAGAGCTTCTTGATGATTTCTATATTCCGGATCTTATCGAATTTGACGAATGGCTGTCCTACAAGAAAAACCATTTCATGGAAAAACTGAATGGTTTTTTCGCCGCTATGCTTAATAACGATGAAATTACCAGTAGTATTAAAATAAATATTTGCAAAAAACTCATTCAACTCGATGAATTTGATGAAAAGTCCTATATCCGTCTAATTGAGCTTTACAAGGAGGAAAGGGAATATCAGAAATCTGTTGAAGTATTCAATAAGCTCGAGAACATATTGAAATCAGAGCTTTCTATAACTCCGTCTCTTGAGGCCGTGAATCTGATTGATGGAATATTAAACGAGAGACAAAAAAAGGATGAAAAAAGAGAATCAAATATAGTATCCATAGGTCGGGACAAAGAATTCAATGAACTGATGAAAAGCCTTGGTATTTTCAGGAAGGGGGAAAATAATAATACTGTCCTTGTTAAAGGTGAGGCCGGAATAGGAAAAACAAACCTGGTGA
This sequence comes from Dethiosulfatibacter aminovorans DSM 17477, assembly GCF_900142005.1. Classification (GTDB taxonomy): domain Bacteria; phylum Bacillota; class Clostridia; order Tissierellales; family Dethiosulfatibacteraceae; genus Dethiosulfatibacter; species Dethiosulfatibacter aminovorans. The sequence continues at coordinate 179,381 of NZ_FQZL01000009.1, forward strand.
ATAATTTCATAAACCATATCTCCAATGGTGAATATGTTTTGAAAATTCAGTGTTACCCTCTTGAACAGGATTATTATTATGAATCCTTCAGAAGTGTGATGGAACAGATATCCTCCATCATAAGAGAAGAAGATATTCATGTTCCAACATATACAATGTCGGCCTTGTCTGCTCTTTATCCATCTTTTGGCATAGATTACGATATCCAGATGTATATGGAAGAGGAAAGAAATTTCGGTATAATCGAAAAGGCTGTGTTGAATATATTTTCCATATTTGGAAACAGAAAGAATATTATTCTTATAATTGAAGACGTTCACTGGATGGATAAAATGAGTCTCCAGATTCTAAAGACAATATTGTGTCAGAATACAATAAAGGTGTTTACAATCATGACGTCCAGAAATGCGATGTCTTCAAATGCGAGCAACTTGATTTATCATATGAAATCCAGAAGCGTGATAAATGAAATAGTTTTGGAACGGTTGAACGAAGAGCTGACAAGAGGTTTGATTAGTCATTATGTCGAGATAGAAAGAAATTGGCAGGATTATATTTATAGAGAAAGTGAAGGCAATCCATTGTTCATAATGGAATATGTCAATAACATCAAACAGAACAAAGGCTTTGACATTTTAAAATCAAAAGCGGGAGATGTAATCAAGAGCAGAATAATCAATCTGCCTCTTGAGGTGCGAAAAATCCTGGAAATATGCTCTGTTTTTCTTGATTATATACAGCTTGATGCACTGGAGAAAATCACGGGAAAGGGAAAGATAGACCTCATTGATATCATTGATGATCTTCTTGAGAGAAATATACTTGTAGAGAAGCAAAAAGACAGAAGCAATCTTGAGCTTCACTTTACCCACAACAAAATAAAAACCTTCGTTAAAAGTGAAATGTCACGCTCAAAAAAGATACTTCTAAATAAAAGGTTTGCGGAGTATTATGAAAACAGGCTGGGTGGGAAACATGACAGGGAACTTTATTTAAGGCTGTCATTCCACTATGGCGAATGCAATATGAAGATCAAGCAGTTGGAGTACAGGCTCAAGAGATTTTCCGGTCTTGTCAAAATAAATCATGAAATGTTTCCTGAAATAGACGACTATGAAATGAACAAAGGTACAGCCGTATACTTGAGTGAAACTGATATAGACAGTGAATTGAAAAGCATAGAAAAGGAATATCAGTCAATAAAGAAAAGTGAGTTTATTGAGAATTACAAGGATGTCGAAATTGTTTATTTGTATACAATGGGACGTCTTCTGGTGGATACAGGGAAACATCAATCGGGCAGGGAATTGATCGAAAAAATGATTGAACTGGCTGAAAAAAGCGGAAATTTGGAGTACTGTATAAGAGGATGGTTTAAAATCATACACCAGACAATAAATTCCTTTGATCTTGATGGTATGAATTTTGCGTTGGAGAATCTTGAAAAACTTGTTACTGAAGAAGTTGACGAAGGGATAACCGCGAAGGTAAAAAGACTTAAGGGATATTACTGCGTTTTGGCGGGAAGATACAAGGACGGCGAAGTGTATCTTAACGATGCCATGGAAACCTTTAAAAAACTTGAATTCAGGGAAAAATATATCTTGAACATTGCTGCTTCGTACATGTATATAGGAGAGAGCAAAAGACTTCAGGAAAAATTTGAGGAATCCATTAGTTATTATGACAAGGCGCTTGCAATCTGCAGCGACAAGAAACTGTTGTCGGGAATAGCTTATATCCTTGCAAGCAAGGGTCGTGTTTATTATGAATTGGGAAAAATTGACAAGGCAGAGGAGTTTCTCCTGGAATCCATTAAGTATTATTCAAAGATAGTATTTGTATGGGGACGGGTCATCCCAAGTGGGTACTTGGCCCTTGTATATGCAGGCAAAAGGGATGAGAAAAATACCTACAAGTATTTCAAACTGTCCATGGAGTATATTGCAAATTCCAAGAACAACTATGAAAAAGGAATGATTTGCAGGATAAAAACTGAGTTGATCAAATCTTGCAGGGATTTCAGCAATTGGAAAAAGCTTGAAGAATTGATTATGTCCGACTTGTTCAACTGCTGCTTTGGAGATTTGAAGTGCTTTGACAATCCGGCAATGACCTATGAAAAAAGAAGGATAAATGAATTGTTAGATGATAAGGATGTGAAATATATCACTGAATCGAAGAAATAAATGATAGTTTGTCAAAAAAAGATGTAAAAAATATTTTTACGTCTTTTTTTTTGACGTTATTTTGACTTATTGTGAATATAATTAAGCCATAAAATAAGTGAGGTGTATGTTCGTGATAATAAATACTGTTATTAATGGAGAAGGAGTCAGCATTGAATGTAATCCAAATAAAAGACTTTTGGATTTATTGAGAGAAGATATGAACCTGAAAAGCGTCAAGGAAGGATGCGGAGAAGGTGAATGTGGTGCATGCACAGTTTTAATAGATAAGAAGGCCGTTACTTCATGTACCGTATTGGCAGGCCAGATTGAAGGCTGCGAAGTGACAACCGTTGAAGGACTTGAAAAATCAGGCGAGCTGGAAAATATGATTCAATCCTTTGAGGAAAACGGTGCCATCCAGTGCGGATTCTGTACTCCGGGAATGATAATGTCTTCAAAAGCATTGCTGTATGAAAATGATCACCCGAGCGATGAAGAAATAAAAAGGGCATTGGAAGGTAATCTGTGCAGATGTACAGGATACAATAAAATAGAAAAAGCTGTTAAAGACATAATTGAAAAGGAGTAAACCATGACAGAAAATAATTTTTACTCACCGAAAAATATTGAAGAGCTTGTTAAGGTTCTCGAAGTGAAAAAAAAATCTGAAAACATGTTTTTTGTTGCCGGAGCAACTGATTTTGCAGTAGCCATGAACAACAACAAGATGTTTGATTATGTTTCAATCGATTTGACAAAAGTCAAGGAAATGAGAAGCATTGAGAAAAATGGCAATGTGATTGAAATAGGTGCATGTGTAACTATGGATGAACTCGATAAATCCGACATTGTCAGAAAGAACATCCTTGGACTGAGTCAGGCTGCAGGAAGCGTAGGGTCCACTCAGATCAGAAACCGTGCTACAGTAGGCGGCAACGCAGCCAATGCAGCCCAGTGTGCAGATACTTTGTCAGCTCTTTTTGCCTATGGTGCAACCGCAGTAATGGTTAATTCAAAAGGTGAATTTAGAGAAGTAAGGCTTGAAGATTTAATAGTGGGATTTGGCAAGACATTCATTGAGGATGATGAAGCTCTGGTTAAGTTCAAGGTCGAAGTCAAGGAAAATGAGTACTCTGCGTTTTCAAAGGTTGGATCGAGAAAAACCGTTACAATATCAAAAATCAACAATTGCCTGAGAATCGTAATGGATGGAAATAAAATTGTCGAATGCAAATCATATTTCGGTTCGGTAGCAGCAAAACCTATAGAATCAAAAATGACGGAAGAGGCCGTAGTCGGAAAGGAATTCAATGACGAGCTGCTGAAGGAATTGATGGAAATTGGTTCGAAACAGATTGATGAAGCAATACCGACAAGATCGTCAAGACATTACAAGAGAGTTGCAGTAAAGGGAATAATCAACGATGTCTATGATGAAATAAAGAACACGATGGAGGTGAAGCAATGACAGTTATAATGCCAGAGAATAAAACAAAATTCAAGTATATCGGAGAAAGAATAGTAAGGCCCGATGCAAGAGACAAGGCCAGAGGGAAGACTCGATATACTGGGGATATAAGAAGACACGGAATGCTTTACGCCAAGCTTGTAACAAGCAGAAAGGCGCATGCAAGGGTTAAGATAGACAAGTCGGAAGCTCTTGGAATCGAAGGTGTGAAGGCTGTTTTTACATATGAAGACGTGCCCCACCATCCATACAATTCCAACCAGTGGTTTTCAGGAGCGGTATCGGATGAAGACGAATATGTACTCCATGAAGTGGCAAAGCATGTAGGAGACAGAATAGCCCTTGTAGTGGCTGAAACACCTGAGGCTGTAGACAGAGGACTTAAAGCTGTAAAGGTTGAATATGAAGAGCTTCCTGTTGTTATAGGAATTGAAGAAGCAAAGAAAGATGAAACTATTATATATAAGGATACGAATCGTTGCTTCCACAAGACAGTGTCATGTGGAGACGTGGAGAAGGGATTTGAAGAAGCTGATTATATAATTGAAGACGAGGGTGAAACTCCAAAGATTCATCATGCTGCAATGGAAAACCACGTATGTCTTGCAGAAGTCGATGAGTTTGGAAATGTTGTAGTATGGTCGCCTTGCCAGGTTGTTTTCCAGGTTCAACATGTCATTGCCAAAGCTTTGGATTTTCCATATGATAAAATAAGGGTGATCAAGGCTATCATAGGAGGATCATTCGGTGGAAAGGGTATGCCTGTCCTTGAACCTGTTACGGCTTTTGCAGCCCTTAAGATGAATAGACCGGTGCAGATTCTGATGGAGAGAAGGGATTCTGTTGGTGGAACAAGGATGCGTAATCAGTCAAAACAGAAGATAAAGACGGGTATTACCAAGGATGGAAAGATTGTTGCGAGAGAAATCGAGATGGAGCTTGACGGAGGTGCGTATATCACCAACAGTGCTGCCATAGCAATGGCGGCAGGCAAGAAAGCTTTCAGAACCTATGATATTGAAAACCAGAAGTATTCCGGCAGCACATATTTCACAAACACCACTCCAGGTGGAGCATGCAGGGGATACGGTTCGCCTCAGATTCATGCGATTACTGAAATCAACCTTAACAACGCCGCAAAAAAAATAGGAATGGACCCTGTTGAATTCAGATTGAAGAATGCATTCGACCCCAGGGAATTCGAAGAGGGTGCAGTTGACCAGATAGGAATGCCTGGAATAGGTAATGCAAGAATAAAGGACTGTCTCATTGAAGGTGCAGAAGCCTTCAACTGGAAGGAAAGAAAAGAGAAAATCAGGGAAAAGAATACTGAAAGATATGCCTATGGACTTGGAGTTGCAGCAGCAGCCCATGGTAACGGATATCATGGAGGATTCCCTGACTATACGAATGTTGACATACAGATGATGCCCGACTGCAGAGTCATGGTGAAGGTTGGAATCCATGACCTGGGATGCGGTACGGTACTCACCATGCAGCAAATAGCGGCGGAAGTTCTTGATATGGATCCACTGTGCATTAATGTTCCGCAGGCTGATACTCATGTATCTCCATATGATTCGGCGGGAACACAGGCCAGCAGGGTTACATATGTTTGCGGTGGAGCAGTAAAGGAAGGTGCGGATCTGCTCAGGGAAAAGATGCTTGACATCTATTCCAGGAAATTCGACTACAGTAGGGAAGACATTGTGATGGAAGACGGCAGGATTTCCTGTAACGGAGAAAATGAAATAAGCTATGGAAAACTTGCTACTATCAGTGAGACCGATTTTGAAACAACCTTAAAGGCGTCTACAGAATACAGACCTAAGGCAAATCCTGCTGTTTATGCAGTGTCTTTTGTGGAAGTGAAGGTTGACAAATATACAGGACTATTTGAAATAGAAGATATACTTGCAGTACAGGATGCAGGACAGGTGATAAACAGAACGCTTGCAGAAGGACAGGTTCAGGGTGGAGCACACATGAGCCTTGGTATGGCAGTATGTGAAGAAATAATATATGATAAAAACGGAAATCTCAAAAATGAAAACTTTTCAAAATATCATCTTATCAATGCGCCGTCAATGCCTGAGGTAAGAACTCTGTTTATCGAAAAAGGGGAACCTATGGGACCCTTCGGAGCAAAAAGCGTAGGTGAAATAGCCGCAGTTGCTCCTGGACCGGCACTAATGAATGCTATCAATGATGCTTTGGATACAAATATCACTGATTACCCCGCAACTCCTGAAAGGATCATTAAGGCATTGAGTGAAAAATAAAATGTTTTAAACAGCAGGAGGAACTGTTCCAAAAAACAAAAGGGACGGTTCTTTTTGTTTTTTGGATGTGCACTTTTCTATGATTTGGAATGATGATATAATTGTTACACTGAAAATAAATGTATGAAGTTGAAAGAGGTGGTTTGATGTCTAAAATAATGGTTGTTGACGATGAAATTGAAATAGCGGAAATGATAGAAGACTTTTTAAGACTTGAAAATATTGAGGTTGTTAAGGCTAATTCAGGGGAAAAGGCGCTTGAACTTTTTGATGATTCAATAGATCTTGTTGTCTTGGACGTGAACATGGATGGTATAAGCGGTATAGATACATGCAAGGAAATCAGGAAAAAGAGCTTTACTCCCGTGATTTTCCTTACCTGCAACAATTCCCAAAGCGACATGCTTCTGGGACTTGGTGTCGGAGCAGACGACTATATATCAAAACCGTTCAATCCCATAGAGTTGGTTGCAAGGATAAAGGCCAACATCAGAAGGGCGGAATCGTACAACAGGGGAAGCATATCCGATGAAATAATAACCTTTGACGACATAGCCGTATATAGAAAAAGATTCAAGGTGTACAAGAGCAATGTTGATGTGAAAATAAGCACCAAGGAGTTTGAACTCCTTGTCTACCTCATGGAAAATGCCTATATAGTACTCAAAAGAGACCAGATTCTCAATCATGTATGGGGAGATACTTTTTATGATGAAAATCTTGTCAATACTACAATTAAGAGACTTAGAAGGAAAATTGAAGACGATCCTGAAAACCCTGAATACATTAAAACAATATGGGGAGCAGGTTATGTATTCCAGGGTGATGTAAGATGATGAAAAACATTAAACTTAGGATCAAGCTTCTCATAGTGCTTATGCTGGCGGGACTTATAGCTGCAATTCCAATGGCTGCAATAGGAATTACATCGCTTATTTCTGCATCAAGGGAGCAGGCTATAGATTTTGGCGAAAAATCGGCATATTATAATTCTGAAATCATCAATACATGGCTTAAGGAAAAAGCAAATGCACTGACTAACCTTGAAAACCAGCTTGCCAGCCTGGATGACGAATATGAAATGAGAAGGCTTTTGAGAAGTTACTCCGATGCCGACAGTGACTTCATAAGCATATTCATCGGGTACGAAGATGGCGAACTCTTTGACGCTTATGGATGGATACCTGATGATGATTATATTGTAAGAGAAAGACCTTGGTATACTAAAGCTTTTAATCAGGAAAGCCTTGTAACCACATCTGTATATAAGGACAAGAACAAGAATGAAAATGTTACAGCCATTGCAACTGAATTTAATTTTGGTGAAAGAAGGGGAGTTTTGGCTGCAAATATTTATGTTGATTACATTGTTGGCAAGGTGGACAATATCAAATATGGAAACAGCGGCTTTGCTGTACTTCTTGATGATGCGAACAAGATGATATCCGGGCCTGACAACAAGGAAAACATGGAGCTTTTTAATTCAATAATCGAGAAGCTGAAAATGAAGGATATCCTTCTGGAGGAATCCGAGACCTTTGAGCTTGAAGTGAATGATACAACTTATTTGGCTGCGTATTCCAATATTGAAGGGTTTGACTGGAATCTTTTCCTTATAGCTCCATTGTCTGATTTTATGGAGCCGGCATATGCAATAACCAACCACATCATATATATATTGATCGCCATATTTATCTTAATATTTTTAATAGGTTATTATCTCAGCAGTTCAATGTCGAGACCAATACTTATGATGGTCAACGGAGTATCGGATATTGCCGGTGGAAATTTCGACAATGAAATAAATATTGACGCAAGGGATGAGATTGGCAATCTCAGCAATGAAATCAACAAGATGAGAGTAAATCTTAAGGAGATATTCAATTCAATTAAGTATGAAAGCAAAATTCTGGCAATGAACTCTGAAAACCTGAGTGAACATCTTAAGGATACATATACGGGGACATACAGGTTCATGTCCATGCTATCACATGATATTAAGACTCCGATAACTCTAATAAAGGGCTATGCCAAAGCTTTAGAAATGGGAATACTGGACGATGAGAAAGAGAAGGAATACATTGAACGAATAAACTACAGGTCGGAGCAGATAGAGAAAATTGTGGCCGATGTGCTGGATAATACTTATGAAGCCAACAATATAAAGATTAATCTTAAGAGAGTTACCTGTGAAGATTTCATAAATACAGTAATATACAATTCAGAAACTTATGTAGTGAACCAGAAGAGGCGGCTTGTAAAGAACATAAGCTTTGCTGATTTTGATGATAGTGATATAGTTAATATAGACCGTATCAAGATTCAAAGAGTTGTAAACAATATATTGTCCAATGCAGTCAAGTTTTCCGAAGAAAATTCAGTAATTGAACTTGAAATAAGAAAATCCGACGGACGAATTTTCACCTGTTTCAAGGACAGGGGTGAAGGTATAAGGGAAGAGGACAAGGAAAAGATATTCAACATGTTCTACAAGACCGACGATTCCAAAAAAGGATACGGACTAGGTTTGTATATAAACAAGGCAATTATAGAAGCCCATGAAGGGGAAGTTTACTTCAGTTCCGTATACAAGGAAGGTACGGCAAGCGGTTTTTACTTGAATATTGTCGATAAACAGAGAATGCAACATGGGTAAACTGAAAAATAAACTTTTGAAGCGTCAAAAACACAGATGGCATTTTTGACGTTTTTTTGACCTTTTTTTTATATAATTTAGATGTGTTATTATATAAATCAAATCATAGGAGGAAAACGTATGTCAAATGAAACAAAATCAGGAACTGGTATTATCAGAAAGGTAATATTTGTTCCAATGTGTACTATTTTCGTACTCATAATCTTGATGGGTATCCTAAGCCCTACTACTTTCTACAACATTGAATCTGCAATTTCCAACTTCCAGTACAACTGGTTTGGATGGCTTTATGCCCTTATGGCCATGGTTAATATTGCAATTCTAATCTGGCTTGCTTTCTCTAAGCACGGCGACATTATACTTGGTGGTAAGGATGCAAAGCCAATCCTCAGTAGATGGAACTGGTTTGCAATTGCACTTTGCGGAGGTATCGGAACAGGTATCGTATTCTGGGGAATAGCAGAGCCTATCTTCCACCTGAACAGCGGTATTCCAGGAACAGGATTTGACCCGGGAAGCCCTGAAGCTGCTCTTGAAGCATTGTCTGTTTCAATGATCCACTGGGGAATTCCTTCATATGCACATTACTGTATCTTTGGTGTGGCTGTTGGATTTGCAATATACAACATGAAGCTTCCGTACAGAATTTCTTCAACTCTTTATCCTTTGTTCGGAAAGAAGAGCTTCACTACAATCGGTAACATAGTTGACAATATCTGCTTGTTTGCTATAGCCGTTTCAGTATCTGCAATACTTGCAGTTGCTTCACTTCAATTTGGAGCAGGATTCTTCGCAGTGTTCGGTCTTGAGCCTACAAACCTTGTAAGAGGTATTGTACTTCTTGTTATCGTAACTACGTTCATCGTTTCAAGTTATACAGGTCTTCAAAGAGGAATCCGTAGGTTGTCTGATATGAATGCCAAGATATTCATTGGACTTCTGTTCTTCATCTTTGTAGTTGGACAGACAAGATTCTCAATGTTCTTCACAGTTGAAGCAATAGGAAGGTCTCTTGACCAGTTCTTCCCAAGAATGACTTACCTGAGTGCAATCGAAGGAAACATGTGGCCTATGTGGTGGACAGTAATCTACTGGATATGGATGATAGTTTACGGACCAATGGTTGGACTGTTCCTTGGTAAGATAGCAAAAGGTAGATCTATTAGAGAGTTCATCATAATGAACCTCGTAGTACCTGCATCATTTGCAATTCTATGGTTTGGAATCTTCGGGTCAAATGCTGTCAAGCTTGAACTTGATACAGGAGGGCAAATCTGGAATGTCATCCAGACACAGGGACTTGAGGCATCAGTATTCTCGTTCCTTGAAAACTTCCCGCTGCCTATGGTTACAAGCATAGGTTTCATGGTGACATTGTTCCTGTCTGTTGTTACACTTTGTGACTCTATGACATCTACAGTTGCATCGCTTTCAATAGATATTGAAAAGGGAGCTACAGTAGAGCCTCCAAACAATATCAAGATATTCTGGGGACTTGTAATGTCTTCAGTAGCATTCCTGAGCATAGTTGCAACTACTTCTTCCACTGAGGGAGCAATAAGTGTTATTCAGTCAACCAAGCTTCTTCCAATGACTGCAGCGCTTCCCGTGCTGTTCATATACGTGGCGCTTGCGATTTCAATGCTTAAGATGTTTACGAAAAGAGAATCTTATGATGTTGCTTACTACCCTGAAACAGCAATAATCGAACCTGAACTGATTCACGATATAGGTGATGAAGAGGAAAGCGCATAATAAATAAAGACTACCGAGATGACTGCAGTTCATTATAGCTGCAGTCATTTTGTTATAGCATAGGGAAGTTTTAAATGTATAATTCCTTGAAGAATTGGCATTATGCGTTTGAGGAAACTTTTCTTTGCCTCTTGAAATTTTATAAATAGGCGGTTTAATCGACGTTATATTAGACGTAAATCGTTTATAATAAGCTATAATGAAAATCATATAGTTTTTAATTGTTGGATCATGTGATTTAAGAGAACGTTTACGATATTTAATTTGGAGGAGTAAAATGGATACAATAATGTTGAATGGAAGAGGATTGACATTTGATCAAGTAAAGGAAGTTGCATACAACAAAAAGCCTGTTGAAATTACTGAGGAGGCTGAAGACACAATAAAAAAGGCAAGGGCCTTGATATTCAAACTTGCAGATGAAGGGTATCCTGTATACGGTCTGAACAGGGGCGTGGGCTGGAACAAGGACAAGTATGTTTTTTCGGAATTTTTCCAGAAGTACAATGAAAATCTTATCAATGCACACTGTGTTGCAGTAGGACCTGATGCAAAAATAGAAGAAGTAAGAGCGATGATGGTCATTAGACTGAATACAGCATTATGCGGATCTACCGGTATGGCGCCGGAACTTCTGCATCTATACAGGGATTTTCTTAACAATGATATTGTACCTGTTATACCTAGAAGAGGTTCTATTGGGGAGGCTGACATAGCTACTCTTTCACATATTGGTCTTGCTATGATAGGACAGGGCGATGTATTCTACAATGGTGAAAGAATGGCTGCATCTAAAGCTATTGAAATGGCTGGGTTGAAGCCTGCAGAACTTGGTCCCAAGGACGGACTTGGAATAGTATCATCAAATGCTCACGGCGCAGGTCTCGCGGCTCTGGCTGTCAAGGAAGTGGAAGAACTTATTGAAATCTCAAACCTTGCATACTGTTTGGGAATGGAAGGACTTAATGGAAATATTGAATCACTGGACGAAAAAGTAAATGAAGCCAGAAAGATGAAAGGCCAAATGGAATGTGCAGCCCAATGCAGAGAGTTTCTTTCTGATTCCTATCTTCATGAACCCCACAAGGAAAGGGCATTGCAGGATTCCCTTGCGTACAGAGGTGCTTTTGCAGTAAATGGATCAGTTTTGGATTCACTGAACTATGTAAAGGAAAACCTTGAAATTCAGCTTAATTCTACAGACGACAATCCATGCATTCTTGTAGAAGAAGGAAGATTGTCCGTAAGCACAAATTTTGAACCTACAACATGGGTTGTAGGAATAGAAATGCTGAATATAGCATTAAGCCACATGTCAAAAACTGCATGTCACAGAACTATAAAGCTTTCAGACCCTTCATTCACGAAGTTGACAAGATTCCTTACACCTTCGGAAGGAGATGTAATAGCATACGGAACAATACAGAAATGTTTCACTTCACTTGATACAGAAATCAGGATGCTTGCAAATCCGTCATCAATGGATTATTTCTCGGTTGCAGGGAATATTGAGGATCACGCAAACAACTCTCCTTTAGTAGTGGACAAGCTATTCAAGATTTTAGACAATCTGCGATATATTATTGGTATGGAACTTATGCATGCAGTTCAAGCTATTGATCTGAGGAAAGTTGATGCAATGGGTACTGGTACCAGGAAGGCTTACGATCTCATTAGATCTGAAATACCATTCCTTGAGAATGACAGATGCCTGAGTGTTGATATTAAGAAAGCTTATGATATAATAAAATCAGGCAGACTTTTGGAAGCGGTAAAATAAATATTTAAATTTAATAATGGAAGGCGGCCTTTTATTCGGGTTGCCTTTTTGATTTTAAAATGATTTTCCAGGTGATTCGAAGAATGTTGCGCCTTGAAAATTTTATTCGCAGTTGTGGGAGGTTTGATTTGAAATATATTGACGAATTTAAAATCGATACGAGCAGAAGACAAATAATAACTGTCACAGGATCCGGAGGGAAGACCACCCTTGTTGAGAATATGGCAAAAGAGCTTGTGGAACAGGGAAAAACTGTACTTATAGCAACCAGTACCAAGATATTCTTTCCCAGAAAGGGAAGTGAAGTCATTGTCCTTAATGAAGAAATATTGAAAAATATCAAGCTTGTTGAACCTGATATCTTATATGGCGGGAAGGGTATAGGAAAAGATGATAAAATTATAGGATTTGATATAGAAACAATATCTGATATTTTTAAAAACGAAAATATAGATTTTATACTGGTTGAAGGAGATGGGTCGAAGCAGATGCCGGTGAAAGGATATGGCGGTTTTGAACCCGTAGTTCCGGATGAGACTGAAATACTGATTTCTGTACTTGGGATGAATTCGCTGCATACATGTATAAATGATAGTAATGTTCACAGGGTCGAAGCTTTCAAGAAAATTACAGGGCTGGAAGACAATGATGAAATAGGCTGTAATAATCTTTTCGAGTTGTTTGCTCATGAAGACGGGTACTTCAAAGTCAAGGCAAGGAGGAATTTCATTCTTCTAAATAGAGTGAGCGACATGAGCAGGAAATGCGCTGAGGAGATAAAGGATAAAGTCGAGAAAGAGCTAGGTTATGTCGAAAATGTCATCATGGTAGAGGAAAAGAAATGCTGAGCGGTATAATACTTGCATCGGGTTTTTCAAGGCGTTTTGCATCTGATAAGCTTACTTACAGGGTTTTGGGAATGCCCTTGGTTGAGCATGTGGTGAAAAACTGTCTGGATTCGAAACTTGATGAAGTCATAGTTGTATACAGGAAGATACAAATAAATGAATATTTGAAGAATTATAACATCAAGTGCATAAAGAATGAAAATGCGGAAGAGGGTATGTCTGCAAGCCTCAGACTTGGGATTGAGAATACAGATCCAAAGTCTGACGGGTATATGATACTAATGGGGGATCAGATTCTATTCGACAGCAATGACATAAACAGGATGATTGAAGAATATGAAATTCATGAGAAAATCATTGCAGCAACCTATAAAGGAAAGAGAAGGACTCCTGTGATTTTTCCATCGTCATATTACGACAGGTTGATGAAGATAAAGGGGGATGAGGGTGGCAGAAGCATATTGAAGGATAGCGGCAACGATACGATATATATTGAATATGACAGTATTAAATCCATTGACATCGACCGTATGGAAGATGTCGATAAAGTACTTGAATATCTTGAAGAATAAAAATTATTCATATGCAGGGGCTGAGAAGAATATTTCTGCAGCCCCGTTTCTAATATTGAAAATAAGGTATTCCAATATTATTTTTTCAATATTTCAACTATACCTGTGTTCCCGTCCATTTTGACCCAGTCGCCGTCAGAAATGAGTTCGCAGGGATCCTGGTCTTCCAGAAAGTCAACTATTGTTGGGATTTGCATTACGGCACTTGCCACTCCGGAACTTGAGTCTATTCTTGTGAAAAGCCATCCTTTTGGAGCCGAACCGGCTGCTCGTGCTGCTCCGAAATAGCATGACCATCCATTTGAACCCTTGCTGCCTGACATCACAAGTATTTTATCCTTTATTGTTTTGCCTTTATTGACATTCATAGGTTCTTTTATTATCCCTGTAGCAGGATCTATTCCGCCCCATCCTGCTATGCTTTTTGGACATACCAGGGCTTCGCCTTCAACGATTCCTTTTATGGCTCCACGGCCTTTTATAATTATTTTTTCCATCTGTTGTTTTCCTCCCAGCGGCCTGCTATTGCTGCATCCATACAGTTGTACATGTCACCGTAGTAAACAGGTTTGTCGGTATCGGATTTTACGCTCCTGGCCTGCTTGTAGCTGTCGAATACGAAGTTTGAATACTTGTCCAGGAAAACATTGCCTACAGTTGTAGGGCATGAACTGGTATAGATCTTTCCACCGGCTTCCTCAATCACCTTCGTGTAACCGTTAAGGTCAGACATTGATTTTACAGGGTATACAGTCCATAGCATAAAATGAACACCCGAGTGTATTTTCTTGCCTTCAAGATATTCGGCAACCTTCTTTATCATGTCAATATTGTAGTGTGGACATCCGAGACTTACAAACTCAATATCTGCAGATCCTTCATCGCACATAAGATCATAGGCTTCCTGAAGGTCTTCATTCGTTATTATGATTTCCCCCTGGGACTTGTGTCCTTTAAATGCATCCTCAACATCTCTGGCTTCAGGTGTATAGCCTGCCACATGGCAAATTTCACAGTTTGATGCCATGGAAATTGTAGTAAACAGCTGTGCCAGTTTTGTAAAATCGACATTTTTAAAATTACCGTCAACTACAGGTCTTGAAGATGTAGGCAGTTTCATTCCTATTGCCTTTCCAAGAAGATCCCATTCGATTAAGTTGTCTATGTCGGCCTCTATCCTTACGTGATGAGTGGCATATCTGTTTTCCTTCACATGATTGCCCCATTTTGGAGTTCTTCCGCAAATCGCCGACCAGAAGGCAGCTTCTATTCCATCGGAATTTCCCATCGCTCCCCAAAGGGAATTTCCTATAGTTGTCACACCGGACTCGGTTGTGACAAAGTGTTCGCCCTGGATGGGAAGCCATCCCGTTAGATAGGGAGCGCAGGATCCGGTTATTGTTACCCCCGCCTTTCTGCATTCATCAATGAAATTGGAGTTTTTGTCGAAATACTCCTTGCTCTGGTGCAGTGCTTCAAATTCAAACTGGTCGCAGGGTGATACACATGACTGTATGTAGCATTTTTCATAAGTTTTATCAAAAGGAATCTTTTCGTCTTTTCCAAGATTCATCTTTGAGAATAATTCATGGAAATCATTTGTTTCACATACGTTCAGATAGTTGTGAGCTCCGCAGAAAACTGTTGCCTTCGTAATTTCACAAAGTTCTTCAGCTCCAAGTACGTCTGCGTATCTCACAATGTTTTCCAGAGCTACTTGTTTTAACCTGCCTTCTTTTCCTTCCAGGATGAATTTTTCCTTTTCAGTTAGTTTCATTACCGTTCTCCTAATTTATTAACGCTGATTTTAAATTTTATTTCCTTGTTATTTCCACTATTCCAGTATCTCCGTCTACAGCCACGTAATCTCCTGTCTTGATTATTTCGCAGGGGTTCTGACCTTCGGGAAAGTCGACTACAGTAGGCACCTTGGAAATTGCTATTGCAACTCCGGAGCTTGAATCAATTCTATTGAATATTAATGCCTTTGGTCCTGCAGCGGCAGCTCTTGCTGCTCCAAAATAGCAAGACCAGCCGTTGGACCCCCTGCTACCGGGGACAACAAAGATTGTATCCTTCAAGGATTTCCCCTTATGTAAGTGATTGTGTTCAACTATGACACCTGTCTTTGGATCGAATCCACCGTATCCTTCTATGCTGTCGGGGCATACCATTGCTGTTCCTTCGACTTTTCCCGGCATTACTCCTCGTCCCTTCAAAATTATTTTCTCCATCTGTAATCAGCCTCCCATTTACCTGATATTGCCGCATCGAGACATGCCTTTACGTCTCCGAAGTATATGTCTGCAGTAGATTTGTTCTTTAGATTTTTACACATTTTGAAACTGTCGAATACCATGCCCTTGTACTGCCCTATATATTCCGGACCTATAGTGGGGGGGCATGTGTCCGTGAATACGTGTCCGCCCGCCTTTTCAACAATCTCCAGGTATCCGTTGACTTCGGCCATGTGTTTTATGGGATAGGAGGTCCATAGGCCCAGATGTACCTTTTCGTTGATTTTTTTGTCCTTCAGGTATGCGGCTATTTCCTTTATGTTGCTGATGTCAAGGTGAGGACATCCTATGCTTACGAAGTCTATTTCATTTTCTGTATCATCACATGTTTCGTTGTACAGCTTAGCCATCATTTCTTCGGTGATTTTGACGGCTCCAAGAGGTTTCTTGCCCATGAAAGCCAAGTCCTGGGTAAGGGCTTCAGGAGTGTAACCGACCACATGACAAAGTTCGCAGTTGCTTGTTATGGCAACTGAAGTCATCATTTGCCTGAGCTTGTCAAAATTAACCCTTCTCAAGTCGCCGGCAACTACTGGAATTCCACCATAAGGAAGGTTTTTGCCTATTACGGCACCGAGAATGTCGAATTCCAGCTTGGTCTCTACAGGAGTATCAACAATGAACAGATGTGTGCCGGCCCTGTTTTCCGGTACATGCATGCCCCACTTTGGAGTTCTTCCGCATATGGCCGACCAGAAGGCAGCCTCTATACCATCTGCATTGCACCTGGATCCGAAAATCGAGTTTCCTATAGTTGTAACCCCTGACTCTGTAGTTACAAAATGCTCTCCCATTGCAGGTATCCAGCCGTTTAGGTAGGGGGTGCAGGTATTGGCAATTATCACTCCTGCTTCAGAAGCCATTTTCAGATATTCCAGGTTCAGTTCGTATTTTTCCTTCGTTACGTTGAACTCCTCGTGACATTTCATGTCGCATACGCAGACACAGGATTGAGCGAAGCAGTTGGAGTCAGTTTCATTGAAGGGTATAATCTCGTCAACTCCAAGATTTATTTTTGAGAATGTCTCCTGAGGGTTGTTGATGTTGACCACGTCCAGATAGCTGTGGGCACCGCAGTAGACTGTTGCCTTCGTGATTTCGCACAGTTCTTCGGCTCCCAGTATCCTGGCATAATCCACGATGTTGCTCAAGGCCGTTTGTTTCAGTTTGCCATGTTTTCCATCAAGCATTTCTTGTTCGTATGTGGTTAAATTTATCATGATTACTCCTTTATGTATTTATTTACAATTGGGTATAGCAGTGAATTTTGTTTTTCTGTCAATTCATGTCTCCTGTAGGATTCGATTCTATTTTGAATTTGATTGGCAGCCGTCTCGACAATATCCGGTTTTCCATTCATTATCCAGTTGTCAAACATTTCTCTTTGAAAATACTCTGGAATCATAAGTTCCTTTTTAAACATCATTGTTGTTTCTAGTTCAAAGAGATAATTGCCTCCCGGTCCCGTTCTTTTTATGGATTCCAGACAGAACTCATCGTTAAGAGCATATGAATCATGCATTTTCTTCAACATCATGATAATCTGTTCATCAAGGAGGAATTTTTCATAGCTGAACATATTCAAGGAATCCAGCTCCCCGCAAGAATGGTAGATCAAGTCTATGTCATTGATTACAGTAGTGTACAGTGATATGGATGATTCGGCTCCTGACTGCCAGTCAACTTCCTTCGAATCCGTGAAAGCTCCTCCTGCACGACAGGGGATGCCGTAAAAGTCTGCAAGCCCCTTGATATATGGAATGAAGGAGCTGCTTTCTATTCCGCCTATTGCAGGACCTGCATATCTCATGTCGGATGCAAAAGAAGTATTTCCATATAATACTGGTGTTCCGGGTTTAATTATTTGTGTAAGGATGATTCCTGCCATTATTTCGGCATTGTTTTGAACCAAAGTGCCTGCGATTGTAACGGGACTGGAAAGTCCGGGCATTGAACAGCAGGAGATGCAAACAGGTTGCTCGTATTCCACATATGCCAATATGGAATCCAGCGAATCTCCGTCAAAGCATAGAGGAGAAAGCACATTTGCAATTCCCAGTATGTAGTATTTGAATTCGTTATTATAAAATTCCTTTGCGAGTTGTATTGAAGCGAGAGTTTCTTTTTTATTGGAAGCAAAACCAACAATGGGTTTTCCTGTTACCCAAAGGGATAATGCAGTTTTTACAAGTGCGTTATTTTCAAAAGGAATATCCTCTACTTCAAAAAGGTTCGAATTTGTCATATCGGTAGCTTTACTGGTATCGTTAAGCTTTTGTACATCTATGAAGTCTTTAGAGGTAAGGTTTTTTCCTTCTCTTCCCTTTAGCAATCTTAATGCGCCTGAAGGGCCTGAAAATACTGGCCCTGATCCCATAGTGACACTGCTTTTCAGTCCCTTGATTTCAAAGCTTGAAGGACAGTGTTTCGTATATTTGTCGATATCTTTCTGTGTCATGAATACTTTGCCATTCTCTGTTTTGAATCCTCTGGCCTTGAAAATGTCGATGACTTCCGGGTGTTTGAATTCAATTCCTACGTTTTCAAGAATCCATATCGTATTTTCATGTAGTTTTTGAATTGCTTCATTTTTTATTCTGAGACTACTCATGTATCCTCCTTTGTTATGGACCTTAAACTCAAATTTGAATCAAATTTTTTGAGTCCTAAACCCTGCGTGAACTTTTATTAAAAATATATTGATTATTTTCTTGTATAGTAATAATATTAAATAAATACAATAAAATCTAATAATAAGTGATGAGAAATTGTAAAATATTACGCATGATTTAGGAGTAGTTATGATTGAACAAAAATTTGATATTTGGGAAACTTCCAAAACCTTTGGGAATGTCTCGAAATACAATATATTCACAGTTAGAAACAATGGTGTGATATTCGTATCAAAAATTGACAGGTTCTATTGCAGGAAATGCAAATATATAAACAGCACATGCATAAAGAAATGGAGCAGTGGGGGAGAAATTTCAGCCAAGCTGATGGAGCCGTACTATTATCTATGTCCAATGAATTATACATTCATTATTTGTTCGAATTATTCAGTGGTGGACGACGGGGCTGTCATTATCGGCCCAATGATTGTGGAAGAAAATGTTCAGAAGGATTTAGATAAGAATCCTTTTGATGATATGGAGAAGCCAGAGGGAAGTGAATCGGTGGACAATGTTACTTCCATAGAGCTGACCAGCCTTGCTGAAGTGCTGTTTGCAGTAATGAATATCCGGACTAAAAAGGAATTGATTGTGAACCGTAAAAAACAGATCCTGCAGTCAGAGCTTAACGAAAATGTGGAATTATATCAGAAAATGTCTCATAACTATGAAAGTATTTTTGATTTGGAGAACAAGCTCATAAATGCCGTATCATCCTGCGACAGTGGCGAAAGTGATGAAATAATGAATAGGCTGATTACTGTAACCTACATAGAAGAAAAATCAAACATAGAAAGAATAAAGAAGAGATTTACACAGACCATATATCTCATATCAAGGTCTGTACTGGAAGAGTATATGGAATATAAAAAAATTGAAAAGCTGAATCTTGAATACATGAGAAAACTTAATATGATATACGGAAGGGAAGACATATACCTGTGGTTGAAGGATTCGATAGAATCACTGATTGATGAAATAAGAAAAACCTCAAGCCATAAGAATAATATGGTAATATACAAGATACAAAAATATGTTAATGAAAATTATACTGAAAATATAAGCCTGAAGGATATTTCCGAGAAATTGGGTATGAGCTATAATTATCTTTCATATCTTTTCAACAATGAAATGGATATGAAATTCAAGGACTATCTGAGGAAAATCAGAATAAACAAGAGTATCGAATTTCTTGAATCTTCTGATTATGAAATAAACAGGATAGCCCTTGAGGTCGGTTTTGCAAATCAGAGTTATTTTACGAAAGCCTTTAAAAGAGAAACCGGAATAACTCCAAAAAAATACAGATTGACAAAGGGAATATAGAACCTTACTTGGTTTCCGCCTTGATTCTATCAATGAGCCTCATTGAATATGGATTCCTGATTTTTTGAGAATACATTTCGCCTTGCTTCAAATGCTCATTGAAGGATATTATGTTGTTCTCTCTTTTGTAAAGAAGTGCTGCATATCCTTCTGCTATGGCACGTCCCCAAAGATTGTTGAATTTATTGTAGTAATCCAAGGCTTTGAAGATATACTCCCTTGAAAGCTTGTATTTGCCAAGTTCGTAGTAGGATTGCCCAATTCCGGTATAAAACATGTCGAGACCTTTAACTATATCGTTGGCTTCGCATATCTCTATTGCCTTCTTGTATTTAGTTAGTGCAGTTCTGAAATCCCCCTTGTATTTGTTTATATTGCCAAGGTAATTGTAGCAGGCGGCAATATTCAATGCATATTTATTTTCCAGGAGTGAAAGGTTTTCGAAAATTTCAATAGATCTGTTGAGATATTTCTCAGCCAATTCATACTTTCCTTTTCTGATATTGTACAGACCTTTCCATCTGAACAAGGTGCCGGATTCCTTGATATCGGATTTATGCTCAATGATTTTTTCTATTTTGTGTATGTAGAAATGCATGTCGTCAAGAGCATTTACCTGAATGCTATAGTAAATCATCTGATGATATCCTTGAAGCATGTGATTGTAGCTGTTCAATTCTTCGGCATATTTGATATAACTTTCTATAAATGCCAGACCCTGGCTGTATTCACCAATACGTATATAGTAGATTCCTTTGATATAATAGTAATCCATTTTAAGTTTATGGATTCCCAGTTCGTTGTCGTTGCATTTTTCCAGAAGCTGATCAAGTCTTTCAAAGGCTTCTTCCATATTAACATTTTCATAATCAACAGCCTTATGTATTGAAGGAAAGAGCTCGAAATTCATGTCAGAGTATAATGATAGATTCTTTATATTATATTCAAATAGTTTTTCATGATTTTCTGTGTTTTCATAATGATAAATTATTCTTGAATAAAAATACTTGTCTCTTGCATTGTTCTTCAGTTTTGATTCATAGTATTCAGCAAGCTTTTCATGAAGAGTTTTGGCTATGCCCTTGTTAAGGTTTTTGTATATATAGTCCTTCGTAAGTGAGTGACAGAAAATATAATAGACATCATTTTCGTTGTAAACCTCTTTTAAAAGCAACTTGCTTTGAAGGGATTCCAAGGCGTCGAAAAAGTCGAATTCGTCAGCGTCAATAAATTTTAAAAGGAAATCGAGTTTTATTCTATCTGAAAATACAGACGCAACTTTCAGTATTTTCTTTTCCAGACTTGAAAGATTCAACAGTCTGCTCTTGAGAATGTTTTCAACCTTTGATGAATCCAGAAGGGTACGCTTGTTTTCTTTTAACAGATTGATATACTCGATGATAAATAACGTGTTTCCTTCGCTTTTTTTATAGATTTCATTTATATCATCTCCAGTAAGATTTAGGTCCCTTCCCTTTTTATTGATGAATTCTTCTGTTTCAGTAAGACTTAACCTTTTCAGTGATATGGTTTCAATGCACTCGTTTTCCAATAGTCTAACAATATTGTTTTCGATTTCATTCATATGGGATTCACAGCAGGTTGCTATGAATATTATATTGCTTGATTTGAATACAATGTTCGACAAAAGGTTAAAGCTGTAGGAGTCCATCCAGTGAATATCATCAAATACTAGCAGTACAGGTTTTTTTGAAGCGACAAGCTTTAGGATTCCAATTATGGCATCAAAGGATACCTGGTGTTTTACGGACTCTATTTTTTCAATTGAATCTATATCCAATGGACTGAAGCCCTCGTTGAAGGATGGGAAGAAATAAGAAGTGACATCGCTCCAAAGTTTGGGTATGCTTATTTTTTCCTTTTTCAGTATATTTGAAAGCTGCTTGAAGATGTTGTCCCATGACTGAAGGAAGAAATCCCTGTCCGCCTCAAAACATTTGCTGTTTAGGATTATGAGGTCGTCTGTAGAAATGCTTTCTAGATGCTTTTTCAAAAGAGCTGTTTTTCCTATTCCGGCTTCTCCCGTAATGAGTATCGATTTACCCTTTCCGTTTCTGAATTTATTGAGATAGGATTTCAGGAGTGAAAGCTCGCTTTTTCGTCCTATGAAATTAGAGGTTGGTTCAGTAGAAATGCCTTCATCAGATCTCAGTTCAAGTATTTCCTTGAACAGGGAAGTGGTTGATTGCTCCGGATCCAAGTCCAAATCG
This sequence comes from Dethiosulfatibacter aminovorans DSM 17477, assembly GCF_900142005.1. Lineage (GTDB taxonomy): Bacteria > Bacillota > Clostridia > Tissierellales > Dethiosulfatibacteraceae > Dethiosulfatibacter > Dethiosulfatibacter aminovorans. The sequence continues at coordinate 201,439 of NZ_FQZL01000009.1, forward strand.
TTTTTCAATATATCTACAAGCTTGTAATAAACTGAAAGCGAACGGTTGTAGTCTTCACGGAATGAATACAGTCTCATGATGTCTCTGTAGTTTTTTTCATTATAAGGATCTTCTTTCAGTAGAATGTTTGCATATATTTCGATATCGTTTAAACCTACGAAGTTCATTTCCTCTTTCAGTTTTTTCTTGACTACCTTAATGTATTCGCTCTTGAATTCTGCCCTGGCAGTATGTATCCATTCGTCGAATTCATAACAGTCTTTGATATAAAAGCCGGAAAGAAACTCGCTCCTGTAAAGTTTAATATTTGAATTTTCCATGAATTCATCTATGTCTACATGGAAATTGATTTCAGGATTCAATAGTACTTCCGTTCTTTTGGGAGAGATGAAAACATCAAAATCGAATGCTTTCTTGACTTTGTATAGAGCATCACGAAGGTTTTTCTTTGCGGATTTGTCATTGAAATCCCCCCATAAAAGAGAAGTGAGTTTTTCTCTCGACGCTTTTTTATTTACCAGTAGATAGTAAAATATAGCTTCCGCCTTTTTATATGGAAAAACTATACTTTTATCATTGAATTCAATTTGCGGATCTCCTAGGAGTTTTGCGTAAACGTTCATTTAATCACCTTTTTTTGAAAATCGCAAGTGTCGAATTTTGTCAAAGACATTTAATCGACAGATGTGAAATTCTATACTCATTAATTGATATACCTATATATTATTTCAATTCACTGTCAAATACAATAAAAAAATGTCGATTATATAAAAAAATACGAGAATTATAGACGTATAATAGACGGTGGAATATTATCATAGAAAAAAATACTTATCGGAGGTTAGAAATGTCATTCAAGAGCGATATAGAAATAGCACAGGAAGCAAAAATGCAGGACATAAGGGAAATAGCACAAAAGGTGGGATTCACGGAAGAGGATATCGACCTTTACGGAAGATTCAAGGCAAAGGTGGACTACAACGTACTTAAGAAGTCGGAAAGCAAGGAAGCGAAGATGATCCTTGTAACTGCAATCAACCCTACTCCGGCAGGAGAAGGTAAGACAACTACTACAATAGGTACTGCAGACGCACTTTCAAGACTTGGAAAGAACACCATAGTGGCACTCAGGGAACCATCACTCGGACCTGTCTTCGGAGTAAAGGGAGGAGCAGCAGGAGGCGGATACGCTCAGGTTGTACCAATGGAGGACATCAACCTTCACTTCACGGGAGACCTTCATGCAATAGGAGCTGCAAACAACCTTTTGGCAGCAATGCTTGACAACCACATCCATCAGGGAAATG
>NZ_FQZL01000024.1 GCF_900142005.1 Dethiosulfatibacter aminovorans DSM 17477
CAAGGAAGTAATAAGACTGGTAGAGGAAGACAAGTCTGAATTCAAATTTACATACACAGACGAAATGAGCATCAAGGAAAAGATAGAAGCAATAGCGACAAAGATCTACGGAGCCGACGGAGTAGACTACACTTCAAAGGTTGACAAGGAGATCGCAAACCTTGAGAGCCTCGGATTTGGAAACCTTCCAATCTGTATGGCGAAGACCCAGTATTCCCTTACTGACGATCCCAAGAAGCTTGGAAGACCTACAGGATTCAAAATCACTGCAAGCAACGTCACAGTATCTGCAGGAGCGGGCTTCATAGTTGTATCGACAGGAGATATCATGAAAATGCCGGGACTTCCAAAGGTACCGTCTGCAGAGAAGATTGACGTAGACGACAATGGAGTTATATCAGGATTGTTCTAGGCCAGAAAAATGCAAAGCATTTTTTAAGGCGCGAAGGGAAGTTTCCTTGACCGCGTAATACCAGCGCTTCGAGGGATTACGCATATTTAACTTTCCTAAGCTGTAAGAAAGCTTTAAACAAGACACCAATTAATTGATTAAAGACCTCTTAAATATAAATATCAGAATAGTAGAAAAAGACAGGGAACTGACACCTGTCTTTTTCGCTTTTTTGCTTCCGTGTCAGCAATTATGCATAATGCATAACTGCTGTTTGTTGAATCTCGGCAAAATATGTAATGACCGTTGTTGGATAACGTCGAAATTATATGATTTAATAAATTTAAAATTTTCATGAATTGTTATATACTATATATAGAAAAAAGTGATTTGTGTTTGAATGTTCGGTGGAACACATGGTATGTATGCATTTGAGGAACAATAAACCGTTTTGTTATTAATTTAACGACATTGTTATTAAATTAACGTAATAATTAGACGATTTGTTGACGTTTTTTATGTAAAATGTTCGTGGGAGGTAATTTATGGACAAAATTAACTTGAATATAAACGGAACAGACTTTATTGCAGAAGAAAATGAAACAATACTTGATGTATGCAGAAGAAACTGCATAGATATTCCTACACTTTGCTACCATCCTGACCTGGACATTAAATATGGATCTTCGTGCAGACTTTGTATTGTAGATATAGAGGGAAGAAAGGGACTTCAGCCTTCATGTTCGACAATTGCTGCAGAAGGAATGGTTGTAAAAACCCACAGTGATGATGTGGTTGAAGCAAGAAAACTAATACTGGAACTGATAATAGAGGATCATCCCCTTGACTGTCTTACCTGTGAGAAGTCAGGCGACTGCAAACTTCAGGATTATTGCTATGAATATGATGTGAAAGGTCCCGTATTCAACATAAATGAAAAGGTTTGCGGGAAAGTGAGAGAATCGGATATTGACGACACCAACGAATTCTATATAAAAGACGACAGCAAGTGCATCAACTGCGGCTTGTGCGTAAGGGCATGCAACGAACTTCAAGTAATCAGTGCCATAGGTTTTGTAAATAGAAGTGACGAACAGAAAGTTGCAGCACCCTTTGGCAAAACTCTGGCAGAAAGTGATTGCGTATCCTGTGGAACCTGTGTATCATTGTGCCCGGTCAATGCATTGAGCCCAAAGCATAAAAAGAAAATGAGAAAATGGGAAGTGGAAAAGAAGGTAAAGACTACCTGTGCATATTGTGGTGTTGGATGCCAGATTGATCTCCTTGTGAAAGACAACGAAGTTGTAGGGGTTGAACCAAATTACAGCTCAACCAATAAGGACTTGTTGTGTGTTAAAGGAAAATTTGCATATGGTTTTATCAACCACAAGGACAGACTGAAAAAACCTTTAATAAAGAAAAATGGAGTGTTCGAGGAGGCAAGCTGGGAAGAAGCTTATTCGTTGATTACGGAAAAGATGAAAGGAATAAAAAACAAATACGGCAGCAAGTCCTTTGCAGGATTGTCTTCAGCCAGGGTAACCAATGAAGAAAACTACCTTTTTCAGAAAATGGTAAGGGCATATATGGGCAACAACAACGTTGACCATTGTGCAAGGCTGTGTCATGCATCTACGGTGGCTGGCCTGGCTACAACTCTTGGAAGTGGTGCCATGACCAACAGTAACCTGGAATTGCTGGATTCTGATGTTATATTTATCACAGGTTCAAACACTACAGAGACACACCCTGTACTGGGTGCATTCGTAAAGCAGGCAAAAAACAGGGGAGCAAAAATTATTGTAGCAGACCCAAGAAGGATTCCGCTTGCATATAAGGCGGATGTATATCTTCCCCTAAAGCCCGGTACCAATGTTGCATTGTTCAATGGCATCATGAATGTTATTATAGAGGAAGATTTGCAGGATAGTGAATATATAGCAAGAGCTACTGAAAACTACGAAGATTTAAAAGAAGTGGTTAAAACTTATACTCCGGAATATGCCGGCAGCATTTGCGGAGTGGATCCTGATGAAATCAGAAAGGCGGCAAGGATATATGCAGAAGGAGCCAAGTCCAGTATTTTATATTCAATGGGCGTTACTCAACACACAACTGGAACACAAGGGGTTATGTCTCTTTCCAACCTTGCTCTTCTTACAGGAAATATAGGGAAGGAATCTTCTGGGGTCAATCCCTTGAGAGGACAGAACAATGTACAGGGTGCCTGTGATATGGGAGCCTTGCCTGGAGATTATCCCGGTTATCAGAAAGTGTATGATGAAGATATTAAAAGGAAGTTTGAAAGCGGATGGGGAAAGGAACTTTCAAGTCAGGCAGGTTTGACGCTGACTGAAATAATCAATGACTGCGGGAAAGGTGAAATAAGGTTCCTCTATATAATGGGAGAAAATCCAATGCTTTCAGATCCTGACCTTACACATGTGGAGGAATCATTGATAAATACAGAATTTCTTGTTGTACAGGACATTTTCATGACTGAAACGGCGCAGCATGCAGATGTAGTATTGCCGGCGGCAACCTTTGCAGAAAAAGACGGAACCTTCACAAACTCGGAAAGGCGTGTTCAAAGAGTAAGGAAAGCCATAGAGCCCATAGGTGAATCAAAGCCAGACTGGGAAATACTGACTGAAATAATGAGAAGACTGGGAATGAATGAAAGATATGAAAATCCTAGAGCTATATTTGACGAACTGGCAGGGTTGACACCTCAGTACAAAGGTATGAATTATGATAGAATCGAGGAAGAAGGGCTTCAATGGCCATGTATTGATGAAAACCATCCGGGAACAAGATACCTTCACAAGGATGCTCCCGTGAGAGGGAAAGGGCTTTTTAAGCCTGCAGACTATATGAGCAGTTATGAAAATTCCGACAAGGAATACCCATACATTCTTACTACTGGAAGAATATTGTATCATTATCATACCAGAACAATGACCGGGAAAATTGAGGGACTCAACAATTTGTATCCTAATTCCTTTGTTGAAATAAACCCTACTACTGCAAGTAGATTGAAAATCAATGACGGCGAGTTGATAAGAGTGATTTCAAGAAGAGGGGAAGTAAAGACTACCGCCTTTGTTACAGATGATATTCAGGAAGATGTCGTTTTTATCCCCTTTCATTTCACTGATGGCGCGGCAAACCGACTGACTCATACGGAACTGGACCCTGTTGCGAAAATACCTGAATTCAAGGTCAGTGCAGTTAGATTGGAAAAAATAATGAAAGAGGTATGATGATGGAAAGATTCAATTCTGCAATAATATTGGCTGGAGGAAAGAGCAGCAGAATGGGCTATAACAAGGAGCTCATAATGATTGATGAAAAAAGAATAGTCAATTATCAGATTGAAGCTTTACATGGGATTTTTGATGAAATAATAGTCGTGACAAAAAACAGGGAATTTTACAATGACCTTGACTGTAGAGCGGTAAGTGACATCATTGAAGATAAAGGTCCTTTTGGAGGTATTCATGCTGGACTGGTTGCCTCCAGGAGCAAGTATTCCTATGTGATGGCCTGCGATATGCCTGTAATAAACACTGCCTATATCAATTTCATGAAAAAAAACATATATCAGAAGGATGTGGATGGATGCATGACCCTTTACGGAGACCATATAGAACCTTTCAATGCATTTTACTCGAAAAACATTGTGATGGATATAGAGGAGTATCTTTATGGTGGAGGTTATTCAATCCACAAGCTTGTAAAAACGTTGAAATTCATATACATTGAAGAAAATAAAGCAAGAAGATTCAGTCCGAACTGGGAGATGTTTATTAATTTTAATACAAGGGAGGACATAAGCATCTATCTGGGAAGTGGAAGTAGTGATTGAAATGAAAATATCTAAAGATACAAAGATAAAAAAATACATGGATGGGAAATGTACTGAGGAAACAGATTTGGTAGTTGCAGAGTACGAGTTGAAGCTTTCATTGAATGGGAGGGATTTCGTCAAATTCACCTGTTCTCCAGATGAAATGGAAGAACTTGCAATAGGCTATCTGTTGGCAGAATCCATAATAGACAGCATCGATGATATAAGGTTGACAGGTTTTAAAAGTATAGATTCGGAAAAGGGGCAGGTTGAGATTGAAACTGTGGAAAGCAGGGAGTATCTTTTTACAGATGAAGCTCGAATTGTAAGGACCGTTACAACTGCCTGTGGTAAAAACAGGACATTTCATCTTCCTTTATTGAAAAAAAACGGCTGGCGGACCAGATATATGAAAATCAATTATGAAGAAATTCAAATGGTCATAAAGGACTTCAACGCAAGATCGGAAAATTTCAAAAATACAGGGGGAGTCCACAGCAGCGGGTTGTCTGTTATGAAGGAGATACTCGTTTTCAGTGAAGATATAAGCAGGCACAATGCGGTAGACAAGATTATCGGTAAAGCGGCAATCAACAACATCAGTTTTGACAACAAGGTCCTTCTTGTATCGGGGAGGATTTCCTCTGAAATAGTTCAGAAGGCTGCTGCTGTTGATATCGGGTGCATAGTGTCAAGATCGGCCCCTACGCTCAAGGCTATAGAGCTGGGTGAGAAATACAAAATAGTAATAATCGGTTTTGCAAGAGGAAACAGAATGAACATATATACAGGACAATGAATATAGAGGAGGGCAATATGTCAAACAAGATACTGGAATGCAACAGACAATTTGTTGAATCTATCTTGAAAAAATATAATTACGATAGTCATGAGCTTCTACAGATGCTCGTGGAAATACAAAAGAATACAGATAAGGGGTATATCGACAGGGACACCATTGAATTTATATCGAGAGAACTCAATATACCTGAAATCAGAATTCACAGCATTATCAGCTATTACGATGCCTTGTCCATGGAATCTGAAGCAAGGTATGTAATTAATGTATGCAACGGAACCACTTGCGGCCTTATGGGGAACGGCAGGATTGAAAAGTGGGTTGAGGATATCCTGGGAATAAAAAAAGGCGAGGCAACAGATGACGGATTGTTTTCGTTGAAGGAGACTCCCTGTTTTGGAGCCTGTGACATGGCTCCGGCAATAAGGATTGGCGACAGGATATACGGAAATATAACCAGAAATAAGATTGAAGAAATTATCGAGAAACTTTCCAGGGACGAATTGTATCCTGAAGATAAAAGGTTATCGACAGACAATGGAAGTCTTAAGATAATAACTTCCAACTTTGATGAATATGATGGAATGAACATAATTGACTACATTGGTCTGGGAGGTTACGAAGCCTTCAACAACACTGTAAAGAAAGGTATTGAAGAATCCATTGATGAAATTTCCAAATCCGGAATACGGGGAAGGGGTGGAGCTCAATATCCTACAGGAAGGAAGCTGTCCCAGTCAAGGGCTGTCAAAAATGAAAGAAAGGTAATTGTCTGCAATGCAGACGAAGGTGAGCCTGGAACCTTCAAGGACAGGGAAATACTCAAAAGGGACCCATACAAGATCATAGAGGGCATGCTCATAGCTTCGTATCTTACTGATGCAAATGAAGGATTCATATATCTTCGTGAAGAATACTACTGGATGAGGGACAGAATAGGCAATGCCATTGAAAAGTCAAGGGAATACGGCTGGCTTGGAGAGAATATCAAAAACAGCGGCCATGATTTTGACATACGGCTTGTATCGGGAGCGGGTTCCTATGTCTGCGGCGAAGGATTTGCCTTATGCGAGTCCCTGGAAGGGAAACCTGGAATACCAAGGTCCAAGCCGCCATATGTGAAGCAGGCGGGTTACCTTCAGCTTCCGACTCTAATAATAAATGTAGAGACTCTTGCTGCAATCACAACTGTAATGAAAAACGGCAGTGAAATATTTACTGAACACGGTACTGAAGAAAGCCCTGGAACCAAGGTTGTATGCATAAGCGGAAAAGTCAATACTCCCGGAGTGTATGAAGTGCCATTTGGAATTTCCGTGATGGAAATGATCAATGGTTTGGCGGGAGGAGTTTCAGGCGGTCGTAAAATCGGTTTTGTTCAGATAGGCGGAGCTTCGGGAGGAATTCTTCCTGGGTCAAAATTGAACATAGGATATGACTACGAAACCTTTTCGAATCTGAACATGGGCATAGGTTCGGGTGCAGTGGTTGTTGCGGATGATACTGACGATATAGTGGAATATGTTGGTACTGTACAGAAATTCTTTTCCCATGAAAGCTGTGGCAAGTGTACTCCTTGCAGAGAAGGAAACAAGCAACTTAAAAGAATATTGGAAAGATTCAAGGAGAGCAAGGGAACAAAAGAAGATGTGGAGAACTATAAAAGAATAGTAAAAACCATGGAAATTGCGTCTCTGTGCGGCAGCGGCAAGACTGAAGCTGTACCGCTCAAAAATGCGATGGAGTATTTTGAGGACGATTTTCTTAAGAGAGTTGTTACTGATGGATTTTGATTGAAATAGAAAATGCACAATAAAAACCGGTTTGATTTTTATTGTGCATTTTTATGATTGCATTACTTGGTTAAACCTTCCCAGTCCTTAAGGAATTTCTCTATTCCTATGTCTGTCAGTGGGTGCTTAAGCATTTGTTTGTACACCTTGTATGGTACCGTTGCTATATGAGCTCCCATTTTTGCCGATTCAACTACATGCATTGGATGTCTAATACTTGCAGAGATTATTTCTGTTTCAATGCAGAAAATATCAAATATTTCTGCTATGTCAGATATGACATTCATGCCTGGATTGCTGATGTCATCCAGTCTTCCGACAAAAGGACTTACATATGCAGCGCCGGCCTTGGCGGCAAGCAGTGCCTGGCTTGGTGAAAATATCAGTGTTACGTTTGTTTTCACTCCCTTTGAAGAAAGTACCTTGACAGCCTTTAAACCTTCGTCGGTCATTGGTATCTTTATTACTATGTTTTTATGGATCTTAACAAGTTCAAGAGCCTCTTCCACCATTCCTTCACTTTCAAGGCTAATAACTTCAGCGCTAATTGGTCCGTCAACTATGCTGGTTATTTCCTCGATTACTTCTTTGAAAACTCTTCCTTCCTTAGCTATCAATGATGGATTTGTAGTGACTCCGTCAACAACTCCCCATTCATTTATTTCTTTGATTTCTTCAACATTTGCCGTATCGATGAAAAATTTCATTTATTCCTCCTGTAAATCCCAAAATGGATCATTCTTTTCCTCAAGTTCAATATTATATAATAAAACCAAATTTTTGCAAGAGAATATTTATCAATCTTCTTCATATTTCTTGTGATAGAATTCCATAAATCTTTTGCCGGCCATGTTGATTATTAAAATTGACGCCAGGAATACAATTGATCTGGCAGGATTTTCCCAAAAGGATGATATGTTGAAACCTATAAAGGCAAGGGACAACACCATAATAAGTTTTGAGGGTAGGAGTGCTATGATGAAGTGTTCCAGCTTTATATCGGATACGGCAGCAATAAGTGTAACCACCGACGATGGTGTAAATGGAAAGCAGAGGAGTACGAAAAGGAATGTGAAGTCATTGTCGCTTATTCTTTTTTTGATTCTGTGATATCTTGTGTCTTTTCTAATGTTTATCATATGCCTTTTTCTTCTTATGTATCTAATGAACATGAAAAGGAGAATGGAGCCCGCACAGTTTCCTATCCAAGACAGCATATATCCTCCAAAAAAACCGAAGAAGAATACATTGAGGGTAACAAAAAGAACGAGAGGAAGTAGAGGTATGAAGGATTCCAGAACAGGCAGGCCTATACCTGCAAGTACTCCAAACCTGTCTATGAAATTTATTACGAGATCTATGTTTTCCTGAGACATATATTTCAACAAGAATTCATATTCCATTTATATCACCTTATCTAATTTTACATCAATGAAAATATTTTTACATCTATTATTTTGTCGGTGAGAGTTTAAATTTTACATAAAAATCAAATTAAATTTGCAATAAACAGGTTGAAAATAGCGGTTTTGAACGATAGAATAGAGTATATGAAAATTTTATGAAAAATTTGCAAAAAAACATGTACACAAATTATTTGTTTGTGTTATACTAATTGTAATTTACGACCGAATAGTATAACACATTAAAGGAGCGGTTGTATGCAGGATAACAAAATAGAAATGTTTGTTGTTTCGGATTCAATAGGAGAAACAGCAGAGCTGGTAGCTCAGGCGGCAAAGATACAGTTTAACGATTCGGTGGGGGCAATTAGAAAGTTTTCATTTGTGCTTGACAAGGAGCAAATGGATGAAATAGTTGAGTTGGCAAAGGAAAGGCAATGCATAATAATATACACTCTTGTAATGAGCGAGGAAAAAGAATATTTCAAGCAGATTGCCGAAGAAAACAATATAATTGCAATAGACCTTCTAGGTCCTATAATCAAGCCTTTGGAAGAGCTTACGGGAATGAAACCCAAACGGGAGGCGGGTCTCAACAGAAGACTTACATCATATTATTTCGACAAGATAGAAGCAATTGAATTTGCCGTGAAATATGACGATGGGAAGGATCCCAGGGGATTCAAGAAAGCAGATGTTGTGCTGATAGGAGTATCAAGGACTTCAAAAACTCCATTGAGCATGTATCTTGCCAACAAGAACATCAAGGTGGCAAACCTTCCGCTGGTACCTGAAGTGAAACCTGCAGAAGAGATATTCCAAATATCGCACAAAAAAATAATAGGTTTAACAAACAGTCCTGAAGTTCTCAATAATATCAGAAGAGAAAGATTGAAGGACATGGGAGTGAGAAGTAATTCTTCATATGCGGACTTGGACAGGATATTGAAGGAGCTTGAGTATGCGGACAGGATTTTCGAAAAAATAAAATGTCCCGTAATAAATGTATCCCACAGAGCTATTGAAGAAACTGCAAATATAATTATATCAATAATTTCTCAAAATAATAAATAGTCACTACAATTAGGAGGAAACATTAATGGAAAAAAAATGGGTGTATTTGTTTAAGGAAGGGGAAGCATCAAAGAAGGCTCTTCTTGGAGGAAAAGGCGCGAACCTTGCAGAAATGACCAATATAGGTCTTCCGGTGCCTTATGGGTTTACAGTTACAACTGAAGCTTGTGCAGAATTCTACAATCAGGGAGAAAAGCTTTCTGACGAAATTAAAGCTCAGGTAGATGAATGCATGAAGGTTATTGAAGAACAGTCCGGAAAGAAATTCGGGGATATCAATGATCCTTTGCTTGTATCTGTAAGATCTGGTGCCGCAATATCAATGCCTGGAATGATGGACACAATACTCAATCTTGGACTGAATGATGATTCCGTTATTGGACTGGCTACAAAGACTGAAAACGAAAGATTTGCCTATGACAGTTACAGAAGATTTATTCAAATGTTCAGTGATGTTGTCCTTTCTGTTCCAAAGTACCTTTTTGAAAACGTACTTGACGATGCAAAGGAAGAAAACGGATACGAAAGCGATACGGAACTTACTACTGAAGATTTGAAGAAAATAGTTGATGAATACAAGGCAATATACAAGAAGGAAGTTAGAAAGGCATTTCCGCAGGATCCTAAAGAGCAGCTTGAAATGGCAATTAATGCCGTATTCAGTTCATGGAACAATGCAAGGGCAATCACATACAGGAATATCCACAACCTGTCGCATTCCATGGGGACTGCCGTTAATGTACAGTCAATGGTATTTGGAAACATGGGAGATGATTCGGGAACGGGAGTTGCCTTCTCCAGAAATCCTGCTACAGGCGAGAACAAACTCTTTGGAGAATTTCTTATGAATGCCCAGGGAGAGGATGTTGTTGCGGGAATAAGAACGCCAAAAACAATCGACGAATTAGGCGACATCATGCCTGAGGTTTATGCTCAATTCAAGGAAATTACTGAAAATCTTGAGAAACACTATAAGGACATGCAGGATATCGAGTTTACAATAGAAAAAGGAAAGCTTTTTATTCTACAGACAAGAAATGGAAAGAGGACAGCTGATGCTGCATTGAGAGCAGCAGTTGAAATGGTTGGTGAAGGACTTATTACGAAAAATGAAGCCTTGCTTAGGATAGAGCCTTCATCACTCGACCAGCTTTTACACCCAACATTTGACGAAACTACGATGGTGGAAGCTGAAGCTTTGACAAAGGGGCTTCCTGCATCGCCTGGTGCTGCTTCTGGAAAAGTTTACTTTACAGCACATGAAGCTGTTGCTGCTGTCGGAAAAGGAGAAGCTGTAATTTTGGTCAGAAAGGAAACTTCACCTGAAGACATTGAAGGAATGAATGTCGCTAATGGAATCCTTACTGCAAGAGGTGGAATGACATCTCATGCTGCAGTTGTTGCCAGGGGAATGGGAAAATGCTGTGTGGCAGGATGTGATGAGGTAAGGGTAAATGAAGAAGCCAAGGAATTTACAATCAAGGGAGAAAAATTCGTTGAAGGAGATACTATTTCACTTGATGGAAGCACCGGAAAGGTATACAAGGGAAGTATAAAGACTGTGGAACCAAACCTTTCAGGAAATTTTGCACAACTTATGGAATGGGCTGACGAAACAAGAACGCTTAAAGTCAGAACCAATGCCGATACTCCTGTTGATTCTGAGACGGCAGTCAGATTTGGAGCTGAAGGAATAGGTCTTTGCAGAACGGAGCATATGTTCTTTGATGAAGAAAGAATACCTGAAGTAAGAAAAATGATTCTTTCTGAGACAGTGGAGCAAAGAAAGGAAGCTCTTGAAAAGATTCTTCCTATGCAAAAGGCTGACTTCAAGGGAATCTACAAGGTGATGAAGGAAAGACCTGTTACCGTAAGACTTCTTGATCCTCCATTGCACGAATTCCTCCCCCAGGAAGAAGCTGATATCAAGGCGTTGTCTGACGATATGAACGTGTCCATAGAAAAAATGAAGGAAGTTATCAACTCGCTACATGAATTCAATCCTATGCTTGGCCACAGAGGATGCAGACTTGCAATTACATACCCTGAAATTGCGGTGATGCAGACAAGGGCGATAATAGAGGCAGCCATTGAAGTAAACGCCGAAGAGGGTGTGTGCATCAAGCCTGAAATCATGATTCCACTGGCAGGTATGAAAACAGAACTTGAATATTTGAAGGGAATTGTCGAGAATACAGTGGAGGATGTAATTGCGGAGAAAGACGGCAAACTTGAATATCTCGTTGGAACAATGATAGAGATTCCAAGAGCTGCCGTTACTGCAGATGAAATTGCTGAAGTTTCTGAATTCTTCTCTTTTGGAACAAACGACCTTACACAAATGGGATTTGGATTTTCAAGAGACGATGCAGGGAAGTTCATCGGAGAGTATATAGACAAGGAGATACTTCCAAGAGATCCGTTCCAAAGCATAGATCAGGCAGGTATTGGAAAACTTGTTGAAATAGGTGTAAATCTTGGCAGAAAGACAAGAAACGACCTTAAAATCGGTGTATGCGGTGAGCACGGTGGAGATCCTGAGTCCATAGATTTCTTCTACAGAGCTGGTCTTGACTATGTAAGTTGTTCGCCTTACAGGGTTCCAATAGCAAGGCTTGCAGCCGCGCAAGCGGTGTTGAACAACAAATAGTTCGATAGTAAAACCAATAATAATTTAAATTCACAGTTCATTTCACATGCCTGTTTAAAAGTCTAAAATCTGGGTATATTTATATCGAGAGAGGTATGTGAAATGGATTTTAGAAAAAGATTTCGTAGTGATATTGATCTTGCTCAGAAAGTGATATCTGAAGTTCTTGGAATGGTCGATGGAAGATTGAATAGCGACAACCTTTTCGATTTGAGACTTATATTGAACGAATTGATATGCAACAGCATAATTCACGGCAACAGGAAAGACGGCGAAAGATATGTTGACCTATATCTTTATATGGATGATATGATTGTTGAAATAACAGTGTCTGACGAAGGAGATGGAGTAAAGGTCAACAATAGGTACAATGTCGATGAACTGAAGCCTGGTGGCAGAGGACTGATTCTTGTAAAGAGACTGTCCGATGACTTTCAGATAGATGGAAGTACTGTTAAGATTCGCAAAAAACTGGCTTAATTAAACGAAGGGAGTGGTACTATGATTAATCAATGGAATGGTTCCGTAATTTTTCTGGGAACTGATGATTTACAGGAGACCCATGAGTTTTATTCAGGTCTTTTGGAACTTGTACTTTTCAAGGATCAGGGAGACTGCAGGATTTATGAAATTCCCCAGGGCGGCAAGGTGGGATTTTGTTCCGGCATGCAGGTGGTAACAGGACGTGTTTCACCGGAGATTACATTGCTTGCCGAGGATGTAGACTTAGTACATGCGCATCTTAAGGCTTCAGGTTATGAAAATTTGCCTTTGCCTGTAGTGGATGCAAAGTATAACATTTATCACTTTGAAATCAAGGATCCTAACGGATATACAGTAGTAATACAAAAATTCTTGGATTAAACCGGCATTTGCCGGTTTTTTTATTTACTTCACAGTGTTATAATCTATATGGTAGGAGTTACTGCGAATGCGGTAACTCCTACGTGAAGGAAAGCAACCAAAAGAGGTGGAAATGCACAGTATTAACCTGTCAGTTAGAGCGTTGGCCGAATATGCATTTAGAAGCGGTCATCTGGACAATACATATATGAGTAATTCAAGAGCTATGGAAGGTGTTGAGATCCATAAAAGACTTCAGGATATGGAAGGAGCCGCATATGAGAAGGAGTATTTCCTCAAGAAGGAAATAGAATATGAGGGCATGACGTATATTCTGGAAGGAAGAGCTGACGGCATATACAGGGATGACAATCTCCATTTTGTAGATGAAATCAAGTCTACCTTTCTTGAAGAGGAAGATATCAGGGACGACAATATAACCCACTGGTGCCAGGCTTTTATGTATGCATACATGTACGCTTCCATGAAAAAACTTGATTCCATGGGAATAAGACTTAGGTACTGCAATGTTGAAACCTTTAAAACAGTTGAATTCATTAAAATAATGGATTTTCAAGAGCTCGAAAAGAATCTTTTTGAAGCTCTTGAAAAATATCACTACTGGGCAAGAACTGTTTTAGACTGGAAATTAGAAAGAAAGACATCGATCAAAGGCCTTGATTTTCCTCATGAAGGATATAGAAAGGGACAAAGGGAAATGTCAGTCTCTGTTTATCAAAGCATAAAGGATCGAAAAAACATATTCATCCAGGCGCCGACAGGAATAGGCAAGACTATTTCAACCCTATACCCGGCAATCAAGTATATGGGATACAAGTCTCTTGATAAGATATATTATATGACTGCCAAATCCACAACTAAAGAAATTGCCTTCAATACCATAAAGGATCTTAGTGATAAAGGTCTCAAGCTGAAGACGGTTATTATAACCGCCAAGGAAAAGATATGCTTCATGGAGGAATGCAACTGCGACAAGGACTACTGTCCCTATGCCTATGGATATTTTGACAAAATCAATGAAGCCTTGAAGTATTCCTTCGAAGAATATGATATGTTTTCAAGAGAGGCAATTGAGGAAATAAGTGAAGAGTTTCAGGTTTGTCCCTTTGAATTCACTCTGGACCTTAGTTTGGTAGGCGACCTTACGATTTGCGACTACAATTACTTCTATGATCCCAGAGCTGCATTGAAAAGAGGCTTCGGAGAAGAGAACAAAGGTACGGTGGTACTTATAGACGAGGCGCATAACCTTTCCGACAGAGCAAGGTCAATGTATTCGGCGGAGTTGTTCAAGAAGGATTTTCTTGAAGTCAGCAGACCGCTGAAGGAACGATTCAAAAAGGATTATAATGCCATAAGAAAGGTAAACAAGGCAATTCTTGACATAATGCATACTGTTGAAGAAGGAGGATTCAGTGTAATAGAAGAACCAGACAGGCTCCTGGGATCCTTGAGAAATATGAACAGAACCCTTGATGAATGGCTTAAAAGAAACAAGAAGAATGAAAACTACAGCAAGGTTTTGGAATTGTTTTTTCAGTCTTCTGCTTTCTTGAAAATGTCCGAATTGTTTTGTGATGATTTTGACTATTATGCAGGTTATGAAGATGGATTTAAAGTGAAGCTTTTCTGCAAGAATCCATCGAATATTTTAAGAGAAATAAATGAAAAGGTAAGGTCTGTAGTGTTTTTTTCTGCAACGTTAATTCCTTTGAAATATTATTCCAATATACTTGGCGGAACGGACAAAGACAATGTAATAAGATTTGAA
The DNA here is from genome assembly GCF_900142005.1 of Dethiosulfatibacter aminovorans DSM 17477. Taxonomy (GTDB): domain Bacteria; phylum Bacillota; class Clostridia; order Tissierellales; family Dethiosulfatibacteraceae; genus Dethiosulfatibacter; species Dethiosulfatibacter aminovorans. The sequence continues at coordinate 14,596 of NZ_FQZL01000024.1, forward strand.
TCTCCCTTCGACAATGATAATCTGGACTTAATATTGAACAGCGGAATATCAATGAAGTACAGAGATCGGGGGAAAAATGCTGAAAGGGTATGTCTTCTAATAAACAAATATATAAATGTGAAAAAAGGCAACTACATAATATTTTTTCCATCGTATTCGTATTTGAAGGAAATACATGATTTGTATTCACAATATTATGACATGGACAATATAACGGTTCAAAAACCGAATATGTCTGAAGCTGAATATGGGGAGCTTATATCAGGTTTCTATGAGGATGATGAAAGGATTGTTTTTTCGGTGATTGGAGGCGTGTTGTCGGAAGGTATAGACCTTGTAGAAGATTTCCTCATTGGAGTAATGATACTTGGTGTAGGTCTTCCAAGAATAAACTTTGAAAGCGACCTTGTAATGGAGTATTACAGGGAAAGATACAATACAGGCTTTGAATTTTCTTATATGTATCCCGGATTCAACAAGGTGCTGCAGGCATCGGGAAGAGTAATCAGAACTGAAAAAGATGCAGGTACAGTACTTTTGGTTGATGACAGGTACTCAGAACAAAGGTACAGGAATCTTTTTCCTGATTCATGGAACAATTATAAAATGGTAAACAATTTAAGTGAACTCGAGAGTGAATTAACCGAGTTTTGGCGGGAGAGGAAAGATGAGAGATAGTATTATGGAAAAGGGATTCTTAAATGGTGAACTGGTACCCATGGAGGATATATTTACGGTTCTTGATGGAGAAAAAAAGATGGTTTATGAAGTAATTAGAATAATTGAAAGAAAGCCTCTTTTTTTGAAGGAACATGTGGACAGGATGAATAAAAGTATAAAACTTATTGGTCTTGATAGAGTTTTTGAATATCGCGAAATAGATGATATGATAAAGATTCTTGTAGATGAATATAATATTACAGAAAACAATATTAAAATTGCTTTCTATGAAAATTCAGAAGAACATGTCATTGCTTACCTCACAAAGTCGAAATATCCTTCAGAAGAAAAGCACATGGAGGGATACAGTACTGTGTTGATTTATGAGGAGAGGGAAACTCCAAATGCAAAAATTATCAACAATGAATTGAGAAGCTTGATCAACAGCATTCTTGAAAGTGAAGGAGCAGATGAATGCATCTATGTTTCGGAAAACGGAGAAATACTTGAAGGCAGCAGAACCAATGTATTCTTTGTGAAGGGGAATACGGTCCTTACAGCTCCCGATGAAGGTGTTCTTCTAGGAACTACAAGAAAGAAGGTTCTTGATATATGCCGTGAAGAAAGAATTGCAGTACAGAGAAGGACATTGAGAATTGAAGAATTAACCTTCTTTGATGCGGCATTCATGACTGGTACTTCAATCGATGTTATGCCTGTCAACAGCATCGGTGATATGAAGCTTAACTCAAGCAAAAATAGGATAGTGGAGAAAATCATGGAAGAATATTGCAGGGCCATGAAACATGATATAAGGATAAGACTTTCTTAAGTTGCAAAAAAGAACAAAACGACCCGGGTAGGCCGTTTTGTTCTAAGCATAAATGCTTAAAAGGGGTATTGGGAATATATTTTGGCTATCGGGGGGATAACCAACTTCATTATAGCACAAGTGAAAAACACATGCAAGAAAAAAACTAATAAAAATCATGATAATTATAAATTTAAATTTTAACAAAATTATTTGGTTTTGTTGAATAATTATTATCTGAATGAATATTTAATATTTAGAATTATGAAGACAAGATGTTTGAAGGCTTGAGACAGTTGAGTGATTAAAAAGAGGTGATATTTTGATATATTTGGATAATGCAGCAACAACGAGAATTGGTAAAAATTCTTTGAAAAGATTCATTGATTCCAATGAAAGATATTATGGAAATCCATCCTCCCTGCATTCATACGGTTATGAATGTGAAAAAATATTGAAGGAGTGCAGAAAAACTTTCGGAGAATTCATTGGAGCTTCGCCTGATGAAGTTTATTTCACTTCAGGAGGTACTGAGAGCAACAATATGGCAATTTTTGGAAGTATAAAAAAATATGAATGTGTTGAGGTCCTTTATTCCGATATTGATCATCCTTCAATAATTGGACCTGTAGAAGAATTGAAAAAAAGAGGTGTTGATGCCATCCCTGTAGTTACAGACAACACGGGAAGTTTAAATTTGGTTGACCTGGAGACCAAACTGACCGACAGGACAGTTTTATGCATATTCACTCATGTAAACAGCGAACTTGGCACATTGCAGGATATGGAAAAAATATGCAGTATAATAAAGAATTGCAATAAAAGTGCTAGAATCCATTTTGATTGTGTTCAATCTTTTGGGAAAATAAATATTGATGTCAGCCGATGCAAGGTTGATACCTTGTCTTTTTCAGGACATAAGATACATGGTCCAAAGGGCATTGGAGGAATTTATGTAAGAAAAGGATCAGGGCTCAAGCCAATAGTTTTTGGAGGGGGTCAGGAAAGTGGGCTGAGGCCGGGAACGGAACCGTTGCCACTTATTGAATCTTTTGCTGAAGCCCTTATATTAAGAAGTGAAACAATGGATGCTGAATACGGCAGAATCAAAAATTTACGAAACAAGCTGATTGAGGGGTTGAAAAATTCCATTGAAGATATTAGAATTAACTCTGCAGAGAAATGTTCTCCATATATTCTTAACGTTTCAATAAAGGATATAAAGGGTGAGGTGTTGCTTCACTATCTGGAAAGAGACAAGATTTTCATATCTACGGGGTCGGCGTGCTCGTCTAAAGACAAGACAGTTGATAATGTTGTGAGCAGGCTTGACAGAGACACGGCATACAGTGATGGAACCATTAGAATGAGCTTTGGAATGTTTAACGATGAAACGGAAAACACTTTTGTGCTTGAAAAGATAACTGAATATGTAAATGAAATCAGAAAAATCACACGAGGTATATAATGTATAATTCAATTAGCATAAGTTTGGGAGAAATGGTCCTTAAGGGCAAGAACAGGGGTCAGTTTGAAAAAAAACTGACCAATCAAATAAACAAGGTAATAAAAAAGAAGGGGTTAAGCCTTTACAGGGACAGGGGAAAGATATTTATAGACACTGAAAATGATATCGACGAATTGATAAAGGATATAAAGAATATTTTCGGTATTGTTTATGTGACTCCATGTTTTAAGACAGGCAGGGAATTTGAAGAAATCAGTCAGTCTGTAATAAGATTGATGGAGTGGAAGAGGGAGAATGGAGACATCAAAACTTTTAAGATACTGTCTAAAAGAGCAGACAAGTCATATCCCTTCAAGTCCATGGATTTGAACAGGGATTTGGGCGGAGTGGTATTGAAGCATTTTGGAGACTTGAAGGTGGATGTGCACAATCCGGATGTGACCATAAATGTGGATTTGAGGTCCCAATGCTATCTTTATACTGAAAAGTACAAGGGAACAGGCGGTCTTCCCCTGGGTACAAACGGCGAAGGACTTGTTCTTCTATCCGGTGGTATAGACAGTCCTGTTGCAGCCTATATGATGGCAAGAAGAGGAGTTAAGCTGAATTGTGTAACCTTTCATGCATATCCCTTCACCAGCGAGAGGGCAAATGACAAGGTAAGGACATTGACAGAAAGACTGGCTGTATTTTGCGGGCAGATAAACCTGTATTACGTCAACATGCTTGATATTTACACGGAAATCAGGAAGCATTGTCCAGAAGACCAGACCACTATCATTGCCAGACGGTTTATGATGAGAATTGGAGAAAAGATTGCAAATGACAGGGAGTTTGATTTTCTCATAACCGGCGAGAGTCTTGGACAGGTTGCAAGCCAGACAGCCAAATCGCTGGGAGTAATAGACTCATCAGTGAACCTGCCGATATTGAGACCCCTAATTGGAATGGACAAGACGGAGATAATAGAAATTTCCAGAAACATAGGCACCTATGAAGATTCCATTCTGCCATATGAAGACTGCTGCTCGGTATTTTCACCAAAGCATCCCCAGACAAAGCCAAGGAAAGACAGGATTGAGCTGTCCGAGGAAAAAATTGACATATGGGCCCTGATAGACGACGCTATCAACAAGATGGAAATCGAGAAGATTCAATAATTTTTTATTGTGTTTATAGAAATTATGAAAATTTCAAATGACTTCTAATGTTGAGTGAAATCGAGAAGAAAAAATAATTTTATATGCATATAAAACAATGGAGTTAATCCATATGACTTCTAATTTCAGAGTGAAATGAAAATGGCAGGACTGTGAGTCGTGACTTGGAGATATGTCTTGAATATTGTCTGAAGAGAGTTCAGCAGAATTCTGAGGTCGTGAATTCGAGGTTCAACAATTATCCTTATAAATCGAGTATTGTTGTACCGAGTGAGCAGGGAAGAATTATGATGAACTCTCTGGAGCAGGGAACAGTCATGCCGTTTTCATGAACGGACCCAGCAAAAACAATGAAGGGATTGAAAGCTACCTTACGCTATCAATCCCTTTATTTGCCAATTCATCGGCTTTCTCATTGTATTCAATTCCGGCATGCCCCTTCACCTTTATGAGTTTGACTTTCTTGAAGGATTCAAGGAGTTCAAGCATCTCAATCCATAGTTCCTTGTTTTTAACACTTTCCTTTTTGGAATTTTTCCAGCCGTTCCTTCTCCAATTCACATACCATTTCTGGTTGATGCAGTTGATTATATACGCAGAATCCGAATATATTTCCGTTTCAAGATCTTTGTTTTTAACCAGTTTAAGTGCCTCTATTATGGCTGTCATCTCCATAATGTTGTTTGTTGTATTCTTGGCACCCCCAAAGATTTCCTTCTCATGCCCGCGATACATAAGTATTGCTCCCCAACCGCCGATATTTGTGCTGCTCTGGTTGCCGGAACATGCTCCGTCCGTATATATGATTAGTTTTTTAGACATTATTACCTCATTACAATTTTTATTATTTCAGAGTATATTTCTTCAGGGTTTTTATCCCATTTGGTCACTATTTTTTTTGCCAGGTCTTCTGAAGGTACGTTGACTGAAAGATTGAAAACAGTTACAGTATTTTCAAAAGCCTGCATTACCACTGTATAGCTTCCATCCTTTCTGTCAAAATAATGAGCCAAAAGATCGCGTTTTTTCTTTATTTCCTTTCTCAGATTCTTTGAAGAATTGGAAACTTCATTCTTAAAGCTTTGAGGAATCTTGTCGCTGAACATTTCAACAGATTCCGAGCCAAGTCGTGTAAGCTTGTAGCATTCCTTGTTGTGTATATGTTCTATTTCAAGGAAATTATTCTTTCGCAAATCATTCAGAAGTTCGTGAAGGGTAAAGTAATCCATATGATTGTTTTCGACCACATAATTCGTCAAGTCCACATTGTCTATTGAAGTGTTTATGGATTTCAATATATATAATAGCTTAAGCTTGATTTGAGCCAGTTTAGTACCGCTGTCAAACAAAATATCACCACCTGACAAGTATTATAACATCATTAACAGTCTTTTTCTATTGTTAATGATATTGTTTATGAATTTATTGTAATTAATTAATTATCATATGGATTAATTTGTAAAAATATAATACAATGAAAAAAAGGGGTGATTCTTATGAAAAAAATCAAAGCTCTAATTTTGCTGTGTGCAGTTTTGTTGGCAACAGGATGCGGCACAGTTGAAAATACTCCGGTTGATGATTCTGCGGAAGAATCAGGAAATGAAATTAATCTTGAAAATAGTGGAAATAATTCGACGGAAATAGATACTGAAGTGGAAACTGAAGAAGAAAATGATAATGGGGATAATTCAACTGGTGAGAACGACCAGCAGGACGAAGATGAAATAAGTGTAGATTTTTCCCTGGAGCCAAATGAAGCAGGAAGGGTAATGGTTCTTATGTACCACAGCATAGACGATGATGAAGCTGAATATGAAATTTCCGTTGAATCCTTCAAACAGGATCTGGACTATCTATATGAGCACAACTACAGACCTATTGCCATCGACAAGTACATGAATGGAGAAATAGACACACCGGCAGGATATACTCCTGTAATATTGACGTTTGACGATGCCCACCAGAACAATTTCAATATTATTGAGGAAAACGGAGAAATGAAAATAGATCCTGATTCGGCAATTGGAATAATGGAGGACTACAATGAAAAATATGAGGATTTCAATATTACGGCAACCTTTTTCATATTTGGAGAAAATCCTTTCAGGCAAAAGGAATACATTGACTACAAGATAGAATACCTTCTTGAGCATGGCTATACCATAGGCAATCATTCATATGCACATGAGAACCTTAGCGAAATGACTACGAAAGAGGAAGTTGAATATGCAATAGGAAGGGAGGTCAAGTATCTTGATGAACTGACAGGCGGAAAGGCGATTGATGTCCTGGCCATACCATTTGGAGTTAGCCCCGTAGGTGAATTAAAGGACTATATGTATGAGGGCAACTATGAGGGATACGAGTATAAGACAGAACTTGCACTTGAAGTTGGGTGGTATCCATCATATTCGGTTTTTGATTCAAGGTTTGACAACAGGTCGGTGCCTAGAATCAGAGGGAGCAAGACTTCTGATACATCTGAATCGGAAGAGTGGTTTGCCCATTTTGAAGAAAAGCCTTATCTTAGATTTGTAAGCGACGGTTACGAAGGAATTGTCACTGTGCCGGCGGACTGGGAAGAAATAATAAACCCTGACAGTATTGGAGACAGGGAACTACTAATTTACTGAGGTGAAAAATATGGATTATAGAATACTAGTTGTTGTTGCATTCTTGATTATCATTATCAGTATTCAGTACACGTTGAACAAAATTCTTCTTGAACTTAAGGACATGAGAAAACTTCTTTATACTTTATTAAATAATAGAAACAGGTGAACTGATGAGCTATAGTGAATTTGCAGAAATATACGACACAATGATGGAAGATATACCCTATGAGAAATGGGTTGATTTCATCAAAAAAAACATAAGGGGCGGCAGGATTCTTGAAATAGCCTGTGGCACAGGAGCTGTTACAAGAGTTCTGGCTGCTGAAAATTACAGGATAACAGCATTTGACGTATCTGAGGAGATGCTTGTCCATGCATATGAAAAGCTGAGAAAATATCCCAATGTTGAAATACTCAATATGGATATGAAGAATATTTCCCTTGATAGAAAATTTGATGTTGCATTATGCTGCTGCGATGGTATAAACTATCTAATTGATGACAGTGAGCTGAATGAATTTTTTAAAAGTGTTTATGAGCACCTTGATGACAAAGGTGTTTTCATTTTTGATTATAGCACCATATACAAGCTTGAAAACCATTTAGGCAACAAGACCATTGTCAGCGAGGAAGACAACATATTCATGGTTTGGGAAAATGAATATGACAGTGAAAAAAACACCTGTGAAATGGATATAACCTTTTTTGTAAGGGATGATAATGGCTTGTACAGGCGACTGAACGAACATCAGGTACAGAGATCATACAGTATCGACAAGATTAGCGGGCTTCTTGCCGATGCCGGCTTTTCAAATATCAGGTGTTACAGCGGGTACAGCTTTGACAGCAGCAAACCGGATGATGAAAGAACTGTAATTGTATGCAATAAGGAGTAATGAATGAAATACATGATTAGAGGAATAGACAAGAATATAATGTTTAGATTTTTTGCAGTGGATACGACAGAGGTTGTAGAACAGGCAAGGGAATATCACAATACAACACCTGTCGCTTCTGCAGCCCTTGGAAGGATGCTTACGGCAGGCCTTCTGGTGGGTTATACACTGAAAAACGAACAGGACAAGGTGACAATAAGGGTCAACGGAAATGGTCCTGTAGGCACGGCCCTGGTAACTGCCGACAGCATGGGTAACGTAAAGGGATATCTGGATAATGGAAATGTTGAACTGCCCCTTGCAGCCAACGGCAAGCTGAATGTGGGAGCCGCTGTCGGTAGAGACGGATTTGTACAGGTAATAAAGGACATTGGTTTAAAGGAACCCTATTCAGGAAGTGCAAGGCTTGTTTCAGGAGAAATTGGAGAGGACATAGCCGCATACTATTTTCATTCGGAACAACAGCCTACTGTAATTGGACTTGGAGTACTGGTGGACAAGGACCATTCAATAAAAAGTGCCGGCGGTTTCATGCTGCAGCTGATGCCTGGTCTTACGGAAGAGGAAATTGTCCTTATTGAGAATTCAATTGGGAAGATAAAAAATGTTTCTTCCTATTTTGAGAACGGTGATGAACCTGAAAATGTAATCAGAGAGTTGCTGCCGGACTTTGAACTTGAAGTGACAGAAAAAATTCCTGTTCAGTACAAATGCGACTGTTCGGTGGAAAGAATGGAGCAGGTGCTGATTTCACTGGGAGAGGAAGACCTCGAAAAAATAATACGCGAAGACGAAAAAGCAGAAATAGTATGCCATTTCTGCAACAAGCGATATACATTCAACAAGGACGAACTTGAAAGCATTATGGATAAAAAGAAAAGTTGAATTTGATGAATAGATAAAAAAAGAAAACAATGGTTTTCTTTTTTTATTATTAATCGGTTTTATTGTCAAAACTTGCTTTTGACCTTCAAATCATGTATATGTTATAATTTTCATTATGTATGAGGATAAGACCGTTGCCGTAATAGACTATAGAGCCGGTGGCGAAATAATTGAAAACTTGAAAAAACTGAATATTCATGTTGTGACTACAAGAAGGCATGATACCCTGTCTGAGCCTGTTAACGGACACCCTGACATGGTCATGTTCAAGGATGAATCTTCGGGAATCATAGTTTGCCCTGAAGAATATAACTATTATGAAGAATGTTTGCAGCCTTTCAACATAAAAATCCTAAAAGGTTGCAATGAACTTGGAAATAAATATCCTGGAAATATCCGCTATAACGGTGTTTTAAATGGAAATGTCTTTTTCCACAAGGTCGATTCGACAGACGCAAGAATTCTTGACATGATGAAAGGCAGGAATATCAAATGCATCAATGTAAACCAGGGTTATACCAAATGTTCAACGGTAACCTTGGGAAGCGGCGGAATAATAACATCTGACGCCGGCATCATGAAAGCGGCCGTGGAAGAAGGTTTTGACGCCCTTTTAATATCATCCGGGTATATAGGCCTTGATGGATATGATTATGGATTCATTGGCGGTTCCACAGGATTTGTAGACAATACGCTTTATTTTACTGGACGCATAGATAAACATCCGGATTGCAGAGAAATCATGCGATTTCTCTATGAAAAGGGTATTGAAACAGTTTTTTTATCTAATAAATGTATTTACGATTTGGGAACAATTATTTTTTTAAAACAAGGAGAAGAGTGTGAAAAATAAATTTGTTATGGAACTTAAACCAGGCATGAAAGTTGATGATATTTTCATGGTGAAAAATTCAGATACCAAAACAGACAAGAATGGCAACTACTATTTGGATATGACGGTATCTGACAATTCCGGAGATATAGTGTGCAGGAAGTTCAGGGCTACAAATGAAGAAATCGAGTGCGCAAAAGTAGGAAAGGTATTGAAGATATCAGGAATGGTAAAGGAATATAATGGAAACATCAATTTCAATGCAAATACCATGGAATGCATATATGAAGATCAATACAATATTCTTGACTTCATAGCTGCAGCGCCGATCAAGCCGGAAAATATGCTTTCGGAAATCAAGGTTTTTATTAACAAGATACAAAATAAGGAAATAAGGAAGGTTGTTATAGAGATACTGAGCATTTACAAGGATAAGCTTATGTATTACCCTGCAGCCAAGGCAAACCATCATTCCATAAAGAGCGGACTTCTCTATCACATGCTTAGAATGCTTAAAACAGGAGAAGCTATAGGTTCGGTATATGAAAACATTAATATGGACCTTGTCTATGCCGGAGTGCTCCTTCACGACATCTGCAAGATAGAAGAGATGGATTCCAATGCCTTTGGAGTAGTTGAGGACTATACAATGGAAGGCAAGCTTCTTGGCCATATAGTAATGGGAATAAAAATAATCGAAAAGGTTGCGGATAAGTTACAGGTGGAGAGTGAAATCAAGATAATACTTGAACATCTTCTGCTGACACATCACTATGAACCGGAATATGGAAGTCCAAAGAAACCTATGTTTCTTGAAGCTGAGATTTTACACTATTTGGATATTATCGACGCCAGGGTATTTGATTTTGAAAAGGCGCTTAAGGGTGTCGAGCCGGGTAATTTCTCCGACAGGGTATGGGTGCTTGACAACAGGACCATTTATAATACCGTATATGACAAAGAACAGGAAATCAAGGAGATATCGGCAGGAGAACAACTAAGAATCAGTCAGGAGTGATGAGATGCATCTTGAGATAGTGAGGGGAATGCACAATTCCGGAAAGACGAAATATATTTACGATAAGATGAAGGAATTGTCCAGGGATATGGAAGCCAGTTGTATACTCATAGTCCCTGAACAGACAACCTATGAGAAGGAAAAAGAGATAATTGCCTATCTGGACACTGAAGGAATAATAAATATTCGAGTCCTTTCTCTCAAGAGAATGGCGTTTGCCGTACTGGAAGAGACAGGCGGGATCAAGACACCCTTGATAAATGATTATGGAAAGATAATGCTTCTTGGAAACATCATGAGAAGAAAAAAAGGAGAGCTTTCAGTCTTCAAGAAGTCAAGCAGTCAGGAAGGAATGTATAATGAATTCAACAGTCTTATTAACGAATTTAAGTCCTGTGGTATTTCAATTGACTTCATCAAGGCTGTTTCAAACAGTATAACCGATGATGAAAATCTGAAAAACAAGCTGAGAGATATTGGAATCGTATATGAAGAGCTTCAAAAACATCTTGACGAGAAGTTTCTTGATGACGAGGATACCATAAGTCTCAGTTCGAAAAAAATTAGTGAATCCAACCTGGTCGGTAACTCCTATATATTTCTTGATGAATTCGAGAATTTCACAGTCAATGAGTTAAAGCTTGTAAGGGAGCTTGTGAGGTATTCAAAGGATGCAGTTGTTTCTGCCACTATTCCTCATGACTACGAATCCAATGGTGACAGTCAGGAGGAATTTGAATCGGGTTGGAAAATGGTGGCGGACCTGAAATCTCTCAGAGAAGTTGGAATTGATGTAGTAGAGAAATTCATGGATGGTAGAAACAGCCTCAAGGATGACATACAATTCCTCTCATCTTCCATATTTGGCTATGACAATGTTTTTTACAAGGTGGAACCTGAAAACATTGGCTTTTTTTATGCAAAAAATCCTTACGAAGAGATAAAAACTGCAGCGGACATGATAATAAAGGATGTAAGGGACAATGGCTACAGGTGGAAGGATATAGCACTGGTTACCGGCGATGAGTACCAGTATGCAGTAAATGTGGAGAAGGTGTTTCCCGAATATGAAATACCATATTTCTTGGACAGTAAAAGAGAGATTATTAATCATCCCCTGGTTGTCATGATATTGTCAATTCTGGATATAGGGATAAAGAACTATAGACAGGGTGATGTCATCAGGTTTTTGAAATGCGGGTATACGGATCTGGATAAGAGCAGCATTGAAGATCTTGAAAATCATGCAATTAGATATGGAATCGATGGATACAAGTGGAAGCTGGAAATTAAGTACGGATCCGGAGACCTTGAAGAGCTGGAAGCTTCAAGGAGGACAGTAGTAGATTTGCTTAAGCATGTGGATGGACTTGTAAAGGAGTCGACCTGGGAGGAAAAGATCAACATCCTTGTACAAGTCATAACAGAATTGAAAATATATGAAAAGATAAAGAATGAAACCTATGAATTGAGAAATCGGGAGATGTTTGAAGAAGCTTACGAGAATTCACAGATATGGAATTCCGTTATGGAAATATTCGAACAAACTGTGAATATCTCAGGAGAATCTGAAACCGGAATAAGGGAATTCAGAGATATGATTACAACCGGATTTGAAGAATTCAGCATAAGCATCATTCCACCTGACGATGACTGTGTCGTACTTGGTGTAATAGGAAAAACCCTGGTTGAGAAGAAAAAGGTATACTTTGTTGGAATGAATGAGGGAGTGGTACCTTCTATCCATACCAGCCGGGGAATACTCTACGATGATGAAAGGGATTATCTAATTGAAAAAGGAGCTGGAATCTTCAGCAGAAACGAAGATGTTTCCATGGAGAAATTCAAAATTGGGAAAATACTCAATTCGGTAAGTGATGGAATTGTATTTTCATATTCACTGGGAGATGCAGAAGGAAGGACAATGCTCCCTTCGACATATTCTGAAAGGATAAAATCCATCTTCCCTGAAATGAAAGTGGTTGGAGGTATCCTGGAAAATGAAGAAATGCCTGAAAAGACAAGACCTTGTCTCAACTATGTATCCGAAAGGATAAGAGCGGATATAAATGGCTTTGAAATGGATATAAAAGATAAAAATCTTCTTTATTGGATCAGGGAAAACAAAACTGACTTTTCAAGCCTGATGGACGAGGCTTTTTCCTATGACAACAAGGCCGTCATTGAAGATGAAAGCCTTGTAGAAGAAGTTTTTGACATGCCTTTGAAAATGTCGCCTTATTCGGTGGAAAACTACAACACCTGTCCTTTCAAGTATTTTGTTGAAAATGGATTGAAGCCTGTTGCAAGAGAGGAATATAAAATTGATTACAAGGACATTGGAAGCCTCTACCATAAAATTATTGAAGAAGTCACAAACAGGATCATAGAGGATGATGAATTCATAGAAAAGGACATTGTACAGCTGAAGGAAGAAGTGAAAAACATATCGGACTCAGTGTTTTCAATTGAAAATGAAAGCAATGATCTTATTAACGACAGCCATAGAAACAGATATATAAGATCGAAAATTGAATCAACTACTGAAAAGGCTGCTCTCAGCATTGTTAAACAGCTGAAGAACAGCAAATTCAAACCTGCATACAGCGAAGCGTCTTTTGGCTTGGATAAAGGAGATATGAATCCGGTTGAGCTGAAGAACGAAAAGGGTTCTGTTTACCTTCGGGGAAGAATAGACAGGATAGATGTCTACAAAGATGATGAAGGAGCTTATATAAATATTATCGACTACAAGTCGTCAAATAAAAATATTGATCTTAACGATGTCATGAATGGACTTCAAATTCAACTCTTCCTCTATCTTGATGCAGTGATCAAGTATAATAGCGGCATCTTTGAAAATAAGGGAAGTTTTGGAGGCGTCTTCTATTTCCATATTGATAATCCCATACTGGATGGAGATGTTGTGGATATTGAAGATGTTGATGGAGAAATATTCAAAAGGTTTTCTCTGAAGGGTTATGCAATAGATGATATAAACATAATAAGCAAGATGGATGTAAACTTCATGGAAAACAAGTCTTCTAATGTTCTGGAAAGTATAAAGATGACGAAAAAGGAAAAGTTTTCCGCAACTTCCAGGATACTCAAGGAAGAACACATAAAAAAGCTTCTTCATATAATTGAAAAAAAGATTATTGAAGTTTCCGATTGTATAGAAAAAGGAAAGATAGAAATAAAGCCATATAAATATAAGAACAGGATACCATGTGAGTATTGTGATTTTTTGTCAGTTTGTCAGTTTGACAATGAACTTGAAGGAAATGAATACAACAGACTCAAATACTTGAAGAAGGAAGAAATTATGGAAATTCTGGAAAAGGAGGATGGCGAGAATGGTTAAATGGACAGAACAGCAACAGTCGGCGATTGACAACAGGAGCAAAAATCTGCTGGTATCTGCTGCAGCAGGATCAGGCAAGACAGCTGTTCTCGTTGAAAGGATAATCAGGTCTGTAATAGATGACAATACAAACATAGACAGATTCCTTGTAGTAACCTTTACAAATGCAGCTGCTTCCGGCATGAAGGAAAAAATCAAGGAAGCGATGATTTCCTCCATGAATGAAATAAATGGGGCCTTCTTAAAAAAACAGCTTGGTCAGATTGGAAACAGCAGCATATCAACAATGCATTCCTTTTGCTTTGATATAATCAGAAAATACTTCTACCTCATAGATCTTGATCCTGATTTCAAGATAATGGATACAAATGATTCTGAAATTCTTCTTGAAGAGACTGTCAATGATTTGCTGGAAAGAAGATATGAAGAAAAAGACGGCAGTTTCCTCCTTCTCATAGACTCTTTTTCTGAGAACCGGGGAGATGAAAGAATAGTAAGCCTGGTGAAGAGGCTTTACAAGACTGTTCTCAGTTACCCAAATCCTATGGGATGGCTTAGGGATGCTGTTGACCAGCTTGATGTGAGTTTGGGGGAAGTGGATGATACCTTATGGATACGAATACTCAAGAATGAAGGTGGAAAATACCTGGATTTTGCAGAAGATATCCTTAAGGATGCAATAAGCATATGCCCGGAGGATTTGCCGTATTTTGATACACTCCAGGAAGACAGGTCAAATCTCTACAACCTTAAGGTCCTTCTTGAAAATGACTTTGAAAGGTTCTGCATGACTGCTGGAGCCCTTTCTCATCCAAGGCTCAAGACATTAAGAAAAGACAAGAAAGAAATGTTTGATCCGGAACTGATAGAAGAGGTGAAATATTCAAGAGAAAAATACAAGAAGACAGTTGACGGAATAAAGAAACATATGCCTAAAAGCAGTTATTCCGCTATGGCCAGGGATCTTGAATTCATGCATCCCATAATGGAAGCCCTTTATAGTTTTGTCGAAGACCTTCACCATGAGTTCAGAAGAAGGAAAAAGGAAATGAAATCACTGGATTTCAATGATGCCGAGCATCTGGCACTTGAAATACTTGAGGAAGATGAGGCATCTGTTTATTATAGAAACAAGTTCAAATATATATATGTCGATGAATACCAGGACAGCAATGGCATACAGGAGGAATTGATCAACCGCGTCAAAAGAGAAAACAATCTCTTCATGGTAGGGGATGTGAAGCAAAGCATATATCGGTTCAGGCAGGCGGATCCTACTCTTTTCATAGAAAAATACAACAACTATAAAAAGCCTTCGGAGAAAGACAGTCTTGTTCTTTTGAACAAGAACTTCAGAAGCAGAGGGGAAATTCTTGATTTTACAAATTATCTTTTCAGCAAGCTCATGAATGAAGAGCTTGGCGAGATTGATTATAATGAGGATGCATATCTTTACAGAGGTACTTCATTTGAAGCAGGTGAAAAGCCACTGGAAATAAATGTAATAGAAAAGAAGATGGAAGAATCAGAGAACGGAGAAGAAGGGGAGTTTATTGATCAGGAACTTCTGGAGCTTAAAACAAATGAGCTGGAAGCAAGATTCATAGCGAACAAGATAAAAGAGCTGAAGGCAGGGGAAACCTATGATGCTAAAAATAAATGCTGGAGAAAAATCAGATACAGCGACATTGTGATACTTCTAAGATCGGCAGCCAATTGGGCAAGTGTATTTGAAGATGTTTTTTACAATGAAGGCATTCCATTTTATTCAGATGTATCAAACAGTTATTTTGATACAGTAGAAATAAAAGTCATGATGAATGTTTTGAGAATAATTGACAATATCAAGCAGGATATTCCGCTATTAAGCGTAATGAGGTCTCCTTTCGGAGGGTTTTCCATAGATGAATTGGTGAAGATAAGACGGTTAAAGAAGGATGGAGAATTTTTTTCAGCCTTCCTTAAAAGCGATGATCTTGAAAATGAAAGACTGAAAGGGAAAATCGAAAAATTTAGAGGTCAAGTTGAAGAGTGGAGATTCAAGTCCAGAACAATCAGTTTGAGCAGGCTTCTATGGGAAATAATGATTGATACAAAATACTACTACTTCAACGGTCTCATGAAGAACGGCAATTTGAAACAGGCTAATTTGAGGCTTCTTGTTGACAGGGCAGGCGTTTTTCAAAAGGACGGATACTCAGGCATTTCAGATTTCATCAAGTATATGGATAGGGTCAGGAAGTCTTCAGGTGACATGATGACAGCAAAGATTCTGGGTGAAAATGATGATGTTGTAAGACTTATGACGATTCACAAGAGCAAGGGTCTTGAGTTTCCCGTAGTCATTTGTGCAGGACTAAACAAGAAATTCAACAAGTCGGATTTGACTGGTGACCTGATATTAAGCAGGAAATGTCTGCTTGCTCCAAAGTATATAAACAGGGAAGAAAGCATCTACAAGGAAACACTTCCAAGATTTGCCTCAAAGATTCAAATAAACAGAGAAAATCTCTCTGAAGAAATGAGGGTTCTTTATGTTGCTCTCACAAGGGCTGTAGACAAACTTATTTTAACTGGAACCGTGGATGATTTCACAAAATGGAAGGAGAAATGGAAGAAGGAAAAGATTGACTATATAAATACCTTGTCGGCATCATCTTATCTTGACTGGATAGGTTATATATTGAACAAGGAAGAATCAGTATACGAAGTTCATAAAGTCAGTATCTTGCATTTTACAAAGTCCAATGATTATGAGTCATTGGAGACCAGGGACTGTCTCGAAAGGATTTTCCAGGGAGAGTGGAGAGATGATGAAGTGTATGAATCCATAAATAGAAAGATGAACTGGAAATACGAATTCGGTGAAAGGAGTTTTGTTCCCGACAAGATAACGGTAACTGATATCAAAGAGCTGAGAGGGGAAAATAAAAACCTTAGGAACAGGATTCCGGCTTTGAGAGACATACCGCTTTTCAAGAGCAGGGTATCCGGATTTACTCCTGCTGAAATTGGTACAATAAATCACTCGGTGCTTCAGCTCATTAAGCTGTCCGGAGATATGGATCACGATTATATCAAGGATTCAATAAATGAAATGATCGATAAAAAACAGCTTACTGAAGAGGAGGCCGGAGTTGTGGAAATAGAGAGGATACTGGATTTCTACAGTTCATCCCTGGGAAGAAGAATGGTAAAATCTCAAGAAGTATACAGAGAACAGCCTTTCATATTGAAGAAAAGTGAAGGAGATATAGTCCAAGGGCCGGGAAAGGGAAGGACGATACTGGTACAGGGGATAATAGACTGTTATTTCAAGGAAAAAGGAGAGCTGGTTCTTGTGGATTACAAGACTGACAGAGTATTTGACGATGTGGATAACCTTGTTGAACACTATTCACCCCAGATTCATACTTACAGGGAGGCACTTGAAAAGCTTACAGGTTTAAAAGTAAAGGAATCCTATCTCTATCTCATAAATTCGTCAAAGGCAATTAAAGTAAATTAATTTTCTCTTTACATTTACTGGGAAAGCAACTATAATACAATGTATTGTGAAAAATATGTAATTTGATTATTTTGAATTTTTGGATTATAATAATAGTAGGAAATAGCCTGCAATGTTTGAGGTACCATTTAATTCAACCGACATAATTTGAACGGGAGTTCACGTTCCCGGAATTGATGACGAAACTGCTTGTCAGGGGGTCAGAAGTTCGAGACAGAGCACCCACCTGCTGTGAGGCGGGTATGAATTAACTGGGCCGCGGCAAAGCGGGTTTTTTGCAGCCTAGGCACAATAATAAATCAGGTGATGAAATGTATGATTTCCATGTAAGGTCTCTGTATTCAGCAGGATGCAGGTATGACATTGAAAAGATGGTCAAAGCAGCCATAAAGAAGAAAATAAAGCTTGTTTACATAGCTGATTTCTATGAAATCAATGAAAAAAAAGACTGGGACATGTCTTTTGATTTGTATGAATATAGAAACGAGATTCAAAGAATCAATAAAAAATATGATGAAATAGAAATCTTGTCTGCTATAGAGCTGGGAATTGATGAAAGCGAATATGGCAGATTTGATGCTTTGATGGACAATGTACAGGTTGACATGATAATTTTGTCTACCCACAAGGTAAATGGAGTATATCTCAGTGATGAAAGATTCTATTCGGAGAAGCATACCTTGGAGATATATGAAGAATACTATACGGAAATTCTTGAAAGCATAAGATCCTTTGACAACTTTGATGTGGTTGGTCACTTGGACCTGATTGACAGGTTTAAGGAAAGATACTACATGGATTTGGAATTTACCAAGTATAAAAAAATAATTTCTGATATTCTTAAGGAGATTATTGAAAAAGACAAGTCTATTGAAATAAACACGAGCGGATACCATTCCATTGTAAACAGACCCTATCCTAAAAAGGAAATCCTCACAATGTACAAAAAGCTTGGAGGAGAAAAAATTGTAATAGGTTCGGATGCTGACAAGCCGGAGTTCATTGGATACAAGCATAAGGAATTGATTTCAGACCTTAAGGATATTGGATTTAATCATATTACAGTTTACCGCAAAAGAATACCACATATGGTTAGATTTTAAGAAAGGACATAAAGATGACAAATATTTTAGTAAAGATCTTCATATTGGCTTTAATAGGATCAGCAATTGGATATGTAACCAATGTACTAGCCATAAAATTGCTTTTTAGACCTTATGAAGAAATAAGAATACCAATAATCAATTTTAGGATTCAGGGCGTAATCCCTATGAGACAGAAGGAAATAGCAAAAAATATTGGTGAGATCATAGAACAGGAACTGGTCAGTATAAGCGATATACTGGATAATTTTGTAACAGAGGATAAGATTCATGGACTGCTTCTTTCAATCCAGAACAAACTGAAAGCAGTAATAGATGTGAAAATATCTGAAATGCCGCTTCTGGCAGGATTCAAGGGAATGATTTTCGGATATATCGACAGGATCATGGAAGAGGAAGGGCAGGACTATATCAAGGAAATAATCCACAATATAGGTGTCAATGCACAGGAGGAGATTAAGATAAATGAAATGGTTGAAGAAAAAATTAATGCCTTTGACCTTTCAAAACTTGAAGAACTTGCATATGAAATAGCGAGGAAGGAGCTTAGACATATAGAGGTTCTTGGAGGAGTTCTTGGTTTTATGATTGGTATTGTACAGGGTATTGTTGTTCATCTGTTTTAGAAAAAAATTCGAGAATGGTAAAAGTGTTTTTTCATCGCAACAATTGTATGCAAATCTCATGTTTTGAAATTTATTTTAATTATATCTTGAAAAAACATAAGACTTGTCATATACTTGATGATATTATTAATACGTTGGTTGAAGGTTTCGGAAGTTAACATACGACCGTTTCTGGACAAACTTCTGGAGAGACTCGAAAGAGCACCGAAGGGGCAAGCATAATGCGAAACTCTCAGGTAAAAGGACAGAGGCAGAAATAGATTTCTGCGGGCCTTTGTGCCCGTTTTTATATTAAAGGAGGAAAACATGAAAGCAGTATTAACCATAATTGGACAAGATAAAGTAGGCATAATAGCAAGGGTTTCAAACGTGTTGGCGGAATGCAACATCAATATTCTGGATATCAACCAGACTGTTATGAGGGAATATTTCACAATGATAATGCTAACTGATCTTACTGACGTGAATGTGTCTTTTGCTGATGTTCAAAAGAAGCTTGAAGAAGTTGAAAAAGAACTTGGAATGAGTATAAGGATTCAAAGAGAAGACATATTCACAAAGATGCATGAAGTGTAGGAGGCAGCAATGATAAACAGAAATAAGATAATGGAAACCATTGGAATGGTTGAAAAGAACAAGTTTGACATCAGGACCATTACAATGGGCATATCACTTCTTGACTGTGCACATGAAGATGGAAAAATTGCCAGACAAAAAATATATGACAAGATAACTAAAAAAGCTGAAAATTTTGTAAAAACAGTGGAAGAAGTTGAAAGGGAATATGGAATTCCAATAATCAACAAGAGGATTGCCGTAACACCAATATCCATAGTTGCAGGAGCAAGTACAGACAAGGACTATGTGGAATATGCAAAGATTCTTGACAAGGCTGCTGAAGAAGTGGGAGTAGACTTTCTAGGAGGTTTTTCCGCACTGGTACAGAAGGGATTCACCAAAGGCGATGAAATCCTAATAAATTCTATTCCTGAAGCATTGGCAGCTACAAACAAGGTTTGCTCCTCAGTGAATGTAGCAAGCAGCAAGGTTGGAATAAACATGAATGCCGTGAAGCTCATGGGAGAAATAGTAAAGAAAACAGCCTACCTGACAAGGGACCAAGACAGTATTGGGGTGGCAAAACTGGTTATCTTTGCAAATGCAGTTGAAGACAATCCCTTCATGGCTGGAGCCTTCCACGGTGTTGGAGAATATGAAACTTCACTTAGCGTTGGAGTCAGCGGTCCTGGAGTTGTCAAGGCGGCTCTTGAAGATATCAAGGGAGAATCCTTTGATGTTGTTGCCGAAACAATAAAAAAGACTGCATTCAAAATAACAAGGGCGGGAGAAATTCTTGTAAATGAAATTTCAAGGAGACTTGACGTTCCTTTCAACATCATGGATCTTTCGCTTGCACCTACACCTGAAATTGGCGACAGTGTAGCCAGAATTTTCGAGGAAATGGGACTGGAAAAAGCTGGAGCCCATGGAACCACTGCGGCCCTTGCTATGCTCAATGATGCTGTGAAGAAGGGTGGAATCATGGCTTCATCCCACGTTGGCGGATTAAGCGGAGCGTTCATTCCTGTAAGTGAAGATGAAGGTATGATAGAGGCGGTGGATATAGGCGCTATCTCAATAGAGAAACTGGAAGCAATGACCTGTGTATGTTCTGTAGGTCTTGACATGCTTGCCGTACCTGGAGATACTCCGGCAAGCACACTGTCTGGAATACTTGCGGATGAATGTGCAATAGGGGTCATAAACAACAAGACGACAGCTGTAAGGATAATACCTGTGTATGGCAAAGGTATTGGAGAAGAGGCCGAATTCGGTGGTCTACTTGGAAGAGCTCCAATAATGCCTGTCAGCAAGTACTCGAGTGAAGACTTCATCAACAGGGGTGGAAGGATACCTGCACCGATACACAGTTTTAAAAACTAAATTATCAATATATTGAACTGTAAAATATTTGATTGTTTGAATGAATCCGTCTTTATATTAAGGCGGATTTTATTTAGCTTACAAAAGTTAAATTGCATAATCTTCTTAAATGTTGGTATAATGCGTGTAAGTGACAATAAAAGTTTCAATTGATTGTATTTGTATTTTAATGTATCATCATAATGATTGAGGAAATCAAATATGAATAATATAATTCCGGGGGGCATAGAAATGAACAAATCACCGTCAAAATATTTTGTTTTTTTAGGATTGTTCTTTACATCCACATCATCCATTTTTGTAAGGTCCATAGATGCACCGTCCCTTACAATAGCATCATACAGACTTCTGGCAGGCACTCTTTTCATGATGGTTCCATTTTTAAGAAACTGGAGCAGGAAAGGGACTACATTGGACAGAGAAGGCTTTTTTCTTTCTGTTGTGAGCGGAATCTTTCTTGCAGGACATTTTGCAACATGGATAAGCTCTCTGGAGTATACAACGGTTTCAAGCTCTACGGTACTGGTGGCATTAAGCCCGATCTTTGTTGCTTTTTTTAATTTCATAGTCTTGAAGGAAAGGCTTAAGAGGATTCAAACTATTGGAATTTTAGTATCAATAGCAGGAGCGGTTATAATATCTGCAGGAGATATTGCAGTGTCGGGAGAAGCTCTTTTCGGTGACTTTCTAGCTTTCATGGGAGCGGTTTTCGTTGCAGGGTATCTGCTTATCGGGAAAAAAGTTAGGAAATACCTGACTCTTTCAGACTATGCTTTTGTAACTTATGCCTCTGCTGCAGTAACACTTTTTGTTCTCGCAGTTATAATGAAGACTGATTTGTCACCAGGCGGACCGACACAGTTGTCAGTAATGTTTCTTCACGGCATAATATGTTCAGGCCTTGGACATACTACATACAATTGGATGCTTCAGCACGTTTCTTCAACATATGTATCGACTGTGACCCTTGGAGAACCTGTATTCGCCAGCATACTTGCATTTCTGATATTGAGGGAGACACCGTCATTGCAAACTGTTGCAGGAGGGATGATTGTAATAGCAGGACTATATGTCTTTGTCAAGTCGCCGGATTTATCAGGCATGATATCAGGGAAAAAATATGAAAAAACAAATTAAATGGATTTTTATCCTTTCACTGACATCGGTATTAATACTGAATTTCTATTATATTGGGAGCATTGCAGCAATGCTGTATTATAATGACTATAATGTCAGGAAATCAAATATGTACCATTACATTGATGAAATAGAAATAGCTGATCCTGACGGAGACTGGTACCCGTTAATGAATAAATTTTACGCTGAAGGATTTTCCCGATATGCAGATGAAGACGTTGAGCTGCTGATAATGTATTCATATGGAGATTTCAAGCTTGGAACCTCTACTCTTTTTGACAGTGAGAGTCCGCAGTTCAACAGCTTCTACGGATGTTATATAATAAAGGGAAATAAAGATGAATATTTCGGCTGCGACAGATATGGAAAGATATTGATTGACAGGATAGCCCTTGTACCTGAATATGATTTTAAATATCTTGTGGCAGGAGATATGGGGCTGGCAAAGGAAGATTTCTTTCTGGAATATGAAGTTGTCGATTCAAGGGTACAAAATGAATCGGACTATCTTGAAATGAAAATAAGAACAAACAGCATCTATCATGGCTATGAGGAATTCAATATCAATTATGTCCAATACGGCATTCCATACAAAAAATGTGAAAGGAAAGATTTTTATCCAATTGACATATATTGCAAATTGAAGATAGAAAAGGTTGAAAACAATACTGTTATTGTATATTATATATTTACGCCAACCAAGGAACTTATGGACAGTTGGAACGGAGGAATTTATGAAGGTTTATATAACTAGACATGGAGAAACGGAATGGAATATACAGGGAAAGATACAGGGATTTTTGGATTCGCCTCTGACGGAACAGGGACTTTGGGGAGCTGATAGGCTTTCGGAGGCAATAAAGGCAAAAAAAATTGATTATATAATAGCTAGTCCCCTAATGAGAGCTTTCAGAACAGCGAAAATAGCTGCAGGAGATTCAAATATTCCTGTTTTAACGAGCGACAGTCTTAAGGAAATAAACTGTGGTGATTTCCAGGGATACGGCTTTAAGGAAGTCTGGGAGGTATATCCGGAGTTGAAAGATATCATCAAGATGGATCCATACAATTTTAAATACCCGGGAGGAGAGTCGCTTAAAGAATTCAACGAGAGGGTTATAGGTGGATTTGAGTCCATACTTGAAGAATACAAGGATTCAAATATTTTGCTGGTAGGTCATGGTGGCACTATTAAATGCATCACAAATTACATCTTCAAGGAAGGAGATTCGAAATCCTGGTTTGTCAATGTGGTGGACAACTGCAGCCTAACGGAATTTGACTATGATTCAGGTGAATTCACTCTTGTGGACTTCAACAATACTGAACATATGAAGGATGGCAAGATAGTCTAATGATTACTTCGATGCCGAAGGCTTACATAATGTAACCGAGGTCTCAAGTGGGTATGCATGCTTTATCTTGGACGTCATGTAAAGAAAAAAGTCGGTTTAAGATTGATCTTAAACCGACTTTATTAATAAATTTTTTCCATTTTCATCCAGTATCCGCATATTATCAAATGCGTATTGGATATTTTTTTTGAGTTCTGCTTCATTGCTGCCTGCAACAATGAAGTGACCTGCCCTCAAAGTGGCATTCTTGATTTCTCCCAACTCATCGCCTGCTTTGAAATTGTATGCTCCATCAATTATTCTTCTTTCTTCTATCAGTTTGGAAATGCCGTCCATAGTTACTATCTTTCCAGGTCTGGCAAAAAACAGTACCACGTTGAGTTTTTCGGATGTTTCGTTTACATAATTGTCTTTTCCCAAATGATTTTTCTTTTTCAGAGTATCGTTTAACAATAATGTATGCATGTCTACACCTGTAAGGTATTTGATATACACATCCTCGAAGGCACCTCCGATTCTTGCAGCGGTTTCGTTCACAAGAACCCCTTTGGCGCCTGCGAGCATCTGGAAGTATATCGGACCATGAGATATTGCAAAGGCTTTTACTAGTGCCTCTGTCAGCCTGATTATTTCTTTTCCGTGTTCATCATAGTGTTTTGAGGGAAAATTGTGGGACGTGCAAATGCCTATATGGGGATGCAGGTCAAAGGTGACCCTGTCGGTTATGGACAATATATGTGCCTTTCCGTCTACAACCCATCCTGATACTGTGATTTCATCGTTTTCATAAAACTCTTCAATTAAGATCTCGTCTTCCTCGGTGAATGAAAAGGTTTCATCGATAAGTTCTTCAAGTTCTTTCATTGAGTCTATTTTCAGTACACCTCTTTGACCCTGGCTGTCAAATGGCTTGATCACAACGGGGAAGTCAAGACCCTCAATGTCTTTTTCCTTATAGTTCCTCTTGATATATCTGTATGCAACTGTTGGTATATCATGTTTTGTGAATATGTCTTTCATTAATTTCTTGTTTGTCAGCTTTTTGGCCATACCGGAAGCAATATAAAAATTGAGGCCGGTCTTCTCAGAAGCGAGAGCTCCTGTATATACGGGCTGATCGGTGCCGGCTGTCAATATTCCATCTACGTTGTGCTTATTTATGGTTTCAACTATTCCATCAACGTCAAAAGTTGAAACATCCTCTTTAACATCAGCATATTCTTTTCCTGGAGGATTTGAGAAATAGTCGCACAATACCACTTCGTGTCCTCTTTTCTTGAGTCCCTTTATCAAGGATACCTGGCAGTTGCTGCCTCCTAATACGATAAATTTCATGATTTCACCTGTTAATTATTTTTTTTATTTTGTACTGTCTTCCTCTTTTTCTGAAAATTTCAAGAAAACTGAAATTGCTGTAGTAAACAATTATCCTAAAAAAGATAATCAGTTGTTTCTTGAAGTTGTAGTTTGATTTCCCGTGTTTTCGACAGGCCTTCCTATAAAAGATATTTCCAATTTTATGACTGTGCTTGACAACGGCTGCAGAAATATATACGTATCTGTAGTTGTCAAGAAGGATCGAATCCACAGTAGTTCTTCTTATTATTCTAAAGGAACTGATCCTTTTATCACGGGGTTTTTTTAAGATATAAGTAAATAGCCTGTCTGTCAGTTTTGAACCGAAATTCCTGTAGTTTTCGTCATATCTTACATCGGTTATGCCGTAAACAATATCAAACCCTTTCTTTATTTCATCAATAAGCTTCGGAACAACATCAATGGGATGTTGAAGATCATCGTCCATGTTTACGACAAGACTGCCTCGTGAAAGTCCAAGACCGCAGAAAATAGCGTTCTGCTGACCTGAATTTTTTTCAAGGAAAACGGATATGATTTTGGGATTGCTACAACTTAGCATTTCCATTGCTTTTCTTGAATTGTCCGTAGAGCAGTCATCGACCAGGATGATTTCATAATCAAACCCATATGAATAAGAAAGTGAGGTAATGTTTTTGCATAATTCATCCAATGATTTCTCGCTGTTGTATACAGGGATTACAAATGATATTAGTTCCATCTAATCAACTCCACTAAATATTGTCACATATTTGTCAAGGAATTTACAATATGGTTTACTTATATTGGATTAACTATTATAATATATATATATATATTAACTTTCCTAAATTGTAAAGAGGTGAGTGCAATGAAAAAAATGAATTGTTTTGGGGATATGTGTCCTGTTCCCGTAGTAAAAATAATAAAAGAACTTCCAAAGCTTGAGGTAGGGGAAGCCTTGGAAGTTGTTACAGACCACAGTTGTGTAGTTGAATCCATAAAGGATAAATTCAAAAAAAACAATCTGGAAATTGAAGAAGTGATGAATGGAGTCTGGGAAATCAAGATTTACAAGGTCTAGCAAAAGCTTTTTTCGCCGATTTCCTTAAAGGTTTTTGAAAATTCTTCTACTGCCTTTGAAGGATGACCTTCCTTTTTAGTGACCATGAATACATTGATGTTGACGTCAAAATCCTTTATGTTGATTATCTTGAAATGCTTGTTGTAAAGCTCTTCCTTTATTGCAATATAGGGAAGAAAGGCCACTCCGTGCTTTTTGTGAAGTGATGATTTCACTGCCTCTATGGAATCAAGCTGGAAAAGAATATTCATATCGTCATAGGAACAGTTGCTCTTATTGAGCAAATTACCAATTTCGTCCTTAACTTCATCCTGTACAATCATTGAAATCATTGGATATTCCATCATTTCATCCACGGTTATTTCCTTTGGGATATTGTAATAGTAAGAAGATACAAGAACAAATCTATTGGCTCCAACCTTGTAATAGTTCAGGTTGGGGTCGTCGCTTTTTTTGTAGACAAACCCAAGATCTGAAATATCATTAGAGACATTGTCCTTAATCTTGCTTGAGATGTTTGTTATCAATTCATATTTGTGTGAAGGGAATTTTTCCTTGATGATATAAAGAGAGCAAGGAAGTGCATAGTTTGATATTGAGGGACACGCTTCCATATGAACAGTATTGGTGTCTTCGTTCCCGTGTTCAAGTTCTGAAAGCATTTTGTCATAAGTATTTATTATGTTCTCAGAGTATTTCAAGACTATTTCTCCCATCTCGGTCAATGTTACACCCTTGTTGCTCCTTTCAAGGAGCTTGAAACCCAGGCTGTCCTCAAGCTTTTGGATTTGCTGACTCAGGGCCGATTGAGATATATGGATTTGTTTTGCTACCTTTGAAATACTTTTAACTTTTGCTACTTGATAAAAGTAATTGAAATATTCGATATGCATTATTAGTGCTCCTTTTTTTAGCTATAATAAATTCTGATACTATATAATTATATCAAATAAATAGAAAATTACAAACTATGTTAATATATAGACAAGATTGTTAATAATATATCAGATTCAAATTCAAAAAAATTCCGTAAAGGAGTGAGAAAATGTCAGACGAGAAAAACAACCAGGAAAACGCCACGCCTGAAAGAAGAAAACCTAGAAGGCCGTCTCAAATGGCTCAAGAGGAAACCAAAACTTCGCCTGCTGCAGAAGCAACTGCAGAAAACACCGGTGAAAGAAGAAAGCCTCGAAGACCCTCAAGAGAAGGACAGTCATCTGAGCCAAAGGGTGAAGGCGAAGAAAGAAAACCTCGCAGACCTTCGAGAGCAGCGGCAACTGCAGATGCACCTGCAGAAGGTGAGGAAAGAAAACCTAGAAGGAGTTCTAGCTCAAGCAGGGCAGGTTCCAGAAAGAAAAAGAAAGATCAGATGCCTATAGGCCTGGCAGTTCTTGCAGGCATATTGCTTTTCGCCCTGTATCTTAACACCAAATCAGGTGAACTGGCCATGTACTGGATAGTAGGAATCTGTTTTGGATTCATACTTCGTAGAGCAAGTTTCTGCTTTACAGCATCGATGAGGGATCCGTACCTTACAGGGTCTACAACAATTACCAGGGCGGTACTTATTGCATTTGCAGTAACGTCAATAGGATTTACCGCAATCAAGTATGGATATTTCAGAATGGGACTTCCAATACCTGGAATGAGTTATGTAGTACCGGTCAGTGTGGCTACGGCAGTAGGAGCATTCATATTCGGAATAGGAATGGTTATTGCCGGAGGATGTGCATCGGGAACTCTAATGAGAGTTGGAGAAGGATTCCACATGCAGGTATTGTCACTGTTCTTCTTCATAGTAGGTTCACTTTGGGGAGCCCATGATATGGGATTCTGGAAGAGGAATTTCATGCTTGCAGGGAAAAAAGTCTTCCTTCCGGACGTATTCGGATGGTTCGGAGGTATTGTAGTAAACCTTCTCATAATTGCAGTGTTGTATGTTGCTGCTGAAAAGTGGGAAAACAGAAAAGGTGCAGCCGGTCATTAAGACTGAACCTTGCGTCAGTTAGAATAATTCACATCAAAAAAGAAAAATAAAATGAAAAATGGAGGAAATTAAAATGGCTAAAGAAGTAATTTTGGATTGTATGGGAGAAGCGTGTCCGGTACCTTTGGTAAAGGCAGAGAAGGCTCTTGCAGAGCTTGAAATTGAAGATGTACTGGTAGTTCAGTGTGACCACAGTTGTGCAATGAAAAACGTACCTGAGTGGGCAAGAAAAGAAGGACACTATGTTGACATCGAAGAAGTAGATGACGGCGAGTGGGAAATAATTATAGAGAAAGCAAAATAATTTTTGAAATATAAATTTGAAACAAGTTCAAATATTAAGAATAATAAAAAATATAAAATAACCGGAGGAAATTAAAATGGCTAAAGAAGTAATTTTGGATTGTATGGGAGAAGCGTGTCCGGTACCTTTGGTAAAGGCAGAGAAGGCTCTTGCAGAGCTTGAAGTCGAAGATGTACTGGTAGTTCAGTGTGACCACAGTTGTGCAATGAAAAACGTACCTGAGTGGGCAAGAAAAGAAGGACACTATGTTGACATTGAAGAAGTAGATGACGGCGAGTGGGAAATAATCATCGAAAAAGCCAAGTAATCAACTGACAGTAATTAACAGACAAATATAAATGGAGGTGTAGTTTTGGAATTTTTGAAAAAACTTAAAGACAATATGTTCTTTAAAAGATGGTTCAAAACACCTTATACATATGTGATGGGAGCAATTCTCCTTTCAATTTTTCAAATAGTTACATTTGGACTTACCGGAAATCCGTGGGGAGTTTCAGGAGTTTTGGCAAACTGGGGTGCGTGGCTGTATGAAGCAGTAGGCGGAAGCGTTGACAAATGGTACTACTTCAGCAGCGAAGGAGCTCAGAGAACTCTTGAGGCAGGTTTCATGAACCACGGCGGAACTATGAGGAATTTAGGTATAATATTTGGAGCGTTGTTTGCGTCTTTGATGGCTTCTCAGTTCAAAATCAAGAAGATCAAGTCAAAGAAACAGGTAGTAGCTGCAATATTAGGTGGACTATTCATGGGTTATGGAGCTAGAATCGCAGGAGGATGTAATATTGGTGCATTGTACAGCGGTATAACTTCACTTTCCTTGTCAGGCTGGGTATTTGCTTTCTTTATGTTCTTTGGAGCAGTAACTGGAAGCAAGCTGCTTGTGAAATACTTCATGTAGAAGGTATTAAAATTTAATATTGCAATTATGCTTGCCTCGGCAAGCATAATTAGTACGGAAAAATTCATACAATACGGAGGAGATATAGATATGGCAAGAGAAAAGAAAGTTGAATATTATGACGTTGTAGTTATAGGAGCCGGCGCAGCTGGTCTTACGGCTGCAATTTACAGTGCAAGAGCAAGACTGAACACATTGATTATGGAGAAGGCTCTGGTTGGTGGACTTGCAACATATACCAATGAAATTGAAAACTATCCGGGATTCCCCAACAGCCCAAAAGGTGAAGAGATTACTGACGAGATGAAGGCTCAGGCAAAGAAAATGGGTGTCAAGTTCAAGTTGACAGAAGTTCAAAAAGTTGAACTTGAGGGAGAAGAAAAGGTAGTTGAAACTTTCAGAAACAAGTTCATTGCAAAATCTGTAATACTTGCAACCGGTGGAAGACCACGTATAACAAAAGCTAAAAATGAAGAGGATTACCTGTTCGACAAGGGTATATCATTCTGTGCAACCTGTGATGCGGCAGCGAATACTGACAAGACTGTTGTAGTCATTGGTAGTGGGGATGCTGCAATTGAGGAAGGAATGTTCCTTACAAAATTTGCAAAAAAAGTAATAGTATCTGTTATGCATGATGAAGGTACAATGGACTGTAATGAAATAGCCAAGGAAGCGGCTCTGGCAAACCCTAAAATGGAATTCATCTGGAATACGGTTGTTGAATCATTTGAAGGGGAAGGACACCTTGATACAGTGGTTCTCAAAGATCTTAAGGCAAACAAGCTTGTACCTGTGAAATGCGACAACTGTTTCGAATTCATAGGCTATGTTCCAAATACTGAAATATTCAAGGAGCAGATAGACCTTACACCACAGGGATATATCCTTACAAATGACAGAATGGAAACGAATATAGAAGGTGTATTTGCTTGTGGAGACGTAAGGGAAAAATGGCTCAAGCAGGTTGCTACAGCTGTTGGCGATGGAGCTATTGCAGGATTCGCAGCAGAAAAATACATTGCTGAAAGCGAAGTGTTTGAACAAACAATCATGAAGAAAGACAAGAATGGAGCAATTTATGTATATAATGCAATAGAGGCTGACCAGAGAGAACTTCTTCCATTGATTGAAGAAATGACTGAAAAGCACAGG
The DNA here is from genome assembly GCF_900142005.1 of Dethiosulfatibacter aminovorans DSM 17477. Classification (GTDB taxonomy): domain Bacteria; phylum Bacillota; class Clostridia; order Tissierellales; family Dethiosulfatibacteraceae; genus Dethiosulfatibacter; species Dethiosulfatibacter aminovorans. The sequence continues at coordinate 44,744 of NZ_FQZL01000024.1, forward strand.
GCAGATTTCAATTTCTGCAAGATTGATGTATACAAGTCTGACGGACTTGCAAAGAGACTTGGTAGAACAGAATACCCATATGTTGCGATTGTTAAGGATGGACAAGTAGCTGAGTATGTTACTGAAGTCAATGAAGACGCAATAATGGCAGCAATAAAATAGTCAAAAGCAAATTAAATCCCTGCAGGATGCAACAATCTTGCAGGGATTTGTTATAGCTTGAGAAGGATAAATCAATTCACCTTATAGATTTTCACAGACCATTCATCTCTGTACATATACCGCACTATTCGCATCCCATAGGGGCTTGTAAATTCCTTTTCAAGGGTGCAGTTCTCTTCGAAAAATTCATTCATGTCGTCGTAGTAGTAATAAAGATTGCCGTAAATTCCGTTCCAAACCGGGCGATGGTCATATATGAAGTCCATTTCTTCAGGATAGATTATATATTCTATATCGTTGGAATTTATGTATTCTTCAAAATTCAGATCATTGTCCTTCAGGTAATGGAGGTTCCTGTAATCCAGAAGGCTTCCGTTGCCAAAATAGAATTCCGCATTCAGGTTACAAAGCACCTTGTCTTCAGCTGATACAATTTCAGCTATATTTTCTATATAATCTTCATAATCATTGTTCAAATATGGATAGATATTGAAGATTGAAAAATAAAAAAGCAAAGTGCAGGTGGCAAAGGTTATTATCCTTTTGATATTTGTCCTGTTGACAAGATTGAGATAAATAAGCCACATGAAGGGCACCTGAAAAACAAAGCTGGTTTGGTTGAATCTTCCGATAACCACATATGTAATGTTTATTCCGGCTATGCAGAGAAGAAGTCCGGCAAGATAGTGCTCCTCTCTGTTTTTGATTATGCAGTACAATGCGCTTGCAATGGAAAAAATAAAGAGCCAGAACTGAAACTTTATATAGGGGGTATAGTAGGTGCCGCTTACTGAATAATAAAGCTTCATATAGAAATATTTGAGGGTAGAAAGTTTGGTGGATGGTGTTTCCAATACTCCAAACTGATCTCCGATCTTCATATAGTGGTATATGAAGTTTGAATCAAAGGAGAAGCTTATTGCTACAAAAATGAATGCAATGATCCCTGTGATAAGAACATATATAGCCAGAGAAGATATTTTTTCCCTTTTGACAATGAATATATCGTAAAGATACAGCAGTCCTGTTATAGCGGAAATAAAGAGGGCATTTGGATGAAAACCGATGGCTAAACCTGTTAACAATGCCAGAAGTACAGGCTTCAGCATTGAAGAGATATTTCTGTAATAAATGTAGTAGGAAGTAATCATAAGAAAGAGTATCAGGATTTCCTGTCTTGCAAAATGCGATGCATAGATATATTGTATATCCAATGAAAGAACTACAGTTGAAATCAGTGCAAAACTCAAGTCCCTTGTTTTTCTAAAGTTGACAAGGTAGAAGACGTACAATATGCCGCAAGAAGCCAACAGGGAAACAAGACGCACAGTGAAGGGAGAGTAGCCCATCAATAAAATGAAGGCAGCTTGAATATAATGAAATATAATTTTTATTCCATGTGGGAATCTCCTATATGTATTAAAAAAAGTTTCAGTAACTGCCGGTGATCCGGATTCAAGATAATTTCTGGACAGTCCGCTTAACCAGCTTTCGTCAGAGTGGATAAATGGAAAGTTGTCAAGGAAGAGTATGTTAATTAATAGATAAACAAATATATACATCAATATGGGTTTTTCTAAAAAATATTTGGCCTTATCTTTAAATGGGTTCATGTTTTTTACTCCAAAATCTAATATTTAGTATCATTATACTAAATATTATAGTAATATTAAACTATATTATCTATTCAAATGCTATATTAAAAAATGTGATATCCAAAAGCAAACGTTATGACTTATAATTATTGTGTATTATTTAACAATCTTGAAACGATTATTATTAAACAATCTTGCAACAAATCTTTAACAACACCAAGAAACTCAAATCAATAAAATTATGGATGGAGGACGGCATATGCGTAAATTATCGTTACTACTTGTACTATGTATGGTTCTTGTATCTGCTATGGGATTGACTGGATGTGCATCCTATGATTTTGCAGAAACCGATACTGCTGTTGTTTCAGCGGAAGATGCCTTGGTCATGATGGCTTCCGGCAATGTAGTGCTAGTAGATATGCAGGACGAAGATGATTATAACAAAAGTCATGTTGAAAATTCGGTTAACATTCAAAGAAGCGATATCAATGTGAATGAACCTTTCAGCAACATGATTGCTCCCAAGGAAACTATAGAAAAAGTCATGGGCAGCAGAGGTATATCAAACGACACCATGGTTATTGCTTATGACAATAAGAATAACATGGATGCATCAAGATTATGGTGGACATTGAAGGTCTACGGACATGACAATGTTAAGGTGGTAAGCGGCGGACTTACAGCATTGGAAGCTGCAGGTGCAGTGTGTACCGACATTGTTCCTGTAATTGCAAAGGCTGAATTTACAGCAGCTGACAAGAACGAAGAATATATTGCAACAAAAGCGGATATAGAAGCGCAGGTCAATGAACCTGATGCAAACATTATGCTTATAGATACAAGATCTTTTGAGGAATTCAATGCGGGAACAATACCTGGTTCCGTAAATATTGAATACCTTATGAACAATCACAACGACAAGACTATAAAGTCGCCAAGAGATATTCAAATCACATACATTGAAAAAGGGCTTGAACCTGAAATGACGGCAGTATTATACTGCAAGACCTCAATAAGGGGAGCAGAAACATTTGTTGCCCTGTGGAATGCAGGATATAGAAATATCAAGCTATATGATGGGGCATGGCTGGAGTGGAGCTCCGACGAGGATGCTCCTTCGGATGTACCGGCAGATAATTCTACACCTGTAAACTCAAACAGTCAGGATAATAGTTAAAACTATTATTAAAATAAGGAGGAGAATATGAATAAGATTTTGAAAAGGTTACTGGTACTATTGACTGTATTGGCTATGGTATTCAGTATGGTGGCATGTGCACCAAAGACAGAAGAACCAGAGGCACCAGCAGAAACTGAAACACCGGCAGAAACTGAAACACCTGAAGAACCGACGGCGGACGTACTTGCAGATGCAGTTAATGCATACTTCGCAGAAATGCCTGATGATATCTACAAGATTAATCAGAATGCTTTCCTTGAAAAGGTTGAGGAAGGCGAAGATATGTTCATTCTTGATATCAGACAAGCTGACGCTTATGCTGCAGGACACGTAAAAGGAGCTGTAAACGCACCTTGGGGACCTGCAATAGCTGAAAACTTGAAGTACATACCACAGGACAAGACGGTTTATGTTTACTGCTATTCAGGACAAACAGCAGGACAGACTGTTATGACACTGAATGCAGCCGGCGTTGATGCCAAATCTGTAAATCTTGGATTTAACTATGGAATATCAAGGGTTGACGGTTATGAGGCGCTTATCACTACAGATGTTGCTGAATTCGGTACTGAAGAGTACGAAATTGCTCCTGAAATACAGGATGCTCTGAACGCTTACTATGCAGGACTTGCTGATGTTGCTGATACAATTTTCAAGAACTACAAGATTTCTGAAGCAAGCTTGAGAGAAATGATTGACAACAACGATGACAGCATTTACATCCTTTCAATCAGAAGTGAAGCTGACTATGCAGACGGACACATCATAGGTGCCGAGCAAATATCATTTGAAGCGGGAATGCAGGAAAACTTTGCATCGCTTCCAATGGACAAAAAAATAGTTGTTTACTGCTACACAGGACAGACTGCAGGACAAACTACTGCAGGATTGAGATTGTTGGGTTATGACGCTGTTTCACTTAACGGTGGAATGGGGATGTCAATCAATGCTCCTATTGGATGGGCAAACCAAGGATTCCCTGTACACGTAGTAGAAGAAGCTGCAAACGACTACTTTGCAAATCTTCCGGATGACATCAACAAGATCAAGCAGGATACATTCCTTGAAAAGGTAGCTGCTGGGGAAGATATGTTTGTACTTGATATAAGGCAAGCTGATGCTTATGCTGAAGGACACGTAAAGGGAGCTGTAAATGCACCTTGGGGACCTGCAATAGCTGAAAACTTGAAATACATACCACAGGACAAAACAGTTTATGTTTATTGTTATTCTGGACAGACTGCAGGACAGGCTGTTGCCACTCTTCAGATGGCAGGAGTTGATGCCAAATCTGTAAATCTTGGATTCAACTATGGTATTTCGAAGGTAGAAGGATATGAAGCGCAGATTGAAACTACTGAAAATGCCTTTGGAATGGAAGAAGTTGAAATTGCACCTGCAATGCAGGCAGCATTTGACATGTACTACAGCGGACTTGCTGATGTGGCTGATACAGTTTACAAAAACTACAAGGTAAGCGAGCAAAACCTTAAGGATATGATTGATGCATCTGACGATTCAATCTATGTTCTTTCAATCAGAAGTGAAGCGGATTATGCCGCAGGACATATTCCTACAGCAGTTCAAATGAACTACGGAAAAGGAATGCAGGAAAACTTCAATACTCTTCCTAGAGATAAGACAATTGTTGTTTACTGCTATACAGGACAGACTGCAGGACAAACTACAGCAGTTCTTAGATTCCTTGGATATGACGCTGTATCACTTAACGGTGGTATGGGAATGGAATCAAATGCTCCTCTCGGATGGGCAAACCAGGGATTTGAAGTAGTACAATAATCAATTGAATATTTGAAACTTACGGCGTTGCGATTATCGCAGCGCCGTATTTTTAATGGTCCCGGAATTAAGCTCCGTGCCAGCTCCTTGCTCCCTCTTGGTAAAGTCTTATACAAAAGCACTTCTAAACACCTTGAATCGCTGGTATTTAGCCACCGGTACAACAATTTGAATATATATAATTGTGATTGTTGATACCTATTAGTCGAGACCTCACTGATGTCGTACATGATTTCCTGGTTCTTGAAATATATCCGTCTTATGTCTTACGATATAATAATCGAAGATTGGGATAATGGGAGATTGGTAATATATGCTTTAACTGGGCATGGTTTTATGCTATAATGTTACACTGAAAGAGGTGACAATAATGTTTTTGGAACTACCATACGAAAAATTTAATGAGAATGCAATATTTATCGATGTTAGAACTGAAATGGAATACGAGGAATCACATATTCCGAATTCGATAAATATCCCTCTCTTTACAAATGAAGAGAGAAAGGAGATAGGAACGGCCTATAAGCAGGAAAGTGTGGACCAGGCTAGAAGGCTCGGCGTCAAATACGCATCAAGGAAAATGAATGAAACTTTTGAAAAACTCCTTGAATTGAGAGGAGACCATAATCAGCGTCTCGTTGCATATTGTGCAAGAGGTGGATATAGAAGTACTTTCTTTTCCACTGCATTCAGTTCAATAGGAATCAGCGTACTGAAGATGAAAGGCGGATACAAGGCATACAGGAAATATGTCATGGAAACACTTCCTATATATAATGACGAGGTTGAATACATAGTTGTTCATGGAAATACCGGTACTGGGAAAACTGATATCCTCAAAAATCTTAGGGAAAAAGGACTGGATGTACTTGACCTTGAAGGTGCGGCCAATCACAGAGGATCTCTTTTAGGAAGTATAGGGCTTGGAGAATGCAAATCCCAGAAGCAGTTTGAATCAAATATTCTTGAACAAATGTCAGCTTTCAAGACGGACCATGTATATGTGGAAGCCGAAAGCAGAAGAATAGGGAAGGTTATGGTACCGAAATATATCCATGAGAAGATGCGTGATGGAAAGCATATATTTGTGAGTGGAGATATTGATTACAGAGTCGGGATAATCAAAAAGGATTATATAGCAAGAGAAAACTGGAAAGAGGAATCCATGGAAGCACTTGACACCCTGCTCAAGTATATGGATAAAAGCAGAGTTGCGGAATTGAAGGACAGCCTTGAAAAAGGGGATGTGGATGGAGTAATAAAGAAGCTTATGCTTGAATATTACGATCCAATGTATATGAATAAATCTGATACTTATGAATATGAGCTGAAGATTGAAGATATTACAGATGCTGAATTTGCAGCGGATAGAATTGAAGAGTGGCATAAGATAAACATCTTGTAGAAGGTGTTTTTTCTTTTGTTCATGACGTTCAAGATAATTATCAGGGCTGGATGTCCGGAGAATTTCGGTTTTAGGTATTGTTGTTAGGGATTCTGCTTATAATAAGGAAGAAAAGAAAAATTAGAATTCGAGTAATTGGCATTTGACAATAACGCTTTTTGAAATTATAATTTTAATGGACATAATTATGGAGGTGTTTAATTTGAAGAAAGAAGTAAAAGATTTAAGAAACTCAGTTCAGCCAAGGCCGGATATACTTGTATCCTGCAGGCACAATGGAGAAGACAATGCACTTGCTGTAGCAGTTGCCATGAATTGTAGCTTTGACCCGCCTATGGTTGCTGTGGGAATAGTGCCAAGCAGATATTCATACAATATGATCAAGGAATCAGGAGTTTTCGTTGTAAACCTTGTTACTGAAAGCATGAGAGAACAATATGCATATCTTGGTTCAAAAAGTAGAAGGGATTTTGACAAGCTTAAGGAGCTTGGAATGGAAACTGTTGATGGAACCGTGGTGGATGCTCCGTTGCTTGTTGATTGTCCGGTAAATGCCGAATGCACAATAGTGGACAGCATAGAAACCGGATCCCATGTTCTTTTTATCGGTAAGGTTGAATGTATACATGCCGATGAGGAATTGCTTAATGAAAATGGTGGCGTAGATTATAAAAAAATTGATTTGTTGAAATTCATATAGTGATGCTTGAACCTTCCTTTATATTAATAAGTATTAGGGAAGGTTTTTTATTTATCGGTCTAAACGTTACGACTGACCCGAGAAATTTATTCATTAATGACAACAGGGAGGAAAAACGACAAATGCAAGATAAAATAATTAACTTGCAAAAACTCCTTGACTATCGCTGTCTAATTTGTTATTATAATACCATGATAAAGCAAGTTGTGGTATGTAAATACAATGTAAAATCAATGGATTAAGGCTAAATGTAGGCTTTTTATTCCTTGTATTTGCAATACAACGGTATTTTTTTGGCCATGCATGAAACTGTCCGCAAAATACTTGCATAAACAATGGAGGGAAGCAAGAATGGTAGATAATAATTATTCACAAATATTAGATGTTATAAAACCCAACTTATTTAAAGGGATTTTTCCTTACGAGAAGTTTCCTGTAAGCAAATTTGATAATGTTACACTTCCATATGATCTGCCTGATGACATCTGGATAACAGATACAACGTTCAGAGATGGACAGCAGTCTATGGAATCCTTTACTGTTGAACAGATAGAAAAGATATTTAAAATGTTAAATATATTGGATAATGGAAATGGATTGATAAGACAATCGGAGTTTTTCATGTACTCAAAAAGAGACAGGGAAGCTCTCGAAAAATGTCAGGCTTTAGGATTTGAGTTTCCTGAAATAACAGGATGGGCAAGACCTAAAATTGAAGATATGAAGTTGGCAAAGGCTTGTGGCGTAAAGGAGACAGGAATACTTATGTCGTGTTCTGACTATCATATATTCCAGAAGCTCAATAAGAGCAGAAGTCAGGTGTTCAGTCTTTACCTCAGTGCAATAGAGAAAGCGTTGGAATATGGTATTAAGCCAAGATGTCATCTGGAAGATATTACTAGAGCTGATGTATTTGGATTTGTTGTTCCGCTTGTAACGGCGATAAATGACATGGGTAAAGCTGCAGGTGTTGACATCAAGTTCAGGATATGTGACACACTTGGCGTAGGGAAACCATTTAACGGTCACAAGCTTCCAAGGAGTGTACCAGGTCTTGTTTACTATATCAAGAATCTTGCCGGGCTTAAATCGGAGCAGCTTGAATGGCACGGACACAACGATTATTACTATTGTACAGCCAATTCGACGGCGGCTTGGATGTACGGAGCTTCATCGGTAAGTACAACTCTGCTGGGAATAGGTGAAAGAACAGGGAATTGTCCGATGGAATCAATGCTTGTTGAGTATCATCAGTTGAAAGAACCAAAAAACAAGATAAATTTTGCAATGCTTAATGAAATTGTAGCATTCTTTGATGAGGAATTTGGGTTTAAGGTACATACAAAAATGCCGTTTTTGGGCGCAGAATCAAACTCTACCAGAGCGGGAATACATGCGGACGGTATAATGAAAAATGCTGACATTTACAATTCGTTCAACAGCAAGGACATATTTAATAGAAATATCAAAATAGTAGTTAATCAATATTCAGGAGTTGCAGGGATTTCGGGGTGGATAAATCTTTATTATGACCTTGCCAGGGATGTGAGAATATCCAAAAAAGATTCAAGAATAAGTCTCATCAAGAATCTTATAGATGCTGAATATGATTCCGGAAGAACAACTGCCATCAGTGATAAGGAAATGGTAAGGTTTACGGAACAAATATTCGGAAATACTCTAGGTAATACTGGTGTGAACGATGACAAAAAAGGAGTTCTATGAAAATAACATTAATATATGGTGACGGAATTGGCTATGAAGTGATCAGGGCTACTGAGGAGATTATTGACGCAGTAACCGATAAGATAGAATGGGAAATAATGGAAGCGGGAGCGGAAATAACAGACAAATATAATACTCCCCTTCCTGAAGAAACCCTGGAAAGCATTAGAAGAAACAAGATTGCATTAAAGGGACCAACGGCTACTCCTGTGGGGCAGGGCTTCAGAAGCGTCAATGTAGAAATAAGGAAGAAACTCGATCTATATGCCAACCTCAGGCCTTTGAAGTCTTACGAGGGAGTTGAAACCCTGTACAAGGATATTGATCTTGTTATTGTAAGGGAAAATACAGAAGGTCTGTATATCGGCGAAGAAGAGATGATTGACCATGAGACTGCAGTTTCCAAGAAAATCATAACAAAGAATGCCAGTGAAAGAATTGTGGATTTTGCATTCAAGTATGCAGAAAAGAACAATAGAAAAAAAGTTACTGCAGCGCACAAGGCTAATATAATGAAGTTTTCAGATGGATTGTTTTTGGAAGCATCCAATATGGTGGCTGAAAAATATCCGGAAAAAGAGTATGACAGCAAGATTATTGATGCCATGTGCATGGAACTGGTAATGAAGCCTCATAATTTTGATGTTGTTGTAGCCCCCAACTTCTACGGAGATATTTTATCTGACTTGTGCTCTGGGCTTGTAGGCGGTTTGGGTTATGCTCCCGGTGCAAATATAGGTGATGAATGTGCGGTGTTTGAAGCTGTACATGGAACGGCTCCCGATATAGCGGGAAAAGGTGTTGCCAATCCGGCATCCGCAATCTTATCAGGATGTATGATGCTTGAATACATAGGAATGTATGAAGAGGCTGGCGAAATAATTTCGGCATTGAAGGAAGTGTTTGCAAACAGTAAACAAATGTATGGGAAAAACGGAATGCTGAATACAAATAAGTTTAAAGAAGAAATAATTAAAAAAATAAAAAAAATCGCTTGATAAATTAATAAAATTTTGTTACACTGTTAACTAATGTAAAACAAATTGAAATGGAGTTTATAACTCCATATTTTTTTAGCTGTATATTTTTTCTATAAATATGATAAAATACAGTGTTGGCAAGAAAGCAGCTTTGCTGCGTTAACCGGGTCACGCTTCATGTGGCCAAAGCGGTTATTAAGAGGTCGTAGAAAGTTTCCTTAACCGCGTAATACCAACGCTTCAAGGGATTACGCATTTTTAACTTTCTTAGCCTACAAGAAAACTGTGAAATGAATGTTAAAATTGTAAGGTGGTGTTTGATTTAATGAAGAAATTTAAGAGAATTTTAGTGGCAAACAGAGGTGAGATTGCCATAAGAATATTCAGGGCCTGCAGGGAGCTTGGAATAAGGTCGGTGGCAATTTATTCTGAAGAGGATAAGAATGCTCTTTTCAGAACAAAGGCTGACGAATCATATCAAATAGGTAAGAACAAAGGTCCTGTTGAAGCTTATCTGGGCATTGATGAGATAATAAGTCTCGCTAAATCAAAGGGTGCTGATGCGATACATCCTGGATACGGGTTCTTGGCTGAAAACACTGAATTTGCGAGGAAGTGTGAAGAGGCTGGTATAGAATTCATAGGTCCCGACCATATAATGATGGATAGGCTTGGAGACAAAATAAAGTCAAAGATGGTTGCTAACGAAGTGGGAGTACCCACTATACCGGGCATAGAAAAGGCTGTGCATTCTGATAAGGATGCTAAAAAATTTGCAGATTACTGCGGATATCCAGTAATGTTGAAAGCTGCCGCAGGCGGCGGCGGCAGAGGTATGAGGATAGTAAGAGAGGAAAAAGATCTTCTTTCCGAATTTAGAAGCGCTCAGAACGAAGCCAAGAAGGCATTTGGCATAGACGATATATTCATTGAAAAGTATCTTGAAAAGCCGAAGCATATTGAGGTTCAGATTCTTGGCGACAAATACGGCAATCTTGTTCATCTTTATGACAGGGACTGTTCAATACAGAGAAGGCATCAGAAACTGATTGAGTTTACACCTTCAATCTGCCTTACTGAGGAACAGCGAAACAATATATGTAATGATGCTTTGAAAATTGCAGGTGCTGTAAACTATAGAAATGCCGGTACTGTTGAGTTTCTTGTAGATTCAAACGGTGACCATTACTTTATAGAGATGAATCCGAGAATTCAGGTTGAGCATACGGTTTCTGAAATGGTAACTGGTATTGATATTGTTCAGTCTCAAATAATGGTAGCTGAAGGTTTTGCTCTTGACTCCGATGAAATCGGAATCAAGGCACAGGATGATGTTCAGGTGAGAGGATTTGCCATTCAGTGTCGTGTAACCACGGAAGACCCTTCCAACAATTTTGCACCTGATACGGGAATAATAGACGTATATCGTTCAAGTTCGGGTCTTGGAATAAGACTTGATGGGGGAAATGGATTTACAGGGGCGGTTATCAGTCCGTATTATGACAGTTTGCTTGTCAAGGTAACATCTTACGGCAGAACATTCAGTGATGCTATCAAGAAGTCCACAAGGGCTCTCAAGGAGTTCAAAATCAGGGGCGTTAAAACAAATATTGGATTTCTTCTGAATGTGCTGAATCATGAGACATTTAAAGCTGGAAACTGTGATACTGGATTTATTGCAGAAAACCCGGAACTTCTTGATATAAGAAGTGGAGCTGATGAAGAATTGAGGGTGCTGAAATATATTGGAAACCTGGTTGTCAATGAAGCCAGGGGTGAAAAGCCTCAGTTCGATGTCCCTAGAGTTCCGGCATATGAAAAAATAAAAAATCTTTCCGGAACAAAGCAGATTCTTGACAGCAAGGGGCCTGATGGACTTGTTGACTGGATAAAAAATGAAAAGAAGCTTCTTTTGACTGATACAACAATGAGGGATGCTCATCAGTCTCTAATGGCAACAAGAATGAGAACTGTTGACATGCTTAAGATTGCACCAGCGATCTCCAACATGGGAAAAGACCTGTTCTCGTTGGAAATGTGGGGAGGAGCGACTTTTGACGTTGCCTACAGATTCCTGAAGGAGTCGCCATGGGAAAGACTGGAAGAATTGCGAAAGGCAATTCCAAATATAATGTTCCAAATGCTTTTGAGAGGTTCAAATGCAGTAGGCTACAAGAATTATCCTGACAATGTAATCAGAAAATTCGTAAAGCAGTCTGCAAAATCAGGAATAGATGTTTTCAGGATATTCGACTCTCTTAACTGGTTGAAGGGAATGGAAGTATCCATTGATGAAGTCCTTAATCAAGGCAAGGTGGTGGAAGCAAGCATCTGCTATACTGGAGACATACTTGATGAAACAAAGGACAAGTATACATTGAAGTACTATGTGGATATGGCCAAGGAGCTTGAAAAATCAGGAGCTCATATTCTTGGGATAAAAGATATGTCCGGTTTGCTGAAGCCTATGGCTGCCAACAAGCTTATAAAGGCTCTAAAGAATGAAATAAGCATTCCTATCCATCTTCATACTCATGATACAAGCGGTAATGGTATAGCAACGGTGCTTATGGCGGCTATAGCAGATATAGATATTGTAGATGCGGCATTTAACAGTATGTCGGGACTTACAAGCCAGCCGGCGCTCAACTCGGTAGTGGCCGCAATGGAAAATACTGGCAGAGACACAGGCTTGAAGCTTGATGATCTACAGGGGATATCGGATTACTGGGATGCAGTAAGACCGGTATATGGAAATTTTGAATCAGGCCTCAAGTCTGGAACTGCTGAAATATACAAATATGAAATTCCTGGAGGTCAATACTCGAATCTTAAGCCTCAGGTAGAGAGCTTTGGACTTGGTCACAAGTTCCAGGAAGTCAAGGAAATGTACAAGACTGTCAATGAAATGTTCGGGGACATTGTCAAGGTTACTCCATCTTCAAAGGCTGTAGGGGACCTGGCCATATTCATGATTCAGAATGAACTTAATCCTGAGAATATTTATGAAAAAGCAAAAGACATGGATTTCCCTGACTCTTCAGTTGCCTACTTCCAGGGAATGATGGGACAGCCTATGGGAGGATTTCCTGAGGAACTGAGAACGCTGGTTCTTAAAGGAAAAGAAACCATATATACAAGACCTGGAGAATTGCTGCCGGATGAAGACTTTGACAAGATCAAGGCTCATTTGGATAAAGAGTTCAATATGGACAGTGATGACAAGGATGTGTTGAGTTATGCCTTGTATCCAAAGGTGTATGAAGATTATTTGAAGTATCTGGAAAATACCGGGGAATTCAAGCTTATGGGAAGTGATATTTATTTCCATGGATTGACTGAAGGGGAAACTTGCGAAGTCAAGATAGATGAAGGCAAGTTACTTGTAATCAAGCTCATTGAAGTGAGAAAGATAAACGATGAAGGATTCAGAGACTTGGTATTTGAGCTTAACGGAAACAGAAGGGTAATAAACGTTAAGGATGAAAGTGCCAAGATTGTAAACGGTGCGGCTGCGAAACTAATGGCTGACGAGTCAATACCAGGAGAAGTAGGAGCCAATATTCCGGGAACAATAATCAAAGTGTTGGCAAAGGAAGGGGATCAGGTAGATGCCAAAACTCCTATAGCGGTGATAGAAGCCATGAAGATGGAAACGAATATTCTGTCTCCTGTAGCGGGTACTGTTGTAGACATGCATGTAAAAGAAGGACAGCAGGTAGAAGCCGGAGAGCTTATAGCCGTGGTAGAGTAAAATTTAATCAATATAATCAAGGCGTCGACAAATATGTCGGCGTCTATTTTATTTTTTACGAACTCCAAAGATTTTATTTTTAACTTTAAATACAAATTCTTCCTTAATATAATAAAAAAGAATAACGTGCAAATGTTGTGAATTACGACTGCTGCAGTAGGAACAAATAGGATTATTATCACAGACCGACCAAAATACTTTGAAATGTCGAAAAATTAAATTTATTTTCTGCTGTAGACGAATTATAGACGCTCTGAATATAAAATGAAAACAAATTAATAGACTTTTAGGTCAGTAATATTAGGAGGAACTAAAATGTTAAACAATTTAGACATTGCACAATCAATGACAATCAAATTAGATGCAGAATTGCCAGAGTATCCGGAGTTCGACCCGCAATATAGAAGAGCTCCCAAGAGAGAACTCACATTGACTGACAGGGAAATAAAGCTTGCCCTTAAGAATGCTTTGAGATATATCCCTGAAGAGCATCATGAAATTGTGGCTCCTGAATTTTTAGACGAGCTTATGACATATGGTAGAATTTATGGTTACAGATACAGACCGGCAGGAAAACTTTATGGTAAGCCAATAGATGAGTACAAGGGAAAATGCACTGAAGGTAAAGCTTTCCAGGTAATGATTGACAACAACCTTGACTTTGATATTTGCTTGTATCCATACGAACTTGTTACTTATGGAGAGACTGGACAGGTTTGTCAGAACTGGATGCAGTACAGACTGATAATGAAATATCTTGAAGAGCTGACTGATGAGCAGACTCTTGTTTTATTCTCCGGACATCCCCTGGGATTATTCAAGTCGCACAAGACCAGCCCAAGAGCACTTATCACAAACGGACTTATGATAGGTATGTTCGACAATCCTGAAGACTGGGCAAAAGCCACAGCAATGGGAGTGTCAAGCTACGGCCAGATGACAGCAGGCGGATGGATGTACATCGGACCTCAGGGAATAGTTCACGGTACTTTCAACACTATTCTTATAGCGGGAAGAATGAAGCTTGGTGTAGCTGAAGACGGAGATCTTACAGGACATATGTTTGTAACATCCGGACTTGGTGGAATGAGTGGAGCCCAGCCAAAGGCCATAGAGATAGCGAATGGTGTTGGTATTGTAGCGGAGGTTGACTTTTCAAGAATTCAGACAAGACTCGATCAGGGATGGGTTTCAATGGCTACAGATGACCTTAAGGAAGCTTTTGCCATTGCACGTGAATATATGGAAAAGAAAGAGTCGATTTCAATAGCATACCACGGAAACATTGTTGATCTTCTCCAATATGCAGTAGACAATGACGAACATATTGAGCTTCTTTCAGACCAGACTTCATGCCACGTTCCATACGACGGTGGATATTGCCCACAGGGAATGACATTTGAAGAAAGAACTGAAATGCTCAAAACCGACAAGGCTGGATTCAAAAAGCTTGTAGATGAATCACTTGTCAAGCACTACCATTTAATCAAGACACTTACAGAAAGAGGAACTTACTTCTTCGATTACGGCAATGCATTCATGAGGGCGGTTTATGATGCAGGCGCCAAGGATATAGCTAAAAACGGAGTAGATACAAGCGAAGGATTCGTATTCCCTTCATATGTAGAAGATATATTGGGACCACAACTGTTTGATTACGGATACGGACCATTCAGATGGGTATGTCTAAGTGGAAAGCATGATGACCTTGTCAAGACTGACCAGGCAGCAATGTCGGTAATAGATCCAAACAGAAGAGGTCAGGACAGGGACAACTGGGTATGGATAAGAGATGCAGAGAAGAACCAGCTTGTTGTTGGAACTCAGGCAAGGATTCTATACCAGGATGCACTTGGTAGAAGAGACATAGCCCTTAAGTTCAATGAAATGGTTAGAAACGGTGAAATAGGACCTGTAATGCTTGGCAGGGACCATCACGATACGGGTGGAACAGATTCACCTTACAGAGAGACATCAAACATCAAAGATGGAAGTAACATCACTGCAGATATGGCGGTTCAATGTTTTGCTGGAAATGCAGCCAGAGGGATGAGTCTTGTAGCTCTTCACAATGGTGGAGGAGTTGGAATAAGCAAGTCAATCAACGGTGGTTTCGGTATGGTTCTTGACGGCAGCGAAAGAGTTGATGAAATACTTATGAAGGTTATTCCTTGGGACACTATGGTTGGAGTATCAAGAAGAAGCTGGGCAAGAAATGACAACTCCGTTGAAACAGTAGTCGAGTACAACAAGCAGTTCAAAGGCGAAGACCATATTACAGTTCCATATGTTGCAGATGATTCTTTAATAGAGAAAGTTTTCAACAACTACAAAAAATAAATTTTAGGAGAATATAATGAATAGAATTATAGAATGTGTCCCAAATTTTAGTGAAGGAAGGGACCTTGAAAAAATTGAAAAAATAGTAGATTCATTTAGAGCAAAAAAAGGTGTAAAGCTTCTTGACTACAGCAATGACGAGTCTCACAACAGATGTGTTGTTACTGTTGTTGGAGAGCCTGAGCCACTTAAGGCTGCAATGGTTGAAGCAATAGGAAAGGCTGTAGAGCTTATAGACATGACAAGTCATGAAGGACAGCATCCAAGAATGGGAGCTGTTGACGTTATACCTTTCATTCCAATCAAGAATGTTACAGTTGAAGAAGCAGATGTACTTGCAAAAGAAACTGCAAAGGAAGCTTCAGAAAAATTCGGACTGCCATTTTTCCTTTATGAGAAGTCCGCTACGGCTCCTCACAGGGAAAATCTTGCAAAAGTAAGAAAAGGACAGTTCGAGGGAATGAAGGAAAAAATGGAAGACGACATGTGGAAGCCTGATTTCGGTCCTGAGACTATTCATCCAACTGCAGGAGTAACTGCAATAGGAGCTAGAATGCCTCTAGTGGCTTACAATATCAAGCTTGATACAAACAACCTTGAAATAGCAAACAAGATTGCGAGACAAATCAGACATTTAAGCGGTGGTTTCAGATACTGCAAGGCTATAGGGATAGACCTTGAAGATAGGGGAATCGTGGAAGTTTCAATGAACCTTACAGACTACACCAAGACAGCTGTATACAGAGCATTTGAAACAGTGAAGATGGAGTGCAGAAGATATGGAGTAAACGTACTTGGAAGTGAAATAGTAGGTCTTGTACCTATGCAGGCACTTGTTGACACTGCAGAGTACTACCTTGGACTTGAGAATTTCAGCATAGACCAGGTTCTTGAAACTAGATTATAGAAAAACTTTCAGATGGGGCCCCGGCTCCATCTGTGTTTGAATTTAATTGCTTTAATGACATTATTATGAAAGGATGTGGAAAAATGAGTAAAAGATTAATATTGAATGCATCAGAAGTATTGACTTGTTCCGGATTTGGACCTAAATTCGGGGAAGATATGATGGATATTGGAAGGATAGAAAAGGGTGCAGTGATCATTGAGGACGGATTAATCAAAAAAGTTGGTGTGCAGAAAGAGCTTCTCAAAGATATAAATATTGAAGATTATGAAATAATAGATGCAAAAGGCAACACCGTAATGCCTGGTTTTGTTGATTCACATACTCACTTTGTTTTTGGCGGATACAGGGCGGAAGAATTTTCCTGGAGACTAAGGGGAGACAACTATATGGACATCATGAAAAGAGGTGGAGGTATAGTGAGCTCTGTCAAGTCAACAAGGGAGTCTACCCTTGAAGAGCTTGTAGCCAGAGGTGCAAAGAGGCTTGATTCCATGGTTAAGTTTGGAGTGACAACTGTCGAAGGGAAAAGTGGATATGGACTGGATCTTGATACAGAAATCAGACAGCTGGAAGCAATGAAGATATTGAAAGAAAGAAAAGATATCGATATAGCCACTACATTCCTTGGACCTCACGCCGTTGAAAAGCAGTACAAGGGAAAAGAAGATGAGTTCATAGATTATCAGATAAATGAAGTGCTTCCGGTAGTTGTAGAGAAGGGACTTGCTGAATTTGCAGATATCTTCTGTGAAGACAATGTGTTTAATGTTGAGCAATCAAGAAGATTCCTTCAAGCTGCCAAGGATGCGGGAATGAAACTGAAGATTCATGCTGATGAAATAGTTCAGCTTGGCGGAGCTGAGCTTGCAGCAGAACTTGGCGCCACATCTGCTGACCATCTTCTGCAGGCATCCGACAAGGGCATTGAAGCAATGGCGGAAAAAGGTGTAATATCTACACTGTTGCCATGTACTGCATTCCTTCTGAAGGAAGAATATGCCAGAGGAAGATATATGATAGACAATGGATGCGCAGTAGCGCTTGCCACGGATCTAAATCCTGGAAGTTGCTTCACCAATTCCATACCTTTGCTTATTTCGTTATCGTCTTTATATATGGACATGAGAATTGAAGAAGTAATAACTGCCATAACCATAAATGGCGCAGCTGCCGTATCAAGAGCTGACTCGGTAGGAAGTATTGACGAGGGAAAGAAAGCGGATATCATAATTCTTGACTTCCCGTCTTATCATTTCCTTCCATACCATGCAGGCGTGAACATCGTTAAAACAGTAATAAAATCAGGGGAAATAGTTGCCCAAAATTAATCTGCTATTGCAGTAAAAAAATAATGATATTTTATCTCGCGACAAGTTTCGTACTAATTCATGAAACACTTGGAACACAATTGAACCGTTTATGTTTCAAATATTACAAGAATTAACTCAACTAATGTTGTGATATAAAACTAGGAGGATTACAATGAAAAATTTATCAATTGAACAATTTACTATAGAGACAGCATCAGATGCACCGGTACCTGGTGGCGGAAGTATTGCTGCAGTAAGCGGATCTTTGTCTGCTGCACTTGCTAAAATGGTGGCAAACCTTACTATAGGAAAGAAAAAATATGCAGAAGTTGAAGAGGAAATGAAGGAAATTTCCGAAAAGGCAGAAGCTATAAGAGTAAAAATGCTTGACGATATCGAAAGGGATTGTGCTGCTTTCAATCTTGTTATGGATGCATTCAAGCTTCCCAAGGAAACGGATGAAGAAAAGGCTGCCAGAACTGCAGCTATCCAGAATGGTCTTAAAGAGGCTGCTTCAGTACCTATGGAAATTGCTGAAAATGCATACAGCATAATGGCTCTTTCAGAAAGAGTTGTTTTGGCAGGAAACAGCAATGCAGTTACAGATGGACTGGTATCTGCAATGATGGCCAGGACTGCAGTTTTATCTGCGATTCTCAATGTTAAAATAAATCTTGATTCTATCAAGGATGAAGCTTTTGTGGCAGAACTTGCCGGAAAGGTTGCGGACATTGAAAAGAAAACTTTGGAAACTGAAAAGGCAATACTTGAAGCATCGCCTTTCAAATAATTCATAAAACTTTATTAATTCATATACCTTCAGTTTTATGCTATAATTATATTATAATTAGGACGAGGTGTGAAATTGAAAAGAACTGGAATTGGTAAAATAGCTCTTATGCTTGCTCTGAACGAAGGAGCTGCTCTTGAAAGGCATATTGAAAAATTCGAGGAACAGAATTATATGCTGTATAGAGGCAAAGTAGGATCCATGGAAACGGGAAAGATTTTTGCAGCAGTTGAAACGGCTGCAATGCGTGAAGACATGATAAGGGAGAACTACAGGGAAGAACATGCGCTATACCACGCTACAATGGAGGCTTTCAGCGCATACTGCAGGGGTCAGGTTGACCTTGGAAATGTGTTGAGAAGTACTGGACTTGTATTTTCCATCGCAAGAGGAAATCTTGTTTCGGGAGACAAGTCTTCAGGAGAATGGATTGCAGTAGTATTGTATGGGCAGATTGGATCCCCTAGACAGGGATTTGAGCACGAAGCTATAGGAATGGGCATACAGCCTGTATAGGTCTCTGATGAATCAAAGCGCTAGTGTAAAGATACTGTAGGGAAAAAATAAAAATATACGAAAAACAGCACTTGAAGGTGCTGTTTTTTTATGGTTAAAGATCCATAATCTCTTGAAGTACTGGTGTTGTGCAATTAATTAATGCACTATTTAAAGTTAATATATTAACGTAATTTAGTAACTAAGGAGAGTTTTAATAAATAAGTTAGCCATAAAAAGAATCGGTGTTAAGCATTTATAGCATTAAATGATATGATTTATTTGAGAAAAAAATCACAAAATAATTTAGAAAATATGATGAATTATGAAAAATGCAATAAAATAATGCGTTAAATAATGAAAAGTGCATTGCTTTATTGCGTTTTTCATTCTTCGGTGTTCGTTTTAGAAGTTGCAACTGGATTGAGATATTATGAAAGCCAGTCATAATAAAGAAAACAGGAGAAAAAAGTACAGTGGAAATCATATTGGCACGTATATTGCATTACTAATGATCATGCTAAACTTATGAAACAATTCCAATTTAATATATTTCGCAAATATACTTCATGAATTTACTTTCATAAACATACTTCGCAAACATGATTCATATCTAATTCACTAACGTGAACATATTCAAATTTAATTAAGCTTGCCGCATATTTAATACATCATTTGAAACGATTCCAATATAAGCATAT
>NZ_FQZL01000025.1 GCF_900142005.1 Dethiosulfatibacter aminovorans DSM 17477
TCCGTAAACATCAACGTCGGCGGCGTTCCCCTGTCAAGAAGCACTAACGGTGTTGCTCCTAACAGCGGCCCTGCAACCAAAACTTGGGTTGACGCTTACATTTATATCACTCCACTTGAAGATACAAACATGATCAATGACACACATACATTCACAGCTACCGTAATGGTCAACGACGGCTCAGGTTGGACTACTGCTCCTGACGGAACCACTGTCAACTTCAACAAGGATTCAGGTCCGGGAAATCTCAGTGCATCAAGTGATACAACTACAAACGGAGATGCTTCAGTAAACTTGACTTCAAGCATAGCAGGAACATCTGTAGTTAGCGCTAATGTCAACATCACCGTTGGAGGAGTGCCACTATATCGTTTCACTGATGGAAATACAGAGTTCAATCCTGGCGAATTCAATAATCCTGCCATCAAGCACTGGATAGCACCAGAAATCGAGACCGCTTGTGCCGCACATGTACCAGGAGATTACCGTTTCACTGAAGATGGTAATTGGTTCACTTACGTTGATTATGAAAGAGTAGTGAGTCCAGATGGAGATCCAGGTGAAAGTACAACATCTGGTGCTGTGAACATCTATGCAAGCAAAGATAAATATGTAGGATATGCTGTATTTACAGAAATTAGCGGTGGTGTTGAAATCACCATCCACCTTGATTCCGGATGGTATCTTGCAGATGGTAATTCCATAAGTATACAAGACTATGCATCTGCACCTGATGGTATAAAAGCAGTACCTGGCTCATTCGATTATCAATATGCCGAAGGTGATACTATTGTGGTTCCACTTAACAACTTCTATGCTATTCATATTGATGTGTACAGTATGCCATAACAAACAATAGTTTAAGTATTTAAACTAACATAATATAGTCAATTAATAAAATTTCTGAAAACTTCGGAACATAACAATCTAAATTACATAAATCAATAAACTAGATTCCCGAGATGATTGTCTCGGGAATCTTTTAATATATGTTAAAATATTTTCTTTATCAAACGCATTTTCACTTATCGAATAAAATTGTACTCATCAATTACAATTGTTGCTTTTTTGATGTAATATTTTATATATAGTATAAATTAATAATCAACAAAACTTTAAGTAAAGTTCCAACATACACTATATCACCTTAATTATGATAGTCAGGCTACTGAAATTCTTTTCAGTAGCCTATTTTAATGATAATTTCGGATTTATCATTGAATATTGAATACTGAACAGTCACGATTTTGATAATATTTTTGGAAAGAAACCCAGTAACACTTCTGCTACTCTAAATATTAAAAATATTTATTGTTTTCATGTTACACCGATTGGTTTTCTCATTTTTTGCGATAAAAAAATAGGCGAATAAAAAAACTCACCTATCATTAATAAATATTGATTTCATAATATTCCTCTACCTCACAATCAACATAGGAACTGTAGCATGATGAAGCACTTTGTTGGTAACACTTCCCAACAGGAACCTCTTTCCTGCACTCATTCCGTGGGTACACATGATTATAAGGTCATATCCGCCCTTTTCAGCTTCATCCAGTATGTCTGCAGCCGGATACCCCTTTACCACTTTGGAGGTTGCATTAACTCCCCTCTTCTCGAAATACTCGACTGTTTTCTTAATCATTTCCTTTCCCTCTTCTTCTGTTGTAACAACGTGATAGTCAAACACATGAAAGATCATCAGTTCGCTTTCAAACTTATTAGCTAAATCTTCTGCAATATCCAAGGCTTTTTGACACCCCATAGATCCGTCGGTTGGAAATAAAATCCTCTTCATTTTAGTACCACCTTTCAAATATTAATAATTGGGCAAAGACATTATCCTGATTTAACTCTTTTGTCACTTTAATTATACACCTAACGGCTCATTAATGAAATGCTATTTATATTCTTCCTTCAGTATTGAATAGTATTTACAATCCACCAAATCGCCTTTGTTGTTCTTAAGAATTTTTCTCAATGTGCCTTCATATGTCAGTCCGCATTTTTCCATAACCTTGCCTGACGCCGTATTTTCAACGTCATGCCTTGCAGCAATTCTCTCAAAACCTATCTTTTCAAAGCCAAACTCAATAATTGACTTGAAAGCTTCTGTGGTTATTCCCCTGTTCCAATATTTTTTTGAAATGCAATAGCCTACCTCGCAATTATAATTGTTTTCATCAATATTCATTATGCTTATACTTCCTATCAGTTCATTTTCCTCTTTGAGGCATATTGCCCACTGATAATAGTCCTTGTGAAAATAGTTATCTATCCATTCCTTTATAACATCTTTTGTCACATAGTGATTCTTATGGGTTGGCCAGGTGAGATACTTAGTGACTTCAGGATCCGAAGCCCAGTTTTCAAACATTTCCTTGTAGTCTTCCTTTTCAAACCTTCTAAGTATCAACCTTTCTGTTTCAATTTTTATAGTCCACTTATGATTAAGCATATTATCCTCCCTGTCCATCATCCATAAAATCGTATCCTCGTTTTCACAAACATATATTTTTGCACAAGGAAACTTTATTAAACTATAAAAAATGCAGCCATTTCTGACTGCAATTTTTTTATGTATGTATCTATCTTACTACCAGTATAGGCACCTTGATATGATGTACAACCTTGTTGGTTACGCTACCTAGAAGGAATCTCTTTCCTGCAGACATCCCGTGGGTACACATGATGCATACATCGTATTCCCCTTTTTCAGCTTCATCAATAATGTCTGAAGCCGGATCTCCTTTCACCAACTTGGATTCAGCCTTTACTCCCTTATTCTTGAAATAGTCAACTGTCTTTTGCAGCATTTCCTTACTGGCATCAGAATCGTAAATCTTGTCTATAACAGCCGCATATTCCATTTCATTTGGAACTTTATGATAATCGAACACATAGAATACCATAATTGTGCTGTCGTACTTTTTAGCTAAATCTTCTGCAATATCCAAAGCTTTCTGGCACTCAACTGATCCGTCTATTGGAAACAATATCTTCTTCATACTTACCATCCTTTAAATATTTAATTTAACTCTTTTGTCACTTTAATTATACAATAATAATTCATTAATTAAAAGCGAATTAAAAAAAAAGATGAGGAAAGCCTCATCTTTCATACGCCTTAGTTATGCTTTTTTTCTATTACTGATATTTAAAATCAACTTGCCATTTTTTATACTCGTAAGTAAGAGACCGCAGCATATCATAATGCATCCTAGTCCCTGTATCAATCCGAATTTTTCATCAAGAACTATTATACCGCAGACAACAGATATTACCGGTGTAAAATAGGTGAAGACTGATGTTCTTGTGCTTCCAACTTCAATTATTGCCTTGTTCCACAAGATAGTTGCTATACCTAGAGCAAGGCTTCCTGAATAAAGGATGGCATAAATACTGACAGCCGGTATTTCCATTATAACAGCAATGTCGATATGTCTCCTCCAGAAAAACAACATGCAAATAAATCCTATTGAAAGTCCATATACAGATATCTTAAGGGGAGAATACTTTTTAAGATATCTTTTAATTGTGATGGAATAGATTGCCCATGAAAAGGTCGCAAGGATAATAAACAAATTCCCTTTAAAAAACTCCATTCCAGATGACATGTCTTTACCCGAGCCCAATATAACAGTCACCATACCGGCAAAAGATATCACTATGCCAGAAATCAACTTTAAACTTATTTTTTCAAGTTTGAACAGGATGTTTATAACTACTACAAACACTGGCAACAACCCATAAATAAGCGATGTATTTCCTGCCGTTGTCAAGCTGATACCATTTATATAATAGGCCTGGTATATAAAGTGCCCCAGAAATCCGGTCATCAGAATTCCCGGTACATCCTCTCTCCTTATTTTCCAATCCTTTTCTGCTTTCAAAAGCAACATCCAACAGACAATCAGAGCCACGAAGGTTCTTGATATATTGAAGAGTATGTTGTCCATCCCTCTAAGTCCAAGCTTGACTATAGTAGGATTTAGACCCCATATGCTGACGGTTAGAAGCAATATGCCGTTTGTCCTTAAATCCCTGATTTTTCCCAATCTATTGTTTCCCATTTCAATTCTCCCGAATTTCATGACATGTCAATATGAATTCAATAATATGAAATAAATGCTGGAACTAACAGTTCCAACATTCATTATAAATCAAAAGGTTCAAATGTCAATTATTACATTGCACTATCACTGAAATTTCTTTTAACTTCCCCTTCCCGCAAGGTTGCACCGTCATCAGTCTTGATACCATATTTGGCAGCAGTAACTCCCATCAAAGCCAACCATATTAGAATAAGTACTCCTCCTGCTATCATACCGTTGCCTGCTATGGCAAAGAGAGGCAAGAGTGCTACAATGAGAATCTCAACAAATGATATGAATACATAAGCCATTCCGTAATCCTCAAGTGTTTTGCTTCTATACTCAGGATCTACAATTCTAAGAAGAGTAACGCCCATTGCCACGACACCAGTACTCCATCCATATATGAATATTGATCTTTCAAACCAGTAATTCTTAAAAAGTCTCCTGCATATTACCATTGAATAGAACACCGCATAGAACAAGCCTATAGCCAGCATAACAATTATCGGAACTGCATACTTTACAACTATTGATATTTTAATTGAGGCAACACCGAAAGCAACCAGATAATCTGTAATGGAACTGCCTATTCTAGTAATCACCCTCTTGTCTACATAAGAATCCATTTTTACAGCCTTCAATACAACTTGTACCAGTATACCCGCAAGCATTGACAAACTGAACATGGGAAGCGTGATTCCAGGCAATACTTTTTTCATGCCAATTTGGGCAAAATATCCTCCTGCAGTGGCAATAAGTATTAAAAGCAAATGCCATGTCATTGGATCTATGGACATTGGGCTAACAGTGTTTTCTCCCATTACATCCCTTTCTTTCTTTGGAACAAGTCCTGTCTGCATGCTAAGAGGAAGCTGATTCATGGATTTTACAAGTCTTGTGTATCCTTTTCTTGTTGCGATGTTAATAAGTATAAGACCACCGATAATTCCACTTAGAAGACCTATTGTAGCAAACGTTTGTCCAATTGTAATAGCTTCATCCCATCCGCCTACATCTTGAAGCGTTCCACCAATGGCAGCTGCATAGCCGTGTCCACCGACAAATCCTGCAGGCAATAATATTGAGAATGCATGATTGACTTCAGGGAAAAACTTGGTCAATACAAATGTTCCAACAAGCAGTGAAAATCCAAATTGTCCTATTTCAGCAGCCATATTTAAGGTGAAGGTGTCCCCAACCTCATTAATAACCTGCTTGAATGATCCCTTGTTTTCATTCCCTATGAAAAGACTGGCAAATAGCACCACGATTCCAAGATAAGCATAACTGGATATTTTTTCACTGAAAGGCAGTATTCCCAACACCTGATTACTGCATACAAGTCCCATGAAACCTGCAATCAATGATGACGGCAAATAAAGATTCTGAATAAGCTTTATTTTGCTCCTCATTAACTGCGCAAGAAAAAGAAGCACCGACATTAAACAAAAATCAATCAAAAAATCATAAGGTCCAAAATTCATAAAATCCTCCTCTAATTTTTAAGAGTCCACTACATTATACAATATTCATCGAATGAAGCAAAACTCTAAATTTTCTCTTAGAGGGGCAATTTCTGCCCCTCTTTTATAGTTTTGGGCTGCTTTCTTGTCTAGTCAATCCAGTTTTGTACCATGCCTGGTATAGTCTGAAGTATCTGATTCTCTACATCTTTGTCTATAAAATCAGGTTTGTAATCTTGGAGTATACTCTTGGCAATTGCATTTGCTCTTTGAGTTCCGTCAAGAGATCCGGTATTTTCCCATGCAATTCTTGTCTGCCTGTCCGACACCTTGTTGTAGAAGAATTCATTCTTCATGTTTGATATTGTATGGTCATGAGCAAGGTAGTTTCCTGCCGGTCCAACATTGTCTATTACATCTACAGCCAATGTATTGTCATTTATCTCTATCCCTTTTACAGCTCTCATGCACATTCCTATTATGTCGTTATCTATAACATACTGCTCGTAAGATATTGCAAGTCCTGATTCAATAAGCCCTGCAGCGTCATGTATATAATTGCATCCTGACAATGCACACATCATAGTTGTAGCCATGCTCTCATAACCTGATTGAATATCAGGAATCTTAGATTCGTTGACTCCTGCAGTCACATAGTTTGGCAACTTGTAGAATCTTGAAATTTGTGAGCAAGCAGCGTTCATCATTCCCATTTCAATTGAACCGAAGCAGAATGCGCCTGTTCTAAGGTCTGAAGTTGTTGGAACACAACTGAATAGTACAGGATGTCCCGGATCTAGTATTTGTGTGAGCAATACACCACTCAAAGCTTCCACAGTCATCTGAACCAACGTACCCGCAAGAGTTCCCGGCGATGTAGATCCGGCCATTGGCGCTGTCGGAGTTGCCAAAGGAAGTCCGCTTTCTATTGCAGCTATCATGAGGTCCGTATAGTCCTTGTCCATTACAAGGGGACTCATTACACAGGTGATGAATGAAAGAAATGGCTTCTCAAGGAGAGCTTCCCTGCTTCCTGCTATCATTTCAGCATATTTAGTAATATTTTCAACACCTTCTCTAGTATAAACTCCACCCATTACGTGCTTTGTAGTATTTCTGAGAGCTGCATAGAACCTGTTTACATCAATGTCCTTTTTCTCAAGCTCGTTTGGAAAACAGGAAATTACGAAATAATGAATATTTTCAAGGGCATCAACAATTCTCGCAGCCTTCTGAACATCTTCAAGGGTTGAAGGCTTCCTTTCTCCCGTTTCAATATCTAGTGCATTGGTAGCAGTACCGCCTGTGCCGATATAAACATCAAAATCATTAAGTATCATATTGTGCTTTTCATCTCTACCATACAGTGTTACTGTTTCTGGTGCAGTGCTTATTTTCTCAAGGACCCATTCTTCACTGCACTTTACTATCTTGTTCTCATAATCCACCAGGGCTCCTGCATCATCGAATGCTTTCAACGCCCTGGCATCATTCACTTCTATTCCGGTCTGTTCAAAAACCTTCATCGCAGCCTTATGAATTTTTATTACTTCTTCCTCTGATAAAGGCTTATATTTACCTCCAGGAAGTCCTCCAGGAAATTGATTCTTTGGTTTTCTTTTTACTCTTGCCATAGTTCTTTCCTCCCTCGATTAGTATCTACAAACTTATAAGGCTATTTGCCAATTCAACGGCCGATGAGGCATCAGCAGAATATTTCGCATTTATTTCTGATGCATATTTGGGACTTACAGGTGCTCCACCTATCATTACACCCACTTTGTCAAGCAATCCGTTTTCTTCAAGGGCCTTAACAGTATCATTCATGTATGCCATTGTCGTGGTAAGCATTGCAGACATACCCAACAGTTCTGGTTCATGTTCCTTAACAGCGTCCACCAGCTGTTCCGGTGAAACATCGACACCCAAATCCACTATCTCGTATCCGGCGCCTTCCATCATCATTGCAACAAGTTTCTTTCCTATGTCGTGAAGGTCTCCTTTGACTGTGGCAAAGACACATTTTCCCTTCTTCTCAACATCCCCTTCTTTTAGAAAAGGCTTAATGATTTCCATTCCCGTATCCATAGCCTTTGATGCAACCAGTACTTCCGGTACAAACAACTCCCCATCCCTGAACAGTTCCCCTACCTCATTCATTCCATTCATCAATCCTTCATCAAGGATTTGTTTGGCTGTAGCTCCCATGTCAAGAGCCTTCTGTGTCAAGATCTTTGCCTCCATTATGTTCCCGTCTATTATCGCTTCAGATAATTGCATTATTGTATTGTTCATAAATTCCTCCTGTTAAACTGTTTTTCACTATCCTAAAATTGGATTTTCCCACAATGGAAGCTTTCTTCCCAGTCCCATTTCCTTGGCGTTTGTAAATACTCTGTGTGCTTCAGACAAGTCATGAATTCCCATTCCTATAGGATTGAAGAATATTATGTCGTCTTCAGACTTTCTAACCTGAATATTTCCAACTACCGTCTGTCCAAGATCCGTTACCTTTTCTCTTGGTATGACACCATCCCTTACAGCCCTGTAGCTTACGTCAACACCGTGTCCGGATACTGCATCAAAGTCGTCAACTACTACATGATCTACATATGTAAGTGCTTCTGCAGGTGTATCCCAGAATGATATTTCACAATGTACAGCTCCTTTTTTATACCATTTCCCATCCACATATGGAGCCTTTGCCATTGTTGCAGTTGATATTACATCAGAACCCACAAAAGCTTCCTCTGCACTGTCTACTGCTACAAAATCCATATCCGGTATTTCTTTCTTCATTCTTTCACAGAAGTTCTCGGCAGTCTCTTTGTTCAAGTCATACACCTTGCATAGCTTAAGTGAAGGAGCTCCACATTTGAATGCATGTGTCTGTGTTATTCCCTGTACAGATGCTCCAACGAGACCCATAACTTCTGCTCCGGGATTTGCCAGGTACTTGATTGCCACTCCGCTTGCAGCACCTGTTCGCATTGCTGAAACCAATGCTCCATCCATTATAACGTCGGGCATTAGTGTCTCCGGATCAACTATTATTATTATTGCATTTGCTCTTGGCAATCCATATTTCTTTGGATTGTGTGGCTTGCTCGGTATCCATTTGATTCCTGACGTGTTTACTGCACCAAGCAGCCCCTTTGCTTTTAGTTCTTCATCATATTCCAGTCCGCCAAGGAAACTTGGCATTGACATAATTCTTCCAGTTGTTTCTTCAGTTTCTGGTCCACCCCATCTGAGTACGGGCTTGTGAGGCAACATGAAATCGCCTTTTCCATGTAGAAAGAATGATCTTTCAGTAGCCGCCATAGTTCCTTTCATGTCGTATCCACCAGCTTTAACACAGTCTTCCTGCTGTAAATAAAGAAACTCAACTCTCTTGCTCATTTAATATTCCTCCGAATTTTCTGTTGTATTGATATACAAGATTTTTAGCTTTGATCAGCTATGCCTGGATATAGTGCAAAACATATGCCAACTTTGAAAATCCTTGCAAATTCCCCTTTTAATCCTCCGAAAACGTTGTCCTTAGCTGTTTTCAAGACTTTTTTATCCCGATTATTTATTGAGCAAAAAAACAGGTTACATTTCATTTTGAAATGTAACCTGTGCTCAATATTAATTTTTTTGTGTTTTTCAGTGTTTTCAGCCTTTCGTGTCAAAATGAAATGTGCATGTCATTCTGACATCTAGTCTAAAAGATTGTATTTTTTTATTTTTCTGTATATGGTGGATCTGCTGGTTCCAAGATATTTAGCTGCCATTATCCTTCCCTCTTCAGACCACCCGTATTTATCCAAAGCCTTGACTATATGCTCCTTTTCAACCTCTTCCAATGTTTTCAGTTTTATATTGTCATCTTCATTTTCCCTGAACTGGGCAGGAAGGTTGGAACAATCTATATAATCTTCTGTTACCATATTCATGGCATATTCAATGGTATTCTGCAGCTCCCTTACATTACCCTTCCACCTGTACTTCCTGAACAGGTCCCTGACTTCGTCACTGAGGCCCAATACTTTCTTGTTGAACTTTTCAGAAAACTTATCTATGAAATATTCAGAAATAAAGAGTACATCCTCGCCCCTGTCTCTCAATGGAGGTATCTTCAGTGGAATGACGTTTAACCTGTGGTACAGGTCCTCGCGAAACTCTCCTCTTTCGACCAGCTCCCTCAAATCAACATTAGTGGCTGCAATAATTCTGACATCTATACTGATGGGGGAAGTCGACCCAATCCTGTCTATCTCTTTGCGTTCGATGACTCTCAACAACTTCTGCTGAAGGTATATGGGCATATTTTCCACTTCGTCAAGAAACAACGTACCCTTGTCGGCGAAGTAAAATTTACCATGCTTGCCGGTCTTGTCAGCACCTGTAAATGCTCCTTTTTCATATCCGAAAAGTTCGCTTTCAATCAATGTCTCCGGCATCGCTCCGCAGTTGATAGCTACAAAGGGTTTTGTCCTTCTTCTGCTTTCATTGTGTATGCTTCTTGCAAAAAGTTCCTTTCCCGTACCGGTTTCACCGATGAGCATGACAGTAGAGTTTGTCATTGATACTGTTTTCACCTTGTCTATGAAGTCGGTTATTACCTTGTCCCTGCCAATTATGTCCTTGAATGTAATTATATCATTCTTCTCGGTTAAAGATATGGCAAATCTTTTGGCAACCTTGTAATCTTCAAAGAAGTACAGTACAAATTCAAGTTCATCCTGGGCAAATACAGGGGTCGATGCATATAAAAGGTCAATTTTAACATTTCCATTTTTATAGTACAAATCTTCATACTGCATCTTGTTGAGGTTGCCGACATTTGAATCCATTATTATTCCTGGAAACACATCATCAAGCCTTTTATATTGAATGCTTTCTATATCAAAACAAAGCCTGTCCAAAATATATTGATTAGCCTTTATGATATTGAACTCCTTGTTCACTATCACAGCACCTCTGTTTATATTTTCAAATACAGTATCCATCATCTTGGTATAGGTGTCAATTTGTTTAAGTATTTCCCTTTCCTGAACCTTTGTACCAATAAGTTTTCCTATTTTATCAAGGAAGTCAAGCATTTCCCGTTCATGTCCCAGAATAAGGTTTTCCTGTGCTTCACTTAACGCACCTATTCCTATTACTCCTATGGTTATTCCATTATATTTAATTGTTGCGTAAATGGCTTTTCTATACTGGCAAATGCCATATCTGTCACAGCCGATACACATTTCATCATGCCCAGGATCGTTAACAATGAGATAATCTTCATTCCTCTCGAAAATGATTCTACTTATTGTTCCATCCCTTTTTATTTCTTTTCCCAGTATATCCTTGATTCTTCCGGTTCCAGCCAGGAATCTTCTGTCCTCGTCTATTATTTCGATGTCAAGTCCCAGAGCAGCTTTTCCCGCTTCAGCAAACTGTTGTACAACATCTTTTATATCCTTTAGTTTAACCATACCGTATCCCCTAATCGCTGTATTTTATGAATAGTTATATATTAGTATAAAGATCTGCATGATTACAAGAAAAAGATATGATTTTTTATTAGTATCCTTCAGCCCTTGGCCATACATCTGCATTTCCTATGAAGCTCTTGAAATCTATATAGTGCTCCCTTCTTTTCTTGAACCACAGTGATGCAAGGAAATAAAATACAAGTCCCGAAAGTATGTTTATCCAATAACCGAAATACATTCCCACAAGAGTCAATATCGAAAGTCCCATAAGGATAATTGATGGTATTGGATGGAATGGTGATACATATTCCCTCTGAATTGTTCCCATTGGGTACATCCTCCTGAATTTAAACATCATTATTGCAGACATAATATACACTAATATTGCCGACATTATTGAAAATGTTATTACCTGATCCAGCATCCCGGTATAGCCGAAAGCTATTGCTATTGGAAGCAGAAACAGTATTGCCCTGTATGGCGTCTTGTACTTGGGATGAAGCACTCCGAATATCTCCGGTATAAGAGTGTCTCTTGACATTGCATACCATGCCCTGCTGGAATCCGTTATGCATCCGTTTGCACTTGCCATGCATGAAAGTATCGTTCCTGCAAATAATGCATTAATTACTATTGGGTTTCCTACTGCTCTTGCCGCATCAAACAACGGATATACTGAAGAGCCAAGCACGCCTGCCTCAACCAGTCCCGAACAAACAAGCCATGTGGTTGTGGCCCCAACAAGAAGTGTTATTGTTCCCACTATTGCTCCTATTGGAAGAGCTCTGCTTGTCGACCTGCATTCCTCTGCCGCCAGGGCTGTTCCCTCTATTCCAAGATAGAACCACACTCCAAACTGCAGCGCTCCTATGATTCCCATCCATCCGTATGGAAGCCCTATTGTCATCTCCTTTATCTTAAGAAGACTCTCCGTTTCCGAATAGAACCTTGTTGAAAACAGGAGTATGAATATCGTCACAAAAGCTATGGCAGTTATTACAAAATTCAGCGTGAGGGTTGCATATACTCCCCTGTAG
Source organism: Dethiosulfatibacter aminovorans DSM 17477 (assembly GCF_900142005.1). Lineage (GTDB taxonomy): Bacteria > Bacillota > Clostridia > Tissierellales > Dethiosulfatibacteraceae > Dethiosulfatibacter > Dethiosulfatibacter aminovorans. Next base: position 12,069 of record NZ_FQZL01000025.1, read on the forward strand.
TTTATATAGGTCAATACTAGAAGGCTCAGTATTACATAGGGGAGAGCCTGGACATCAGGACTTAGAGTCTTGAGTATCTCTCCTACGACCAGTGCATCTGCAGCTTCAAGCATTACATATTCAAACACAAGCATAAGTCCTATGTTGAAGGCTGCCAGTGGTCCTAAAAAGTATTTCGCCATTGCATACTGTCCTCCCGCCTCGGGTATTACGCATCCCATTTCGGTGTTTACCATTACAAGACATAAATACATTATTCCTATTATCCAGCAGGCTGCTATTGCTCCCAGTGATCCTCCCTTTGCTATTGCAAAGTTCCATCCCATGAATTCTCCCACTATTACTATTCCTACTCCAAGTGCCCATATATGCATTGGGCCGAGGACTTTTGACATATGTGTGTTGTTTTCCATCCTATCGTCCTCCCTGCTGCTGTCTCTCTTTTTCCACTTTAATAAAATCCTTAGCCAGGAGAAATGCAAAGAGTCCGCAAAGCCCCCAGGCTACATAGTTCATCAATGACCAAAAACTCATACTCTACCTCACTTCAATTGTTCTCTTTGCTAACGAGTCTGCCTTAACTTAGCTGCTTCGCCTTCATAGATAAAGGAAATCATCTTCTTCAGTTCCTTGTCAGACTCCTTAAGGGTGAATACAAGGTACACAAAAAGCCCACCCATCGTAAGCACAAATGACGGCAACTTGATTGAGTAACTGAGACTTCCTTCACCTCCCACTATTACGCCTCCCTGGATTACCATGGTAGTGAGTAGCGTTGCAAAACACAGCATCATTATGAAAAGTGTATCGAATATTACCGATTTCCTGCTTTGTTTTTCTCTTTTCATTTGAATGCCTCCCCGTTCTTTATATCTTCACTGTATATCCTTTCCTTTTGTTTCTTGAGATGAATGAACACAACCATTAGCGCTGTGGTTCCAAAAACAAGAACAAGTGCCCAGACAACATTCATAAACATTAACACCGATAAGTCATTTGTAATAAGCTTGATATTATTCCTTACAACAGTAAGTATTGTCCACATTAAAGCTATATAAACATAAATCAGAATCATATCGTTTTTGAACATCCTGTTGATTTTATTCTTCATTGTTCTCTCCAATTGCTTTTCCCAATCCCCAATAAGCATTATCTTATATCTTAGACATTTTCTTTTTCTTTTAAAACTTGCGTATACACTGATTTTTCATTAATATACTCCTGGTCTCTATTCAATGCCTTCAAGAAACTGTACATAATGAACAACATCAATATCATAAACGGCAACCCGACTGTAAACGATACCGTCTGAACCGCACTCAGTCCTCCTGCCATCAATAACGCAATAGCCAAAAAGCCTTCAAATACTCCCCAGACAATTTTCAAGCCTGATGACGGTTCCAAATCTCCCCTTGAAGTAAACATTCCTATTACAAAGGTAGCGGAATTTGCAGATGTTAAAAAGAAAATTGTAACCATAATCATTGCCATAGCCGACAGGAATCCTGACAGTGGATATTGGGCAAAGGTTGCAAAAACCGATGAAGTGACATCATTGAACGTTGCTTCCGCAATGCCTCCATTTCCAAAAAGTTCCAGATGTATAGCGGATCCTCCCATTAAAGTAAACCAGATTGCACTCAAAATTGTTGGAGCTACCAATATGCCAAGAACAAATTCCTTTATTGTTCTTCCTCTCGATATCCTGGCGATGAAGCTTCCTACAAAAGGCGCCCAGGTCAACCACCAAGCCCAATAGAAGACGGTCCACGAGCCTATCCAGTCATAACCTGTTTTTTCAGCAACTACACCTGCCGCATCAGTGAAGAATGACAACATGACAACATTCTGTAAATAATTCCCTAATGCTTCGGTAAAAGATTCCAGCAGGAATACTGTAGGCCCGACCATTAATATGAACAAGGCTACTACTGCTGCAATAATCATATTGATATTACTCAACCATTTCATCCATCTCTTAAGACCAGAAACGGCTGTCATTGTAAAAATAAGGGTTACTATTGCAACAAATATTATTGAAACAGACATAGTATTTGGAATGCCGAATATATAATTCATTCCTGTGACCACCTGCATGGACCCTAGTCCCAAAGAAGTGGCTACACCAATCAATGTAACTACCACAGTTATAATGTCTACAGTCTGTCCAATAGGTCCGTTTATACCTTCATCTCCTATAAGCGGATGGAGTGTGGAACTTACCAGTGCCGGAAGTCCCTTCCTGAATTGGAAATATCCAAGAGCCAATGCAATCACACCATAACTTGCCCAAGGATGAATCCCCCAATGAAAGAATGTTGTTCTCAAAGCTATCGTAACAGCTTCAGGAGATCCTGATTCCGCAAATGGGCTGTTGGCAAAATGATAAATGGGTTCAGCCGCTCCCCAGAAAACCAACCCTATACCCATTCCCGCACTAAACAGCATCGCAAACCAGGTCATGTTGGAATACTCCGGCTCCTCATCATCCTTGCCCAGTTTGATTTTCCCGTATTTACTAAATGCAAGAACAATACAAAACAGCAAAAACAATGAAACGCATAAAAGATATAGCCATCCCAGATTATTAATAAAAAATTTGAAAAGAACATTAAATATCTCTTGCATTGTTTCAGGTGTCAAAACAGTCCAGATTACAAATATTCCACAAATCGCCGCTGATATCAGTGCGATTTTTTTGTCTACTTTCTCAAACATTTTTTCCTCCCCGTTTATTGCCAATTTCATTGGCATATGCTTTGGCATTTAAAACAAAACCACCCGCAAAGCGGGTAGTTTTTTAAACCCCATTAAGCTTATTTCTTGCTTTAACTGAAACTGGATTATAAGATTCTAAAAATCATTTTATTAATTGATATCCATTTCCTTCAAGATATTTTGTCAAACTGCGTCTAGTATCTTCCGGCATGTATGGCTTCTCATAACTAGATAGCATCTGATTCATCTTATTATCTATATTGTTCTTGAATTCCTTTTCCTGATCTATTCCCAATATTGGTCCTCTATTGGCTAAATTTGGTATAAAGGAACTATTCCTGAAATTCTCAAATGTATGATTTGCTGTTAAATACTGACCTCCAGGTCCTATTTCCTTGATTACATCTACGGCCAAATTGTTTTCATCAACCTTCAATCCATCATTGTATTTCTTGAGCATATCCAAAATTTCAAGATCGACTATGAATTTTTCATGAGACATGGAATTGTATGAACCCAGGAATCCTGCAGTGTGCAACACATAGTTGATGCCGGCTTTTAGAGTGGCGAACAGTACCATGGTTGATTCATAGGCCGATTGTACAGAAAGATTTCTTGCATCGGTGAGAGTACCGCCACCTCTTGATGGCACTCCATATAATTTGGCCAACTCAGAACAATATTCTATGCATAAAGTCGACTCAGGTGTACCAATGCAGAAGCTACCGTTTCTCATATCGTTCGAAGCTGTTGCTGAACCATAGATTACAGGTGATCCTTCTTTGACCATCTGCGTCATAATTACTCCTGCCAGACTTTCTGCATTTGAAATTGCTATTGTGCCAGCTAGCGTTACAGGTCCGGTTGTTCCTCCCATAACGGCAGGAGATATCACAACTGCCTGATTGTTTTTTGAGCACTCAATCAGTGTGTCAGTCATATTTTTATCGTATTGCAATGGTGATGCACTGCTGACTATACTCAGTGAATAAGCTCTTTTTTTAACTTCATCTTCACCAAACATAATCCTCAGCATATCGATTATTCCCTGGCTCTCTCTCAAACCTCCATTGCCACCGAAAATACATTTATCCGAATAATCCATAATAGAATAAAGCATTTGTGGAAATGGAACTTCAGATTTTATTTCACAAGGAAGTACATTACCGCTGTTGATCTTGAAATTATCGGATTGCTGGGTTATTTTAAGAAATTTGATAAAATCATCATAGGTTGGTTCCCTTTCAGTACCATCATAATCCGTCATGATTGTAGAACCCGAATTACCAGGCCCAAACTCAATATTGTTCCCACCTACGGTCATGTTGTATTTATCATTTCTGGCATGAATCATGAATTCGGAAGGAGCCTTTCCAACCCAGTCCATGACTTGTTTTTCTGTAAAATATGCTCTTTTGCCGTCTGTTCTTATTCCATTCTTCTTGAACAGATCTATTATTTCATCACTGAAAAACACCATACCTACATTTTCCATAATGTTCATTGTTGCATCATGTAAAAGATTAACCTTATGTCTATTCATTTATAAATACTCTCCCGTTAATTTTTTTTACAGCAAAATAATTTTATATTGTAGCATCTTTCTTTTCAATTGTTTTTTCTTCCAAATCGATAACTTTATCTGCCTCGCTGTTGTATTTGTTTATGAATTGTCTGGAAGTCATGATTACTACTGATATCAACACTGCCAGCTCTATAAAGAAAATCGGGAAGGATGATACTATGCTCATTGTCTGAAGTGCTTGCGTACCGACTGTCCCAGCAACCAAGAGACATAATACGGTTACAGCACCTGTCATAAGTCCCCAGAAAATCTTCATCGCTGCAGGAGGTTCATTTGAATGGGTATTTTTTGTAGTCATGACCGCTATGGTTGAAGTCATTGAATCAGCCAAAGTTACAAAGGATATACCCAACGCCATTATTCCAAGAGGTATTGTAAGCATTGGGATAGGCATGTTCTGAAGCAGTGCATACATTGCCACTTCAAGCCCGCTTGCATTGATTACATCCATTATTCCTGCACTGTTGAAGAAATCAAAGTATATGGCCGATCCGCCAAAACCTGTGAACCACAGGAATACAAAAGTTCCAGGAATCATCACATTGACTATTACAAAGGACCTTATCGTTCTTCCTATTGCAATCCTTGCCAGGAACATGCCCACTATGGGTGCATAGGCAACCCACCATGCCCAGAAGAAAATAGTCCAGCCTCCGTTCCATCCTTGTCCAACATTGAACGCATCTGCATTGAACGCAGTTGGTATCAGATTCACAAGATATGAACCCATTGTTTCCACTCCAAGATTCAACAGGAATCTGGTTGGGCCGAATGTAAACAGGAACATTACCAGGAATATGTATATTATTGAATTTACGTTGCTAAGCAGCTTGATTCCTTTCTGCAGACCTGTATAACTTGATACGGTATAAGCCACTGTTAATAAGACAATCAATGAAACATAAACTGTATTTGTAGGCACGATACCAAACATATAATCGAGTCCGGCTGCAAACTGCATTGTTCCAAAACCCAACGATGTTATGACTCCACCTATCAATGCAAATATTGAAAGTCCGTCTACAAACTTTCCTGGCAATCCATATATTCTGTCTCCAAGCAATGGATAGAGACTTGAGCTTACCCTGAAAGGCAAATTAAGGTTATAGGCAGCAAAACCAATTGCAAGCCCAAACAATGTAAACAGTGAATATGGTATATACGCCCAATGGAAAACAGCTATTTGCAGACCTCTTACAGCACTTTCCGGAGTAAGTGCTTCCGCTCCTGTGAATGCCGGAGGATTGTTGAAGTGAGTAAGCGGCTCAGCCACTCCCCAGAATACCATTGCAGTAGCAATACCTGCACATATCGCTATTACACACCAGGACCAAACACTCATTTCCGGTTTGGCATTCTTGCCGCCAAGCCTTATATTTCCTATTGGTGATATCATAATTGCAAGTGTACCTATGAAGAAAATGAATACAAAAAGAAGAAACATCCATCCGAACTCTATCAACATAAAGGACAACACTGAACTTGCTGCGGCTGCAAATCCATCGGTGAAAAACAATCCAAATATCAATGTCACTCCAAGTAGAACCGCCGGTGGATAGAATACTCCCTTTTCTATTTCAAATTTTCCAAATAAATTCATAAATTCCTCCTATATTTAATTGTAATGGTTTATTGCCTCTTTATCCTCCTGCCAAAGGACCAATTACTGTTATCAATTCATTACTATCTATAATATGATTTTTGCCGACTCTTTTGCTGTCGATCAAAATCATTGGGGCCAATATTGGATTGACCCCTATTTCCATCAATATCTCATTTACAGTCATTGGTTTGTCTATGACAAGTTTTTCCGTTTCTTTTTTATCTTCGTAAATCAGAAGCATGCTGTTTGACAGTTTTACAGTAATGTCCATCAGGCTCTCACACCAAGTGATATTCCAAGTTGTTGAAGCTTTTCAGCTGTAGGGCGACCTTCTTCATCCCACCCTCTGGCTTCGTAAAATTCATCAAGCATTTCGTTGATTTCATCAAATGTTATAAAGTGTCCCTCGTTTGGTCCGTTTGGTATTGGCTCTTCATAGAACCTTGCAGGCGGATAGTCGTATTTTCTTCCAAAGTCTTCAATTTCCCTGAAATTAAAACATCTGTTAAGATTCCAGATCTTTTCCGACAAAGTCATAAGGTCTTCCCACTTGAAAGGCTTGCCTGTTACAGCCTCATAGTTCCTTTCATAATGGAATGTCTCCAAGCCTATCTCCATATATTGTAATCTGCAAGTACCCAGTATGTCAAACGCAGGTCTGATATGTTGACTGTTTATGACTATTGGAGAAACCCCCTTGACTTTTGCTTTCGGGAATTTTTCCACACTTGAACCTTCGCTTATGAGGTCACCTACACATCCGGCTTCAGCCGACCCTGCAACATCATTTCCAAGGACCCAGCATCTACCGTGATGTGCTCCAATATCAGCAGTCATATATCCAAGCATCATTCCTGGCGCATTCCTGCTTTCATAGCCTGTCCACTCAAGTCCCTTGACATGGATTGCAAATTTTTCGGTTCCCTTTCCGACTCTTTCGGAAGCACCCTTGACTCCTTCTGCAAGCAGGTCGCCTATTTTTTCCCTGTATGATATCAGTTCAAGAATTTTTACAACTGATTTCAGGTCCCCAAATGAAACTTCCATTCCAAAGTCTTCCTGGGTAAAGATTCCCCTGTCATAGCATTCAAGGGCCCATGAAACCACAACACCTGCAGAGCATGTGTCTATTCCCAGTTCATCGCATATGAAGTTTGTATACGCTATCTCGTCAATGTCAGCCAGGTCGCAGTTGCTTCCAAGCATTGCAATGGTCTCGTATTCAGGTCCTTCCATATATGTTGATCCCATGCTTGTTTTGGCATGGCCGTATTTCCCGCAGGGGATTGGGCATCCGAAGCATCCCTTGTCCGTTATCTTTAACTTGTCCAGAATTGCCTGTCCGTTTATATCACTTGCATAGTCGTTGTGTGAAGTCTGGAAATTCCTTGTAGGCATTGCTCCTACATCGTTGCACCAGTCAGTTATTCCTGCTGTCCCCTGTGGAGTCCACCCAGTATATCCCGGCTTTTCTTTTGCAGCAAAGTATGTTTCTCTTCCTGATTCATACAGTTTCTTGGGATCAAATACAGGTACGTCTTTTGTTCCACGCATTACTATGGCCTTTATATTCTTGGATCCCAGTACAGCTCCAATCCCTATTCTTCCTGCCTGTCTTCCAAAGTCATGGGAAATACATGCGAATTTGACAAGATTTTCTCCTGCAGGGCCTATGGTTAGAATCTGATATTCCTCTCCCATCTCTTCCTTCATTGCCTTTTCAACGTCAAAGGAACCTCTTCCCCAGTATTTTTCGGCCGGACGAATTTCCACCTTGTCGTTTTCTATGAAAATATAGCTTGGCTTTTCCGCCTTTCCATTGATTACTATCATGTCATAGCCTGCATATTTCATTTCAACGCCAAAATGTCCTCCCATGTTGCTGTCTCCGTATCCTCCTGTTGCAGGGGATTTGGTTCCAAAATGGGTTTTCCCCGTAGCGGGCGAGAAAGTTCCGCTCAAAGGCCCCATTGCAATTATAAAGAGGTTTTCAGGATCAAAGGGTTCCGTATTCGGTGGAAGTTCGTCAAACAAAGTCTTTGCGACAAATCCTCTTCCTCCAATATATTCATCAACCAATTCTTCACTCAGTGCTTCTTTAACTATATCGTTTTCAGACAAGTTTATTCTTAAAGTGGTTCCAGCATATCCATATAGCATTTTTTCACCTCCTCCTATTCTACAAATTCAAGCGCCGATCTAGGGCATATTTCAACACAGGCACCACAATTGGTGCATTTGAAAGGCTTGTCGAAATCTTCATGCTGCATCATTACACCGTTAGGGCAGGCTCTTACACAGGCCATGCAGCCAATGCATGCTTCATTGTCTACGACATATGTATCCCCTTCTTTCGTAATTGCACCCACTGGACATGCCTCGGCGCATTCGCCACACTGGTCGCAAAGGTGGACTACATAATCTCCCGGACCCGGAAACCTTCCTTCAACAGAAAGTGCTGCCTTGGAAGGATTGTTCACGTTGAAGTTCTTCAGGGAACATGCCAGCTGACATGTTCTGCATCCTGAACAACTTGATTCAATATATTTCAAATGCATAGTTTTCTCCTTATTATGTTTTATACTACTCCCGTCTCTACTATAAGTTCACCTTTGGCAAAACGTTCTATGCTGAGCTTTTCGATCGGAAGGCTCGTTTCTTCACCTGCCATGCATTCAGCAACAAGTTTACCTATCATTGGGGCAAGCATGAATCCCTTACCGCATCCCAGGGCCAGGAAGTATCCGTCTACTTCGGGAACCGGACCCAGAATAGGCTGTCCGTCAGGTGATATGCCGTAATGTCCCGCCCACTGTCTGACTACTCTTAAATCCTTCATGTCTGGGAACTGATAAAGAGCTTTTTTTGCCATATCCTCAATGAATTTCCACTCATGCTTGTAGTTTATTTTCTTTGGCTCGTCAGGATTTCCAAATCCCAGAAGGAATCCACCGTGAGGCACCTGATTTATATACGAGTCATGATGAAAGGACATGACCAGGGGATCCACCATGTGCTCCATTGGCTCTGTAACCATAAGTTGATGCCTTTCAGGTTCTACAGGGTGAGAAAGACCCAGCATCTTGCCTATTTCCTTGGCATATGGACCTGTTGCATTCACCACCGTATTTGTTTCTATTTCACCCTTGTCGGTTACTACTGCCACTATTTTTCTTCCTTCTCTCTTGATTCCTGTCACTGTTGTATATTTTTCAATTTCAACGCCAAGGTCCCTTGCTCCCTTTTCATATGCAAAAGTAGCCTTGAAAGGGTTTATATGTCCATCTTCCTGGCAGAAGAAAGCCGCAGTCATGTTTTCCGTATTTATATGTGGTACAATTTCCTTTGCTTCTTCTTTGGATACTTTTCTTGAAGGTATTCCCAGTCTGTGTTGCACTTCCAGGTTTTTCGTAAGCCTTTCCGCCTGTTTTTCGTCATATGTAATGAGAAGATAGCCACTCTGTCTGAATTCTATGTCTCCATATCCCGTTTCTTCTCCTATTGTCTTCCAGATTTCTGCACTTCCTCTTGAAATCAGACAATTCATTTCCGTTCCCCACTGCTGTCTGATTCCTGCTCCGCATCTGCCTGTTGATCCGCTTGTAATATATCTTTTTTCTAGGAGTACAATATTTTTAAAGCCTTTTTTTGCAAGATAATATGCAACAGAACAGCCTATTGATCCTCCACCGATTACTACCACATCAGCACTTTTACGCATTATCTTCACCTCCTGCAATAGCCCCCAGCTTCATGGGCTTGACAGGCGCCCTGTTAATCGGTATGTCGATTTCCTCTATATCCTTGCCCAGATACCTGGCTATCTCTTTTGCTATCAAATCCTTGCAAGTCCTTCCCTGGCATGGTCCCATTGTAGCTCTCGATTCCCTTTTTATTTCTTCCATTGATGTAATTCCCCTGTCCAGCATTTCGTGCAGTTCACCGAGAGTCAGATTTTCACATCTGCATAAAATTGTATTTTTATCACTCATATCATTCACCATCCACCTTAATATTTCTCACTGAATAAATAAACTCCTTCGACAAGGCCAAAGTGATTACATTTGTATGGTCGAATCTTTCATGATCCTGAACCTTAAGCACTTCAGCCGTTCCCACTGTATTCCCCTCCCTGTCAAGGGCACTTACAACATCTCCTTCCTTTGGCAGCGGAAGAAATTCATATGGAATCTTCAGTGAAAACTTATCCTCTGAATATGTCTCATCTATTACAAAGCATGCCAAACCTGGACATGCACTTACACACATGCTGCATCCCGTACATTTGTCGTGGTTTACGTCTGGTATGTTGTTTATGTCTTCCTCTATGGATTCAACAGCCTTAATCCTGCATGAAGTGTGGCAGGGATTGCATGGTATCTCCTGAAAACACTCAAATATTGCATAAGGTCCTTTGTTTCTCCTTTCTTCTGAAGGAAACTTCTCCTTTATCATTTCCAATGTAGCTATTCCTGTTTTCTTAAACATTTTTTCACCTCCTATATTTTTAAGTTTGCAATTCCTTCTCTTATTTTTGTTCCTACAGGCCCCGACCTTAAGACATTGAGGTCTTCAATGTATTTTTGTTTCAATTCCCAGATATTGCTGCCGTATCCCAGGGATTCCGCTGCAGACAAGCCTGCTATTGTACCTTCTATCATTGCACTGCTGGCTTCTTCAACGCCTGATGCATCTCCTGCCACAAAATATCCCTTGGCTGTTGTCTCAAGGTTTTCATCTCTTAATGGTACAAATCCACCCAATAGTCCTGAAAACTTCATTTCACATCCTGTATGCGAAAGCAGCTCTCCCAGCGGAGTCAGCCCGACAGAAAGGCAAATGACATCAACATCAAGCTTCTTCTCTGTCCCCGGAATAAAATTCCATTTTTCGTCCAGCTTTCCAATTACTGCTCCCTCGACAAAATCAGTTCCAACAGCTTCTTTTATGGATGCTGAGGTTATTATCGGCACTCCCATTCGTCTTACCTTTGATGCATGTACCATAAATCCTCCTATCTGGGGTGCTGCATCTATTATGGCTTCAACCTTTACTCCTGCCTGCATAAGCTGATATGAAACAATCAATCCTATGTTTCCTGCACCTATCATAAGAACCTTGTTGCCCGGCACTACTCCGTATTGGTTCATCAATGTCTGCACTGCACCTGCGCCGTATACTCCCGGTAAATCGTTGTTTGGGAAAGGCAGCATTTTCTCAGAAGCTCCTGTAGCTATGATGGTTTTGTCAGCAGTTATTTTGTCATACTTCTTTCCTTCCTCAAAAGTTATAACGCCATCATGATATATTGATAAAACCGTTGTGTCCTTTTTTACGTCTATCAGTTTGTTTTCATTGATTTTCTCAAGAAAGATCTTTGCTATGTCTATTCCTCTCGTACCTGCATATTCCCTTTCGGATCCGAAAAACCTGTGGGTCTGCTTTACCAGCTGACCACCATAATCCTTTCCTCTGTCAAATAGCGTTACTCTGGCTCCTTGTTCAGCTGCTGCAATTGCAGCACACATTCCTGCCGGACCTCCACCAATTATGGCAATTTCTGTATTATTCATCTATTTCTCATCTCCTTTAAAAAAACCTTTTCCCTGTTGCCTATTGACTACCATGTTTTCCTTGAGCTCTTCCACGCATACTCTTACATTTGGTTCTCCATTCACTTCCATAAGGCAGGACGAACAATTGCCTATTGCACAAAACAGTCCTCTCGGTCTATGGTCATGTTTCAGATCCTTTACTCCGTTGGCATGCAATGCTGCAGAAATCGGTTCATTTTCATACCCTATCATTTCCTTTCCTTCGAATATGAATTTGACCTCTTTCTTTTTTTCAAACTTTAAAACCGGATGTTTTTCAATTCTCAATTAAATCCCTCCATTCATAGTATTTAACTCTCTGATATTACTTGTGCAATATTTGTACCAATATTTTGATTTAATGATTATTTGTGATAATTCATTAGATTTCATGTAATATAATTAAAAATCCATGGAAAACCACCCGAAATTTTTTTCAGAATATTTGTAAACACTTTTAAAAGCAAAAGTGATGCATTAAAATAATGCACCCAGCAAACCTTAGGTGCATTATTTTAATGCATCGCACTATTTTTTGTCTATGTATTTAATCATGTATGTGATTTATTTAACAATTTATATCCATATTTACAGCATAGTGTATGTTGCAGAGTGAACTATTGCTCAATACATGATATTTTCAACTCCCATAATACAATTACTTTGTTAAAAAAATATTCATTTTACACGCATTAGATTTTTGCATTTGTGAACATATGCCCCTTATTTCACTCTTTCCTGGCTTATTCCATGCTTTTTCATTCTATACTGCAACCCCTGTCTGTGAATGTCAAGTGATTTTGCAGCATGAGATATATTCCAGTTGTTTTCCTTGAGAACATTCAATATTAATTGCTTTTCAACCAGATTCAAAGTTTCAGACAATTTATTCGTTGTACTGCAAAATTCAATTTCATCGCCACTGTTACTTTCATGATTGATTTCATTAATTATATGAAAGGGCAAATGATTTCTTAATATTATGCTTTCATTCTTATCCATGATATTCATTGCCGTTTCAAATGCATGCTGCAGTTCTCTAATATTTCCAGGCCAGGGATATATGTTGAATATGTCAAGCACTTCTGCAGACAATCCTTTTACACTCATATCCAAATTCTTGTTAAACTTGTTGATAAACAGATTCGATAGAATCGGGATATCCTCTCTTCGCTCCCTCAATGGAGGAATTTCAATGCTTACACCACTCAGCCTGTAGAATAAGTCCTGGCGAAGTTTGTTTTCATTTATTGCTTTGAGCGGTTTCACATTGATATTGGATATTATTCTTACATCAACGTTTTTTTCCTCTACTGCGCCTACTCTTCTGATGGAACCCTCCTGCAAAACCCTTAACAGTTTTGATTGAAGTCCCATAGGCATTGAATTAAGCTCATCCAGAAGCAATGTCCCTTCATTGGCCTGTTCAAAAAGCCCCGGCCTGTCTATGGCTCCGGAGAATGCGCCCTTTACAGTGCCAAACAGTATGCCCTCAAGGAGATTTTCAGGTATTGCAGCACAGTTTATTGCAACAAAGGGTTTGTCCTTTCTTCTGCTTGAGTTGTGTATGCTTTGACTGAACATTTCCTTTCCGGTTCCCGTCTCGCCATAGATCAATACGGGTGAATCGCTCCCGGCCGCCTTTTTAGAGTATTTCAATGTATTGTTTATTTTTTCACTAACTCCAATAATATTGTCGAATGAATATTTTTTTGATTCTACAGGGTTTTTTACTGTAGCTTTCTTACCCTTGCTGTTTATGGATTCCCTGAGATCCACGATTTCTTCAAGAAGCTCCTGTATTTTAGAGTTGTCTCTCATAATTGATACGGCGCCAATTACTTCATTTTCCTGGAACAAGGGATATGTGTTGCATACTATGTCCAACCTTTTACCTGCATTGGTGATATATGTCTGACGGGCATCGATAAAGGATTTTTTTTGTTTGATAGCCTGCATCATAATACTTGTCTCTTCTGACAAATTGTATACTTTTGTTACATGCTGGCCAATCACCTTTTCTCTTATCAGTTCATCAAGCTTTTGAGTAGAATCGTTGTACAATGTCATATAGCCTTCTGCGTCACATGCCATAATCGCCTCATCTATAGAATTGACAATGGTTTCAAGGATATCCTTCTTTACCATTTCCCTGGTTTTTTCGAGGTAGAATATTTTGTACTTTTTTTCCGCACCTTTCTTGCAAACAATTCGTATCTTAAGCTTTCTTCCATCCGACAGCGTTACTGTTTTTCTGGTGTCATAATCATTGATATATTCCTTGAACAGTGTATTGACATTCAAATTATCAATGGAATCTATATCAAGCGTCCTCAGTGCCTTGTCGTTGCTTTCTATTATATGGTTGTTTTCATCAACAACTATGACTCCCTGCCTGATGTTCTTGACTATTGCAGTCACCAGTTCGCGGAGATTTCCATCATTATTTTTCAATATTTTCCTCCCCTGAATATATTAATTTACATGATAATATCTTAATACATAATAATGAACATATCAATCAAAACTCTTAGTGTCCAGCCTATTAAATCTTCCGACATTTCTGCTTATACGCTGCAAATATTAAAGGACTGCATTTCTGCAGTCCTTTCAATATATAACGCTTTATATTATTGAATTATCCAAGTATTGGATTTTCCCACAATGGCAATACTCTACCTATTCCCATTTCCTTGGCATTTGTAAACACCCTGTGTGCTTCCGACAAGTCGTGAATTCCCATTCCAATCGGATTGAAGAAAATTATATCGTCTTTTGATTTTCTAACTTGAATATTTCCAACTACTGTCTGTCCCAGATCCGTAACCTTCTCTCTTGGTATTACTCCATCCCTTACAGCTCTGTAGCTTACATCCACACCATGTCCAGATACTGCATCGAAATCGTCAACCACTACGCTGTCAACATATGTAAGTGCTTCTGCAGGAGTATCCCAGAATGATATCTCGCAGTGAACTGCACCCTTTTTATACCACTTGCCGTCTACATAAGGAGCCTTTGCCATTGTCGCTGTTGAGATTACGTCAGAACCTACAAATGCTTCCTCTGCACTATCAACTGCAACGAAGTCCATATCAGGTATTTCCTTTTTCATTCTTTCACAGAATTTTTCTGAAGTTTCCTTGTTAAGGTCATATACCTTGCAAAGCTTAAGGGTTGGTGCCCCACACTTGAAGGCAAGTGTCTGAGTAATTCCCTGTACTGATGCCCCTACAAGACCCATTACTTCCGCTCCAGGATTTGCAAGGTGCTTGATGGCAACTCCGCTTGCTGCTCCAGTTCTCATTGCTGATACAAGTGCTCCATCCATTATACATACAGGCATTAGTGTTTCGGGATCAACTATGATTATTATTGCATTTGCTCTTGGAAGTCCGTATTTCTTTGGATTGTGCGGCTTGCTTGGTATCCATTTGATTCCTGATGTATTTACTGCCCCCAACAATCCCTTGGCCTTAAGCTCTTCATCATATTCCAGTCCGCCAAGGAAACTTGGCATTGACATGATTCTTCCAGTCGTTTCTTCAGTTTCCGGTCCACCCCACCTGAGTACGGGCTTGTGAGGAAGCATGAAATCGCCTTTTCCATGTAGAAAGAATGATCTTTCCGTAGCTGCCATTGTTCCTGTCATGTCATATCCGCCTGCCTTTACACAGTCTTCCTGTTGTAGATAAAGAAACTCAACTCTTTTGCTCATTTTGTTTTCCTCCAAAATTTTCAAATATTTGATTACAATATTTATCATGCAATTTGCATGCCAATTATTGAAACATAAAAGCCGATTCTGAATCTGAAACAAAAAACACCATCAAGATTTTATTCACTATCCCGACAGTGCTTTTATTGAAAAATAAATTATTCAATTTAAAATGTTTCTATTTTTCCGCCCCTTCAAATTCTTCCTTTATCTTTCCCAGCAACTCCTCATCTTCAATGACTTTAACTGCAGTCAAAACCAGAGCTTCTATCGTTTTTTTCATATTGTCATAGGCATATTCCGTTTTTGTACTATCCCTGAATTCAACTGTATGCCCAATTATGCCTCTGTCGTTTGTAATGTCAAAATATGCATGTATTGTAGGACACTTGTGGCTTACATTCCCTGCATCGACAGAACCCAGTGACTCTTCGGAATCAAGTATCACATCAACTCCTGCCTTTTTCAAGTTGTCAGTAAATATATCTGAAAGAATTTCATTTGTAACTAAGTTGTCATAACTGTATTCATAATTGGAAATCTCCACAGTCGTACCTGCCGCCATAGATGCACCCAAGGCACATTTTTTCACCTTTTCTACAAGCTCATTCAAGTACGTCTTTGATTTTGCCCTGACATAAAACTTGGCTACGCAATGATCCGGTATTATATTGGCGGCCTTTCCTCCTTCCGGTATGATTCCGTGGATTCTTGCATCACTTCTAATCTGTTGTCTCAAAGCATTGATATTGTTGAAGGTGTTTATTACGGCATCCAGTGCATTTATTCCCTTTTCAGGCGATGATGCAGCGTGGGCTGACTTGCCCCTGAATTCGAACTGCAGTGCTTCCATAGCAAGTGATTTTCCACTTTTTGAATAGGCGTTGCTCGGATGAGCAATCATAACTATATCAATATCATTAAATGCACCCTTGTCTGCAAATACAACCTTGGCTCCGCATGTTTCCTCTGCCGGAGTTCCAAAGACCACAACTTTTCCTCCAATATCATCCATTACCTTCTTCAATACTATTCCTGCACCTGTGCTTACTGCACCCAATAAATTGTGTCCGCATCCATGCCCTATGCCCGGCAATGCATCATATTCCGCCAGGTAAGCAATGGTTGGACCTTCCTTTTCTGAATCATAAGAGGCCCTGAAACCCGTTTCAATTCCCAGATATTTTTCATCAACATTAAATCCATGTTTTTTTAAAATTTCAATATGAAGAGAACAGGCAAAAAATTCTTCATTTCCAAGTTCAGGCCTGTTCAATATCTTTTCACTCATTTCAATTAGTTCTCCAGAAATCCCTTCTGTTATGTTTGTAATATTATCTATCATACTTTCTCCTCAGACAATTTTGTAAATATTTCTACCGCTTGCACAGAGAAATAGCCCCCACCGGGACTATTTCATCTTGATTCAATCCTTGTATATTATTTCATGAAATTCTGAATGCAAAAATTCCTGATCACATTCCCTGACCGCTTCTTCATAAGATATCTTTTCCGATTTTGCATCTACAGCCTTCAAGTATTTCAGCCTGTTCTCTATATCCTTGAGAAGCAGCTCCTCATCCCTGATTATTTTACCATGACTTGGCAATATGACATAACTGGTAAAATCCTTAAGCTTTTCAAGGGATGTTATATGCCTCTTTATATGACTTTTGGAAATCAGCGGCAGTATAGGCACTCCATCATTTGAAAAAATAAGCTCATCTCCTATGTGTACATACTTGCCGTTAATCACTGTTAAAAGACTGCAATTAGCATGGCCGGGAAACGATTTAATTTCAATATCAAACTCGCCAAATTTGAAACTGTATTCCTCTTCAACCTTAATATCAGGAGTATAGATATGATGTTTTTCAGCATCAACATAAATATCCAGAGTCTTTTCATAATCAGCACTTCCAATTATATGAACATCCGGCAGACCAGTGAGTCCATTAATATGATCCAGATGAAAATGGCTTATTATTACACTTTCTATCCGGATTCCCTTGCTTTCAAGATTCTTCTTGACTTCCGTACTGTGCATCCTGTAGCCGGAGTCTATCAACATTGCCTTATTACCGTCAATGAGTACAAAAATATTATAGCCGAATTTATTGTCCTCTTTTGGATCAAATATGAACTTAAGAAAATTTTTTTCAATTTCTTTGATTATCATAGAATCAGCTCCCTAATAAAATTATAACATACTATTACAGCTCATTTTCAGTATCATTTGTTTCTTCAACTTCATTATAAGAAATGATATCCTCTTTCAATTCAGATGTTTCATCTTCTTCCTTATTGCCTTCATCTTTCTTTAAAACAGAATAAAGAAGTTTTTCAAAATCTTCAGCATCTAGAATTTTAGGTGCCGGAACTTTAGGATTGCTGTTCTTCTCAATTATTCCTGCAATAACTTTTATATCCCTTTCTCTCAGTACTTCAATGTATTCGGGTATACCCATATTTGCATTCATTTCCTTTATCCTTGAAATGATTCGGTCACTTAATACAGATGCATCCTCATTTTCATCGCCAAGGCCTACTAAAACTGCAAGTCTTGAAAGCCTTTTGATGATTTTATCCCGTGACATTTCAAGCAGATACGGAAATACTACAGCCAATACATAACTGTGTGAAATCCCATATGCATCGCTTAAGAAATATCCTATAAGATCTCCATACCCTGTAAGGGCAACCATATTCGCCCTGCCCGAAAAATATGAAGCTGTAAAGAGACTGCTTCCTGCATCACTGTCCATTCTGTCATCATACAATTTCTCAAGATTGTTAAAAACAATCTGTACTGTTTCGATACAAAGTTTTTCAGCAGCTTTTGTCCTATATCTGCTCAAATATGATTCCATTGTCTTGGCAAGAAGATTCATTCCTGAACAAGCAAGAATTTGAGTAGGCACTTCCTTCATTAGATTTGCATCTAGATAGGATATTTCCGGCAGCAATTTTTTATCTATCACGGTAATCTTTTCAAATCTGTTGGTATCGGTAACAATGGCCTTGAAATCAGCTTCGCTGCCAGTCCCTGCAATTGTAGGCACCGCTATGAACATGGGGGGCCTTCTCCACAGCCTGTTTCTTCCCTTCATGGAATAGACATCTTTTTTATTGGTAACCTTGGCTCCAATAAGCTTTGCCCCATCCATTGCAGCCCTTCCTCCAAAGCCAATTATCGAATCACAATGATTGGTCCTGTATACTTCCACTCCCTCAACAACATTGTCTATAGTCGGATTTTCAACTATATTGTTAAATACTATATAATCAATGCCTTCATTCCTAAGTGAAGAGACAAACTCATCCATTATTTTTAGTTTAATTATTTTCTTGTCAGTAACAACCAGAGTCTTTTCACTGTTGTGTTTTTTTAGATAGGCAGCAACCTGAGAGGAACATCCAGACTCGATTACCACTACAGGTTCCGGATATCTGGAAGACCTTCTTGTCTGTTTCCTTATGGTATGTCTTGTTCTTATCATCAATTTATTCATAAATCACTCTCACTTCAGCTTGTCATTTACAGCTTTCAATTTACCCTTGATAGTAAGATCCTTATCCCTTCTGTCATCAATTCTTATCTGTGTATAAACTCTTTCAGCACCCATCTGGTACATTCTTTCCTGAATTATTCTTATGATATTGAATATATCGTCAATATCCCCCTCAACAACAGTACTCATTGGTGTCAGTACATGCTTCAAACCGGTTTCTTCCAGTATTCTGTGACACTCCGCAACATACTTGCTGTGTCCGCCCGCCCCATCTTCCTTGGATCTTGCCGATATTACCAAATCAACTACTGCCATATTGTACCTCCCGACTTTATTGTTAAATCAATAAAATGCATTATATGGTTCTCTTTTTATTTTATCACATATAATCTTAAGTATTCAAATAAATCCCCTATTAAATAAGATTTGATTCATTTTCAGTATTATAACTATATTAATAAACCTTCATATATGATATTATTATCCTATGATTTAGCAAAACAACAATTCAGCAGGTGAATTAATGAACGAATACATTATTAAACTAATCTTTAAAAACAAAACACCATCAAGAAAATCCATAGGATATTTGAGTGCATTTACCGGAGCACTATGCAATGTTTTTCTGTTTATAACCAAATTAATTATTGGAATGGCTGTAAACAGTATTTCAATAACAGCCGATGCTTTCAACAACCTTTCGGACCTGGGAACAAACTTTGCCTCTTTCATGGGATTCAAGTATGCAGACATGCCGGCTGACAAGCACCACCCCTTCGGTCATGGCCGATACGAATATATCTCTACACTACTGATATCAGTAATCATACTGTTCTTCAGTTACGAGCTTTTGCATTCATCGACAGGAAGGATTTTAAACCCGGAACCTGTGAAGTTCGAAATGGCGGCTGTAATTATACTTATCATATCCATACTTGTAAAACTTTGGATGGCGTTCTTCAACAAAAAACTTAATACTCTGATCACTTCAAAGAATATAGATGCTGTTCTTCTTGACAGCATAGCCGACATGCTTGCAACATTCACCGTACTGCTTTCTTTCATCTTATCAAGGTACAGCATCTTGCCTTTTGATGGCATAGCAGGCATACTGGTTGCCCTTTTCATTGGGTACAATGGCTTCAGCCTCATGAAAGATACGGTAAACTCACTGATTGGCACGCAACCTGACGAAAAGCTTTTTACCGACATACAGGATTTCATACTGAGCTTTGAAAACATTGCCGGCGCCCATGATTTGAGGATACACGATTATGGCCCAGAGACAAAACTATGCACAGTTCATGTTGAAATGTCAGCCCAACACTCATTTGTATATGCTCATACATTGATTGACAGTATAGAAAATGAAATAAAGGACAAGTATGGAATAGACCTGCTGATACATGTGGACCCAATAGATGAATCATGCAATGCAACATCATTTGCAAAGGGAAAACTGGAAGAAATATTGGATAAGTATGATTCCATCAAGGGAATACATGATTTTCGCGTAGTAAACGAAAGAGGAAGAAAGGCTGTTGTATTCGACATGGTGGTGGATGATAAGATGAAACCTTCCGATGTGGAAAAGATGAAGGAAAAAATCGAAATGGATTTCTACAAGATTGACAAAAGCTACAAGCTCGTCATAAAAGCAGAAAAAGAAAGTACATTCGTGGAGATGAAATAAAAAAGACTTTCAGAGCCTATCGGTTCCGAAAGTCTTTTTTGTTTCTATTTTTACCTTATTCAGATTATTTAATTTAGTTTAGACAAGATGTCATAGGCATATTCAACTGTTATGATTTCTCCTGGATTGAATTTTCCTTGAGAATCCAGTTCAAACACTTTATGGTCAACAAGCTTCTGGATGATCCTTTTATTCTCTGAATCTTCAAGGTCAGCAATTTCCACATGATTATCCATAGCTGCATATTTACCGCGAAGATAAATCGTCTTAGCAAGCTCGTCCTTTGTTATATACTCATTTGGATGGAAGTATTCTTTCCCGTCTTCCTTGAATGAATCAACAAGTCCTGCGATGACTGCAGTTTCCACATAATCGAATTTTTCATCATTCCAGTGCACATCCCGAAACAACCCGTAGGTATGTCCCGAGTACTCACTTTCATAATAGTGGGAAGATGCCGGTGTATAAACCGGCAGATGAAAGCACTTTACTACAAGCTCGGCATAAGCTTTTCTTGTAAGTTGTTCGCTGCCAATCATATCTTCTGTTGAATCAAGAATCTCCGGATACAAATATCTGGCAAATTCCTTGACACCTTTAATATATCTGAATGTAGGTGACGATATTATTTTTTCATTGATCGTATAAACTTTGTGTTCCTTAACAGCTTTAATGGTTTCAAAGCCGGGTCGCTGAAGTATGGTTTTTTCATTGCCGCCACAGTTCATGGCTCCCCTTTGGGAAATGTAGACATCAATGTTTTCTCCAATCTCAACAACTTTTTCAAGTCCGAAAGGAGCAATTGAAGATCCCTCTGTCATAGCAGGGATATCTCCCGCTGTATTTATGCCCCCTGCAAATCCTATTGCAAGACCCGGCATTGAATCAGATGTTACAGTTCTTACATTAACATCTGTAGATTCAAAAAATATAGTCTTCTTGTCTTCAATACCACTTGTCAACTGGGATATACCATCGATGTCCTCATGAAATTCCTTTAACAGCTTTTCAGCCTCAACTGTTTTCCCCGATAAGAGAGCAAGCTTTTCGATATACTCGTCAAACTCGTCAAAGCTTTCGGGATAGAGGGAAACCACCAACACTCCTGCATTTTCAAGGGCTTCTACAAACTCTGGAGATTTTCTATTTATGAAGGGCCTTATTATCACTGCATCTGGGTTTACCGCAATAATCTTCTCCGGATCTTCCTGATATAAGTATCTGGGAAGAAAGGCCGCCTCTGGAGGATAAATAGAAGTCTTGTAGGCGCCTATTATTTGGTCTCCAGCTCCAAGGAAATACAAGTTTTCCGTATGGGCTGAATAAAGAGGGATAATTCTTTCGCAGGGGCTGTTCAGGTTAATCTGATTCCCCATATCATCAATGAATGATATGGTGTAATCAGTATTGTCAGCTTCGGTTATATCTGCTGTTCCTGTTGAACATCCTATGATAAATGACAATGATAAAATTGACAATAATACTAATATTTTTGATTTCATGTTATTCTGCGTGTTCTCCTGAGATTGCAGCTTCCAGATGCTCCAGGAACATTTGCTGAATTCCTTCAATTTGTCCAAGTCCCATAAGTACAGGCTCAACATCGTACCCTTCAGCTTTAAGAATCATTTTCCATGCATCTTCTTCGTCTCCTGCCATGTCATTGTTTGCATGGTCTCCGGCAACAATCATTAAAGGCATAAGGTAAAGCTTTGAGTAATCCTTTCCTTCAATTTGTTCCATTATGGCATCAAGAGTTGGGAATCCTTCAACTGTTCCTACATATACATCTTCATATCCCTTGTACTTGAACATATAGTCAAGAGCAGAGTATGCTGTATTTGCATGGTGGTGAGTACCATGTCCCATGAGCAGAAGGGCCTCGCCTTCCTGAAGTTCAGGCATTTCGCCTGCTACAACCTCAACAACATTTTCGAAATCTTCAGTGCTTGAAAGAAGGGGCTGT
The DNA here is from genome assembly GCF_900142005.1 of Dethiosulfatibacter aminovorans DSM 17477. Taxonomy (GTDB): domain Bacteria; phylum Bacillota; class Clostridia; order Tissierellales; family Dethiosulfatibacteraceae; genus Dethiosulfatibacter; species Dethiosulfatibacter aminovorans. The sequence continues at coordinate 34,458 of NZ_FQZL01000025.1, forward strand.
CCGATTTTAAGGTCTGCAAAGTTTTCTTCATATTCTTCAACTACAGCCATAAGATCGTCATACTCTGCACCATTCATTACATGTAGCGGTTGAATAAGCACAGTTCCGAAATCATTATCTACCAGATATTCCATGGCTTCTTCGACATTGAATATTTCAAGACCGTCTCTTTCCTGCAACTTGTCTATTATGATTTGAGCTGTGAATGCCCTTACGAATTCATAATCAGGATGTGCATCTGCCAATACTTTTTCTGTTGCCTCGATTGTTAATTCTCGTGTATCATTGTAGCTAGTTCCAAAACTTACTACTACAAGAGCTTTGTTTGCCGCATCACCTACTGCTGGTGCCTCGGGTGCTCCGTTTGTTTCCTCTGCCGGTGTGGTGCTGCATCCAGCCAATGATGCTATAAGCATCATTGCTATCAGCATTAATCCAATAATTTTTTTCATGTTCTTCTTTCTCCTTTATGTCATTTTATAATAAAGCCTTTACCAGGCAATATTTCCACATCAAGATTGAATACATCCTTAACGGACTTCTCGGTAAATACTTCATTGGGATTTCCTGAAGCATATAATTCTCCGCTTTTTAAAATATGTATGCCGTCGCTGTATCTGTAGGCGGTGTTCAAGTCGTGCATTATTGCAACAACAGTCAACTTTTTTTCATCTACTGATTTTTTCAGCATTTTTATCATGGCAAGCTTTGCGCTGATATCCATTTCCGAAAAGGCTTCATCAAGAAAAAGCACTTCAGGCTTCTGTACAAGAGCCCTTGCCAATATAACCTTCTGGAACTCGCCACCACTTATTTCCGATGTCTTCTTGCCTGCCAACTCCTGGATCTCCAAAGCTTCTATTGTTGAATTTATCATGTCATAGTCATCCCTTCCAAGCCTTTCGAGCCTGCCTGTATGAGGATGCCTTCCCATGCATATCATTTCATAGCAGGTATATGTAAATCTTGTAGAATAATGTTGCTGAACAATGGCATAACTTTTTGCCCTTTCCTTTGGTCCAATATTACTGTAATCATTGTCCCTATATGTTATATTTCCTTCATATGATTTGTTCAGCCCGCTTAGGAGCCTCATAAAGGTGGTCTTTCCTGCCCCATTTGGTCCTATGATTGAATTGAAGGTGTTTTCCCTAATATTCAAGGAAACATTATTAAGTATAGCCTTGCTTCCATATCCGAAATTAATGTTGTTTGCTTTTATCATTTATTTCCCCTCCTTAAATATATGAAGAGAAAGAACGGTCCTCCAAGTAGTGTTGTTATGATTCCTACAGGAATCTCGCTGGTGAAAACAACTCTTGAAAAATTGTCAGAAACCATGAGCACTATGGAACCGAGAAATCCCGATAAAGGTATAAGTATTCTGTTGTCAGGCGTAAGCATGAATCTAAGCATATGGGGTACTATTAATCCAACAAACCCTATTATTCCGCTTACTGCTACACAGGCTGCAGTCATAAGTGATGCCGTAACAAGATAGATCATTCTGATCTTCTTTGTTTCTATTCCAAGACTTACAGAGGTATCCTCCCCGAGAGACACGATATTCAGGTCGGCTGAAAAAAATATGCATATCATTGTTCCTGCAAATATCAATGGTGTCAGCAGATGGACATGAGTCCAGCTTCTTGATACAAGACTTCCCATAAGCCAGAAGACAATTGCTCCAACTTCTTCACCTGCTGCATTCTTAATGAAACTAATGCCTGCAGAAAGTATTGAACTGACTATGATTCCCGAAATGATCAGACTGCTGCTGTCAAACCTACCACCCTTGTCCGCCAGAACTATTACAAGTAGCAAGGTGACAAGCGCAGCAACGAATGCAAACAATATTATGGGCACCTGTACATTCTCTAGAAAGATATTGACATATATGGCAATTGATGCCCCGAAAGCTGCTCCAGTGGAAACACCTATGGTATAGGGGTCAGCAAGAGGATTCATCAGTATGGATTGAAATACTGTTCCCGATACTGCCAGACCCATTCCAACCATTGCTCCCGCCAGAATCCTGGGGAGTCTGATATCCCAGACTATGGCTGTAGAAGAATCCTTTATCCCATTAATCATGGAAGGAAGATTCAGCATCTTTCCTATGATTATTTTCCACACGTCTACAAAAGATATTTCTGCCGTGCCGAAATTCACAGACAAGGTGATGCTTATTGCTATCAATATCATTAATACGATGCCTGAAATTACCGATTTTCTTATTTTTGATGTCAATTGTGATTCCATACTTCTCCTTTAGCAGTCAAGTGCAATAAAAAAACCGCCACGATGGGCGGTTGTATCCTGCATAAAAAAACATCTAACTCCCCATCGAAGCTGATAATGCACTTTTCAGGCAGGTCTTCCGACTGATGTTTATGGCCTGGTCACCTTCCCGGGTAATCCCAGTGGTATTCGACTTCGGCAAACAATTACGGCAGCGAGGGCTGTGCAGGTCTTACACCTGACTTCCCTATTAATCACATATGTGAACCTAAAAATTTATATTCAATTTTATATTATATTAACATTCATTATGATATTTGTCTATATAATTTTTGCTATTATTTTACTGTAATTTTCTCTACATATAGTATTTCGCATGCACCATCACCGGTATCATTTCTGGTCAGGCTTGAATTCCAAGTGAAGTTTTCTCCTTTAACATATACCAGATAACCCTCCAATTCAACAAGGTCGTTGACGGTTACCTTGCTTATCTGCTTTGCAACCAGGTCATTGGCAGGAATCAGATGCACATTTGCAGAATGCTGCCCTATGTATGCCTTGGATACGGGAGTAGACGAATCATACTTGTAGTAATACCATCTGCCTGACTGGGAATAATCTACATGTTCATCAATTTCCGGTTCATTAAGCTCTCCCCAGGCAAGGGCAAAATCATAATTTGAAATTGCAGAACTCAAGTCCCTCGTATATTTCTTCTTGCTTTTTACTACTGCTTCAATATAATAACTGGCCTTTTTGGTCAGCTTGTAGGTGTTTCCTCCAGATTCTATTTTCACAAAGGGCTCACCAATAACATCTTCCTGTACCGGGTCTTCTATAGTACCATAATGGCTTTGTGTTCCGGATCCGGTTATAATATCCCTGGCCATGATTCCCAAAAGAAAGATTATTGTAAATATAATTAAGGTCTTTATTGTCTTTGACATGAGTTCCCCTTTCTTCATAATATAAATTTATTATACTATAAACCTGTGAATATTGGTACCAACACTGTTGTAAAGGGTAAATATATTTAATATTAACATTCTTAAGAAATTCTTAATAGTTGCCACAACCTAGTCTTATGAAGGCCTTGACCACCCAATACCCCCAATATACTTTGAATGTCAAAGTTTTTCATTGACAATGCCTTTTTCTGATAATATACTTTGATTGTCAAATTAATTGAAAAGAAAAAAACACAAAAATAATGTAAATTACGGAGGAATAGAAAATGACTTTTGAAAAAGTAAAAGAAATATTGGTAGAAGAACTGGGATTGGACGATGAGGTTAACCTTACTGACAATTTGAAAGATGACTTGGATGCAGATTCACTGGACCTTGCAGAGGTTGTTATAAACCTTGAAGAAGCTTTCGATATCGAGATTCCAGAAGAAGATTATCCTAAGTTTGTAACTGTAAAGGATATCGTAGACTTCATAGACGCGAAAAAGAACTAATAGGTGCCTGACATGGGATATTTAGAACTATGTAAAATGCTAGACATCAAATATCCTATTTTCCAAGGTGGTATGGCTTGGATTTCAGATGCAGACCTGGCTGGAGCAGTTTCCAATGCAGGTGGATTGGGAATAATCGCTGCTGGTAATGCTCCTGTCGAGTATCTGGAAGAACAGGTTTACAAAATAAGAAAAATTACTGATAAGCCATTTGGTGTAAACATAATGCTTATGAGTCCTTTTAAAGATGCCGTTGCTGAAGCTGCGGCATTTCTCGAAGTTCCGGTTATTGTATCAGGCGCCGGAAGCCCTGGAAAATATATGGATTTATGGAAAAGTAAAGGCAGCAAGGTATTCCCCGTTGTTCCTACTACAACCATGGCAAAAAGGCTTGTGAAAATTGGAGCTGACGGAGTTATATGCGAAGGTACAGAAGCAGGAGGCCATGTTGGAGAACTGACTACCATGTCACTTGTTCCCCAGGTGGTTGATATTGTCGATGTGCCTGTAATAGCTGCAGGCGGAATTGCCGATGCAAGAGGCTTTGCGGCAGCACTTATGCTGGGAGCTTCGGGTGTACAGATAGGTACTAGATTCCTGACTGCCTATGAGTGTAATGTACATCAGAACTATAAGGAAGCCATCCTTAATGCCAAGGATACCGATGCCGTTGTAAGCGGCAGAAGAACCGGTCATCCTGTCAGAAGCATTAAAAACAGACTGACATCCAAACTAAAGAAGATGGAAAAAAATGGTGCTTCACCTGAAGAGCTTGAGAAGGAAGGTGTTGGTGCCCTTAGAAGAGCCGTTGTTGAGGGTGACATTAAAAACGGTTCTGTAATGTCAGGTCAGATTGCTGGCCTGGTCAACAAGGAAGAGTCCTGCGAAGAAATTATTATGGATTTAATGAGCAGCACTTCTCTACTCATTAAAAACTTTAAATTTGAGGAGTAACCATGAATAAGATTGCATTTATTTTCCCCGGCCAGGGTGCTCAGTATGTTGGAATGGGAAAAGAATTTTATGATAATTTTCCTGAAGCCAAGGCGGTATTTGATGCTGCTGATGAAGCTTTAGGATTTGATATAAGCAAGATGTGTTTTGACGGACCTGAAGAGGATCTCAAACTCACAAGAAATACTCAACCGGCAATACTTACAATGAGTATTGCTGCTTTGAAGGTACTGGAAAGCAAAGGAATAAAACCTGAAATCACTGCAGGCCTCAGCCTTGGAGAATATGCAGCACTTGTTTGTTCAGGAGTAATGGATTTCAAGGATGCTGTACAGGTAGTTGAAAAACGAGGTACCTACATGCAGGAAGCGGTTCCTGCCGGTAAAGGCAAGATGGCTGCTTTAATCGGAATGGACAGGGAAAATGTACTTAAGCTTTGTGATGATTTCGGAAGCTATGGAGTACTTGAAGCTGCAAACTTCAACTGTCCAGGACAGATTGTAATAGGTGGAGCAAGTGAAGCTGTTGAAAAGGCAGTTGATGCTGCAAAGGAATATGGTGCAAAGAAGGCTGTTTTACTTCCTGTAAGTGCTCCATTCCATACGTCAATGCTCTCCCCTGCTGCCGAGAAGCTTGAAGTGGAACTGAAAAAACTCAACTTCAATGATGCTTCCGTACCAGTAATAGCAAATGTTGATGCGGAAGTTGTAGAGTCTACGGACAAATATCTTCCAAATCTAAAAAATCAGGTGTCTTCTTCAGTAATGTGGGAAGACAGCATAAGAAAAATGATAGAGCTTGGAGTCGATACATTTGTTGAGATCGGCCCTGGAAAGAGTCTGTGCGGATTCGTCAAAAAGATCGACAGAAAGCTTAACTTCATGAACGTTGAAGACATGGCCTCTCTTGAAAAAGCCCTTTCCAAACTGGAGGCGTAAAATGGTCTTAAACAAGACGGCAGTTATAACAGGCGCATCAGGCGGAATCGGAAGCGCTATTGCAAAAAGAATGAACAGCCTTGGCTACAATCTTGTTCTCAACTACAACAGCAACAGCGAAAGTCTAAAGGCTCTTGTAGAAACATTTGAAAACAAGGAAGTTGAAACAAAAATATTCCAGGCCGACATCTCGAAGTTCGAGGAAGCCGAAGCGTTGATGAAAGAAGCAATAAGCAGTTTCGGTACTGTTGACGTACTTGTAAACAATGCAGGCATAACAAGAGACAAGATTCTTACAATGATGTCAGAAGAAGATTTCAACTCAGTAATCAACATAAACTTAAACGGTACTTTCAACTGCATCAAGCATGTGTGCAAAAAAATGCTTAAACAAAAATCAGGTAGAATAATAAACATATCCTCTGTAGTAGGTTTGATGGGAAATATCGGACAGGTAAACTATGCCGCTTCAAAGGCAGGAATTATCGGTCTTACTAAATCCACTGCAAAGGAAATGGCAAGAAAAAATATTACCTGCAATGCCATTGCCCCTGGATTCATCCAAACAAAGATGACTGATGCAATGACAGATGCTGCAAAGGAAGAAATATCAAAAAATATACCATTGAAAAGACTTGGTAAGCCCGAAGAAGTAGCCGATCTTGTAGAGTTCCTTGCTTCGGAAAAAGCTTCATATATTACCGGTCAAGTTATATCCGTCGACGGCGGATTATACATGTAATTTCAATTAAAAGAATAATAATGATGTTTTATCTCATAACAAGTTTCGTAATAATTCATATAACATTTAATATATAATTGAACCGTTTATATATCAAATAACAAATGAATTAACTCAACTAAAGTTATGATATAAAACTAGGAGGAAAAGAATGAGTAGAAGAGTAGCAATTACCGGAATGGGAGTCATATCCCCTATCGGTAGCGGATTAGAAAAATTTTGGAGTGCAATAAAAGAAGGAAAATGCGGTATTGATGAAATAACTGCATTTGATACAACTGATTTCACAGTTAAGCTTGCTGGTGAAGTAAAGGACTTTGATCCTAAAGAGTATATGGACAAGAAAGAAGCTAAAAGAATGGACAGATTCTGTCAGTTCGCTATTGGAGCTTCTCAAATGGCCATAGACGATTCAGGTCTTGATCTTGAAAAAATCGACAGCGAAAAAATCGGAGTAGTCATCGGAAGCGGTGTAGGCGGAATCAATACTATAGAAACAGAAATTGAAAAACTTCACAAAAGAGGACCAAGCAAGGTATCCCCTTTCTTCATACCAATGATAATTTCAAACATGGCTTCAGGCCTTGTTGCCATTAGATTCGAAGCTAAAGGTGTTAACCTTTCTGTCGTATCTGCCTGTGCGTCAGGTACAAATGCAATTGGTGAATCTTTCAAAAAAATACAGTCAGGAGTTTGCGATATAATGCTTGCTGGAGGTTCTGAAGCTTCAGTAACACCTGCCACTGTTGCAGGATTCTCTTCAATGACTGCACTATGTACCAATAATGATAAAAACAGAGCTTCAATACCTTTTGACAAGGAAAGGTCTGGTTTTGTAATGGGTGAAGGTGCAGGAATGCTTGTAATGGAAGAATATGAGCATGCTGTAGCAAGAGGCGCAACAATTTATGCTGAAATTGTCGGATACGGTGCTACTTGTGACGCTCATCACATGACAGCCCCTCATCCTGAAGGAAAAGGAGCCGCAGGAGCAATTGCAGGAGCAATTGAAGATGCAGGAATAGAGAAGGAAAAAGTAGGATACATAAATGCCCACGGTACTTCAACTCCATACAATGACAAGCTGGAAACACTTGCAATCAAGAACGTATTTGGCGACTATGCATACAATGTTCCTGTAAGCTCTACAAAGTCAATGACAGGTCACCTGATTGGAGGAGCCGGAGCTGTTGAGGCAATTGCAACTATAATGGCCTTAAAGGATGGTTTCCTGCCAGCTACAATAAACTACAAGGTTCCTGATCCAGAATGTGATCTTGACATAATTCCAAACGAAGGAAGAAAGGCAGACATTGAATATGCCATGTCCAACTCTCTTGGATTCGGCGGACATAATGCAACTGTGTTGTTCAAAAGAGGTTAATCATGTACAACAGTAATGATATTGAAAAAGTACTGCCTCACAGGTACCCTTTCCTCCTCATTGACAGAGTCATAGAGATGGAAGAAGGAAAAAAGGCAGTAGCAATAAAGAATGTCACTGTAAATGAATATTTCTTCCAGGGTCACTTCCCTGGAAACCACGTTATGCCAGGAGTACTCATTGTTGAAGCCTTGGCACAAACCGGAGCATTTGCCATGCTTTCCCTTGAAGAGAATAAAGGAAAAACTGCATACTTCGGTGGAATCAAGAAAATGCGATTCAAGAAAAAGGTCGTACCTGGAGATACTTTAAGATTGGAGTGCGAAATCACCCGTTCCAAAGGTCCTTTAGGTGTAGGCAGTGCCGTAGCATATGTAGGTGATGAAATCGCCGCAGAAGGCGAGCTCACTTTTGCAATAAGCTAATTGTTAAATCTTAATTATATTGACTGACAATCAAAGTAAAAAAAGAGTATAAAAAATTCGAGACATGAAAATGTCTCGTTTTTTTATAGCTGCTTTGTTTCTACAAAACAAAAAACCCTGCCTGTCGGCAGGGAAAATATTAAGCTTCTTTTAGCGCTTCTTCTGTTCCAGTTATTCTCTTCTTGTAATTGTTGTAGTATTCAATTACTGCAAGGAACTTGTCAACCATTGATACTATCCAGCTTTCCTTGAATTTAGGAATTCTCGCAGGAAACATATGGCTTTTAATTATATTACATTCTTTCTCGTTTAATTCAAATATCTCTTTTGCGTTTTCTAATGCGATTACCGGATGTCTAACTGCGTGCAGGAAAGCGTCCAACGGAAGTCTCAACCTTGGAGTTTTATCAAACTTGTACAAGTAAAAGTCATGAAGCAAAGCTCCTCTTATAGTAGATTCCCAATCCAATCCCATTTTATATGCTATCTTGTAAGACTGATAAGCCACATCCAATACATGTTCGTAAACACTTTCATCATGATGCTTTATATGCTTCATCTTTTGAAATACACTATTGCTTATTATGGGGCCGGCCACTTTCATAAATCTGTGGTCAGAAAATTTCATTTAATCACCTTTTTCAATATTTAACACCTTTATCATTATACCACAAAAGACACTGCTTGTATATTAGTTTTTCTTGTTTAATATTCGCTTTCCTTATATTTATGCACCCTGATATATCAGATTCGCATTAAAAACGTTGAATTTCAGCCATTATTCCAAAGAAAACTTCCTTGAATTTTTCTATATTTATTTTTGTCAATACAGTAGTATTCTTCTCCAAATTTGAAAAAGGCCTTCTATCCGCCAGCGTCATCCCCCTTGTTATCTCTCCCCTGGTCTCAACATCAACATTGTACTTTTCTGTGCCGAAGATTTCAGGCTCAAGCAAGTACATTATTGTGCACACATCATGGACCGGTATTCCCTTTTCCGGCTTTAAACTGTACTTTGCACTGCAATCTTTGATTATTTCAACCAGTTTCCTCTGCTTGTCTCCAAAACCCGATAATTTTTCAAGGTCATGTCCATAAAGTCTGGTTTCCCTTGTTACATCCAGACCTGCCATTACAATTTCAATTCCCGATCCGAAAACATCCTTGGCAGCCTCCGGGTCACAGTAGATGTTGAATTCAGCGGCCGATGTAATGTTTCCAGTATTCAGGGCACCACCCATCATTATAATTTTTTCTATTTTCTTTTTACATCCCGGATGTGTTTTCAGCAATTTTGAAATATTGGTTAAAGGCCCAAGGGTTACAAGGGTTACCAGTCCACTTTCCCCTTCAAGCTTATCCTTCAGGAATTCAACAGCGCCTCTTTTATCCTCTTTTGTTTCACATTCCGGTAAACCGAAAACATCCTTTTCAGACACCTCTGTAGCAGTGTTTTTCCCGTTTAGCGGTTCTTTTTCGCCAAAAGCATAGGATATATCAAGATTGAAATATTCAATCATTGAAGCAGCATTTCTATTTACTATGTCCAGAGATGTATTTCCAAACACAGTTGTCAATCCTAATAAATCCAGTTTTGAAGAAAATGCTGCTGCAATAATTGCAGCAGCATCATCATATCCCGGATCTGTATCAATCAGTATTTTGATTTTTTCACAATCCATAAATTAGTCTCCACTTTGCATGGTAAGGTTTACCAGCGATTTTTCAAGTTCAAGAATCAAATTATTAATAATCTTGTACTCCCCTACTTTTATTTCATCATTGTCCAGAGTTGTTTCAGTCATGTCAAAAGCCTTGCCTGCAAGTTCCTTAAGTCTTGCGATATCTTCCTTGAGTCGTTTCACTTTCTCTTCTTCACAAGGCTCATCATCTTCCTTCTCGGCAGTTTCCTCAATCTTACCAACTTTCCTTTCTTCTTCAGGCTTTAATGTTTGCTTGACATCCTTCTTGTCGACTTTATCAATTTTAGCTTCATGTTTTTCAATTTCAGCCTTGTCTTCCCTGACAGTTTTTTTAGACTCGGCTTTCTCTGCCTCTCCGACCTCTTCCATTGCCAAGTCAAGTACGTAACCTTCTTCTATTACACTGACTTCACCGTTTTCCATCAGATATTCAGAATTCATCTTTGGAACAACAGTAGAAAAACCAAGCTCTTCTTCTATTTTTCTAGAGAATTCATCCCTTGCATCAGGTTCACCATGAACAACAAAAACCTTCTTTGGTGCTTCCTTGAATCCTTTTAGCCATTCCAAAAGTCCTTCCTGGTCCGCATGTCCGGAAAATCCTTCCACACTTTCTATTCTTGCCTGTACACAGATATCCTCGCCAAAGAGTCTGACTTCTTTCTCTCCATTCTTTAGAAGTCTTCCAAGAGTACCTTCAGCCTGATATCCAACAAATACAATACTGGAATTCTTCTTCCATAAATTGTGCTTCAAGTGGTGTCTTACTCTGCCGGCATTGCACATGCCGCTGGCGGATATTATCACTTTCGGTTCCGAAGACATGTTAAGCGCCTTGGACTCATCCGTAGTATGGGTGAAGTGAAGATTCTTGAACTCAAGGGGATTATCTCCCGAAAGTATCTTTTCTCTTGCTTCCTCATCAAAAACATATGCATTTTTCTTGAATATTTCAGTGGCCTTTGATGCAAGAGGACTGTCAATATATACAGGTATATCTTTGAAATACTTGCTGAATTCATCGTTTCCGTCGTAGTGCTCGTTTAAAGAATATATTATCTCCTGTGTTCTTCCAACAGCGAATGAAGGTATGACTACAGTACCCTTGTTTTTTACAGTGTCAATAATTATTCTCGACAGTTTATCTACTCGTTGTTCCGGTGACTCATGAAGCCTGTTTCCATAAGTTGACTCTATTATTAAATAGTCAGCCTTCTCAACAATCTGCGGGTCCCTGATTATTGGCTTGTCTTTCATCCCCAAGTCTCCTGAAAAGACCACCTTTGTCGATTCTCCATTTTCCTTGAACCATAATTCAACTATGGAAGACCCCAGGATATGACCTGCGTCAACAAACCTTATAGTCAGTATGTCGTCAATTTCTTCATACTGTTCATATAGAACCGGATTAAAATAATTTAAACTTGCTTGAGCATCCTCAGTAGTATAGAGAGGCGCTACAGGCTCACCGCCTTTTCTCATGGATTTTTGCGATTTCCATTCCGCTTCCATTTCATGTATATGGGCACTGTCCATAAGCATTATGGTACAAAGGTCATATGTGGGAGAAGATGAAAATATTTTACCCTTGAAGCCATCTTTAACCAATAAGGGTATCCTTCCACTATGGTCTATATGTGCATGACTTAGAATCAAATAATCAATTTCAGCAGGATCAAAAGGAAATCCCTCTTCATTGAGCTTTTCAACATTCTTCTTTCCCTGAAACTGACCACAATCAAGCAATAGCTTCTTACTTCCGTATTCAATATAATGACACGATCCTGTAACCGTTCCTGCTGCTCCCGTAAATTTAATCTTCATGTTGTCCACCTCGGAGTTTAATTTGTCTTTATAAACCTTTCGATATCCGCATTGCTCTTCAGTTCTTCAAGTTTTTCAGTATATTTAGCATTCTGATAATCTGCAAAAACTATATCATAGTTGTCTTCCAGGGATTCTTTTCTATCATTTACCTTCAAGATATGGAACCCATAAGTGGTTGATACTATTCCACTTAATTCTCCCGGCTCAACGCTAAATGCAACTTCTTCAAATTCGGCTACCATCTGCCCCTTGTAGAAGTATCCCAGCTCTCCACCGTTTCCCGCACTTCCAGGATCCTGTGAATATTCCATTGCCATTTCTCCAAAATCCGCACCGTCGTACAGCTTTGCCAGAATGTCTTGAGCCTCTTCCAGTGAATTCACAAGTATGTGACTTGCATTTACAGCAACAAATTTATCCTTATTTTCATCAAAATACGATTCAAGAATTTCGTCATTTATTTCAATGGTATCAACAAAATTGCTTACGTATCTATCAATTATCTCTCCATTTTTCAAATATTCCAAAAGGAAAGCCTCATCCATTCCACTACTGGCGAGTGACTCGTTATATGTTTCTTCGTCTCCGTAGTATGCCTTGTATTCTTCGAAGAGGCTTTGGAGTTCCTCATCAGTCACTTCAACACCATTCTTGGCCGCTTCCTGCAACATGATTGTATCCATAATCATATTCTCAATCACATTTTCCTTTAACGACGAAAGATAAGTAACGCCTTCTTCAATTTCTTCATCCCACGCTATGTCTCCGTACTGCGATTCATACATATTCTTGTATATTTCAAGATTTTTTTCAAATTCAGCTATGGATATTTCATCTCCATTTACAACGGCTGCCGCCGATTCCTTGTTTTCCTTCACACATCCTGATGCCATCATCAAAATCATTACCAATGATAATGCTAAAGCTGTTATCCTTCTGTTCTTCACTTTGAACCTCCATTTTTTTCTGTAGAATTTTTGTCAGTACTAAAATTATATAGGTTTTCAACAGTATTTTCAAGAATGACCAATACATCTTTTACTTCGTCTCTTCCCATTGAATATTTAAGTACAGGTTTATTTGATACATCGAATTTAAACTTGCCTTTATATTTCTCCATTATGCCGTTGATCATGGCTGGAGAAATTGCTTCGCCATTCTTAAACTCGATGTGTACAACGTTGTTTATCTGTCTCAGCATTACTATTTTAAGCTTTTTGCATATGGACTTTATATATGATATTTTAATGAGATTGTTCACTGATTTTGGAATGTCTCCAAATCTATCAATAATCTCCTCAGTAACATCACTTATGTCGTCATGATTTTCTATTACAGAAATCTTTTTATAGATTTCAATCTTTTGCTCTTCATCTTCAATATATCTAACTGGAATATGGCCGTTTACGTCAATTTCTATTACCGTTTCAAAATCATCTTCCCTTTCTTCATTATGGGTGATTCTGTTAAGCGTTCTTTCCATCATCTTGACATAGAGGTCATATCCAATAGCCTCAAGATGTCCTGATTGCTGAGAACCTAAAATATTGCCGGCGCCTCTTATTTCCAAGTCTCTCATGGCTATCTTGAATCCAGACCCGAATTCGGTGAATTCCTTGACAGCCTTCAGTCTTTTATCCGCTATTTCACTGAGAACCTTGTTCCTTTCATAGGTAAGGTATGCAAATGCAGTCCTGTCACTTCTTCCTACACGCCCTCTCAACTGATATAGCTGAGACAACCCCATTTTATCGGAATCATCTATCACTATGGTATTTACATTGGATATATCCATTCCCGTTTCAATGATTGTAGTACACACCAATATGTCATATTCACCCTCTATGAATTCAACCATTATATTTTCAAGTTCCCTCTCGCTCATCTGGCCGTGAGCTACTGCTATTCTGGCATCAGGCACCATGTTCTTCACCATGGCTGCCTTGTTGTGAATATCCTTGACCCTGTTGTGTACATAGTATACCTGTCCGCCTCTTGACAGTTCCTTTATCAGCGCTTCCCTTATGAGTCCGCTGCTGCTTTCCAGAACAAAGGTCTGAACAGGATGTCTTTCTCCGGGAGGCTCCTCTATAACACTCATATCCCTGATGCCAACCATTGACATATTTAGGGTTCTTGGTATTGGCGTTGCCGTCAAAGTTAGTACATCTATGTTTGTTTTCATCTGCTTGATAAGTTCCTTGTGCTTGACTCCGAATCTCTGCTCTTCGTCTATAACAAGAAGTCCAATATCCTTGTATCTTACATCCTTTGATAGAAGCTTGTGTGTCCCGACAACCACATCTATAAGTCCCTTGTTGAGATCGCTGATGATCTTTCTTTGCTGTCCCGGTGTTCTGAAGCGGCTGAGCATCTCAACCTTTACAGGATAGTTTTTGAATCTTTCCACCATATTCGTATAGTGCTGTTGGGCAAGTATGGTTGTAGGCACCAGGACAGCCGCCTGCTTGCTGTCCATGACAGCCTTGAATATGGCTCTCATGGCTACCTCCGTCTTTCCAAAACCCACATCCCCGCACAATAATCTATCCATGGCTATTTCACTTGTCATGTCTGTTTTTATTTCATCTATGCATCTCAGCTGGTCCTCTGTTTCCTGGTATGGAAAAGAGTTTTCAAATCCTCTCTGCCATTCATTGTCCTGAGAGAAAGAATATCCTTTTTTTGATTTTCTTTCAGTATAAAGTTTCAAAAGCTCGTCGGCTATTTCGTCTATGGCCTTCTGAGCCTTCGTCTTCGCCTTGACCCACTCTGTGCCACCCATTTTATTGACTTTGGGTTTTGCAGAATCGGATCCAATGTATTTCTGGACAAGATCCATCTGGTCAACGGGCACAAACAACTTATCCTTGTCCCTGTAACTGATGCAGAGATAATCCTTCTGGATATCCTTGATATCTATTTTCTCAATTCCCGTGTATACACCTACGCCATGATATTCATGGACAACATAATCTCCAGGTTTCAAATCCGTGAAGCTGTCTATCTTTGATGCCTTATGCTTTTTCTTTGCCTTCTTTTTTCTTTTCTTTGTTCCGAAAATCTCCTTTTCAGTCAATATGGCGATTTTCCACTGGGGAAATTCCATACCCTTGGACATGGAACCTACAACTGCAGCCCCATGTCCAGACGTAATTCCCTCGTCTCCCGAAATCAATATGGATATCTCACAATCCTTTTCACTTAGCATATCACGGATATTCCCGGCGCTCTCTACCTTCCCCAGCTCAAGATAAACCTTATAGCCTCTGTACTTGTATCTGTTGATGTCTTTTGCAAGATCGTCCATTTTTGAATAATATGTGGGAAGCTCTCTTGACCTGATGTTGAAAACCTTGTCAATGTTGAAACCCACATTGTTTTTCAGATTATTATTGTAGACAATAAAGCTTAAATCTGACTTAATTTTGCTGACAAGCGTTTCAAATTCCATGAAGATTTTTTCCTGCTTGGACAGAAGCATTCCCCTGCTGTACAAGTCGGTGAATTTGCTTATAAAATCTTCCCTGCTTCCTTTTCTGGCTTCCCTTATCAGGTTCGGTTCATCGAACACTACTATTGAATCATCTCTGAGATAATCTCCAAGATTTTTTTGTTCTACAGGCAGATATGGCCTGTAAAACTCAATATTGTCGATATAATTCCTGTTTTCCAGTGCTTCAACAACATCAAACTTCAATTTCAGAAGGTTCTCTTCAATAGTTCTTGCATCTTCCTTGCCTCTTATGAATTCAAGTCTCTGTTCAATATCCTCAGTAAACCTGCAAACAGCCTCTTTTATTTCGTCATCTGAAAGTACGATTTCACAACATGGTATTATCCTGTAACCTTCAATGTTTTCAATTGACCGCTGAGTCTTCGAGTCAAATATTCTCAAAGAGTCGATTTCAATATCAAACAGTTCTATCCTGCAAGGGTTGCTTTCAGCCGGAGAAAAAATATCCAGTATTCCTCCCCTTATTGAAAACTGCCCCTTACCTTCTATGAATTTGACCTTTTTATATCCCATTTCAACCAGTTTCCTGGAAATCGCCTTCAGGTCTATCTGCATGCCATATTCAATATCAAAGGCAAAATTGTCGTATCTCTCCTTTTCCATCAAAAGGTTTGAATATGCTTCCACCGAGCTTACAATAACCATCTCTTCATTTCCAGATAGTTTGTCAATTACAGCAAGCCTGCTGTTTATGCTTTCCCTGCTCAATGCATCTATGCCAAAGAGGGAGTATTCCTTCGCTCTCAAATGATAGGATTTGCTGTAGATACTCTTTATACTTCCATATATCCTTGATGCCTTCATATCATCGGATACAAGTATCAGCACCTGCCTTTTTTCATTTTTTGAAAGAACCGATGAAAGAAGGAGCATGGCCTCTTCTTCCAATCCGTGCAGCAACAAGCTTTTTCTTTTGTTCAAGCAGCTCATCATCTCAGAATATTCTTTTGTTTTAACTATGTTTTTTAAATAGGATTGATTCATTCTACTTCCTTCCTGTGTTACAACTTAAGCCCGGATATTATATACCCGGGCAATTAACAAGTCATTTTAAGACTTCATTTTATATTATACTTGTTCATGGCAGAATCAACAGAATTTTCTATGATTTCATCAACTGCAAGAGCTGCATTTTTCACAGTATCAGTCAGCTGTTCTATTTCAGCTTCTGAAAATTTCTGCAAAACAAAGGATGCAAGATCCATTTGTTTGTTTCTGCCTATTCCCACTCTTATGCGGCTGAAGTCTTCAGTTTGAAGCTGGTATATTATCGACTTCATTCCATTATGGGTTCCGGCACTGCCGTTGGGCCTTATCCTAAGCTTACCAGGCGCCAAATCGATGTCGTCATATATGACTATGATATTTTCTGGATCTATCTTGTAGTATCTTGAAATATCAAGTACCGCAATTCCGCTTCTGTTCATGTAAGTAAGGGGCTTTGCCAACAGGACCTTCTCTCCCTTTATCCTGTACTCGCCGTATACAGCATTAAACTTCATCTTATCAAGCTTTATATCCTTTTCAGAACAGATATAGTCAATTACTTCGAATCCTATATTATGTCTGGTTCCGGCATATTGCTTGCCGGGATTCCCCAGACCGACTACCAAATACATCTTTTCCTCTTACTCGAAAAGCTTGCTTACAGACCTGTGCTCGGAAACTCTTTGGATAGCTTCTGCAATCAGAGGCGCAACACTTACCACTTTTATTTTGTCTATCTTTTTCTCTTCAGTTAAAGGAATGGTATCAGTAATGATCAGCTCTTCTATTACGGAATTGTCTATTCTTTCTATTGCCGGCCCCGACAATACACCGTGTGTACAGCATGCATATACCTTCTCTGCACCAAAATCCTTAAGTACCTTGGCTGCTTTTGTAAGGGAACCAGCGGTATCTACTATATCGTCAATCAGAACAACATCCTTGCCCTTGATATCTCCAACAACATTCATGACCTCTGACACGTTTGCCTTTTGTCTTCTTTTTTCAATTATTGCAAGAGGAAGATCAAGTATGGTTGCAAAGTTTCTGGCCCTTAAAACTCCTCCAACGTCGGGAGATACAATTACTGTATTTGGAGTAACCCTTGGCTTTATGTATTTTGCAAGGATTGGCCCGCCAAGAAGCTGGTCAACAGGCAAATTGAAGTATCCCTGAATCTGTCCGGCATGAAGGTCAATTGTAATCACCCTGTCTGCACCTGCTGCTGTTATCATATCGGCAACAAGCTTTGAAGTTATTGGATCTCTTGCCCTTGTCTTTCTATCCTGTCTTGCATATCCGTAATATGGTACTACGGCATTGATTCTTCCTGCTGATGCCCTTTTAAGAGCATCTATGTATATAAGAAGCTCCATAAGGTTGTCGTTTACAGGCCCGCAGGTAGGCTGTATAACAAATACATCCGCACCTCTGACAGATTCCTTTATGTGCATTTGCACTTCACCGTCACTGAATGTGTTGACTTCTGCATCACCCAGTGATATACCCATTTCCTTTACTACTTTTTTTGCAAGTTCAACATTTGCATTTCCTGTGAAAACCTTGATTTCCGAAAATCCTGTATGCATTTTTTCCTCCTACTTATACTTGTTTTTGGCTTTTCCGTTTTTATTTACCTGTCTCGCTCTTGCTATTGCAAGTGTTTCTTCTTCTACATTTTCAGTGATTGTAGACCCGCATGCAACATAAGCGCCTTCACTTATGGTGACTGGAGCTACAAGGTTTGAATTGCTTCCGACAAAAGCGTTGTCCTCAATTATGGTCTTGTTCTTGTTTTTGCCGTCATAGTTTACAAATATGACTCCGCATCCTATATTTACATTTTTGCCCACTTCACCGTCGCCAAGATAAGCAAGGTGTGAAGCTTTGGATCCGTCGCCTATTTTAGAGTTCTTTACTTCCACAAAATCCCCGATTTTAACCCCGTCGCCCAATTCAGAACCTGGTCTTAAATAAGCAAAGGGTCCTACCGTAGTGCCGTTTCCAATTCTTGAACTAATTACCTTTGAATTGTCCACGCTGGTGCCTTTTCCTACAAATGAATCAATTATTCTTGAATTTGGACCTATTATACTGTCCTCACCTATGGATGTAGTTCCTTCAAGAATTGTACCTGGATAAATAACTGTGTCTCTTTCTATAGTAACCGATTCCTCGATGTAAGTACTCGAAGGGTCGATTATTGTAACACCGTTCAGCATATGTTCCTTGTTAATAAGGCTCTTTTTATATTCATTCAATTCATGAAGCTGATACCTGTTGTTAACACCGCTTATTTCAACATTATCCCCGATTAGATATCCTCCGATTTTACAGCCCTTGTTTTTAAGTATTCCTATGGCATCAGTCAAATAATACTCGTTCTGCGAATTGTCTGTGTCCAGATTCTTAAGAGCTTCCTTGAGACCACTGCCATTAAAACAATAAATACCGGAATTGATTTCTTTAATCAGTTTTGTCTCTTCATCAGCATCCTTTTGTTCTACTATAAACGCAACCTGATCTTTTTCATCCCTTACAATTCTACCATATCCGAAAGGATTTTCAAATACAGCCGTAAGTACTGATGCCGAACATTTCTCGCGATTGTGGTATTCCATAAAGTCTCTGATGGTTTCTTCCCTTATCATGGGAACATCTCCGTTCAATACAATGACAGTATCGTCATCGCCAATATGTTTCTCTGCCTGCATAACTGCATACCCTGTACCGTATGGAAATCCCTCTCCAACAGGCTGTTCCTCAAAAATCACATCAGACTCATCAAGTGAATCCATGATCTTATCCCTACCGTGTCCCAAAATAAGGATTTTCTTGTCTATTCCAGCCTTGTCAGATGCATCAAGAACATATTTGACAAGTTCCTTTCCGCAAACCTTGTGCAGGACTTTGGGAAGCTTGGATTTCATTCTCGTGCCTTCGCCGGCAGCCAATATTACTGATATATTCATTGCAATCTCCTGTATTTCCTTAATCCAAAACATATTATAATATTAATGGGAGGAAATAACAATAGTTCATATTATTTTTTTTACAATAAAAAAGGGTCCATGGATAGACCCTTAGCGGATACTAATTATTATTATTCCTCATCTTCCGCCTGCTTCTCTTCGTAAGCTTGAAATACTGATTCTTGAATTAAACTTCTAGTTTGTGAATTTATCGGATGTGCAATATCCTTAAATTCACCATCTGGCATCTTTCTACTTGGCATTGCAATGAAAGGCCCATTTTGTCCTTCAATGATCTTGATGTCATGAACTACAAAACAGTCGTCAAAAGTGACAGAAACAATTGCTTTCATTTTCCCCTCAGAGTTGATTTTTCTGACTCTTACATCTGTAATTTGCATGGTTTCCCACCTCCGGAATATTATGTCCAAACATATTAATATTTTACTACAAATTTAATAAAAATGCAAAAATCTTTATTTATTTATTGTTTTTTTCTCAAATATCCGTGTTTTCCTGATCGTAGGGCCTGATTTTTATTGCCTTTTCAATCTCATCCACACCTTCAAGTACCAGAAGGGTATTATAATCCTTAACCAGTTTATCCTTGTGCTCCGCAGTAGAAATAACGACCGATACGCCAACCACTTCTGCGTTGAACTCTGCCATCAGATCTATCATTCCTTTTGCCGTTCCTCCACCTTTCATGAAGTCATCAACCACAAGAACCTTGGATCCTTCCTTTACAGCCCTTCTTGAAAGAGTCATGGATTCAATCTTTCTGGTTGAACCCGAAACATAATTTATACTGAGGGTAGACCCTTCTGTAACCTTGCTGTTACGCCTTATTACAGCAAGCGGAACATCAAGCTCCCTTGCAGTCATAAGTGCCACAGGTATTCCCTTTGTCTCCACAGTCACCACATAATCTATTTCTTTGCTGGAATATTTTGAAGCAATGATTTTTGCTATATTGGACGAATAATATGGTGAATTGAAAATATCCGTCATATAGATATATCCTCCCGGTATTATTCTATTGGGATTTGAAAACGCAAGACAAAGTTCGCTTAAAAGTCCTGCCGTATCCTGTTCACTTAGACTGGGAATGTATATTACACCGCCTGCAGCTCCTGCAATAGTTTCAATCCTTCCAAATCCGAGATCGGACACCAGTTCCCTGACTATTACAATATCCTCGCTTATAGTTGATTTTGCAGCATTGAACAACTCCGAAAAATAATTATATGAAAACACATGGTTTGGTCTTTCAGTGAAAATTTTCATAAGAGCGCCTACTCTTTGATTCCTTTTATACTTCTTCATTAATTCACTCCTTGACGAATATTTATATCTATTATACATATAAAATTCGTGAATCACAAGATTATATTTCATAATTTTACAATTTTATTCAAATTAAGCTTTGATTTGCTAGTAATTTGACTCATATTATCTTTTAGCACTTAAGCCTTTATAATGATACAATTTATTGATATAATAATTAGAATACATTCATTGCATCTTGAATGAATAACAAAAAGGATGATAATCATATGAAAAACTACAAATATATACATTTCATCGGCATTGGCGGAATAAGCATGAGCGGCCTGGCTGAAATCATGTTGAACAAAGGCTGCAGAGTATCAGGCTCCGACATCAATGAAACAAACCTGACTGAGCACCTTGAAAGCCTCGGTGCAACAATACAAAAAGACCATGATGGCAAGATTATCGACAACCAGGACCTGGTAGTGTTTACCGCTGCAGTAAACAGCGAAAACCCTGAATACAAAAGATCGGAAGAACTCGGAATCAAGCTTCTTGAAAGAGCCGACTTCCTGGGAGAGCTCATGCATGACTACAACAGTCCAGTAGCCATTTCCGGAACCCACGGCAAGACAACGACTACGGGATTCATGTCAAGTATTCTTCTAAAGGAAAACTCTGACCCCACAATACTGATAGGAGGAGAATACGACCTCATAAATGGTAATATCAGAATAGGAAACGACGAAACGCTTCTTACCGAGGCCTGCGAATACAAGAGAAGCTTTGTGAAGTTCAACCCGCTCTATGGAGTTGTACTGAACATAGAAGAGGACCACTTGGATTATTACAAGGATATTGATGATATAAAGTCCGCTTTTCTTGAATTCGGATCTAAAATACCATCCAATGGATACCTTATATACAACAGCGACTGTAAAAATTCAGAACACCTGTTTGAAGATTTGTCGTGCAGTCTCAGAACCTTTGGAATAAAAAACAAGGCAGACATATGGGCGGACAATATAACCTACTCTCCCTATCCGTCTTACGACCTTCATATTGATAATTCTTTAATATCAAGAATTTCACTGAAAGTCCCAGGAGAACACAATCTATACAATTCACTGGCTGCCATAGCCTGTGCCCATGCAATGGAAATTGAAGTTTCACATATTGTTGAAGGCATTGAATTTTTCACCGGAACAAAAAGAAGATTTCAGTTTAAGGGCGTACTAAACGGTGCAACTGTAATAGATGATTATGCACACCATCCAACTGAAATAAAAACGACTCTCAAAACAGCCAGAAAAATGACCGACAAAAAGATTTTATGTGTATTCCAACCTCATACCTACACCAGGACTTCCTCATTACTGAAAGAATTCTCAGAATCATTCTCAGATGCCGATACAGTTCTGGTAGTGGATATATATGCAGCAAGGGAGAAGGATCTTGGTGTAGTTCATTCAAGAGACCTTGCAGATGGCATCGTAAAAAGCGGGACTGAAGCAATATACTGCAATTCCTTTGATGCAGCCGAAAAATACTTCAAGGAATATGCCTCCGAAGGCGATATAATACTGACAATGGGAGCTGGTAATGTACATGAAATAGGTGAAAATATTACAAATATTTAACATTTAATCTGTTTCAATTTTACCCCTGTGGGTATATTAATACTGACAATGTCCCCACTCCCCCTATCTGGCAGTCAACCGGATAGGAAAAGAAAGCTCCCTATCCGGAAGCTTTCTTTGCTTTTTGCCTATATCTATTTGTTACAGTTACATCTCTAAACTTACAGCTCTTTCAATTTCAGAAAGCATTTCTTCCGATATCAACAGCTCTTCACATTTGTTGATATCTTCAAACAGCTCCCTGTCCTCTTCAAGTTTTTCAACCTTGCTTCTCAACATGTTGTAGGCAATTTCAGTAGCCGTACCCAGTTTTTTCTTTCCTCTAAGATCTATGGCCTGGCAAGCGCACATCATTTCCATAGCTATTACCCTTCTTGCATTTTTCATGATTTCCCTTGCTTTTCTCGCTCCTATGGTACCCATGGATACATGGTCTTCCTGGTTTGCTGAAGAAGGAATGCTGTCAACACTTGACGGATGAGCAAGAACCTTGTTTTCTGATACCAGCGCTGCTGCAGAATATTGAACTATCATAAATCCCGAGTTCAATCCGCCATTTTCTACAAGAAAAGCCGGAAGTCCGCTCAATGCTGGATTTACAAGTCTTTCAAGTCTTCTTTCCGAAACATTCGCAAGCTCTGCAAGGGCTATGGACATGAAATCGAAGCTTAGTGCCATCGGTTGTCCATGGAAGTTTCCACCGGAAATACCAGTTTCTTCAAATATTATTGGATTGTCTGTTACTGAATTCATTTCAATATTGACTCTTTCCTCGATATAATTCAAGGCATCCTTGCTGGCCCCATGAATCTGTGGAGTACATCTCAATGAATATGCGTCCTGAACCCTAATATCTCCCTGTTCAGTAGTCATCTCGCTTCCTTCAAGAATCCTGAGCATATTGGCAGCTGTAGTCAACTGTCCCTTGTGAGGTCTTACAAGATGAGCCCTTTCATCCAGTGCAGTCGTTATACCATTCATAGCTTCAAAAGTAAGCGCTGCTGATACATCTGCAAGTTTTGCAAGATTTATTCCGTCATAAATTGTCAATGCTCCTACTGATGTCATTGCCTGCGTTCCATTGATAAGTGCCAGCCCTTCTTTCGATACTAGTTCAACAGGCTTGATTCCAGCCTTTTTCATCGCTTCTTCTCCGGATATGACCTCTCCCATGTATTCTGCTTTTCCAAGCCCTATCAAAGGAAGAACCATATGAGCAAGTGGTGCAAGGTCTCCGCTGGCTCCCAGCGAACCCTTTTCAGGAATTACAGGGTGAATGCCCTTGTTAAGCATTTCAATCATGGTTTCAACAGTAGATAGTCTTATTCCCGAAAATCCCTTGGCATGAGTATTTGCTCTAAGAAGCATCATTCCTCTAACTGCATCCCTGTCCAGAGGATTTCCTGCTCCAACTGCATGTGTGATAATAAGATTCTTCTGAAGAAGAACTGCTTCTTCCTGAGTAATGTTAACGTCGCTGAATTTTCCAAATCCAGTAGTAATTCCGTAGATTGTTTTACCGCTTTCAACGAATCTGTCAACCTTTTTCCTTGATTCGATTATATTTTGTCTTGCCTCTTCACTCAATTCAACTTTGTAGTCTTCCCTGCATACCTGTATAAACTCTTTTAATGTCAAGCTTGACCCATCAATGATTACCTTTTTCATAACATTCTCCTTTCCTTTACCAACTGCATTCATCTCGTCCAAAATCATTTTACTCATATCCTTCTCCTCCAAAAAAAATTAAAGGCAAACCAGAACTATCATATAGTTCTGATTTGCCTCCTGTTATCTATTGTCTTTAGGCACTTATTTAATTATCTAAAGTCTATCATATGTTTCTATTCATGTCAAGAAAACATCTTAGATTTACTACATTATCCGTGTAGTCTAATATTAATCATTCGCATTTGACTTTTCAAGCTGAAAGAGGGCTGCATAAAAACGCAGCCCCATAGAGAAAAGTAATCTATTTTCCTATTCCAAGAACTTCTCTTGCATATTTAATGCTTTTTATACATGCATCCATTTCCTTTTGACGTGCCGCTTCCAAAGAATCATCACCCATGTCCCATTCAATTTCAAAAGTTATTCTATCGGTAGGTGAATTTTCTTCTATTGTCTTTAATGTCTTAAAGCAATCAATGTCGCCATCTCCCAGTGCTACCCCATGGAATCTGATGCCAAACTGATCCCTGTCAAGTTTATGATCGCAAAAATGATTTACAAAAGCATATGGAGCAAGTTTTTCAACCGCACTTACAGGATCTTCAAGCACGCCCATGGAATTAACAGTATCAACGCACGCACCGACCAAAGGATGATTGATTTTTTCAATCAGCCAAATAACTTCATCGGCATATGTCTCAGTGTGATTTTCCAAGGCAAGCTTGACTCCTGTTTCTTCAATCAAAGGAATGGCATCCATTATTTCATCGTATATGCCACACAGTTGTGTCATTACAGTTGGATGAAAACAACTGCCGTAGAGTGGACGTGGACGACGAACATCCAAACTCACTTTTCCTATGTCGGCACCAATCTTTTCAGCTATGCGGATTCCATCTTCAATGCTGTCTGTCAGCCTTGAATCAAATTCTTCATTCAATGAAAAATTATACTCGAGATAAAGACCATGCTCTTCAGCTGCATCACGGACTTCTTTTAATCGTTTATCATCCTTGCTCTCCAGGTCACAGCCTGTGATATGCAGTCCATCCAGTCCCCATTCAACCGCCATGTCCATCAATTGCATAAGATTAATTTCCTTGGGACGCGGCTCTGCAACTATACCCCAGTTTTGACCAAGTCCCCAAAGATGAAGCGTGTACGTGTGCAAACCAAGTTTCATTTTTTTATTCATTTCAATTCCTCCTATTTTAGTATAAATTTTATTATTTATATCAATATAAATATTGATATTGATATTGATTTCTTATTGTCTCAAACTACATTACTGATTCATCATCATCTTCTGTGTCATCATTTTCAACGACCTTCAAAGGCGTCGTTTTAATATTCTCCGAAACATCCCCATGTACGTACTGCTCCTGTTTGTCTTTTCCCAGGAACATAACCAAACATATCAAGGCACCGAATTCCAATATGAATATAGGCAGTGCATAAGCTATACTCATGGTCTGCAGAGCTTTCGTTCCGATAGTTCCGCTAACCAGCAAGCAAAGCATTGTGATGCCGCCAATCAAGAGTCCCCAGAATATTTTAATACCTGCCGGAGGTTCTGCTGCACGAGTATCCTTGGTTGTTATTACCGCTATTGTAGAAGTCATCGAATCGGCCAGTGTAACGAAAGAGATGCCCAGCGCAACAATTCCCATGGGAATTGTGATACTTGATATCGGCAAATTTTTCAGCAGAGCATACATTGAAACCTCCAATCCAAACTCTTCTATGACATTCATGATTCCTGCATTTTGAAAATGCTCAAAATATATGGCTGATCCGCCAAATGCAACAAACCATGTAAACATAAAAGTTCCCGGAATTATTACATTTACTATGACAAATTGTCTGATTGTCCTGCCTATGGCAATCCTTGCCAAAAACATCCCTATTATCGGAGCATACACTATCCACCATGCCCAGAAAAAGATTGTCCAGCCTCCACTCCATCCATTGCTGACATTGAATGCATCTGCATTGAATGAGCATGGAATCAGATTTGTCAAATAAGAACCTGCTGTCTCTACCATGGCGTTGAACAAAAATTTTGTTGGTCCGAAAATGAACAAAAATGCTACCAGTCCAAAAAAGATAAAACTGTTTATGTTGCTCAAATACTTGATTCCACGCTGCAGTCCCGTATAACTGGAGACAGTGTAAGTTATGGTCAAAACAACAATGATAAGGGCATATATCGAATTGCTTGGTGTCCAATCAAACAGATACTGCAATCCTGAAGCAAACTGCAATGTTCCAAATCCAAGAGTTGTAACAACACCGCCCGCAAGCGTCAGAATGGAAATTCCATCTATTAATTTACCCGGCCAATCATATATCCTTTTCCCCAGCAATGGATAAAATGCAGAGCTCACCCTTAATGGAAGTTTTCTGTTATAGGATGCATATCCTATCGCAATTCCAAAAAGTGTAAAGAGCCCATACGGAATGTAGGACCAGTGGAAAGTTCCCAGTTGCAAGGCCCTTATGGCAGTCTGCGGCGTTAATGGATCCAGTCCGGTTATAGCCGGAGGCGAATAATAATGCGTCAGCGGCTCTGCCACTCCCCAGAACAACATGCCTGTAGCAATCCCCCCGCACAGGGCTATGACACACCATGACCACAAATCAATTTCAGGTTTGGCTTCCGGACCTCCAAACCTTATACTTCCCAATGGAGAAATCATAATAACAAAAGGCGCAACAAGAAAAACAAATGTCAAAAACAAATACAGCCAGCCGAATTTTTCAATAGTAAATGACAGCAAGGCAGTTGAAACATTTGCAAAACCTTGCGGAGCAATCATTCCAATTACCAATGTCAGTCCCAACAGTATGGCCGGCGGCAAAAACACATCTCTTTCAATTTCATTCTTTTTGAATAAATTCATAAATTCCTCCTTATTATTACTTCCCTCTTTCAATACAATCATTTTCCCTATTTATTTCTTGTTTTATTTTTTATTACTGCAATTTGTTATTATTTGATCTCAACCGTCAAGTGTCTTTTAAAAGCTTCATTCAACCCTCCTGTTTTTTATTTTTAGTAAAATCCAAAGGCTAGATGCCCTATTGTTGTTATGATTGTTTCTATAGACTATCTATATAATCAAGTCTATCTTTTTCAATTCCCGCTTCACCCAATATTCTTCTCACCTTTTCTATATCTTTTTTATCTATTTCAGGTCTGTTTTCATCATATTTCCTTATCATATTGTCAATTTCTTTTTCTATGGCATTATCGTATTCTTCCATAGGATTGTTGACATTGCCTCTCGTACTGATCATCGGCGTGTAAATTTCACTTCTGAAGTTATTCCACGTATGGTCACTTGTTAAAAACTCACCACTATGCCCTTTTTCCTTTATAAGATCCAATGCCAGAGTATCTTCATTTATTTCGAAGCCTCTGAAACATCTCTTTACATATCGTATAACTTCAAAATCAATTATCATTTTTTCAAATGACAGTGCATTGAAACCCGCTACTATTCCTCCTGAATGAATTACAAAATTAATTTTATTCATGTATGATGAGAAGCATGTCATCATTGATTCATACCCCGCCTGCGCATTGACCGTCGGCGAATCAGTCATGCATCCGCCTCCTCTGCATGGCAATTTATAATACTTGGCCATTTTACCGCCAAATCCCTGAATCAAAGTTCCTTCAGGCGATGCGCCTGCAATCTGTGCCATTCTCATATCCGACCCCGTTGATTGCATTCCGTAAAGTATAGGAGTTCCAGGCCTTATCATCTGCGCCAGAGCTATCCCCGCCAGAACTTCTGAATTGGAAGAAGCAAGTGTACCTGCTATTGTAACAGGTCCTGTTAATCCAAGCATTGTACTCGGAGCAACAACCACCGGCTGTCCATATTCTGCAAACACCATAATGTTGTCCAACATTATTTTATCAAGAGCCAATGGAGAATTCGTATTTGCAAGCGCAATCAGTCTCGGTTTTCTTACCATCTCGTCAAAGCCTCCATATACCTCGGCCATCGACCTCATAATTGCTCTAACGTATTTTTCTTCACCAGTTGCAATGAACATTGCCTTTTCAGAATGGGTAAACGTCGAATAAAACATGTCAAGAGGTGCCGAATCCTGGGGAACATCATTTGGCTGTACCATTATACCTCCGACAATGTTAAAATCATCATTTGTATGATACATTTTTGCGCATTTTATATAATCATATATTGTGCCCTCCCTCTGAGAACCGTCTTTTTCCGCTATGAATGCACAACCATAACCAGGGGCATGGTTTACTTTATCACCGCCGAACACTACATTGTATTTCGGATTGCGTGCATGCAGCGTACAATGTGATGGTGCCTTTTCAACCCAGCGCATTATTTCATCTTCATTGAATTTTGCCACATTGCCTTCCATTCGAATCCCGTTATTCTTAAGGATTTCAACTGCTTTTTCATTGTGAAATTTTATTCCCACTTCATTGAGAATTTTCATACTTGCTTTGTGAATCTGATACTCTTTTGTATTTGATTTATCGTTCATCTGTTACTATTCTCCTTTCTCTTTATAATTTCATACATATATTTACAGCATAAGCTGTTAAAGCAATTTTTAAACAGGAAAAATAAAGGTAGTCATACACAAAAGACTGCCTGGTTCAATATGAAGTAAATAAAACATTAATAAATCCGGATTTTTTCAATGATTTATTGAAAAGCAAATGCTAAAAGAAAATTAATACGTTTGTATAATGAATTGAATATGAAGTATGTAAAAATATGCTTATATTGGAATCGTTTCAAATGATGTATTAAATATGCGGCAAGCTTAATTAAATTTGAATATGTTCACGTT
>NZ_FQZL01000034.1 GCF_900142005.1 Dethiosulfatibacter aminovorans DSM 17477
CCGTGAACAAAGCAGCTTTTCCCTTGTTCCTTGTACCTAGCTATCATCCTGTTCACATGCCTTCTTGTACATCCCAACGTTATTGCCGCTCTTTCTTTGTTTCCATCTGTCTCAACTAATCGCTTGATTATTTCATACTTCTGATTTTCATTCATATTTAAGTTTACCTTTCTCATTATGCACCTCACATTTTTCATGAGGTTCTAGTATATTACTTTCTGCTTTGCTTTGGGACATTTTCTCAAACGGTATGATAAGACATTATCACAAATCAATCAGAATTTTTTTTAAAAAGTGCCTTCTTTTGTTGATAAATCATTGCTTCTGGGATATAATAATCCTTGTTGACGAGGTGTTTAATGAATACAAGAATATACGACATGAACAGCAAGCCCATGGACTGGGATGATATAATGGAAATCGGGAAAATCCTAAGGGAGGGTGGAACCGTAGTGTTCCCTACAGAAACGGTTTACGGACTTGGGGCTAACGCCTTGGACGAAACTGCAGTGGAAAGGATATTCTCTGCAAAGGGGAGACCTTCCGACAATCCTCTCATTGTACATATAAGCGACATGGACCAGTTGGAGAATATTGTGGAAAGCATACCCGAAAAGGCAAGGTTGCTTATGGAAAATTTCTGGCCTGGAGCACTTACTTTGCTCTTCAGGAAGAAGGACACGGTGCCGGAAAGAATAACTGCAGGACTTACGACTGTTGCAGTGAGAATGCCGGATTCGAAAATAGCGCTGGCTATAATAAAGGCGGCAGGAGTTCCTGTTGCGGCGCCAAGTGCCAATATTTCAGGCAAGCCAAGCCCGACAAGCGTCGGTCATGTCATTGAGGATCTGGATGGAAGGGTTGATGCTATTATCGATGGAGGAGACTGTTACTACGGAGTCGAGTCCACTGTAATAGATGTATTAAATGATCCTCCAATGATTTTAAGGCCTGGAGGGATTACAATAGAAGACATTTCGCGGGTTCTTGATTCGGTGGTCTACGACCCGGCGTTGGATTACTATGGATCCCATGAGACACCAAGATCGCCGGGGCAGAAATATACCCATTATTCTCCAAATGGAGAAGTGGTACTTTTTGTAGGGGAAAGTGACTCCATATATCCTGAAATAATCAGGGTGACAAGAGAAATGCTTTCGAAATCATTGAGAACAATGATACTTTGCACCGATGAAAACATAGGAAAATACAACGAGGGAATAATTTTCAGCCTTGGTTCCAGAACAAAACCGGAAGAAATATCGTCTAATTTATTCAGGATGCTCAGAAAAGCCGACGAATTGAACATGGACGTTATCCTTGTAGAAGGGATTGAGGAAAGCAATATTGGAGCAGCAGTCATGAACAGGCTAAGGAAAGCTTCAGGGGGCAGAATTGTTAAGTGTGGTGATTAGATGAAAATACTGATAGTTTGTACAGGAAATACATGCAGAAGTCCGATGGCAGAAGGAATACTGAGGGATGTCTTCGCCAAGTTCGGATATGATGAAAAGGACGTGCAGATAGTATCCGCAGGAATAACTGCTCAAAACGGTCTGCCTGCAAATGAAAAGGCAATCAAGGTATTGAAGGACCAGGGAATAGATATCAGCGACCATGAATCAAGGCAGCTGTCAATGAGTCTCGTGAGGGAATCAGACCTCATACTGGCAATGACAAGGAATCACAAGCATATCATTGCTACGATGATTCCCGAGGCCGCTGCAAAAACCTTCACCTTGAAGGAATTTGCCATGGGAAATCTTGACTCTGAGGATATTCTTGACGAGCTGGGGACCATATATGCTACCTCCGATGAAAAGCGAGAGGAATTGGATAAGGCAAGGATAGAAAGAATAAAGAGTCTTGAGGAAAAAAAGGAAAGACTGGAAAAAGAGCTGGAACAGGTAGAAAGTGAAATTGAAATGTTGAGAGGAAAGGAAAGCCATCTTGACAAGGTTGACATATCAAAAATAAAGGTGATAGAAAACAAGCTTAAGGACTTGGATGTGGCAGATCCCTATGGGAAGCCCGAAGCTGTATACAAGAGCACATCTGAAGAAATAACGCAAATTATGAACAATATTGTGAAAAAAATTATTGAGGAGCAGGTAAAATGAGAATAGCAATGGCAAGTGATCACGGTGGATTTGAATTGAAGGAAATTGTAAAGGAGTATCTCGTAGGACAGGGATATGAAGTCAAGGATATGGGTACGTACAACACGGAATCGGTAGACTATCCCGATTATGGTCTCAAGGCCGCTTATGAAGTGGCTTCAGGACGTGCCGAAAGAGGAATAGTAATCTGCGGTACGGGAATAGGAATATCCATATCGGCAAACAAGGTCAGGGGAATCAGATGCGCATTGTGCCATGATGTATACTCTGCAGAAATGACAAGGGCCCACAACGATTCAAACGTACTTGCAATGGGCGGAAGAGTCGTAGGAAGAGACCTGGCGCTGAGAATCGTACAGGCATGGATCCATTCCGACTTTGAAGGCGGAAGACATGCAAGAAGGATAGACAAGATAACGGAGTACGAAAACAATGTCGAGAAGGGATAAGCTTAACTATTATTTGGATATTGCTGAAACAGTGCTGAACAGGGGTACCTGCCTCAGAAGAAACTACGGCGCGGTAATAGTTAAAAATGACGAAATAATTTCAACTGGATATACGGGTGCTCCGAGGGGACGAAAGAACTGTTCCGATCTCGGGTACTGTCTCAGGAAGGAGATGAACATTCCTTCGGGAACGAACTATGAGCTTTGCAGAAGCGTTCATGCAGAGGCAAATGCAATAATATCGGCTTCGAGAAGAGACATGATCGACAGCACCATATTTCTTGTCGGAAAGGAATGCACAACTGGAGAATATGTAGAAAACACTGATTCCTGCATCATGTGCAAGAGAATGATAATAAATGCAGGAATAGCCCATATAGTAATAAGGGACGACAAGGATAACTACAGACAAATAAGTGTAGAAAAGTGGATTGCAGAGGAGAAGCTGCCGGAAAGGATTTCCGAATCCACAAAGGGGAAAGAGGGTGTTTAAATGAAATCAATAATTGCAGCATTTGCAGTGGCGTTCATGCTTTCATTTCTGTTTACGCCGTATGCCAGGCATCTGGCTTTTAAGCTCAATGTACTGGATCATCCAAAGGATCCGAGGAAGCTTCACAAGAAGCCCATTCCTTACCTTGGAGGAGCAGCCATATATGCATCCACAATAATATGCATGCTGCTTTTCACGGAAATCGACAGGATGAGTATTTCCATAATTGCAGGTGGAACAATAATATTCTTTACAGGTCTTATAGACGATATAAAGGACATATCCGCAAAGTGGAAGATGGCTGCACAGATATTGGCGGCTGTAATAACGTTGTATGGAGGAGTCAAGATACAGTGGATAAGCAATCCTTTTCCAAGCTCGGATTTCGTCTATCTTGTTAATCTGTCCATTCCGGCAACCTTGTTTTGGATTGTGGGCATAACGAATACAATTAACCTTATAGATGGAATAGATGGACTTGCTTCAGGAGTTGCGGCAATTGCGGCAACGACCCTCATGGTGATTTCTGCCATCCACGGCTTCAGTTTTATAATAATAGAGTGCGCAATAGTAGCAGGTGCATCCCTTGGATTTTTGCCCTTCAATTTCAATCCGGCAAAGATATTCATGGGAGATACGGGAGCATTGTTCCTGGGCTACATGCTTGCAGTGCTGTCTATAGCGGGAGTTATGAAAACCGTTACAGCCGTTACAATAGTAGTAATGATATTTGTACTTGGAATACCAATATTTGACACATCCTTTGCAATAGTAAGAAGGATGATAAACAAGAAGCCAATAATGGAGGCAGACAAGGGGCATGTTCACCACAGGCTCCTTGACATAGGTTTTTCACAGAAGCAAACTGTGTTGATACTTTATGTCATCAGCATAGCATTCGGTGCGGCAGCAATATTCATAACAGGCTCGGAGCCTGTTGCGGGTACAATAGTTGTAGCTGTGACGGCAGGGCTTATTGTGCTGGCTGGCGGGAAAATTGGACTGTTGGGAGACAAGAAGAAGATTTAAATAAGCTGGAAAAAGTAGGATTACCGCAGGAATTAAATATTTAGGTTCCCTACTCCCTCGGAACGACATTCTTTAATTTAACAAGGTGGAATGTCGAACCTCGAAGTCGAGACCTCACCTAAATCTTTAATCCCTGCTAGTGCCGGTGATATATTTAGGTTTCCTGCTCAATTTAAATCTTGAAGAGAAGAAAACAAATAGAATAGCATTGCAGCAATTATATATCTATGATTGCTGCTTATTATTGTATTGCTTTATTTACTTATACATCGTATCGCAGTAATTATATATTTAAACTCCCTACTCCGTCGGCACGACAATCTTTTATTGATAAGGTTGATTGACGAGCCTCCAAGTCGAGACCTCGTTTAAATCTAAAATTACCGCTTGTAGTAGTTAATTTATAAAATAATAGCTTTATATTTTACGAGAAAAAGGAAGGTATATATGAGTGAAAAACTAAGAGTCCTCACCGTATTCGGGACTAGGCCGGAGGCTGTGAAGATGGCTCCCGTGGTCAAGGTTCTGAATGATGAGGAGAAGATAGAGCACAGGGTTTGCGTTACGGCTCAGCACAGGGACATGCTGGACCAGGTTCTTAAGATCTTTGACATCGAGCCTGATTACGATCTTGATATTTTTGAGCATGGACAGTCCCTTTCACAGATTACGGAAAGGGCAATGAAGGGCATAGAGAATGTCATCAAGGAATTCAAGCCTGATGTTCTCCTAGTACAGGGGGATACAACCACGGTATTTGCAGGGGCCCTTGCAGGATTCTACAATGGAGTGAAGGTCGGCCACGTTGAAGCAGGTCTCAGAAGCGGCAACATCTATTCTCCATATCCCGAGGAGGCAAACAGGAAGATGACAGGTGTGGTTACAGAATACCACTTTGCACCCACTGAAACTTCAAGGAACAACTTGTTGAAGGAAGACTATCCCGAGGACAAGATCTTCATTACGGGAAACACTGTAATAGATGCTCTGCTTCAGGTTGTGGATGACGAATATATTTTTGAGGATGATCTTCTTAATGAAATAGATTATGAAAATAAAAAGGTTGTACTTCTTACCTCCCACCGAAGGGAAAATCTGGGTCAGCCTATGAGGAACATCTTTACTGCAGTTAAAAGGGTTGTGGAGGAGAATGACGATGTTGAGGTCATCTATCCAGTGCATCTCAATCCAAAGGTAAGGGAGATTGCCAAAGAGGTTTTCGGCGACAATGAAAAGGTTCATCTCATTGAGCCGGTTGATTACCTTCCTTTTGCAAATCTTATCGGAAAGTGTCACATAGTGGTTACCGATTCAGGAGGAATACAGGAAGAGGCACCTTCTTTAGGAAAGCCGGTACTTGTAGTGAGAAGGGAAACCGAGAGACCTGAAGGAATAGAGGCGGGAACAGCAAAGCTTGCAGGTGTGGAAGAAGAGACTGTTTATGAAATGCTCACAGACCTTGTAAGGAACGAGGAAAGCTACAAAAAAATGGCAAATGCAGTGAATCCCTATGGTGACGGAAAGTCGGCCCAGAGGATAAGGGACATACTGTTAAAATAAATAGAAATGTTATATAATGGACTCTAATAGAGTTCATTTTTTATGTGGAGGGTACCATGAGGTTTCAAAGCATTAAGTTTAAAATACCGTCATTTTTTGCAATATATCTTTCCGTTATTATTTTTATGAGCATATTCCTCATAGTGGGTCATGTACAGGAAAATTCACTGGAGGAAAAGCTGTCCAAGAACATGGTCATGTCCGAGCTCATGAGCAAGAAAATAGGC
The DNA here is from genome assembly GCF_900142005.1 of Dethiosulfatibacter aminovorans DSM 17477. Taxonomy (GTDB): domain Bacteria; phylum Bacillota; class Clostridia; order Tissierellales; family Dethiosulfatibacteraceae; genus Dethiosulfatibacter; species Dethiosulfatibacter aminovorans. The sequence goes on from NZ_FQZL01000034.1 coordinate 5,879, forward strand.
ACCTATCTGGATTCAGCAATGGATGATGTTGTAACCTCGGCCAGATACATATCCGAAAGGGAGTTGACAGAGGACAACATATATTATGAGATAGAGAGGCTTTTCGACAATTACAACTACTTTGACCTTGTGTTCTACATGAGTGATGAAGGACGGATGATTTATTCGAAACCATACAACAAAGTTGCAATAGAGGAAAAGACGTATACCGACAGGGATTACTATAATTACATAATGGAAAACCGGGAGCCTTTCACAAGCAGGTTGTACATGAGCAGGGTCCTGAATCAGCCCCACTTTGTGCTGGCGGCTCCTGTAACGGTAAATGACGGACTTGAAGGCTTGGTTGCGGCGGGAATACCCCTCAAGGAAATGAAGGATGAGATTGGAAAAACGGATTCAACCTTCAGTGGTGGAATATGGGTTGTAGACTCCTTCGGGTCCATAATAGTCAATCCCTATGAAGATCTCGTGGATGATGAAATAACCTCCATGGAGCATGTAGTCATAGAAGTGGATGGTAAAAAAACCGATATGTACGATTTCCTTTCTACAGGCAAGGAGGGAATCGGTGTTTTAACAAGAGGGGGCAACGAATTTTATGTGGCGGCAACCTTTGTTGAAGGCGCCAATCTTGCAGTTCTTTTGGAGCAGGAGGAAGATGTTCTATACAGGGAAGCCTATGGCGTGGTAAATGACATGAAGTTCATAGCACTCATAATAATCGCCGTAGGTTTTGTACTGGGATTCATACTTTCGAGAGGAATAACCACTCCATTGAATAGACTGGTCGATTCCGTAAGGGCATGGAGCAGTGGCGGCAGCATGAATATTGAAACCGATAGAAGGGATGAGATAGGTGAACTGGCAGCAACCTTCAAGGAGATGTCGGTGAATCTGGACAGGAAGGTTGAGGAACTCAATAATTCCGTCAGAAGGGAAAACGAGACAAGACAGTATCTGGACAACATATTGATGAGCGCAGGAAACGGCATCATAGTTGTGGATCATGATGACAGAATAGTTATGTTCAACAGGGCAGCAGAAGAAATAAGCGGTTATGAAAGTGAAAAGGTGATCAATGGCGACTATCATCTGTTCAGTGATATGATACATTGTGACATTGAAAGCATCATAGGAGGCCTGACCAAAGGTGGAATGGGAATCATGGAGAAGGAAGTCTCCCTCCTCAGCGGCTATGGAAGGAATATCCCGTGCAGGATAGTGTGTTCAAGGGTAAGGAATGCACTTAATGAAAAAATAGGATATGTTCTTCTCATAAGCAATCTCGAGGTCATTAAGAAGATGGAGGAGGAACTTAAAAGAGAAGACAGGCTTAGTATAATAGGCGAGTTTTCATCTTCCATAATCCATGACATAGGAAATCCCCTTGCAGGACTGAATAACCTACTGGATCTCTACAGAAGCGACATGACCGATGAAGAAGAGAAGGAGGAGATTCTTGGACTGATTGGCGACGAGATAGCCGAACTCAACAAGATAGTTCTGAGTTTTCTTAATTTCATCAGGTCCAATGAATCCAAGGAGCTTGATATAGATATCAACCATCTCGTCCAGGAGGCGGTCAATATCATGAGGGCTGAAATGATAAACAGGGACATCAAGGTCAGGGTTTCAAGCGACAGTGACAATATTTATGCAAATATAGACAGAAGAAATTTCAAGCAGGCCTTGATAAACATATTGAAGAATGCAATCCAGGCCATAGGTGAGGACGGGCATATAGATATAGCCATTTTTGACGGAGAACTGGAGACAAGAATAAGGATAAGGGATGACGGCGTTGGAATGAAGGAAGATGAACTGGACAGGATATTTGAACCTTTCTATACAACGAAAAAAGACGGGACCGGACTGGGATTGTCTTCCGCCTATAAGACGGTAAGGGACAACAATTGCAAAATTGAAGTTTCCAGTGCATATGGAGAAGGTACGGAGTTTGTAATAGCGATTCCAAAGGAAGAGGAGTGATGTGATGAATGTTCTAATAATCGATGATGAGAAAAGTATAAGATTTTCCCTCAAGACAGGAATAAAAAAACTGAAGGGAATTCAAGTTTTCGCAGCGGAATCAGGAGAGGAAGGCCTTGATATCATAATGAACAATAAGATAGACCTGGCCATAATAGATATCAAGCTTCCGGGAATAGACGGCATAGAGGTTCTTGAAAGAATAAACAGGCTTAAGATGGATGTTACAGTCATAATGATCACCTATATCAGCGAGGTCAGACTGGCCGTGAAGGCCATGAAGCTGGGAGCATACGACTATTACACCAAGCCATTCAATATAATGGATGTAATAGAATCCGTCGAGAACATGAGAAAGTTCATAGAAAAGAAGAACCGTGTGGACGAGGGTTCTGAAACGAGACTGATTGGTGAGAGCGGGAATATTTCTGATATAAGAAGAATGATTGGCAGGATTGCAGAGAAGGGAATGAATACCAATATCATGATCACCGGTGAAAGTGGAACGGGAAAGGAAGTGGTGGCAAGGAGCATAGCTGAAAGTCTGGGAGAAGACAGACAGTTCGTTGCATTGAACTGTGCTGCCATACCCAAGACCCTCCAGGAAAGCGAGCTTTTCGGACATGAAAAGGGTGCATTTACCGAGGCAAAAAGCAAGAAGCTTGGCCTTATGGAAAAGTCAAACAGGGGCATTCTGTTCCTGGATGAAGTTGGAGACATGGACATGTCCCTGCAGAAGAAGCTTCTTAGGGCAATACAGGAAAAGAAATTCAGGCGCCTTGGCAGTACGGAGGAAGTGGAATTCGATGCCATGATAATTTCTGCCACAAACAAGGACCTGAAATATGAGATAAAGAACGGGATGTTCAGGGAGGATCTTTACTACAGGCTGAATATTATCCCTATTAAAATCGAACCTTTGAGGAAAAGAAGAGAGGATATACCCCTGCTTTTGGAACATTACCTTCAATTTTACAAAAGCAGAATCGATACGGACATTGAGGGAATAGATGATGCTGCAATGGAGCTTCTGGTAAACCATGACTGGCAGGGGAATATCAGGGAGCTAAGGAATACGGTGGAGAGGATACTCATACTTTCAGGCAACGATATGATCAGGACAGATGATCTTCCGGAGGATGTTTTCTTAAAGAAAAGGGAGTATGCAAATTCGGAATTGAAGGAAGCGGAAAGGGATATAATTGTCAGGACTCTGAAAGAGAACAATTTCAATATCACACATGCTTCGCAGAAGCTTGGAATGACAAGGACGACTCTCAGGAACAAGATGAAGAAGTATGGAATAGAGACGGAATAGAAAAAAGTGGTTAAAAATTGGCCGGTGGTCAGTTTTTAACCACTTTTTTTATGTCTTTTTTCCAGTTTTAACAATGTCATGCTTTTGTGGAGAATGAGAGATTTTTAACATACGCGATTGGAGAAAACGTTGGCATTGTAATGATGGATAAAATTCCTTTTCCGTTTTGTCGACTGAATAGAGGGTTAAAACAGCAAATGTTTTTCGTTTTGGCACGTTTCATGCACTATATATTTTCAAATAAAAAAGGAAGGTATATATTATGCATTTACCATTGGAGAACATCAAGGTTCTGGACCTTACAAGGGTTTTGGCAGGTCCATACTGTACCATGGTCCTGGCGGATCTTGGAGCGGAGGTAGTAAAGGTTGAAATGCCGGGGAAGGGGGATGACTCAAGAGCATTCGGTCCCTATGTCGGTGAGGAAAGCGCCTATTTCATGAGCATCAACAGAAACAAGAAAAGCATCACCTTGAACCTGAAGACAGAGGAAGGAAAGAATCTGCTCAAGGAGCTAGTAAAGAAGTTTGACATACTGGTTGAGAACTACAGGCCGGGAACCATGGAAAAGCTTGGTTTGGGCTATGACGTCTTAAAGGAAATAAATCCAAATCTCATCTATGCGGCATCTTCAGGATTTGGTCACTACGGACCATACAGCAAAAGACCTGCCTATGATGGAGTTGTACAGGCCATGGGAGGAATAATGAGTATCACGGGACAGAAAGGTGGAGAACCCACGAGAGTAGGCCCTTCCGTAGGAGACATATTTGCAGGAATGTTTACGGCAGTGGGAATACTTTCATCCATCAACAAGAGAAACTTGACAGGCGAAGGAATGAAGGTTGACGTTTCCATGCTTGACTGTCAGGTTGCAATTCTTGAAAATGCAGTAGCAAGGTACTTTGCAACGGGAGCATCACCTGCACCGGCAGGAAACAAGCATGCATCCATAACGCCCTTCGAGCCGTTTGACACCAGCGACGGCAAGATAATGATAGCGGTTGGAAATGACAATCTGTGGGCCAGGTTCTGCAAGCTCATTGAAAGGGAAGACCTGACAAGCGATGAAAAGTTCAAGACAAATCCATTGAGGAACGAGCATTATGATATATTAAGGCCCATGGTAGCGGAAAAGATAGCAGGAAAGACGACGGAAGAATGGTACACCATGCTGACAGAAGGCGGAGTGCCATGCGGACCTATAAACGATATTGGAATGGTTGTTAAGGATGAGCATGTCAATGCAAGGAACATGATACAGATGGTGGAACATCCTGTTGCTGGAGAACTTCACATGCCGGGAATACCTATCAAGATAAGCGACTGCAGCGATGCGATCAGGTTTGCCGCTCCTGTTCTGGGGCAGCACAGTGTGGAAGTTTTGGGACAATATCTTGGATACGGCCATGAGGATGTGGAAAAACTAAAGGAAGGTGGAATTATATAATGGAAATTTATGGATTTGGTATAGTTGCGATTTGCATGTATATTGGCTCTTTCATAGGAATGACTTTGGGAAAAGTTCTTGGAATCAGCGGGAATGTAGGTGGAGTCGGATTCGCCATGCTTATGCTGGTTGTTTTTACAAACTACAGGGAATCAAAGGGAAAACCCCTCAGTGAAAGAACACAGAATGGAATCAGACTGCTGAGTGCCCTCTATATTCCTATAATTGTGGCAATGGCAGCAAATCAAAATGTTGTTGCAGCTTTTGAGGGAGGAGCAGTGGCCTTCCTGGCAGGTGGTGTGGCTACCATAGGAGCCATTCTGTTGGTTCCTGTAATTTCCAAACTTACTGCTGGCAAAAATGATGTTGAAAAGGATCTAGGAGGTAAGAGAGCATGAGTGGTACAATAGTGAGCATTTTTACGAAATACGCCTTGGTCGGGGCATTTCTGGCCGTAGCAGTAATAATGATTATTTCTTATACTTTTGCAAGTTCAATCAAGCAAAGAAGGATGGGATCTGCAATAGCAATTGTTGTAGGCCTTGCTCTTTCCTTCGTTGCAGGAAAATATACAGGAGGAAGCAAGGGTCTCTCTGATGTAGCTTTATTTTCAGGGATAGGGCTACTTGGCGGCGGAATGATGAGAGACTATGCCATAATTTCAACTGCCTTCGGCGTTAAATTTGAGAACTTGAAAAAGGCGGGACTTCCGGGTACTGTCGCATTGATTATAGGAGTGCTGTTCTCCTTTATAGTCGGATCAATATTCGCTTTCGCTCTGGGATATACCGATCCTGTTGACGTAGCAACCATAGGAGGAGGGGCCGTAACATTTGTTGTTGGACCTGTTACAGGAGGTGCCCTGGGTGCGAGCTCCGATGTCATTGCCATATCCATAGCTGCAGGTGTGGTTAAATCCGTTCTTACTATGATCATAACACCTTTCATAGCTCCCAAGGTTGGTCTGGACAACCCTACATCAGCCATGGTTTATGGAGGAATGATAGGAACCACCAGCGGAGTTGCAGGCGGACTGGCTGCAACTGACGAGAAACTGATACCTTATGGTGCTATGACAGCTACATTCTATACAGGGCTTGGAAGCTTGTTCTGTCCATCACTCGGATTCATTTTGATTAGGGCTTTAATCGGTTGACAAGTTGTGAAATGAACCCGGAATGGGTTCATTTCTTTGTTAAATTAACTACTATTTGGTATTAGGGCAATGAATGCTATATTTTTAACATATTCTCATAGTTTTATTTGGTCGTAACCGACAATTGCCTTTGATTGCATTTGGATGTCAAGAATGTGGTGTTTGAACGGTTGGGGAAATTATTGCGGAATGGGATGAGTGCTGATTGATTTGGCGGGTCGACAGGTGCCCGGCGGGCATTAAAAAAACTCACATGTTTATTGTTATAATTTTAACAAAAAAGCCCGAAATCCATTGACATCATATACCAAATATGATAATATTCTTTATGTTGATTGTATAGTATAGATTGTTTAACACAGTCGTGACATTTTTGTGTTTTTGTACACCGTGAAGTAATTAAATTGACTTCATATACCAAATATGATAATATTCTTTATGTTGATTGTATAGTATAGATTGTGTAACACAGTTGTGACATTTTTGTGTTTTTGTATAGTATGGAGTAATTAAGCAAATACGCCGTAGATGCGTTTGTTTTGTTGCTCTTTTTTTGTAAGCAAAAACCATTGTATACAGTAACTTACATCTTTGTGGAATCAGATTTGCAAACTGTGTATTAGGGAAAACGTTGGCTAAAACATATTGTTCCTGATACAACGAATGTGTTGATTTCCCAATAAAAAAGTTATATACTTTTCTGTGTGGATTCAATTTGCAGCGGAGCTGCATTATCTACAATATGAAAATTGAATATTGGTTATTAATAAATATACACATGGATTATTTAAGGTGGCGGTATGGACAAAAATAAATTGAAGATTTTCCAAAACCTGGCGCTCCTGACCCAGATAGGTATTATGATGATAGTCCCCATTTTTGGAGGACTTTTGGTGGGACGGTTCCTTGACGACAAGTTCGGTACGGGAAACAAGTTCCTTCTCATATTCATCATCATAGGGACCGGAGCAGCCTTTATGAATTTGTACAAGATTGCAATGAAGGGCAACAAGAAGTGATTTAAGTATGTTGGTTAGTAAATTAAGTGGAGTGGATTATGAATGAAACAGCAAAACTGCAAGTGAAGATAATAAAGAAAAACTTGATTGTATTATGCGTTTTAATAATATTTTCATTCCTTTTTTTGAATGAGCCTTTAAAGTGGACCTACGGCTTCATATTTGGAGGTTTCATAGGCATATTGAATTTCATGCAGCTGGCAAGGACGGTGGAAAAGGCTGTCAAGATGAACCCCGGGAGTGCACAGGCATACGCTTCCATAAGTTATTTCATAAGGTTCGCCATAATGGCTGTTGTGCTCATAGTCTCCCTTAAGGCGGACTATATCAATGCTTTGGCAACAATCATCGGACTGTTGTCTATCAAGTTTATAATACTTGTCACTAATCTGTTTAATGACAGGACTTATTATAAAAGAATTTTTAGAAGAAAGGAGGAAAAGTGATGGATACTGGATTTGGCCCAATTATTGTCTGGGATTCCGGCTCACCCATTCCGGGATTGGAAATCCTCGGCAATTTTCAAATTACAGAAACTGTTACGGTAACGTGGCTGATAATGGCTGTAGTCGTTTTGCTTTCCATTAGGGCGACCAGAAACCTGAAAAAGGTGCCTGGCAGAGGACAGATAGTTCTTGAAATGCTTGTAGATAGCATAAACAACCTTACAGCACAAACAATGGGAGAAGATAAAAAAAGTTTTGCACCATATATGGGGACTCTTTTGATATTTTTGGCTATTTCAAACCTTGCAGGCTTGTTGGGTTTCAGACCTCCCACTGCGGATGTCAATACAACAATGGGATGTGCAATGATTACCTTCACCATGATCCACGTATTTGGAGCGAAAAGAAAGGGTGTAGGAACATACCTGAAAGGGTTTGCTGAACCATTGGCGCCCATGTTGCCGCTTAACATCGTAGGAGAACTGGCGACACCGATTTCACTTGGTTTTCGTCTCTTCGGAAACATAGTGGGCGGACTTATTATCATGAAACTGATATACGGGGCGTTGGCTGGATTGAGTGCCAAGATTTTTGGACCCGCAGCACCACCAATTCTTCAAACCGGTATACCTGCAGTACTTCATATCTATTTTGACTTGTTCGCAGGCGTACTACAATCATTCATATTTACCATGCTTACAATGGTAAATGTGTCTATGGCAATGGATTAAACAAAGGAAGGAGGAGCGATATTGGAAAACGTCAATTTTATTCAAATGTTTTTGAACTGGCTTGCAACCTTTGAACCTAGAGTGCTCATCCTTGCGGCATCATGCATAGGAGCGGGACTTGCCATGATAGCAGGAATAGGACCTGGAATCGGACAGGGCTATGCTGCAGGAAAGGGAGCTGAAGCTGTAGGGATAAATCCCAAGGCCAGCAAACAGGTGACTATGGTTATGCTTCTGGGCGCAGCCGTGGCGGAAACCTCCGGTATACTTGCTCTAGTAGTTGCATTGATTCTCTTGTATGGTAATCCTCTTGTAACGGCATCGGGTGCAGGAATAATACTTGCAGCTGCAGCCATAGGAGCTGGATTCTCCATGATAGCAGGAATAGGACCTGGAATCGGACAGGGCTATGCAGCAGGGAAAAGTACAGAGGCGGTTGGAAGAAGACCTAAATTCCAGTCGGCGGTAGTAAGAACCATGTTCTTGGGTCAGGCGGTTGCACAGACAACAGGTATATATGCGCTTATAGTTGCGCTTGTACTCATGTTTGCAAATCCGCTAACAAAATTACTTTAATTTGAAAAAATTTGCAAAATTTATTAAATTTGAATTCTAGGAGGAAAGAATAATGGAACCAATCACAGGAAGAGCTTTAATACTAGCATGTTCAGCAATAGGAGCCGGTTTGGCGATGATCGCAGGTATAGGACCTGGTATAGGACAGGGATACGCAGCAGGTAAAGGTGCAGAGGGAGTTGGAAGACAGCCTGAAGCACAGGGAGATATAATCAGAACAATGCTTCTTGGAGCAGCTGTTGCCGAGACAACTGGTATCTACGGTCTTATTGTAGCCTTGATATTGTTATTTGCAAATCCACTAATCGGATTGCTTTAATTATCCCAGTTATTGCCATAACAGAGGATAATTGCAAATAAAATATTGAAAGGAGGCAGCTGAATGCTTAAAGCAGGATTAGTAGAATTAAACTGGACATTCGTTTTTCAGATTCTGAATACGTTCATTCTGTATTTGCTTTTGAAAAAATTCTTGTTTGCTCCGGTCACTGAAGTTATAGAAGCTAGAGAAAAAAGTATTTCCGATTCGTTGAACGATGCTGAAAGAATTAGCAACGAAGCTGAGAAATACAAGGTAGAGTATTATGGAAAGCTTCAATCTGCCGAAGAAGAAGGAAGAGAAATCATAGCCAAGGCTACCAGAAATGCTGACGAAAAATCAAACAACATGATCAAGGAAGCAAGGGAAATGGTTGCAAGGCAGAAGGAAAAAGCTGAAGCGGATATAGAGGTAGAAAAGAAGAAAGCCATCAACGAGATCAAGGATGAAATATCTTCACTTGCAATACTGGCTGCATCGAAAGTACTTGAAAATGAAGTTGATGAAGACACCAACAAGACAATCGTCAACAAATTCATAGAACAGGTAGGGGATGCAAAATGGCAGAATTAGTAGCAAAAACGTATTCACAGGCTTTGTTCGAGGTGGGCCTTGATAATGATTCTCTGGATTTGTATCTGGAAGAACTTAAGGCCATAGACGGCTTGATGAAGGAATATCCTGATTTTTACGAGATACTGAAGTCTCCTAAAATCAATACGGATGAAAAGAAAAAGGTTGTTGATGAAGTATTCAAGGGCAAGGCCTGCACTGAAATCAGCAATTTCATGAAGATACTCCTTGACAAGAGAAGGATCAAAGACCTTTTTTCCATAGTCAAGGAATTTGAAAATCTCATTTATGACCACAAGGGGATAGTAAAGGCGACTGCAATAACTACGACGGAGCTTGGCGGTAAGGAAAAGGCCGCGCTGGTTGACAGGCTCAAGGTCATGACAGGAAAGGAAATCGATCTTGTAAATGAGGTTGACGAAAGTGTTCTAGGTGGAGTAATGATTAAACTTGGAGACAAAGTTATCGATGGTACACTTAGAGGAAAATTGAACAAAATACAAACAAGTTTGAAAGAAATAATAGTATAGGACAGGGGTGAGATAAAGCAATGAATCTGAGACCAGAAGAAATTAGTTCAATAATCAAAGAACAGATAAAGAGATATGACACCAAGCTGGATACTGTAGACGTTGGTACGGTTATACAGGTTGGTGACGGAATTGCAAGAATCCACGGTCTTGAAAATTGCATGTACGGTGAGCTCCTTGATTTCGGTAACGATGTTTTCGGTATGGCGCTTAACCTTGAGGAAGACAACGTAGGTTGTGTTATGATGGGTAGTGACAAAGGAATCAAAGAAGGTGACACGGTAAAGAGAACCAAGAGGATAATAGAGGTTCCTGTTGGTGATGCAATGATCGGAAGGGTTGTCAATTCACTTGGACAGCCAATAGATGGAAAAGGACCAATAAACACTGAAAAATTTAGACCTGTTGAATCAAAAGCTTCAGGTGTTATATCAAGAAAATCAGTAACTGTACCTCTTCAGACAGGTATCAAGGCAATAGACTCCATGATACCGATAGGAAGAGGCCAGAGAGAGCTTATCATAGGCGACAGGGAGACTGGAAAGACTACTATTGCTGTAGATACAATCCTTAACCAGAAGGGACAGGATGTAATATGTATTTATGTTGCAATAGGTCAGAAAAGATCAACTGTTGCCAAAATAGTTGAAACTCTTGAAAGCAGCGGGGCTATGGATTATTCCATCGTTGTTTCTGCAACTGCAAGTGAGCTTGCACCACTCCAGTACATCGCGCCATATGCCGGTGTTGCCATTGGAGAGGAATTCATGTACAACGGCAAGGACGTGCTGATCATATACGATGATCTTTCAAAGCATGCCGTTGCATACCGTGCACTGTCGCTTCTTCTTAGAAGACCGCCGGGACGTGAGGCTTATCCTGGAGACGTATTCTACCTTCACTCGAGACTTCTTGAGCGTGCTGCAAGACTTGACGATGCGTACGGTGGAGGATCAATAACTGCTCTTCCAATAATCGAGACTCAGGCTGGAGACATTTCAGCATACATACCAACAAACGTTATATCCATAACCGACGGACAGATCTTCCTTGAGACGGAGCTTTTCAACAAGGGACAAAGACCTGCAATCAACGCCGGACTTTCGGTTTCAAGGGTTGGAGGTTCAGCTCAGATCAAGGCCATGAAATCAGTTGCAGGTATGCTTAAGCTTGAGCTTGCACAGTACAGGGAGCTTGCTGCCTTTGCGCAGTTTGGTTCCGAGCTTGATCCTGAGACAAAGGCTACTCTTGACCATGGTGAAAGACTGATGCAGATGATCAAGCAGCCTCAATATTCACCTATAAAGGTTGAAAATCAGGTTATGATGATTTACCTTGCCAACAAGAGATATCTGTCTGACGTTCCCGTTGACAGAGTGAGCGAGTTTGAAGGTGAATTCTTCAGCTTCATGGGTGACAATTATCCGGAGATTGGAAAGGTCATCAAGGAATCATCAAAACTTGATGATGAAACCAAATCTAAAATAGACGACGCAGTAGCGGAATTCAAAAAGGGTTTCCTGGCCTAAGTGGCTGGCTGTAACAGTCAGGAGGTGAAAAGTTGGGTCAAAATATGAATGACATCAAGCGAAGGATCAAAAGTGTCACCAGCACCAAGCAGATTACAAAGGCTATGGAACTGGTTGCCACTGCAAAGCTCAAAAGAGCCAGAAACAAGCTTGATGCATCTAAACCATACTTTAATACGATAGTCAATTCCATTACGGAAATAATGACGCATACAAAGGGAATAAGACATCCTTTCATAGACAAGAGAGAGATTGAGAATTCCCTGTACATAGTCATAACTGGAGACAGGGGACTTGCAGGCGGATACAACTCCAACATTTGCAAGCTTGTGGAACAGAAGGTGACTGACAAGTCCAAGGCCAAGCTTGTGACCATAGGGTCCAAGGGAAGGGATTTCTTCAATGCAAGAGGTTATGAAATCATAAGCTCCTATACAGGGGTTTCTGAAACTCCTTCGCTGGAAGTTGCCGTTGAAATCTGTACTGAAGCTGTCGAAATGTACAAAAACAAGGAAATAGACGCAATATACGTGGTTTATACTGAATTTGTAAGTACCATTGCCTACGAGCCTCATGCTCTAAAGATACTTCCCGTTGAGCTTGAAAACAACAAGGAAGAGGCAGAGGAAGAGTTCCCGGTACTTTTCAGATATGAACCCTCACCGGAGTCCGTTCTTGAATACCTTGTGCCGAAATACATGAATTCCGTAGTATTCGGTGCATGCGTAGAGTCGTCGGCAAGTGAGTCGGGATCAAGAAGGATTGCCATGGAAAATGCAACAGACAATGCTGAAGATATGATAGATGAGCTTCAGCTTGTGTACAACAGAGCCAGACAGGCAGCCATCACTCAGGAGATCTCTGAGATTGTGGCGGGTGCCGACGCTCTTAATTAAAGAAAGGAAGTGAAAAATATGGCTGAATTAAATATAGGCAGGGTCAAGCAGGTAATCGGTCCTGTAATAGATATTGAATTTAGTGAAGAGAATCTTCCTGAACTTCTAAACGCCATCGAAATAAAAGTTGAAGATAGAACGGTAGTGGTTGAGGTTGCACTGCATATCGGAGACGATACTGTAAGGTGCATCGCAATGGACTCTACCGACGGTTTTTCAAGAGGAATGGAAGCGGTAAATACGGGAGCACCTATAACGGTACCCGTAGGAAAGGAAGTTCTTGGAAGGATGTTCAACGTTTTGGGAGAGCCTATAGACGGCAAGCCTGATGTTGAAGCATCGAGAGCACCTATACACAGGGAAGCTCCTCTTTACGAAGAACAAAGTACAAGCACTGAAATTTTTGAAACCGGAATCAAGGTAGTTGACCTTATCTGTCCTTACTCAAAGGGTGGTAAGATCGGTCTCTTCGGCGGAGCCGGAGTTGGTAAAACCGTTCTTATCCAGGAGCTTATCAACAACATCGCCAAGGAGCACGGTGGACTTTCCGTTTTCGCAGGTGTTGGAGAGAGAACAAGGGAAGGAAACGACCTTTACTACGAAATGATAGACTCAGGTGTTATCGACAAGACTGCACTTGTTTTCGGTCAGATGAACGAGCCGCCAGGAGCGAGGATGAGAGTTGCACTTTCAGGTCTTACCATGGCGGAGCACTACAGGGATGAAGAGGGACAGGACGTTCTTCTCTTCATAGACAACATATTCAGATTTACACAGGCAGGTTCAGAGGTTTCTGCACTTCTTGGACGTATTCCATCAGCCGTTGGATACCAGCCTACACTGGCTACGGAGATGGGTCAGCTTCAGGAAAGGATCACTTCCACAAAGAAGGGATCAATCACTTCCGTACAGGCTGTATACGTTCCTGCCGACGACCTTACTGACCCTGCACCGGCAACTACATTTGCCCACCTTGATGCCAAGACGGTACTTTCAAGGAAGATATCCGAAAAAGGTATCTACCCTGCAGTGGATCCACTTGATTCATCTTCAAGGATACTTGATCCCCAGATAATCGGTGAAGAGCACTACCAGGTTGCAAGAGAGGTTCAGGAGGTTCTTCAAAGATACAACGAGCTTCTTGACATAATCGCAATCCTTGGTATGGACGAGCTTTCAGACGAGGACAAGATTGTCGTATCAAGAGCGAGAAGAATCGAGAGATTCCTGTCTCAGAACTTCCACGTTGCGGAGCAGTTCACGGGTACTCCTGGTGTTTACGTACCTCTTAAGGAAACAATCAGAGGATTCAGGGAGATACTTGACGGCAAGCACGACGATCTTCCCGAGCAGGCATTCCTGCTTGTAGGAACTATAGACGAGGTTGTTGCAAAAGCTGCTAAAATGAAAATGCAGAGAGAAGCTTAGTACCTTGAGTACTAAGAAAGGTTGGTGAATTCATGGCTAAATTCAAGCTTGAAATAGTAACTCCGGACAGAATGTTTTACCAGGGTGAAGCAGACATGATTGTTGTCAGGGGAATAGCTGGAGAAATGGGCATATTGAAAGACCACGAACCATTTGTAACGCCATTGTCAATAGGACAGGTCAGGATAAAGGATGACGGACAATTCAAAAGCGCCGCTCTTTCGCAGGGATATATGGAAGTCCTTGAAGAAAAGGTTGTAATCCTAAGCGATACAGCCGAGTGGCCGGATGAGATAGACATCGAAAGGGCCGAGCAGGCCAGAGTCAGGGCTGAGAAAAGGCTTGAGCAGAAGGTTGAAGGTCTTGACATCCTGAGAGCCGAGATAGCTCTTAAAAAGGCGGTTACAAGAATCGGAGTGGCAAAGCTGCCCAGCAGACACTAGAAATATTTGAACAAGAGACAAGACATGGGGTCAGGCCCCATGTCTTTTTTTCTGCTTTTACCAGACACGGGGCTTGACCTCATGTCTGATGCATGTTAATCCGCATGCTGTTTTACCTTGACGTAACATAAAGGTAATGAAAAATTCATAATTATATAGTATAATATATAATAACAAACACAATATATAGGGGGTATAATGCATGAAGAAAACCTTTGTACTAGATACGAACGTAATACTCCAGACACCGTATTCACTGTATCAGTTTGATGAGCACGATATTGTAATAGCCGATATTGTCCTGGAAGAGCTCGACAAGTTCAAGAGCGAATCATCGGACCTTGGTGCCCATGCCAGGGAAGCCGCAAGGATAATGGACGACCTGAGGAAAAAGGGAAATCTTATCGAAGGAGTTCAGCTGCCTGGAGGAGGATCAATAAGGATTGAGCTGAATCACACCGATATAGAGCTTCCTGACAGCTGGCTTAAACACAAGAACGACAACCGGATATTGAGGGTATGCAAGGGTCTAATGGACAAGGGAGAAAATGTAATTCTCATTTCAAAGGATGTGTTCCTGAGAATCAAGGCGGAAGTTATAGGAATTAAGGTGCAGGACTTCTTCGCGGAGCAGGTTCCTTCCTATGACGAACAGTACAAGGGAGTTGCAGAAGTTGTTGCGGAGGATCATGACATTACATCATTCTATAAGAATGGATATATACTGCCAAGTCAGTTGTTCATGTATACCCCGGAATTTGAAAAAATGGGCTACGAAGCTACGATGAACGAGTTTTTCATTATAAAATCAAATACAAACGAGAAGCATTCAGCATTGGGAAGATTCGACGGTGAAAAGATAGTACCCTTGACCTATGATACGGACAAGCCATTTGGCGTGAGCCCTAGAAGCGTATACCAGAAATTCATCCAGGAATCCCTCATGCAGGATGCGGACAAGGCACCTCTCGTAATAATAAAGGGCCCGGCAGGAACTGCCAAGACATTTTATTCAATGGCTGTAGGTCTTCACAAGATACTTCACGAGCACAGCAGATTCTACAGGAAAATCCTGGTATGCAGACCCAATGTGAAAATGGACGAGGACATAGGATTCCTTCCCGGAACCGAAGAGGAAAAGATTGCACCATATATGAGGCCCATAATAGACAATCTAGAAATACTCATGACATTGGATTCGAAAAAGAAGTTCACCCAGGACGTGGACCTTTCCTACAAGATAAAGGAGCTTTTTGAAAACGGAGTTCTAACTACGGAGGCCATTGCCTTCATAAGGGGACGATCCATAGTGAACCAGTGGGTCCTCATAGACGAGGCTCAAAACCTTACACCGAGACAGGTAAAGGGGATAATAACAAGAGCGGGAATCGGCACGAAAATCATACTTGCCGGAGACCCTGCCCAGATAGACCATCCCTTCCTTGACTCAAGGACAAACGGACTTTCCTATGCATCTGAAAAGATGAAGGGAAGCGGACTCTGCTACCAGGTTTCCCTGTCAGAGAAGGACTGTGAAAGATCACTGCTGGCATACGAGTCTTCCAAGAGGATGTAATAAGATAAGCAAGAAAGCAGCTACGTTGCGTAAAATGCGTAAGCATTTTTTAAGAGGTCGCAGAAATTCCCCTTAACCGCATAATACCAACGCTTCAAGGGGTTATGCATATTTGAATTTCTTAGACTATAAGAAAAGACTGGAATTGGTTGTTGCAAGTGCAGCAACAATTTCCAGTCTTTTTTCACCCTATTCGTACATGCCGCCCCACTCCACAAGAGTGAATCCTTCGCGCACTATGACCTCGACGGATTCAGGCTCGACGATTTCAGTGCCATCTGCGGGTATGAAGTAGAACCATATCCTGTATGTCTTGTTTGGGATGGGTGTTACATATACTGGCATTACACGATCGATGATGACCGTTTCCTGTGGATAGACAAGGTAATCCGTCTTCCCATCCAGCTTGTCCAGCCAGAATACCATGAAATCATCCTTTTCCTGTTCATTGAATCTGTACAGGTCGAGTATTTCTTCCATAATAATTTCTCTGTTGTCGACAGGCAGTTTCCAGCCAAAGTTTTTCTGGAAGAAGATGTCGTTTACAAGAGCTTCATAGAAGAGAAAGCTGTATGTATCGTCAATGAGTCCGTCGGGCGTAGCGGTGACTTTCCAGTAATTCATGTAGTCCGGTATTACCGTAGTCAATTGTCTTGGATATCTGAACGTCACCTTTATTGCTTCTTCCTTTTCGGGGTAGAGATAAATATTAGGCTTCAGAACCGGTATTCCAATCCCTTGGGGATAGCTGCCTCCCGGCATTGGCCTGTTTGTCCCTCCTGTGTTTGAGAAGCCGCTGTCACTGGTTCCGTTGAAGTCTTCAGGCGTATTTTGTGTCCAGTGTTCGTTGTTGCCGCCAGTGGATTCTCCAGTATTTATTCCTGATGCATTCGCTCCTGTGACTTGGGGATCGATTTCCCCCAATGCGTTAACCAGGGGATTTTTATCCTTGTCATCATCATTCCCGCGGTTCTCATCCTTGGTACCCATGGCAAGTATTACCCTGATAAGATCCTTTAGTTCCTCGGGAGAAAGATCCTTGTTTGCTTCCTTGATTTCCTTTATCCATTCAAGAAAGGCTTCCCTGTCATGAATCAGGCTGTCGTAGCTTGGATTGTTATCCTGATATTGGGAAAAGAGCTCCCATATTTCATTCCTGCGGTCCCTTGCGTTTCCAAAGAGCCTGTCGCCAATTTCGCCAAACAAACTTTGGTCGCCGTTAAGGATCCTGTCAATCGATGTATAGAAATCGTCTGACATGGTTCTATCGGCATGTTTTTCACCCAAGGCCATGAGTGATTCAAGGGTAAACTCTTTTATTTCATCGCTTCTCGGCCACCAATTGTCATCAACGGTGACCTTGATTTTTTCACCCCTCACAAGCTGGGCAAGCTGCTCTGCAGTCAGATTTGGCCAGCCCTCCTCCTTGCCGTTGGCATAGGACACGTATAGCTGCTCAAGTTTCTCGTATTCGGCTGCCGTCAGCATTTTTCCGTTGCTTCCCGGTACTATCTCGAATTTGTCGTTGAATACGACATATTCGCCGTTTGGTAGCTTTAGTATCCTCATGTTTTTATCAAAAAGCATAAGGTTTGATTTTTCAATGAACATGTGATCGGTTATGTCAAGGCCCGCCTTTTCAAATCCTTTGCTGTACTGTGATTCAAAATATGGATTGATGCCGTCCCTGTGTACGTAATTCCATGCAGTGGTTGCTGCAGTGTTTCCGAGACCTGTGGCTGCGCCGTACAGCTTGAGGATTTCACCGATTGGTCTCAAAGGGGTTTTATCCATCTTTTCCCCTGCAAAATTGAGAACCTGACCTGTGGCGTTCAGGAAACCCACCAGCTTTTGTGCAGCTTCAGGAGCTTCGGGATGGTCGGATTTTGCCTGGTTGTATGCATTGTATGCGTCATAGGCCTTTTGCGCCATCTCCACATAACCTGCAAGGTGCTTCTCATAGGCCTCGGACCCTTCCTTGTACATCTTGTTGAACTCGTCCTTCCTTGCCTGCCAGTCGGTTTCGGACATCTTAAGCGCCCTTCTTGCCTGATCTTCGACATAGGCCTTTATTTCATCCTCGTGCTTGCCGTAAAGTTCGCTTCCCTTTTCCTGAGCCTTGGCAATTGCTTTTGCTTTTAGGTCATCCACCTGCTTGGCTATCTCTGCATCCTTTTTCAACTGATCCTTGAACCTTTCAATCTCTGCCGTCTGATTCTTGGCAAGCTGCTGCTCAAGGGCATGGAGGCGGTCCTGAGGGTAGTACTTTCCATCCTTGGCCATGGCAGCAACGTATTTCATTTCTGCAACGATCTCTTCCGATGTCATATCATCAATATCGTCAAATATGGCTCTTCCGTCCAGGTCGGCTGAGGCTGAAACCGGATTAAACAATAGAGTCACTGCAATAAACAGGCATATGAGTAAATGTTTTTTCATGGCTGCACCTCCTCTGTTTCTGTTGAACCAATGTCGGTGAACCTGAGA
This sequence comes from Dethiosulfatibacter aminovorans DSM 17477, assembly GCF_900142005.1. Classification (GTDB taxonomy): domain Bacteria; phylum Bacillota; class Clostridia; order Tissierellales; family Dethiosulfatibacteraceae; genus Dethiosulfatibacter; species Dethiosulfatibacter aminovorans. The sequence goes on from NZ_FQZL01000034.1 coordinate 24,348, forward strand.
TAGCTTTCATATACAAGGGTTTCCTCATCGAAAGTGTCCGCAAGTTCCTTTGCGATTTCATACTGTTCTATTGCTTCCTCCTCCGACTGTGAATTGCCGTAGGCCTCGGCAAGTCTAAGCCTGTTGACCACCGATGTTTCATCAAGACCTACTGCAATCTTGTAGTAGAATATTTCCCGGAAATGGTCATTATAGCCCTTGTAGGCATCGCCTATGATGACGTAGGCCTTGCTGTATTCTGGGTCCAGCTCTGCCATGTGCAGTCCCTGATCAAGTGTATTCTTATAGTCGTTTTTCATATACAGAGCTTCTGCGTATAGTGTCCGTACAGCCATATCGTCAGGTAACTTTTTCAAAACCTGATAATATGCACCTGCTCCTTCCGTGAATTTGGACTCTTCCATATAAAGGTTACCTATGAGGAGGGCGGCTTCTTTTCTCCATCCATCTCCTGCATTGCTGTTTTCCAGAAAGTCGATGGCTGCCTCGTAACCCTCTTCTGTTTTCACTTTTTCCGCTTGGCTGAGTATGTCCCTTGTTTCCTTGTCCAGGGATTCTTCCATATGGGAGATGCCTGCAACAACCAAAAGGGCAACCAGGATGACTATAAGCGAAAGGGCGTTCTTTCCGATTCCCTTGAACAGTTTATTGCCTGCAAGGCTTACTACTGCCAGCACGAGTCCAAATGCCATTACCATAAGACTGCTGAAGGAGAAAGCTGTAAGGATCATTTCCAAAAGAGCACCAAACAGGATGCATATTCCAAATATCAACATCATATTATTGTCCCTCCTTTGAAGCCAGTATGTTTTCCAGTTCCCTTATCTGATAGGTTGAATGTATGGAGACGCCGAAGTGGTCCGACTGGTGGTCTTGTGCAGGCATCAGAGTGAGGGTTTTCTGGAATGCCCCCATGGCTTCCTCGTATCTTTCCTGTTTCTTGTATGCGTGACCCAATGCAAACCATGCATATGGATCATTGTTGAAAATACGGATTGATTCCTTGTAGTAGTTCTCGGCAAGTACATATGACTCGGGATGATTTTGATGGTAGCCATATTCCATATATGCATTACCTATCATATAGTAGAGCTTGGAAAAGCTCGGATTATATTCAATTGCCAGGGTGAGATTGTCTATTGTACCCAGCGTGTCGACTTCACTGCTCATGGTACCGAAGGCTCCCATTATGTAATGGCAGGTGAATGCATCTGCACTGTCACCGGATGACAATACTTCCTTTGCTTTTTCATCCATGACCATTCTCCTTGCATACTTAATGACATAAGTATTGTAGAGTTCGTCATAAAAGCTGAAAAGATCCTCTTTTTCCACAATCAAGTCCGAGAAATGGTCGATATTATCAAGTGATGATTTGTATTCACCCTTGTACAGCTCAATAAGGGACTTGCAATAAACTGCAAACCATCTCTTGCTGTCTTTTGCAAGGATTTTGTCAACTACTAGCTCTGCCTCTTGAGTAACTTCATAATATGACGAATTGTAATTCTTCTTCAGAAGGGAATAGGCGTATTGTTCTGCTATTTCGGGGTTTTGAGGATTCCTTTCATAGGCTTCCTTGATAACCTTGTCCATCACATTCTGGTTGCCGGCTCTCAGTATTACTCCACTGTAGAGTTCCTGGGCCCATTTTTCATCAGGATACTGGTCCAGTATTGTCTGGGCTGCTTCTATGGCTGTTGTATAGGCTTTATTGTCAGCCTTCAGTTCCAAATCCGTCATGGCTATAAGATAATTTGTTACTACATCCTCAGGCAGTATCTCCCTGATCATCATCAGTTCTTCCATTGCCTCGGGATAAAGCTGGTTGTTGTAGTATTCATAAGCCATTGTTGTTATGTTTTCAAGGCAGATTTTCATATAGCCGTCTATTGATTCTAGGGTTGAATCAATTCTTCTCACACTCATGGAATTGAGACCGATTGAATTGGAATACATCCCTTTTACAACCATTTCTCTCGCTATGCTCTCCACAAGTTCTTCTTTGTTAAGTTTAATACTGAGATCTAGAATCAGTTTGTAAGCCTCAACGAACAGAGGATCATATTCCTTGGCATTCTGTGCCAGGGACAGTGACTTTGACGGGTCTTCATCAATATATCTCAATGCATCCAGGTAATATATTTTCCCTCCGTTGGGATAGAATGCATAGGCTTCCTTGAATAATGCATTTGCTTCTTTCATAGAGTTTTTTTTCTGATCGTCAGTTGCTTTTTTGTCCTTCTGGATGTGCATATCCATCAGATAGCCGTTATATGCCTTCATTAGTGCATATGCCTTCTTGTACTCGTTGCCGCAAAGGTAAAGCTGGCCATCTCTTCTGTAGTCTTCAGCTCCTGCAATGATCCGATCATATTCACCCTCTATGCTGTTGGTAAAAGGTATTGAATAATAAACAAGTGCAGCCAGGGACAGGACTACCAGTACATATCCTAAAGGAGATGTCTTTGCTGGTTTAAAATCAGCCTTGTCTTCATATATGACCCTTATCGTTTTCATCAGGAACAATATCCCCCAGCCCATGAGACAAGCATATGTGACAGTCCTGTAGAATAGGATCGTTACAGGTGAAAGATTTGTAGAAAATGCAACAGGCCAAAAAAGAAAATGAAGAAGCAGTATAAATACGGAAATAAGTATGATTATTATGGAGCTCATGATGTTGTATTTGATGCTTTTAACATATATGGCAATTGATTTCATGAAACAGCTGAAATATTGATTGGGGCTTGTTGAATTGCGAACAATGAGCCATGAGTTAAAAATGATTATTTCCATTAATATAAGACCTGCAATGGTCAGTGCCAGAGACTTAAGGAATATAGGAGTGGCATCCGGATTGGCAAGTACTGGTATATTGTGCTGGAGGAGCTTTGCAATGACTGCAAGAATCAGGAAGTTCATGACAAAGGCTGCTAGGCCTTTTTTCTTCCCGGGTTCATGTATTTCTTCATGACCGACAGAGTCCGGTTCGGTTTCCTCATCCATTGCAACTTCATCAGGGATTTTAGGAGTCTGTATCTTGTGGATTCCATAATACAGGAAGAAGCCTCCAACCATATACCCAATAATCTGAAAAACGGGGGCTGCAAAGACAGGGAGCATCCTGTTCAATACTGCAAGGTAGAAAACTCCGATTGATTCACCCAGCAGGGCAATGAATATTGCCAGAAACACCAGTAATTGAGATGGAAATACAGATTTGATGCGAATTGCTTTCTTCAAAACACCAATCATTATTGGTCCTCCTTAATTTTTCTATAATGTATAATATAAGTATAACAAAGCAGAGGTGTATTGTCACTGACGAGTAAGCTGTAATGGCATAGATAAGATAAGGGGTTAACTCTAGAGAAGCCAGTGAGGAAAGGAATCTGGAAAATTTCAGCAGGGATGTTTTTGCAAATAAATCAGAGGGGATTGAAGGAAATGCAGTATTTACAAACTGGGAACGAGCCTTTGACTATATCAGTAAAATATCTGAAGATGAATTGATTTCAATGCAATACCTTATGAAGAAAAATGCCGAATTGGATTTACCTTTTTTGTTTGGGCAAATAGGTAGATGGTGGGGCAATAATCCTGTCAAAAAAAGACAAGAAGAAATAGACATAATTGCAGCAGATGACAAAATGCAATTTTTTGTGAATGCAAGTGGAAAAATGAGCTTTTAGGCATGAAAATATTCAATGAGCTTGTTGAGAAAAGTAAACTAATAAAAAAATATGAGAACAAATACTATTATTTGTTCTCGAAATCCGGGTTTACAAAAGAATTGTTTATCTATGTCACAATTCAGCCTCGGTTTATAGATTTACTTATGGTACGGTTCACCTCAGTGCCTTCAACAGTAAAAAAAGAGCATAATCGCTCTTTTGAAGTTTCTATATTTTTATTATTCGAGTAAGGTCTTTATAGAACCTTTCAAAACTTAAAGGGCAGTTTTCTCTTAGGTGTCCTATGCTACTTGAGCTAGCGATCTCATTGAATAATTCTCTATTGGGTTCTTGATCAAATTGGTCAAGAACCCTTTTCAACACATTTTTAGGATAGTCGCTATCCGGATTATTATCTTGACCCCAAAGGTATTCTGGCTTCGAAGGAAGAGTAGGATTTGAGGGATAACTGCCAAATAGTGAAAGAAAAGAATCAGGATCTCCTAAAAGCCATGATTCAATCATAGTTGCAGGTACAACTGGTATAGAGTTTTCATCTCTATCATCACTATACGCAGAATAACCTGCTTGGATTTCAGTGTAGTTATTTTCAAAAGATCTTCTAATAGAGAGCTCTTTTGTTTTTGCAGATCTATCAAAATCGGAATCAACATAACAGAGAACATGGTCAATGTTTAGCGATTCGGCTTTCAAGCAGAGTTTAAATGCCTTATCGGCATGACCGGATAGTTTTGAGCTTGCTTTCTTTTGTTTTTTGCTTCGTCTTGATTTGAAAACATCTCGTTTTGATATTGATATTATTTCAATATCCTCATCAACCAGAATGTCTCTTATGTATGCTTGAACAGGGCCTTCCAACCAATCCTGTGTTCCAAACTCCTGTACACCGCAATCAGTAACACCTTCACCACTAATTAGTAATCTTTTCATTATCATCCACCGATTCTAAATAGCTGATTAATTTTTCTTCATCCAGATTATAAAGAAGTTCACCTACATACATTTCATTCAATAATAATTTGATTTTATCGCTTTTTATTAGCCTTCTATTTTTTACATTTCCATCAGAAGTTCTCCATAAGAATATTATATTATCCTCATTGAAGTAATCCAGCATAACAGTGCTGTGAGTTGTAACGAAGAATTGTCGTGAAGTGGTTTTAGACAGTTTTTCAAGTTCTTTCACCAGGTTAGCAGCGATTGCAGTATTAATACCATCTTCAATTTCATCAAGCAAAACAAAACCTAAAGATTTATTGATTTCAGCAATAGCAGCGAATCCAATAAGTCTTAATGTTCCATCACTTATCTGAGCCATATCAATATCGACAATTTTATCCTTATATTTTTCTTGTATATCCATATAGACCCAACCGGGAGTACCTTTAACATAGGTATTTATATCAGAGGTTGATTTCAAATAATTACTTAGCAATCTAAGAAAGTCTTTTTTTGAGATAGAATCCATGTTGTGGATGAATGCTGATAATTTCTCTCCACCAGCTCCAATAGAATCAGTATTTCCCCTGCTGTTTTTTCTCATTTTTTCAGTAGACATCAATTCAAAAGAATCAGATTCCAAGAAATACTCTTTAAGTTCTACTAATTCAGGGTATTGATTTTTATTGATTTTTGGATCAATTGTTTTAAGAAGCGATGAGTTAAGATTCAAACTAGGTATTGCTTCATAATCATTTATTTCATTATTAAATCTACGACCGCCATTTGATGAATATGCAAGCAAAACTTTTTGATCGCTTTCTCTCGTGAGCTCTTCTCTAATGAACTCAATTAATTGAGTCTTTTTAACTGGATTCACAGTGAATGACCAGATTAAAACATCATTATTTTTAGTAGCATAGTGTATTTTAAATGTTATGTGTTTTGTTGAAGTCAGTTTTGATCCAATTTCAGATGCCTTCCAGTTTCTATCAGACATGTAAACATCCAAATCTTTAATTGCAAAATTTTTAATAAAATCAAGGGCTTGGAGTACAGAACTTTTTCCAACACCGTTTTTCCCAATTAGGACATTCATATTTGAAAACTCAATAGTAAAGTCATTTAATGCTTTGAAATTATCGATATACATTTTTTTAATCATATTGTGTTCCTCCAAACTCTATACTATTTGATACAGTAACCTATAGTTAACAGAATTCCAGTATAGAATCCATTATTCTCAAGGGGGTGATTGTTTAATTGAGCGCTTAAGTACTCTATAATTGTATACTAAATGAGTTACAAAATCTATAAAAAAAAGGATTTCATTTCTGAAATCCTTAGAATTAGTAGGTATTAGCGTAATCAGATCAACATTCAATTTCTGCAATTAGAAAACGTGAATAATAATCATTACTGTAGAATCTTAATATCCCATTGGAGAAGTGATATTCCATCATATAGAGTTCATCATTCTCCTCAAGGACACCTTTAGAAAATGGATCACCTAGATTTTCTTCAATTTCTTCGAAATAGGCACCTTCCTTGACTCCCATAATCTCCCATGGATATTGAAATAGGACAGCACCAACAACTTTGCTGTCATCATTAAGTTCATCAAAGATAAATTCGTAGTTGTTTTCATAACGCACAGTGGGCTTATCCTTATAGGTTAGTTCCGAGTAATTTGTACCGAATTCCTTTTTTATCTCGGAAAGCGTAGAACCAATATAGTTGAAAGAAAGTTTATCATATATTGCTGAATCTGAAGACTGAGCAACGTAGACTTTTTCCTTGCTATCAATTTGCGCTACAATTGAAAACAGATTGATACCTTTTAAAGTGATTTTACAATCTTCAAAATCATAGACCATATCATAAGAGATGCCATTCATTCCTTGCTTATTGGGAACTCCTAGCGCATCAATAATTGTATCTTTATCCATGTAAGCATGTATACCCTCAAGCTTCCATACATCCCTAAGAATTACGGAACTGACTTTGCTGTCTTTTGAATTTATATCGAAGAATCCAAACATATAATTTGTATACAAGTCCTTCGTCATTGGATCTTCATTATCGTAGATATTGTCACCGGCATCAAACAAGGTAACTCCGTCATCAAAGATTGTTACTTCATCGTTGAATGCGATGTATTCTTTGCCGTCAATATTTTCTATATGATATTCTGTACCGAATTCATCTTCAATCTCTTTTAATGTGTAGTCAAAGTATTTCAAAGAAATTGATTTTTCAGAATTGGCGTCATTTTCAACATAGACACTTTCGGCAATCGGTGTTGATGGATAGGTATCTGAATCGTCATTAGTGAATTTTTCAAATATAGATCCGAAAATGGCTACTGTAACCGCTCCCGTTATGAAGCATGTGAATAGCCAAGACAATGCTATTGTTTTAAAACCGAAATACATCATTCTAAAATGTTTGTGAATGAATGCAAAAACCAATGATCCTGCTACTAGAGAATAAATGATAAATATTTTGTCCATGTTAATCCCTCCTGATTAGTTCTCTTATCCAGCGTTCTGAATAATTGTATTTTTTTGCTAATTCTCTAAAATTGTTTCCTGTGAATTCGTTCTTGATTTGATTTACAACATACTCTGTGCTGTAGAAGTGCTTTGGGAAAGTTATTTGAAGACCTCCGAAGTTTTCATGGAATTTGACAGCTACATCCATACTAATATTATCAGCAATATCTTTGTAAACCCCGTTTAGGTCTTTTGAATTGATTTTCTTATCCATATGACCCCCTTTCGACAAGAATTCTACAGGAAATAAAATGATGTATCTCCTGTAGAGTTCATTGAACTATTCATTGTATAATTCAAATTGTCAAAGAAAATGGCATTAAAATAGAGGACTCTTCATCTGAAGAGTCCTCCTTAAGTAATGTTTTTTGAATTGTTTCGTCAAATCGTAATTCAATATTGTTGATTTTCCGATTTGTGTTGACGGTGATTTTGTCAACCACTAGATTGAGTAGTAATTTTTTTTGCTCCCTGCTTGAGATTTTCAGAACACTGCCAAAATTCTTGAGAAGAGTTTTGACTTTACCAGTTGGTATTTCCTTCGTAGTTTGCTTGTAATTGATTTGATTGAGCAAATCCTCTCTCTGTATCTTGATATCTTCATACTCAGATTCAAATGCTTTCAATCTTTTCATCAAGTGAGGCTGATCAATGATTCCATCTTCATAAAGCTTGAAAATTCGTTCCTTCCTTTCCGAGTATTGAGATATGTCTTTGTTTATCAACTCAAGTTTGGTCTGTATAGGTTTGACGTTCTTCTTAACGTAGTCATTTAAATTGTTTATGATGGTTTCCACAAGTCCATCATCTAGGGTGAATTCGTTGAGTTTGCTTAATACGTAATCCTCTGCATATTTGGCATTTACAGAGTTAGCATTACATTCTGTCTTGCCGAAATTCTTATACTTTGAACACTGATAATACTTGTAGTATGACTTGTTTCCAGAAGGACCTTTACGCGGTGCTCTCCCGGCAACCATTGAACTTCCGCAAACAGGACATTTTAGGAGTCCTGTTAACAGGAATGCACCTTTCTTTGGGGTGGTTCGATAACGCTTTTTGCTGTTGAAGATTGACTGTGCTTTTTCCCAGGTTCTGATATCAATAATAGGGGTATGATTACCATCTGCAAGCACTAGTTCTTGTTCATTACCTTTTCGTTTGTTCTTAGAGTGATTGACATAGTTGTTGAAACGTATTTTACCGGCATAAGTTGGATTGTTAATTATTGTCCGCACTGAATAAATTGAGAAAGCATTACCTTTAACAGTCGTAAAGCCAAGTTCATTTAGCTTAAATGCGATATATTTGAATCCTTTACCATTTATGTACCAGTCAAATATCATCCTGATTATTTTTGCTTCTTCTTCAATAACAATAATCTCTTTCTTGTTTTGAGATGAGTCTGGGTAGACTGACCTGTAACCCAGCATCAGCCCACCATTGAAACCACCTTCTCTAGCTTTCTGTTTCATACCATTTTTCACGTTTTCTACGATTGTTTCTCTTTCGAATTCCCCTATTGAGCCCAGCAAGTTGAATAACAACTTGCCGGAAGGATTACTGGTATCAAAGGGCTCGGATACAGATCTGAAATCAACACCTATTCTTTCAAACTCTTCGTATATCTTCAAAAGATCCAAATGATTTCTTGAAATTCGACTCATCTTCCAGACCATGACCATATCAAATAGTCCTGCTTTTGCATCTTCCATCATCCGCATGAAGGCTTCTCGGTTATCCATACTTTTACCGGAAATTCCACGATCGATGTATTCTCCGACAATTGTGTAACCAAGTGCTTTAGCAAGGTTTCTTATTGCCTCTAGCTGAGCCTCTATAGAGAAGCCATCTTCAGCCTGCCCTGTAGTCGAGACTCTAACGTAGGCTACAACACGTTTTATCATGAATTATTCCTCCTGGCTATATATTTGATGAATTCTATATAGCATGGCCTACTGACTCCGAATCTTAGAATAAAATCATCTGCGACGGTTGTAGGTATGTAGAATCCATGTTCTGTTGTGTGATATTCTAGCATGTCAAAGTCATATTGGGTAAAAGCTGGATTGCAAACAACGATTATTTCATCTAATAATCCATTCTTTGCATCTTTTATCATTTTAACAAACCCGCTACTAACAATCCGTTCGGTACGTGGTCTGCTGTTATCAACTATGTCGATATACTCATCAATAATATCCATATTATAACGTTTTGCGATTTTTTCGATAGTTATTATATCAGATAAATACTTAGTGTTTTTGTTCAAGTCCATATTAATTTCTGTCATTGTGTGTATTCCTATTTTGTATTTATTGTTTTTCATTTTAATTATCCTCCGAATTTTGTTCTATTTTATTGAAATTGCTTATTATTATCTCTATAATCAAGTCTGTTAAAGCTGAGTCCACCTGAGTGCCCCCAGCTATTATTGTGTTTTGTGGCTTGGAAGCCAGAGTTTCCAACGGTTGATTGTTCATTGTCCCCCTGCCCCCTTAAAATTCAAGTAGTAAGTCATTTAGTTTATTCTTATCTATGACTAGATATCGTTTACGTCCAACACCTGGAAATGATTTTTTGACGGTTCGTTTATTACCATCCTTCTCTATTAATCCAAGTGCATCAAGGGCCATATGAGATTTGTTTTTTGAAGCAGAGTACTTTCTGCCTTGATCCTTATAGAACTTAACAACTTCGCCAAGTACTAAATCAGGATATAAGAAATAGTGGGTATCAGTTTCCCAGCCATATCTCTCCATGTTGTTATCATCTGATTTCGACAATGATATGTAGTGAGAAGATATCAATTCGTCCACTGCTTTAGCATAAAGTAGTCCAGGTTCATCAGAGTAGATATCATAAGTCATTTCGGTGACAAGTTCCAATAAGCTTTTAGATGCATCATTACATTCATTAATTCTTTCCTTTTTGTTAATTGCATTTATGTAGCATCCATATTCCTGAAATATCTCAAATGATACAAGTAGCAGGATATATGAATCAAGTAGTCTTCCGTGTTTAAAATTATTTCTATATTCTTTTCTGTAGCTATTGACTCTTTCCTTGATTTCCTTGACATAGGTCTCATAGTTTTCAGAAATATACTTAAGGAAGGCATATATAAAGGTCGAAAAGTGTTTGGGTCTATCCTGACAATATGATAAAGTTTCTAGGTCTACACTTGTTTTGTCAAGATATAGATGCAAGCACCTCGAGCGGCTGGAAGTACTTCCATGTGTGTCTTCAGCTGAGACCAAACAAACTCCATTAGGTTTATATTCTTTCTGTTTCTCCATCTTGGAAGTCATTCTTGCATTTGATATATTGTCTCCAAAAAGTCTTATCATATGATCTGCAGATAGAAATAAGTTGCGTCGTTCGATACTTGATGATGCAGGAAAGAAATCATCTATTATTATTACCGAGTCTTTGTACTCAGAAGCCTTGACTGTATAAATAAATATACAAATTTTTTCAAAAATCGTTTTCTAGCAAACGGTTTTTTTTATTATTATCTTTTATAATATTAATAAGACAAGACATAGTTTATAAAAGTTTAAATTTATTTGGGGGATGAATAAATGGCTAATCAAAATATTAAAGACCTTGTAGAAAAATATTATGACCAAGTTGTAGAGTTAAGACATTATTTTCATATGTATCCTGAGCTTGCTTTTGAAGAAGTGAAGACAGCAAGAAGAGTAGCGGATACTTTAAGAAATCATGGTATAGAAGTAAAAGAAGGGATAGCTAAAACTGGAGTTGTTGGGCTAATAAAAGGTGGTAAACCGGGACCAACGGTTTTACTAAGAGCAGATATGGATGCTTTAAGATTAAATGAAGAGGCAAATTTATCTTATAAATCAAAGGTGCCAGGGGTAATGCACGCATGCGCTCATGATGGCCATACTGCAGGTTTGTTAGGAACAGCTATGATTCTTAATGAAATAAAAGAACAAATTTCTGGAAACATTAAAGTTCTATTTCAACCCGCTGAAGAAGACGCTGGAGGTGCACTCCCTATGATAGAGGAAGGCGTTTTAGAAAATCCAAAGGTAGATGCAGCTTTTGGTATTCATCTCATGGGAACTGTGAATGAAGGAGTGATTCAATTAAAA
>NZ_FQZL01000026.1 GCF_900142005.1 Dethiosulfatibacter aminovorans DSM 17477
TCACCACTCCCTTGATGTCCTTCACAAGGGCCATTGTAGGGCATATCTCAGTACACACTCCGCACTGGGTGCATATTGTTAGTCGGTTCCAGTTTCTGTCTTCAAATTTTTCCACTCTTATTCTAGATTTATTTTCGTTGTTTTCCTTGAAGTATGCCGACGAGCATTTTTCTACGCATGCTCCGCATCCTATGCATTTTGATTCGTCTTTTATGAGTCTTCTCATTTTTCCTTCCTTAAATTTTATTATTGTCTAATTCTATTTCATAAATACAGAGCATCCATGAGTCATGAATACTCTGTAAATTATTTCATTCGAGGTTAACTTTCTTTATCTTTAAGAAAAAGTCTGTTCTGTTCTGTTGATTATCTCATCTTGCAATGCCTTTTCAAGATTGTTGAAATGGTCGCTGTATCCGGCAACCCTTACTATGAGGTTTGTGTATTCTTCAGGCTTCTTCTGTGCCTCCAGCAATATCTTTTTGTCGAATACATTGAACTGTATATGGTGTCCGTCCATCCTGAAATAAGATCTTATAACCGCTCCAAGGTTTTCAAGTCCCTTGTTGTCGGCAAGTGCCGACGGTGCGAATCTTTGATTAAGAAGTGTTCCTCCCGTCTCTATCTGGTTCATTTTGGATACCGACTTTATTACGGCAGTAGGTCCATTTGTATCTGCTCCCTTTTCAGGAGATACTCCGTCAGGCAGAGGCTTATATGCAAGTCTTCCATTTACGGAGGCTCTTGTCACGGAACCGAAATACACATGGCATGTAGTAGGCAGCATGTTTATCCTGTGTTTTCCTCCATACACTGCAGGCCTTCCGTTTACAATATCCTTGAATATGTTGAATGCATCAACCATAAGAGCATCAGCATAGTCATCATCATTTCCGTACTTTGGAGTATTCTTGAGCACAAGCTTCCTTACAAGCTCATATCCTTCGAAGTTGTTGTCTGCAGCCTCAAGAAGCTCTTTCATGGTCATCCTCTTCTCATCGAAGACATTGTATTTTATCGCTGCCAGACAGTCTGCCACAGTTCCTATTCCAACTCCCTGAATATATCTTGTGTTGTATCTTGCACCACCCTGGTTGTAGTCCCTGCCATTGCTTATGCAGTCATCAGTGACTATTGACAGGAATGTTGCAGGCATCTCTTCCCCAAAAAGCTTCTCTATGATGTTGTTTCCTCTTATCTTTATATCGATGAAGTGTTCCATCTGCTTCCTAAAGGCTTCGAACACTTCTTCATAGCTTTCAAATTCCTTGCCGTTCATCAGTTTCAGACCAAGCTGCTTGTCTGTTTCCTTGTCGTATCCGTCGCTCAGTGTCAGTTCAAACACCTTAGGCATGTTGAAATATCCTGTCAATATGTATGCTTCTCTTCCATGTGCTCCTGTCTCCACGCATCCGCTTGCTCCTCCGAAGAGTGCATCTTCTTTTGTTTTACCTGCATCAACAAGTTCTTTTATTATCTCCTCAGTGTTGTAAAATGCAGGCTGTCCCCATCCTTCCCTTGAAACTTCACAGGCTCTTCTGAGGAATTCTTCTGGCGTCTTCTCGCTTATCTGCACGTTCGAGCTTGGTTGGAGAAGCTTCATCTCGTCCATAACATCAAGAATAATATAGGAAATGTCATTTACTCCGTCTTCTCCCGTATAGGGATTTATTCCTCCAGTGTTTATGTTTGCAAAGTCAGTATATGTGGCGCTTTCCTTTAGGGTTATCCCCACCTTTGGAGGCGCAGGCTGGTTATTGAATTTTATCCACATGCACTCAAGTATTTCCTGTGCCTTTTCCCTTGTAAGGGTACCTTCCTCTACCTCCTTCTTGTAGAAAGGATAGAGATACTGGTCAAGCCTTCCAGGAGAGAATGCATCCCAGGTGTTTAGTTCCGTGGTCACTCCCAGGTGTACGAACCAGTACATTTGCACTGCCTGTGCGAATGTCTCGGGTCTGTGTGAAGGTACCGTATCGCAATTCTTTGCTATCCAGAGAAGCTCTTCCCTTCTTGTTTCATCCATCTCATTCTCGGCAAGTTTTCTGGCATATTCTGCATATCTTCTTCCGTATTCAATTATAGCGTCACAGGATATGGACATTCCTTCAAGCTGATTCTTTTTGTCCAAAGCTTCAGGATCATTGAGCCAGTCTATATTTTCCATGGACTCATTTATCTCCTTCTTGAAGTCCAGGAATCCCTTTCTGTATATCTTAGCGTCTGCCACAGTGTGTCCCGGTGCCCTCTGTTCCATGAATTCAGTGAATATACCGGCTTCATAGCAATCCTTCCATTCCTGTGTCATATTCTTCAATATCTTATACCTCATTGACTTGTTTTGCCAGTATGGTATTATTTCTTCTTCGTGAATCTTTTTATCCTCGTCACTTACCTTGAAAGATATATATTTCCTCTTGTCCATTATATCAAGGTCTTCCATTTCGTGACAGCACAAGTCCGGAAATGTTGGTGCTGTCTGGGGCGACAATCCCTTCTCACCAACTATAAGCTCTCCGTCCCCTATGTAAAGATTTCTATTAGACATATAGTTTTTGAACGCCATTGCCCTAAGTACAGGTGTCGGTTCTTCACCGTAATGTTTCTTATATGTTTCAGTCAGGTATACAGCTCTTTCAGTGCTTAGCCTTGGCTGTGTAGTTGTGCTCTTTTCCCTCAGTGCTTTTGTTCTTTTTGTTGTTCCTCTTTTAATAATCTCCTCTATCATGGTCAACCTCCTATTGCCACTTCATAGCCTTTTTCTTCAAGCATTTCTTTTATCTCTTCCATCCTTTTCCCTGAAGGCACAGTCATACCTTCTTCATTGTAACTTTTCCCAAGCTTTCTGTACTTGTGATTTGATATGTTGTGGTATGGAAGTATATTTATCTTGCTTATGTCTGTCTCTACAAGTATGCCGATGGCTTTTTCGATATCCTCATCTTCAGTGTTCACGCCATCAACCATTATCATCCTTGCTGTTATTTCTGCTCCCGCTTCCGAGAGCCTTTTAAGATTTCCAATTATCCTTTTATTTGATGCACCGGTATATTCCAGGTGCTTTCTTTCATCTCCAATCTTAAGGTCGTATAGGAACAAGTCTGTGTACTCCATTACCTTCTCAAAGTTCTCAAAGGGCACTTGTCCGCAAGTGTCAACTGCTGTGTGTATTCCTTCCTCCTTAAGCTTTTTCAGGATCTTTGCTGTAAAATCAGCCTGAACAAGAGGTTCTCCTCCTGATATTGTTACTCCTCCTCCTGATTCCTCGTAGAAAAGTCTGTCCTTCAGAAGCTCCCCGATTACATCTTCAACTTCCATATCCCTTCCCACTATGCTTATGGCTTCGTTGATACAGTAGACTTCACATTTCCCGCATCCGATACAAAGATTTTTGTCTTTAACCAGAACCTTTCCTTCCGGAACTTCAACCATCTTAAGGGCATCATAAGCACATAATCTGGCGCAGCTTCCGCAAGATGAGCACTTCTCAATGTCAATCATTATGTCCCTCTCATAACCTATGCTTTCAGGATTATGGCACCACCTGCACTCAAGGGGACATCCCTTCATGAACAGGGTGGTCCTTATGCCGGGCCCATCATGTATTGAAAATTTCTGTATGTTCAGTATTCTGCCTTTCATAATCCACCTCGTTTTTCATAGAGACCGGACCCTGCCGGTCTCTACAAAATAAATCATTCAAATCAATCAATTATTTGATTATCAATTCCCGGACTGCATTATTTTCCTTATTAAAAATGCAGTTATTGTTCCATATATAATAATAGTAGTAATCATTGTTACAGTTGCAGTAGTAGTCATAATATTCATCTCCTTAAATTATTATTTATGCTCTTCAGGGATTGGCGGGTATGTTTCTCCATCAAAATAAACGTTTTCAGTTTCCTTGTTTATTGTTTTGCTTATAAACATTGCAACCACAATATATAATGCAGCCTGTACCAACCATGTTCCAAGACTTGCAGATTCAAGAGGATTCAAAATATCTACTCCCTCATACCACGTAAATGACTGAATCACCCACCATGCAATCATAATTATGCAAATTGCAGGCGTTATGTACTTGATGCAATAACTCCACCATTTTCCTACATAAAGATCATTTTCCGGAATATTAATCAGATTTTTCCTTATTTTTTCAGTTCCGTATTTTGAAAGCGCGAAGCATGTAAACAGCGTTCCTATTACAAGAGACATACCTGCTACCCAGTCCTGATTGCTGAAGAAAGTCTCGCTCCATGCTGAAGGAAGTCCCCACACAAGGCAGATAGCAAATATGATTATTGTAGCCTTTTTTCTCGAGTATCCTGCATCTATGAACGGTGTTGCACTTAAAAGGAAGTGTCCAATATTCGATGATAGAGCTGCCAGATAAAGAGCCACAAAGAACATAATACTTATTATCCCGCCACCAGGCATGTCTGCAAATATGCCTGCAAGTGATATAAACGTTAGACCGTTGTTACCGGAAGCTGCAATATTCTGAGCAATTTCAGGCGATGCCGACATTGCAAACAGCGTAGGAAGTACAACTACTCCACCCAGTAGTGCTGCAACATTGTTGCCAAATCCCTGCACAAATTCATTGAGTGCTATGTCTGATTTTGCCTTTGTATAGACTGCATAGGTCATTACCAGACCCCAACCAGCTCCTACTGACCACAATATCTGAGTCAATGCATTGAGCCATGTCTTTGAACTGAAAAGATATTCCTTCTTGATTGTAAACATAAAATTCAGTCCCTTCTCTGCCCCTGGCAATGTAAGGGCTCTTATGGCTACAATTATTAATAATACGAATAATACCGGAACAATAAGCTTCTGAACCTTTTCAATACTTTTCCCTACTCCTCCTATACATACAAGTCCTGTCAAAGCCAAACTTATTATGAAACATATCACTGTACCTGCACTACCGTTTGCAACATCATTGAATATTGCCAGAGTATCCTGTCCAAAGTATGATTGTGTAATGGACATAATGATATATCGAAGTACCCAGGCCATAACTACCGTGTAATAAGCGGCAATTGCTGTAACTACTATAGTCATGAAAGTTCCCATCCATGTATATTTCTTTCCTATAAAGTCCTTGAATGCTCCAGGAACTCCATGTCTTGTTGCCCTTCCAATAACTACTTCCCCTATAATCACCGGTATTGCAACCATTACAAGCATTATTGTCCACGCCAATATAAATGCTCCACCACCATTAAGTGCAGCCATTCTTGGGAAACGCCATATATTTCCCGTTCCCACAGACAATCCTATCAGTGTCAACAGTAATCCCCATCTGGAATTAAATCCGCCTGTCTCTTCATGCTTTACATTATTGTGTTCATTTAAACTCATGATTCCCTCCAAAATAATATATTGTATCAGCTGATACCATATATTAATGCAATTACCATGCCAGTTTTACAGATTATTTTTTCAAGGCTTTCAGGTGCTTATCCTCAAAAATGTAAAAAAATCCGTCATTCCTTGACGGATTTTTTTACATTGGTAGGTTTTTTATTTAAAAGCGGTTATTCATTTAACTTTCCCAAACTATAGAAAAGGCAGGTCATACGACCTGCCTTGAATGTTTGCATTTAATGGAATTACTTGATTATTTGAGCAACAACTCCTGCTCCAACTGTTCTTCCACCTTCTCTGATCGCAAATCTTAGTCCTTCTTCCATTGCGATTGGAGTGATCAACTCAACTGTGAATGTTGCGTTGTCTCCTGGCATTACCATTTCTACTCCTTCTTCAAGCTCGATTGAACCAGTTACATCAGTTGTTCTGAAGTAGAACTGTGGTCTGTATCCTTTGAAGAATGGTGTATGTCTTCCACCCTCTTCCTTAGTAAGTACGTAAACCTCTCCTTTGAAGTTTGTGTGAGGTGTGATTGATCCAGGAGCTGCAAGTACTTGTCCTCTTTCAATCTCGTCTCTTTGTACTCCTCTTAGAAGCGCTCCGATGTTGTCTCCAGCCTGTGCCTGATCAAGAAGCTTTCTGAACATCTCTACTCCTGTACAAACTACTTCCCTTGACTCTGTTGACAATCCAACGATCTGGATCTTGTCCTGTACCTTGAGGATTCCTCTTTCAACTCTTCCTGTTGCAACTGTTCCTCTACCTGTGATTGAGAATACGTCCTCTACAGGCATAAGGAATGGCTTGTCAGTGTCTCTCTCTGGAGTTGGGATCTCTGCGTCAACAACTTCCATAAGCTCAACTATCTTGTCAGCCCATTCTCCGTCTGGATCTTCAAGAGCCTTAAGTGCTGATCCTACTACGATTTGAGTGTTGTCTCCGTCGAATTCGTACTCTGTTAGAAGCTCTCTGATTTCCATGTCTACAAGCTCGATAAGCTCTTCGTCATCAACCATGTCTGCCTTGTTAAGGAATACTACTATCTTAGGTACACCAACCTGTCTTGAAAGAAGGATGTGCTCTCTTGTTTGTGGCATTGGACCGTCTGCTGCAGATACAACCAGGATTGCTCCGTCCATCTGAGCCGCACCAGTGATCATGTTCTTAACGTAGTCGGCGTGACCTGGACAGTCAACGTGTGCGTAGTGTCTGTTTGGAGTCTCGTACTCAACGTGTGCTGTTGAGATCGTGATTCCTCTTTCTCTCTCTTCAGGAGCCTTGTCGATGTTCTCGAATGCTACTGACTCACCGAATCCGTATTTCTTGTGAAGTACCATTGTGATCGCTGCTGTAAGTGTTGTCTTACCGTGGTCAACGTGACCTATAGTTCCTATGTTTACGTGGGGTTTATTTCTTTCGTATTTTGATTTTGCCATTTAAGTTCCTCCTTGGAATATCTTAATTTCATGGAGCCCATGACCGGATTCGAACCGATGACCCCTTCCTTACCATGGAAGTGCTCTACCTACTGAGCCACATGGGCATTTTTCATAACGATTTCATTTTACTATCTTAGCTTTTACCTGTCAATAATAAATATACAATATGAATTTCATTTAACAAATTATTTTTCAACTTTTGCCGTTTCTCAGATCGCTAAGTTTCCTCAAAGTCTCTGAATCCAACGTTCCCCTGTATTTAACATCCTGCTGGGATATTTTATCCCTTTTTCTGTCAATTTCTCTTTTTGTATCAAGAACAGCATGACAAAATTCCCTTGCCGACATCCTCAGTCCGCCTCTTGACATTATGAGCTGCTGCAAAAGACCATCGGAAGTGGCTACAGTGACCTTTCTGTACCTTCCGATCTCATCCAGTATTCTTTCAATATACGTATCTGCAGTTTCATTTTCCTTAGTGTAGATTATCTCCAATCCACCCTGTTTTTCTGTCTTTTGACTCGTTCCCTTCACCTTGTAGGCATCAAAAACAAGTATAATCTTGATATCCTTGTAAGACTGGTATTCCACTAGAATATCGACAAGACCCTGTCTTGCCGCTTCTATGTTTATGTCCATTAGTTCTCTGAGATCATCCCAGGCATTTATTATATTGTAACCGTCTACGAAGAGATATTCCTTGCCTTGATACATTTATATACCTCTCTGTTTCAATACTTCGAATATTATGATGGATGCGGCGCATGATGCATTGAGGGAATTCACCCTTCCTCCCATGGGAATATCTACAATTACATCGCAGTTGTCTCTCACAAGCCTGCTTATTCCCTTTCCTTCGCTTCCAATGACAAGAGCTGTGGCAGAATCATATTTTTCTTCATAATAATGCTTGTCGCCATTCATGTCGGCTCCATAAATCCAGAAGCCCTTGTCCTTAAGCTCCTGAATGGCTGTATTTATATTTTTCACCTTAACTATATTCATATACTCAAGAGCACCTGCCGACGTTTTGGCTGTTGTGTCGGTAATCTGCGCAGCCCTTCTTTCAGGGATTACAACCCCGTGTACACCTGCACATTCGGCACTCCTTATTATTGCTCCAAGGTTGTGCACATCGGTTATTCCATCAAGGATTACAACAAAAGGCTTTTGCTCCCTTTCCTCCGCAGCAGCAATGACGTCGTCCATTGTACTGTATTTGAAATCTTCAAGTTCAGCAGCCACTCCCTGGTGACTGCCTCCAGAGGACATGGCATCAAGCTTTGACTTGTCCACTTCCTTTATGGTAATTCTTCTTTTTTTTGCCATTGCTATTATGCTGCCGTTGTTGTTCTTTCCGTCCTTTTTGAGGACATATATTCTTTCAATCTTCTTATCGCTGTTAAGCGCTTCAAGTACAGGATTTTTTCCTATTATCAACCTCATGGCTACCTCTTAATGAACTTCTTTGCAATTTCAAACAGTTCATCTATTCTTTCTTTTCTGTTTAATATGTATAGATATCCCAGAAGAGACTCAAATCCCGTTGCATGCTTGTAATCTATAAGCTTTGCATTCTTGGGTATGGAACCGCTTTTGGCATTTCTTCCCCTTTTGAATATTCTGACTTCCTCGTCCGAAAGGATATCCATTATTTCCTTCGCTACTTCAGCCTGTGCTTCGGCCTTCACAAATTTTACAGCATTCTTGTGAAGCTGGTTTACATTCAAATCCGTAGTCTCAACAAGAAAGGACCTTACATAAAGCTCGTAAACAACATCTCCAATATAGGCAAGCTGCAGAGGGGACATGAGCTTCGGGTCCCTCTTGATTATATTTTCTTCCATTTGACTCCGTCTCTTGTATCTTCAACTTCAACACCTATCTCAAGTAATGCATCCCTAAGTTCGTCTGCCAGCTTGAAGTCCTTGTTCTTCCTGGCCTCTATCCTCTTGTTGATAAGCGCCATGGCTTCTTCAGATATTTCATCCTGAACTTCCTTGTAGAGAATTCCAAGAACTTCCGCCAGTTCAAGGTATTCTTCATTGACAAATCCAGCCGATTCCCTGGATGTGAATTCATCGAATGTTGAATTCACAAATTTGGCTATTTCAAAAAGAGCAGTTACTGCATCAGCTGTGTTTATATCGTCATCCATGGCATTTTCAAACTGATTCCTGAACTCAATCATCTTAAGCTTCACTGCTTCGTCAACTTCTCCAGGAGGATTGTTTTCCATATAGAACTTCAGATTTCTCTTGCAGTTGTACAATCTTTGAAGAGATGCATCTGCTTGATGTATGGTTTCTCTGCTGTAGTTTATAGGCTTTCTGTAATGTCCCGAAACTATGAAGAATCTCAATATTTCAAGATCATATTCCTTGCTGACATCCCTTACAGTAAAGAAATTGTTCAGGGATTTGCTCATTTTCTGGTTGTCTATATTGATCATTCCATTGTGAAGCCAGTATCTTGCAAAAGGCTTCCCCGTCAGAGATTCACTCTGTGCAATTTCGTTTTCATGGTGAGGGAACTGAAGGTCCTCTCCACCGGCATGTATGTCTATGGTGTCACCTAGAAGCTCCTTTGCCATCACCGAACACTCTATATGCCATCCAGGTCTTCCCTTTCCCCAGGGGCTGCCCCAAGAAGGTTCTCCCGGCTTTTCCTTTTTCCAGAGTGCAAAGTCGGATGTGGTTCTCTTCTCGTCGTTCACTTGAACTCTTGCTCCCGAAATAAGATCTTCTAGATTTTTCTTTGAAAGCTTTCCATAATCTTTGAGTTTTGTAGTGTCAAAATATACATTGCCGTCAATATTATAGGCATAGTCCTTTTCTTCCAGGCCCTTGATGAACTTTATTATTCCACCTATATATTCAGTGGCTTTCGGGTGAAGTGTTTCCTCTTCAAGTATATTAAGTCCGGTTGTATCTATCAGATATTCCTTGATATATCTCTCTGCCAGTTCCTTTACTGTGGTATCCTCTTCAATTGCCCTGTTTATGAGCTTGTCGTCGATATCTGTAAAATTAACAACATATTTGACTTCATATCCCTTGTACTTGAAATATCTTCTGAGGGTGTCGAAGATTACAGCCGGTCTTGCATTTCCAACATGTATAAAATTATAGACAGTTGGACCGCATGCGTACATCTTCACCTTGTCTTCTTCAATTGGTATGAATTCTTCCTTTTTTCTTGTAAGCGTATTATACAGTCTCACCTGATCACAACCTTTCTATTTTAGAGCATCCATGACATAATCTATTCGTTCAAGAAGCAGTATCTTTCCAAGAATAACAAATGTTTTTCCAAGATCAGGTCCATGCATCTGACCTGTAACCGCAGCTCTGATAGGCATAAACAATCCTTTCCCCTTGGCTCCGGTTTCATTTTTGAGAACCTTGAATATTGATGATGCAAATTCTTCATCTATTGTTTTAGCTTCCTCTATCTTGGCCTTGAATGCATTGAGAAGTCTTTCCACATGCTCTTGCTGCAGTGTTTCTATTACTTCCTCATTTTCAAAAACAACTTCGTGTCCAAAGAAAATACCCATATGGTCAGCTATCTCGGAGGCATGGTGCACCTTCTCCTTCAGTGTATCCACTATAAGTTCCAGCATATCCGCCTTTTTTTCAGCTTCATCTGCAGTTACATAACCTTTTTCAATCATATATGGAAGTGCCAGTTCCAAAAGCACCTTGTTGTCAGCTTCCTTTATATAATGCGCATTCACCCAGTTGAGTTTATCAACATCGAATACTCCACCTGTATTCGAAACCCTGTCAAAGGAGAACGCCTCTATAAGCTCGTCCATTGTGAAAATCTCCTTGTTGTCCTTGGGGCTCCATCCTACAAGGGCAAGATAATTCACAAGACCTTCAGGAAGGTATCCCTTCTTCCTGAAGTCCGATACAGCTACATCGCCCTGTCTCTTGCTCAACTTTTTCTTGTCCTTGTTCAAAACTGTAGGAAGATGTACAAACTCCGGTATATCCCATCCGAAAAATTTGTATAGGACTGCCTGCTTTGGAGTTGAAGTGAGCCACTCCTCACCTCTCACTACATGTGTAATGCCCATAAGATGGTCATCTATTACAACTGCAAAATGATAAGTAGGGAATCCATCAGACTTTATCAGAACCTGATCGTCGATTTCCGATGAATTAATGGATATCTCCCCTCTCACTGCATCCATGAAAGTAATGTCAGTGTCTTCAGGAACCTTGAGCCTTATGACATAGCTCTCTCCTGCATCAATTCTCTTCTGAACGCCTTCCTTGGAAAGTCCAAGACAGTATCTGTCATACATGGGAGTCTTTCCTTCTTCCTTCTGCTTCTCCCTGACCTCGTCCAGCCTTTCTTTTGAACAGAAGCAGTAGTATGCGTGTCCTTTCTCCACAAGCTCGTCGATATATTTCTTGTATATGTCAAGCCTCTCTGACTGGATATACGGACCGAAATCTCCTTTTTGCACTATATTTCCATCTTCTATGAAGACACCTTCATCGTGGGTTATTCCTGCCCATGTCAGTGAGTCTATGAGATTCTCAAGGGCTCCCTCTACAAACCTTGTCCTGTCCGTGTCTTCTATTCTCAAAATATATTTTCCATTCTGACCCTTGGCAAACAAATAATTATATAAGGCAGTTCTCAAGCTGCCGATATGAACATATCCTGTTGGACTTGGTGCAAACCTAACTCTTATACTCATTTCTTCCTCCATCAATATCTATTTATTGAACACAGCTGATATTATATCATCATTCTGCATTATATCAACATAAAATCGTCTTCTTATTATATAACAGCCTGCCCCCAGTATCAAGAACGTTTATTTACTATGTAACGATTACAAACTGATAATAAATTATAATTGATAACATTTTCAATTTCCCCTTTTATAATTAACAGTTTTGTGTTATAAATAAAGTAACAGTTAATGGAGGTGCAAAATGAGCACATTAAAACTAAAAGACGATATTTACTGGGTTGGAATCCTTGATGAAAAACTTAGGGTTTTCGACATAATAATGGAAACAAAATTCGGTACAACCTATAATTCATACCTGGTAAAGGGAAGTGAAAAGATAGCCCTAGTAGAAACTGCAAAGGCAAAATTCTTTGATGAGTACCTGGACAACATAGAAGAATACACAAGCATAAGCGACATAGACTACATAGTTTTAGACCATACTGAGCCGGACCATACAGGATCAGTTGAAAAAATACTGGACATGAATCCGAACATCACCATAGTAGGTTCAAAGGGAGCGATACAGTTCATTGAACACATCATAAACAGAAGCTTCAAATCAATGATAGTGAAAACCGGAGACAGTCTTGACCTTGGAAACAAGACTTTGGAATTCATAAGCGCACCAAAGCTTCACTGGCCGGACTCGATATACACATATATTCCTGAAGACAAGGTTCTTTTCACCTGTGATTCCTTCGGTTCACACTACTGCCTGGATACGGTACTGCAAAGTACAATCAAAAACCAGGAAGACTATACGGAAGCATTGAAATACTACTACGACATGATTCTTGGACCATTCAAGGCAAGCTTTTTAAGGGCCATAGACAAGATAAAGGATCTTGAAATAGACATGGTCTGCACCGGTCACGGTCCGGTACTTGACAGCGATCCATGGAAAATAATAGAACAAAGCAAGGAATGGTCAACTGAGATAAATCCAAATAAAAACAAGACAGTTGTCATAGCATATGTTTCAGCCTACGGATATACCGAGGAAATGGCCCAGCATATTGCAGAAGGCATAAGGTCTGAAAATATTGATGCGATTCTTTATGACCTGACCGATGCAGACAGCGAAACTCTTGCTGCAGACCTTTACTGGGCTGACGGAATACTTCTTGGCTCTCCTACAATACTCTGCGATGCACTTAAGCCTGTATGGGATCTAACAACTACAATGTTCCCTGAAACGCACGGTGGAAAATTCGCTTCGGCTTTCGGTTCATACGGATGGAGCGGCGAAGCAGTTCCGAACCTTTTGACAAGATTGAAACAGCTTAGAATGAGAGTAACCGACGAGGGATATCAAATCAGGTTCAAACCAAGCAACGATGAAATCAAAGGATCTTTTGAATTCGGAAAATCATTTGCAGAAAAAATTGCAAAGACAATCAAATAGAAACAAATCAATAAACAATGCATACAAATAAAAGAAGATATCAGCGAAGTCGAGACCTCGCTGATATCTTCTTTTATTTTTAGTTGTCCAACTTTTTCCTTCTAATCTGTTACTTATCTTTTACCAGCTGCATGTACAATAAACATCTGCAAAAAAGACCGGATATTTCCGGCCTTTAATTTACTGTATCAGTCTACTATCTCAATATTGTCAAGCTGATTCTTCACTGATTTTCTCAGGTTCTTTATATATTCTTCCCTGAGTTTCTTTTGTTCCTTTTTTTCATTTTCTGTCAGTCCCTCGCCTTTTGATTTTCTTGCGAGTTCATTTATTCTGTCAATTTTTTCTTTTGATAGCATGTTTTACCTCTTGAATTTAAATCTTTTTACAGGCTCATACAGCCTTTTATTGCCTTCCTGCCGACTACTGTAAAGCGTTGCCGAAGTCACGACAAACTCATCATGCAGATAATCCTTTATAGAGGATTCAATATTGAAGAGAGAATTGTTGAATTCAATCTCCCTTCCCAAAGTGATATGGGGCAGGAATTTCCTTTTTTCCTTTGTTATTCCAACTCTGGCCAGTCGATTTTCGACTTTGTGATTAATATCAACAAGAGTATCCACATCACCTTCAAGCCCAATCCAGGCCACCCTTATTATATTCTTTCCTCTAAAGAACCCAAGTTTGTCCATTGAGAATTTCATTGGCCCTTTCCCGGACAGGGCAACTTCAATATTATCTGAAATTTCAGGAATCTTGCCCATATCCACATCGCCTATGAATTTTACAGTAAGATGAATATTCTTGTAATAAGGCCATCTACCCTTGTCTGCATTTTTCTTTAGTATTTTTTGGATTTCAAAAAGATTCTTCTGTGTCTTCCCGTCGAAATCCAACGCAAGAAACAGTCTCATCAGTCTCTTTTTTTCACACTGTCCCTCTTGATAAAGCTGAAAGGAAGCTCTACTACAGAAGGCTGGTCCTTGTCCCCTTCAATCTTCTTGATAAGGGTCCTAATGCTTACTGCTCCAATATCATAATACGGCTCGGAAATAGTAGTAAGAGTAGGTCTTACATATTGGCTTTCCTTGTAGTTTCCGTAACCGACAACAGAAACATCATCAGGAACCTTGTACCCGTTGTCGAAAAGATAATTGATGAGGCCTATGGCCAGCTCGTCATTTGTACAGAATACTGCAGTAATATTTTCTATTTCAGCCACTACCTCATGGGCAATATCGTAGCCGAAATTATATCTTCTTCCCCCGGCTACAAACACCCTCGAATAGTCAAGTTCATTTTCCTTAAGGGCTTCCTTGTATCCGTCAATCTTGTCCTGCTCGTAGCTGCCCCTGTCTTCAAAGTCTGAAATGAAGGCTATTTTTTTATGTCCTTCATTTATAAGATACTTGGTCATTTCATATGAAGCAGCATGACTGTCTATCTTCACATGATCTATTTTGTCGTTTTTTATATCTCTAGTGAAGTAGATTGAATTCTTGTTATATTCATTTACCTTTTCAACTATTTCTTCATCAAATCTATAACCTATGAGAATTATTCCTTCGGCTTGCTTTCTGTTTAGCAGGGACAAGTGATTCATCTGCGCTTCCTTGTCATAGTATGAACTGCAAAGCAGGATATCATAGTTGTACATCTTCCCAACTTCTTCCACACCCTTTACCATTTCTGCAACATAAGTGTTGGACAAGTCATTTACTATTACACCTATCAAATACGACCTTCTAGTTACCAGGCTTCTGGCAACGTCATTTGGTCTATATCCGGTTTCGTCTATTACTTCAAGAACTTTTTTTCTTATTTCCGGGCTTACCGGCTTTGAATCATTTATTACTCTTGAAACTGTGGATATTGAAACGCCCGACAGTCTCGCTACATCTTTAATAGTTACCATATCATCCTCTCTTTCCATTTATTTTTTGTACTTTTAAAGCGTTAATCCGTTTTCCTGTTTTCCCTCATGCCTCTCTGATTGTTTTCCCGTTTTCCTTTATTATATACCTTTGCTATCTTTTTTCAAGTTTTTTTCAATATTTCTTGTTAAAAAACCACATATATAATAAAATATTTCTGGTGATTATAATGAAAGATGAACAAATGTCTTTATTCAAACTTATAGATTTCAATAAACAACCTGACAGCAAAATCCCAAAAGGAATCCATCTGTCAGGCAATCAATTGTGGTGTCCATATTGTTCAAATAAAGTAATATTCAAAAGAGATAAAAAACTGGGTGTAAAAAAGTGCCCGATCTGCGGTATAACAGTAAAAGACTACTGGGTTAAGAAAGTGAACAACCTGCTTTAGCCAAGTCTGTTTTCTATGAGCAAGGCAAGCTCCGAAGCCTTTTTCCTTATGTCTTCCTCGTTTTCCCCTTCAATCATAACCCTTACCAGGGGCTCAGTTCCAGAAGGTCTTATGAGAACCCTACCAGCACCGTGAAACTCCTCTTCAAGTTTCTTGATGGAATCTTCTATTACAGAATCTTCCATATAGGAATGCTTGTTGGAATTTTCAACCTTGGCATTTATTAGTACCTGAGGCATTGTTGTCATTATTGACGAAAGCTCCGACAAAGGCTTTTTTTGTTCCCTTACAGCTTCTATAAGTTGAAGAGCTGTAAGAAGGCCGTCTCCAGTTGTGTTGTGTTCAAGAAAAATTATATGTCCCGACTGTTCCCCACCGAGAACATGTCCCGACTTTTTCATTTCCTCTATTACATATCTATCTCCAACCTGTGTCTTTACAACTGATATGTCTTTCTTGTCCAGACACAGGTCAAGACCCATATTGCTCATTACAGTACCTACTATCGTATTGTTCTGCAGTTTGTTCCTGTCCTTAAGGTAGGTTCCGCAAACAGCCATGATATGGTCTCCATCTATTATATTTCCCTTTTCATCAACTGCAATAAGTCTGTCTGCATCACCGTCGAATGAAAGGCCAATGTCAGCACCTGTATCCCTTACCAGCTGCTGTATAACCTCTGGATGGGTAGATCCGCTGTTCACATTGATATTTATACCGTTGGGCTGTTTGTTGATAACATAAACCTCTGCTCCGAGCTTGAAAATAAGCTCAGGTGCAACCCTGTATGCCGCTCCGTTTCCACAGTCCATTGCTATCTTAAGTCCGGAAAAATCAGCTTTAACAGTCTTTTCAAGAAAATCCATGTATATCTTTCCTGGATCATCAAGCTCAATTTTCCTGCCTACATGAAAGTCTACTGGATAGTATCCTATGTCAGATCCTTCAAGTATTATATTCTCAATTTCTTCTTCCATCTCGTCCGGAAGTTTGAAGCCTTTGGAATCAAAAAATTTGATTCCATTGTATTCAACAGGGTTGTGAGATGCTGAAATCATAATTCCACCATCTGCATCCAGTTCCCTTATCAGACAGGCAACAGCTGGCGTTGGAAGCAATCCTGCATAAAGCACATCTATTCCCGCTGAATTGAGTCCTGCCGAAACAGCGCCTTCCAGCATGCTGCCGGAAATCCTTGTATCCATTCCAATGACTATTTTAGGTCTATCTTTACCCTTTGTAAGTATATATCCGCCTGTTCTGCCTATCTTATAGGCAAGCTCGCATGAAAGCTCCGTATTTGCTATTCCTCTAACTCCGTCTGTTCCAAATAGTTTTCCCAATCTGTTCTCCTTTAATGTTTCTGTTAACAATTTGTCTTATATGATATCATAAAACATCCCTTTAAAAAAGTTAATATTTGCTAAAATTCAATTCAACTGTTGATTGCAGGGATATTTATATTAATCATTTATTGGAAGTTCCACTGTAAAAGTGGTACCTATGTCAACTGTACTGTCAACCTTGATTTTTCCTCCATGGTTTTCAACTATCCATTTTGCAATGCTCAATCCAAGTCCCGTGCCGCCTTCTTCCCTGTGTCTTGCCTTGTCGGCTCTGTAAAACCTGTCAAAGATTCTATGAAGGTCCTCATCAGATATGCCTACACCCTCGTCGGAGATTTTCAGGATTGCCTTGTTCTTTTCCGAATTCAATCTTATTGAATACTTCCCAGGGCTTTCCGAATATTTTATTGCATTGTCCGTCAGTATGGAAAGCATCTGTGTAAGCTTCAGCTCGTCACCGGAAATCATTATTCCTTCTTCCAGATTCATTTCAACAGAAATGTCCTTCATCTTGAAATTTTCAGCAAACTTGTCCACTGTTCTCCTGCAAAGGTCCGTAAGGTCCACATTTCCATTTCCAATTGTCACCTGGTTAGAATCAATTTTTGCAAGCATCAGGAGCTCGCCCACAAGTTTTGACATTACCTCCGTCTCCGAATATGCATTATCCAGCCAAACCCTGTTTTCAGCTATGGTACCGCTATTATCGCACATCGCGGCATCGAGATTCGTCTGTATTACAGTCAATGGCGTTCTGAGCTCATGTGATGCATCTGCTATGAATTCCTTCTGTCTTTTCCATGATTCCATGACGGGCCTTATGCTTTTCCCTGCCAGATGCCATGATATGACAGCCAAAATGAACGAGCTTACAATGATGAGAAACAGAAGTGAATGCTTCAGATGTTCAAGTATGAAAGTCTCCATTGACACATCCTGATACAGCTGAACAACTCCAGCCTTGGTTCCTGTGTTGAAGAATTTAGTATATATCCTGTATTCCACATCATCTATGATTTCCAGTGAAAAAAGGCTGTTCCTGTCCTGAAAGGAGTCAAGTACATATTTTTCGAATTCATCGTATGGTATGTCCGCACTGTTTCTGATATAGACGACATCCAGCATGTTGTCGTACATGACATATCCAACCTTCAATTTGGGATCGTTGACTGCAAAGAGATTCTCGAATTTGTCCATGACCTTTTTGTTCTCAAAAAGGTCGGGTATTATCAGGTCATTCCCATTGTTGTTCCGGTCGTCTTCAGTTCTTATTATTCTGTCTGCTGTTCCTGCAAGCATACCTTCCGAAGAAGAGGTTATCAGCTTCTTTGTTCCAAGATAAACCGCTGTGGAAAGGATGGACAGGAATACAACCAATATGAGAAGTGTCGATAATGTAAACCTGATTCTTAATTTTCTAAACATATCATTTCTCCTTGAGAATATATCCTATTCCTCTCACTGTTTCTATCCTGCACCGGGATTTTTCAAGCCTTTTCCTGAGATGATGCACATATATTTCTATATTGTTCTCAAGGACATCCGTTTCAAGACCCCAGAGCCTATCGATTATCTGATCCCTTGTGAATACCTGATTGGGCCTGTTTATAAGCATTTCAATGAGGTCCCCTTCCTTCTTTGGTATCTTTTCAGATGAGTCTCCTACACCAAGTGTAAGGTTCTTGGGGTCGTATTCCAAATCGCCAAACTTGAATGTTTCCCCCTTGTATTCCGTATTTTTTCTTCTTCCAAGGGCATGTATCCTTGCAATAAGCTCCTTGGTTGCAAATGGCTTTATAAGATAGTCGTCAGCTCCCAGGTCAAGACCCTTGACCCTGTCGTCTATGGTATCCTTTGCCGTAAGCATGAGAACAGGAGTGCTTATTCCCTTCTTTCTCATGTTTTCAAGTATCTCAAGGCCCGTTACATTTGGAAGCATTATGTCCAGAACCACAACATCATATATTTCCTTCTCGGAAAGCATAAGGCCTTCTTCGCCATCATTTGCAATTTCAGCATCTATTTTCTGTTTTTTCAAAAGAAACTGAAGGGCCTGTGTAAGCTTGACTTCATCTTCTACAATTAATATTTTCATAATTAAACTCCGATTAATTTAGTACATCCGTTATAATGCAGTATACAACCCTGAATTCTATTACTAAAGTATATAACATTTTCCATCGTGAATAAAGCGATAATAACTCTATATATAAGATACTACACCATCCTTAATGAAAACTTAACTAATCCGTAAAGAAAAAAAGGATTTCCGGTTACTGTACCGAAAATCCAATTATTTTTGTTTTTTATTCATATCTCAGTGCATCTACAGGCTTAAGCTTGGAAGCCTTGTTTGCCGGATACATTCCGAAGAATATTCCTACAAAGAGGGAAAATCCGAATGCAACGGAAACAACGGTCAGATTCATTACGGCGTTTATGCCCATCAGATCGCTTATGATGTTGTTTACCACCGCACCCAGCAATATACCAACCAATCCGCCCATACAGCTTATGACCGATGATTCTATGAGAAACTGAGTGAGTATGTTGCTTCTCTTGGCTCCTATTGCTTTCCTGATACCTATCTCCCTTGTCCTTTCAGAAACTGTAACCAGCATTATATTCATTATGCCTATCCCCCCCACCACAAGGGATATTCCCGCAATGCCTCCAAGCATCAGTGTCAGCGTTCCCGTAATCTCACTGAGGGTTGAAAGCAGCTCCTCCTGGTTGAATACCCTATAGGAATCCTCGTCATCATACATTCCAAGAAGATACTCTTCAATGTTTTCAACTATTACATCAGATTCAACATCATCGGACCCCTGAATTGCAATGCTGCGTATGCTACTTATCCTGAATTCCCTCATGGCTGTGGTATAGGGAATTATCACTACATCATTGCCGCTTCCCATTGATGTACTTTCCTTTTCTTCAAGTACTCCCACAACTAAATACTTGTCACCATCAAGGGATATCTCGCTTCCCAAAGGATTGTCAGTTCCGAAAATATTCTCAACGGTTTCAGAACCCAGAACAGCAACCTTATTCCTGAAATCAACGTCTATGGGGCTTATAAACCTCCCATGGGCAAGCTCAAAATTCTGTATTTCAGTGTAGTTTTCATTCACTCCACTGATAGATACGCCACTGTCAGATTCCGTGCCGTATTTAACCGTAGCACTGCTGCTGAGAGTGGGCGTAAGCTTCTCAACTCCTTCTATGAAACTCAGCTCGTCCAAGTTTTCCCTTTCAAGTTCAACCGTATTGTCCATTATATTTACATTCAAAAGATTGGATCCCATTTCTTCGATTCGCTCCGTTACATCCGAGGTTGCTCCCTGTCCAACTGAAACCATCACGATTACTGAAAAAACACCTATTATAATTCCCAGCATGGTGAGAAAGGTTCTCATCTTGTTGGCAAAGATGGATTTCATCGCCATCTTCAAGGTATTTTTGATACTCATATGCATGCTCATCTAATTCACCTTCCTGTCCTGGATGAGACCGTCACGGATTGTTATCTGCATCCACGCCCTCTCAGCCACTTCAATGTCGTGAGTTATGACAAGTATTGTCTTCTCCTGATTATGAAGATTGTCGATTATCTTCAATACTTCGCTTCCAGACTTTGTGTCCAGATTCCCCGTAGGTTCGTCTGCCAAAAGGACTGAAGGATCTCCCACGAGAGCTCTTGCTATTGCAACCCTCTGCTGCTGTCCCCCCGAAAGTTCCATTGGTCTGTGATGCATCCTGTCAAAAAGACCGACACTGTTTAGAGCTTCTTCAACCCTGGATTTCCTTTCCTTAAGCTTCACGCCTCTGTATATCAACGGCAGTTCCACATTTTCAAAGGCATTCAGCTTTGGAAGAAGGTTGAACTTCTGGAATATGAAACCTATTTTCTCGTTCCTTATGTTGGCAAGTGCATTCTCGTCATAGGTTGATATTTCCTTGCCATCCAGATAATACTCCCCCTTTGTAGGAAGGTCCAGACATCCAAGAATATTCATGAGAGTGGACTTTCCCGAGCCTGAAGGGCCTATTATAGACACAAACTCTCCTTTCTCCACCTTAATGGAAACACCTTTCAGCACTTCAAGCTCAATATCTCCCATATAGTATGTTTTTCTGACATCCCTGATATCTATCATTATCTTTCCCCTCCTCCATTGCCAGGTCTTTCAGGTCTCTCTCCTCCATCCATCATCTGCCCCATTCCAGGCATCATGATATTAGTAGATTCAGAATCAGAAGATGATATTTCATAATAGTATACAAGGTCTCCTTCAGACAGTCCCGACACTATTTCTACATAACTCTCGTTAGCTATGCCCACTTCAACCACCTGTGGAGTGAGGTTTCCTTCCTCATCCTTCATTTGAACCACATACTTGTTGCCTGCCTTCTCAATTGCTTCTACAGGCACGATGAGAGTATCGGTATTTTCTTTGATAATAATTTCCGCATCGACATTCATTCCAGCCATCATGTCCTTCCTGTCGTCAACGAGTATGGTAACCTCATATGTAGTAACTCCACCAGAACTTGAGCCGCTCAAGGAGATGCTGTCCACAGTGCCGCTGAAGGTTTCATCCTCAAATACATCGCACTCTATGGTTACATTCTGTCCTTTTTCAATACTTAGTATGTCAAGCTCGTCAACATCTATGATTATCTCCATTACATCCAGATCGGCAACCATAAACAGACTGTCGCCTTTTTCAACATATCCGTCTTCGTTCACATATACTGTCAGCACAGTTCCCGTAATGGGCGACTCCGCTGTTGTATCGTCTTCGTTGAGTTCTTCCAAGGCAAGCCTCTTAGCCTCAACAGTGAGTTCCTGCTTTGCTATCTCCTCAAGAATGTCGTCGCTTGATATTACAGCCAATAGATCTCCTTTCTCGACATAGTCTCCGCTTTCAAAATATATCTTATCCACTTCTCCGTCATATGGAGATGTTATTTCATCAACATCATTCTCAATTGAAGCTCCTTCATAAGGCGAAACATATGTACCCGAATAATTCTCGACCGTAATCCTGACAGGTGAACCTTCAGAAAGCACTCCACTGTATTCAATCTCGACTTCCACCTCATATCCTACGGCTCCGCTACCTGTTGCTACTGGCGTGCTGTCTGTAGAAGTGACTTTTCCCTCAAGGGTTATGAGATAATCAGACAAAAACACGGACGCCTTGTCACCTACATGTATATTCTCTATCTGAGCAGCTGTAAAATACGACTGAGCTTTTATGACATTCACTTCATTTAGTCTGGCCAGTGTTCCGTTTCTTGACACGCTGTCCCCTGTTTCTACCAGATAGCTTATAGTACCTTCCCTGTCTGCATATATCTGCATTTCTCCATAGGTATCATAAAGATCACTCAAGTCGTTTTTTGCGACAGTCAAATTGTATTCAGCCATGTCTATATCATATTGCTGATCTTCATCATCACTGTCAATATCATATATTGCCAGTATCTCGTCCTCACTAACCATCTGCCCTTCCTCCACGAAGATAGTAGCTATGGTTCCTTCAACCTCTGACGATACAGTTCTGACATCGGAAGGCTCCAGGCTTCCGCTTCCCGTTATTGACTTCTTGATGTCGTCCTTTACAACGGTATACGCCACTTCTCTTATATTGCTGACTGCATCAGCAGCCTCCTTGGATTCCGTATACTTTCCGTATCCCACAAATCCTGCAACTGCAATTGCAAGTATGACTATGATTGCAATTGTCCTTTCCCTACTTTTCTTTTTCACGATTACCTCCACTTATTTAGATATTTTCAAATACTGTTTATTTGAATATTTGTATTAATCTTATATCTAAATTTTATTGGAGTTTCCTTAAATGAATCTTAAAAATCAAGAACTTAAGGAAAACTAAAGGATTCCCCGGTTGTAAACACCGGAGAATCCCTCAGATTGTATATTTAATTATACAACAATCAATCTGTTCGTCTCTGCTATTCATATCTCAGGGCATCAACAGGCTTAAGCTTTGATGCCTTCCCTGCAGGATAGACTCCAAAGAAAATCCCTACAAAGAGAGAAAATCCTACAGCAGCAGCTACAACCTGTATGTTGACTACAGGATCAATACCTATTACTCCACAAATAATCTTGTTTGCAATTATCCCCAACACAGTTCCTATGAATCCTCCTATACAGCTTATTACTGTTGATTCTATGATAAACTGTATCATTATATTGATCCTTCTTGCTCCTATTGCCTTTCTTATTCCAATCTCCCTTGTCCTTTCAGTTACAGTCACAAGCATGATGTTCATTATGCCTATACCTCCAACAAGAA
Source organism: Dethiosulfatibacter aminovorans DSM 17477 (assembly GCF_900142005.1). GTDB lineage: Bacteria > Bacillota > Clostridia > Tissierellales > Dethiosulfatibacteraceae > Dethiosulfatibacter > Dethiosulfatibacter aminovorans. Next base: position 22,995 of record NZ_FQZL01000026.1, read on the forward strand.
GGGAGATCCCTGCTATTCCACCTAGTACCAATGTCAGCATGTTTGAAATTTTGTTGAATTCATCCATCATCTGCTCCTGGGAGTGCACATAGAACCCCTCCTTGTCCACAAGATTCTTTGCCAGGTAATCTTCAATTCCCTTCTTCACGGATTCTGCATCGCAATCCATATCAGTCTGAATTGTAACATTCTTTATTGTGTTTATGTTAAATTTTCTCATTGCAGTGGTATATGGAATAAAAATCATATTGTCGCTTCCCATAAACATTGAAGCCTTCTTCTCCTGCAATACTCCCACTACAGTATAACTTTCTCCCTTGATCAATATTTTCCTTCCAAGGGGGTCTGATTTTCCGAACAACTTGCCAGCAACATCAGAATTTATAATGGCTACTTGATTACGGTAGTCCACATCCACTGGTGTAAGTGATCTTCCATAAGCAATCTTGTAATTCTGGAAATCAAGATAGTCTTCATCCACTCCATATATGTTGGTATACTCCAAATCTTCAATTTCATTCTTTACATGTTCATAGTTGTTGATTTCAGGTGAAACCTTCAATATACCTTCCAAATCCTCTATCTCATCAAGATTGCTGTTGTCTAGGCTGTTGTCGGAATATATGCTCACATTCATGATGTCGGTTCCCATGCTTTCAATACTTGAAGTCACATCAGCCTTGGCCCCTTGTCCAAGGGACACTATTACAATTACAGAAAATACCCCTATTATTATTCCAAGCATGGTCAGAAAAGTCCTCATCTTGTTTGAAAATATTGATTTAAAGGACATCTTAAGTGTATTTTTCAAGCTCATATTCATTAGATCACCTTCCTGTCCATAATCAAGCCGTCTCTGATTGTTATCTGTTTTTTAGCCCGCTCTGCAACCTCATTGTCATGGGTAATGAGTATTATGGTTTTACCGTCAACATTGAGTTTTTCAATGATACTCATTACCTCCTCACTCGATTTACTATCGAGATTTCCAGTAGGCTCGTCTCCAAGAAGTACGGCAGGGTTTCCTACCAGTGCTCTTGCAATGGCAACCCTTTGCTGTTGGCCTCCTGAAAGTTCCGAAGGTCTGTGGTCCATCCTGCCGAAAAGTCCAACACTTTCAAGGACCTCTTCCACTCTTCCCTTTCTTTCTTTTTGCTTGACACCTCTGTATACAAGGGGAAGTTCAACATTTTCATAGGCATTGAGTTTAGGTAAAAGATTGAATTTCTGGAACACAAACCCAATCTTTTCATTCCTTATCATTGCCAAAGCATCCTCGCTGTATGTGGATATTTCCTTTCCATCCAGATGATACTGCCCCGTAGTAGGAAGGTCCAGACAACCAAGTATATTCATAAGAGTTGACTTGCCTGATCCTGACGGTCCTATTATGGAAGTAAAGTCTCCTTCTTCCACTTTCAAAGATATTCCCTTGAGAACCTGAAGCTCCATCTCACCCATTATATATGTCTTTGTAACATTGCTAATATCTATCATATCACCCTCCAGACACCTTAAAACCTGGAATCGAAAGACATGTCCATCGAATATACTTCGTAATATATTGTATCTCCAATTTCCAGTCCTGAAGTTATTTCAATATATTCATTGTTGGCTATACCTGTTCCAACCTTTTTCTCAATTCTGTTTCCTTCACCATCCATTACAGTAACAAAATACTCTCCGTCAGTCTTTGAAACAGATTCAACAGGAACCGCCACTATACCCTTAAGGTCTGCAATTTCCACTTCTACATTAACATTCATGCCCGCCATAAGTTTTTTTCTGTCATCTATGGACACTGTCACATCATATTTAGTAACACCATTGCTTCCGTTTCCCTTCAAGGATATTGATTCAACAACCCCTGTAAACTCCTCATCTGCGAAGACAGGACAGTCAATGCTTACCTTTTGTCCCTCAAACACATTCATTATGTCAAGCTCGTCAACACCAAGGACAACTTCCATGTCCTCCAGGTCAGCCACTTCAAAAAGCTGTGCCCCAGGTTCAACATATCCCTGTTCATCAACAAAGACATTTAATATGGTTCCTGCAATTGGCGAATCCACTGAAGAGCTTTCATTGTCAAGCTCATTGAGGTTAAGCCTCTTCTGCTCAACAAAAAGCTTCTGTTCTGCAATCCTATACTCCAAGTCGTCACTTTCCAGTTCAGCTATAAGCTGACCCTTTTCAACAAGATCTCCATTTCCAACATGGACTTTTTTTACTACGCCACTGGCCTCTGCCTTTATGGCTATCTTGTCCTTGGGTATTGATTCCCCTGTAAAAGGTGATGTGTATTTTCCCGTTGAATTGACAACTGTTATCTTTACAGGAGAACTCTCCTTTAAGGCTCCCTCATACTCTATTTCAGCTTCCACCAGATATCCTATGGACCCTCCGCCATTGGCAACAGGAACATTATCCTTTGACACAATCTTACCCTCAAGAGTTATAAGGTAGTCGGAAAGAAACACCTCAGCCTTGTCTCCAATATATATGCTGTCCAACTGCTCACCTGTGAAATACGACTGTACCTTAAGTATGTCCACTTCAGACAATTCCCCCAAAGTCATGCCTTCCGACACCATGTCTCCTTCATCATTGAAAAAACTCACTGCTCCCTTTTCGTCAGCATATATCTTCAAATTGTCAGCTTTTAGTTTAAGATCATCAAGATTCTTCCTAGCAAGGGCAAGGTCATACCTTGCCGAGTCTATCTTTAGCTGCTTGGATTCATCATCGCTTTCAATTTCATAGCGAGCAAGCATTTCATCTCTATCCACCATTTGTCCTTCTCTTACGAATACCTCCCCGACAGTTCCCTTCTTGTCTGAAGACACTATCCTTATATCGGAAGGATTTATTTGCCCCGTTCCTGTAATAATTTTTCTCATATCCGTTTTTTCAACTACATATGTCATCTCCATACTGGTGTCTGCAAGCTCAGTTCCTTCAGTTTTTTTACTGCTGAAATACTGCACCAGTGAAAAACATACCATAACAGCTACTGCTGCAATAATCAGTTTCTTTTTAGTGATTTTTTTCTTTTTCATGTCATCCTCCAAGTTTTATTGCATATCAATTATAGTTTCCTAAAGTTAAAAATCAATTAATCTAAAACCAAGTATTCATTAGTCTGAAACTAAATATATCATTAACTTCATCCGAAATATAATACAGTAGGAACTGTACTGGGTTCCATAGTACAGTTCCTACTGTATTATTGCACATAGTACAGTTCGGGTCAACATATTTCGTCCTGTGCAATCTTACAAAATTGTAACAAGTATCGGGCAATAAAAAAACACCTGCAAAACAGGCATGCATTGACTCATTGCCGTTTTACAGGTGTCCTATAGCTATTTTATTTAAAATAGACTTCTGTCAGCTCAATTTTTCAATTATCCTGTCTGCGGTGCTTTCGATTCCTGTCAGCAGGTTTTTGTTCTCGACATAACTGTTGCCTACTTTCTGATAGTTGAGGTCGAACTCTATATGACCTACACTTTTCAGGTTTATCATGTCTTCAAGCTCCTTTGGTGTAAACATGGTTCCTTTCTTTCCTTCCTTCTTCATGTACTTGTTGACGAGGTACAGTATATTGCCTGCATTTTCCTTGCCTATTATATTAAGGCAGGTGTTCATTCTTCCGATGTCCTCGATTCTGCTTTCCGTTATGAGAAGTATCCTGTCAAGGACACTGTAGTCCATAATGTCCTTTTCGTCCCTGATGCTGCTTCCATCTATTATTACATAGTCGTATTTATCGTTTAGTATCATGAATAGCTTACCGAAGATCTTGTTTCCCTCCGCTTTCTTGGTTTCAAGCCTGGGAGTTGGTATCATGTCAAAAACCGAACCCTCGACCTCCGCCGATATCTTACCCTCGTCGAGGCTGCATGTGTCGTCAACAAGATCCACATAGTCATATATTATGTTCATGTCATATCCCAGATAGACGGATGCATTTTTTGTCGAACCCGATATGTCCACATATACGACACTGTTATTCTTTGCAAGCTTCTTTGCCAGTTCAAGTGAAAGAACTGTCTTTCCCTGCTGTTCCTCACATGAAGTTACAAGTAAAAATTTACTCATTGGTTCCTCCCTCTTCCGCTTCTGTCGCCTGGGCTTCCAATTCAGCCTCCAGGGCTTCCTGTTCAAGTTCTTCTTCTGATTTTAGATTCAAATAGTCACCTATCACTTCTCTGACTACGGGAGCAGGAAATCTTCCAGAACCTCCCTGGAATATAACCGATGCCACTGCTATCTGTGGATCATCTGCAGGCGCAAAGGCAACATACCATCCAAAGTCGTCATAGGGTTCTCCCGTTTCCGGATTCAAGCCGTCCTTTTCAGCCGTTCCTGTCTTTGATGCAACAGCAACGGGGAAGTTGTTGTACATGCCCCCTGTATTCTCCGATACCATGACCATTCCCTTTGTTACCGTATCAAGGAATGAATAGTCCGACAAATCTATCCTTTCAGAATTCCTTTCAGGCATATAGGTTACCCTGTCTTCATTGTAGGTGGTTCCCTTCTTGATTACGCTGACATTATGTCTGTATCCTCCGTTTGCAACAGTGGCAATATAGTTTGCCATCTGTATGGGCGTATATGCATTGCTTCCCTGACCTATACTGATATTCATGGTGTCTCCATCATTCCACACCGCCTGATTCAGATAAGTATACTTTATTATATCTCCAAGAGGGATTCCCCTGTTATTTCTCATCTCAGGGTCTAGTCCCAGCTTTCCAAGACTGTCAAAAACCTCAGTCCTGGTCATAGGCTCGTTTCCCCTCACCCATGACACGATTTCATTTACTATCTGTTCCTTTTCATCATCATTTATCGTTGTTCCTTCAACTACAAAATTCTCGATTTCATCATCCAGATATAACCTGAGGAAATATTTTATATTGTTTATCTTTGTATCAGGATCAGGAAGTCTTCCCGACACCTCATTGGGAATGGAAATCTCTATTCCTGTCTTGTCGTTCAGTCCCATCTGTTCAGCCATGGACAGTATGTCTTCAAGCTCAACCTTGACTGATACCCTTTCCCCTGTAGCCTTGTTTTCTCCAAGGACTACGCTAAAGAAATAGAAGTTGCACGAATCCCTTATGGCATCAAACATGTTTTCATATCCATGAAGTCCCTTATACATGTTCCATATCCAGCATCCGAATGTCTGGCTTCCAATTTCCATGTGACCTGCACAATAAATCTGTTCGTAAGGTGATATACCCTTTTCCAGAGCTGCCAGCGCTGTTATGATCTTGAATGTCGATCCGGGCTGAATTGCTGTCAGCATGGATATGTTGTAGAGAGGTTTTGGCGCCAGCGGGTTCTTCGACTCATTCAAAAGATCCTGCCAGTCGTTTTGCGAAATTCCTGTCGAAAACAGATTGGGGTCATAGGATGGATAGTTGACCATGGCAAGAACTTCTCCGGTATTGACATCCAGAGCAACCAGCGCTCCCGAAACTGCATTCTTGTAGGTATTGTCGAATTTGAAGTCTCCCCACTTGCTTTCGAAAACTCCTCCAACCTGTATCTCTTCAAGGGCCCTTTCAAGGTATTTTTCAGCATTCCTTTGAAGATCGATGTCTATAGTCAGGTAAAGGTTGTTGCCCGGTACAGGCTCACCTGTCTCAACGGTACTTATCCGATTGCCGTAAACATCAACCTTCAATGTCTCGCTACCCTTTGTGCCATTTAGAAGATATTCAAAATTTTCCTCCACTCCTGTCTTTCCTATTATGTCATCCCTTGAATAGTCTCCCTGATTTATATACTTCTCTATCTCATAGTCCTGGGAAATCCTTCCAAGATACCCAAGGATATGGGCAGCAGATTCCTTGTATGGATAGTATCGAAGAGGTTCAACTGTAATCTCCACACCCTTGAGCTTGTCGTAGTTTTCAGATATAAGTGCCACAGTCTTTTCAGAAACACCGTAGGAAATATCAATTGGGTGGTATGCGAGATATCCCTGCTTTACATATCTTTCCTTTATGGCAAAAACCTTTCTTGCCAGATAGTCGCTTATGTCAACTTCAAACCCTGCATTTTCCTTGAGGTCACGGAAGACATTCTGAGCGGAAATACTGTCATCATCAACACTCCCCAAATTCCCTTCGACCCAGTTGACTTTTTTGATTACAGATGTATACTCCCATCTTGATACTGATATGGACGGATTGATATATGCGAGTAGGGCCTCCTGTGCATAATATTTGACCTCGTCCGAAGTTATGATGTCAAAATCCATATTGCCGGCAATTGCATATTCGACAAGTATGCTGTATGCCGTCGCTTCTTCAGAATATCCTTCCTGAAGAAGGAATTCGTTCTTCTCTTCATTGTTTGTAAAATTGAAATATACAACATTCTGCTCCTCGTCGACAGTGTAGACTATGGGTAGCTCAGGATTCAGCTCCATAACCTTGTCGTAAAGAGTCACTCCGGGCATGATATTTTCTTCATCTGCAACAAAGACATTCCTGAAAAAATCATCATAGCAGTACTGTCTCACAAGATGAGAAAAGTCGGATTTTGCATCAGTTGTGAAATCTATGTATTCAGACCTTGTTACAAGATCCTTCTTTATTGCATAGTAGTCGTTGTCGTAGGTGAAGGAATAGGGCACCAGTTCAAGACCTTCAACCAGGTTGTTTTCATAGAGGATATTAAACATCATGAGTCTGATTTCAGAATTTGTCAGATATTTCCCGAGTATTCTGCCGTCCTCATATACGGCATCAATGATATACTGCACCGGTGTCACACCCTCTATTGTGATGTCTGTAAAATAATACTCTCCGTTTTTATAGGAGACAGGAAAATCCTCAATCTCCTTGTTCATTATGAAGCTTATTCTTTCCTTAAGATCAATTAGGGATTCAAAGTCTTCCGCAGCTGTGAAAATTTCTTCCACCAGACCGTGTTCAATGAAAAGAGCCTCCACTTTCTCCTCAGGATAATAGAATTCAGAAACGCTGTAGTCCGAATCAAACACTATGCTGTTAAGCTCAATTGGAAATTCATCAAGTATGGTTTCATTGTTTCTGTCAAGGATTTCCGCAAGAAGGAGAACAGTGTCGTTGAGATCTTCACTGTCAATATCGTCCTTTCTCATCTGCACGGTAAAACTCGGTACATTTCCGGCAAGGAGGATTCCGTTTCTGTCATAGATATTTCCCCTGGGAGCCTTTATGGGAATATCCCTTATTGTCTTTACATCAGCCTCGGTTCTGTATGCCTCTCCCTGGACTATTGTAAGGGATGCCAGCCTGAAAGCCAATACAAGAAGCATAAGGAGTATAATGTAGAACAATATGTTAAATCTGTTTTTTATATCAAAAATACTTATTTGGATCACCACTTTATTCGAATTTTATGTTAAGCTCCTTGAAAATATATCTTTCAAGTTTAAGTATCGGCGCCAATATTATAACGCTCATAACCAATTCTATAACTATAGGTCTAATCATATATATGATTGAAGCCGAATCAATTTTCAAAAAATAGTTTATCATATAGAACATAAGATGAAAAACTACAGTTGCCGCTACGGTAAAATAAAAATTTGTAAGAAAATCAAACTTATACACGTTTTCCGACAAGCTTCCTAGAGAAAACCCGATAATCAGAAATATCAGAGAATTTATCCCAAAACTCTGATAATATAAAAGATCATTGAGCATGCCAAGCATAAGTCCCAGTGTTCCTCCATAAATTTCATTTGTCTGCAGGGACATGACGACAAGCATCACAAGGGTAAGGTTTACTACAACCCCAAAGACAGTAATAAACTGCAAAATGGTTGACTGGAAAATAAATGAAACCAGTAGAATCAAATAAAATATCATATTCTTCATCATCGTTCCACCCTTATGATATATACTTCAAACAGTTTCTCGAAATCAACGGATGTATCAACTGTGATTTTTTCGGTCAAAAGATCAGAAGTTTTTTCGATCTTTGATATTTCACCTATGTACAGATTTGGAATATATATTTCTCCAAGTCCCGATGTCATAACCTGGTCTCCAATATTTAAATCCTCAGTCTGCTTGAACATATAACCTTCCGTCTCACCTTCAATAGTTCCGCTTATGACTCCGGTTTCATTAGTTCTTAATATCTTTATGCTGACACTACTGTTCACATCATTTATTGCAACAACTTTGGACCAGTTCGGTCCAACATCAGTAATCTTTCCTATGAGGCCAACCCTTATTATCCCGTCATCGGTCTTCATTGCCTGAATAACTATATCGTCAACATTAATATCATCACTACTTCCCTTATCCAGGGTAAACCTTCCAAACCAGTTAACAATATCCCTTGATATGATTTGACTTCTAACAAAGTCATATTCTACGGTTCTAAGCATTTCATATGCATTTGTAAGAGCAGCCGAATTGTTTACAAGATATTTCAACTCCAGGTTCTCCTCCTGAAGACTGTACATTTTCTCCTTCAGCTGCAGGTTTTCTTCCCTGATTTTTGATATGTTGAGTATAGACTCAAAAGAATTGGAAAAGGTCTGCCCTATGGAATAAAAAACCTTCTGGACAGGAGAAAATACTGCTCCTGCAATGCCCGCAGGGCTTGACATATTTCCCTGCGAAGAGCTCAATCCTATTGATGCTATAAGAAACAGTATTATTAAAACAAAAATTATTCTTATGATTCTTTTATTATTATGCAAAAATACCACCTTTAATAAATACTTTTATATTTCATCAAATTCTCTACAACTACGCCAGTACCTCTTGCTACACATCCAAGAGGATCTTCAGAAACAGTCGCTTCTATACCCGTTTCCTGGGTAATAAGCTTGTCAAGGCCCCTAAGAAGAGCTCCACCACCGGTCATTGTTATTCCGTTTAGTGAAATATCCGCAGCAAGTTCGGGAGGAGTGACCTCCAGGACCCTTTTTATTGAAGCCACTATTGCTTCTACCGGCTCTTTTATTGCTTCTCTTATCTGATCATCAGTTACCTTTACGGTCTTTGGAAGTCCCGTTATCAGATCTCTTCCAGTAACATCCTTAATACACTCATCTTCATCGATTATACCGTCAATCACATTACCCATTTCAATCTTTATCTCTTCAGATGTCTTGAATCCTATAAGCATGTTGTGCTTAAATCTTATATAGGTCTTAATGGCTTCATCTATGGCATCTCCACCTAGCTTCAGAGACTCACTCTCCACTATGCCGCCCAGGGAAATAACCGCCGTATCCGTAGTCCCTCCACCGATATCTATCACCATATTTCCAAATGGCTCATAAATATCAAGACCTGAACCTATTGCTGCTGCGACAGGTTCCTCAATGAGCATTGCCCTTTTTGCACCTGCAGACTCTGCAGCTTCCTCAACCGCTCTTTTTTCAACAGCAGTAACCTTTGATGGAATGCCTATTACAATTACAGGTTTTATAAGCTGAAATGTCTTTAACGTTTTTTTAATGAAGTATCTCAACATGACCTGTGTGATGGTGAAATCCGCTATTACGCCATCCTTAAGAGGCCTCACAGTAAATATATCTTCAGGCGTCCTGTCAAGCATCGCCTTGGCGTCGGCCCCTATTGCTATAACCTTGTTTGTCGACCTTTGAACAGCAACAACGGAAGGTTCATCTATAACAACTCCTTTGCCTTTCATGTAGACAAGAGTATTGGCTGTCCCAAGATCTATACCAATTTTTTTGGATAATCCGTCAAATAATGCCATTTATTTCTCCCTTTAGATTATATTCTCTTCCTTGAAGCTTAAATAACTGCCGTCTCCGATAATTATATGGTCAAGTACCTTTATTCCCATTATATCGCCAGCTTCCACAAGCCTTTCGGTTATATTAATATCCTCCCTGCTTGGCTTTGTATCTCCGCTGGGATGATTATGAACCAGTATCATGGAAGCGCTGGATTTCTTTATTGCTTCTGCGAACACCTCTCTTGGGTGTACAATGGAAGAATTCAAGTTTCCAATAGATACCGTCACCACATCTATGATCTGGTTTTTAGTATCCATCAGCACAGTCTTGAAATGCTCCTTTTTCAAATATCTCATATCTTCCATAAGATAGCACGATACATCTCCCGGAGATGATATCTTGTATTTGTTTCCAGGCTCAAGTCTCGCAACCCTCTTACCCAACTCCACGGCAGCAAGAAGCTGTGCCGCCTTTGCATCGCTGACACCGTGAAAGGTACATAAAAATTCCGGACCTGTGTCTAGAAGATTCTTAAGACCTCTTCCATCATGGTTGAGTATCTTTCGTGCAAGATCAACTGCAGTATCCTTTGCACTTCCTACTCTCAGAATAATCGCAATAAGTTCCGAATTCGTAAGCGTATCGGGACCTTGGCTAAGCAGTTTTTCCCTTGGTCTGTCCTCCGAGGGCAGTTCCATTATAGTATAATGTCTATTCTCCAATCCAATCCCCCCAAATTTGATTTGTTTGACCGCTTTGGCGGCTAACGTAACATAGTTACTCTGTCTTGTCCAACAAATTCTTGTTGAAGTATTTGATTAATATTTGATTGATTTTTCCCATCGGAAGACCTACTACATTGGCATAGGAACCCTTGACTGATTTTACCAGAAGTTCACCATAACCCTGGATGCCGTAGGCACCTGCCTTGTCCACATACTCTTCAGTATCAAGGTAGCTGTTTATCGTATCATCGCCAAGATCATAAAATTCCACTTCCGTCACATCATAATCTATGATTCTCAATGGTATTTCTTCATCCATTATGGAAAAACCCGTATAAACATAATGTTTGTCACCGCTTAAGGATTTAAGCATTCTGAATGCATCATTTCTATCCTTGGGTTTTTCTAGTATATCATCCTTATATACTATTGTGTCAGCGGCAATTATAAGACCCTTTTTCTCTTCTTCATGAGTTATATGAAGTGCCTTTTTAAGAGAAAGCGCCATTACAAACTCTTCCGGCCTCATTTTAGTATGACAGACTTCATCTATTTGTGCGGGAACTATTTCAAGGTCGCAGTATTTCCCCAGTATTTCAATTCTTCTAGGCGACTTGGATGCCAGTAATATCTTATCCATAAGCACCTACATCTTCCTGAATATCAGAATCACTGCAATGATTCCTATTACACCTGCAAGATTTATATTGAAGCTGAAACCCATGGTGAAATCGAAAAAGCTAAGGTCAAGAGTAGCCGGTCCAAATGATATGGACTCAGACAATTTCAAAACAGGAATCACCCCTGACAAGGCATCCCCAATGATATTTCCTATTATAGAACCTGCTGCTATTATAAATATCCAAAGTATAATATTATGTTTTTTCACTATGTTCTACCATCCTATACTAATTTGTTTCTTCAAATTTCCAACTATAAAAATACTTGCATAACCTACGAAGCAGCCTGTAAAAAGACTAACGATATACATTACAGGCAAATAGGTCAATATCTTCATATTTTCAAGAACCGCCGCTGCCACAAATACCTGAGCGGTATTATGTGCCAAGGCTCCAAGGACACTTACACCTATAAGGCTTAAGCAGCCACTGAGATATCTGTAAGCCAAATGCATAACTACTACACTCAGTATGGCTCCTGAAATGGAATACAAAAACCCTATTGGATTCCCTACTGCCAGAAGGACAAGTATGCTTTTTAAAATCGCAACTGTAAGTCCCTTCTTGAAGCCGAAAACAACAATAACCGACAGTATAACCATATTTGCCAGTCCAAGCCTTGCTCCCGGAGCAATGAAAGGAAGGGGAATCATCCCCTCAAGTATGCTAAGTACCAGTGCGCCTGTAGTAAGAAGGGCCAAAAATATATATTCTCTTGTATTCATAAACCATCACCGTCAATATTTATTAAATTGAATTCCGGCTTTTACTTTCTCAAGCTGCAGGTAAGCAGCCTAGCCGGTCTAGTGACTCACCGTATCAGGACCTGATTCATTATTTCCTATAATTTCAATAATTACCTTGTTTGGAAGGCATACTATTATTTCACCGGGACTATCAATACTTCCCTGCTTGATACAGGTCTTGTCCGGGCATGTGCTTTCCGCCATATGGACGGACCCTTTTTCAATATGGATCACATTGGTTCCCTTGTCAGTTTCTATGATTATTTCCTTTTCCAATGTAGCATCCAGTGAATACAGCTTGTACAATTCACCGTCCACACTTATTTTTACATACCTGTTGTCATAGTTCATGGCCATGCCACTAATAAAAAACAATGCACATACACTTGACACAAGTATTAAAACTATCAATATCTTATCCCATTTAGTCATGAAATCACCTTCAAATAGTTTAACACTAATGACTTTCATTTACAAGACGACAATAGTACAAAACCCCTGCAACTTTCATAATAAGTTATCAGGGGTTTCATTTCTATAGCGCGACCTTTATAGATTCAAGGCCATTGTCCTCAATATCTGTAATTAGAGCATTGTTTTCCTTTAAGAACAGCGCATATTCTATTACATTTTCAGTTATTACCTCTCCGGGAATGACTATTGGTATGCCTGGAGGATATGCCATTATGGACTCGCAGCTTATCCTTCCTGCCGATTCCCTGAAGGCTACGGTTTCCGTATTGCTGTAATATGCATCCCTTGGAGTCATCCTGCATTCAAGCTCGCCCACATCCTTAAGATGGTTGACAACCTTTTTTATGCCGTATTTCCTTGAAGATATATCCTTTAGTGCTTCAACAAGTCTGCTCAACTGATGCCAGCTGTCCCCAAGACTAATTATGGCAAGTACATTATATGTATCTCCCAGCTCCAGCTGTATGTTGTATTCATCTCTCAACAAATCATAGAGCTCAAATCCCGTCATCCCAATACCACATGTATTGACTACCAGCTTTGTCTCATCAAAGTCATAAACTCCCGGAAGTCCCTTTATTTCTTTCCCGAATGCGTAAAATCCGTCCAATTTGTTTATTTCATCCCTTGCCCATCTGCAGAGTTCAAGTATCCTGTCAAATATTTCCTCTCCTCTGAGGGCAAGGTTCCTTCTGGCAGAATCTATGCTTCCCATAAGAATATACGAGGAGCTGGTAGTACCGTTCATATTGAGACAGCTTCTTATCCTTGATGCAGAAACCATCCCTTCCCTGGATACTATTACACTGCTTTGAGACATTGAGCCTCCAGTCTTATGGGTGCTTATTGATGCAATATCCGCCCCCGCTTCCATAGCACTTGGAGGCAAATCGCCATGAAATTTCAAATGAGCACCATGAGCTTCATCTACAATGACAGCCATATTTCTATCATGAGCATAATCAACAATTTCCCTGAGGTCCGATACTGCTCCATAATAAGTCGGATTGATAACAAAAACCGCCTTGGCGTCCGGATTCTCGTCAATAGCCTTTTTCACAAAATCAGTGTCCATGCCATGGAACAAACCAAGACTTTTATCGTATTCCGGCTGTACGTATACAGGCATGGCACCCGACATTATCAGGCCACTGATGGCAGACTTATGGGCATTCCTGGGAACAATTATCTTTTCTCCCGGTTTGCAGACAGCCATTATCATGCTTCTGACGGCTGCACTTGTGCCATTCACAACGAAGAATCCATGGTCTCCCCCATATGCATCTGCAAGAAGAGCCTCAGCCTCCTTAATTACAGATACAGGATTGGACAATATATCCAGACATTTCATCGAGTTGAAATCAAGGGCCAATATTTCCTCTCCATAAATTCCTGCAAGATCCGCAGCCCCTCTTCCAAACTTGTGCCCAGGAACATCGAAGGGCACTGATTTGCTGTCCCTGTATTTCATCATGGCGTCAAGGAGAGGTGCCCTGTCATGTTTATTCTCAGAAACCTCATTAATATATATTATGTTATTGGTCAGAATATCAAATTGTTTTTCCATTATTCCACCTCTATTTCCTTTCTATCAAATTTTTCCGATACTGCCGCAAGAGCCAATTCTCTCATGATCTTGCAGGCTGCCGCCGTGGATATTCCCGTATTGTCGTAGTGGGGTGAAAGCTCCACAATATCCATGCCGATTATATCCAGTCCCTTCAACTTCCCGATGGCTCCAGTCATATCGCCAAAGGATATTCCTCCTGGCTCCGGAGTTCCTGTTCCCGGGAAAACAGAAGGATCCAATATATCAAGATCTATAGTTACATATACTTTTTTTCCCTTCAGGTTATCTACAACTTCACTCAGGCTATCTATTGAGAATTTCTCCATTGTAGTGTGCTCTTTTGCCCAATTGAATTCTTCTCTATCTCCTGACCTGATTCCGAACTGGAAAATCCTGTCGTCTCCAACCAAATCCCAGCACCGCCTTATAACCGTTGCATGGGACAGCTTCACTCCCAGGTAATCGTCTCTCAAATCTGCATGAGCATCAAAGTGAATAAGATACACGTCCGGATATTTTTCCCATACCGCCTTAAATGACGGATAGGTAACCAGATGCTCTCCTCCGACCATAAAAGGTATCTTGTCGTCCCCAACAATTGAGGAAACTGCACCATGTATATTCTCAAGGGATTTTTCAATGTTCCCAATCGGGATTTCAACATCCCCGCCATCGTGGAATTTATAATCCGTCATATCCATATCAAGATATGGACTGTAGGTCTCAAGTCCGTAGAACTCCTTTCTTATTGCCTCCGGACCGAATCTGGTTCCTGGCCTGAAGGAGGTGGTGCCGTCAAAAGGCGCCCCAAATACAACTATTTCTGCATCATCATATCCAGAATCAAACTCTGCAAAACTGCCAAACTCCCTATTCAACATCCTCTATCAGCTCCTTCACATAATTGGACAGCATAAAGCATATCCATATTTCGGCCATGTGTGGATTGTATTGTCCATTTTCCAAAAATCCACACCAAAGTTTAGTAATACTAATATTAAAATTTACCAGAATTAAATATAACATTTTTTCAAAAAAAGTCAATACAAAATATTCTCAATTCACACTTTTTTACATGCAGTTTAAAAGCATTGGTATAACCGTGTTTGGGGCGCTAAAATCTCGCTTTTTCTTAAATATTTCAATTGCAACAAAAATTCAGTTTACAAATACTAAACAAACAGTAAAATAATAAAGCATAAAAAAAACGAGTCCCTCTGTTAAAAGGACTCGCTTTGTTTTCTGATATTTGATTATCTCATTTCGATTGCATCCTTTGGACACTTATCGTAGCATACGCCGCAGCCTATACACTTGTCCTGGTCAACAACATGAACTCCCTTGAGCTCTCCTGAAATACACTCGACAGGACAGTTTTTTGCACAAATAGTACATCCAATACATTTGTCCTCTATGATTGTTGCCTTCTTCCTGTCTTCAAGCAATGCCGTTATTGCCTTTGTAGGACACTTTTCTGCACAAACCATGCAGTTTGTACATTTTTCGTAATCTATTCTTGCAATATTGTCAACTACAGTGATTGCATCGAAAGGACAAGCCTTTTCACAAATCTTGCATCCGATACAGCCCACCTTGCATTCTTCCTTAACAGTCTTTCCAAACTCATGGTTTGAGCAGTCAACTACAGTTTTCTGCTTGTAAGGAACAAGCTCTATAATATTCTTAGGACATTCCTTTATACATTTCTCGCAGGCTGTACATTTCTCAGGATCCACTATTGCAACACCATTTACAACACGTATTGCATCGAAAGGACAAACCTCTACACAGGATCCGTTTCCAAGGCAACCGAAAGAACAAGCCTTGTCTCCACCCTGTATCATTGCTGAAGCCTTGCAATCAGCAATTCCCTGATACTCATATTTCTTTTCCGTTCTGTCGTAGTTACCCTTGCACAGAACCCTTGCAACCATTTTTTCTCCTGCTGCCGCTTCAATACCCATGATCTTGCTTATTGCTTCCACACTTGCTTCTCCACCGACTGGACAAGCAGTTATAGGAGCATCTCCAGCTACGATAGCCTTCGCCAGTGCATCACATCCAGGCAATCCGCAGGCTCCACAGTTAGCTCCAGGAAGAGCATCTCTTACTTCTGTTATCTTAGGGTCAACTTCAACATGGAAGACCTTTGAAGCTATCGCAAGAATTACTCCAAATGCCAATCCCAGTCCACCAAGTGCACCTACTGCTGTTACTATTCCATTCATCTGACCCACCTCCTATAATGACAGGCCTGAAAATCCCAAAAAGGCTATCGACATCAATCCTGCTGTGATCAATGCTATAGGGAATCCTTTAAGACATTCAGGTACATCTGCTATTTCAAGTCTTTCTCTTATACCTGCAAACAATACTATTGCTACTGTAAATCCTATTGCCGCACCTAAAGAGTTTACTATTGTTTCAATCAGGTTGTATCCTTCCTGGATATTGATTATTGCCAAACCAAGAACTGCACAGTTTGTAGTAATCAATGGAAGGAACACACCAAGGGCTTCATATAAAGAAGGGCTTGATTTCTTAAGGAACATCTCAACAAACTGAACAAGTGCCGCTATTACAAGAATAAAGGCAATAGTTTGAAGATATCCCAGTCCGAAATTGTCAAGAACCGCCACCTGTACAAGGTACGTGATTATTGACGCCAGGGTCATAACGAACGTAACCGCTACACCCATACCAAGAGCTGTATCCACCTTTTTCGATACTCCAAGGAAAGGACAAATACCGAGGAATTTAGACAGTACATAGTTGTTTACAAGTACTGCACCAATAAATATACTAAACAATCCCATTATTGTGCCTCCTTCTCAATCTTCTTAAGTTTCTTCTGATTGGCCACATAGTTTACAAGACCTATCAAAAGTCCAAGAGCAAGGAAAGCTCCCGGTGGAAGTATCATTACAAGAACAGGCTTGAATCCTGCGCCCATTACATCAAGTCCAAAAAGACTTCCGGCACCAAGCAATTCTCTTACAGCACCAAGTATTGTGAGGGCTCCTGTAAATCCAAGGCCCATTCCCACTGCATCCACAATTGAAGGCAATGCTGCCGACTTGGAAGCGTAAGATTCCGCTCTACCAAGAATCAGACAGTTAACAACTATCAGTGGTATAAATAGTCCTAGAGACTTGTAAAGACTGTATGCATATGCATGCATGAACATGTCGATAATTGTAACAAAAGTCGCTATTATTACGATAAAAGCCGGAATACGGATTTTATCAGGTATTACTTTTCTCAGCAGGGATATAACAAGGTTCGAACCTATTAAAACTACAGTAGTAGCCAATCCCATACCCATACCGTTGATGGCTGAAGTAGTAACAGCCAGAGTTGGACACATACCCAAAAGTTGAACAAAAGTAGGGTTCTCATCCAATAAACCATTTTTAAATGTTTTCATATAATTCATTTCAGACCCTCCTCTTATTTGATATATTCGTTGTAGATCAACATTGCATTGTTGACGGCACTGTTAAACGACTTTGATGAAAAAGTTGCACCTGCAAGAGAACTTATCTCATTGTCTGCCGAAGGCGGAACCTTAACTATAACAAGTTCGGTATCAACAGGTTTACCAATAAACTGTTCCTGAAAATCAACCTTCTCAACATTTGTACCAAGTCCTGGTGTTTCAGATAGTGAAAGAACCTTAAGTCCGGCCACTTCTCCATCCATTGAAATTCCAACAAAAACCTCAATGTCTCCGCCGTAACCCGCTACAGTGCTTAATGTTCTCACGGCATAACCAACCTGATTTCCACTTTCATCAATAACTGTCCTTGCATCCACAAACTTCTCATTTTCAGAGGAGATTTTTTCTATTAGACTGCTGTCCATATTTTCAAAACCGACTGCTCCTGGAATTACAGCTCCGGCAACTTCAGGTCCCGAACTTGCAGCTTCCTCAGTAGCTACAATGAGGTTGTAAGTAACACCATTTGAAAATGCCAGTATTCCTGCTGCTATTGCAGCAATAAGGAACAGCATGAATCCTAATTTTACTATTTCATTTTTCATTTTTTAGCACCTCCCGTACCGAACACCCTTGGTGCAGTATATTTCTCGATTAAAGGAGTAGCAACATTCATGAAGAGGATAGAATAAGATACACCCTCTGCAGAACTGCTGTACAATCTTATAAGCATGGTAAGAACACCACATCCTATACCGAATACGATTTTCCCTTTTTTGGATACAGGACTTGAAACGTAGTCCGTTGCCATGAAAATTGCTCCAAGCATAAGACCGCCACCAAATACGTGATATGATGTGGCTGTAAGATCAAAACCTGTAGATATCAATGCTAGAACCGCTACAGTACCTATGTATGCAACAGGTATTCTCCATGAAATAACTTTCTTGTAAAGCAGGTAAATTCCACCTAATATAAGAAGTATTGCCGAAGTTTCACCAAGACATCCTGGAATTCTACCTACGATAACATCTGAAAGCGGCTGAATGCCGGCGTCAGAAGCTTTAAGCAACGCCATTGGCGTAGCAGCGGAAATAGTATCCGCCATTGCTCCCGGAGCAGACCAGAATGTCATCTGTACAGGCCATGAAGCAACAAGAAAGGCTCTTCCTGCCAATGCAGGGTTTATGAAGTTGTTTCCAAGACCTCCAAAAACCTGTTTTCCTATTGCAATTGCAACTGCTGAACCAATTACAGGTATCCACCATGGAACCATTGGCGGCAAGTTGAATGCCAGAAGAAGTCCTGTAACAACAGCACTTAAATCATTTATTGTAACTCTTTGCTTGCTTATTTTTTGTATTAAGGCTTCAGTTCCCACTGCAGAACCAACAGACAGTGCTATTATAAAGGCTGACTGGAGTCCGAAAAAGTACACACTTGCAATCAGGGCAGGCACAAGTGCAATAACAACATCCAGCATTACCGAAGTAGTCGTCTCGGTTGATCTGATATGCGGGGAAGATGAAGCAAATAATCTTTTATTCATTTTCAACTATCCTCCTAACCTCTTTTTCTCTTTGCGATGATTTCCTTCTTGGCGATTCTTATAGCATCAACAAGAGGTCTCTTTGCTGGACATACAAAGGAACATGATCCACATTCTATGCAATCCATGGCATTGTAAGCTTCCGCCTCTTCATATCTTCCAAGAAGAGTGTTCTTGCTTATCATGAACGGCTGCAGTCCGCTAGGACATGCGTCCACACATTTCCCACATCTGATGCAGTTCGACTCTTGAGGCCTTTCCGCATCTTTCTTGTTAAGTACAAGTATTCCTGATGTACCCTTTATTACAGGAACCTCTCCCGTATACTGGGCGATACCCATCATCGGACCACCGTTGATTATCTTGCCAAGGTCTTCAGTATAACCTCCGCAGAATTCAACAACTTCATTGAAGCTTGTACCCATTTTTACCATAAGGTTTTTGGGCTCTTTCACCGCACTTCCTGTAATTGTCACTACTCTTTCAACAACAGGCATTCCAGTAAGTACTGCATCGCTGATTGCGGCAACTGTACTGATGTTTTGAACAACAGCTCCAACATCCATTGGAAGACCGCCTGAAGGTACTTCCCTTCCTGTAACTGCAAAGATCAAACTTTTCTCTCCACCCTGTGGATACTTGGTCTGAAGCTCTGCAACAGAAAGTGCAGGATAGTCCTTCACTGCATCTTTCATAGACTTGATGGCATCAGGCTTGTTTCCCTCGATACCGATAACTCCTTTTTCCACTCCAAGAACCTTCATTACCGCAAGAGTTCCCTGAACAACCTTTTCAGGCATTTCAAGCATAACCCTGTGGTCCGAAGTCAGATAAGGCTCACACTCCGCACCATTGATAATAACTATATCAATTGGCTTTTCCTTTGGAGGACTCAACTTCACGTGGGTTGGAAAACCTGCTCCACCCATTCCTGTGAGTCCGCATTCCTTGATGATTCCCTTCAATTCTTCTGGAGATAGAGAATCAACAGTACCTCTCGGCTTCACTGATTCGTCAACAGTCATAAGACCGTCAGACTCGATTACAATACTTTTTACCTTTGCTCCTCCCGGAGACTGTCTCAATTCAATCTTCTTGACAGTTCCAGATACACTTGAATGTATTGGAGATGAAACAAATGCTTGAGATTCACCAATTTTTTGACCAACTTTAACTGAATCTCCCACCTTTACCACAGGATCACAGGGTGCGCCTATGTGCTGCGCCAAAGGTATAACTACAACAGATGGAACCGGTGCCGCTTCAATGGCCTTAGTTTCCGTCTGCTTTTTGAAATGAGGAGGATGTATACCGCCTCTAAACGTTAACCCATTTTTGCTCATATAAAATTCACCTCTTGATTATTAATACATTTCCCTTATTGTTTATTGTATACAGAATTAGACAATCCATTATAACACATAAATTTATTTTTTGTTATAAGTTTTATTCATTAGTTGGTACTTTTTTTAATATTGGCTACATTTTCAAGTATATACCCTTTAATCCACATGAGAACATCGGGGCTTCCAAGAGGCACTCCGTCAAGTATTTCCTTGATTTCCACAGTATCAAAATCGAAACGTCTTCCATTATACACATGAGTGTAAACCAGCTCGTAGTTATCTGAATCATTGAGAAGAATCATGATTGTATCCTGTATTTTCCCAAGAGGCGCCCTGTCAATATGGTCATAATCCATCTCGCAATAGAGACTTGTACCAATACCTTCTTCGGATTGTATTTTTATACTGCCATTGCATCTTTCTACAGCCGCCTTTAAAAGAGGTATTCCAAGCCCAACCCTTCTGACATCTCTTGACGTATAGAATGGATCCTCTATCTTCCTTAGGGTTTCCTCGTCCATTCCTTTTCCATTGTCTTCAATTGATATGACAAGCTTGTTGTCCTCAAGATTTTCCTCAATGAAAATCCCTATTCTAGTGGCCTCAGCCCTTATTGAATTCCTTGCTATGTCCAGTACGTGCAGCGAGAGTTCCTTCATACAGCCCTCCTGTTGTTTTTCTGTATCAAGTTCTTCAATTTCTCTTCAGGCAGGCTGTATATCAACAAACCTCCCAATATTGTAACTATGCCTGCAAAAATTACAATATTCATGGTCTCATCGAAAAGAACCATGGCAAATATTATGGCAAATACAGGCTCTGTCAATGCCGACAAGGTCAGAGTTACCGGCGAAAGCCTTCCAAGTACATAATTATAAATTCCGTGTCCCAGGACAGAACATGCAAAACCGTGGGAAATCATTATAACGGTGTCCCTCATGCCATGTCCCGCAACACCTATTCCCGAGACCTTCATCAAAATCAGAAGCACAAGGGCAGACGATAGATAGACTAGAGTTACGTACACCTTCATTGACATGTATTTCCTCAAATAACCCCCAAGCATATAGTATCCTGAAATAAAAAAAGCTCCCAGTACTGCCAACAGATCACCTTGCATGTTTTCCAGTCCGAATTCCATTTTTGACAATACGAGGAGAACAGAGCCTGCCAAACAGGTTATTATTCCCAGAATACGCCTGCCTCCAATCTTCTCCTTGAACAAAATCCATGAAATAAATGCTACAAACACGGGACAAAGGGCTCCAAGGACCGAAGCATTTGCTACAGTAGTATATCCAAGAGATGTAATCCAAGCACTGTAATAAAATGCAAGGAACATTCCACTCAAGAAGGAAAAGCCGACTTTATCCATAGCAACTTGAAAAAGCTCCCTTCTGTCTTTAACCAACGTCACAGCAAACCAGAACAACCCGGCAAAAAATACCCTGTAGAACGATATGGCAAAGGGGTGGACGTCGACAAACCTTACAAACACTGATGATGTGGCAGAAAGAACGACTCCCGCCAGCAATAGTACATAGTTTTTATTCATAATATTTCTCCTCAAAAGAACACTGCTTTGCCTCATTTGTTGAACAAGCAGTTATTTGAAATGTGAATGAAACTTTCCAAATCTATAAAATAAAAGCAGGATAAATCCTACTTTCCAAGTCCTATATATTTTATCATCGATTCAATGCTGTCACAATCAAAATAGTTTAAAGGCTCCGAAATATCTTCAAGCCTGTGGGCATCTGAATTATAGATTTTCTTGTACTTCTCTGTTAACCTGTTTTCATACTCCTTCGATTCCACTTCTACAAATTCAAAATCATATTCCGGCGGTATGAATCCAAGTACTCCAATAATCCCATTGGATTTCTTTTCTACATGGGCAGGCATCACAACTCCATTGACCGCCTTTACCATTCCGAT
Organism: Dethiosulfatibacter aminovorans DSM 17477; assembly: GCF_900142005.1. Lineage (GTDB taxonomy): Bacteria > Bacillota > Clostridia > Tissierellales > Dethiosulfatibacteraceae > Dethiosulfatibacter > Dethiosulfatibacter aminovorans. Next base: position 45,204 of record NZ_FQZL01000026.1, read on the forward strand.
TATGTCCTTTATTGTAAAGGTTGTAGCATTAATAAGAAGCTTTTCAAGGGTTCCCCTTGGATTATCCATTTCATCATAGATTGTCTGTTCTCCAAAGATTTCAGGTCTGTTCTTTATATCCGGCAAAGCATCATAAAGCTTGTCTGAAACAATCTTTGCATCTTCATAAGTATTGAAGTATGCAAGGATATGCACCTCTTCCCTTGAAGTGATTTCTATTCCGGGAATCACTTTCATGCCGGTCTTGTCTGCAACTGCCTTTACGGCAGGGTAGTTCTCAACCGTATTGTGATCAGTCACGGATATTATATCAAGCCCCTTGATTATTGACATGTTCACAATATTGTTTGGAGTCATCTCCTTCTCCCCGCAGGGGGACAGTCCCGAATGGATATGGAGATCATAGTAAATCTTCATTACATTCCAAGGTCGTGAAGCCTGCAGGCAAGGTCATATGCAGGAAGGCCGGATTTAAGAATGACAATATCCATATCAGCCGCCTTTTCAATAGTGTCTTCATCCACTTCCATGTTTTCAGCCACCAGAATAGCCGCCAGTTCCAAAAGATCTGCTATTGCAACAACATTAATGTGGGTCTGGATAGTTATCCATACTTCATCGTGCTTTGCCTTCGCCATTACAAGACTAAGCAGGTCGCCAATATATACGCCCTCCGCCTCGATATTACTTATACCTGTTTCACCTGTAATTATTTCCAGTTCCAGTTCCTCTATTATTGTACTGAGTTTCATAAAATCAGCTCCTATTTCTCAATTTAAGTATTACACAGCTGTCCAGCTCATTTATTCCATCAACTATGTCTTCTGCCAATGCCCTGCATGTTGGTGATCCACAGGAACCGCAATCAAGCCTTGGAAGGATGCCATAAATCTTCTCTATTTCCTCCATCCTTTTAATAGCCGCCTTAAGGTCCACTTTCTTTTCAATCATGTCTTTAAGGTCCAGTTCGTCTTCGAAATATCCCAGTTCTTCAAATTCATCGAATTTTTCCAAATCGTCGTTGAGAACCATGGACTCATCTGTATTCTTTATTATATAGTTAATATTGTTTTTTGCAACAAATGGATTTTCAAAATTGAAGGATCCGCCTACGCAACTGCCGTTACATGACATAAGCTCTACAAAATCAACATGATCAAGCTTTCCAAGCTCTATTTCATCAAGTATGTCCATTACGTTTTCTATTCCGGAAACAGCTATACTGTTGTCTGCATTTACAGCCTTGGCCTGCCCTCCGGATATGCACCATTGAAGTCCAGTCAGAGATGGCGTTGAAAAACACATGTCATCCTGCATCTTTATGGCTCTCACGAGATCTCCATATATTTCCTTAAATGAAATAACCTTATCTATACTTGAGCCGCTCGTTCCTACAGGCTTTTTGACACTGATTGCCTTGGCAGGGCAAGGAGAAATATAAAAAACCTCTATTGGTTTGTTTGATTTCCTAAATATTTCCTTAACTTTTCTTATTGCAAGCTTTGCAGCAATCTCCATGGGAGACTGGATTTCGATCATATGCTCCAGTAATGACGGGTACTTAACTTTAATCAGCCTTATTACAGCAGGACAGTTTGAATTTATGAGAGGTTTGAGGACATCCTTTTCCCTTAGTTTCTTATCGATGGCCTTGGATACCAGTTCTGCTCCCCAGCTTTCGTCATAGACATAGTCAAATCCTATGGAAAGCAGGGCTCTGTGTATCTTGCATGTTTCAGTTCCATGACCGAACTGTCCATATACCGTAACGGAGGGTATTACAATTGATATCTTGTCCTTGTCAATATCTTCAATCTTGTCGGTACTGGGTGCATATGCATTGTACGGACAAACCCGTATGCATTCACCACAGTGTATGCATTTTTCAATATTTATTATTGCCTTTTTATTTACAACCCGTATTGCTTCCGTAGGGCATTTTCTCATGCAGTTTGTACAACCCTGACATTTATCCTTATCAAGAAAAAAAGCTCTGTCCAATAATTTCACCTTCTAATCCATAATTATATCAATCTCTATCTTTGTCCCACTACTGCTCGACTCTATTTTGAAGCCATCTGCATTTTTCCTTATATTGGGCAATCCCATACCGGCACCAAAACCCAGCTCCCTTGCCTTCCTGTCTGCTGTTGAAAAACCTTCAGACAAGGCAAGTTCAATATCTTCAATGCCCGGACCTCTGTCCTGAGCCTTGATCCTGATTCTGTCGTCATAAATTTCAAGTATAATTTTCCCTCCATGTGAATGGATAATGATATTGATTTCAGCCTCGTATGATATGATTGCCACCCTTCTTACCAGCTGAGGAGATATTCCAAGGTTCTTAAGGACCCTCTTAATAGCGCTGGAAGCCTTTCCGGCAAGGTCAAAATCATCCGTCACAACTTCGTGTTCATATTTTTTAATCAAGTTTCCCATCGCTAAATCCTTTTACTCCATTAGCATACAAGATTCCACATGAATTATACATATTGTAGTCCGTGGTCAGAAGAGTAATATTGTTTTCCCTGGCCATTTCAATTATTTCAGGCTTGGGCTGCTTACCTCTTACAAGAATTATTACAGCCAAATCAAGCATTTCAGCAGTTCGTATCAACTGAAGATTGTTCAATCCGGAAACCAAAACAGCATTGTCGTCAAGATATTCAGAAGCCAGCACATCACTCATGAGATCGGAAGCATAAGCTCCTACAATATCCTTATTCAACTGTTCGTCGCAAGAGTGAACATTTGCATTCAACAATTCTTTTATTTCAAATACTTTCATAATATCCTCCAAATAACTAAAATTCTCAGAACATAGAGTCCTTCGAATTATCGGTCAATCTAAACATTCAGACCGATTAATAACAATACCTTACATGAAGTATATCATTTTGTTAAATATTTGTCAAACTTATTTGCGACAATATTTCCATAAAATAATCGTTGTCTTCTTTAGACTTAACTGCTACTCTTATGTATCCACCTTCCAGCGTCTTGAAGTTTTTGGTGTGTCTTGTCACTATTCCCTTTTTCATAAGCTTTTCAATGATTTCATCATCATTATCAACCTTGATTAAAAAGAAATTCACCTTGGTGTCCAATACTTCAAATCCATGTTTCCTTATTTTACCAATGAATCTTTTTCTTTCATTTTTATAGTAATCCCTTGTATTCATGATATATTTTTCACAATCCAGGTATTGGACAGCAAGCTTTTGAGCTATTGAATTAACACTCCAAGTAGGATGTATCACCTCAAGTTCTGCAGCATTCTTTTCATCTGTCAGTACATAACCTATCCTTATACCTGAAAGATTAAATATCTTTGTTAATGATTTCATTATATATATATTGTCAAATTCCTTGATGAGATCCGTTGTATGGCATTCATCTTCTAGAAAGAATGAATATGCCTCGTCAAATACGACCTTTATATTCTTACCTTTGCAATATGCCGCTATATCTCTTATTTCACCAACATCCATGAAGCTTCCTGTAGGGTTGTTGGGGTTGCAAATAAACAAAAGATCAACGTCCTCCAGTGCAAATATGTCTTCTGCTGAAAATATGTCCAGGATTTCAACACCATATCCCTTCAGCGCTTTTTCATATTCAGAGTACAGAGGCTGCAACAACACCGCTCTCCCTCCTGCATGGATTGATGCAAGCATATATATGAATTCATTCGTACCGCTGCAGACAATAATCTCACCTTCCCTGCAGCTTTCAATTGAAGCAAGAGTGCTTTTCAATTCCAGACATTCGTCATCAGGATAAGTGCTTACAATTTTGTTGAAGTCGAAATCCATCTCAAGGTTGAATTCCAGGACATTTGTATTTGTGCTGAAATCAATTACCCTTTCCGGCATTTCAATGCCCAGTTTGCTGTATAACTTGTCAGGGTTTGCACCATGCATTCTGTATTTCATATAACTACTCCAATTGTTAATATTATTATAGCAAGAACATCTGTAGCCACAAGAATCTTGTTGGTTCTGTAAATGTCTCTACCTTTTACTTCTTCATTCCTGTCTCCTATGACAGGTTTTTTTACTATTTTCCCAAAATACTTGTTTTCACCGCCAAGCTGTATATTCAACAACCCTGCAACCACGCTTTCGGAATGAGCCGAGTTGGGACTGCTGTGATTTCCCCTGTCCCTTCTGAATATCCTTATCCCGTTTTTCCAGTCATATCCTAGTATCATACCCGCCACAAGCATTAGCAAGCTTCCAAGCCTTGCCGGTATGAAATTCAATACATCGTCAAACTTTGCAGAAAAATATCCGAAGTCCATATACCTGTTATTTTTGTATCCAACCATGGAATCAAGAGTGTTCACAGTCTTGTATAGGTATCCGAAAACAAGGCCCATCCCAAATATATTTCCAACAAGAATATAAAACAGAGGAGCAACAAATCCATCTATGGTGTTTTCAGCCGAAGTTTCTATGGCAGCCTTTATTACCGATTCTTCGTCAAGCTCCTCAGTATCCCTTCCAACAAGATACGAAAGCTTTTTCCTTGCTTCCACTACTCCCTCCTCATTCAAGGAGGTATATACATCCTCCGTCAGATCCTTCAAGGTCTTCACAGAGGGAATGAGGTACATGAAATATACGGAAACCGCAGCATGCAACCATCCGTTGAAGGAAAAAATCCTGTCTAGGGCAAAGACAGAAAGTCCCACTACAGTCATGGACAGCAACAGTAAAAGCAGTCCTGCAATTTTTTTATTTCTCAATTTGTACAGCATCTTCTCAAGATATGAAATCAAATTTCCAACAAGTATTATTGGATGTTTCCATATGCACCTGTCGCCCAACAACAAGTCAAGTACGAGGGCTGCAATGACAATATGCATTCTATACCTCTCTGTTTATTATTTTCATTATGTAGTCTATGTCAAGATGCTCCTCGGCATAGGCAGCGAGCTTCTCGTATGATTCTTCCTTTATCTTGTCCGTATCCACAACATCCCTGAGTTCCATGCTGTATTTCTTCCTGATCATGTTGAGCCAGTCATTTCTCAGTACATCATTATGGAAAACATTATGAAGATAGGTTCCGAAAACCCTTCCTCCATCATAGATACATCCGTCTTTTGTTCCGTCTTCAAGAAGTGCAAAATAGTCGCAGTCCTCCAGGAATTCCGTTCTTCCAAGATGTATTTCATATCCGTCTATTTCCTGGTCAGAGAATATATTGTCAATCCTTCCCTTTGTTTGCCTAACCTGTTTTTCTCCTATGAATACAGTTTCTACAGGTAGCATGTCCAGGCCGTCCATTTCTTCGTACTGGATACTGTCTACATTGTCGGGATCTTTCAGTTTTCTGCCCATTATCTGATATCCGCCACAGATACCTGCTATTACTCCGCCTCTTTCATTGTATTCCTTTAGCTTTTCATACATTCCGCTTTCAACCAGGGATTGGAGATCGTCCGATGTACTCTTGGTACCTGGTATAATTACCGCATGAGGATTTCCAAATTCCTTGGGGTCCTTGACTATTCTGACGCTTACGTCATTCTCATGAATGAATGCTTCCACATCAGTATTGTTGCTTACCCTTTCAAGATGGACAACTGCAATGTCTATAGGATTTGCAACATCATACTGAAAGAGAAGATGCTTGCTTTGCGCATCTTCGGTTTCTATGTAAAGATCCGTAAGGTATGGCAGTACACCCACAACCTTGATTCCATATTCTTCCTCCAGCCAGTCAAGACCATCTTCCAAAAGCTTGATATCTCCCCTGAACTTGTTGAATATGACTCCCTTGAATCTGTGTCTATGCTCCTTCAAGAGTTCAAGCGTTCCTACAACACTTGCAAAGGAACCGCCTCTGTCTATGTCGGTAACAAGGATCACTCCGACATCAGCAATGTCCGCAACCCTCATGTTTACTATTTCACGGTCATTCAGGTTAACCTCTGCAGGCGAACCTGCTCCCTCTATCACCAGACATCCATAGTCTTCCGACAGTTTGTCTATTGATGTCTTAATCGCCTCCACACCATGTTTAAGTGCAAAGTCCTTTCTATAGTCAAATCCCGAATAGGCGTTGAATACCTTTCCAAAAAGCACCACTTCACTCTGTGTATCCCTTGTAGGCTTTAAAAGTATGGGATTCATATATACTGAAGCCTTGGCTCTTGCCGCCTCAGCCTGTACTCCCTGTGCTCTTGAAATCTCCTGTCCGTCTTCTGCCGCATAGGAGTTGTTTGACATATTCTGTGACTTGAATGGAGCCGGTTTGAGCCCCCTGTTGGACAAGACACGGCATATAGCTGTAGTCACATAGCTTTTACCCGAATCCGAGCTTGTCCCTTGTATCATTATACCTTTCATAATCCACCTCTGAAATTCTACTTATTTGATCATTCTTTTATAGCTGTTTTATTGCAGCTTAAATGCACTCTCTTCATTGGTTATCTGATTCTTTCAGTTTCCAAAACCATCTATTATTATATCATTTTTTAAATTTATTACTATGATTTTTTCTTTGAAATCTATTGCATATTTTGTATATATTTTACCAAAATTTAATATTTTTCTTAAGAAATGTAAATATTGTTGCATTTTATTGTGCAAATATATGATGTATAATTATAGCAAGAAAGCAGCTAGAATGCTATTTAGGAGGATAATATGAATTTCAAGGAAAAATTAAAAAACTATGCTGATGTTATAATTACAAAGGGTATAAGCCTTAAGAAAGGACAAAAAGTGGAAATAAGGGCATCTCTTGAGGATGCCGAATTTGCCAGACTTCTGATGCAGAGAGCTTTCGACCACGGAGCAGCCGATGTTAACATAGCATGGATAGACTATCTGTCCAGGAAAATCAAATTCCTAAATGCCGCCCCTGAACTCTTTGACAAAGTTTACGATTGGGAACAGAAAAGAATGGATATTCTGGGTGATGAAAAATGGTGCATAATAAACATAACCGCCCCTGACCCTGAAGTAATGAAGGAAGTAAATCCCGATACAATAGGCAGATGGTACAAATCCGCTGCCAAGGCTTTTGAAAGAAACAAGGTACTTCAGATGAGCTTTGAAACGAAATGGGTCATAGCCTTGGGTGCTTCGGCTCCGTGGGCGGAAAAGGTCTTTCCCGGCCTCAAGGGCGAAGAAGCCACGGAAAAGCTTTGGGAATACATATTCAAGGTATCCAGGGCAGACAACGAGAATTGTGTAGAGATGTGGGATAATCATCTGAAAAACCTCAGATTCAGACACACCAGTCTGACGGAGAAGAATTTCAAAAAACTGAAATACTCAGGACCGGGCACTGATTTTGAAGTGGAGCTCATAAAGGGAAGCAAATGGGTTGGCGGAAGCATGCCTGCTCCGGACGGCACTGACGTAGTTCCCAACATGCCTACAGAAGAAGTATTCACAGTGCCTTCAAAATACACTGCCAAAGGAACTGTAAGCTGCACCATGCCCTTTGTGTACAACGGAAACATAATCAACGGCATAAGGCTTACCTTCGAAAAAGGCAAGGTTGTAGATTTCAGCGCTGAGAAGGGTCAAGAACTGCTTCAAACGTATCTGGAAACCGACGAAGGTGCCTCTTATCTTGGAGAACTTGCACTTGTCCCTGTCGACTCTCCCATATACGAACTTAACACTCTCTTTTTCAATACCCTATATGATGAAAATGCAGCCTGCCACATAGCACTTGGAAACGCATTGTCAATGTGCATTGACGGTGGTGTAGAAGAGATGTCAAAAGAAGACAAAGAGGAGATGGGCTTCAACTCCTGCCCCGTACACCAGGATATCATGATAGGTTCAGACAAGCTTGACATACTGGGAATTCACCAGGACGGCCAGGAAGAATATATCTTCAAGAACGGAAAATGGGCGTTCTAATGTCCTCAATATAAAACTTAAAAAGCCTGATTCTCAGATTATGGGAATCAGGCTTTAAATATACTATTTATCTGTCAAACAAATTTTGTCTTACCGTAATTGAAATTTACAGAAAACCTAGCACGCCGTCGAGAACCTCCACATTGTCCATTCCTGTCTTAGAAGCGATGGCAGGATTTACAGTTCCTGTCGTGTTGTCTGTCCTTGTTATTGTTCCACAAGACTCTGCAAGTGATGCCATAGGTATCACAAGGTCTGCCGCTTCAGTGTTCACCGTGTCGAAGATATCCATTACAGCAAGGTACTCGGGCTTCACATCGAGTCCGTCAACGTCCTCTCCTACGATGAGGAGTCCCTTGATCTGTCCAGCCTTCACAGCTTCGATTATCTCTTCTGCATCAACGTCGAATCCTGCATCAAGGGCACCCTGGGTATTTACGCTGTCCTTGAGGGTGATAATTCCCCTGTATGGCTTCTCAAGCTTGTCTGTGAGTTTTGCCACAGTGTAGATGAGCTCAAGCTCC
>NZ_FQZL01000029.1 GCF_900142005.1 Dethiosulfatibacter aminovorans DSM 17477
TATATCGCTGATTACTGCCATGAAAACGACATCAACACAGTTGTTGTTGGTGATATTAGAGGTATTCGGGAAAACAAGAATATTGGCAGAAACAATCAACAGCTGCATTCACTACCCTACAAGATTGTCTATTCTTTACTGGACTACAAACTAAGGCTATATGGTATTGAAATGGTAAAGCAAAAGGAATACTATTCCAGTAAGTGTTCTCCCAATAGCAAGGACATATCCAAAAAGTATGCTTCCAAGACCAACCGTAAACACAGGGGTCTATATGTGGATGGAAACAATATCTATAATGCCGATTGCGTAGGTGCCTATAACATTCTCAGATTGTATTTGAAGAAAATGAAAAAGGACCACATAGATTATGGAAACCTATGCAGTCCAATAAACGTAACCGTGTAAGGAAACTAGCGGTATTGGTCGTTGGAACCGGCCTTTGTGGTAGCGAGAGCGACACTTAAACAAATTCTTTGGGTGCATGCCCTTAGATGCTCGGTAATTCATTGCCGAGTAGTTCACAGCACCTGGACAGTAGTGTTTTTATTGCTAATAAATTATTGATGAGGAGATTATTATGACAAGAGGGATTAACATAAGTGATGATAAGTGTACAGGCTGCGGAATATGCGCAAGGGATTGTCTGTCCAGAATTATAAGTATTAGTGACGGCACGGCAGTTATTGACGATATGAAGAGCTGCATATTTTGTGGTCACTGTGGTGCAGTATGTCCTGCTAATGCTATTGAATTTGTAGATGATGAATATTATTATGATATTTTGGAATTAGATGATTCAATAAATATTGGTTATGAAAGTCTTGATCAAATGATACACATGAAAAGAAGTATACGACAGTATAAGGATAAGTCGGTTGACATTGATTTGATTAATAAAATCCTTGAGATTGGAAGAGTTTCGCCCACTGGTGGCAACAGACAGCCTCTTAAATTCACAGTAGTCAATGATGCTGAGAAATTGGAGGAAATAAAGCTTTTGGCTATGAATACTTTGTATGAACATGGACAAAACCTTAAAGGGCGATATAAACAGGTTTTCTGCAACATGATTACGGATTACAAGGAAAGTGGATATGACAGACTTTTTTACAATGCACCTTCTTTGATAGTAATTCATGGAAATCCAAATAAGTCAACCTCCTTGGATGTCGATGGAGGCATTGCAGGGGGACAGATGACGCTAGTTGCGGAAACCCTTGGGCTGGGTTCTTGCTTTATCGGATTTTTAAATGTTGCAGCAAATCTAAACAGTGAAATATACAGGTTGTTGGATATTCCTGAAGGCAATAGAATGATCACTAATATTGTACTGGGGTATAAGGATGTGAAGTATCTGAGAACTGTACCTAGAAAGAAACTTACAGTAAATTATTTGTAGGTGCAATTGAAGACAATGCGAATCTACAAAAGGACAATTATGGACAGGGAAGTGGTTGTTGCAGTAACTGAAGAATGTTTAATCATAATCAGTGAAATGAAACAGGGGGTAACAAAATGGAGAGAAAAATAAGAAATCAGGTTACCGGATATAGAACTATTGATGGCGCTGGAGTTAACCTGGTAAGGGTTTTAGGCAATGGAACAGTAAATGATTATGACCCGATTCTGCTTTTGGATTCCTTCGACAGCATGAATCCTGATGACTATATTGCGGGATTTCCAATGCATCCCCACAGGGGAATAGAAACCATAAGCTATGTATATCGAGGAAGAATGACCCACAGGGACAGCTTGGGCAACGAGGATACAATTGGTGACGGTGAGGTTCAGTGGATGACGGCGGGTTCAGGGATTATGCATGAAGAGAAATTGCCTGCATCCGAAAAACTGCTGGGAGTTCAGCTTTGGCTCAATCTTCCGGCAAAGGATAAAATGGTTGCTCCGGCTTATCACAGCATAAAGAATTCAGATATTGAAGAGATACTGATTGAAAACGGGAAATTGAGATTGCTGGCCGGTGAATATAAAGATCGAAAGGGATATATGAGCAAATATCTTCCATTGGATTATTATGACATACACCTTGACCCTGATTCTTCAATCACCATGGATACGGAGGAAGACCGTTCCGTTACTATATTCACCCTTTCAGGAGATGCTTATATAGGTGGAGAGCTGGTCGGGGAAAAGTCGGCGGTCAAGCTGACAGCAGGTAATCAGGTCGTCATAAGGTCGTCCAATATAAAAACACAGGTACTGTTCATTAGCTCAACAATGTTGGGAGAGCCTGTTTCCTGGGGCGGACCAATTGTAATGAACACAAAGGAAGAATTGGATAAGGCTTTTGACGATTTGCGGAAAGGTATTTTTCTGAAAGAAGAAATAAGGTATTAAACTGGGTGTGGTGGTGAATGAAACCCTAAGCTTGAAATGAATAACAGAATCAAAATATCAAATCTCCGCAGTAAAAAGACTGCGGAGATTTGGTTTATTTATTGATTTTCTGACTCCCAATTACAGCTGCACCAATGGCACCTGCAAATTGGGCATCTTCATGGGTAACAACTTCCAGACCCAAATTGTTTTCTATAGATTTTTTCATGTTTTCGATTTGAGCAAGGCCACCGCTGAAGAAGACCTTGTTTTCTATAGGCAGTCTTTTGGCAAAGGTTGATATTCTTTCGGATATGGACTCTATTACCCCCATGGCTACGGATGGTCCTGGTACATCCTGAGCCAGCAAGCTTACTACTTCGCTTTCGGCAAAAACAGTACACATGCTGCTTATTTTAATACCCTTTGCATTATTTACATATGAATCAAAATCACATAGATCTTCCTGTAAAAGGCGCATTATGACTTCAACAAACCTGCCAGTTCCTGCAGCGCACTTGTCATTCATCAAGAAATCCTTGACATTCAGATCCTGGTCCAGCAATATCACCTTGCTGTCCTGCCCGCCTATATCTATTACAGCAGATATTCCTTTATCAAGAAAGGCGGCCCCTTTTCCGTGACATGTTATTTCTGTCACCTGCTTGTCTGAGGACTTAAGAAGCTTCCTGCCGTAGCCGGTGGTCACTGTATAGGCATTATCCCTGTATAAATTGTCATAAACCTCTTCAATTGTACGTCTGGGATTGGCTCCCGTGGGAACTATGATTTTTTCAATGATATTTTTACCGTCGAAAAGTACGCCCTTTGTAGTTGCCGACCCTGAATCTATTCCAATACTGAACATTACAGCATCTCAATAAAGGCAGCCATCCTTGTATTCAGCTGGCCAATGTCAGATGTAGAATAATCAGTTTCTATACTTATATATGGCTTGTTTTTTTCATTGTTGACAAAGTCTTTAATGTTCGCAGTTTCAATTGCATAAGTATGACATGCTTGTAAAACAACGTCCACAACAGCGTCTACAGAGTACTCGTCAATAGCTTTGTCCAATAAATCGAATCTGTTTCTGTTAGGAGACATGCAAGAACATCCTATTTGCATATATTTTTCTGCCAAAGCATCGTATACATCATCATTATTCTCATCCACGAGATCTTCAACTGCCTTTGCACCCATGCAGTTTTCGAAAAATACAACAGTTGCACCGTTGTCTTCTATGGCCTTGATCACCTTTTCTGTTACACCGCCTGTTGGACATCCTGTTACAAGAATTCTCGGTTTATCTTCAAGCTTTTTGCCTGCTTCATATTCGCTCAATATTTGTGCAGTCAGTGATTCCAATTCTTTGATTGTGTCTTCCTTTTCAAATTTGAAAGTTGTACCGTATAGAACCTTTAAAATGTCAAGGCCTGTTACGGCAGAAGGATTCAACTTGCCTAAAGAATAAAAGCCGTTTAATGCCTTTCTTTCCCTGTTCTTAAGTGCAATGGCATCCTTGATATTTTCATCTGTAATCTCTGCATTGAATTGATTTTCAATTGTTTCCTTGAACTTTATGATTTCATCCTTCCACATTTCCCTGGCATACTTCTGTTCAGAATTGTGAGGCAGTTGCATTACGTGAACAGGCTTGAATTCTCCCATAAGCTCAAACATCTTTCTCTTTCCGTCGCAAGTAGTCTCGCCAACTACCAGGTCACTGAAATAGAAAAACGGACATTTATCTGTTTTTCCAAACCCGTAACTTGATTTGATCAAGGGACATAGATTTCTTGGCAGTACCTTCTCTGCCGCACCGATTGTCTCATCTGATGTTGCACACAGTGATACTGTTGCAGCACCTATTGACATAGAGATTTCCTGTGGCATAAAAGTACAGAACATTCCGACCATAGGTCTGTTTTGTTCCTTAAACTCTTTAGCGGCCATAAAGCCGTTTCTTCTTGCTTCTGAAAAATCTTCAAATATTGCAGGTAAATCTTTTCTTAAACTCATACATGCCTCCACAGTTTTTAAATAATAGGCCGAACCATTTGGAACGGGCATAAATTCGAAGGGGTCATACCCAGGGAATTCAAATTAAATTATCCGGTATGGGCACTTGATTTGCAAATAGGAATTATTTATACAAAAATATTCAGTATTAATATGAGTCATCCATAATTCAATAGATAAAAATTTTAAACTTAATAAGTCATTGATTTCTTAATATTTTGAGGATTATAATGGTAAGAGACAGCAAATTTAGCGGTTAAGTTATGAAAGTTGCTGTGAAAGGAGACTGAAAGAATGACATTTGGAAAGTTGTTGAGAAGTATTATTATGACCTCGATTGTGTTTCCAGGTATCATAATGCTGCTGGGCGGAAGCGCATCATGGATTGAAGGCTGGATACTGAGTTTTTGGTTTGTAGCGATGATATTATCTACGGTTATATATATGTATGTGAAGGATCCCGAACTGTTGGCTGAAAGGCGTAAGAAGCCTGGATCGGATAATCAGGAGAGCTGGGACAAGTATATATTGTTTATAATTCTATTCATATCTGTAATTTGGCTGGTTGTTATGCCCCTGGATGCGGAACGGTTCAGCTGGTCTCCTCCCTTCCCCAGGGGATTGAAAATCATTGGAGCAATATTTATGATTTTATCCCTGTATTTCATCTATATGTCAACAGTTACCAACACTTATCTTTCCATCAAGGTACGGATTCAGTCAGAGCGGAAGCAGGAAGTTGTATCAACCGGTGTCTATGGCATTGTGCGACACCCTTTGTATCTTGGATATCTTCTGGTTATGCTTGGCGGGCCGCTGCTGCTCGGGTCGGTAATCGGACTTGCCATCGGTTTCCTTGGAACCATAACCATTGCTGTCAGGGCCGTCGGAGAGGAGAAAATGCTGATACAGGAACTGGAAGGATATGAAGAATACATGAAGAAGGTGAAGAAAAGGCTTGTACCCTTTATATGGTGAAAACGGGTTAGTACTTGTAATGAATAACATTAAGAGAGGAATTACAGACAATGGAGCATAAATCAATCATATTGGACCCTATAGGATATATAGAGTCGGAATACAAAGATAGAAAAAGCACACCTTACCAGGGATATGTAAATCGGGATGGTGTGGCAAGAATTGTGATGCGCCCCGAGTATGCTGAAGGCATAAGCGACTTGGAGGCAGGTATGAAAATCACGGTTATCTTCAATTTTCACCATTCAAAGGGATATAAACTCATAACGCCTTCGCGCATGTCCGACAGGCCTGTCGGAGTTTTCTCAACAAGGTCTCCCGACAGACCCAACAGTCTGGGTGTAACTGTGGTGAAAATAATGGATATTGTTGACAACATAATTTATATCTCAAATGCAGACATGATGGACGGGACGCCTGTAGTGGATATTAAACCTTATATGTCCGAGTGTGGCGGGGATTGATGCTGTTGTTGAATTATAAAAGAACATTTATTTGCGGGAAAAAATGAATTGATTTATAATAAGTATAGAGATGCAGTTGTACCATTTTGATTATATTCATTGCAGTGCTGCTTGACGGGAAAGAAATTTGAAAAGGTAGGTTTTGTATATGAAAAGTCATGACGTTGCATTTGACTACATCATTGTTGGAAGCGGAACCGGAGGAGCTACTCTTGCCAGGGAGCTCAGCCTGAAGAACAAAAAAGTACTGGTCATTGAAAAGGGAAAGCATGAGGGCAGCTATGGAAAATTCAAGGATGCAATTAGATTTTTTGACCATAATAAGCTGCTCTTACCTGTAAAGTCAAAGGAAGGAATAATAATCTGGCGTGGAATAATGGCCGGCGGAAGCGGATTTGTTGCAACAGGCAATTTTAACAGAGGCATGGAGGATGAATTCAGGGAACTTGGAATAGACCTTAAGGAGGAATTTGTTGAAGCCGAGAAAGAAATAAAAGTGGCACCAATGTCGGAAAGGCTGCTTTCTCCGGGTGGAAGGGCTATTAGAAAGGCTGCGTCAGAGCTTGGTTACGATATGGAACTTATGCCGAAGGGTATCGATCCGAAAAAGTGCATAAAATGCGGCAACTGTTCCTTAGGCTGCACCAGTGGAGCTAAATGGACACCTCTTGTATATCTTGAGGAAGCCGTGGCAAATGGTGCAGAGGTCTGGTACGATACTGCGGTAAAGAAGGTAATAGAGGAAAATGGCTCAGCCAACGGTGTAGTGGCAGTAAAAGGGAATAAAGAGATTCTTGTAAAAGGGAATAAAATCATTCTTGCTGCAGGAGGTGTTGGAACGCCTGTTATACTTAATGCGTCAGGGATAAGGAATGCAGGATCCAATCTTTTTATAGATACGTTTGTAATTGTCTATGGCAAACACGAAGCCTTTAATCTTGTTCATGAGCCGCAGATGTCTCTGGTATATCTGAAGAGCCATAGTGAAGGATTTATTCTTTCACCCCATGTGAACCATCCCAGACCAGTGAAATTTATGGAGGCGGGAGTCAAGGGTTTCATGATGAATGACAAGAGGACTCTCGGCATAATGGTGAAAATAAGTGATGAACCCGTTGGCCGAGTCTATGAGAACGGCAAGGTATCCAAAAAAGCAACCAACAAGGACAGGGATAAAATACATAAAGGATCGAAAATGGCAAGGGAAATACTCGAAAAGACGGGAGTAGAATATAGAAATATTATTGTAACAGAACCTTCGGGAGCTCACCCCGGTGGTACGGCAGCTATGGGTAAAATAGTCGACACCAATTTCGAGACGAAAATAGGTAACCTTTTCGTCTGTGATGCAAGTGTATTTCCTACATCGCCGGGATTGCCGCCAATGCTTACAATAATTGCACTGGCGAAGAAATTGGCAAAGAAACTTGTTTGAATACAAAAGATCAGCTTTCATTTTGGAAGCTGATTTATTATAGCTGAAGAAGAATTTGTTTTTTGACACGCCAGAACAAGCTGTAATATAATTGGAATAAGTTGAGAGTTTGGAGGAGAAAAAATATGGCTAAGATAATTGTAAATCCGGGAATTTGTGGACTGATAACGGAAATTGAAGTTGAGGCGGTTGATGGCATGAATGCAGAATTCAAGGTTGAGAGCCAATGTGGGCATATTCGCAAGCTGGCTGATGACGTACCTTCTGTAAACGGTTATGAAGAAGTGTTCAAGAAATATGGTGAAGGCGCAATTGCGAAGGCTGCGGCTGTTCATTGCAGCCATGCGGCATGTCCTGTACCCACTGCAATGCTGAAGGGTGTCGAAGTTGCATGCAGTCTGGCACTGCCTAAGGAAGTTGAGATAAAGTTTGAATAGGTTTGTCGTGTTTAGGAGGAGCAGATGTATATGAAAAAATCATTGAAGCTTAGACAATTGCTTGAAAGCGACCAGTTTATTGTTGCACCGGGAGCGCAGACAGCCTTGTTTGCAAGGCTTGTCGAGAATGCAGGATATCCCGTAGCCTATGCTACAGGAGCGGGGCTGTCAAATATGAACTACTGTCTTCCCGATTATAACCTTATAACAATGTCTGAAAACCTGGCCATGGCAAAAAGATTGAACGATGCTGTGCAGATACCGATTATAGCGGATATTGACGACGGCTATGGAGCTCCGATAAATGTATACAGGACGGCTATGGAATACTCGAAAATCGGCATAGCAGGGATACAGATGGAGGACCAGCAAAATCCAAAGAGGTGCGGACATTTTGAAGACCATGCTGTAATCTCCACAATGGACATGGTGGCAAAGATCAAGGCCGCTAGAAAAGGCATGGTGGATCCGGACATGGTGCTTATTGCAAGGACTGATGCCATTTCGGCTACAGGAAGCTTTGAAGAGGCCATTAAAAGGGGACAGGCATATTGCGAGGCTGGAGCGGATATGATATTCATAGAGGCGCCCAGGACTCTGGAACAGATGGCTGAGATTCCCAAAAGGATTCCCAAGCCAACAATACTGAATATAGTCGAGAAAGGGAAGACTCCAATGATTCCGAACAAGGAGATAGAGAGACTGGGATATAAGATGGTCATCTATGCAAATGCAACGCTGAAGGCAAGCATCCTGGGAGTTGAGAGATTACTGGAGTATCTAAAGGTCAATGATACAACTGATGGCTGTGATGATGAGCTTATGGTGTCTTCAGCAAGAAGACATGAGATCCTCGACAAGGATTTGTATGTTGACCTTATAAGGGAGTTTGAGTAAGTCAGTTTTTGCATATTTGCCCGATGGTTCCGGCAGGAGTATAATTAAGGTAGAGAAGATAAGATTTGTATTGGTGAGGAGGCGTTTTGTATGATATACAGGGTGCATAAATTCCAAGTGGGCAAGGAAATCGATGAACTGGACCTGGAAAGATACTTGAATGAATTGAAGGGAGAGGTTGTATCTATTATACCAAATATTATACCCAAGTTTCATATGATGGGTGCTACTGCAGGATATGACTGCCTGCTTATTATTGAGAAAGACACAGAATAGATATTTGTCTCCGTAGTCCAATGGATTGCGGAGATTCTTAAATGCTAGCGAATGGCGGTGAATATGAATGAAAATCAGAATACTCGGAACGGAATCCCTGGGTGTGAGAGGATTGAGTTGTGTAGTTGAAACCCGGGACAGGAAAATTTTTATAGACCCCGGAATAGCACTGGGAATATACAGAAACGGTTTGAAACCTCATCCAGTCCAGATCGGAGTAGGTAGAATAATACGCGAAAGGATAGTACAGGAGCTTCAGGATGCTACGGACATAGTCATCAGCCATCTACATGGAGACCATATACCCTTGTTTGATGCGAATCCATATCAGCTTTCTGTGGAACAGGTAAAGGATATTCCATCTGACTGCAGGATCTGGATCAATGGTGACATTGCATACAGCAACAAGATGGAGATAAGGCAAAAAGCATTTGTCCTTGGGTTGGGAAGGTCTTCTAATGAA
Source organism: Dethiosulfatibacter aminovorans DSM 17477 (assembly GCF_900142005.1). Taxonomy (GTDB): domain Bacteria; phylum Bacillota; class Clostridia; order Tissierellales; family Dethiosulfatibacteraceae; genus Dethiosulfatibacter; species Dethiosulfatibacter aminovorans. The sequence continues at coordinate 9,310 of NZ_FQZL01000029.1, forward strand.
GCAGAGGGAAAGGTTGATGAGCTTATGACGTTTCTAGGACCCGTATCTCACGGGGAAGATTCCGTTCATAATGGAAATGTAATGATGACAATGGTTGATGACGGTGACAGTGTGTTCATCCATGCTTCTGATATTCAGATGTTCAGCGAGGATACCGTGGATGAAATTATCAGGCTGAAACCTGACATCGTACTGGCAAGCGGACCTCCTATTTATCTGACAGACAGGATGAAGGACAAGAAGGAAATAGTGTGGAAAAATTCCCTGAAGCTGGCAGGGAATGCAGGGACATTGATTCTCGACCACCATCTTCTTCGATGCGATGAGGGTATTGTATGGATTGAAAAACTTTCGGAACTGTCAGGAAACAGGGTCATGTGTGCAGCGGATTTCATGGGCATTGAAAGACATATGCTGGAAGCATGGCGTTCCATGCTCTATGAAGATATTCCCGTCCAGGAAAACTGGCATGAGATGTATGAGAAGAATGAAACTCATGTTGATGAATACATGGACAAAGCCAGGGAAATCTATGAATGGTTTGGATATTGATTGTCATTAATAGTATTTGTGGTATAATATCTTGCAACTCGATTAAATTGAAATTACAAAAACAAAATATACATGGAGAATAATATATGAAAAATATGAATAAAAATGAATTGACGTATAAATCCTTTCCCCTTCAAAGCTATGACAAGGTACGTTTTGCAGATACGGACAAATTGGGGCATGTTAACAACGCCCTGTTTTTTACATTTCTGGAGACCGGACAGTCGGAGATGGGTGAATTTGAATGTCTCGTTGAGGAGAACAACTGTGGTCTCGTTCTTGCGAGTGTCAAGCTGGATCTGTTGAATGAAATAAAATATCCGGGAACAGTAGAGATAGGCACAGGCGTTACAAGGATTGGAAACAGTTCGTTGACAGTGTATCAAGGTCTTTTTCAGAATGGAGAGAATGTCGCACTTGCCGAATCCGTAGTCGTTCAGATGGACAATGCTACAAGGAAATCCAAGCCTTTAAGCGACGAGATGAAGGAAGTGTTAAAGAAATATCTAGTGGAATAATAAAAAACTGCTGTTTACGGAAAGCCTTTTTTGTTGATTTCAGCTGGGTTTCGGATTTACAGGTGACAAGACACGCGGTTGCTTTACATAAATTTTTCTTGAATATTTATAAATATGAGATATAATATAGATACGACTCTTTTTAAAGAGTTGTAAAAACTTAATAGATCCTCCGGTGATGACAATCCTGTCGAAAGAAGGAAATAAAAAGGAAGTTATGAAGGATAACTGAATTGCCGTAGGGAAATATATTGTTTTCTGTCTGTGTTTCTTGCAGCGTTTAGCTGCTTTCTCAATGATACTGAATTTATTAAGGGGGTAATAATGAGTATTGTAAGTGTTTATGAAACAAGAGAAATGAGTAGGACCGATAGCATCAGGTATATTTTCAGTCATGAAGGAGAGGTAAGAGATTCGTTAAGTTTTCTTGAGGAAACTATGAATAGTGAAGAAATAGCCAGTTTCTTCCTTGAAAGATTAAAAAATCTTTCAAGAGTCGAGAAACGTGCAATTTTTCTTTATTTTGTTTATAGGTTCAATTTAAGGGAATTGGTAGAAGTTTTGGGCATTTCTGAAAACAGAATGTGTGATATTGTTCAGCAAATTGCAGATGTATTCAGAATAAGGCTGCAAAACGTGGGTTAAAATTACATAATAAAATTACTTAATTAATTATTTAAGGGAATCTCGAAAGAGATTCCCTTATTACGTTAATAATTATTATAAAAGTGCATTTACAATTCTCGCTTTGTTGTCTTGCTTATGACTGATATATATTCTGTCTGGCAGTTCATGCAGTGGTATGAATATGTAACCGATGTTTCGTTCTCGAATATCTTCTTGCCTAAGACTACATGTTCCTTAAAGGGTACCGGCTTGTGATAGGTCGTGTTTCTCAACCTTTTAATCTTAGGCTTCCAGTTGATGATTGAGTTGCAGTAAGGACATGTTTTGGTTCTGATTCTATACATAAATACCTCCCCTTGGAATTTTGGGTAGTGTCAGATCGAATGATGTATATTCCAAAATTATCCTTTGATACATATTAAACTTTTCCCGCACCTTTAATTATATCACTAAATGATAAGCTGCGCAAATAAATGAAAAAACATTTCCAGATCGTTTTTTCTGACAAATATGGATACTTCTGATATAATTGTTGGAGTAATAGATATTAGAATAAATAGAGGAAGAAAGATGAATTTTACGGTAATAGATTTTGAAACTGCCAACAGTAAACGGGCAAGTGCCTGTGCACTGGGCATAGTTAAGGTTGTAGATGGAAAAATTGTGGACAAGGAAGCCTGGCTAATAAGGCCGGAGGACATGAAATTCAACTACATGAATATAGCAATACATGGAATAAGACCTGAGCAGGTGGAGAAGGAACCTGAATTCGACGAACTGTTCAAGAAGATATTCAGGGAAAAGCTCGAAGGACAGCTGGTAGTGGCCCACAATGCAAGCTTTGACACGAGTGTGCTGAGAAAGTCGCTGGACCTTTACGGTCTCGAGTATCCAAGGTTTGACTATCTGTGTACGGTTAAGATAGCAAAGAAAACCTGGCCGGAACTGTGCAACCACAAGTTGAACACCGTTTCAGAGTACTTGGGATTTGATTTCAACCACCACGACGCCCTGGACGACTGTCTGGCCTGTGCAAATGTACTTATAAAGGCCTGTGATGCAAAAGGTGTAGATACTCCGGAAGAACTTGCAGATTTACTGAATATACAGACGGGACAGATGCTTTCAAACGGCTACAAGCCTTGCAGCGACAATAAAAGATAATTAAAAAGATACAAAAAACCCATTCCTGTGAATGGGTTTTACATAAGATGTCATTGATTCCTAAGTGGGTTGCCAGTAGTAATTCAAATCATAAGTGCAGTTTATATATACATCATCATGCATTTCCGAAGTATTGAAACGGTTGGTTTTCTGGTTGATCATAAACTTGTGCTTGGCAATGTTTTCCGAAATCTTTTTTAGTTCGGTATCCTCGATTTCATTTTCCTTCAACACCTTATCGTTAAACCTTATGCTGATATAATAGTATTCTTTTGTATCTTCCATCTTAAACTTGAATACATAAATATGATATTGACCTTTTGTTGAGTTTTCTACAAATTTAGCATGCAGTTTCTTCATAAATCACATCCTTTTAGAATATGAAGATATTCTCTTTTTACCACACTTAAATTATACCACTTGGAGTAAGTGGTTACAATAGAGGTGCTTGACGCATTCATTCTTGCAGCTCAGAAAAGGCAAGATATGCATAACCCCTTGAAGCGTCGGTGTTATGCAATTAAGGTTACTTTTTTTCGCAGTTGCAACAACGTCTTATAACGTTGACGCGGCGTAGTGGCTAGTTCATGAAAGCTTAAATATGCATAGACCCCTGAAACGTTGGTTCTATGTGGTGAATGAAGCTTTCCCTCACCGCTTAATGAATGCTGTTGCATTCATTCTTGCTTGACAAATTATGGATTTGTTGTAAAATCTATGTATAATGTTTGAGGAGTTAATAATGACAAACCGAAGACTAAAAGAACTCGATTATATGAGGGTTATTGCTTGTATTTCAGTTGTATTGATTCATATAACTGCAATGGGGGTTGTCGGATATCTTACAGGAAGCATACACTCCAAAATTATGATTTTTATGAACAGGTCGCTGCAGTATGCAACAACCCTGTTTGTTTTTTTGAGTGGAATGACATGTTACGGGTCCTTTGAAAAGTGTAATGAAGATTTCAGGCTCTTCCTGAAAAGGAGATTTTCAACGATAATATACCCATATATAGCTGTTTGTCTTGTATATTATGGTTCATACATATATCTAGGGTACTATTCTTTTGATCCTGTATTTCTTGTAAAGGGTATATTGACAGGTACATTGTGCTACCATCTGTATTTCATAATAATACTTGTGCAGATGTATCTGCTAGTTCCCATATTCGGCAGGCTTTTCAAAATCTTCAGCGATGAATTTGTCCTGGCTGTGGTCCTTGCCATAAACATTATGACCTTGGAGGTAAGCTTTCCTTTGAGCGACAGGGTCTTTTTCAAATACATGTTTTTCTTTGCAGCAGGGATTTATGTCTTGAGAAACTACGGTATTGTAATGAAAGTGTTGAAAAGGAAGAAAGTCAAGGTTTTTTCTGCACTGGTATTTGCAGCAACATCTCTGGTGTATTCATATCTTTATGCTGCGAATAATGCTAATCTGATTTATGGATGGTTCTTGCACTGTTCACTTTCCATTCCATTTCTTTATGTTACAGGACTTTTCCTTGGAAAAATGACCAAGGGGCTCTACAGCAAAGTGAACCTACTTGGAAAGAGTTCGTACTATATATATTTGATTCATCCACTGTTCCTGAGCTTTTATGTAAGGGTTGTTGACGGTACGTCAGTCACTTCATTTTCTGCAAAGCTGCTGCTTTACACGGCGACTGTTCTTGTCACAAGCATATTCTCATCCATCGGATATGTGACTTTGAAGGATAGATATGGCAAGAAAGCCAGGCTGAAAAAGAAGATGCCGGCATAGCAAGAAATCAAAATAAAGACTGTCTCAAATGAGACAGTCTAATTTTATGTGCTTTTTCAGTTCCTTAAGCTTGTCCATATCCATTTCTTCGGTATCTTTTAGAGGATATTCCATTCCAAGCTCTTCATATTTCATTTCACCAAGGCTGTGGTAGGGAAGAAGTTCAAACTTTTCGACTCTTTCAAGGGGAAATGTACGCACTTCCTTTTCCAGGCTTTCCATATGTTCAACATCGTCTGTAAGGCCTGGAACTACAACGTGCTTCAGCCATATCTTTGACTTGGCTTTTTTAAGTATATCCTTGAATTTCCTGTGTTTGTCTATTTCAAGTCCCGTGATTTTCTTGTACATATCCCTTTCCTCGTGCTTGATGTCAAGAATCACAAGGTCTGTATATTCAAGTAGTTCGGAAATCACAGAGTCGCTGCAGGTATAGTATCCAGATGTGTCAAGGGCCGTGTGCAGTCCGTTTTCCTTTGCCAGCTTCATTGTTTCAATGAGTTCCTCTGCCTGGAGCAGAGGCTCTCCTCCGGAGAAGGTGATTCCTCCGTTGTTCTTTATGAAGTATGGTTTGTATCTTAAGGCTTTCTCGATTATTTCACTAGACGAATATTCATTTCCACCGGATGTCTTCCATGTATCAGGATTGTGGCAGTAAAGACATCTAAGAGGACATCCCTGAAGGAAAAAGATTATTCTTAAACCAGGTCCGTCCAATGCTCCCATAGTCTCTATTGAATGAACTTTAATCATAGAATCCTCCTTTTGAACCTCCTACATCTTCTTGTGGAAGGTTCTGTTAATTACATCCATCTGCTGTTCCTTTGTGAGCTTGTTGAATTTGACCGCATATCCGGAAACCCTTATTGTAAGGTTAGGATATTTGTCAGGGTTGTCGTATGCATCAAGAAGAAGTTCCTTTCTCAACACGTTTACATTGAGGTGGTGTCCTTTCTGGCCGAAATATCCGTCCATTATTGTAGCCAGGTTGTCTATTCTGTGCCTGTCAAGCTTTCCAATGGCTTCTGGAATCACTGTGAAGGTATTGGATATTCCGTCCTCGCAGATGTCCTCGTACTGGAGCTTTGCTACTGAGTTAAGTGACGCCAGTGCTCCTGATGAATCCCTTCCGTGCATTGGGTTTGCTCCCGGTGCAAATGGAGCTCCTGCTTTTCTTCCGTCAGGAGTTGTTCCTGTTTTCTTTCCGTAAACAACATTTGAAGTGATTGTAAGTACTGAAAGTGTATGCTTGGCATCTCTGTATGCCTTATGTTTTCTCAATTCATTTGTGAAGAATGAAAGTATTTCATTACCAAGGTAGTCCACCTCGTCCAGGTCGTTTCCATAGGCGGGGTATTCTCCATTTATTTCAAAGTCTGTAGTCAGGCCGTTTTCCCTGACAGCCTTCACTTCTGCATGCTTCACTGCACTGAATGAATCCATTACTATGGAAAGTCCTGCAACTCCAAATGCCATGTATCTTCCTACAACACCGTCATGAAGAGCCATCTGGCCTGCTTCATAGGCATACTTGTCATGCATGTAGTGGATGGAGTTCATTGTATTGACATAAAGTTCTGCAACTTTTGACAGCACAATTTTGTAGTTGTCCATCAACTGGTCGAAATCCAATATTTCAGCATCGATTTTTTCAATACCTTCGATGATTGTTTCACCTGTCAGTTCATCGACTCCACCGTTGATTGCAAAGAGAAGAGCTTTTGCAAGGTTGCATCTTGCTCCGAAGAACTGCATTTCCTTTCCAACTCTCATGGCTGAGATGCAACATGCTATTGCATAGTCGTCTCCATGCATAGGTCTCATTATATCGTCGTTTTCATACTGTATGGATGAAGTCTCGATTGACATTCTTGAACAGTATTTCTTGAAAGATTCCGGAAGGTTCTCCGACCAAAGTACCGTCATATTGGGTTCGGGTGCTGCAGACAGGTTTGTGAGGGTGTGGAGGAATCTGTATGTGGTCTTTGTAACAAGTGTTCTTCCATCTTCTCCCATTCCGCCCAGTACTTCCGTGATCCAGTTTGGATCTCCTGCGAACAGCTCGTCGTATTCAGGTGTTCTCAGGTGCCTGATAATCCTAAGCTTAATTACAAACTGATCGATAAGCTCCTGTGCCTGAACTTCGTTTATTAGTCCCTTTTCAATGTCCTTTTCTATATATATGTCAAGGAAGCTGGATGTTCTTCCAAGTGACATGGCCGCTCCATTGTTTTCCTTGACTCCTGCAAGATAACCGAAATAAAGGAATTGTACAGCTTCCTGTGCATTCTCGGCAGGTACGGATATGTCTATTCCATATGCAGATGCCATGGTCTTCATTTTGTTGAGAGCCTTGATTTGCTCCGATATTTCTTCCCTGTTCCTCAAAGATTCCTCTGTGAAGGGGAAGGCCATCTCTTTCAGATAGTTCTTCTTTTCTTCAATTAGGTAATCTATTCCATAGAGGGCTATTCTTCTGTAGTCTCCAATTATTCTTCCTCTTCCATATGCATCGGGAAGTCCGGTCATAAGACCTACAGATCTTGCCTTCTTTATTTCATCGTTGTATACGTCAAATACGCCTTCATTGTGTGATTTTCTGTATTTCTTAAAGTCTGCAAGAATATCGCATGGTACGTCAAGATTGTATGCCTTGATGGCTCCCTCTACCATTCTTACTCCGCCATAGGGATTAAGTAGTCTCTTGAGTGGACCGTCGGACTGGAGTCCCACTATTGTTTCATTGTCCCTGTCTACGTAACCGGCTCCTGCACAGTCAATGGCTGCAAGCTTGTCTGTGTATATGTCGTAGATACCTCTTTTTTGTTCCTCTTTCAGAAGCTCTTCAACCTTTGCAAAGAGTTTGGCAGTCTTTTCCGATTTGCCTGCAAGGAAGCTTTCATCTCCTGTATAAGGGCTGTAGTTTTTCTGAATAAAGTCCCTTACGTTTATTTCATTTGTCCATGCGCCTTTTTCAAATTCATTCCATTTCTTAAACATTTTGACCTCCATTGTATCCGGACAAAAAACACAAAGACCGTCCGGACATTTAGCCCAGACGGTCGGCATTACACAATTTTCACACTCCCTTGCGGTAAACTCCGCAACTCCGTCAGTCATGTGAATTCTTAAGTAGAATATATACTACATTAGGGTGTTTGTCAACAGCTAATTTCGTGTGAAAACGATTGATGTTGAAAAATTCACACGAAATTTTCGTGAATGGACATATGCTATTTCGTACTGGTCAGTACGGCAGCTTTTTTCTTTCTTTTGCCCATCTTATCATTTGAAGACATGAAATTGATATATCCTGCAAATATTATAAGCCCTGCACCTGCCATGAAGGAAAGTGTAAGCGATTCTCCATAGAACAAAAATCCCCACAGTGATGAGAAAACAATGTTCAGGTAGGTGTATATGGAAAGCTGTGAAGCAGGTGCATATCTGTATGCATTGGTCATTGCAAGTTGTCCTCCGAGGGCCATCAATCCTATGAGGCAGAGCTTCAGCAGTTCAATTCCAGTGGGTATTATGAAGTTGCTTAGCATAATCGGAAGCGATGTTACCGAGGAGAACAGACAGAAATAGAAAACTATTGTTGAAGGATGGTCAGTCAGTCTCAACTGTCGTATCATTGTATATGCAGCTCCTGCACAAAATGCCCCTGTAAGTCCGAGAAGTGCCGGTATCATCGGGATATTAAGCTTTGGATTAAGGATAACCATGAGTCCCCCGATTGCAACGAATACTGCAATGATCTGCGCAGGCTTGATTTTTTCCTTAAGGAATAGTCCGCTCAATATTATAATGAAGAAAGGCGATAGCTTGTTAAGAGCCATTGCTTCTGACAGATGAAGGTGAAGCACCGAATTATAGAAGAGGAAAACTCCAAAAGTTCCCAAAAATGCTCTTCCAAACATTAGCTTCTTGTTTGTTACCTTCAACAGGCCCCTGTCCTTGATCATGGGTATGGATAGGAATATGAGTCCTATGAAGTTTCTGAAGAACACCTTCTCCGCAAGGGGGAAGTGGTTTACAGATTTGACTGCTGTAGCCATAAGGGAGAAAAACAATGACGATGTAATTATCAGAATAATCCCCAGATTTTTGTTGTTTTTGATTTGATTCATAATATACTCTCTTTTTTTATGACGCGACATAGTCGCTTTGTCTTATTGAGAATCATTATCTTTTGCATGATTCACAACCATCATAACACAAGGGGGAGTATTTGTCTACTAATAGGAGCTTGAAATTGTGAAAATGTTCATATCAAACGTTTTCAGCGGTTTTTAACAGCGTTTGCAATGAAAAGTAGAGTCGATCCAAACAGGAATAAAGCAGCATATATAAACATCAGGAAGGGGCCGCTGCCAAAACTGTAGAAAGGGTAGGGACCGTTTATAATCCATATGTACCTGTCGTGACTTCCATGGATGAACCAATGCAGGATAAAGGGGCTGAGGATGAACATGAACCCCAGCCCTGGAAGCAATTGCAGTATGTATGGAAGAAACTTATGCTTTATCATTAGAACACCTCCGATATATCATGGATATCTTAGCTCAAGGATATCTCATTTTGGTTTTTATGGACTTTATCGGGTTTCAAAATATTCCTCTGCGTTTTTATAAGCACTTCTATCCGACAGATTGAATTCAAACAATGAAAGATTTCTTGTTCCATAGTCCTTAAGGTTCTCAAAATATTTATCGACATAGTATTTCTGGCCTCCGATTTCCATATCTTTGAGTCTCAGTACTTCGGCAGATGCATCTGAAGACAGGTTGTAAAGGAGGTAGTCCATATCGATGTCGTTGGTTTCAACATACCTGTCTATATTTCTTGATGCAATATATCCGTCTATGTTTACGGTATTGAGCATCAGAAATACAAGTAGGACCGATAGAAGTCCGTATCTGAGGAATTCAAAGCTTTTGTTCCAGATTCCGTACATGAGCATAAGGTTGAGGCCTGCTTCCGTGAAGAGGATGATGTAGACCAAAAATCTCAGCCTGGTATATCCATAGGTGTTTTCATAAAGGTTCATCCTTGAGTATGAGGAGAAGACCACTATAAGCGTGAAGATGCTCAGAGTAGTAAGGAGAATCTTCAGTTTCTTCGTGTTTTCAAGTCTGGAAATATGGCTGCTCAAAAATATTGTTATTGAGAAGTTGATTACCGACAGTATCATCATCTGGAAGAAGCCGCTTCTTGCATATTCGGCATAGGTTATGTTTTCGGGAAGAAAATCCGTGCCGCCCAGGATGATATATTTCACCTGGATATATGAGAAGAGAAGAAATACCAGGTTCATAACACAAAGGAATACAGTAAGTGGAATCGTGCTGTCAAAGTCTGTTCTTTCTTTTGAGCTTTTTCTTTCCAGCAGTTTTTCGGCTGTTTCATCAGCAGATAGTCTGCCTATGGATACAGGACCATATGGAAGGGTGTCTTCCATATTTGGAGCTTCATCTGCAGGATTATAGTCCAGGGATGATTTCTTTTCTGTTTTGTTGAGAATAGTACCCAGGAATCCGAACATGTAACCGGAAACCAGGAATATGATTAAAATATGTGAAATGAATCTTTCAAGTTCAATTCCCGATGTCATGTTTCTTGTGATCTTCAGCATTATTTCGTTGAATACCATGTCCGCACTTGCCATGAGGGGTATTATTACCACCATTGCCAGAAGGCTCAGTACGAGACCTGCAATTATTCCATAAGTTCTTGATCTGTCCCTGGTACCGACGGCAGAGGATGAAAGATTGAAGGTCTTTTCCACCAGGAAGAAAAAACCGCCCAATGACCTTACGAACCTGTCAACAGCTATTAACGGAAGTCTTTTTTCTTCCTTGAAATCCTTTCTGGACAATGCAGGCAGTACGGCGAACATAACAGGTACGGCAAAGAAGTCAAGTATGGTTACAACAGATGAAAAGCTGAACCTGGCATAGGAAGATGACGTATACATTATTACAGCCGAAAATACCATGAATCGAATGAAGGAAAATGATTCGTCATCCTTCATGATCATATATATTCCACCCAGGAAAAACAATGCATAGAGTGGATAGTTGAGGCCTATGTTGTTTTCGTAGAAGAGAAGGTCGAAAATCATACCCAGTCCTATGGCATATATGAACATGAGGGTTGATTTTGAGTTGCCTCTCTCATTAAGTTGAATTGCAGTATCCATTATTCTTCCTCCTTGCTGAATTCAAGTATGTCTCCCGGCTGGCAGTCCAGCTCCCTGCATATTGCCTCAAGGGTAGAGAAGCGGATTGCCTTTGCCTTGTTGTTTTTAAGTATTGAAAGGTTGGCATTTGTTATGCCCACTTTTTCAGCCAGATCCGACAGGCCGATTTTTCTCTTTGCCATCATGACATCAAGATTTACAATAATTTTCATGGCGGCCTCCTATATTGTAAGGTCGTTTTCTTCTTTATATTTGATAGCCTGGTTGAAAAGATCCGCAAGTACTATGCAGAAGATGCCGGCTATGAAGAAGATGAAGACCGCGATCATTGTCATGAATGAGTTGAGAAAGAAGATTTTGGATACATATGCAGCTCCGATTATGAAGGCATATATTCCCATCCTTCTAAGCGCCATTACGTTTTTTCGTATGAAGGGATTTGCATCCTCCATAGTGGTGAAGAGCTTTCTCAATGTATCCAATATGAGTACCGACAGGATGCCTGTAATATACAGAATGGCAATGAGTCCGTAGTACAGTGCCTGGCTGTAGAATACGGATTGGATCCAGTTGAGGTAGAATCCCAGGAATTTGGGCAGTCCAAGAAGGACTATTACTGCTGCACCTTCCAACAGAAGAAGAAAGTATTTCATAAATGACGCAAGTGAATTTTTTCCAGAATATTTCATAAATCTTAAACTCCTTTAGCTTTAATGTTGTATTTCATTTAGTGATTCGGTGCCAAGATGTTTCAACTCCGATTTCTTTCAGTTTCAGTTTAGCACGGAGTTAATCAAAAAGCAATAATAAATTATCGAAAAACAATAAAAATATATTGAAAAAGAAAATCGAGGAAAATCCAGAAGTGTAATATTGATTGGACACTTGTTTTCCAGATATTCAATATTGTGTTGTGGGGTGTGATAATATATTTGGCGTACTATTTTTTCAAGAAAAGAAAGAACAGGCTTGAAAAGATAGAGAAGGATATTGAGGAACTGAAGGATAAAGTGGAATACACGAACAAATCTAAATGAATATGTTAATGGCAGGCCTAATCGGCCTGCCATTTGCTTTCTTTTAGCTAAAGCAGCTCTCCCGTCCATTTCTTCAGTGCAACACGAACGGCCCTCGCCATTTCCTTGCTGAAGTCCGCGCCTGATTTCTTGGCGTAGAACATCTGTGCATAGTTGTCGGCTTCGTACTTGTTTGTCTTGACATAGAACTGGGCCCTTTCCTCGAACATTTCATCCAGCTCCTCGTCCGTAAGCTGCCTGTATTTTTCTTCAAATACAACGAATTTCTTGTCGAAGCGGTTTCTGTGTACCCTGTTGTAGTCGTCTTCGTAATATCCGAGACACAGCATGGTAATGGGGTAGGTCCAGTCTGTCAGTCCTAGAAGTTCCCTGTGGAATTCGTAGTTTTCAATTATATCCCCTATATAGCAGGAGCCTATTCCAAGGGATTCCGCTGCAATGACGGCATTTTGCGCGGCTATGAGTGCGTCTTCGCATGCTATTATGAGATCCGACTCCTGAGGCGCTTCAAAATCTATGCCCACCTTTTCGGAATATTCCTTTACATTCTCCTTTATATAGTAGTCGAACCATTTTTGCTGGTCCGCAAGGAACAACAAAAGTACGGGAGCCTTGGCGATGAAAGGCTGGTTGTCGCATGATTTACTGAGAATCTCCTTTGTTTCCTGGTCTCTGATAACCAGTATTGAATAAAGCATCATATTACCTGCAGTAGGAGCCTCCATGGCACTTTCAATTATAATGTCAAGATCTTCCTTTGAAATGTCCATGTCCTTGTAATTTCTTAAAGATACTCTGTTCTTTATGGTTTTAATAACATCGTTCATATTCACTGCTCCTTTCCTAATATAACATTTGCTGTCACAGATCACATGACATAGGTGCTTTGCCTGAGCATATGATGCAAAATGGTTTCTTTATTTTGATCTCAGAAAGTTTATTGTGTATTAAATTACTTGAAGCATTGTAATTTTATGTTTTAGGTTAACTTTCTTCGACAGAAACAGTCACTTTGTGTCTGACGTGACTTTGTCACTTTTCTTTATTATAACAGATTTGCAAAATTTATGAAATCGTATTCATGTTGAAGAACTGTATTCGTCCAGCAAAATGTTGGAAAATCAATTATTTATAGTATTGACATTGAAATCCAAAGGTGATAATATTAGTTACCTAACTAACTAAATTGAGTGGGAAGGGTCGATGGCCCTTTAAACAATAGGGGAGATTTCATGGTAGACAAATTTAAATTGCCGGGATATTTGATTGCTTTGACACATCATGCTTTTCATCTGAAACTGAATGAGAAGCTTCTAAAATATGGAGTCACTTCATCACAAAACAAGGTATTGAGGTGTTTGTGGGAAGAAGGCGGCCTTCACCAGTCTGAAATTGCAAAAGAAATGGATGTAAGGGCTCCGTCGCTTACAAAGCTTATTGACCAGCTGGAAAAAAAGGGACTTGTTGAAAGAAGAAGCTGCAAGGATGACGGAAGAGCAAAGAGAGTGTATCTTACTGAAGGAGGCAGAGATTTAAAGGAAAAATCTCTGGAGGCTGTATATCATCTGGAAGATGTTCTTTTCGAAGGATTCAAAGAGGATGAAAAGGGTGAAGCCATAGACTATCTGACCAGAATGCTTGACAATATTAAAGAAGGTGATTAAATGACTAGAAAAACAAATAAAATGGGAACCATGCCTGTAAGGCAGCTGGTGCTGTCCATGTCCATACCGGCTATTATATCCATGGTGATACAGGCGTTGTACAATATTGTAGACAGTATCTATGTATCGAGGATAGGAGAGGATGCACTGACTGCAGTATCACTTGCATTCCCGCTGCAGCTTCTGATAATTGCCCTTGTCATGGGAACAGGGTCGGGTATTACATCGCTAATATCCAGAAGGCTGGGCGAGCATGACAGGGAATCTGCGACCAGGGCTGCAAACCACGGTTTTGTAATCAATATGGCATACTCGCTGATCATACTGTTATTCGGACTCTTCTTTGCAAAACAGGCAGTGTCTGTATTTACAGACGATGCGAATCTGATAGACCTGACAACCAGTTACATATCCGTAGTCTTCGTCTTTTCCTTCGGCAGGTTCATATCCCAGGCTGGAATGAGCACCCTTCAGGCTACGGGAGACATGATCCATCCCATGAAGGCCATGCTCATCGGCGCTGTAACCAACATCGTGCTGGATCCCATACTAATATTCGGCCTTCTTGGAATGCCGGAGCTGGGAATAAGGGGAGCGGCAATAGCAACAGTTACAGGACAGATTCTCAGCTTTGTCTATATAGGCATCGTCATGAGGAACGGAAAACACGAGGTTGAAATAGACCTTAAGCACTTCAAGCCAAATGCCAGGATTCTGAAGGACATCTACGTGGTCGCCCTTCCTGCAATCATTATGCAGTCACTCGGTTCTGTCATGATATCGGGACTTAATCTCATCCTCATCACTTTCAGCTCTACGGCAGTAGCGGTACTTGGAGTATACTACAAGCTCCAGTCAATTGTAATCATGCCTGTCTTCGGACTTGTACAGGGGTACATGCCTATAATGGGCTTCAACTACGGGGCAAAAAACAAGGATAGAATGGTTGAAAGCTTGAAAGTTACCGTAAGATTCGCCTTTTTGATAATGGTCCTGGGTACTGCTGTGATGAATATTTTCCCAAGTCAGCTTCTTTCACTGTTCGACGCTTCTTCTGAAATGGTGGAAATCGGGATGGGTGCACTTAAGCGAATGTCTCTTTGTCTTCCGATGGCTGCAGTGGGAATAACATTCTCAATAACTTTCCAGGCTCTCGGAAAGGGACATATAAGCCTCATAGCATCCTTTGCAAGACAAATGATTTTCATTCTGCCCTTTGCATGGCTTCTTGCCAGACTGGGAGGACTTGACTATGTATGGTATGCATTCATAATAGCTGAAGTATTGTCAATGATGATAATAGGACCCTGGCTTATGGTTGATTTAGGGAAAATTTTCAAAGGCTGGGAACATGAAAATAATGCAAAAAATGAAAAATTCAATGAAGAGGATGCGGTTACTTATTAATAGTAATTAAACATGGCCGGGAAATTTCCCGGCCATGTCTCTGTCTGGACTTGGCTAGTAAAACAAATATTGCATTATTGATAATGTAGATTTATAGATTATGTGTTAGAATAAGTAGTGTCATAAAGGAATGGATTTGGAGAGTAAATTGAACTATATTGAATATCTGCAAAAAGAAAAAAACATATATCTGAACGACCAGCAGCTGTCGGCGGTTTCACATGACAGGGGGCCCGGGCTTGTTCTGTCTACGGCAGGTTCCGGAAAGACCACCGTAATTACTGCAAGGGCCGGAAAACTGATCTACGAAGGCAGCCTTGAGAGGGAAAGGATATTGACAATTACTTTTTCGAAGCTTGCCGCCCTTGAGATGGAGGAAAGATTTGTGAAGCTGTTTCCCGATGCACCAATGGGTACCGCTTTTTTCTCCACAATACACGCCTTTGCCTACAGGATAGTCAGGGACTATTTCAACAAGACAGGCAAGAAGCTTGAACTTCTCAATTCCAATTTTGAAATGCTGAAGGGAATAATGGCGAAAACCTATGCCGAGAACAACATCTTCAATATAGGAACCGATGAGATAGAAAACCTGTCAAGCAAGATAAGCTATGTAAAGAACATGAGGATAGACAAAAGCGGTTTTTCAAGCCTCGGTTTCAATATCAAGGATTTCGAGAAGCTTTTCACCGAATATGAAAGCAGGAAACGCCAAATGAACATGATAGACTTTGACGATATGCTCATATACTGCGAAAAGCTGCTGAGCCATTATACGGCTACGGCGGACAAGTTCAAGTCATACTACAAGTATATCCAGGTGGACGAGGCACAGGACCTGTCAATAATACAGAGGGATATAATCAATCTTGTGTCGAACGGCAATCTTTTCATGGTGGGAGACGACGACCAGTCCATCTATTCCTTCAGGGGAAGCAATCCAAAGATACTCCTTGAGTTCAAGAACGTTTACAAGAATGGAAGCATCTACCATCTCGACAAGAATTACCGTTGCGACGGATATATAGTTGAAAGGGTTGGAAGGTTCATAGAAAAAAACAACAAACGATATGAAAAGCATATAAGGGCCGACAGGGAAAAGGACATGGACATATCTGTGAAGTCATTTCCCACAAGGCGTCAGCAGACGGAATATATAATGGAAAAAATAAGGGAAAACCCGGAAATGGAGACGGCGATACTTTACAGGTACAATATTTCCTCCATCCTGCCGGCGGAAGCCCTGAGGAAGGAAAGCACAAGGTTCTACATAAAGGAAGACAGGAACAAGTATTTCAATTCAAAGGTATTGAAGGACATAATCAGCTTTTTCAGTTTGTCTGTGAATCCAAGGGACAGGGAGTCCTTTGCGAACATCTACTACAAGTGCAAGACATATTTCACAAGGGAAATGAACCAGTATGTGCAAAACGGTCACGGAACCGTCTATGACGACCTGTACAGATTTCCCCATCTCGACAAGTTGAAGAGAAGCAATATAAAGAACTTCAAGTGGGACCTGGGACATATTTCAAAACAGAGGCCCGAGGCCGCCCTTGACTATATCCGCTTCGACATGGGGTATGAGGACTATCTAAACAGGCTTGAAAAGGATGGAAGAATATCATATTCATCAATGTTTCTGGACCTTGAAATAACCAAGGAGATATGCAGAAATTCAAATACGGTATTTGAATTCATTGAAAATATAGAATATCTCAAGGACCTTCTGAGAAATGCCAAGGAGGAAACTGATGCCAATGTTATACTTTCCTCCATACACAGCACCAAGGGTCTTGAATTTGACAGGGTCTTTCTCATAGACAACAATTTCGGCGAGTTTCCACTGGAAAAGAGGAACCAGTCCAAGGAAGAGTATGATGAATATCTGGAAGAGGAAAGAAGGGTGTTTTATGTAGGAATGACCAGGGCAAGAAACAATCTGGAGATACTTCATTCCGAACTACCTTCAAGATTCATAAGCGAAATAAGAAGGGACAAGGGAATGGAGGCCGTCAGGGGACTGAAAAAGGGAATGACAGTCAAGCACAAGAAGCTTGGCAGGGGAACCATAGTGGACATGGATGATGAAATAATGGTGTTCAGGAACAGGCGAAAGAAGAACCATACCCTTTCCATGGACCTGATACTTGAGAAAAACCTTATAGAAATAATAGAGGAGAACTGATATGGATTTATTGAAACTGCAAAATGGATCAGACATAAGAGGCATTGCCCTTGAAGGTGTAGATGGAGAAAGTGTGAACCTGACTGCTGTAGGTGTATGGCAGATAGCTGCATCGTTTTCGGAGATATTGTCAAAAAGGCTTGGGAAAAAGGTTAGGATTTCCCTTGGAAGGGACAGCAGGCTGTCCGGCAAGGAGCTTCTTGAAGCGGCAGCAGCAGGAATAGAGCACTCAGGATGCAGTGCTGTGGATTTTGGAATAGCAACTACGCCTGCAATGTTCATGTCGATCATGGATGAGGACCTTGATGTTGACGGAGCCATAATGGTCACTGCAAGCCATCTGCCCTTCAACAGGAATGGAATGAAATTCTTCATGAAGGAAGGTGGAGCGGACAAGAAGCTCATCAGGGAAATACTTGAGAATGCCGAAAAGAATGAATACAGCGATGAATTCAAGCTGTACAGCCAGTGCGGGAAGGACAATTTTTTGGTGAAATATGCCGAAGGCCTAAGAAACTATATCATTGAAAAGACAGGAATGGAAAAGCCCCTTGCCGGTACCAGGATAATAGTTGATGCAGGAAACGGTGCCGGAGGATTTTTTGCCGGCGAGTTCCTTGAAAAGCTTGGAGCCGATACTGATGGAAGTCTCTATCTTGACCCTGACGGAATGTTCCCCAACCACGTGCCCAACCCTGAAGACAAGACTGCCCTTGAGATAATCAAGAAGCAGGTGGTGGATGTGAAGGCCGACCTTGGAATAATCTTCGATACGGATGTCGACAGGTCTGCCATAATCGATTCGGAAGGAAATGCAGTAAACAGGAACAGGTTGATTGCTCTAATATCCGCAATCCTTCTAAAGGAGCATCCGGGTTCGTACATAGTGACGGATTCAGTGACATCCAAAGGCCTCAAGAAGTTTATAGAGGACAAGGGTGGAGTCCACCACAGATTCAAGAGAGGATACAAGAATGTAATCAACGAATCCATAAGGCTCAATGAAGAAGGACATGAGAGTCATATAGGAATAGAGACAAGCGGACACGGGGCATTGAAGGAAAACTATTTTCTTGACGACGGCGCTTTCCTTGCCGTGAAGATCCTAACTGAGTTCGCTAACATGAAGAAGAAAGGCAGCGACATTTTCGACCTGATAAGGGACTACGAGGATCCTGCCGAGGAAAAGGAAATAAGGATAAAGATTGGCAGGGAAGATTTCCTTGAGTATGGGAAGGATGTAATTCAAGGTATCGAAGAAAAGGCATCGGAAATTGAAGGATGGTCTGTGGAGAAACCGAATTATGAAGGTGTAAGGATAAACTGCGACGAGAACAAGGGAAATGGTTGGTTCCTGTTGAGGATGTCGCTTCACGATCCCGTGCTTCCATTGAACATTGAGTCGGATTCCGTTGGAGGATGCGAGATCATAGAGAAGAAGCTCCTTGAGCTTCTTAAAGAATACGAGGACCTCAAATACTAAACATTTATTGAAAAAACAACCTAGGAGTTAATTGATGATAAGAATCAGCAATATTAAGTTAAACCCCATGCAGAACGAGAAGTCGCTGGAGAAGAAAATATGCAAGCTTTTGAATGTGAAACCCCATGAAATAATTTCCTGGGAAATATACAGGAAGTCCATAGATGCCAGAAGGTCCGACAGCATATTTGTGGTGTATGCTGTAAATGTGACTGTAAAGGATGAAAGGAAGGTAATGAAGGGCAAGAAGAACAGGGATATCCAGGTTGCAGGGAGGAAATCCTATGACTTTGAGTGTGCATATTCAGGTGATAAGAGGCCGGTTATAGTCGGTGCGGGACCTGCGGGTCTTTTCTGCGCCTTGCTTCTCTGCCGGAATGGTGCCAGACCGCTGATCATAGAGAGGGGAAAGAAGGTTGAGGACAGAATTAAAGATATTGACAGGTTCTGGAATGAAGGAAAGCTTGATGCCGAGTCCAATGTACAGTTTGGTGAAGGGGGTGCTGGAACCTTTTCTGACGGCAAGCTTAATACTCTTGTAAAGGACAGAGGAAACAGGGGAAGAAAGGTACTTGAAGAAATGGTAAAGGCGGGTGCTCCTGAAGAAATCATGTATGACAGCAAACCCCATGTTGGAACTGACAGGCTGAGACAGGTGGTAGTGAATATAAGAAAAGAAATTGAAGAAGCAGGTGGGGAATTCTTTTTCTCTGAAAAGGTGACGGACCTTGAATTTGAAGATGGTGTTGTGAAGGCGGTAACCACAGACAAGGGAAGGTATGAGTCTGAGGCCGTGGTTCTGGCAGTAGGGCATTCGGCAAGGGATACCTTTGAAATGCTTAAGGATAAGCTGGAACTGATACAAAAGCCATTTTCCATAGGAGTAAGAGTGGAGCACCTGCAGAAAGACATAGACATGAGCCAGTATGGTGTTGACAGGGAGGAATACAATCTCCCTGCAGCAGACTACAAGCTGGTACATCACTGTGATGGAGGCAGGCATGTATATACATTCTGCATGTGTCCCGGCGGTGTGGTTGCAGGTTCCTCGTCAGAAGAAGGGGGAGTGGTGACAAACGGCATGAGTTATTATGCAAGAGATCTTGAGAATGCAAACAGTGCAGTTCTTGTGGGCATCACTCCCGATGATTTCGGATCCGATGACCCTCTTGCAGGAATGTATCTGCAAAGGGAACTTGAAGAAAAGGCATTCAAGGCGGGCGGAGAGGACTACAGCGCTCCCGTGCAGCTTTTTGGAGATTTCAAGAACAATGTTGTCAGCAGAGCGTTCGGAAGCATTCTACCTACATACAAGCCTGGAACGAAATTTGTAAATCTAAGGGAAATATTGCCCGAATACGTAGCGGATTCATTAATAGAAGGAATAGACGCCTTCGGTTCCAAGATAGGTTGTTTCAACAGTGATGACGCCATATTGACAGGAGTGGAAACAAGAAGCTCGTCTCCTGTTAGAATGGTAAGGGATGACAATATGGAAGGCAGCATAAAAGGCGTATTCCCCATAGGTGAAGGTGCGGGTTATGCCGGTGGAATAATGTCCTCTGCCATGGATGGGATCAAGGCTGCAGAAAAAATTTTGGAAATGTTACAAAAATTTAAATAAAAGGTATTGTATATGGTTGAATAAAAGACTCTGTAGATTTATAATATTACTGTTTTGTAATATAATAAACAGGTATTATGAATGTTTAACCTGAAAAACTACAAAGGAAGATGATAGTTTATATCGTCTAGAGGTGAATAATGGACACATTAGAAAAAAAATATGGTATCTTTACAGCCATTGCAATGGTCGTAGGTGTCGTTATAGGATCTGGAGTTTTTTTTAAGGCAGATGATGTACTGACACTTACAAACGGGAATCTTATACTGGCATTGCTGGCATGGATAATAGGTGCATTTGCAATGATTTTCGGTTCTCTGGTTTTTGCGGAATATGCCCAAAGAATTGAAAAATCAAACGGTATAGTAGACTATTCGGAAGAAGCATATGGAGAAAGATTCGGGTATCTTGTGGGTTGGTTCAAGGGAACTTTGTACTACAGCCCCTTAAGTGCAATACTTGCATGGGTATCAGCTCTTTACACAGTTGTTCTTTTGGGAGGTGAAACACCTGACAATTCAGTCATGACCTGGACTCTGGCAGTTGTTTATATGGGCCTTGGATATTTGCTTAATTATTATGCTCCCATATTGTCAGGCAGGTTTCAGGTTGCAACTACGGTTATCAAGCTCATACCTCTTATCCTGATTGCAGTGGTAGGAGCTGCTACAGGACTGTCAAATGGAGTGCTTGTTGAAAACTTCACTGCAGCGGCCGCCAGTGTTGGAGGCAACGGAGGTACCCTTGCTTCGGCAGTTGTAGCAACAGCCTTTGCATATGAAGGATGGATAGTGGCGACAACAATAAACAGTGAAATAAAGGATTCAAAGAAAAACCTGCCAAGGGCACTGACTGCAGGAGCATTTATTGTATTTGTAGTGTATGTAATATATTTTCTTGGAATAGCGGGTGTCATACCTACAGCTGAAATCGTATCTCTTGGGAATGGCGCAGTTGACAAAGCTTCAAACAGTCTTTTTGGTAGTTCCGCTGCGGTTATCTTGATAGCTTTTGTCGTGGTTTCATGTCTGGGTACATTAAACGGTCTTGTAGTTTCAAATATTAGAATGCCTTATTCACTGGCGGTTAGAAATCAGGGACCTTTTCCGAAGCTGTTGTCAAAGGTGAATGAAAAGACTACAATGCCTCCGGGAGCTTCAATATATGCAGCAATCATATCATACATTTATTTGTTGATATGGTATGGAAGTCTAAACAACTGGTTTGGGCAGTACATAGGACTTGATGAAATACCTATTGTATTGATATACGGTCTGTATATATTCCTGTATATATGGTATATGAAGAATTTTGACGACCTTAACTTCTGGAAGAGATACTGTATTCCGGTTTTCGCAATTCTAGGATCTGCCATCATACTTTATGGTGGAATAACTAATCCAAGTATAGGCATATATCTTGGTATCTCCCTGCTGGTTCTTCTTGTGGGATTGGTGTTCTATAGAAAATAGCAGATAATCTGGATGAATCGACAGGCAATGCCTTTCTATTCATCCTTTTTGTTGCCGCCTTCCTTTAAACCTTTCAAAATAATTGAAATTAGTTAAGAAAAGACTTGAAGAAAAGGGTGAAATCAAATAAAATACATGAATGTATGGAGTAATTAGAAAAGTCAATAAAATAATATGTAAATAAATATGAGGTGAAATAATGAATCAAAATCAAACTTCAATCAATGCCATGAGAATGTTGGGTGTGGACATGATCAACAAGGCAAACAGCGGACATCCGGGAATCGTACTGGGAGCGGCTCCAATGATGTATTCTCTGTATTCTGAACATATGGCATATAATCCTGCAGAGCCCAAGTGGTTCAACAGGGACAGATTCGTAATGGCTGCAGGCCACGGATCGGGACTGCTATACTCAATGCTGCACTTGACTGGACACAATCTTTCAATGGATGAATTGAAGGATTTCAGACAATGGGAATCAAAGACTCCTGGACATCCGGAGTACAATCACACTGAAGGTGTTGATACGACAAGCGGTCCATTGGGACAGGGAATCGCTATGGCAACAGGAATGGCCATTGCTGAATTGTACATGGCAAACAGATTCAACAAGGAAGGATATCCTGTTGTTGACCACCATACCTTTGTCCTTTGCGGAGACGGAGATCTTCAGGAAGGTGTAACTCAGGAGGCGATCAGTCTTGCTGGACACCTGGGACTTTCAAAACTTGTGGTTCTTTACGATTCAAACGACATACAGCTAGACGGACCTGTAAGCATGGCAAACTCGGAAGATGTAAAGGCCAAGTACGAGTCGATGAACTGGAGCTACCTCCGTGTCGAAGATGGTGAAGATGCAGAAGCTGTTGCAAAGGCAATAGAAGAAGCAAAGAAGATTACGGACAAGCCGACGATTATAGAGATAAAAACTGTCATAGGACACGGCTCTCCTGATGCAGGAAGCAGTTCTACACATGGTTCTCCAATAGGAGAGGAAAAGACAGTAGTAACAAGGGAAGCTCTTGGATGGAACCATGGTCCCTTTGAAATCCCTCAGGAAGTATATGATGATTTCAAGGCTAAAAATGAAGTGAAAGGTGTAGCTGCTTACGAGTCTTGGGCGAAAATGATTGAAGAATACAAGGCTGCATATCCTGAAGATGCAAAATACCTTCTTCAGACAATGAACGGCGAAGCTTTGGATATAGATTATGACAAGATTTTTGACGGATACGAGCCAAAGGCATCTGTAGCGACAAGAGCTTCATCAGGAGATGTGCTTAAGCTTCTTCAGGGAGAAAACCCACTTCTTATAGGTGGAAGTGCAGACCTTTCAGGTTCTACTAAGGTCAAGGGAATCGACGGGAATTTCTCGGCAAAGACTCCTGCAGGAAGAAACATCAACTATGGTGTAAGAGAGCATGCAATGGCAGCAGTGGTGAACGGTCTTACTCTTCACGGACTCAAGGGATTCGGTGGCGGATTCTTCATATTCAGCGATTACATGAGGCCTGCAATGAGAATGGCGGCATTGATGGGAATACCTTCAATATTTGCTTTTACCCATGATTCTGTTGCAGTTGGTGAAGACGGACCTACACATGAGCCTGTTGAGCAGCTTGCAGGACTTAGAGCGGTTCCGAACATGGATGTAATCAGACCTGCGGATGCAAATGAAGTGATGGCAGCATGGCAGCTTGCAGTAGAGTCGAAGACTACTCCTACTTCACTTGTATTTACAAGACAAAACGTACCTACTCTTGACCAGGCTTCAAGAGAGGGAGTGGCAAAGGGTGGATATGTAATATCCCCTGAAGCCGATAAGATAGATGCGATACTTATTGCAACAGGAAGTGAAGTTGCACTTGCAATTGAATCACAGAAAGCTCTTAAGGCAAAGGGAATCGATACAAGGGTTGTATCACTTCCTTCATTCAAGAGATTCAACGAGCAGTCTGCAGAATACAAGGAATCGGTTCTTCCTCTTGCTTCAAGAAAAAGACTTGGAATCGAAATGGGAGCTTCTCTTGGATGGGGACAGTATGTTGGACTTGAAGGAAAGCTTCTTACAATAGACCAGTTCGGAGCAAGTGCACCAGGTGGACTTGTTATAGAGAAATACGGCTTCAACGTTGAAAATGTAGTGAAGATTGTTGAAGAAATGCTTTAAGATTGAAGTAATAATTGCGCATAAACCATGTTTGAGTGGTTTATGCGCTTTTTTTGTACATGGTGTTCAAGATAATTCGAAGGGCTCGATGTCCTGAGAATTTTAGTGTTAAATTTCTTAAATATTTTTGTAATCTTCCAGAATTTGAGATACAATAATAAATATATAATCTGTAATAAAATTTCTATGAAAGGGATGATGATTTGTCATACGAACTTAAAGAAGAAGAAAAGTTAAGGGAACTGATCGATAAGCTGCAGAGGGAACTTGACAAGAAAAATGAAGAGCTTTTTGTTCAGGAAAGAGAGATTGCACAGCTAAAGGAAATGCTCAAGCAGGAAAGTTATACGGACAAGCTCACAGGATTTTACAGCCCCAAGGCTTTTGAGAGTATTCTTCAACACAAGAAGAGCAGGGCGGAAAGGACAAGAAAACCTTTTTCACTTCTTCTGATTGACATCAATGACTTTAAGGAAATCAATGAAAAATATGGTCATACAGCAGGTGACGAAGTTCTCAAAAATTTTGCAAAGAGTGTTAAGTCCATATTGAGAGCTGAAGATTCAATTGCCAGGTGGGGAGATGACGAGTTCATAGTTCTTCTTTCTGAAACCAATTTTGACGATGCCAGGATTGTCGAGGCAAAGATAGAGTTTTTCATGAAGGATTGGGAAGTTCACCTCATGGAACATATAATTCATTATTCATATTGCATAGGAATATCACAGTACCGCTTCAATGAGTCGGTTATAGATGTCGTTGAAAGGGCGAAGGACAACCTGAAGGCTGACAAGCATAGATTTGATCAGAGAAAAAGCATATAATTGCAAGATTTGGCATGAAAGGAGTTTTCGATGATAAACATAATAATGTATTCAAGCAATACCTGACCACATTGTGCGACTGCTAAGGAGTTCCTTAGAGAAAGAGGCTACAAGTATGTTGAAAAGAACATCAACACTGACATGGAAGCAAGAAAGGAGTTGATGGAGAAGGGAATAATGGGTGTGCCTGCATTCCTTATCGGAAGCGAGACTGTAGTTGGTCTTGACACGCAGAAGATAGACGAACTTGTTGACTACAGCGTGGGAAAATGTCCCAACTGTGGACAAAAATTGAGAATTCCAAAATACAGGGGATCTTCAGCCGTGAAATGTCCGAAATGCGGCCAGGTTATATAGAGTGAATAATAAAGTAATATTAAGATATGTTATTGAAATACAGCGGTCTGTGAAATCGAAATTCACAGACCGTTTCTTTATAGTACAATAATGATAAGCATAATTTCTTAAAGTGTTTGTATTAAGTGGATAACGCAGCATGGCTGTCTTTTTCTTAAACAGTTGAACCCTCTTTATTAGTCGACAAATCATGGTTTCTCCTATCGTATAATTCAAGAAATCCCATGAAGACTGTCGCGGTCAGTACAATTATGCCTACAAGCTTCCATGAATATTCAAAGCTTGTCCCTTCAAGTACCATTCCCATAACAAAAGGTCCAAGTGAATATCCTGCTCCCATGATCATGGGCAGGACAGAACTCATCCTTCCCCTGTGGGATGCGGGAGTGTGGTTCATTATAAAAGGCATGACGCTTATTGCTTCAAGTATTTCTCCAAGGGTGAAGATAACTACAGAAGCATAGAAGGCCAATTCAACAGATATGAATCCAAGCATTCCAAATCCTAGGGTAAAGAGAATTCCGGCATAGATTATCCGTTTGATATTTGTTTCCTTGCTGAACAGGCTTGTAAGTATTGGTGTAAAAATTACTACAACCAGGGCGTTTATTGAACCCAGAGCACCATAAAGGGTATAGCCTGCTTCGCCGAAATTAGAGCTTGCATGTAGTGGCATCATGAATGACCACTGGCTGTATACGAATCTGTATCCGAAGATTGCCATGGCAAAGTAAAGCAGTACGGGTCTGTTCAAAAGCACCTTGAATATAGGTTCGTTGCTGTGGGCTTCAAGATTGCCGTTCCCTTTTGCAGTGGATTCCTCAGCAATTTTCCTGCTTTCTTCAGGATTATAGGTTTCCTTGACAAACAGTGCTATGAGCCCTATGGCAAGAAAGGCTGTTGCAGCATCTATGGCGAACATAAGCTTCAGGTGGTTGGCGAAAAGCCTTCCTGCGAAGAGCATGGCCACTGCAAATCCAAGATTGAATCCAAGATACAGAAGTGAATATGCTCCCTGCCTTTCTTCATCCGATGCTAGGTCCGCAACCATTGCGTCATGGGAAGGTCCTGCCACTCCAAAGAAGAAGCTGACGCTCATGAGCATGTATACCATTGTCATTCCCGGTTCCAGGAATATGCAGATCAGGTAGCTTGCCATTCCCAGTGATTCGAAAATCACAAGGATTTTCTTTCTGCCGATTGTATCGGATATCTTGCCGCCTATAAGACTGGCAGGTGCATATACAAGGCCGCACAGTGCGGAAAACAGTCCCACTGCTGATTCATCCAGTCCTATCTTGTCTTTTAAAAGCAGTGTCATGAAAGGGAATATGAATGCTCCAAGGGCGTTTACAAGTCTGGAAATGAAGAGTATGTATATTTCGCGTTTAAGCCCCATATAGGGGTTGAATATTTCTTTAAATGATTTCATAAATTCCTCCGGTTAACCTGTGAAAGGGCGTAAAAAAGCCGCAAACAATAACCTTGTTTACGGCAGGTATTCGAATATAACAATAACTGTCCTATACACAGGTTACTTTAATATTGATTATTGCATTGTATTCAGTTCCGGTTTGTAATATTTCTCTTCTCAACATGAAAGCAACCTCCATTAATTATTTGCGTACATTGAAGCTTCTTTTGCTCCAATTCAATTTTGTACAACATTCGTTCAATTTAAGTATAGAACTATGAATTATGAATGTCAATATTGTTAAAAAATCATAATTATTGTTAAAATATCTTCACAATAATTGTGGTTCTTTACTTGATATAATGATATGAAATTATATGTTTGAGCGTTAATGCGGCGGAGTCACAGGAGGTGTGGTGTTTGAAATTCAGCTTTAAAGGTGCTGTTAAATCGGTTAAGACAAATTATGGAGGTCTGCCGAGAAGCATTTACATACTATTTATAGCAAGGATAATAAACAGGTTGGGAGGTTTCGTATATTCCTTTCTTGCCCTTTATTTGAAAACCAAGCTGGGAATGAGCGAAGGCGACATAGCCAATTACGTCCTGCTAAACGGTGCCGTCTCGATGCTTTCACCATTCATAGGAGGATATGTTGCAGACAAGAAGGGTCGGAAAATCATCTTTGTTTCCGTACAGTTTCTAGGCTCCCTTTTCTTTGTTGCCTGCGGAATACTGACCGATACAAGGCCGGAGATCATACCAGTTCTTCTCATAATCGCATCCTTCCTTTATAACATGGTTGGTCCCATTAACAATGCAATGGTGGCGGATATCACAAAAAACCAGGATGAAAGAAGGCGGTCCTATTCCCTTATTTATCTCGGGATAAACATAGGAGTAGCCATAGGTCCCATACTGGGAGGATTCCTTCTGGCCAATTATGTCAAGTGGTTCTTCCTGGGAGATGCCATAACGACTATGATCAGTGTTGTACTAATAGCCTTATTCGTTAAGGAGACAATGCTTTCCAATGAAGAAATGGAAGAGGCTGAAGGTGGAGAAAAGATGGAAAGCGGCTTTACAGCAGGGATTTTCATAAAAAAGCCTGTTCTATTAATGTATACAATGTTTGCAATATTTAATTCGGCAGTATATGCGCAAATGGGATTTGGTCTTTCCCTGCACATGGATCATGTCTTCGGAGGGCAATATGGAGCTGCTTATTACGGAATGCTCATAAGCTTTAATGCAGTTGTAGTATTGTCCCTTACCATACTCCTAACGGAACTGCTGAAAAGATTCAGACCTGTTTACAATGTAGCCCTGGCATCTCTTCTGAATACCATAGGTTTTGGAATGATAGCCTTCATCGGGTCCAGGCTGCCTCTTTATTTCATGTCCGTATTCATATGGACAGTTGCGGAGATAGTGATGGTGACAAATTCCAATGTATTCATAATGTCCCATACTCCTGTTAACTACAGGGGAAGGTTCAGTGCAATAATTGAATTTCTCATGGGGGCAGGATTTGTAGTAAGCCCCAGAATCATGAGTTATATGATGGTCAACTTCAGTTACGAAACTGCATGGAAGGGAATAGGCGCCATATCGATAGTGGCTTTCCTGGGATTCATGGCTACTGGGTATATGGACAAGAGGATAAATGGTACAGCAAGTATGAAAGGAGCATCAACCGAGTCGTCAGACTGATGGTTGATGTTTTTTTCAGCTTAGGAAAGTTTCCTTGCGGCTTAATAAATGCGTAAAAAAATGCTAGTTTAGGTTTGTTTTTAATGAAATTCCACGAAATAAAAATGAAGCTTAAATTTTTATTAAAAAAGGTTAGGCTTTTTTGCTGAATTTGGTTAAGGATTTAACAGAAGGGAAATAGACAAGTTTTTAACTATCCAGCAAAATGAACTAATGAACATATGCCGTTAATTATTTAACATTATTGCCATAGCAACTATGTTAATAATTTAACTAAACGTTGATATTACAACGAAGAAAACGTTTGCAATAAAATAAAAAGAGAGGTATAATTAGTTAAGAAGTAAAATAAAAAGCAAAAAACAATATAGATCAGGAGGGAATATTATGAATTACCAATGTAAGATAATCGATGAAAAAGTAACTCACCATGTTTTAGTGATCAAGAGGACAACAACTATCAAAGAAATGCCAAAGGTACTTAGCGAATGCTACAGCAGAATAAAGGGATACTTGAATGGAATAAATGAAATTCCCGTTGGCGCACCTTTTGTGGCTTTCCACAACAATGATGTTGAAAAACTTGAAATTGAAGTTGGTATGACAGTAAGAAAGAAAATCAAGGGACACAAGGATATAATGGCAAGAGACATACCTGGTGGAAAGAAAGTTTCCTGCGTACATGTAGGTACCTACGAGGAAATAGAGCCAAACCACGATACCATCAGAAGATGGATGGAAGAGCACAACTACAAGCCAAAGGGAGTATCATACGAGTTTTATGTGGATGATCCGCTGGAAACTGTTGAAGGTGAGATTCAGACCAAGGTTGTATTCCCATTGGAACAGGAAGTACAATAGAAGTAAACAGGAGTTTATAAACCAGAACGAGTGCCGGGGGCTCTCGTTCTATTTTTCAAATGGTTAAAATGCTTTACAATTTGTAAACTTAATTATATACTACAATTAGAATAAACATTATTGAAAACATGTAGGAGAGTAAGAGTGAAAATTTTTTCAAATGTAGAAACA
Organism: Dethiosulfatibacter aminovorans DSM 17477; assembly: GCF_900142005.1. Lineage (GTDB taxonomy): Bacteria > Bacillota > Clostridia > Tissierellales > Dethiosulfatibacteraceae > Dethiosulfatibacter > Dethiosulfatibacter aminovorans. The sequence goes on from NZ_FQZL01000029.1 coordinate 38,532, forward strand.
GCCAATGAAATTAAAAAAATCATAGCTGCCCAAACCGACCAACCTGGTAATGTAAGAATTTACATTGCAGGAATGGGTTGAGCGGGTCCAAGTTTTGGATTAGCTCTGGATGAGTTAAAAGATGGAGACAAGGCATGTGATTTTGAAGGAGTCAACTTCATCATTGAAGGAGATTTACATGATCAATTAGGCGATTTTAGAGTCGAGCACCGCCAAGGGGGTTACATGGTAGCGCCAGTCAATCAAGGACCTGCCAGTTGTGGTTCTTGTTCAGGGTCATGTTCCTAAGCTGTTAAAGATAAACATTCAAGTGAGGATTTTCGCTTGAATGTTTTTTTATAGCTTTTATATGGTGAATTCCAGCAAATAAAATACCAGTCCCATAATAAGGGCAGGCAAAGTCGTTATTAAGCTTGCCCAGAAGGAAGAGCGCAAATCTATTGCAAGCATGGGGAACAATCCGTCACCGTCCTGGGACAATGCATTAGCCAGCAGAGCTGCGAAGGGAATCATTCCTTTGAGGTAAAGAGAAACAAATATAATCTGTGGTCCGCATCCCGGTATCAATCCTATGACAGCCCCCAGTACTACGGCAGCTATTCCGGGCCCGGCCGAAGATATCATCGATTTAAGTATTTCTTCCCCTTCCGCAATGTTACCATGTCCTATCCTGAACATAACAAGGGATGAAATCATAAAGGCTACAAAAACCCAGGTGGTGATAAAGGCTGTTTCTTCGGCACTGTGGATGAACGCTTCCCTAAGGGACAAACTTTTCAGTTCCGTCTCTTCGTGGCTTTGTGCTTTTATGATCTTCTTTGACAAAACCATCACTACAATTGAAAATACAATTCCTACACTTCCTGTTATCCTGCCGGCGCCTTCAAATAATGCCTTGTCTATGTCAACCTGGAACATGAGAAGAATACCCATTATTAATCCTATTAACATTATTGTCCAATATATTGCAAAGGAACCGTGAGTGAACCGGTAACTGAGAGTTCCGTATTTTTCATGACCTTTGGACTTGTGATGGAGCACGATATCCATCTCGTCTCCCTCCTCATGACCAATATGGTCTATTTGCTTTTTCTTCAGTTCTGAATAACTTATTGTATGTGTTGCCTTCCTGTGCAATTCCGCCAGTTCATCTGGAGGTATTTTCCTTTCAACGTATCTTTTCAAAAGCATTTCGCCAATCCTTGAATTATCCACCAAATATCCTGTTGCTATTGCCGTGACAAGAGCTACGAAACTTACAACCACAAACTGGAGCGGCACAGTCGAAATAAGTACAAAAGCTGCATCTCCAGTTGTTGCTATCAAAGCGGCAATAATAGCACCAAAGCTTACTGTACCTTTGAAAAAAAGAGGAACAAGGAATATGACTCCACCGCATCCTGGAATGAGTCCGATGAAGGCTCCAATAACAGGTTGGAACTTCATTGTCTTTTCAATGGAAACGAGGGGCTCGTCATGCTTCTTGTAGTTTATGAAAGCCATTATAAGAAGTACGCATCCTACAAAAACAGCAACTTCAAGAAAGGCTTCTTCGGCGCTTGTTAATATAATTTCCAGAATATCTGTTTTCACGGATGCATCTCCTCCTTGACTGTACCAGCTATCTATTATATTGTCTATTCATTATTATTTTACCATATATTCATGAAGGTCTTCAATATGGATAAATTACCTCTTATTGTATTTTAAGTCCAACCTATATATGATAAAATTATATTAGGATTTATTTATCATGATAACAATTTGGTCGGGAGAGAAGATATGTACAAAGTCATGATTGTAGAAGATGAAATACCTATTAGAAATATCATATCGCGTATTATCGATTGGGAGCAGCTGGGATATAAGCTTGTTCATGAGGCGGATAACGGGCAGATGGCACTTGAATATCTGGAAGAGAATCCTGTGGACCTTGTGATTACGGATATATCCATGCCCTTTATGGATGGACTGGAACTTAGCAGGCAGATTCGCAAGAGCCACCTCAACATGACCATAATCATCCTGACAGGATACAATGAGTTTGATTATGCGCAGCAGGCCATTGATTTGAATGTTTCAAATTATCTGTTGAAGCCAATAACCAAGGATAGTTTTACGGAAACTCTGGGTAAAATCAAAATTGAAATGGACCAGAGGTTTGCCGACAAGAAGAATCTTGAGTTCCTCCGGAAGCAGTATGAAAAGAGCAAGGAGCTTATGATCGACAAATACCTGATGAATCTTATTCTAGGCTACTCTCAGCCCGATTTTAGCATGAGTGAGATGGAAATGGGAATCAATCTTGAAGCGAATTACTATCGGGTTGGTGTTATGACCATTAAGGATGGTCGTGAATCTGAAAAGGAATTTTGGGGAGAGGACAGACCCCTTCTTGAATTTGCAATTTACAACCTGACGGAGGAATTGCTGGCGAGAGTTGATCAGGACATAATCTTCTTCGGACCGGGTAATCAGATTTGTATGATATTTAAAGGGAAAAGTGAAGATCAAAGCGAAGAATTGAATGAACTGATAACAGGTCTGACAGATATTACGTTGCAGATTGATAATTTGTTTCATATGGATGCAACAATTGGACTCAGCGATGCATATTACGAGACGGGTGAGTTATCCTATGCCTATCAGGATGCCATTACTGCATTGGAGTATCAGGTGCTTGAAGGCAGTGGAAAAGTTATTCTGAAGACTGATGTCGAGAATAAGTCTTCCTTTGCTTTTAATAAATTTGACAAACAGATTGTCAGAATGGAGAATTTGATTAAGGTTGGAGACAAGGAAAACCTCCAAAAGGTTATAGATTACATTTTTTCCATGATTCATCATGAAAAGATTGATATTGAAGATTTCAGAACCATGCTGCTAAAGATCACCATCACAATTTTAAAGGCATACAACGATATAAGGCAAGTGGATGATGGCGAACAGGATATGGATTATACTATTTTCAGCCAGGTGTTCGAGATGAATGACTTTGATGATATTAAAGATTATTACATTGAACTTTGTGAAACCCTTTCAGGCAGAATAAAGGAAATCCGCAGGAATGAAGAACAGGGATATGTAAATTCTGCAATCAAATATATGGAAGAAAACTATTCCGACCCTTATCTTAACCTTGAAAGTCTGTGCAAGACTCTTTTCTTGAGTCCCGGGCATTTCAGCAGACTTTTCAAGCAGACAACCGGAGAGACTTTTGTGGATTATCTCACAAGATTGCGCATGGACCAGGCAAAATATCTCCTTGCCAACACCAGCCGGAAGATGTATGAAATCGCCAGAGCCGTAGGGTATGAAGATCCAAATTATTTCAGTTATAATTTCAAGAAGCATGTGAAGTCCACACCTTCTGAATGGCGCAGGAAGGGGCGTGGATGACATGATTGGAAAATGGCGCCAGCTCAGCATACAGAATTTGATTGCCATATCCTTTTCAATTGCCATAGTGATGATGATTACAATCATAGGAATTGTATCATTTCTTATAACGACCAGGACGGTGGATGAGAACACCAATGAGTATGTAAAACAGCTGGTCAATCAAATCAACTATGATATAGAGCACTATTTGAACAATATTGAAATTTCATTGAATACAATCAAATCGAATGAAGAGATTTACAGTTATTTTGAAATGGAAGAAACCGATTCCGAGCTTGAAGGCAATATTTCAGATATGCTCAATGACTATCTGGTATCCAGGAATGATGCTGTCAATGTTTTCCTTGTGCGAAAAGACGGTTCAGTCATAGTGAATGAAGGAGGCTATGAATTGAAACAGGATTTCCCCATGCCTATGGAAATGCATGATGTGAAATCTGCTGACGGGGAGTTCATGGATATATCCAATGCACATATTCAAAATTTAATCGTAGACAGATACAAATGGGTTGTATCATGCAGTACGGGTATTTTCGATGTTGAAAGTGGAGATTATCTTGGCACTGCAGTGATAGACCTGAACTTCAACTTGATTGATGATGTGCTTAACAATGTAAGTCTGGGTGAAAAAGGGTACATGTTCATAACGGATGAAGCGGGAAATATAGTTTATCATCCGAAACACGAACTGATTTACAGCGGGATCAGGCATGAAGATATCCAGCTGATCGTTGATTCCAAGGATGGTTATGTGTCAACAATGGAAGAAGACAGGGTTAAGGATTATATTATTTCCACATCCGATTATTCAGGATGGAAGGTGGTTGGAGCCGTTTATGTTGATGAGCTCAATCCTTATGAAAGGGTGACCAAACAGATTTATATCCTGTTGATTGGACTTTCACTGGTACTTGCCATACTGATTTCGGTAATCATTTCGAGGCGTTTTTTGCATCCTATCAAGGATTTGAATGACGGCATGAACAGGTTCAAGTACGGTGATCTGGATACTGTGGTTGATATCAAGGAGGAAAATGAGTTTGGAGAATTGGCTGATACCTTCAACGATATGACTGGAAGAATCAAGAATCTTGTGGAGAGGAACAAGCAGTCTGAAAAAGCGAAACGTAAATTCGAGCTTAAATCCCTTCAGTCTCAAATCAATCCCCATTTTCTCTATAATACTCTGGATTCCATTGTCTGGATGGCTGAAGCGGAAATGAACAGGGAAGTAGTGGAAATGACTGATTCACTGGCAAAACTGTTCAGAATCATTATAAACAGAGGAGATGAATTTGTCACTGTAGCCCAGGAAATTGAGCATATTGAAAGCTATCTGAAAATACAGAAGCTTAGATATGGTGAAAAGTTGAATTATGAGATTAAGGCGGACCCTTCGCTTCTGTCCCTTAGAATCGTTAAAATCATTATACAGCCTATAGTTGAAAACGCTATATATCACGGCATTAAGAAGCTGGCAACTCCGGGAATGATTTGGATCCGATTGACTGACAAAGATGAGTATATGGAGATTATCATTCAAGACAATGGAGTGGGAATGGATGAAGAAACTGTTCGAAAATTGCTTGAACCGGGCGAGAAAGGCGGCTCGGGCAAGGGTGGAATCGGTGTCTTGAATGTAGATCAGCGCATCAAACTCCATTATGGCGATGAATACGGCATAGATATTGAAAGCGAAGAGTTTGAGGGAACAAAAATAACAATGAAGCTGCCAAAGGTATTTACCAGGGAGGATGGAAATGAAAAAGAATAAAGTATCCTATTTTCTTGGAGGTTCCATTGGACTGCTGTCCCTTGTTCTGGTACTTTTATTGGCTAATATTGGTTTTGGGAACAGAAATGAATTGATATATTTTGTATCCAAAACCAGTTCCGAAAACAGTACATTCTGGCACAGTGTGGAACGAGGTGTCAAAGTGGCAGCAGATGAACTTGGTGTGGACCTTGTCTTTGCAGGTCCAGAACGTGAGTTGGACTTTGACGACCAGATCCGGTTCGTAAGGGAAGGAATCGAGGCAAGGCCTATGGCAATCATATTGGCTGCCAGTGACTACAATGTTCTGGCCGATGTATCCAGGGAAGTTTATGACAGTGGAATAACCTTTCTTACAGTGGATTCAGATGTCAATATTGAAGAAGAACACAGTTTTGTAGCAACAGACAATGTAGAAGCGGCAAGAATTCTGGGTGAAGAGTTGGCTGAATTTATGGAGGGGGAAGGAACTGTGGGAATCATATCCCATCTCGAAGGCGCTACTTCTGCCACTGACCGTGAAGAGGGGTTCAAGCAGGGGATAAGTCAATACAAAAACATGAAGATTGTGGATGAAATTCCATACAGCGGCAACGATACTGCTATAGCTTATGAAAAAACTAAGGCTTTTCTCGAAGATTATCCTGAAGTTACAGGCTTGTTCGGAACCAATGAAGCTACATTGATAGGCATAGCAAAGGCTATTGAGGATCTTGGACTTAATGACAGGATTATGGTTGTAGGATTTGATATAAGCGAAGAAGCGGCTTCCTATCTGGAGAAGGATATCATCAAGGCGATCATTGTTCAAAGACCATTCAATATGGGATATTTGAGTGTCAAGGAGGCATACAGGCAGGCTAAGGGCGGAAAGGGATCCGGATTCATAGATGTTGATGTTGTGCTTGTTGATAAGGACAACATGTTCCAAGAGGAGAACCAGAAATTCATAATTCCTTTCCTTGAATGATGGTGAAGGTCAAATTTGACAAGGAAAGGGGATGCTGAGCCAACTTCTGCTGGTTCAGCATCCCTTCTTTTTTATATCAGACAAATGTGCATATTGTTTTGAATTATAAGATCGTTTACTGAGCTGCCTTTAAAGATTGAACAGTTTCTACCGGCTTTTTCAGGAATCCTACAAGTGCTGCAGAAACAAGTGAACCTACCAGTATTGATACCAGATACATGCCAAGGTTTTCCACTGCGAAGAATACGAATATACCGCCGTGAGGTACGCTTAGTGTTGCATTGAATATCATTGACAGTGCGCCTGTTACTCCTGCTCCTGCCATGATTGATGGAATTACTCTTACAGGGTCGGCTGCTGCAAATGGGATTGCACCTTCCGTGATGAAGCTGATTCCCAGTACAAGGGCTGATTTTCCTGATTCTCTTTCTGCTGCCGTAAACTTGTTCTTGAATACGAAGGTAGCTAGTGCAAGGCCTATAGGGGGAACCATGCCGGCGGCCATAACTGCTGCCATTACTGCCGAACCTGTTCCTGCAACGAGTGTACCTGTTCCGAATGCGTAGGCTGCCTTGTTCAAAGGGCCGCCCATATCAAATGCCATCATAAGTCCGATTATCAAGCCCAGTACGGCGGCGCTGCTTCCTTCCATGCCTGTAAGGAAGTCGTTCATTGCAGTATTGATGGCTGCAGCCGGACCGCCTATGATATAGAAGAAGGACAAACCTACAATAAGTGAACCAAATACCGGTATTATGAGTACGGGCATGATGCCTTGAAGATTCTTCGGAAGCTTGATGTATTTTTTCATGGCTTCAACTACGTAACCTGCCATGAAACCTGCGATGATTGCACCAAGGAAACCAGCATTTATCTGGGTTGCAACGGAACCGCCAATCATACCTACTGCGAGACCCGGTCTGTCAGCTATTGAATAGGCTATGTAACCTGCAAGTATAGGAATCATGAGACCAAAACCGCCTGTGCCTCCAATACCCATGAGATATGCAGCCAAAGTGCCTTCTTCCTGGAATCCAATGTATCCACCGATTAGGAAGGAAAGTGCTATTGCAATACCTCCTGCAACAACGAAAGGTATCATGAAGGATACTCCATTCATCAGATGCTTATAAGGGCCTTTCCTTTCAGTGCTTTGCTTGGTCTTAAGATCTGCTTCTTTATTGTCAGTGTTTCTGCCTGTGCTGTATGCAGGAGCCTTCAAGGCCTGGTCTATTAGTTCGCTTGATTTTTGAAGGGCGTCGGCTACACCAACTGTAACAAGTTTTTTACCTTCGAATCTTTCCATTGGTACTGCAGTGTCTATTGCCAGTACGATGGCATCTGCTGCTGCTATTTCTTCAGCTGTCAGTTCATTCTCCACTCCGACAGAACCTCTTGTCTCTGTTTTGATTTTATAGCCTTTTTCTTGAGCTGCCTGCTCAAGTGCTTCGGCTGCCATGTATGTATGGGCTATACCTGTAGGACATGATGTTACTGCTAAAATTTTCATTATTATTCCTCCTATGATTTGATTATTGCCAATTGTTTATAATCCCAATTCGCTTGTTTCCAGTATGTCCATTATTTCCTTTGATGAGTTTGCATTTCTAAGTGAATCCCTGAATGGTTCCTTCATAAGCTTTCTCGACAAGGCTGCCAGTATCTTCAAATGTGTTGAACCTGCATCGTTTGCCGGCACTCCTATGAGGAAAACAAGGTCTACGGGATTTCCGTCCATTGATTTCCAGTCGATGGAATCGACAGTTGAGAACATAAAGAATGGTTCGTTGACTGAATCGGACTTTCCGTGAGGGATTGCAACACCAAATCCAACGGCTGTTGAAAATTCTTCTTCCCTCTTTAATATTGCTTCTATGTATGCATTTTCGTCATTTACTTTTCCGTTTTCTGAAGCTATTGATGTAAGTTTTTTCAGTACATCTTCTCTTGAGGAAGCTTCCAGATTAAGTTTAACCAGATTTTCATTGATAATCATTTTATTAACTCCTTTCGCATAACTTAGGAAAGTTAAACGTTTTCTTAGGTACATTATAGGACAGATTATGATTTAAAAACTTGAAAATCATGATGTGAAAATTGAAAAATCTGATATTTGTAATTAGGCTAAAAAATAAAAGCTCCCATTCAATAAATTGAATGAGAGCTTGATATTTAAGATCAGGATATTGTTTATTTACCCGAAAAGGGAAATTTGCTGATATATTTATCTTATAATATAATCGAATTCTTCTCCATAACCAATGGTCTTTGATACGTGGAGTATTTCTCCAGTCGTGCTGAATGACCTGCCGCTGATTTTAAGTAAAGGCGTATTCTTGGACTTTTGCAGCAGACGGGCGGTTTTTTGATCCGGACGAATGATGTTCAGAATCAATTCTCCGGCTACTACATCAATATTTTTTTCTTCCTTCAGATATTTATATATTGAACCGGTTAAGTCTATATCCAGAAGATAACTGTATTTCATGGGGAATATGTTTTCTTCTATAATACAAGGCATATCACCTACATAACGCAATCGAACAATTCTTACTGCTTCATCGCCCTCTTTTAGTTCGAGCCATTCAATCACTTTTGGATCATCTGGAACAAAAATTCCAGCTTCCAAAACCTTGGAACTAGCCTTCTGGCCATTTTCAAGGCAGATTTGGGTAAAACCAGTTCCTGGGCGCTTGAAATCTTTTTGCATTGAAGGTGTGGTGATAAATGTTCCTTTGCCCTGTTTTCTGTTTACCAATCCTTGTTTGACAAGTTCGGTTATTGCACTACGAATAGTTATACGGCTAACGCCATATTGCTCAGCCAGCTGACCTTCCGTAGGCAGTCGCTTTTGAGAACCAAAAGTTCCTTTTTGAATTTCTTCTTTGATTTTTTCTGAAATTTGTTCGTATAGTGGAATTATGCTATCATGATCTAACATTGTTATGCCCCCTTTCCATACTTAGAATATAACATCATAATACAATATATGACGAAAATGAATGACATTATAATATCATATAAATAATATTAATACAATACAAAATGTATAATATTTATTATGACTACATTCAACATGGACATATTATATGGATTTTTAACATAATTTTATTACATGGACAGTATCTTAGTCAGTTCGTAAGCTTCGTAATCAAATTGTTTTTCTATTTTCAGCGCTTCATCTATATCCATATTGAATATCACGTTGTCTTTAGTTCCCAACACAACATTTCCAGTCCCTCCAACGAGAAGCTCTGCTCCTTTGGCTCCCAGCCTACTGCCCAAAAGTCTGTCGTAAGCGGAAGGAGTTCCTCCTCTTTGTATATATCCCAATACGGTGCATCTGATGTTAACGTCAAATTTATTTGTAATGGCATCCTTTAATTCGTATGCATTACCAGAACCTTCAGCAAGCATTATTATACTGTGCTTCTTGCCACGTGCTTTTCCTCTCATAATTGTTTCGCATATTGTATCCATATCAATGGGCGCTTCAGGAATTATTACAACCTCTGCTCCTCCTGCAAGCCCTGAATAAAGTGCAAGATCTCCGCAATTTCTGCCCATTACTTCAATAATATTCGTCCTTTCGTGAGATGATGAAGTGTCTCTTATTTTGCTGATGGAATCCAGTATCGTATTTAATGCCGTATTGAATCCCAAAGTATATTCAGTATACGCAAGGTCGTTGTCAATAGTGCCGGGTATGCCTATGGTAGGGATACCTGCCAGGCTCAGCTTCCTGGCACCTTGGAAGGATCCGTCTCCACCGATTACAATTATTCCGTCAATATCCCTATATCGTATGTTGTCAAGAGCCTTGTTGAAGCCTTCTTCTGTTTTGAACTCTTCGCAGCGGTCTGTTCCAAGGATTGTACCGCCTCTATGGATAATATCGGCCACTGAGGACAAGTCCATGTGCTTAATATCATTTTCTATTAGGCCTTTATATCCCTTTTTAATGCCAAGTACTTCAATATTCCTGTAAATTGCATATCTTACAACGGCTCTGATTGCCGCATTCATGCCGGGAGCGTCTCCACCACTGGTCAGTACTCCTATTCTTCGCATAAAATTCCTCCTTGCCGGATTACGTTTTTCCCCTTTGCCAATTATAATTGTGAAAATAATGATGCTAATACATTTTAATTTTATATAAAAAGATATTAAAACATTATGATTTATATTAAAACATCATGTAATGTTTTGTCAATAGACTGTCGTAAAAAAGTAAACTTCCTTTTGATGAGATTTTTTTCAATTTAATTGTCAAGCATTTTAGAAAATGTCCCGAAAAAATAAAAACATGAGCACTGGACTTCAGTGCTTTTTGTGTGGGGAAAAGCCCGCATTTATTCCACGACCTATTGACGACGAGCCTCTGATGATATGTTGAGAAGCACCAGAAGCATCCCACCTGTAAAAAGGACACACTAAGAGGACATGTGATGCTTTGCACGAGCATAACATATCATCTTCTCATCATAAATAGGCTTTCGCGGCATAAACGCTAGAGTGAGTTAAAAACTGCCTGCGAGTTTGAAACCACTTCAAAAGGTTGGTCAAAATGCCTTTGACCTTTGACAAATTTCAAGAAAGA
>NZ_FQZL01000044.1 GCF_900142005.1 Dethiosulfatibacter aminovorans DSM 17477
GTCTGGGTTGTTCCATTGTGGATTATCATGTCGGGAGTGTGTACCAGCGCATAACCTGCTCCCTTTATTACTGGAAAGTTCATTACTACCTCCTGGTTTTATTAGATACAAAGCTGCAATGCTAGATATTTGTCTTTATACTCTGAATGAGCGGAGGGGGGCCGCTCATTCAGACTGTCTAGTATTAGTTTTGTTAAATGTTGTTTTATAAATATTTACAGAATTCGTCTCTTATGGCTGTCATTTCGGATATGATATCATCGGTATCAAGTACCATTTCCATCATTCCCACCTGTTCTTCGTATACGTCCTCATCCACTTCTGCCTTAAATTCAGGTTCTACTACATGGTATACCTTGAGTCCTAACTGGACCCCCGTCAATGGACCTGCGAAAGTCGGATCCCCTGCCGTTACAGTTTCTGCAGCCAGTCCTGCTGCTTCACCTTCTGCTGCACCTACTATTACTACAAGGTTTTCAGCACCGTATTTGTCGGCAAAATCCTTAACTCTCTTCTGGTTCTCCAAATCCATTGCTCCTGCGGCAGTTCAGACAAAGCACTCCGTGGAAGAAAATACCACTTCGCAGCCTGTTCCCTTGAGGCATTCTTCTATTGCCGGTCCGGGAATTCCGTCTCTGTCGCCGATAACAATAACTTTTTTGTCATTGAATAAGCTCATTCCTATTCCTCCTTGTTTTTATTTTTGAAAGTTGAACTATGAATCGTTCCACAATCATGCCTAACAGCTCCCTACTCCCTCCTTCCATGAATCTCTAATTTATAAGGTTGATTCAAGGTCGTCGAAGTCGAGACCTCGCTGTTATTCATAATTGCTTCACTACTATACGTATTATGATAAACTTTCATATATAAACACGAAACTTTTTAAGTTCATGTTAATACCATTAATCCAATACACGTCGTCTTAGATATTTGCTGTGATCATTCCCTTGATTCCTTCCTTTGTCGCATCATCCTTTGTAACTTCTGCGATTTTTTCTCCATCCTTGTAGAGGGCTATTGTAGGAAGTCCAAGGACTCTTTGTGATATTGCAAGTCTTCTTGCCTTTCCAGTGTCAAGCTTTGTAAACTTGACCTTTCCTTCGAATTCATTCGCAAGCTCCTCTACATCAGGCATCAACGCCTTGCATGGCTCGCATCCTTCGCTCCAGAAGTCTACCAGTGTGTATCCTTCTGATCCAAGTACTTCTTCTTCAAATGTTTTCTTGTCTACTGCTAACATATCGTTTCTCTCCTTTATGAATAAACTCAACTTTGCTTTGTCTTTATCTAATGTCGTTTTAAAACTGATCTAAGTACCTTTCTGCCTGCACGGCAGCTATGGCTCCGTCGGCTGCTGCAGTTATAACCTGTCTAAGTGACTTCACCCTTATGTCTCCCGCAGCGAAGACTCCTTCAATGTTTGTTTTCATTTCGTCGTCGGTCACTATGTATCCGCCTTCATCCATTTCAACCTTGCCCTTGAACAGGTGGCTTGTTGGAGTGAATCCTATGAACGGGAAAATTCCAAATGTTCCGTCGTCTTCGTGTGCATTGTATTCCGTCAATTCGCCTGTCTTGGTGTTTTTGAATACTATGCTCTCAACTATTCCGTCTCCCTTTATTTCATCCACTGTGGAGTTCCATAAAAACTCCATCTTGTCGTTTGCGAATGCCTTCTCCTGGATGGACTTTGCAGCTCTCAGCTCGTCTCTTCTGTGGACTATGGTCACCTTTCTTGCGAACTTTGTAAGGTACATTGCCTCTTCAACAGCAGAGTCTCCCCCGCCTATTACGAAGACCTCGAAATCTGTGAAGAAATCGGCGTCGCATGTTGCACAGTATGATACTCCCTTTCCTGTCAGCTCCATCTCTCCGGGACATCCGATCTTTCTCGGATTTGCTCCCGAGGCTATAATGAGGGCCTTGGCCCTGTATTCGCCATTCTGGCACTTGATTACCTTCACATCTCCTTCAAGGTCCACGTCAAGGACAGTGTCCTTCTTTCTCACAGCGCCGAATTCCTCGGCCTGCTTGACCATCCTTGCGATGATTGAAGGTCCCGTTGCATCCTCTATGGATCCGGGATAGTTTGCCACCTCGTCGGTTGTTACTATCTGTCCTCCCGTCTTGTCCTTTTCCAGGATTAGGGTGTTCAGTTTGGCTCTTGATGCATACAGGCCGGAGGAGAGGCCTGCAGGGCCTGCTCCTATTATTATTACATCATATATGTTTTCCATGTTTGTCTCCCTCTGTATCTTAAAAGATATTTTTATGAAATTACGACCTTTCCTTTGCTCTCAAATACTGTTTGCTCAGTTATTTCCGTTTCAAGTGCCAAAATCGCCCTTTCAACCAGTTCTCTTCTTATTGATTTTTCCTCAATCATATCAAGAGAAGGATTACCTAAAGGATATGGAATCGCGATGGTAGGAACTATTCTGTTTGCTCCTACAGTTTTTGATATTGGTACTATTGTGCACATATGCACTACAGGCATTCCCGTTTTTTCTATTTCCTTAACCATTGTTGCACCGCAACGTGTACAGGTACCTCAGGTTGATGTCAAGATAACGGCGTTTACACCATCGGCAACAAGTTCACGGGCAATTTCAGCTGCGAACGACTTGGCGCTTGCAACTGCAGTACCGTTACCTGTAGTGGTGTAGAAATAATCGTGAAGTTTACCGATTCTTCCTTCCGATTCCATTTCTCTTAGAATATCAACAGGAATTACCCTGTCAGCGTCCTGGTTTGCATATGAAGGGTCGTATCCACCGTGAGCTGTTTCATGATCCTCGCATGTGAGATCCGAAAATTTGCTGATGTCGTATTTTCCATAGAGCGAAGCACTAGATGACTCTATATGGTCCGGATTTCCCTTTGGAACAATTCCTCCGGAAGTTACAATGGCTATCTTCGCTTCCGCCATATTCTTTATTGCCGGACTTGGTGAAACCCTGTCGAACACAGGCATTGGGAATTCAGTGACGAATTCTTCCTTCTTCATTTTCCTGATGAGCATGTCAACTGCTCTTTCCGATCCTCTCTTGTCCTCGAAAATGTTTTTCCTGAGGCCTCTCTTCATATATCCTTCTTTTTCGGGAGAGAGGATTGTCTCTTCTTTTCCAAGTTTTAAAGCAAGTGCTGCCATCTTTTTGACTGCTTTTCTCATGTCTGCTGCAGAGTTCTTTGTTTCAACTATATATATTTTCTTCTTATATATGTCTGCGCCCGGATTTTCTATATACATTCCAGACATGGATTTGATACCTAGCTCTTCCTGTACCAGTGAAGATATGTCTCCACAGGCCATTCCGTATCTTCCTGCGTTGAATGCAGGCCCTGCGATGAACAGGTCGGGAGAATATGCCTTGACCATATCAAGTATCTCTTTTCTGGCTTCTTCCATGTTTTCGTTGTAGTACGAGTCACCGCACACTACAGTAGCTACGATTTCAGCTTCATCCTTGAATGCTGCAGTGAAGGCAAGTCCTGGACCAACGGCTCCTTCTCTTGATTCAGGCTTGTAGTCTGCCTTTTCTTCTCCGCCTATTCCGGCATAAAATTGGTTAATATAATGAACTACTCTTAGTTTTGCCATTGCATCCTCCTTAATATTCCCTTGCTGTAAGCTTGTTGAAGCCCAGCTCGTTTGTTGCTCCGATTATTGCCTGCAGCTCTATTGTGAGGTTTCCTTCCTCGTCCATATTTCCGTTAAAACCACCTGCTATCCTGTCCACATACTCGATGTGTCCAATGATTCTGTCCATTGGAGCCAGTGTTATAAGCTCATTTGCATTTCCACCTGTAACGACTGCATTTGCTCTCTCATCGGCATCTGCAAGAGACTGTGACCCACCGTCTCTACCTGCGTACTCGTCGGTGATTATTACAGTGTCTATGCCTTTTTCCTCAATTTTTTTACAGTTCATAATAAGGTCCGTATCTGGATTTCCGAAGCCTTCCTGTGATATTACAACTCCATCAACACCGATGTATTCAGCAATCTTTGCCGTCCAGTTGGAGGATCTTTCCTTGTCTGCAAGATATACATTCTCGTTTGTTATGATTACTCCAACGAAGTTGATGTCCTTTCCGTGTCTCTTGAACAGATCATGAACCACGCAGTTGTTCAGGTGATGATAGGTTGTATTCTTGTCGCAGGCAGACACGCAATTTCCGCTGATGATTGCTCCGTCCATTATTTCTGTAGGATAAATCATCGTAGGCACTATTTGCTTTGCATCAACCCCATATACATATGTATCGTGAAGAAGTCCCTGGCTCTGAAGCATCTGCACATATGCTACAGTAGGAAGTTCAGGATACTTTCTGCAACTTTCAATAAGAGGCAAAGTCTCGTATGTGTCTATGGTGTCCGGTTCGATATCACGGCTAAGTTCTCCAAGATATGACGCTATCTTAAGACCTGCCATTCTAACTGCCTTTTCATAAACATGAGCTACAACGCCGTCAGCCTTGTAACATGCTAAAACAAGGTTGTTGGTCTTTGAGAAAGGAGTGTATTCCGCTCCTTTTCCTGTCATGTCTATGATTCCTTCCTGGAAGCCGACGATTCTTCCAGTTGTAACAACGGCTGCTCCCTTGAGGACATGGGTTCTTCCTGAACCTACAGTATCAACCTTGGATATTACACCAGGGAATATTCCTCCGTTTCCGGTCACCTTGACTCTTGGTTCAAGGACATCTTTTACAGGAGTGATTCTTATGCTTTCTCCAGGTCTTGCTATATCCACAGTTGCTTCCGTCAAATGTTCGTCTTCAAGTATGAGAGCTTCTATTTCAGCCTTGTTGACATACAAAGTACTGTTTTCCACTCTCGATTTTTCACCAAATTGAATATCGTTAATAATTATGTTTCCCAATTCTAATTTCATAACTTCCTCCATTTATATTTATGAACAGACTCTAGGCAAGCCTGTTGATAACGTTTTCTACGAGACTTAAATCTATGCATCTGAAGTCATCAAGTATTTCTTCATCAGTCGTTTTTTTTGAATATTTGAATTTGCTCGCAGTTTCGATGCTGCTTTCAATTATTTTCAGTGAATCCATACTGTGGTCAACATTGTTTTTTACTACAATAATAGTCTTGAAAGGTGTTTCGTTGGGTTTTACGCTTCCTGAAAGAGGATGGGTAAGAAGTCCGTAACCCTTGTGAACATAATCTCTTGCGACGGTCAGTATCCCCTCATATGAGCATTGTTCATAATGAACATTATATGTGTCTCCGTATTTTTTACTGACTTCCGAATTGTTTGTAACAATGGTGAATTCCATAACATTCTCCTTAATAGGTTTTATTAAACAAAAAAAGGATAGCAAGTATAACTACCTGCTACCCTGTTATTGACCTGAGAGATTCTCCTTTACGGATTGCTCCTTCGGTGCTTGCGCTTTCCAGAGTCTTGTCCACAAACGGTCCTTTTGCCTGAGATCGTCACCTCCTACCGGTATAGAAAGAGGCTTATTCCTTCGGCGCCGCGATTTAACGCGGTCTCTCCCGTCTGCTTCAACCAAATATTATCTAATTTTTATCGATACGTTTTCATAGATGCTTTTATTTTCGTACAAGTAAAATAAAATACAAAAAAGGATAGCAAGTAAATTACCTGCTACCCTGTTATTGACCTGAGAGATTCTCCTTACGGATTGCTCCTTCGGTGCTTGCGCTTTCCAGAGTCTTGTCCACAAACGGTCCTTTTGCCTGAGATCGTCACCTCTTGCCGGTATAGAAAGAGGCTTATTCCTTCGGCGCCGCGACTAAACACGGTCTCTTCCGTCTGCTTCAACCAATCATTATTATCTTAATTTGATAATAATTTAATTAATGGGATTTGTCAATACTTTTTGCGAATAACCCGATTATATTATTTGAATAGGATTGCAAAGCACTTGAAAATCATGCTCATATTTATGTGAAAAAAAGTTCAAATAATGATAGAATATTTATAAAATTAATTCAAGGATGTTATTGTATGAAAAAATTTGAACTTGATGAAATGTATAAAAAGATGGAAGATCTTGAGAAACAATACAAAATTCAAAAGGAAATATTTGAAAATTCATATGACGGAATGTATATAACTGATGGAAAAGGATATACTCTTGATGTTAATGAAGCATATTTGAACATAACAGGATTGAAAAAAAATGAACTTATTGGTTTTCATATGGACGAATTGATAAACCGCGGATATTTTAAGGAATCTGTCAGTATTGAGATTATAAGGAGCGGAAAACCCAAGTCTTTGATAGATATATTCCAAAACGGCAAGAGATGTCTGATTACTGGAACACCTGTATTCAATGATGAAGGTGAGGTATACAGGGTTGTAACAAATGTAAGGGACATGACGGATCTTATGGATTTACAGAAGACACTTGAAGAAACGAGGGAGCTTAATGCCAAATATGAGAATGAGCTGCTTTATCTTAGAAATGAAAACATGGAAAAATCTGATATTGTAGGACAGAGCAAGAAGTTCAGAAATCTAATGAACTTGGTTTATAGAGTTGCCGAGACAGATGCAACCGTTCTTATAACCGGCGAAACCGGTACAGGAAAAGAAATCGTAGCACGGGAAATCCACAGAAGGAGCAAAAGGGTGGACAAGCCGTTTATAAAAGTCAACTGTGCCGCAATACCTGAAAACCTTCTTGAATCGGAGCTGTTTGGATATGAAAAAGGTGCATTTACTGGAGCTTCGAAAAACAAGCCCGGTATGTTTGAGCTTGCAAATGAAGGAACAATTCTTCTGGATGAAATAGGTGAGATGAATATTCTCCTTCAATCAAAATTGCTGAGAGTTATCCAGAACATGGAGATCACAAGACTTGGAGGAGTTGACACGATTCCAATAGATGTAAGGCTCGTTGCATCTACGAACAGGAACATGAAGAAGCTGGTCGATGATGGCAGCTTTAGAGAGGATTTGTTTTACCGGTTGAATGTTATTCCCATAAGGACTCCTCCATTAAGGGACAGGAAGGAAGATATTGCACTTCTGGCAAAATATTTTCTGACTAAGTTCAACAAGAAGTATTCTATTTCGAAGAAGATTTCCGGTGAAGCCATAGAAATCTTGTCGATTCATTCATGGCCCGGAAATATTCGAGAACTGGAAAATTTGTTGGAAAGATTGGTTGTTACATGCGGTGAAGATATTATTGAAGTGGAATGCCTTCTGAATCACATCGATCTAAACCGTAAAGAAATGATAAGCTCCGTAGCAAAAATAGATGGAAGCTTCAATGAAAGAATTGAAGCATTAGAAAAAAGGATGCTGCAATCTGCTGCCGACAAATGCAGAAACACCAGGGAAGTTGCCGGGCAACTTGGAATAAGTCAACCCACCGTAGTTAGAAAAATGAAAAAATATAACATAAGAATAATAAGATAAACAGCGTGCAGACGCTGTTTTTTGATGCACAACTGAATCTTGATACTATTTCGCATCAAAATATAAGTAGCGTGAGAATGTTTAAATTTCAAGATTCATTTCAAATGTCGATTCAAAATCGAATCAATATTTATAATATGGATTTCAAAAACCCCTGATTTTCAATGTTTTTTTATTGGCATATTTATTGCTAATTTATAAAAGTAGCTGAATGGATATGCTTGATGCGGATAATGTGATCAGGAGGTGAATTTACTGACATAACAAGAATGACATAAACAAAAAATAATTGGAGGAATTTATTTTGATACCAAAAAAATCGCGTGAATTGCAACTGGAACTAAAAAGTTCCTATAACAGGGCATTGTTTCTTTTTTTGTTTGGATCCTTGTCGGGAATAGTAATATTCTTTGTCAAAATCAATGGAAAGTTCCCGTTTGAGATCATGTACAAAGCTCTTCTAAGTGGATTGGGCGGAGCAGCAAGGTATATCATACTTATTTATCCCATTTTAATGTTGGCAGGCTTTATCTATGCTAAAAAATATTCTGATGAATCGTCAAGAATATATCAGTTCTTTAAAGAGGACAAGAAATTCCACGGCATTGTCTATGCACTTTCATCCGTACTGGCAATTATGATATATCTTCAAGCAGGCATAAGCATGCTGTATGGCGACAAGGCTGCAGGCTTCATGGTTACTGAAATCCTCCCCTATACCATAACCATAATTCCTGTCGGTGGAGCAGTATTGCCCCTCCTTGCTTCATTTGGACTGCTGGATGTCATAGGAGGGGTGCTCGAACCAATTATGAGACCGGCATTCAAGGTTCCCGGAAAGAGCGCTCTGGATACGATAGCCTCAGTAGTTGGTGCGGCAGTTGTTGGGATATTCCTCACTGCATCCCTTTATAAGGAAAAGCATTATACAACAAAGGAAGCCTTGTCAATAGCAACGGGCTTTAGTTTGAACTCAGTAGGATATTGCGCCTTTTGTGTGGGATATGTTGGCCTTATCGACAAATTCAACATCATGTTCCTGATGTATCTCGTGATTACATATTTGATATCAGCCATAATGGTGAGGCTGTACCCCATAAGAAAATATCCTGATGTCTATGTTGACGGAAGTATTCAAACCGACGAAATGAGAACGGAAAATGTTTCATTCAATGTTGCTCAGATTAAGAAGGGATACTATAACGCCATTAGAAAAGCGGATTCATCAGAAGGATTGGCAAAAGAGGTTTCAAGAGGGTTTGTCAAAGGGATTGGAGTTTCAATGCAGGTGGTGCCCATGATGCTGGCAATAGGCGGTGTATTTCTTGCAATAAATGAATTCACTCCGGTATTTGAAATACTCAGCAAGCCTTTCATTCCAATAATAAGTCTTCTTGGAGTACCGGAACCCGTTATTGCAGCCCAGGCAATCTTTGTAGGAGGACTTGACCTGTTTCTGCCATCAGCAGTTATCGGACCGGCCTTGGTACCTGATGCCACCAAGTTTTTCGTCGTTATG
Organism: Dethiosulfatibacter aminovorans DSM 17477; assembly: GCF_900142005.1. Classification (GTDB taxonomy): domain Bacteria; phylum Bacillota; class Clostridia; order Tissierellales; family Dethiosulfatibacteraceae; genus Dethiosulfatibacter; species Dethiosulfatibacter aminovorans. Next base: position 8,947 of record NZ_FQZL01000044.1, read on the forward strand.
ATTTCACTGATGCAGGTATTGTATATAACCGAAACAATGCTGCCGATCATATTCTTCGGCATTCCTGCAAAGTTTAAGGATCTGCTTATCATTTGGTTTATGAGAACAGTTATAGCCATGCCTTTTGTTGCTGCATGCATGCATCTGGTTTATTGAGGATATGCTGTTTTAGAGAATGAATAAAATATTTCAGGAGGTTTTATTATGTTAGCTGTAGTTAAGGAGCATAAGGGAGAAGGATTTACATTGAAGGATGTTCCAGTTCCGCAAATCGGACCGGATGACGTTTTGATAAAGGTTAAGGCTGTCGGCATTTGCGGATCGGACATGCCCATATTCGCAGGAATCAGAGAGGTTCCCATCCCCATGATCCCAGGGCATGAATTTTCCGGAATCATTGAAGAGATAGGAAGTAATGTCAATAAATTCAAAGTCGGCGACAGGGTTACACCAGGTTTGGTAATCAACTGCGGAGAATGCATTTACTGCAGACAGGGACATGAATCATTGTGTGAAAATATAGTAGAAACCGGAATACATGTCGATGGTGCATTTGCAGAATATGTAAAGGTTCCTGCCAAGACTGTCCATATACTGCCTGATACGATGACATTTGAACAGGCGGCCTCCATAGATCCTATAGCATCGGCATACAGACCTGTCAAAAAGGCTAATATCGGCAGTGAAGATACCGTTCTTGTTTTCGGACCAGGTCCTATAGGTATTTATACGGTGCAGTGTGCCAAGGCTGAGGGTGCTAAAAGGATAATCATTGCAGGAGTCAACGGGGACGAGGAAAGACTGGAACTGGCAAAAAAACTCGGTGCCGATGAAGCAATCAACATCAGCAATACGGACCTTGTGCAAAGTATAAGGGACATAAACGAAGGCCAGCTGCCTGATATAGTTTTTGAAGCCTCAGGTCATCCTTCGTCAGTCCAGATGTGCCTTGATACCGTAAGGGCAAATGGCCAGATTGTTTTTATTGGAATCCAGCATCAAAGCATAGATCTTGAAATCGCAAAGATTGTAAGACAGGAAATAAAGGTGGAAGGAAGCATTTGCTATACATGGAAGGATTACAAGGAATGCATAGACCTGGTATCATCTGGCAGAGTGGATACCGACAACATGGTTACCCATGAGTTTGCCCTCAAGGACATTGGCAAGGGAATAGAAGTGATGAAAAACAGAGAGGCTGTTAAGGTGATTCTTCATCCTTAATCAATAAGTTAGAACAAATCAGGTTTGGAGGTGCTTTATGACTGAGAGTATTGTTTATCCATATATACCCAACAGTGTGGATTCGATAAAAAATGAAATGATGAATGAAATTGGCATAGAAAGTGTTGAGGAATTGTTTGAAGCGATTCCAAAACATTTGAGGATTGAAGGCAGACTGAATATTCCAGGTCCAATATTATCGGAAATAGATTTAAAAAGACATGTGGAAAGCAAGCTGAAAAAGAATGTTTCATGTGATGAATACACAAGTTTTTTGGGAGCAGGATGCTACAATCACTATGTTCCGGCCATATGTGACGAAATCAACGGAAGAAGTGAATTTTTGACTGCTTACTGCGGAGAAACATATGCCGACCACGGGAAATGCCAGGCGATTTTCGAATACACGAGTTTAATTGGAGAATTGCTTGATATGGATGTCGTCGGACTTGCCACTTACGATGGCGGCCAGGCTGCAAATACTGCAATCAGGATGACAAATAGAATCACCGGCAGAAAAGAGATTCTGGTTTCGGAAAATATCAGCAAGTCATTGATTATGCAGATCAAGGAATTCTGTGATTTCATGACTGTAAAATTTGTCAAATGCGATAGTTGTACGGGAAATATCGACTTGAATGATCTTGAAGATAAGATTTCCGGTGAAACTTCCTGTGTTTTCATAGAAAATCCAACATATCTCGGTTCAATAGAGGACAAGGGAATGGATATAGGAAGGATTGCCCACGAAAACGGCGCAGTGTTTGTAGTTTCGGTGGATCCATCATCCCTGGGAATATTGGAGGCTCCAGCATCCTATGGTGCTGATGTTGTCTGCGGTGAACTGCAGCCTCTGGGCATGCATATGGGTTATGGAAGCGGTCTTGGCGGTATCATAGCCTGCAGAAACGAGGAGCAGTATATAATGAATCTGCCTAATCATTATTACAGTCTCTATGAAAATGAAAAGGGTGAATTCGGATTTGCTCGATCTCTGAATTCAAGAACCAGTTACCACAGCAGGGAGAATGCAGTTGAATACCTGGGAACGAATGTTGGATTGTGGGCTATCACGGCAGCGGTATATCTGTCCTTGATGGGGCCGGAAGGAATGTACGACCTTGGAAAGAATATTGTTTACAAGAGCAACTACGCCAGGGAAAAACTGAACGGTATAGATGGTATAACCGTACTGTTTGATGAGGGAAGACCATTCAAGGAGTTTGTCGTTAATTTTGACAAGTCCGGCATGAAAGTAGAGGAGATAAACGATTGGCTCCTGAAGGAGAAAATATTTGGCGGCAAGGACCTTTCCCAAGAGTTTCCTCAGCTGGGACAGTCTGCACTCTATTGCGTAACTGAAAAAACAACAAGGGAAGATATAGACAATCTTGCTCATGCATTGAATAAAATTATTAATTAAATGGAGGTGATGTTTAATGACTGCTAAAACAAGAAGTTTTCATGAAGCCAAGTGGGATGAACCCATTATTTTTGAATTGAGTGAAAAAGGACAAAGGGGAATTCTGCTGCCGGAAATCGAGAAGGAGCTGATTGAAGAATTCGGAGAAATGGAAAATTTGATACCTGAAGGAATGGCTAGAGGAAAAAAACCGGAACTACCTGAAATTTCACAGCCTCAGGTATTGAGACATTATTTGAGACTATCGCAGGAAACCCTTGGTCAGGAGCTGAATATTGACATTGGTCTTGGTACCTGCACAATGAAATACAGTCCAAAGATTCATGAGCAATTTGTAAGGAATTCAAAGCTGTCTGAACTGCATCCCCTTCAGAATGTGGACACCGCCCAGGGCATACTTGAAATAATGTATGAATTTGAACAGATCATGAAGGAAATATCAGGTATGGATGCATTTTCATTCCAGCCCGGAGGCGGTGGACAGGCAATATATTCAAATGCTTCTATAATGAAGAGCTACCATGCAGATAATGGTGAAGGAGAACAACGGACCGAAATAATCACAACACTCCTGTCCCATCCGCTAAATGCTGCTGCCCCGCATACAAAGGGATTCAAGGTAATAAACCTTATTCCCAACGAGACCGGATATCCGAGCATAGAGGATCTTAAGGCTGTTGTTTCCGAAAAAACAGCCGGTATATTCATCACAAATCCTGAAGACACGGGAATTTACAATCCAATAGTGAAGGAATTTGTAGACATTGTCCATGAAGCAGGAGGGCTTTGTGTATATGACATGGCGGACTACAACGGCTTGTTTGGCATAGCCAGGGCCAAGGAGGCAGGACTTGACATGTGTCACTTCAACCTTCACAAGGCATTTTCATCTCCGCACGGATCAATGGGACCGTGCTGTGGAGCTCAGGGAGTAAGTGAGAAGTTGGCCAAATACCTTCCGGTACCAAGGGTTGGTTTTGACGGTGGTAAATATTTCCTTGATTATGACCAGCCTCATTCCATAGGCAAGATAAGAAAGTTCTACGGAGTTGCTGCAGTGGTGCTGAGAGCTTATTCGTGGGTGATTACCCTGGGAGCTGATGGTTTGAGAAAGGTTGCCGAAACATCGGTAATCAACAACAACTACCTTATAAAAAAGATGCTTGAAAACGTCAGGGGAATTAGTGCTCCCTGGGGAGAAAAGGATTCATTCAGGACTGAGCAGGTCAGGTTCAGTTGGGAACAATTGACAAAGGATACCGGGGTAACCACAGATGATATTGACCGCCGGGGAACCGATTATGGACTTCAATGCTATTTCCAGAGCCATCACCCGATGATTATCCCAGAGCCTTTTACACCCGAGCCCAATGAAACCTATTCAAAGCAAGAACTTGACGAGTACATAGCCATATTCAAAAGAATATCCGAGGAAGCATACGAAAACCCTGAACTTGTCAAAAATGCACCTCACAATGCACCGATTTCAAAAATCAGTACACCGATTATAACAGATCCCAATGATTTGATTGTTACATGGAGGGCTTACAAAAGCAAGAAAGAGTTGCCTTTAAATGTTTAAAGTAGGCCTTATTGTAAATCCCATTGCCGGAATGGGAGGCAAGGTAGGCTTGAAGGGAACAGACGGAATAGACATTTTGTCTAGAGCAATAGCCATGGGAGCAAGGAAGGAAAGTCCGCATAAAACGGTCAAGGCCCTTGAATTCTTAAAGGGTGCTGAAGACAGGATAAATATACTTACGTGTTCCGGTGAAATGGGACAGGAGGAATGTATTGAAGCCGGAATAACTTGTACTGTTATTGAAAATACGGGGAAGTACACAACTTCTTCAGATACTGAAAAAGCGGCTGTCAAGATGCTGAATGAGGGAGTTGATCTTATCCTCTTTTCAGGAGGTGACGGTACCGCCAGGAGTATTTACAATGCAGTAGGCAAAAAATGCCCTGTTCTGGGAATACCTTCCGGAGTTAAAATCCACTCGGCTGTTTTTGCAAAGAGCCCATCTGATGCAGGGAGGCTTGTTGAAGAAATTGCTCTAAAAGCTTATATTGACTGTTCCGAGAGGGAAGTTATGGATATAGATGAGGAGGCTTTGAGGGAAGATAGAGTTGCGGCAAGGCTATATGGGTATATGAATGTTCCTTGCAATAAAAGGTATGTTCAGAAGCTGAAATCCGGAAGTTCAATTGAGGATTCAAATGATTTGTCAGGTATATCAAGGTATGTAATAGACAATATTGAAAGTGATTGCTGTTACATAATCGGTGCGGGAACAACAACAAGGAGCATCTTTGAAGACTTGAATGAAGACTATACATTAATTGGCGTTGATGTTGTGAAAAACGGCAGAGTGATAATCAAGGATGCATGTGAAAGAGACCTGGTTCAACTGACAAGTAAAGACAGGTGCAAGATCATCGTATCACCCATTGGCGGACAGGGATATTTGTTTGGCCGGGGAAATCAGCAGATTAGCAGTGAAGTCATAAGTAATGTTGGAAAGGACAACATCATAATAATTGCAACTTCCGAAAAGATGTTGTCACTATTCAACGAACCACTGCTTGTCGATACCGGAGATGAACGGACCGATGAATACCTCAAGGGTGTCTACAAGGTTGTTGTCGGATACGATAGATTTTATGCTTGGAAGTGTGAATGATTTTATTTTCAAATTATGGTTTTTTCAAGCCGCTTCACAACCGGAAAGCAATCCGGTTGCGGGCGGCTTTGACGTACCCATGGCATCACCTCGACATAATTAGTAAACACAAACACAAACACTTAATCTATGTCACAATGACAATGAATTTAACGTTCCAAAAAATCAATTGTTAAATACTTCTTATTTTGCACTACTCCGCAAGAAATTCAGCCTTCACAAGTGCCGACAATGAACTTACCCCGATAATTTAAAATACACCAGTTACAAATATTACCACTAAAGCTATCGGTATGATGAACTTAACAAGCGGTGCCCACCAATTAAATACTTTGAACTTACCTGACTCAGAACCAACATTGGTTTCACTTTGAAATCCTTTGAATTTCCATACTATTAATACATAGAATGATAATATCAAAGCTCCTAAAGGCATCATGATGTTTCCTGAAACATAATCAGCAAAATCAAAGAAATTTCTTCCACCGATCAAAATATTTTTCCAAGGACCTTGAGCCATTATCATTGGAAATCCTATAATAAATATTGCTGCCAAACTTGTCCATACAGCTTTTTTTCTAGTCATATTAAACAATCCAGTGCAAGTAGCTACTACTGGTTCTAAGTATCCTAGCGCTGAAGAAAGAGCAGCAAATAATAATAATAGGAAGAACATTGAACCGAATAAAGTTCCTGCCGGCAATTGATTGAATAAATTTGACATAGTTACAAATAGTAGACTTGGACCAGAATCAGTCGGTAAACCTAATGCAAATATCGCTGGGAACATAACTAAACCTGCAATAAATGCTGCTAATGTATCAAAACCAACAACTATAATAGAATCCGTTGGAATATTACTTTGTTTATTCAAATAACTACCATAAATGAATGCACCACCACTAGCTATTCCTATAGAGAAAAACGATTGACCTAATGCTGCTAACAATACGCCACTATTAATTTTTGAAAAATCAACAGTTAAATACCACTTTAATCCTTCCATTGCGCCTGGAAGAGTAAGAGATCTTATAGCCAAAATAATTAACATTATAAACAATGTAGGCATCATTATTTTACATGCTTTTTCAATCCCTTTTTCCAGCCCTTTAGCTGAAATCAAACCTATTATGACAGCACATGCTAACGTAAATGCAGCAATCGGCATTGGATTAGCCATAAAATTTGTAAATGCTTGTGTATATCCTTCCGCTGTTAAACCAGTTAATTGTCCTGAAACCATTTTAACTAAATAAGCTAAAATCCATCCCATTATTTGAATATAATAGGTCAAAATTATAAACGCAGCTAATACGCCTGTCCATCCGAATGCTGACCATGGACTTCCCTTTTTACTTACAGATCTCATCCCTCTAACCGGATCTAATTGAGTTTTACGTCCCAAGCTAATCTCCATATTAAATAATGGTATACCTATAAGGGCACAAATTATCAAATATACAAATAAAAATGCTCCACCGCCATTCATTCCTGTTAAATATGGGAATCTCCATATATTACCTAGTCCAATAGAAAATCCTGCTGTAGCCATTATAAAGCCAAATCTACTTCCCCAATTCTCCCTTTTTTCCGTTTTTATACCTTTATTAAGTTCCATTCTTATAACTCCTCTTTTTTAAATTTATAAATATTCAAATTTATATTGTAAAAAAAATTCAATCATTTCATTCTTCCTGTCTTGATTATAACCTTAACTAGCATATCTTCAACAAATCAAGTTTTGTTTATTTTTTCACAAACTAATTTCTAGTAATTCTACTGTAAATCATTATAATAAGTGACAGGCATGACTTTACCACTGGTTCCGTACCATTTCCTCTTAGCTTCCTTCTTTCTTCGACTGAATAATCACAAAGGAACGGGTAATCAGTTTTTATTATGTGTTGATTGATATTATATAGTTGGAGTAATTCAAATTGCGTTCCTTAAAATCCAATTTCAACAATCAGGTATTTGATTTAATATGAAATCATAAATCACCAATTTTTTTGTGACTTCTATATTCTAAAGATTTACTAAGCCAGGTATTCTGCTTTAACTAGAGCTGCCCTAGCCATTTCAATCCTTGCTTCACTTACCCTCACTATTGGTCCTGTACATCCCATGCCGCTTTCGGCATAGATGTTTTCCTTCCAAAGGGCTGTTACAGCATCTTCAAGATCCATTATGTCTATTCCTGAGATCTGTCCAGTTACTGTTTCCTTTTCAGGCATCTTCACTTCTTCTGCTGCTGTTTCGGTTTTCTTTGTTTCCTTTAATGATTCAAGTATTTCATCGAGTCCTGCCTTCTTTGCATCTGCAAATTCAGTTGAACATTTTTCTGAAAGTCTTCCCTTTGCAAGGTCCTTCGCATAGGAAATTGCATTTGCCACTACTGGAACTCCCGATGCCCTTGAAAGGATCAGTATTGTCCTTTCGTAGTCCTCTCCTATTCCAGGTCCGTAGCCGAATCCCGATGCTTCGTAGCTTCCTCCTGTTGTAAATGATGAGAATACCTTCATCATGATGTTTCCTGTAAGTGTATCTGTCACCATTACATCTGCAGTTCCGCAGAGAAGGTCGTTTCCTCTCATTACGGATCCTCCGTCTGATCTCATGGATTCTGCGAAGTCTATGGCATATCCTCTTGAATCAAAGTCCTTAAGTGCCCTTTCAACCTGTCTTGCTCCATCAAGGTTGAGTATTCCCACTGTAGGGTTTTCAATTCCCATTGACTTGGCGGTGATTATTCCATGCAGTGCATTCTTCACCATCGCCTCGCTTCTGTGAACAGACGATGTTCCCGTTGTTGTTGCAAGGTACATCTCCTTTCCCATTCCGGGAGTGAATACCTTTCCTACTGTAGATACCCCAATAGGGAAGTTATAGTGCATGGTTACGCATGAATCTATGTATTTTGTATCGAGAAGTTCTTCCATCTTTGTGTGCATCTCTTCTTCGGACTCGATTTCTACTGTCTCTAGTCCCGAGTCGTTCTTCGGTCCTATGAGGATTACTTCCATGTCGGGATTGCTTCTTGCTGCAAGCTCGGCTCCCTTTATGAGGTTTTCACTTCCATGCTCGCTTCCAAGGATTGTTATTCCAACCCTTGCCTTTTGACCGAAGGATCCTGTCTCTATGGCTTCGGCTATTTCAAGCATTGTCTTTCCAATGAGTTGTTTTATCTTCTTCTCTTCCATGTCATCACTCCTGTCCGTCAAGCATATGTGATGCAAATCCTCTCATTGCCTCTGCTATCATGTTTTTGACGGCTTCCTGTGAAACTGTGCTTTCTTCTTCCTGCTTTCCAGGGTTTCTTTCAAGGATTACGGATACTCCGTCGAAGAGGTTTGTCATCCTTCCCAGGAAGAGACTTCCCTTTCCTACTATCATTGCCTTGTTGAGGCTTCCTTCAGTAAGGTCTTCCATTGCAAATCCAAGGTAGGGCACTCCTGAAGGTATGTGTCCCTGGGTTGGGGCCCATCCGTTCATTCCGTGGTCCTTAACGAAGTTGAGCAGGTCTTTCTTCTCTATGTCTTTCCTTTTTACTCCAAGGGCTCCTATCATCTTGTAGTTTGATTCAGGAACGTTTCCTGCTCCTGCAGGCTTTGTGATATCGGGGTTTTGCATCTCCACCGAGTATTTGTCTATGTCTGTAATCTTAAGGCCAGCCTTGTCAAGAGGGTTCGTAATAAGT
>NZ_FQZL01000030.1 GCF_900142005.1 Dethiosulfatibacter aminovorans DSM 17477
CCAGCACGACGAGGCGTGGCTCATATTCATAGACATGGTGAACAACCAGATACCGACATTCGAGGAAAAGGCGGAAGCCCTCCACTACTTCCCAATGTTCAGGACATGGTTCGGACTCCTTGGCCTGTGCAAGCTGCCGTGGAACGACATAGCACCTGCAAACAACTCCGAGACGGACGAACCTGCAAAGATACCCGAGCACGTTCAGAACTACCTTGACCTCTACTACGGAATAACAGGAACAAGGATGACTCCTGAAGAAATGGTAGACCAGTCGGAAAGGACATACAACTTCCAGAGGATATTCAACATAAGGATGGGCAAGGGACTGAGAATAAACGACAAGACCCCTTACAGGACCATGGGACCTGTAACACCCGAGGAATACGAATCAAGGGCTGAAAGATACGACAAGCAGCTGAAGGAGACAGTGGGATACGATCCAAAAGGAAAGACAGTTGAAGAAAAGATAGCTGCAATGAGGGCATACAGGGAAGACCAGTACGAGAAGCTTACGGATGCAGTATACAAAAGACGTGGCTGGACAGAGAACGGAGTGCCCACTCCGGAGAAGCTAAAGTCAATAGGCATGGACTTTCCGGAACTTCTTGATGTTGTGGAGAAGCATATATAAAAAATGATGATTTTTGATTATATATTGATGACATCATGGAACAGCTTAAAAAGTAGAAAATAAATAGTATAAAGCCTGATGATCATCTCTAATCATGAGATTGGTTGTGAGGCTTTTCTTTTTTACATATATAGAATTGAAAATGCTTATGACTTGATGTTGCAAACTACCTGAATTTTAAGTAGCTGACAGATATCATTAATAAATGTTATAATACTATTAAAAGATATTTATGAGGTAAGTTATGGATTATAAGAAAATACTTGAATTGGTAACGGATAATATAGATGACGGGATATTTGTAGTCAATAAAAATGGTGAGGTTATATTTTACAATGAATCTGCAGATAACCAGGCAGGTGTAAGCATGAAAAATGCTATTGGAAAGCATATACTTGATATATTTCCAAAGCTCACAGAGAAAACCAGTACAATATTGAGGGTGTTGAAGACAGGTACGCCCATAGTTGGCGATATACAGGAATATTACAATCATAACCACAAGAAAGTTACAATACTTTCCACTTCATATCCGATTATTGAAGATGGAGAGATAGTTGGAGTCGTTGAGGTGGCTAAGGATATGATTAAATACGGAGATTTCAACGAGAAAATAGACAAAATCAGAAACAATAAGGGCAAGAAAATCTCCAATGAAGAGATAATATACAGTCTCAACAGTATACTTGGTGAAAGTGATAAAATACTGGAAATCAAGGAGAAGATAAAAAAAGTGGCGAAAGCAAGTTCGCCGGTGCTCGTATGGGGAGAGACAGGAACAGGAAAGGAACTGGCTGTCCAAAGTATACACAACTGCAGCAAAAGAAAGAACAAGCCCTTTATAACCCAGAACTGTGCAGCCATACCTGTGACCTTGCTTGAAGGGATACTTTTCGGAACCTCACTGGGAAGTTTTACGGGATCAAAGGATTCGCCGGGACTTTTTGAGCTTGCAGACGGTGGAACGCTCTTTCTAGATGAAATCAACTCTATGGACATAACACTTCAGGCAAAGCTTTTAAGGGTCATACAGGATGGATATATTAGAAGGATAGGGGACAAGAAGACCAGAAAGGTGGATGTGAGGGTTATTGCTGCAATGAACATGAACCCTGTTAAAGCCCTTGAAGAAAAAAAGATAAGGGAAGATCTCTTCTATAGAATAAATGTATTGAATATGGAAATGCCTCCTCTTCGTGAAAGAAGGGAAGACATTTCCATACTGGCAGATTATTTCATGAAGGAAATGGAGTATAAGACGGGAAGAGAAATATCCGGACTGAGTGAAGATGTTTATGAGTTTTTCAATGCCTATGACTGGCCTGGAAACATAAGGGAACTTAAGCATGTTATAGAGCATGGGGTGATAATGTCCACAGGAGAAGAGATAACCCTAAAGGATATGCCTGTGGTACTGAATGAAAAAAGAAGTACTATTGAAAAATCGGTTCACGAAGAAACAATAGGAATCGGGGAAATAGTCTTTGATAAGCCTCTAAAGTCAATAGTCAATGATTATGAGAAGCAGGTAATAGAAAAGGCATTGAAGGAAAAGGACTATTCCATCAATGAAACATCCAGCCTTTTAAACATCCCAAGGCAGACACTTCACTATAAGATGAAGAATCTGGGAATAAGCATAAAAAAGACATTGTAAGTTGTTGGGGTGAGTCGAATGGACTGAAAACCAGTCCCTGACTTGGTTTTGGCGACCGGGACAAAAAATGACACGGGATGGATGATGAAAAACAGGTTTGACTAGAAAAAACCTGTTTTTTTATTGTTGAATTTAAATAAACCTAAATTATTTAAGGACTTAATAAAATAATATAAAAACTGCAAAAACTTTTCAAAATCAAATAAAATAACATAAAAACATTGTAAAAACTATTTATCCCATACTAAATAGATGCTATAATCCATAAGTATAACACATTGAAAAAAGAGGATATATTAGGAGGATACTTTGGCAACGGTAAACAAAAAGAGTTATTCGAGACTTAGGTCGACTATAGAGACGGCATTTTTCAGAAACAACATAAGGAATGTAGACAATTTGAAGGAAGCATATGAAATGGCTAAGGATTCACCTGGTACAATAGTAACGGACCAGGCTGTATATGGTGCCGAAACCATAGGTCTTGAAAAGGATTCAAAGGTATTGCTATTTAATGACGGGTCAATAACCGGGAGATACAAGGATGCCAGAGTAGTGCTGGGAGAGCCTGGAATCGATTCGGAAAAATATGCATCCATATTAAGGGATGCCATGTATCAAAGCAGATACAGCAGTCATTGGGCTGCAACATCATATATCGGACTTGACGAAGAGTTCATGCTTAAGGCCAGATTACTGATTACAGAAGGAAACGAGAACCTCGTGTACAACTGGCTTCTGAACTTCCAATATGTAAATGAAGAATATAAAGCACTGTACAATAAATCAACAGTTCACGATGAAGAGGATATACTTATATATTCCAATCCCGACTGGTATCATCCTGAACATCCATGCGGACTTGCAATCTTTGATCCTGACAACAATTGTGCTGCGATACTGGGCCTCAAGTATTTTGGAGAGCACAAAAAGGGAAGTTTGACACTGGCATGGAATGTAGGAAGAAAGCTTGGATATGCTCCATGTCATGGTGGAATAAAGGAGTTTACTCTTGGAGATGATGAAAAGTATGTAATGAGCTTCTTTGGACTGTCAGGTTCTGGTAAGTCAACATTGACTCACCATAAACACAACAATAAATATGAAACAAAAATACTCCATGATGATGCATTTGTCATTTCAACTGAAGACGGAGCGACTATAGCTCTTGAACCATCATACTTCGACAAGACACAGGACTATCCGGAAGGATGCGAAGACAACAAGTACCTTCTTTCCGTACAGAACTGCGGAGCAAGGATGAATGAAGATGGCAAGGTGGTACTTGTTACTGAGGATATAAGAAACAACAACGGCAGGGCAATCAAGTCCGTATTGTGGAAGGAGAACAGGGTAAACAAGTTTGACAGAAGCATAGATTCAATAGTCTGGATAACGAAGGATCCGGCGCTGCCGCCTGTACTGAAGGTCAGCGACCCTGTTTTGGCGGCCACCTTTGGAGCAACACTTGCAACCAAAAGGTCTTCAGCAGAAAGAATCAAGGAAGGTGCAAGCTACAACGACCTTGTAATAGAACCTTATGCAAATCCTTTCAGGACATATGCCTTGTCGGAAGACTATGCCAAGTTCAAGTATCTGTTTGAAAACATGGATGTGGACTGCTATGTAATAAACACCGGCAGCTTTGTGGAAAAGGATGTAAACAAGGAAGTGACGATAGAAGCTATTGAAAGGATTGTAGAAGGAAGAGCGGAGTTCAAGCCTTTTGGGTATCTTGAAAACATGGAATATCTGGATTTCGACGGATTCAACCCTGAGTTTGACAATGAAGACTACGACGAGCTTCTTAAAAACAGCATAAAGATAAGGATAGATTATCTCAAGAAAATGATGGTTGAGAGACAGGGAATAGATTCCCTTCCTGTAGAAACAATCAATGCGCTGGAGAAATTCCTCGCAAAAAGGAAGAAGGCAGCGTAGAGGGAAGATAAATAAGTTGAAAAATTAGATATAATTGGATTAAAACAGTACGAAAATCTAAACGGACTTGATGGTCCGTTTTATTTTTATATTTTTTTGTGGCTCTTTTTAAATTTAATTTATTTATCCCTTGACTTTTCAACAGATTCATATATAATCAAAAGGCAGTTTTATTTTTGATGGATTCAGCAGGATATGACATAAGCATACCTGCTATTATTTTGTTACAGGACAACAATTTTTGACAGGGCCGTTAAAGTAATGTGGTTGCTATGCCTGGATAAATGTTAAGTTTTTGTAACAATTAAAATTTATCTTGATTTATTACTGCGGTTTATGTAAAATGTTCTAGTGTGCCGCGTGCGAGGAAGCAGGAGGTTGCCGGTTTACCGGGTAATTTTTGCGGAGCAAGTCTTGCTATAAGCAAGGCGAAAAGGAGTTCCATCTTTTTAAAAAAAAGTCAGTGAACACCCGGAGGGGTGTACACGGGGATTGCCTTTTCGTATGAATGGTTTACAATACGAATAAATAAGGGAGGTAACACAATGGAAAATAGTCAAAAGATTAGAATTAGGTTGAAAGCATACGATCATCAGTTACTTGATCAATCAGCTAAGAAAATAGTTGAAACTGCTAAATCAACAGGAGCTGACGTTGCAGGGCCGATTCCTCTGCCAACTGAAAAGCAAATCATTACAATCTTGAGAGCTACTCACAAGTACAAAGATTCCAGAGAGCAGTTCGAACAAAGAACACACAAAAGATTGATTGATATTTCTAATCCTACGCCAAAGACTGTGGATTCACTTATGAAACTGAATCTTCCTGCTGGTGTAGACATTGAAATCAAACTGTAAAAGTAGAGAAAAATATAGACACTCTGCTTAGTATGATTGCAGTAATTGTAATCCGCTGTAAGAAAAATGGAGGTGTAAACGGATGAAAGCAATTATAGGTAAAAAAGTAGGTATGACTCAAATCTTTGTTGAAGATGGGTCCCTTGTACCTGTAACAGTAATTGAATCAAAAGGAATGGTTGTAGTTCAAAAGAAAACTGTCGACAAAGACGGCTACAATGCAATCCAGGTTGGATTTGGCGAGATTAAGGCTAAAAACGTCAACAAACCAAAAACAGGCCACTTTGAGAAAGCTGAAGTGGAAGCAACAAGACTTTTGAAGGAATTCAGAGTTGAAGATCCAGACGCATATGAGGTTGGACAGGTGATAACTGTTGAAGCATTTGCGGCAGGAGACAAAATCGACGTTGTAGGAACATCAAAAGGTAAAGGAACTGCAGGTGTAATCAAGAGACACGGACATTCAAGAGGTCCTGAGACTCACGGTTCCAAGTCACACAGAGTAACAGGTTCTTTGGGATCTTCTGCATACCCTGGAAGAGTATTCAAGGGAATGAAGAGCGCCGGAAGAATGGGTAACGAAAGAGTAACAATACAAAACCTGGAAGTGGTGAAAGTTGATGCTGAGAAAAACTTGCTGCTTGTTAAGGGTGCAGTACCTGGACCTAAGAAAGGTTTTGTAACAGTAAGGGAAACAGTAAGATAATCAATATTTAGTGAAAGGAGGATTATGTATGCCTAAAGTAGCTCTTTATAATGTATCAGGCGAACAGGTTGGAGACATCGAGTTGAAAGATGACGTGTTCGGCATTGAGATAAATACGCATGTAATGTATGAAGCGGTTAAGGTTTACCTGGCTAATCAGAGACAGGGAACACAATCGGCAAAAACGAGAAGTGAAGTAAGAGGTGGAGGAAGAAAGCCTTGGAGACAAAAAGGAACTGGTAGAGCGAGACAAGGTAGTATCAGATCACCTCAGTGGAAAGGCGGCGGAGTTATATTTGCTCCAAAACCAAGAGACTACAGCATGAAGTTGCCAAAGAAGATAAGAAGACTTGCATTGAAATCGGCGTTCAGCGCTAAAGTTGAAGCTAATGAAATAATAGTACTTGACGCTTTGACAATGGAAGCACCAAAAACAAAGGAAATGCTTAAAGTTCTTGGAAACCTTAAGGTTGAAAAGAAGGCATTGGTTGTAACTCCTGACAAGGATGAGAATGTTGTGTTGTCAGCAAGAAACATCCCTGGAGTAAAAACGGCACAGGTTGGAACATTGAATGTTTACGACATTTTGAATCACGATGCATTCATCATAACCAAGGATGCAGTTAATAAAGTGGAGGAGGTGTATTCCTAATGCGCAGTCCACATGATGTAATAATAAAACCAATAGTAACAGAAGCCAGTATGGATGCTATGGCTGAAAAGAAATACACATTCAAAGTAGATAAAAAAGCCAACAAGACTGAAATCAAAAATGCTGTCGAGCAGATTTTCAGTGTCAAGGTAGCTAAAGTTAATACTATGAATATGACTGGAAAGATGAAGAGAATGGGTGCGAATCTTGGTAGAAGGGCAAGCTGGAAGAAGGCTATTGTTACTCTTACTGAAGACAGCAACACTATCGAATTCTTTGAAGGAATGTAATAAACGAAGGAGGAACGAAAATGGGTATTAAAAAGTTTAGACCTACTTCTCCGGCTTTGAGACAAATGACGGTATCGACTTTTGAAGAAATTACCACTACTGAACCAGAAAAGTCACTGTTGGCTCCTCTTAAGAAAAATGCAGGAAGAAACGTAAGAGGAAAGATCACAGTTAGACACAGAGGTGGCGGAAACAAAAGAAAGTACAGAATCATAGATTTCAAGAGAAATAAAGACGGAGTACCAGGAAAAGTAGCAACTATAGAATATGATCCTAACAGAAGTGCGAATATAGCGCTTATAAACTATGCTGATGGTGAAAAGAGATATATCATTGCTCCGAACAAGATCAAGGTGGGCGACCAGATTCTTTCTGGACCAACTGCCGACATCAAAGTGGGTAATGCTCTTAAGCTTAAGAACATACCTGTTGGTACAATCATACACAATATAGAGCTTAAAGCTGGAAAGGGAGCACAACTTGTAAGATCTGCAGGTAACTCGGCTCAGCTTATGGCAAAAGAAGATAAATATGCACAGGTAAGACTTCCATCCGGTGAAGTTAGACTTGTAAGCGTTGAGTGTAAGGCAACTATCGGACAAGTTGGAAATCTTGATCACGAGAATATCACAATCGGTAAAGCCGGTAGAAAGAGACACATGGGTATAAGACCTACAGTTAGAGGTTCTGTAATGAATCCTAACGACCACCCACACGGTGGTGGTGAAGGTAGAGCACCAATTGGTAGACCTTCTCCTGTGACTCCATGGGGTAAGCCTGCATTAGGTTTCAAAACTAGACAGAAAAACAAGAAGTCTGACAAGATGATTGTTAAGAAGAGAAAGTAAAGGTATTCGGTGAAAGGAGGAACTTCTGATGGGTAGATCGTTAAAAAAGGGACCTTATTGTGAACCTAGTCTTTTGAAAAAGATTGACGACATGAACAGCAAAAATGAAAAGAAAGTTATCAAGACATGGTCTAGAAGATCAACAATATTCCCTGAAATGATAGGTCATACATTGGCAATTCATGATGGTAGAAAACATGTTCCCGTATATATTACTGAAGATATGGTAGGGCACAAGCTTGGAGAATTCGCTCCAACTAGAACTTACAGAGGACATGACAAAACTGAAAAATCTTCGAAAGTAAGATAGAAGAAGGGAGGTATTTTTAGTGGAAGCTAAAGCAACTGCGAAGTATATAAGAATCTCACATAGAAAAATGAAATTCATTTGCGATATGGTTAGAGGTAAAGATTTAGACGAAGCATTGGCAATTTTGAAATTCACTCCCAAAAAAGGAGCACGTGAATTAGAAAAGGTAGTTAAGTCTGCAGCAGCTAATGCGGAAAACAATTTTGATCTTGACAGAGACAAATTGTACGTAAGTAAAGTAAGCGCTGACATGGGACCAACTCTTAAGAGATGGAGACCAAGAGCAAAAGGTGCAGCGTATAAGATATTGAAAAGAACAAGCCACATAAACGTTACTGTTGAAGAAAGAGTATAGTAAAGGAGGTAGACGATGGGTCAAAAAGTTAATCCTCACGGACTTAGAGTTGGTGTAAACAAGAATTGGGACTCAAGATGGTATGCAGACAAGAAAAACTTTGCAGACAACCTTATTGAAGACCATCAAATACGTGAGTTTATTAAAAAAGAACTTTACTTAGCTGGAATAGCAAAGACGGAAATTGAGAGATTTGCTAACAGAGTTAAAGTGAATATATTTACTGCAAAGCCAGGAATGGTAATAGGTAAAGGCGGATCTGGTGTTGAGATAATCAGAAACAAGCTTGAGAAAATGACTGGAAAAACTGTAATAATCAATGTTGAAGAAGTTAAGCGTCCTGACTTGGATGCACAGCTTGTAGCAGAGAGTATTGCAAGCCAGATAGAGAGAAGGGTGTCCTTCAGAAGAGCTATGAAGCAGTCTATCCAAAGAAGTATGAGAATGGGAGCAAAGGGTATAAAGACTTTGGTTTCAGGAAGACTTAATGGAGCGGACATGGCTAGAAGCGAAGGCTACAGCGAAGGTAAGATACCTCTTCAAACTCTTAGAGCTGACATCAGTTACGGATTTGCTGAAGCAGACACTACTTATGGAAAAATCGGTGTCAAGGTATGGATCTGCAGAGATGAAATACTTAGAGCAAAGCAAAGACCTGAAGACGACAGAGACAAAAGAGACAATAGAGACAACAGAAAAAGAAAACCAAAGAAAAACTTTAATAAATAACAGTAATCCCGCAGGAAGGAGGACGTCGAATTATGTTAATGCCTAAAAGAGTAAAGCGTAGGAAACAACACAGAGGAAGAATGACTGGTGTAGCTACGAAAGGCAATAAATTATCTTATGGTGAGTTCGGTATCCAGGCATTAGAGCCAGCATGGATAACATCTAATCAGATAGAAGCAGCCAGAAGAGCTATGACTAGATATATAAAAAGAGGCGGTAAAATCTGGATAAAAATATTCCCAGATAAGCCTATAACGCAAAAACCTGCAGAGACAAGGATGGGTAAAGGTAAAGGATCTCCAGAGTACTGGGTAGCAGTAGTTAAGCCGGGCAGAGTAATGTTTGAAATGTCAGGTGTATCTGAAGAAGTAGCAAGAGAAGCGATGAGACTTGCTATTCACAAGTTGCCTATCAAATGCAAGTTTATAATGAAAACTGAGCAGGTAGAAAAGGAAGGTGAAGCTAATGAAAGCTAATGAATTGAAGAGTAAAACAGTTAGCGAATTGAACGGATTGTTAGTGGATCTTAAAACAGAATTATTCAATTTGAGATTTCAGTTAGCTACAGGTCAACTGGACAATACATCAAGAATCAATATAGTTAAGAAAGATATTGCTAGAGTTAAAACGGTTTTAAGAGAAAACGAACTAAGTATTAACGCACAGTAGTAAGCTAAGAAAGGAGGACTATTTGGTGGAAAGAGGAAACAGAAAAGTAAGAATAGGAAAAGTAGTTTCTGACAAGATGGATAAAACCATTGTAGTAGCAGTAGAAACTTTCGTATCACATCCTTTATACAGCAAAAAAGTTAAAAGCACCAAGAAGCTGAAAGCGCATGATGAAACAAACCAGTGCGGAATCGGCGACAGGGTAAAAGTAATGGAAACTAGACCACTATCTAAGGACAAAAGATGGAGATTGGTGGAAATAATAGAAAAAGCTAAATAAACCTTACGATTAGCGAAGGGAGGTTAACAAATGGTACAAACAGAATCGAGACTTAGGGTTGCCGATAATTCAGGAGCTAAGGAAATACTAGTAATCAGGGTTATGGGTGGTTCAAGCAGAAGATATGCCAATATAGGCGACATCGTGATTGCGACTGTTAAAAGCGCAACACCAGGTGGAGTTGTAAAAAAAGGTGATGTTATAAAAGCTGTAGTTGTTAGAACTAAGAAGGGTGTTGGAAGAAACGACGGCACTTATATCAAGTTCGACGAGAATGCTGCAGTAATAATAAAAGAAGATAAGACGCCAGTAGGTACACGTATATTTGGACCTATCACAAGAGAATTGAGAGCTGGTAACTTCATGAAAATAATATCATTAGCACCTGAAGTACTTTAATGGGAGGTGTAAACATGCACGTAAAGAAAGGCGATAAAGTAGTAGTTGTTTCCGGAAAGGACAAAGGCAAGTCTGGCAAGATATTGGCTTGCATGCCTAAGGAAAACAGAGTTATCATAGAAGGAATAAACATGCTTACAAAACACAAGAAAGCCAGCAATCAAATGCAGCAGGCAGGTATCATCCATCAGGAGGGTCCTATTAATGCTTCAAATGTTATGGTTTACTGTGAAAAATGCAAGCAGGGTGTTAGAACTTCTGTAAAAGTTCTAGACAATGGCAAGAAAGTAAGAGCTTGTGTAAAATGTGGAGAAATGTTCGAATAATTCATTGAAAGGAGGTACAGACAATGGCTTCAAGGTTACAAGATAAATATAATAATGAAGTGGTGCCGGCTTTAATGGAGAAATTTAAATATGACAACATTATGCAGGCACCAAAAATCGACAAGGTCGTAATAAACATGGGAGTAGGAGAAGCTAGGGAAAATCCCAAGGCTTTGGAAAATGCAGTCAATGAAATGACTATAATTTCCGGTCAGAAACCAGTTGTTACTAAGGCTAAAAAGTCGGTTTCAAACTTTAAACTTAGAGAAGGTATGAACGTAGGTTGCAAGGTGACTTTAAGAGGAATGAAAATGTATTATTTCCTTGACAAGTTCATGAATATTGCACTACCTAGGGTAAGAGACTTCAGAGGAGTATCAAACAAGTCTTTCGACGGAAGAGGAAACTATGCTATGGGTGTTAAGGAGCAATTGATTTTCCCTGAAATCGACTATGACAAGATAGATCAAATCAGAGGTATGGACATAATTATAACAACAACTGCCAACACTGATGAAGAGGCAAGAGAGCTTCTTAAATTAATGGGAATGCCTTTTACCAGGTAGAAGGAGGATAAAATGGCTAAAACGTCGATGAAAGTAAAGCAACAAAGAAAACAGAAATTTAGTACAAGAGAATATTCTAGATGTAGAATCTGTGGAAGACCACATGCGTACTTGAGAAAATATGGAATTTGCCGTATATGCTTCAGAGAATTGGCTTACAAAGGTCAAATCCCTGGCGTAAGAAAAGCAAGTTGGTAATCTATAGTATTAATGAAAGGAGGTTACATAAATGGTAATGACTGATCCTATTGCTGATATGTTAACAAGAATCAGAAACGGAAATCATGCAAAACACGAATCTGTTGATATCCCGGCATCAAATATAAAGAAGGAATTAGCAAATATTTTATTGTCTGAAGGATATATCAAGGGATTTGATGTAATCGAAGATGGAAAACAAGGTATAATCAGAGTTGAATTGAAATACACTGACGACAAAGGCAGAGTAATCACAGGAATAAAGAGAATTTCCAAGCCTGGATTGAGAGTATACGTTAAGAATGACGAGATACCAAAGGTACTTGGAGGACTGGGCATAGCAGTTCTATCTACTTCAAAAGGCATTCAGACTGGCAAAAACGCCAAGAAGCAGGGAGTAGGCGGAGAAGTAATCTGCTACGTTTGGTAATTTACACGAGGAGGTGCTAAAATGTCAAGAATAGGAGTAAAACCTATAGAAATACCTGCAGGTGTAGAAGTTAAGATAAGCGATAATAATTTCGCTGAAGTTAAAGGACCAAAAGGAACTTTGACTGAACAACTTCCAAGAGACATGCAGATAGATATAAACGACAATGTAATAGAAGTTAAAAGACCTACAGAAAACAAGAAACATAAGTCTTTGCACGGTTTGACAAGAACCTTGATCAGCAACATGGTTGTTGGAGTTACAGAAGGTTATGCAAAGAAGCTTGAGATTGTTGGTGTTGGTTACAGAGCTAAAAAAGAAGGAAAGAAGCTTGTTATGAACCTTGGATTTTCTCATCAGGTAATCATGGAAGATCCGGATGGAATAGAAACTGCTGTTGAAGGACAAAACAAGATAACAGTTTCAGGAATAAACAAGCAACAGGTAGGAAACTACGCTGCAGTCATAAGAGACTGGAGAAAGCCTGAGCCTTACAAAGGTAAAGGAATTAAGTACGAAAACGAGTATATCAGAAGAAAAGCTGGTAAGACTGGTAAATAATAGAAAGGAGTGAGTCCGGATGATAAAAAAAGTTAATAAGAATAAAAAGAGACAAAAGCGTCACATGAGATTGAGAAATAAAATCCAAGGAACTCCTGAGAGACCAAGATTGAATGTATTCAGAAGCTCGAAGAACATATATGCTCAAGTTATAGATGATTCTCAAGGATTTACTATAGCGTCGGCATCGAGCAATGATAAGGAAATTATCGAAAAAATAAATGGTCTTAACAAAACAGAAGCCGCTAAAATTGTTGGCCAGGAAGTAGCTAAGAAAGCTATGGATAAAGGCATCGAGACTGTAATATTTGATAGAGGTGGATATCTTTACCACGGTAGAGTTAAATCTTTAGCAGATGGAGCAAGAGAAAGCGGACTTAAGTTTTAGTAAAGGAGGTAATGATAGTTAATGGAACGTAGCCGAATAGATGCAAGTCAATACGATTTGCAGGAAAAAGTTATAAACATCAGCAGGGTAACAAAGGTTGTTAAAGGTGGTAGAAACTTTAGGTTCAGTGTTCTTGTAGTTGTCGGTGATGAAAACGGACACGTAGGTGTAGGAACAGGAAAAGCCATTGAGATACCTGAAGCAATCAAGAAAGCTATCGAAGCTGCTAAGAAAGCCATGATAGAAGTTCCTTTGGAAGGAACAACAGTACCTCATCAGATGGTAGGTGAGTTCGGAGCTGGTAGAGTTCTGGTTAAGCCTGCTTCACCGGGTACAGGAGTTATAGCTGGAGGACCGGTTCGTGCGGTACTTGAGTTGGCTGGAGTAAAGGACATAAGAACTAAATCATTAGGTTCTAACAACCCTAGAAATATGGTTAATGCTACAATGGTAGCTTTGAAAAGCCTTAAAAAGCCGGAAACAGTAGCACAACTTAGAGGTAAAACCTTAGAGGAAATCCTATAAAAAAGGAGGAAGAACCTTGGCAACAATTAAAGTAAAACTAGTTAGAAGTAAAATTGGAAAGACTCAAAAACAAAGAAGAACAGTCGAAGCTTTAGGTTTGAGAAAAATTGGTCAAGTGGTTGAAAAAGAAGATACGCCTCAATTAAGAGGAATGATCAACGTAGTAAATCACATGGTCCAAGTAGAAGAGTAAAAACAAACCAAAAGGAGGTGCAAAAATGAAACTTCATGAATTAAAACCAAATCCGGGCAGTGTTAAGAACAAGAAAAGACTTGGTAGAGGAACAGCTACAGGTCAGGGTAAAACTGCAGGAAGAGGCCAGGATGGTCAAAATTCAAGAGCTGGTGGAGGAACAAGACCAGGATTTGAAGGTGGTCAGATGCCTCTATACAGGAGAATTCCAAAAAGAGGATTCACAAATATATTCGCTACAAATTATTCAGAGATCAACATTGACACTTTGAACAGATTTGAAGATGGAACTGAAGTTACTCCTGAAATGTTGAAGGAACTTGGAATCGTTAAGAAGCAACTTGACGGCGTTAAGGTTCTGGGCAGAGGAGAACTTGAAAAGAAACTTACAGTAAAAGCTCACAAATTCAGCAAGAGCGCTATAGAGAAAATAGAAGCAGCAGGCGGAAAGGTTGAGGTGATATAAGTTGATTGAAACCCTAAGAAATGCATGGAAAATTCCGGATCTAAGAAAGAGGATATTATTTACTCTTGCGATGATTGCAGTGTATAGATTAGGTTCACAAATACCGGTACCTGGAATTGACAGGGCAGTTATTGCTCAGATGTTCAGCGGAAATACGGGTGCTGGATTATTAGACTTTTTCGACTTGATGTCTGGTGGAGCATTTAAGAACTTCACAATATTTGCTCTAAACATATATCCATACATAACTGCTTCAATCATTCTTCAATTGTTGACTATAGCAATACCAAAACTTGAAGAAATTGCAAAAAGAGAAGACGGAAGGCAGAAACTTGCTCAATATACAAGATACTTGACAGTAGTATTGGCATTGATACAGGCAGTAGCTTATACAGTGGGATTCTTTAACCAGGCGTTGTTGTCGTCAAGTGCTCTTGACATAATAACCGTAATCCTCACGTTGACTGCTGGTACGGCATTCCTGATGTGGTTGGGAGAAGAGATAACTGAAAAAGGTATAGGAAATGGAATATCCATTATTATCTTCATCGGTATAGCTTCGAGAATACCTGCAGGAATAGGTAAAACTTTTGGACTTCTACAGGCTGGAACGGTTAACATTTTCGAAGTATTGCTGTTTGTAGTATTTGCGCTTGTAATAATAGTTGCAGTTATTGCGGTACAGCAGGGTGAGAGAAGAATAAACGTTCAGTATGCCAAGAGAGTAGTAGGAAGAAAGATGTATGGTGGACAAAGCACACATATTCCAATTAAAGTATTGATGGCTGGAGTTATTCCTGTAATATTCGCATCATCATTACTGGCATTTCCACAAACACTTGCATTCTTCTTTAAAGGAGATTTTGTAAACTGGGTTGAGAAATACTTATCACCGGCTGGAAATCCTGGAGTTTGGATTTATTCCATACTCAACATATTGCTGATTATATTCTTTACATACTTCTATACGGCGGTTCAATTCAACCCGTATGAGTATGCAAACAACTTGAAGCAATACGGTGGATTCATTCCTGGCATAAGACCTGGAAAACCTACAGCAGAGTATTTGAACAAGGTATTGTCTAGGATAACAATAGTTGGAGCAGTAACACTGGCGTTTATAGCATCCATACCAACATTGATATTCTCATTCACAAACCTTAGCCTTAGATTCGGAGGAACAGCGCTGCTCATCGTAGTAGGTGTTGCCCTTGAAACAATGAAGCAGGTTGAATCTCAAATGCTTATGAGACATTACAAAGGATTTTTGAAATAAATCATTTAGGAGATGATACTATGAGATTGATACTTTTAGGACCTCCAGGAGCTGGCAAGGGAACGCAGGCAGAAGGTATATCAAAAGAATTTAATATTCCTCATATATCAACTGGAGATATATTCAGAAAAAACATAAAAGAAGGAACCGATCTTGGCAAGAAGGCACAGGAATACATGAACAAGGGACTTTTGGTTCCCGACGAGTTGGTTGTTGATCTTGTAAAAGACAGAATTACTCAGGATGATTGTGAAAACGGATTTTTGCTGGATGGATTTCCAAGGACGATTCCACAGGCTGAAGCACTGGATACAGAGCTTGACAAGCTTGGAATGAAACTGGACAAGGTAGTAAATATAGAAGTTGACAAAGAGATTTTGGTTGAGAGAGCAGTGGGCAGAAGAGTCTGCAAGCAATGTGGAGCTGCTTTTCACGTAAAATTCAATCCACCTGAAGCTGAAGGCATTTGCACAAAGTGCGGTGGGGAACTTCAACAGAGAAAAGATGACACAGAAGAAACTGTTACAACCAGAATAGAGGTTTACCTGGAACAAACTGAACCTTTGATAGACTACTATTCACAAAAGGAAGGAACAGTATTGAATATTAACGGACAACAGGAAATCAAGACTGTTTCAAACGACATAATAACTGGTCTTAGGGGCTAGTGTAATGATCATTATAAAAACTGACAGAGAAATCCAACTTATGAGGGAAGCGGGCAGGATTAATGCTCAAGCCCACGAGGTGGTAGAAGAGATGATTAGACCTGGAATAACAACAATGGATATTGACAAGGCTGTTGAAGCCTTTATCAGATCCAAAGGTGGAATTCCAACGTTTAAGGGTTTCCAAGGATTTCCAGCGTCCATATGTGCGTCTGTAAATGAAGAAGTGGTTCATGGAATACCGGGAAACAGAGTTTTGGAAGACGGAGACATAGTAAGCATTGACATCGGAACAACCTATGAGGGATATGTCGGAGACAGCGCCAACACTTATGCTGTAGGCAAAATCAGCGACGAAGCACAAAGACTTATAGATGTTACAAGACAAAGTTTCTATGAAGGTATCAAGTTTGCTAAAGAAGGTTACAGATTATCAGATATTTCTCACGCTATACAGGAATGTGTAGAAAATGAGGGATTTTCGGTAGTAAGAGATTTTGTAGGTCACGGCATAGGGAAAGACATGCATGAGGATCCGCAGATTCCTAACTTCGGAAAACCAGGAAGAGGTCCCAGATTACAAAAGGGAATGGCCCTTGCCATTGAACCCATGGTAAATCAAGGTGTGTACAATGTCTGGCTGTTGGAAAATGACTGGACAGTAATAACGAGAGATAAAAAACTCTCGGCACATTATGAACATACCATTGCAATAACAGATGGAGATCCGGTAATATTGACAGCACTGTAAGAGGTGATAAAATGGAAATTACAAGTGACTTGAGAGTAGGTCAAATTGTAAAATCTAAAGCTGGAAGAGACAAGGGACGTATTTTCATAATAACCGAGATTGTAGATGACATATATGTAAAGATTTGCGACGGCGAGCTCAGGAAAGTGAGCAAGCCAAAGCTAAAAAAAATCAAACACTTGATAGTATACAACAGGGTATTTGAAGAAATCGAGACCAGAGTCGGCAAAAACGAAAAACTAAACAATGCATACATAAGAAGGTTATTGGAGCCTTATAATATCCAAATATAACACAGAATGGGGGTTAAAAAACTAATGTCAAAGAAAGATTTAATTGAATTAGAAGGTAAAGTGGTAGAAGTTCTTCCAAATGCAACATTCAAGGTGAAACTGGAGAATGGACACGAGATTTTGGCTCACATTTCTGGTAAGCTGAGAATGAATTATATAAGAATTCTACAGGGCGATAAAGTCACAGTCGAATTGTCACCGTATGATTTGACAAAGGGCAGAATCACCTGGAGAAAAAAGTAGTAAGGAGGTATTACAGTGAAAGTTAGACCATCAGTAAAGCCTATTTGCGAAAAATGTAAGATTATCAAAAGAAAAGGTAAAGTAATGGTGATATGCGAAAACCCTAAGCATAAACAAAAGCAGGGTTAACAATAAAGTAGCGCGGCTAAATACTAATTGTAGGAGGTGTAGTCTTAATGGCCAGAATTGCTGGTGTAGACCTACCAAGAGATAAGAGAGTGGAAATTGGTTTGACGTATATTTTCGGTATAGGAAAATCAACTTCACAAAAGATTTTAGCAGAAGCTGGAATCAACCAAGATACAAGAGTCAAGGATTTGACTGAAGAAGAAGTAAGTAAATTGAGATCCGAAATAGACAAGATTCCTGTTGAGGGAGACTTGAGAAGAGAAGTAGCGATGAACATCAAGAGACTTAAGGAGATTAATTGCTACAGAGGATTGAGACATAAAAGAGGACTTCCTGTTAGAGGACAAAACACAAAGAACAATTCTAGAACTAGAAAAGGTCCAAAAAGAATATCAGGAAAGAAGAAATAGTTAGGAGGGACTTAAGTGGCTAAAAAAGTACAAAAGAAAGCTACCAGAGTTAGAAGAAGAGAACGTAAGAACATTGAAAGAGGTCAGGCTCATATCCATTCAACTTTCAATAACACTATAGTTACTTTGACTGACGTTCGTGGTAATGCTATTTCATGGGCTAGTGCAGGAATGATGGGCTTTAAAGGTTCAAGAAAGTCTACTCCTTTTGCAGCTTCAATGGTTGCTGAAGAAGCAGCCAAGAAGGCAATGGAACATGGATTGAAAACAGTTGAAGTATATGTAAAAGGTCCTGGAGCTGGTAGAGAAGCAGCTATCAGATCACTTCAGGCAACAGGATTGGAAGTAAGCCTAATCAAGGATGTTACACCAATTCCACACAATGGTTGTAGACCACCAAAACGCAGAAGAGTTTAATTAGGAACGGAGGTGTAATTAATGGCAAGATATACTGGACCAGTATGTAGACTTTGCAGAAGAGAAGGTACAAAACTTTATCTCAAAGGAGATAGATGTTATACTGATAAATGTGCTCTCAGCAGAAGAAATTACGCACCTGGTCAGCATGGACAAAGAAGAACCAAGCTGACAAACCACGGTGTGCAGTTGAGAGAAAAGCAGAAAGTTAGAAGATACTACGGAGTATTGGAAGGACAGTTCAACAAATACTATGACATGGCTTCAAAGCAACAAGGTGTTACAGGTGAGAACTTCCTTAAGATACTTGAGAGAAGATTTGACAATATAGTATTCAGACTAGGACTTGCAACTTCCAGAGCGGAAGCTAGACAACTCGTAGTTCACGGACATTTCAAGATCAACGGCAAGAAAGCTGACATTCCATCAATGCTTTTGAACGTTGGAGATGTAATCGAAGTTGTCGAGAAGAGCAGAGCTTCAGCTAAATTCAAGGCTTTAGTTGAAAATCACAAGGCAACAGCACCGCAATGGCTGTCTGTTGATGCAGAAAACCTTCAAGGAAAGGTTATAGCTGAACCGAGCAGAGAAGATATTGAGCTGCCAATAGAAGAACACTTGATCGTTGAGTGGTATTCTAAGTAAAACCATCCTCAAAACTAAAATTCGAAGGAGGGTTTCTGGATGATAGAAATTGAAAAACCAAATATCACCTTAGTGGAACAAAACGAAAGCAAGACTTACGGCAAAATTGTATTGGAGCCTCTTGAAAGAGGTTTCGCTACAACTTTGGGGAACTCATTGAGAAGAATCCTGTTGTCTTCATTGCCTGGAGCAGCAGTTACATCAATCAATATCCAAGGAATTCTGCATGAATTTTCAGCAATTCCGGGAGTTAGGGAAGATGTAACGGAAGTAATTCTTAACATTAAGAATATTGCTGCTGTAATGCACTCAAACGAACCTGTTCAATTATTGATAGATGCAAAGGGTCCTAGAGAGCTTAAGGCTGGTGATATAATCACCGGAGGAGAAGTTGACATTATCAATGAAGATCTTCATATAGCAACACTTGAAGATGGAGCAGAGCTCATAGTTGAAATGGAAATGGAAAAAGGCAGAGGATACGTAAGGGCTGAAAACAACAAAAAGGAATCTCATGCAATAGGTGTTATACCAATAGATTCCATCTATACTCCTGTAAAAAAAGTAAACTTTTTAGTTGAAAATACAAGAGTTGGCAACAGGACCGATTTTGACAAACTTACACTTGAAGTTTGGACAGATGGTACTATAGAGCCGGAAGAAGCAGTTTCACTAGGTGCTAAAATCTACAATGAACACCTTAACCTGTTTATTTCACTTACTGACCACATCAGCGATGTGGAGATTATGGTAGAGAAGGAAGAGGATGAAAAGGAAAAAGTTCTAGAGATGACAATAGAAGAGCTTGACTTGTCAGTAAGATCATACAACTGTCTGAAGAGAGCAGGAATCAACACAGTTGAGGAACTGACCCTTAAATCAGAAGAAGATATGATGAAGGTAAGAAATCTCGGAAAGAAATCTCTTGAAGAAGTTCAGAAGAAGATAGCAGAATTGGGACAGCATCTGAAAACATCTGATAATTAATCTGAGGCAAAGGAGGTTAAGTATGGGTAAATACAGGAAACTGGGTCGTCCGTCTGATCAAAGAATGGCTATGCTTAGAAACATGACAGCAAGCTTGATTGAAAACGGAAGAATTCAAACTACAGATACAAGAGCTAAAGAAGTAAGAAAGTTTGCTGAAAAGATGGTTACTCTTGGTAAAAGAGGCGATCTTCACGCAAGAAGACAGGCACTTTCATTCATATACGACAAGAATACAGTGGCTAAACTTTTTGAAGAAGTAGCTCCTAAATATGAAGATAGAAATGGCGGTTACACAAGAATATTAAAGATAGGACCACGTAGAGGCGATGGTGCTGAAATGGTAATAATCGAATTAGTGTAAACATCGGGGATTAAGCAGCAATTGTGTCTGCTTAATCCTTTTCCATTTGACATTTCATTGCAACCGGAGTATCCTTGAGTATGTTGCAAAAGATAAATAAATCATTGAATAAATCCATTGATTGAAATTTTTCTAAATATCAGCATGAGTTCAAGCTCAATCAGGACAGGAGGCTGCTATTTAAAAAGATTTTAAACTGATGGATGTTGCTTAAGGAGACAGACATGAATCCAATAATAAAAATAGAAAATGTAAGCTTTAAATACAGTGAGGAAGACAAAACGCCGGCCCTTGACAATGTAAGCCTCAATATTGAAAAAGGTGAGTTTGTAGCAATTCTGGGTCACAATGGATCCGGAAAGTCAACTCTTGCAAAGCTAATAAATTCACTGCTTCTTCCCACAGAGGGAGATATCATAGTCAAGGATATGAATACAAGAGACGATGACAAGCTTTGGGAAATCAGGCAGACAGCAGGTATGGTATTCCAGAACCCCGATAATCAGCTTGTAGCAACAATTGTGGAAGAAGATGTTGCATTCGGACCTGAAAACCAGGGTGTAGAGCCGGATATGATAAGAGAACTAGTGGACAGGTCCCTTAAAGCTGTAGACATGTACGAATACAGAAAAAGACCGCCCCATCTGCTTTCTGGAGGACAGAAGCAGAGAATAGCAATAGCAGGAGTGCTGGCCCTGAATTCAGACTGCATAATACTTGACGAACCTACAGCCATGTTGGATCCTTCCGGTAGAAGCGAGGTTATGGAAACCATAAAAATGCTCAACAAGGAAGAGGACAAGACAATACTCCTCATAACCCATTATATGGATGAAGCCGTTCAGGCAGACAGGGTTGTTGTAATGGATGGAGGGAAGGTGCAGCTTCAAGGCACTCCAAAGGAAGTATTCAAGAACATAGACCAAATCAAGAAATTCGGACTGGATGTGCCCCAGGTTACGGAACTGGCTCATAATTTGAGAAAAGAGGGAATAAGCCTTCCCGAGGACATAATAATGATAGAGGAACTGGTGGAAGAACTATGTCGATAAAAACAGATAAACTTTCATTTTACTACAGCCAGGGTACGCCATTTGAAACCAAGGCTCTTGATGAGGTTACTTTAGAAATTAAAAAAGGTGATTTTGTAGGGATCATAGGACATACGGGGTCTGGAAAATCAACCTTGATACAACACTTCAACGGGCTTATACTGCCGGAGGAGGGAATTGTCAAGATAGATGACAGAAACATCAAGGACAAGGACCTCAAGATCAAGCTCATAAGGCAAAAGGTTGGACTTGTGTTTCAATATCCGGAATATCAGCTTTTTGAGGAAACTGTATACAAGGATGTATCCTACGGTCCCATGAATCTTGATATTGACAGTGAAGAAATAGACAAGAGGGTGAGATACGCCCTGGAGCTGGTTGGATTCAAATTTGAAGACATAAAGGACAAGTCTCCATTCGACTTGAGCGGAGGACAGAAAAGAAGGGTTGCCATAGCAGGAGTGCTTGCAATGAAGCCGGACTATCTTGTTCTTGACGAGCCTACGGCAGGACTGGATCCTGCCGGAAGAAACGAGATACTTTCGAGGATAAGACAGCTTCATGAAAGCGGAATAACCATAATACTGGTTTCCCACAGCATGGAAGACATTGCAAGACTTGTAAAATACATTTATGTAATGTATAAGGGTAAGATTCACATGGAAGGGACCCCTCATGAAATATACAGGGACTCGGAAGAGCTAAAGAAGATAGGGCTGGGTGTTCCACAGGTTGTTGATGTTATGAAAGCTCTGAAACAAAAGGGTATAGATGTGGATACCAATAAGCTTACAGTGGAGGAAGCCTCCGAGGAAATACTAAAGGCATTAAGGAGTAGACAAGATGTTTAAAAACATAACAATTGGACAACACTATCCTGTTGAATCCAAAATACACAATCTTGATCCAAGACTCAAACTGGTCGTTACCCTTTTGTTTATAATATCACTGTTTTTAATAAATCAGTTTCCTGTATATCTGTTGGTAGTTGCATTCCTTGGACTGATTATCAAGCTGTCCAAGGTGCCTGTTAAAATGGTTATCCTTGGATTGAGACCTATACTCATAATAATTCTGGTCACTTTTTTCATAAACCTTTTTATGACCACCGGAGAAGTGATATGGCAAATGGGGCCACTGGATATAACAAGGGAAGGCTTAAGACAGGCAGGATTCATGGCATTGAGGCTTATGCTTCTCATAATGGGTACATCAATGCTGACTCTCACAACTTCACCCATACTGCTGACGGATGGAATAGAGAGTCTCTTGAATCCATTCAAGAAAATAGGATTGCCAGCACATGAGCTGGCAATGATGATGACCATAGCATTGAGATTCATTCCTACGCTTATGGAAGAGACAGAGAAAATAATGAAGGCTCAAAAGGCGAGGGGAGCAGATTTTGAAAGCGGCAATCTTGTAAGGAGAGCTAAAAGCCTCGTACCTCTTCTGGTACCTCTCTTCGTAAGCTCCTTCAGAAGGGCGGACGATCTGGCAATGGCTATGGAAGCAAGATGCTACAGAGGCGGAGAAAACAGGACAAGAATGAGAAGGCTTACTATAACCGGTACCGATTATGTAGCAATGGCAATAACGGCGGTATACGTTGCAGCAATAATCGTTATTAGAATAATAGGGTGATGGATTGGAGAAGAACTATAAACTGACAATTGCCTACAAGGGAACGGACTACAGTGGCTGGCAGGTTCAACCTCAGTTGAAGACTGTTCAAGGCGTTGTAAAGGAAACATTTAAATCTATGTTCAAGTCGGAAATCAGGCTCATGGGGTCCGGAAGAACAGATGCAGGGGTACATGCCCTCGGACAGGTGGCAAATTTCAAATCAGAAATAAGCATACCTCCAGAAAAGCTCGTGCAGGCTCTCAACAGCAATCTGCCAAGAGACATAAGGATAAAGGAATGCTGCATAATGGATGATGAATTCCATTCGAGATTTTCTGCAGTGGG
Organism: Dethiosulfatibacter aminovorans DSM 17477; assembly: GCF_900142005.1. Classification (GTDB taxonomy): domain Bacteria; phylum Bacillota; class Clostridia; order Tissierellales; family Dethiosulfatibacteraceae; genus Dethiosulfatibacter; species Dethiosulfatibacter aminovorans. The sequence continues at coordinate 23,187 of NZ_FQZL01000030.1, forward strand.
GAAGACTTATCTTTACTATATATACAACAGCAGGGTAGGAAGTCCATTTTTGAAGGACTACAGTTATTTGATCCCCTACAGACTGGATTTTCACAAGATGGAAAAGGCAGCGGAAGGATTCAAGGGAGAGCATGATTTCTTTGGATTCATGTCTACAGGATCCCCTGTCAAGGATACTGTAAGGACCATTTATGATATAAAGCTTCAAAAGCAAAATGATATGATAGCCATGGAAGTTACGGGGAACGGATTTCTGTACAATATGGTGAGAATAATTGCAGGTACCCTCATAGATGTTGGAAGGGAAAAAATACATGCAGAAGATATAGGTAAAATAATAGATTCAAAGGACAGAAGCAGGGGAGGACATACGGCAAAGGCCAATGGTCTTTTCCTGAAAAAGGTATATTATAGCGAAGATGAGATACTAAAGTGTACAAGCAAAAAAACACTTGACACACTAGGCGCCTTGTTATAAAATATCTTAGTGTGTGAGATTAGGAATCCACTAGCCCCGGGTTCTTGATATACGAAATAGATTAATTTAGAATATGAATATAAGGAGGAAAAGCTATGAGAAGTTACATGGCTAAGCCTAGTGAAGTAGAAAGAAAATGGTACGTTATAGATGCCGAAGGCAAGACTTTAGGTAGACTTGCAACTGAAGTGGCAACACTTTTAAGAGGAAAGCATAAACCTATATACACTCCACATATAGATACTGGAGATCATGTTGTAGTTATAAATTGTTCAAAAGTTGTATTGACTGGAAAAAAATTGGATCAGAAGATGCATAGACATCATACAGGATATCCTGGTGGTCTTATAGAGGTTACATACAAAGAATTCATGAGCAAGACTCCTGAAAGAGCAGTTTTCCTGGCAATTAAAGGAATGCTTCCTAAGAACAAGCTTGGAAGACAAATGGTTAAAAAACTTAGAGTATATGCAGGTGCTGAGCACGGACACGAAGCACAGAAGCCTGAAATATACGAATTTTAATTAGGAGGATATGATGAAAGCTCAATTTTACGGAACTGGAAGAAGAAAGAAAGCTGTTGCAAGAGTGTTTATGACTCCTGGTAACGGTAAAATCACTATAAACAAGAGAGACATCGACAACTATTTCGATTATGAAACACTGAAGACAATAGTTAAAGAGCCTCTTATGATAACAGATTCACTTGACAAGTATGACATTAACTGTACAGTAGCAGGTGGCGGATACACTGGACAAGCTGGTGCAGTAAGACACGGTATCTCAAGAGCATTGCTTCAAGCTGATGTTGATCTTAGACCTATACTTAAGAAAGCTGGATTCCTTACTAGAGACTCAAGAATGGTTGAAAGAAAGAAGCCAGGACTCAAGAAAGCAAGAAGAGCACCACAGTTCTCAAAGAGATAATCTCAGAGATTTTTCAATCCCTCAGACCTTATGGTTTGGGGGATTTTTACTATGTAAAGTTAAGATATGAAAAAGCCATAGTTTTAAAAACTATGGCTCGGAATCATTGATTAGATTTTTGATTTTTCTATGGTTATATTGTTGTATCCAGTTTAAAGATACTCATTAGTGTCAATTCCAGTGTAAAGTTTGAGAGGACTTGTTGCATATCCTTTCATTTCAACACGTTCCATCAATGATTTGTTGAAAGGTTTTTCTGTATCATCGATTTTAAATATATTATCAATGCCCATATCGAATCTTTCAGTATCCGTTTCGGTTTCGGCGTATGCTGATAATGTGAATAATAATATTGCGATTATCAACATTGTTGTAATTGATTTCATTATGTACTCCTATACAAATTCTTATTTGATTTATACTTCAAAAATCATTATACTCTTAAAACTAATAAAGTCAATAGAAAAGTAGAAAAACGATGGATATCAAGGAATAAGCTTTAAATACTTTTGATTGGTATGTAAAATTCCATATTTTGATGTTAAATAAAATAAATCATGTAAAACATCTTGCGTGGAATCATTAAAACTGATATAATTTTTCAGTCTTTAAAAGGACACAAATCAATAGAGTGTTTTCTTGGTACCCACTTAAAAAAACAAGTAATGAATATTTATATTTATTTACAGGTAGGTACTCCGGAAACATAATCTTATGTCAAGGAGTTTTTTTATGAGAAAATTTACAACGGAATCTTTGGTTAGGAGCGCAATGCTGGCAGCTTTGTATGTCGCAGTTACTCTGGCGTTTGAGCCAGTAAGCTACGGTCAGGTTCAGTTTAGGATTTCTGAAATCCTTGTACTGTTTGCATTTCTTGATCCAATGTATTCAATAGGACTTACCCTTGGATGTGCAATAGCAAACATGTTCAGTCCCCTTGGAATAATGGATGTACTATTCGGAACAACGGCAACATTCATCGCCATCATGCTCATTGTACAGACTAGAAAGAGTCTTGGATTCAATGTGAAGTCGTTGTTTGTGGCGAGCCTTTGGCCTGCAGTGGCAAACGGCGTAATAATAGGTATAGAGCTTAACTATCTGTTCCAGCTTCCGCTTTTGGCTTCAATGGTTTATGTGGCTGCAGGAGAAGTGGTAGTTGTCTCAATCGTTGGCGTTCTGATTTTCAACGCAATCATTTCAAACAAGAAATTTGTTGAAATGATGACGATTCGATAATTTGTATTTACCTTACCCATGCTGGGATAAAACATCGTGCATCAGTTTCGAAAGGTCAAGCCTTTACTGATATCACGATGTTTTTTATTTTGATTCAAATGATTTATCCATATCAATTCAAATTTATCGATAAAAATGATATAATAAATATATATTTATGAGTTGAGATAAATACGATATTTTAGTAAAAAAGAAAATTAATGTAGTTTTATCTCATAACAAGTTTCGTACTGATTCATATAACATTTGATATATAATTGAACAGTTTATATATCAAACAACACATGAATCAATTCAACTAAAGTTATGATATAAAGACTAGGAGGGAGTATTTATGAGTATTTTAAGCGGCTACCTCATGCCCCATCCGCCTCTTATCATTCCCGAAATTGGCAGGGGAGAGGAAAGAAAGATTCAGAATACAATTGACTCTATGAATGATATAGGACTTGATGTTAAAAGTCTTGCACCTGACACAATAATCGTCATAACGCCCCATGGCAATCTTTTCAGGGATGCTGTCACTGTGAACTGTGACAGGAATCTGAGAGGAGACTTTGGGTCTTTTGGCTACAGGGACATAAAGATGAATTTTGACAATAATTTTGAACTTGCCAACAGGATTGTTGATAATTCAGAGAAGAAAAATGTTTCGGCTATAAGGGTGGACGAGGAATTGAAGAAGGACTACATGCTTGATTCAAGGATTGACCACGGTACAATGGTGCCTCTTCATTTCGTCATCAGTCACTACAATGATTTCAAGCTTGTACACATAACATATGGGATATTGTCCAATGAGGAACTGTACAAATTTGGGAAGATAGTAAAGGATACAGTGAATGAGCTTGGTATAAGAGCCGTTGTCATAGCAAGCGGCGACCTGTCCCACAAATTGATTCAGGGAGCTCCTGCAGGATACTCTCCAAAGGGAAAGGGCTTTGACAAGAATATAATGGAATATATTGGAAATAACAACAGACTTGGAATAATGTCTGTTGACGAAACCTATGCCGACGAAGCGGGAGAATGCGGACTCAGGTCCCTGCAGATTCTTATGGGTGTACTGGACGGTCTTGAAACTGAAAACAGGGTGTTGTCCTATGAAGGTCCCTTTGGTGTAGGATACGGATGTGCGGAATTGAAGGTCAAGGGAGAATCTGAGGAATACAGGATATTTGATGATATATCAAGAGAAAACAAATCCTGGCTAAGAAAGATAAGGGATGAGGAGGACGGTTATGTAAGACTTGCAAGGAAGACTTTGGAAACCTATCTTCATGAAAACAGGACAATAAAACCGAACGAGGAAAAACTGGACGAGGAACTTCTTCATAACAGGGCAGGGGCCTTCGTATCCATTAAGAAGGATGGAAACCTTAGAGGATGCATAGGCACAATAAATCCCACCAAGGGAAGCATAGCTGAAGAAATAATAAACAATGCCATAAGTGCCGGCATATATGATCCAAGATTCAACCCCGTTGAAGAGGATGAGCTTGAAGACCTTGTATATTCCGTGGATATTCTGTCGCCGGCTGAAAAAATACATTCAAAGACCATGCTGGATCCATACAACTATGGAGTGATAGTTACCAGCGGAAGAAAGAAGGGCCTATTGCTTCCTAATCTGGAGGGGATAGATGATGTGGATGAACAACTGCGGATTGCTCTCAGCAAGGCAGGTATTAATCAGTGGGAAGAATACGAAATGGAAAGATTCAAAGTAACCAGGCACCATTAGGAGGAAGTATGGAAAAAGCCAGATTCTGGGAACTGGAAGAAAAGGGAATAAGGTGTACCCTCTGTCCCCATTATTGCCTGATTCCCATAAACAAGAAGGGTATATGCAGACAGAGAAAGAATATCAACAATGTTCTCTATACCCTCAATTATGGAATAGTTACTTCTTATGCCATAGATCCCATAGAGAAGAAACCTCTGTATCATTTCATGCCAGGTACCAAAATTATGTCCTTTGGCAGCAGTGGATGCAATTTCAGCTGCAAGTTTTGTCAGAATCATGAAATATCTCTTGATGAGAATCCAAGAAGCGTGTTTCTCTCCCATGAGAGGCTTGTTGAAATAACAATGAATGAAGGCCTTGATTCGATTGCCTTTACATACAATGAGCCTACGGTATGGTACGAATATATGATAGATACGGCCATGTTGGCCAAATCCTATGGTCTGAAGACTGTTTGTGTAACAAACGGATTCATAAACCCAAAGCCTCTCAAGGAGCTTTTAAAGTATATGGATGCATTCAATGTGGATTTGAAGTCGTTTTCTGACGAATATTACCGAAGCATTTGCGGAGGAAGGCTTGAGCCTGTAATGGAAACAATAAGAACAATTCATGCCAGCAATTCCCATCTTGAAGTTACAACTCTTGTTGTAGAAGGTGAAAATGATGATATTGACGATCTTGAAGACCTTTTCAAGTGGCTTGGATCCCTGGATAGTGAAATAGTCCTTCACCTGTCCAGATATTATCCTGCCTACAAGATGAATAATCCTCCAACGAAGGTGGAGACACTTCTGAAGGCTAAGAAACGGGCAAAAAAGTATCTCAAGCATGTTTATATTGGGAATGTGCCGGGAATTAGTTGAAAGGTGCGGTGAATAAAGATTGTGAAGACAGAGAGGCAGCGATTAGAAATCGCTGCCTCTCTTTATTACCTCGTCCATCTTGCTCATTATATAGTCATATCCGCCAGGTGAATGGGGAATAGCACAGTTTGTACAGTCCTTTATGTCGTTTTTTACCTCATAGTTGCCGCCGCATTCGTCCTTCAGCATATAAAGGGGGCAGAAGCAGAACAGGCAGTTGAACTTGTCTTCTGGAACTCCCTTGTGACAGGGGAAGTATTCACAGGCTCTGTTTTGCACGAACTTGAAGTTTTCCGTTTCGAAATCTCTTCTATGTTTTCCCATAATGGTCTCCTTTATTAAACAATTGAATTATGCTTTTATATTGCACTTAACCAATATATCAGAAAAAACCTGAAACATCCATGGTTTTACTGAAAAATAAGTCATAAATAATATTTAATACAAAAATTTCAGAAAAGGGTTTAATTATGAAGGCGTTTGTATTATTCTATTAGATGAACAATTGTGTTATAATAATATGATATCAACTATTTGACAGTTTAGTAGAATAAGAGGATAGGAAAATGAAAAAGACAATAATAATGACCCACGGAGATTTTGGCAAGGAATTGTTGAAAAGCGTAGAAATGATAGTTGGGAAGCTGGAGGATGCATGTGCAATTTCGCTGAAGCCGGGAGACAGCCCTGAAGAGCTGAAGAAGAGATTGCTGGAAGCCATGAAGGGTGCTGAGCAAGTCATGGTGTTTACAGACATGTACGGAGGGACACCTTTCAATGTGTCTGTAGACGTACTGCAGAACAGATATTTTCATCTCGTGACAGGCGTAAACATGCCTATGCTTCTTGATTACTTCATGAAGGATGAAGTGGACATTGATGAGCTTGTTGAAGCTTCAAAGAACACACTGGTATTTGTAAACAAGGAAATGGGACATTTACAGGAGGAAGAATGAGAGAGATAATACTGGCGAGAATTGATGACAGGCTGCTTCATGGACAGGTTGTGGTGAAGTGGATACCACATCTCGAGGTAGACGCCGTTATAGTGATAGATGATGAGCTTGACAACAATCCTTTTTTGAAGAAGGTTACATTGACAGCAGCACCAAATACTATTGATGCACGAATTACATCAGTGGACAATTTCATTAAATGCTATGAAACTGTGATGGGAAGGACACTTCTTATTGCCAAGACACCTCAGGTTTTTGAAAGTCTCATTAATCAGGGCGTTGAGATAAAGAGAGTGGTTCTTGGTGGAATGGGCTCTGGAGACAACAGAAAAAGCTTATACAAAAGTATTCATGTATCAACAGAGGAGATGGCTTCGCTGGTCAAGATGGCAGATCATCATGTAGAAGTTGATATTCAGATCATACCTGACGATAAACCAAAAAACATCTTGAAAATATAGTTAGGAAGGTGAGTAATGACTTTATTCAACTACATTACACTAGGCATAATATATTTCATAGGCAGTTCAACATCCTTCACCTTTGGTGTGGGATACTACATCTTATATAGATCCATCTTTTCAGGATTGCTTACAGGTATTGCACTGGGGGATCCAGGGGCCGGTCTTATGGCCGGAGCACTGACAAATCTTCTGTTCATTGATTTCACATCTACGGGAGGGTCTTTGAAGGGAGATCCCTGCATGGCTGGAATTCTGTCGGCAATGGCGGCGATCAAATTTGACATTGTGCCTGCAGCTGCCATATCCATGTCATTTCCCATAAGTATGATAGGACTTGTATTGTGGAAATACAGACTTTCGATAAATTCAATATTCATTAAGAATCTTAGGAGAACCATGTACAAGGATGCTGAAAAGGCCGTCAAGTTGAACAATATATATTTGCCTCAGCTGTTGCTTATGGTCATAAGTGTTGCTTTGGCATTTGTTACGGCATGGTTCACTTACAGTCTTGGTTCAAGGCTCCTTGGCAGGTTTCCGGAGATGGAGGTTGTTTTCAATACGACGGGTATAATGCTAATAATACTTTCGTCATCATCAGCCATTTTGTGGTTTAAGTACAAATACAATATAATAATGTTTTCAGCAGCATATCTTGTAGCTGTATACTTCCATTTTGATACATACCTTGTTCTCATAGTCATCCTGCTTTTGTCTGCTCAGAAAAGGAAAACCATGGATATGGAGAAATATAACTCTAAAAGGATTGGCAAGAAGGAAATAGTCAGGTCATGGATGATATGGATGAATTACACTCATTCCTGCTACAGCTTTGAAATGATGCAGGGAGTTGCATTTTCCCACAGCATGATTCCTGTATTCAAGAAGCTGTATAGAGGAAACAGGGAGAAAAAGGATGAAGCTATCAGGAGGCATCTTGAATTCTTCAATACCGAGCCCAATGTCGGCTCAGCCATACATGGATATATAATGCAGCTGGAAGACAGGATGCTTGAGGATAGACAGATATCGGAAGAAATGATATCGGAGTACAAGAAAGGTCTAATGGGAGCTGTTGCGGGAATGGGTGACTTCACAACCCAGACGGTCATAGCGCCTATTACAATACTTGGAATGGTCTATGGAGTGGTGTCCGGCGAGTTGTCGATGTTTGTTTTTTCAACTGCGGTAATGATAGGAACCGTATTGTTCCTTTCTCTCAAGGGATTTTTTGATGGCTTCTACTACGGTGAAGAAGGTGTATTGAGAAGGGTCAACCTTCCCAATGAAATAAAGATATTCAAGTATTCACACAAGATATTTATTGTTTTGCTTGGTTTGGTTGCAGGAGAGTCGATATTTTCCATATTGTCCGACATGGGCATAGTGAGTCTGACAGGTGGGTCTGCAGCCCTCATACTGCTTTTCATTATTTTCAATTATATACTGAGGAAGGGAGTAGAGCTTAGACTTTTGGTTCTATCCATATATATATTAAATATAATTTTTTTGATCATAAGATAAAACAAAGCGGAGGTATTGAATGAAGAAACTTGAAGATTTGAAAAAACTTGTGGACAGGAACAACAGAATGAAACTTGTTGTTGCATCGGCAGAAGAGGAAAATGTTCTGGTAGCAGTGGAAAAAGCATTCAGTGACGGACTCATAGAGCCGGTGCTTGTAGGAGACAAGGAAAAGATAGCTGAATATGTGGAAAAGAACAACCTGGATTTTGGAGACTGTGAAATCATTGGGGCATCTTCATTTGAAGATGCTGCTGAAAAATCTGTAAGAATGGTGAGTGAGGGAAAGGGAGATTTTCTCATAAAAGGACTTCTCGACACAGGAATACTTCTGAAGGCTGTCCTGAACAAGGACTGGGGACTGAGAACGGGGAAACAGCTCAGTCATGTGATGCTTTACGAAATTGAAGCATACCATAAGCTTCTTATGATGACAGACGGAGGAATGGTTACATATCCAGACCTTGATACAAAGGTTCAACTCATAAACAATGCTGTCGAAGCTGCAAAAGGTCTTAAATATGAAACTGTCAAGGTTGCTTGTCTGGCTGCGAAGGAAAAGGTGAACCCAAAGATGCCGGCTACAGTTGACGCCGGTTTTCTCAAGGAAATGTACCAGGATGGAAAGTTCCCTGAAAATGTAATAGTCGAGGGACCTATGGCGCTTGACCTTGCAGTATCTAAGGAAGCTGCAGAGATCAAGAATTATGAAAGTCCTGTTGCAGGTGATGCGGATGTACTTCTGGTGCCGAATATAGAAATGGGCAACGGAATAGGAAAAGCCATTACATATTTTGGCAATGGAACAGGAGCGGGAGTTGTTATGGGAGCAAAGGCTCCAATAGTTCTCGTTTCGAGAGCCGATACCTTCGATTCAAAGTATTATTCAATACTTTTTGGAGGGCTGGTAGCCTCTGCAAACAAGGAATAGAAAAACAGCAGTTAAACAGCAGCAAAACATTGTTAAGCGATATAGTGAAACAATTGTAGAATAAAATAATAGAGCCGGAAACTTCAGCGGTATTGCTGAAATTTCCGGCTTTTTATTTTTCATGGATTGCCGGCTCAAGTTTCCAGCCGTCTCTTCCTTTCGAAATACAGACCCATCATCAGGATCACAACTCCTCCGACAAAGAAGAATATGGACCTTGGCATGAGACCGTAGAACATGTCGAAATAAAATCTGAATATGAGTACGCACAGGAAGAAGAGGGATGTCATTGACTTGTGCTTTATCATAACCAGAAAATAAATGGCAAGAACGGTTCCCCATACGATGGCATAGGTATTACCATCTTCTATTCCAAGGAGGTTTTCCCAAGCTTCCCTGCTGGTCATCAGTACAGCCATTGTGGAAGCCAATATGAAGCCTATGTATTCAGACCACAGGTTGTGGTACTTGAATCTTCTGTAGAAGAGGTAGAAGCCTATTAGCATATATGAAATTATTATCAGTGCTGAATTTGTTTCAAGATATACAAAATACTGAAGAACCAGTGCGCATATCACTCCTACATTTATTATACTGCTTGTGAGCGGGTATTTGTGATATATGTTTGTGAGATAAAATATGGGAATCAAAATTGTGGGCAATATCAGATAGACCTGATCAAGTCCGGATACTGCAAAGAATATTGCCACTACCTGGGCAAAAATGAACATAAGTTTGTCCTTGAATAATATGGACAGTAAAATCAGTATCAGAGACCAGGCGAAAAGCCCTACGCTTTGGTGATAAGGCAAGTCAACAATATTGTAGGCCAGTGACAGTATCCCTCCTATCAGAAAACCGTTTATGTATAGAAATGAATAGGAAGTTTTGGGATTGTGCTTCTTGAGATAAAGATAAAGGACCAGAGATGCAAGGAAAAGCACAAAGAGAATGGAAAGTTTTATGGGATTTGTCATAAATTCCCATTGAGCAGTTACAAAGCTCAGAGCGCTAAGACCCACAAGTGTTGCACCAACGGTAATGACAACCTTAATGAAGTTTATTTCATCAGGCTGTTCATATTGATTCAGGATCTGATTTTTTGTTTCTTCATTGATGACGTGCATTTCTTTTTGGTATTCAAGTTCTTTTTCTAGAAAGTCAAGTTTGAAGGTGCTTATTTTCTTTTTCATGAAACTTCCTCCTAGATTACTTCTTTTGTTTTAGATTAAGAAAGTTAAATATGTTCCTATTTATATTATATCACGATTCAGTATTTGAGTGATTAATTAATGAGAAAAAAGGTGAAATTTTCTTTTGGTTAATGTATAATATTATGACTAATTACATAAATGAAACATTAATGCAGCTTCAAATCTGTTATACTTAAGTGACAGTCGACTTATGTGGAGGAAAAATGATATTTATTAAGAATGGATACATAAAAACAATGGCCGGAGAAGATATTGAAAATGGCCAGATACTCATAGAGGAAGGGATAATAAAGGCAGTAGGAAAAGAAATCGAAGCACCTGCAGATGCTCAGGTAATTGATGCCCGGGGCCTTATTGTAACCCCCGGACTTGTAGATGCACATTGTCATCTTGGAATGTGGGAGGAGGGTATAGGTTTCGAAGGTGCTGATGGAAATGAAGCCGTTGAACCTGTCACCCCTCAATTAAGAGCCATAGATTCAATAAATCCCATGGATATTTCATTCCAGGAAGCCAGGGAGGGTGGAGTTACAACTGCCGTATCTGGACCTGGAAGCGCCAATGTAATAGGTGGAACCTTTGTTGCAATGAAGACATGGGGTAAAAGAATTGACAATATGATTGTGAAGGATCCTGTAGCAATGAAAGTTGCTTTTGGTGAAAATCCCAAAAGGGTATATGATGACCAGCACAAATCCCCTACAACAAGGATGGCTACGGCTGCAATCCTGAGGGAGATGCTTTTTGAAGCGAAAAAATATGCTGAAGACAAGGAAAGAAGCATTACAGAGCCTGATGAGAAGCCTGAATTCGATCTTAAGCTTGAAGCATTGCTGCCTGTAGTCAAAAAGGAGATACCTCTTAAGGCTCATGCCCACAGAGCTGATGACATATTCACTGCACTGAGGATAGCAAAGGAATTTGACCTTGACATAACCCTTGACCACTGTACTGAGGGACATCTCATAGCTGATGAGCTTGCAATAGATGGAAAAGCGGCAATAGTGGGTCCTTCTTTTGGAAGCAGAACCAAATTCGAGCTGAAGAATATGACATTCGACACGCCAAGGGTTCTTAATGACGCAGGAATAAAGATAGCAATCATGACGGATTCTCCAGTTATTCCTCTGCAGTTTTTGAGCATGTGTGCAGGACTTGCCGTGAAGTCCGGACTTCCTGAAGAAGACGGATGGAAGGCAATTACCATCAATGCTGCAGAAATAGCTGGGATAGCCGACAGGGTAGGATCAATAGAAAAGGGCAAGGACGCCGATATTGCAATATTCAAGGGGAATCCATTGAAAAGCATAGACCATGAGGTGAAGGCTACAATCATCAACGGAAAGCTTGTATACAACAACCTTTAATGGGCAAAAATGCAAAAAACTTGAAGCTGACTACTTCAAGTTTTTTCAGTTCTTCCAGATTCTTTTACAGTAGATCTGTATAAGGTGAGTTTCAAACACCTGTCCTGTGTGCTCTATGACAACAGTATCACCTATGCTTACTTTATTGTTCACTGAACCGCTGAAAACAGTCTCGTCCATAAGATAAGCCATGTATGACTTGCTTTTTTCGGATTCGATTAGAAATCCGTTGGAGTAGATTTGCGCCACCCTTCCGTTCATTATATTGTCATTGTTTACCTTTTCAGGGTAGAAGTTGATTATGATTGTAGCTAATAGAATTACCGATATAATAAGAATTGACATATAATCCATCCATGGGTTTTGGTTTATTATTTTAAGGTTTGGTTTATGTTAACATTTGAACCTTTAATTAATCTTAAAATGTCATTAAGATTGGGTAAAAAATTATTTATACTGGTTTTGACGGAAAAATTTGTGTAAAGTTCCCTTATATTGTGCATATTTGATAGATAATGAATAAAACTTGTGTTAATATTAGTAGTAAGAATAAGAGAGGGTGCTGAAATGGTGAAAAGCGTATTTGACATAAAACAATCATTGATATTATATACGGTCATAGTAATAAGCTTTTATTTTACAAGCATTGCTTTTTTCAAAGCATTTGATATAAATGGAATACCCCTTACACATGTTCTTACACTTTTTTTACCTGGCATCCTTGTGACCATTATGGACAAGAAGGATATAAGGGAAGTATACATGTTGAGGAAACCTGCAGCATCCAGGTACATATATATAGGTTTGGGCATGTGGCTTGTAGTACTGATAATCAGCGGCATCTATTCGGTGTTTGCAGTAAAGATTCTTCCTGAGGAAGCGGAATTGCTTGAGGCATTTGATTATTTGTTTTCAAACATGTCTTTGACTTATCAGCTTTTGGTAATAGCGGTTATTCCTGCAATTATCGAGGAACTTCTGTTCAGGGGGCTTTTTCTTTCATCGTTTTTAGAACATTTTAAGCCTTGCAAGGCGATGGTGTGGACATCTCTGATGTTTGCATCCATGCATTTCAGCCTGCTAAAGCTGTTTCCAACCTTTATGCTGGGAATGGTCTTTGCATACACGGTCTACAAGACCAAATCCATACTTCCTGCGATAGCACTCCATTTCATAAACAATGGTTTTTCAGTTGTGGGGACATATTTTTTGTTAAATACGGAGCTTGATACAGGATATATTTATTCAGTTGATTTATTGGCTGTAATTATAACCGCCTCAGTTTCTTTGGTATTTATAAAGACAGGTCAAAAATCAAGAGGAGAATATGGACAAAACTAATTCAAAAATATCTATATTTGTTAAAGCAGGCTATGGAATAGGAAACCTGGGATTCGGTATAGTATTTCAATGCATTGCTGCCTATATGCTGTTCTATACAACGGCTGTACTTGGAATAAAGGGCAGCTATATAGGAACGATTATGGCAATAGGAGTATTTTGGGATGCAATAACGGATCCACTCATGGGATACATTTCGGATATTTCCAATTTTGCGAAGTGGGGCAGACGACATCTGTATATGTTGGCGGGCACCATTCTTATTTCTGTGTTCAACATGTTTTTATGGCATATCAGCACTGCATTTTCACCTGCGGTAAAGCTTGGCCTGATACTGACTTTTCTTTTGCTGCTAAAAACATCACTTACTGTATACGGCACTCCCTATACGGCGCTTGGAGCGGAGCTTTCCACTGATTATGATGAAAGGACCTCGGTACAAAGCTACAAGTCTGTTGCATTTATGTTTGGTCTGGCCTTCCCAATGGTTGCAGGACTTCTCATATTCTTCAGGCCTACTGAGCAATATCCCATAGGACAGTTGAATCCAGCAGGATATTCTCTCATGGGTACGGCCACATCATTGCTTATGATATTGACGGGATCTCTTTGCATATGGGCAACCTACAAATACAGATTCAATTCCATGCCGGACACGAAACTGCAAAGTATTAAAAAAGAAAAAGGTGGGATGTCCTTCATAGGAGCATTTAAAAACAAATATTTTATATATGTGTTTTTTGGCTATCTTTTTTTCAATGTGTCATCAGCACTGATAGGAAGCATAGGACTCCACGTATTCACCTATACATTTGGGCTGGACAACAAGGGAATAGCACTGGTAATGGGAACCTTTTTCGGAATAAGCATATTGTCCCTTCCATACTGGAGTGTCCTTTCGAAGAAAACGGATAAAAAGCCTGTCATGCTAAAATGCTTGAAGATTTCAAGCATTGCAAGCCTGTTGTTTCTTATGGCTGTTTTACTGAGAATCATCGTGATGAAATTCAATTTCATACTCATTGCAGTAATAGCAATATTGGGCTTCGGTACGGGAGGCTTGTTTCTTCTTCCGAATTCCATGACTGCAGATACAATAGACTATGAGGAGCTGGAACAGGGTTTCCGTTCAGAGGGAATCTATTATGGAGCTCTAACATTCGGATACAAGATTACCCAGTCGGCAGTGCTTTTCATAGTGGGAATATTGCTTGATGTAATTGGATTTGATTCTTCATTGGCAATGCAGTCCACATTTACAACCATAATGCTTGGTGTCATACTTGCAGTAGGAAGCCTGGCTGCATTTGGACTGTCATATTTCAGCATGAACAAATACGATCTCAACAAGGAAAAAATTGAAGAAATTCAAAGCAAAATAATGAATAATGGAAAAGATATTGATACGGAGATAGAGAAAACAAATGACTAGAAAATATGAAATTACTTATATAGCCAATTCGGGAGTTATGATAAAACATGAAGATGTGAAGCTCATAGTAGATGGTTTGCATACTAAAAAGGCTGTAGAATTCAGCAGGGTGAAGGAAGATACCCTTGAAAAGATAGTACGGGGGTATAAGCCCTTTGATGATGTAGACTATCTGCTTTTCACACACAGACATGTCGACCACATGTGTCACAAATCCATTGTGGAATTTCTAAAGAACAATGATAATGCGGAAGTGCTGTATCCTAAAGACGAGGGTTGTGTGATAGAAGCTGTTGATACCTTTGTAAAGGAAGGTGAATACCTCGGCGGAGCTCTGGACATCGAACTTGGAAGAAAGATGAAATATCCCATAAAAAATGGTGAGATCATATTTTTCAAGTCGAAGCATATGGGTGATGAAAGTCTTCAGTGCAGCAATATCTGTTATATAATAGAACTTGACGGTATAAGGTTCCTGCATCTTGGCGACGGAAACATTGACTACGATTATCTGGAAAGGATGCTTTCTGACGAGAAAATAAATGTAGCGTTTATGAATTTCCCCTTCATGCATCTGCCTGAGGGAAAAAAGATAATAAGGGAAATAATCAAGCCTGATCATATGGTAGTGTTTCATCTTCCCTTTGAAGAAGATGACATGAGCAACTATATAAAAAGCACCCTTAGAAGATATGAAAAGGACAGGGATAAGCTTCCTGAAGTTGAAATATTCATAGAAGAAGGTGCGAAGGTGGAATATATCTATTGACCAGTAGTACATAAACTTGTATATGGAGGTTAACATGATCAATCATTTTAGATTTATAATACCTACGAAAATCAATTACGGTGCAGGGAATTTGTCCTTGTTGCCAAGAGAACTGGAAAAACTGGGTTCTGAGAAGGTTATGGTTGTAACGGACTCGAAACTCATACGGTTAAAGCTGGTTGAGCGGCTGGAAAAGCTTCTGGCGGGGTATGACTATGTCATTTATGACGGAATAGAACAAAATCCCAAGGATTACAATATTACCAATGCAACCGCATACGCAGTAAGAGAAGAAGTGGATACAATAATAGCCTTTGGTGGAGGAAGCCCCAATGATGCTGCAAAGATGATTGCAGTTATGGCTGCCCAAGGCGGAGACATCAAGGAATATATGTTTGGCAAAAGGGAAATCGAGAAAAAGTTAAACCTCATTGCCATTCCCACAACGGCAGGTACCGGCAGCGAGGTTGCTTTTTGGTCGGTTATAACCAATTCGGAAGAGAAGCTTAAGTAT
Source organism: Dethiosulfatibacter aminovorans DSM 17477 (assembly GCF_900142005.1). Classification (GTDB taxonomy): domain Bacteria; phylum Bacillota; class Clostridia; order Tissierellales; family Dethiosulfatibacteraceae; genus Dethiosulfatibacter; species Dethiosulfatibacter aminovorans. The sequence goes on from NZ_FQZL01000030.1 coordinate 38,956, forward strand.
TCCATAAGGAATCCTATTTTGGCACCTGATGTAGCTATAGTCGATCCGGAGCTGACTCTTACTGTTCCTCCGGAAATAACTGCAACATCAGGTATTGATGCATTGACACATGCAATAGAGGGCTATACATCCCTTCGTTCCGAGCCTATTGCAGATGCTATGGCCCTTTGTGCCATAAGCCATATCACCAAATATATTGAAGCGGCAGTCAATGATGGAAGTGATCTGGAAGCAAGGGACAAGATGATGATTGGAAGTCTCATGGCCGGCATGTCTATTGTCAATACGGATGTGGGAGCTGTTCACTGTATGGCTGAAGCACTTGGAAGCACTTATGATTCTCCTCACGGAATCTGCAATTCGGTACTCCTTCCTTATGTAATGGAATATAATGTAATCAAATCTGAAGAAAAATATGCAAGAATGGCAAACTATATGAATGTATATGGACCAAATGACCTTATGACGGCCAGTGAGGGAATAGAGCATATAAAGATATTGTCTAAAAGGATAGGTCTGCCTAATATTAAATCCTTGAAAGTTACTCCGGATGACTTTTCCATGCTTGCCAACATGGCGGAAAGGAATGCATCATCCCTTAACAATCCGAGAAAGATAGGGAAGGAAGACTACTTGAAAATATTCATTAGAGCATATGAAGACAGCGATGATTAGAAAAGAATGACAACGTTGTCCGGATAATGAATTAGCCCTTGAAACACTTGTGAAAACGTTGTACAATATATAAGTACTGATTATATATTTTATTGATTGAGGGAATGGTACGATATTATAATAAAAACTCAATAACCTGCTAAAGAGGGAGCAGGTTGTTGAGTTTTTATTTTTTTGATTTTTTTTATACGTAAACGTTAATTTCTGATATAATAGTAATACCGGGATAAATTCAAAAGGAGTATGGAAATGCTTGATATTGGAGATATTATCGATTTGGCAAACAATATAGATGTGTTTGAGAAGGGGGTTGACTGTTACAAGTCAGGCCTTGTTTCTGATGTGAAATACAACAAGATCAGCGAAACAATACAGGCCACGGTACATGGAACCAGGGATTACAAGGTTAAGGTGTTTCTGGATGATGAAAAATATGTCAATTCCAAATGCGAGTGTCCGGCTTATGAAACATGGGGAGGAGTATGCAAGCACATAGTGGCTGTATTTTTGTTTTTAAAGAACCAGGATAAAATCGATATAAAGGTGAAAAGTAAAAGAAACAATACCGATGTTTTTGACAATATACTTTCACACTATACCCTTTTCGACGACATGGACAGTGCGGAAGGAAAGAAGAGGATAAATGTCAAGTATTTCATCGATTTCGACAAATACAGGAAGAATATGGTTCTTTCAGTGAAGCTGGGTACGGAGCAGATGTACGTGCTGAAGGATGTAAGGGGATTCATCAAGGCTTACAAGGAGGGCAAGGAATTCGAATTTGGGAAGAGCTTCACCTATGATCCTGCAAATGAATATTTTGACAGGAAGGATGCAATGGTAATGGAGCTCATTGGAGACATTGTCAATGAGATCGACTATATAAAGAACTACAGCTGGACAGCCTATCATGTAGACTTCATAAGCGGAAAGAACATTTTGCTCACAAACAACAACTTCATTAAATTTATTGAGATTCTGGATGGAGGAAGCATAGAGCTTAAGGCCGACTATTTGAAATACAAGAAAACGGATACGGTCAGGGGCGATATAGACCTTGTGTTTGACATAGCAAGCTATGGAGACTATATCAGATTTGCCGTAAGGGATATGAAGAACATCACAATTCTGACCGACAACTATTCCGCAATACTATACAAGGACACCATATACAGGATTTCAGACAGGCAGAGGGACAATCTAAAACCTGTATTGAGCCAGCTTGAAAACAAGAAGGAAAGCCTTGTGATATCAAGGGAAAAGATAAACAGTTTCATGTCCTATCTTTATCCAATAATAAGCGAAACAAACAAGATTGAAATAGACAGGGAGTTAAAGGAAAAGATATACAGCAGGAAATGTCAGCCAAAGCTGTATCTGGATAAGGATGGTAATGGAATTAAGGCGAAGCTTAAATATATTTACGGAGATTATGTGTTTGATTCAATTACAGGTATGGAATCTGAACCGGTTAAGGACGACATGGTGATAAGGGATTTGAAACTTGAAAACAAGATAATGTCAATACTGGAAAATTCTGACTTCAAGGTTCTTAACGACAGCTATCATATCAAGAAGGAAAAGGATGTATACAAGTTCGTCGTGGGAGGGCTTCCCGAGCTTACGGATAAGATTGAAGTATATTATTCGGATGATTTCAACTCTATTTCACTCAGAGACAAGTCGTCGGTCCATATAAACACATTCATGAATGAAAACATGAATTATTTTGATTTCGGCTTTTCAATAGAAGGCATATCACAGGATGAAATTCCCGACATATTGAATACTTTAAGGGAAAAGAAAACATACTACAGACTGAAGGACGGGTCTTTTTTGAGTCTTGAAGAAGAAGTTTTTGATACCATAGTGGAGGTACTTCAAGACCTTGAACTTGGTGATGACTCCTTTTCAGACGGCTTGGTGGAAATAAGCAGCAACAATGCTTTTTACGTCAACGGGAAGATCGAAAAGCTTAACCTTAAGCATTACAAGAGAAACATACTGTTCAAGGAACTTATAATGAGAATAAGAGAACCTGAAGATGAAAGTTATGAACTTCCTGAAGGATTGAATTGTCAGCTAAGGGAATACCAGATGACTGGATTCAACTGGATAAAAAATCTTTCTTCCTTCAATTTCGGGGGAATACTGGCTGATGAGATGGGACTTGGCAAGACTGTACAGATGCTTACATATATCAAGTCTGAGCTAGAAGTTGATGGAGACAGGCGTTTTCTGGTCATTGTACCCACTTCGTTGCTCTACAACTGGTATGAGGAGGTAAAAAAGTTCACTCCTGGAGTAAAGGCTGAAATAATTGCCGGTGCCAAGAAGCTTCGTGATGAAAAGCTTGAAAATACCGATGCCGATATTATTATAACATCATACGCCACCTTCAGGAATGATGCAGACATTTACAAGGGCATGAAGGTGTACTGCTGTATACTTGACGAAGCCCAGCATATAAAAAACAACTTGTCCAAGACTTCAAAAGCTGTGAGACAGGTTAAGGCTGTCAAGCGTTTTGCTTTGACGGGTACTCCGATAGAAAACTCCCTTGCCGAGCTGTGGTCGATATTCGATTTTATAATGCCCGGATATCTGCATAGTTACAGTAAATTCAGGAAGAATTTTGAAAAGCCAATAGTAAAGAACCAAGATGAAGAAAAGCTCGCGGACCTTAAGGGAAGAATCGCACCATTCATTATGAGAAGGATGAAAAATGACGTGTTGAAGGAACTTCCGGACAAGATAGAAGACAAGATAACAGTGGAGATGAATATTGAACAGAAGAAAATCTATCTTGCATGGCTTGATAAAATCAAGAGTGAACTGGAGGATGAATATTTTACAAGGGGGTTCAACAAGAGCAGAATCAAGATACTCGCCGGTCTTACAAGGTTGAGACAGATATGTTGCGACCCTTCACTCTTTATAGAAAACTACCAAGGTGAAAGTTCCAAGCTCAACCTCCTTAATGAATTGTTAGACGAGCTTCTGGAAGCGGGTCACAGGACTGTAATCTTTTCACAGTTCACATCCATGCTTTCAATAATAAAGGAGCAGCTGGATTCGAGGGAAATAGACTACTATTCTTTGGATGGAAGTACCAAGGCCATAGACAGAAGCAACATGGTCAATGAATTCAACGATGGAAACAAGGATATATTTTTGATTTCACTGAAGGCGGGAGGGACAGGACTGAATCTTGTGGGAGCCGATACTGTAATACACTACGACCCATGGTGGAATCCGGCAGTTGAGGAACAGGCAACAGACAGGACGCACAGGATAGGTCAGAAAAACAAGGTGCATGTAATCAAGCTCATTACAAGAGGTACAATAGAGGAGAAGGTGTATGAGCTTCAAAAAATAAAGAAAAAAATGGTTGAAGATGTTTTAAGCATTGAAGAAGGAATGATTTCATCAATGTCGGAGGATGAAATAAGAAATCTCTTTGAGGTGGAGGATGAATAAGGATTATCTGGACATTAAAGAGGACAAGCTCATATGGAAATTCTGTTTTTACGGGTTTTTCAAGAATCTTAAGTTTTTTGAGCCATATCTTTTCATATATCTTTTGAGCAAGGATTTGAGTTTTCTTGAGATCGGTTTTCTGTATTCCATAAGGGAGGCTTTCAAGTACATATTCGAGATTCCTTCAGGAATAATAGCTGACAACTATGGAAAGAGAAATGAACTTATGGCATGTTTTCTGTTCTACATAGCATCCTTTGTTTTCTTTTTCCTTGGAAACGGTTTTGGTCTAATATCTGTCGGAATGGTATTTTTTGGACTGGGAGAGGCGTTCAGGTCAGGAACCCACAAGGCTATGATATATTCGTATCTTGAAAGAAGGGACTGGTTCAAGCATAAGAGTTTTGTATATGGACGGACAAGATCATTCTCCCTTCTTGGCTCATCAATATCCGCGTTTTTATCAATAATATTTGCCCTCAATATTGAAAATTTGAACATGCTCTTTCTATTGTCGATAATCCCATATATTGTTGATTTTTTTCTCATCAAGTCCTATCCCGATTATTTAAATGAGAGAAGGGAAAGTGAAATAAGCATTTCGAAATTTTTCCATCTAATGATTAGGCATATAAGGGATGTTGTCCATGATTTTGACTTGGTGAAGCTGATACTGAACGTATCCATATATGACTCCATATTCAAGTCCTTGAAAGACTATATTCAGCCTCTCATACAAATTGTACTTCTTGGGGGAGGAGCCATTGTCATATTGAATCTGGGTGAAGAACAGACTGCAAGGCTATATATGGGCATGTTTTACGGAATAATATATATCATGAATTCAATAGCGTCTAGAAATGTTTACAGGCTTGTTGAAAATGCTGATACGGAATATGTCATGAATATATACTATTTGATTTTTGGAGTTCTAAGCATGGCCATTTCAGGGGCCCTGCTCATTGACAGCAAGGTTTTACTGATATTGAGCTATGCTGTTGTGTTTCTCCTGTATGATACCAGGAGGCCTCTTTTTGTAGATGCTGCCGGCGATATGATGGACAAGGAGGAGCGGGCTACCGTCTTTTCTGTGGAAAGCCAGATGAGAGCCCTTCTTGTAGTGGTATTGGCGCCGTTGTTTGGAATGATAGTGGATGTATTTTCCATATACACTTTGTTTGTGGTTGTTGGGATATTCAGTCTGGCCATGGGATTATGGCTTTTGAAAACAGGAAGGTGATAGCATGAAATACAATATGGAAGCTGATTTAAGCAGAAAATTCATAAAAGAATCAAACGACAGAAGCAAGGCTTATGGAATAAAAAGAAATCAGGTGACAAGCAACAAGGTACTGAACGACAGGGAGCTTAATGACCTCATAAAGGAAAATCAGGAGCTTGTTTATGTTGCAAATCCTTTTATAGAACAACTCTATGATTTTGTTAAAAAATCAAATTTCATAGTGATACTGAATGATGTGGATGGATGCATCCTGAACATAATAGGAAACAGCGAGATGTTGAAAAAAGCCTTCAATTCAGCGTTGGTCCCTGGAGCCTACATGGGAGAGGAATATATCGGTACAAACGGTATGGGTACATGTATCCACGAGGGAAGGCCTCTGCAGGTTTCAGGAGATGAGCATTATATTAAAATATTCCATCAGTGGACTTGTTCCGGCGCGCCTATCAGAAACCACAATGATGAAATCATAGGCTGCATTGATTTGACAGGAGACAAGGAGCTTGTGAATTCACATACTCTTGGAATGGTGGCCGCTGCAGCAAATGCCATTGAAAGCATGATGAGGATCAGACACTATGCGGAAAATCTTTCCATGAACAACAAGTATTTGGAAGCCATTATGAACTCCTTCCAGGCAGCTATTTTTTCAGCTGATTTTGAAGGGAATCCCAAGCTTATCAACAAGAATACTTCCGATATGTTCGGTTATGAAATTGAAGAACTCAGGAAATCAAATGTTGCCGATATAATTCTGGACTGGGAAAGAATAAGGAATACTGTCAAAAATAATGGCAGCATATTCCAGGAAGACGTATATGTCAATCTTAAGGTCAACAAGATGGAAGTGAATTTAAGTGCCTATCCCATAAACGACAAATTGGGCAAACCCATGGAAATAGTTTTTGTAATCAAGGATGTGAAAAAGCTGAGGAAACATGCGACAAGGGTAATGGGTTCAAAGGCTGTCTATACCTTCGACAAGATAGTAGGTGAGGATGAAAGCTTCGTCAAGACTATAGAATTTGCCAAGAAAATTGCGGATTCAAAATCAACGGTCCTCATTATGGGTGAAAGTGGAACGGGAAAGGAATTGTTTGCACAGTCCATTCAAAATTACAGCAATAGGAGAAATGAGCCATTTGTTGCCCTAAACTGTGGTGCAATACCGAAGAATCTTATAGAATCGGAATTGTTTGGATATGTTGGCGGAGCCTTTACGGGAGCAAAGCAAGGAGGACATCCCGGGAAGTTTGAAATAGCCGACGGAGGTACAATATTTCTTGATGAGATAGGCGAAATGCCCATAGACCTGCAAACAAGACTTCTTAGAGTCATTGAGGAAGGTGTTGTAAGAAGAGTGGGGTCTTCTGAAGAGAAACCGATAGATATAAGAATTATAGCGGCTACAAACAAGAATTTAAAGGAGGAGGTTGAAAAGGGGAATTTCAGAAAGGACCTTTATTATAGATTGAACGTTCTTCCCTTGAGGCTGCCTCCTCTAAAGGAGAGGGCGGGAGATATTCCGCATCTTATTGAACACTTCATGAAGAAAAAGTCCCATAAGCTTAACAAGAGGGAGGTTGTAATTCCCGAGGAATATATGAATTATCTCATGGAATATGAATGGCCGGGAAACATAAGGGAGCTTGAAAACATAGTGGAACTCATCATAAATACAGAATCCCTTCCTTCGAATATTGGCTCCAAGTCGGGGTTTATTCACAGTGGTGATGAAGCCATGGGAGATGATATCACTCTCGACAGCATGGAAAGACTACATATTGAAAAGATTTTGAAAAAATACAAGGGAAATATAACGAAAACAGCCACAGTTCTGGGAATAAGCAGGAATACATTGTACAGAAAGATGGAAAAATATGATATAAACGCTCAATAATGGAGCGGTGTAACGAAATAGAGCAGGGTACATTGATTGGCAATGCGCAATAATGAAACACAAAACATTGTTAATTAATGTACAAGCTTTGACTTTGCCTGCGAGTGTTCAAATACAACACTTTAAACAGAAATATGACTTAATGTTTCACTGGCATGTTTATTGCAATAATCTTCTATATAAAGCATAGGAGGTTTTTTTATGTTTGGATACAATGGTAAGATTTTAAGAATCGACTTGAAAACCGGAACACACAAAGTGGAAAGACTTGATTTGGAAATGGCAAAAAAATTCATCGGTGGAAGAGGACTGGGTACCAAAATAATGATGGACGAAGTAGATCCGAAGGTGGATGCATTGAGTCCGGAAAACAAACTTCTTGTAGTAACAGGACCTATGACTGGAACTCCCGTAGCAACAGGCGGCAGATATATGATAGTTACAAAATCACCGCTGTCAGGAACAATTGCTTCCTCCAACTCTGGCGGTAAATTTGGAGCAGAGCTTAAATTTGCAGGATATGATGTCATCATATTTGAAAACAGGGCGGAAAACCCCGTATATGTAAACATTGAAGATGACAAGGTTGAAGTGCTTCCTGCCGATGCGCTTTGGGGAACAGTAGTTTCGAAGACTACTAAAATGCTTGAAGAAAAACATGCAAAGGGCTGCAAGGTAATGGCAATAGGACCCGGAGGAGAAAATCTTTCAAAAATTGCTTCAATCATCAACGACGAGGACAGGGCAGCAGGCAGATCTGGAGTGGGTGCCGTAATGGGATCAAAGAACCTGAAGGCTGTAGTTGTAAAAGGATCCAAGAAGCTTATGGTTCCAGACAAGAACAAGCTCAAAGAGGTTAGAAATGCTCAGCTGGCAAAAATCAAGGAAAACGGAGTTACCGGAGAAGGTCTGCCAACCTATGGAACTGCAGTTCTTGTAAACATTATGAACGAACTGGGAAGTTTTCCTACTGACAATTTCCAGAAGTCGCAATTTGATGGAGCGGAAGGAATCAGCGGTGAAACGCTTAAAGAAAAGCATCTGATCAAGAATACAGCATGCTTTGGATGTCCCATAGGCTGTGGAAGGTTTGTAAACATGGGGGATCAGAAGGTTGGAGGACCTGAATATGAAACTTTATGGGCCTTTGGTGCTGACTGCGGCATTAGAAATATGGATGCCATTATTGAAGCCAACTACTGGTGCAATGAAATGGGAATAGATACAATTTCTGCAGGAGCGACAATAGCTGCGGCAGTAGAGCTTAAGGAAAGAGGATTTATCAAGGAAGAGGAACTTGACGGACTGAAGCTTGAATTTGGAAATGAAACAGACATAGCGGAATGGGTAAGAAGAATGGGCTACAGGCAAGGGCTTGGAGACAAGATGGCTGACGGTTCATATAGACTGACTGAAGGATATGGAGTACCTGAATTTTCGATGACAGTCAAAAAGCTTGAAATGCCTGCCTACGACCCAAGGGGCGTACAGGGACAGGGACTTAATTATGCTACATCCAACAGAGGAGGATGTCACGTAAGAGGATATCTAATTTCTCCAGAGGTTATTGGACTACCGGAACAGCTTGACAGATTTGCTGTTGAAGATAAGGAAAAATGGGCCAAGACATTCCAGGATCTCACAGCAGCAATAGATTCCCTTGGAGTATGTTTGTTCACTTCATTTGCACTTGGCGCCGAGGATTATGCAGACATGTACAATGCAGTATGCGGAAGCAACCTGACAGGAGCGGATCTCCTTGAAGCAGGAGACAGGATCTGGAATCTTGAAAGAATGTTCAACCTTGAAGCGGGGATATCTCCAGCTGAAGATACCCTGCCTAAGAGACTTCTTACAGAACCTATCGCTGAAGGACCATCAAAAGGCCATGTTCACAGACTTTCAGAAATGTTGCCAAAATACTACAAGGAAAGAGGCTGGGACAAGAATGGAATACCTACTCAAGAGAAGCTTGAATCACTTGGACTTGGAAAAGGAAAATCAAAATCCAAGAAATAGACAGAATATGCAATAGAAAACATTGATATACGGAATAGAACCACTTCTTGTCTGCTAACCGGCGGGGGGTGGTTCTATTTTATTTTTAAATTTCAAAAAATACATAATATAATGTTTGATAACGATTTCATTTTATGCTATCCTAAAGCAGTACCGCAATAAAATATAACGTTTCACAATATAAAACAAAAGGAGGAAAAAGTGAAAGGAAAAATCAACAAGATGTTCAGTAGTGATTCGATGCTTATATTCGTTTTTATAGGACTAATGCTTTCAATACTTAC
>NZ_FQZL01000048.1:0-2208 GCF_900142005.1 Dethiosulfatibacter aminovorans DSM 17477
TAATATCACATGCTATTACTTCATTGTTCTGTGCCAGTAGAATTGCATTAGACAATCCTACATATCCCGTTCCCGCTATTGTAATCTTCATTCTACTTGTCTCCACCTACCTTGTAATATTCCCTGTACCACTTGGCAAATCTATCAAGTCCCTCATCAAGACTTGTACTAGGCTTGAATCCGAAATCCTTCTCAAGCGCAGACACATCAGCATAAGTCTGATAAACATCGCCAGGCTGCATTGGAAGTAGTTCCTTCTCTGCTTCACGGTCAATGATTCCGTATTTCATCAGTTTCTGTTCCAGTGTATTCACAAAGTCCATAAGACTCTCAGGACTGTTGTTCCCGATATTGTAGACCTTGTATCTGATCCCGTCTTCATTTGGCTCAGGCGCCTTGTTCATCACATTAACCACACCGGTTACAATGTCATCAATATATGTGAAGTCACGGTACATGTCTCCGTAATTATATATCTGAATCTTCTCACCCTTGACCAGCTTGTTCGTGAATTTGAAATATGCCATATCTGGTCTTCCTGCAGGTCCGTAAACAGTAAAAAACCTAAGCCCCGTTGCAGGAATATCATAGAGCTTTGAATATGCATGTGCCATAAGCTCATTTGACTTCTTAGTGGCTGCATATAGTGACACCGGATTATCCACCTGGTCTTCAGTGGCATATGGGACCTTCTTGTTGGACCCATAAACAGATGAAGACGATGCATAAACCAAATGCTCCACTGGATAATTACGACATGCTTCTAAAATATTGAAGAATCCAATAAGGTTTGAATCAATATAAGCCTGAGGATTATCAATTGAATATCGGACTCCTGCCTGGGCTGCCAGGTTAACGACAATTTCCGGCTTGTATTTTTCAAATATTGAATCAACAGCCTGTTTATCTGCCAAATCGCCCTTGATAAAGGTAAAGTTTTCATGTGATTCAAGCTGTGATAATCGGTATTCTTTCAGTTTGACATCATAGTAATCATTTACGTTGTCAAAGCCAATTATTTTATTGTCTGAAACAAGAGCTTGTGATAAGTTTGATCCGATGAATCCTGCAGCTCCTGTGATTAATATTGTTTTCATTTTCATAGTTCCCCTTTATTATGCTAATTTTACAAATCCATCAACACGTTGAATTTCCAACAATTTACCAATATTTCAATAAGTTATAAAGTTATATGGCAGGCACCAAGAGCTAGGTTCTCCAGAGGCTCTTGGAATACAAGCTGTCAAAGGCAGGTATTGATTTGTCAACGCATGAGATATTGAATGGACTGGCTGATTTTGAGATTGATGAGATTGACTACAAGGTTGACAAGCTGTATATGATTTCAGATAAACGATTTGAAAGCAACATAAACAAGGAAATATTCAAGTTCAAACAAAATGTTTTATTGACTAATGAGTTTTCAAAAGCATTAAAAAAATGTAGTGATTTTTCATGAAAACACAAAAGTGCTGTAATCGTCTATTTTAAATGATTACAGCACTTTTTTTATTGATTTTCGTTCCGAAGTCGGGTTATAACACCTGAATGGCTATTTATCAATTCAAACATCAAATTTCTGATACTAATATAAAAAATATTCAACAACTCATATCAATAATTTATTCTTTATACTGCCTCTTTCCTGCTCAAACATTTTGATAAATCATTTATAAAATCACTGAAATGAAATCAATTATAACCTTTACTTTACCTCTTCTCCCTATGCCCGTCCCGCAACAAATCATTAACCGTCTTCACAGGATTAAAAGTTGAAAGAGGAACCTCCACAAACAAAGTATTCCAATTATGCATTGCACCATTCCAGAGCCCTGGATGTTCAAGAGCCTTAAGCTTCCTGCCCTTGTAAGTCTTCTCGCTTATGAAATATCTTTCCCTGTTAACAAAATCCACAAGATTAAATTTCTCACCCCTGTAATCCTTTATGAAGCAGACCAGATCAACGGGATTGAAAAACTGGGATGACTCAAGAATACTCCTCTTCTCTTCATCATTCAATTCAATCTCCGACTTTTCACAGATCTGCAAATCAGTATAGCTTCCATTGTCCACCACAAATGGTCCTCCACCGGGTTCTCCCTGGTTTTTCACCATTCCACAAACCCTAAGAGGTCTGTTCAGCAAAGACAATGCAGTGTCCTTTGTTAATTCATCCTTCCAGACAATATTAAGTTTTTCCTTCAGGAA
>NZ_FQZL01000048.1:4118-17775 GCF_900142005.1 Dethiosulfatibacter aminovorans DSM 17477
TTCCTGTTATTGATCATATCCACCTTTTCCTGGATAATATCACATGCTATTACTTCATTGTTCTGTGCCAATAGAATTGCATTAGATAGTCCTACATATCCCGTTCCCGCTATTGTAATCTTCATTCTACTTGTCTCCCCCTACCTTGTAATATTCCCTGTACCACTTGGCAAATCTATCAAGTCCCTCATCAAGGCTGGTACTCGGCTTAAATCCGAAATCCTTCTCAAGTGCAGACACATCAGCATAGGTCTGATATACATCCCCAGGCTGCATTGGAAGGAGTTCCTTGTCTGCCTCACAGTCAATGATTCCGTATTTCATCAGCTTCTCTTCCAATGTATTCACAAAATCCATTAGACTTTCAGGACTGTTGTTTCCAATATTGTAAACCTTATATTTGACACCATCTTCATTAGGTTCCGGCGCTTTGTTCATCACATTGATCACACCGGTTACAAACAAAAAAGATGCCTTTGCAGACATCATCATTTCAATCATATATCCAATATCCGCCAAATAGCATTATATCAAATACCGGCAGCTTATTCAATATTATTAAACTCAAATTTACTGTTTTTAATACCCTCGAATTCGATGTGTTAAACAACTCCATAAACCCCTGAAACACATCCCAGCACTCCCTTGAGCTCCATCTCCGCCAGACAGCCTGACAACTCCACCTGGCCAATTTCTAACATTTCAGATATCTCCTGAATCCGGAACCTCTTGTCGCCTATTGCATTCATAACCTTCCTTTCCAGTTCATCAAGATCATCGCGTTCGACAGTTCTCTTCGTACTCTTTTCTTCTGTCAACAGTCCGGCATCAGTTTGCCCGCATTTGTCCACAAGACACCCAGGTCCTGTATATACCCGTGCGCCCTCATCTATCAATCTATTGGTCCCTCTTCCTGTTGCACTGTATATGTTGGATGGGACGGCAAAGACTTCCCTGCCCTGGTCCCTGGCATTCCTGGCAGTTATCAGGGCACCGCTTCTTTCCGAAGCTTCAACGACAAGCAGCCTCTTACTCCAGCTGCTAATATGATAATTCCTCTTGGGAAAGTACTCGGCCCTGCCCGGTGTCCCCGGAGGATACTCAGATATCACGGCTCCATTTTCAACTATCTTTTCCATAAGGTCTCCGTGTTCCCTGGGGTAGCATATATCAAGTCCCGTACCAAGGAAGGCTATGGTATATCCCCCTGCTTTGAGACAGCCTATATGCGCATATCCGTCAATCCCCTTGGCCATTCCACTAATGACGGCATAACCCTTTTGTCCAAGAATGCTTCCTGCCTCTAGGGCCACCCTTTTTCCATACTGGCTGCACCTTCTGGACCCCACAATACCGATTCCCTTAAGGTCCTTCCTGATTTGCCCTCTGTAATAGAAGACAACAGGAGCCCCCTCCACCCCGGCTCCAAGCATGGGATAAAGCTCATCTCCTATGGTAAGGATCTTACCTCCCAACTTGTCCAGACTGTCAATTATCCTTAATGAATCCTCAAAGGACCTGGAAGCTACAATATTGTCGGCAATCCCCCTGCCCACACCTTCCACCTCAATGAGTTCATCCACAGCGGCTTCATACACACCTTCCGGACTGCCAAAACGCTTCAAGAGCCTCTTCTGCAGTACGGGACCAGTGCCCTTCAACCTTGACAACCATATCCAGTACTTCATGAAACCACCGCCATATTGACCTTTTCCTTCTCGAGGTCCCTGGACATGACTGCAGCCATGACATCCTTCTTCCTGATATCGACAGATCCTTCCAAGTCGGCAAATGTCCTTGAAACCTTGAGAAACTTGTGAAAGGTCCTGGCACTGTATTTGTACCTGTCATAGACCCTCTGGAGAAGGTCCCTGCACTGGCTGTCAAGGACGCAGAATTCCTTGACAAGGGCCTGGCCCATCTGGGCATTGCAGTTGACACCCTCTATTCCTTCAAACCTCCTTCTCTGGACCATCCTAGCAGCTTCAACCCTTTCCCTAAGCTGAGCAGAAGAAAGCTTTGAAGTATAGGAAGAAAGATCCATGAAGTCCACAGGCTGGACATATTTCTGCAGATCCATCCTCTCAAGGATGGGACCCGACAGCCTCTGCCTGTACTTGAGGACCTCATAGTCGGTACAGCTGCACCTGTCAGACCCGTAGTAACCACAGGGACAGGGATTCATTGCCGCCACCAGCATGAAATTGGCAGGATAGGAGTTTGTCTCCTTGACCCTGGATACCGTAACTACCTTGTCCTCCATGGGCTGTCTCAGGGCATCCAGAGTCCTCTTGCTGAACTCGGCGATCTCATCAAGGAACAGGACACCGTTGTGAGCAAGGGATATCTCTCCGGGTGTGGCCCTGTTGCCTCCCCCTATGAGGGAGTTGGTAGAAGCATTGTGGTGGGGCGCCCTAAAAGGCCTTTTCCTCACAAGGCTGTCATTCCCCTTCAGAAGTCCTGCCACACTGTAAATCTTAGTGACCTCAAGGGCCTCCTCCTCGGACATCTGGGGCAGAATTGTAGGTATCCTCTTGGCAATCATGGACTTACCGCATCCTGGAGCACCTATCATAAGCATGTTGTGGCCACCTGCTGCTGCAGCAACAATATACTCCACAAGAAGCTCCTGCCCCTGTACCTCGCTAAAGTCTACATTATCTCCCATGGCAGATTCAGCCTCAAAGCCTTTATCTTCAGGCACTACATACTCCTTGTCCTTCTCAAGAAACTCAACGACGTCCCTGAGTCTCTCGAAACCATAGACCTTGATTCCCTGGACAAGGGAAGCCTCTTCAAGGTTTTCCCTGGGTACGATAATGCTCCCTATCCCTGCACTCTTTGCAGCTATAATCATGGACAGGACACCCTTGCACCCCCTGAGTCTGGCATTCAATGAAAGCTCCCCTATGAAGGCAAAGTCCTCCTTCCTCTTGATCCTGAACTGATTAGCCTCCATGAGAAGACTCAAGGCTATTGGCAGGTCGAAATGAGACCCGCTCTTCTTGAGATCGCTAGGTGCAAGGTTGACAACTATCTTCATCTGGGGAAATATGAACCTCCCGTCAAGGATTGCAGCCTCTACCCTTTCCCTGGCCTCCTTGACTGCAGTATCACCAAGACCCACTATTGAAATCATGGGCTGGCCGCTTATGGTCTTTGTCTCAACATCAACAACATATCCTTCAACACCCTTTGTAGAAAGGCTCTTTACTATGGTAGCCATGTTTACCTCCTCAATTTAGCAGTTTTGATACAGCTGCCTGGCTTATGCCTATGTTTTTTCCAATCTCTTCCATCCTATAATTTCTCTTCAAGCATTCCTCAATGTATCTTATCTTTAATGGAGTCAAACGTCTTGAACGCGAGGCACTCTTGATTTTTGTAAAATCCTTCTCACTGGCAGTTACAAGCTTCAATAGCTCATCCATTGACTCTCTTGAATTCTCCTGCAATGTTTTCTCTACTTTTAACGGCTTAATATCACCTATAACCGCAGTATCTTCAAACATCTCACTGCTTTCAAAGTCGTCTTCATCCATGAACCTTGCATACTCCGCAAGAGCCCTTCTCCTGTCTGCCGCAAACATGTCAAGAATAAGGTCAATACTAACAAGTCCGTCACCCTTATTCCTGCGATAGCTGGAATCACTGGTCCACCGGTAATCTGACACAGTCCTGCACATCCTTGCCTTTACCGGATTCTGATGGACATAGCGCAGAAGGGACAAGAGATAGCTGTCATCCTTGACCAGGATACCCTTGTATCTTTTCTCATAGACATGGCCTGTCCTTTTCTTGATCCTGTTGTATGTCTTGGCAAATTCCGTATTGATCCTGTGCATGACACTGCTAATATAGACCTGGTCTGTCTTCATTATCACGTGATAGTGGTTGTCCATTATGGCATAACCAAGAATCTTGTATCCGTAGACATCCCTGTACTTGAGAAATACCTCAAGCAGCATGACCTTGTCTTCCTTCTTTCTGAAAATATATTCCCTATTGTTTCCCCTCTGGACAATATGGTATACCCCTCCCCTGAATTCTACTGCAGGTTTTCTACCCATACGACCGCCTCCAATAATTAGTATAAATTCAGTATACCAAACATTTGTTCGGTTTTCAACAAGGAATTGAAATTAATTTTTGGATGTAAAATTTATATTCATTTTTAATATAAAAAAAAGGGACTTTACGTCCCAGAATAGTATTTTTGTTTTGGACTAGATGGTTTTTCCGGTAAAGTGAGTTTAAGCAATCTCTTTTTTACAAGTGGACTTAGAATCCTTCTTCTGAAATCACGAGAATTTTTTATCCCAATAAAATCCTGTATCTCTTTTCTACTTTTTGGTTCTTTACAAAACTGAAGAATTTCAAGAGTTCTTTCATCACTATCAACTACCTCAGCTAGGGTGTTACCTTGGGTGGTAGCTGGGGTGTCAGCTTGGGTGGTATCCTGCGGGGTCAGTGGAATAATAGTCTTGAAAACATCTCCTTCAATAAACTGAGGATCTGCTCCTGAATAGATCCTGTTGTATTTATAGATATTTCTAACTCCCGAGCCGAGTTCATCCACCCAGCCTATTTCCCTGAAAAACTTTGCAATCTTGGGGTTCTTGGGGTATGGGGTGAAATCCTCTGGGTCTATAACGTCATTATTACGTGACTTGTTGCCGTTTTCAAAATAGACCCTATCTCTTTCTATGATCATCTTCGCCGGAAAGCGGTTTGAGAATTCCCTGTGAATCAAGGAATTGGTAATGGCTTCCCTGAATATCTTGTCTCTGATACTTATCCTCTGTGTCCCTTCAAGATAGAACTTGTCATTGAGATGCTTGGCAATAAACTGCATGAGTCTCTCATAACTTCTCAATAGATTTACCCTTATGTCGTCTCGATCATCATAACGGTCCAGGTTTTCCTTTCTCAAAATTGCATCAGTCCTGTAGTGGGGAAGGGCTGTCTGTATCATGAGCTCATCTCTGTATTCTGATCCTTTAGATACATGCCTGCACTCTTCAGTATATTGATATTATCCATTGTAACCCATGGGTGACCCGGTCGCATGTATTTAACGATTTTTCGCACCCTTTCAAACAGTTCATCTTCCAACTGATCCATATCAGCATATGGAAAAATCATGTTTTCAGTATATGAACTCTGTTTTCTAACATAAAGTCCAGATACCAGAGTCGTGTTATCGGTAACATTCAAGTCACCATCTTCATTTCTGTCAAATATTTTCCCTTTGCAACGATGAACCTGGGAGCTTTCCGTTACATTGACATGAAGAATCACCTTGCCATCTATTTCCACGTCCTCTATCCCTAAATATACTGTCGGACTCAAGATCATGGGATTGTTAAGCGATGTAACAAAGTCTTTCTTGATCTGTTCTACAGAATCCTTGTCAACACCTACTATTTCGCCATTATCCTTAACTCCCAGAAAAAGATGCCCTCCATAACGATTTAAAAATGAACAGACCGATTCATAAACATCCTTGTTCAGCTTCTTTCTGCTTTCCTTGAATTCAACGGTAATGCCCTCTCCACCACTGATAATTTTCTTTAACTTCTCAGATTTCATATACAGCACCATTGCCTTTTATACATTTTTTACTTTCCAACTTACAAACTCAGTATAACCAATTCTCTTTATATTTGCAACAGGGATTCATTTTCACATCTAACAAAAGCATCCACGCATTCATTATATTCCTGTAATAAAAGGGATTCAAAATCCCTTTTTTTCACAAAATGATTACTTTGATCAATTTTCAAACCATCAACCCATTGAAATTTCAACACTTTTCCATCACTTCAATAAGTTATAATGTTATACGACAGGCACCGATATCTGATATCTTGATTTGATATCTTGCATTAAAGTTGCCGCAGTATGTCTAAGTTTGTGAGGTGAATAATTCTTACCCGAAAGACCTGCACTCTTAAGGTGTTTCTTCAGCAAATGAGAAACTCCTTTTGGTGATATCCGTTTTCTTCTAGAACTTAAAAACAAGGCATCATCTCCAATATTAACAGGATCCGTTCTTTGCGAAATGTAAGCATCAAGGGCATTTTTACATGCCTTGTTAAGATACACAGTCCTCTCCTTGTCGCCCTTACCAATTACAGTGAGTGCGTCTCCCTTTATGTTGCCCATATTAATGCCAACCAACTCTGATAACCTTAGCCCACAATTAAGAAAAACTGTAATAATAGCAAAATCCCTGACTCTGAATCTTCCATCTACACTTTCCAAGAGCCTTTTTGCATCTTCAAGAGATAGATACACAGGATGCCTTGATTCAATCTTTGGGATTTCCAATCTTTCAGCGGGATTGGAATCCAAATATTCTATGATGGAATATAGATACTTGAAATACGACCTCAGGCTTGCTACCTTCCGGACCTTAGTCTTGTTGCAGTTATTCCTCACCTTCCCAATATATATAATATATGCATGGAGATCCTGCAACCTGACGTTTTTCAAAAAGTCCTCAGACAAAATCCCTATATCCACCTTGTCATAATCATTACCTTCCACAAGCCTGAACCTTACTACACAAAATCTGTAAAATGTCCTCAGATCAAAAAATACTCCTCTACACTCAAGGGAGACTTCCCTCGTATGGCTTCCATGTAATTCAAATAATCCTCCAACATGACAGGTATTGAATACTCATATAAACTCTTTCTTGCCATGGTCCACCTCCGCATCCAATAATTAATATATTTTCAGTATATCAAACATTTGTTCGATTTTCAACAAAGAATTAAAGTTAGTTTTTGATTTTGAACAAAAATTTATTTTTGTTATAAAGAAAAAGAGACTTTACGTCCCTCTAAGTTACTTATCTAATCTCTATATGAATATCTTTGCCCAATCCTTTAGCTATTTTAATCAAAAAGTCCAATGACGGATTATATGATCCGCTTTCCAGCCTAGAAATGTTAGATTTTCTCGTCCCGACCCTTCTCGCTAATTCTTCCTGGGTTATTTGCATTGTTTTTCTTGCTTCAATAATCTGAGAAATAACCTCGTATCTAGGGCTGAGCTTGTCATATTCTTCTTTAAACTCTTCATCCTTCATAAGTTGGGCTTTTATTTCATCAAATTTAACACTGACTTTACTCATTTTCACACCTTCTTTTACTGAAATGAAATCTGCATATATTTACTTGATTGCTTCTTATTAAGTTTATTCACTAAAGTCTTTGTATCAGCAGGACACAGATCAATCAATTTCTTCAACTTATCATCAGTATCTATATACAGAAACCTATCAAGGGGCATGAAATATACAAGGACGTTTTTTTTATATGATATCAAATTCATCATGTTATTGAGAGTACCCTTACTTTTGCCATTCCAAATCATAAATCCATAATCTGCGCTTTTTGCCATTGCAACATCCTTCTGAGCATAGAAATCAAAACCTTTTATCTTAGAATACACGGATATTTTTTCAACAGTCCAATTACCAAGATTATTCCTCACTTTGTCACCACTAGCAAAAATAATCACATTTTCATACTTAAGATCAGAATAGAAACTTTGGATTAATCTATCCACCCCGTTTGCATCACCCACTAGAACAGTATAGTTATTATTATAAATATTCAGGAGACGTTCCTTAACGGAGTCATTCAAATTTAAAACCGCTCTAGGTCCTGCAATAAAAACCTTCATTGATTTCACCTCTCAACATTGCATACTCATGTTCACGGTACCGATCTTTCAAGAATAAACAAGGAATATACCTATAGCATATCCACGCCGGATTTTGATTCAAAAACCGTTCTCAACAGCTTTAATATATCAGCAAAATCAATTCCTTCAGCATATGAAAATTTCCTCTTATATGAATCCCAAATTGAATAAATATCCTTACTCTCCGCAATATCTTTCAAATATTTTTGATGATTTTCTATATAGATTAAAGAATTTCTTTCAATCGCCTTCTTTTGAATCGCATTACGCAGGTTTGATAATTCCAGGTCATCTCTTCGTAGAGTCATCAAAATATATACATCATAAAAATCCCTTGCTCTTGTATTAGAAACATTTCGCACTAAAATTGATTCTATCTTTTCAGCAAGAATTGTATCCAAGTTATATGCTTTTATCGAAATACTTCTTTCTTCAAACATAAGCTTATACGAATAATCTATTTCACTAGGTATGATTTCATCTCCAGTAGTAATGTCAATTTTCATATTAACTCTGATTGTGAAAAATTGTGCTTCTACAACTATTCTGTAATCGTCATATTCACTAATATCATGAATACTTTTAATGCTTTTGATTTTAAACACAAGATTATCATCAAGATCTATTGATAAAATTTCATCTAATATTTCTTCAATAGTTTCTCTACTAACAGAAACACCCTTAATGGTTGTATCCATGTCCATTGTACTTCTCATGTCAAGACCGACCATAGCAGATATTAGAAATCCACCTTTCAGAATGAAATTATCTTTGTATCGTGAAACTGAAACTCTCTCCAACAATCTCTCCATCACAAAATTTTGGAGAACTGTATTCGCTACTAGATTATTCCTTTTAGCCATATTGTTAATCCAATCTTTCAGTTGTCTTGGGCTTTTTATCTTCATGATAACACCTCAATATATTGTCGAATTTTATTTCTAACACTAAATACATCACCATACTTAAGAAGTTTGGCATAATCCGCACCAGGTGTTCTCACATACTGTTTAATTGCCTCAACCACTAAATCACTATCTAGGTGTTTTTTCTTTTTAATACAATCGCATATTGTTCTCTCTTTGTCATATACATTAACTTCATTTCCATATGGAGTCCTCATAGTAATCATTCCTATCGAATGTAACTCTTCAGAGATATAGAAAAAACGATACTTGTTTCTTTCCTTTATAAGTCTTGTATTATACCCAGAAGGGATTGTCAACATCATTTGAAAAGGTGTTCGGTCAGTTAAGTCATGAAAAAACAAGGCTGTCTCATGTGAAAAAATACCCTTTTTACATCTTAGCTGCGCCAATAAATATTCATCCTCCAATTGATCCGGATCCATATATACTCCATGCTTTATCCTTTCAATCTCTCCAGATTTATGCATTCGTTGAAGTATCTTGTTATCGATACCCGCAGAAACAGCTTGCTGCGAAGTAATAAGACCATTATTTTTACACATTATTTCCTTTACAAGATCCCTTTTAGTCATACGCATCACTCCTCAACTAAGTCCTTATTGTTAGTATATATTTTATTATATACTAACAATAAGGACTCCACAACATTTTTTGTCTTTTACGTTCGTAAAATTAACATTTTTTATAACCAAAAAGACCTATTTACTCAACAATATTATCTCCCGGTTCATTATTTACTTTAACATAAAGGCGTCTATTGAAGCCTTCCAATAAGATACTTTCAATTCTTGAAACAAACCTTCATCATTTAACAGTTTCATAAAGCTCCTCCATATTCAGTTCACCATATTTTGATGAAGAATTCAAATGCCTTGCCAAGTCATTCTCAATCCCTAAATAATCCAATACATTTCTCAACGATGCTATAGTTCTTTTTTTATACTTGATGACACCAAGGATATTTTCCATATCCTTATAGCTATAAAACTCGCCTATCCTAGACAAATAATGGTACATATTCTTCTCATCAAGATCCTCAATAAATCTATAGTTTTGTAAAACTTCAAGCAATTCTATCAATTTTATTCTCTTTTCACTAAGTTTAATATCAATTTTTTTAACAGTCACATTGCCAATCTTCTTTGATTGCTGCTGTATTCTCCTAGAATATATAATAATGGATTTTGAAATCTGCGTTGTGAGACCAAGTCTGTTGAACATTCTATATCCAATATATAGTCCATATTGATTGTTGCTGCCAATGAAATATTCCGATATAGTCTTGTTTGACATCCTTAGATTTCCAAACATTCCCTTTTCCGGTTTATAATATATGCCTTTCACAATTCTATCCAATTCACCATTCTTTTCAAGTCTTGAAAAAATCTTTTGATATGCCAGATCAGGAATATTTTCAAACCTTGTAGAATGTAGATATGCCATATCTATAACTGACATCCTGTTTAACCTATTTATATAGTTGACAACTTCACTGGAATAACTCATAAAAACACCTCTTCTCAAACTTCATTATAACAAATTTATAAATAGTCAAGTTTATTTGATTTTAAACTGACATTGAACTATGTTAAATAGGTGCCCTAAAGCACCTATTTCCAATCACTCTAATCTCGCAAAAAATGATTTTTCTAAAAAAAACCAAACCATAAACCTATTGATATTACAAGTTTTTCCCAGCATCACAATAACTCATAACCTCATACGACAGGCACCGGTTGTTACGACAGGCACCGGTTGTTAAGCATCGAAACACTTCCATATGTCCCAATGCTCGCCAAAGCCCCGGTCCCGACTGAAGTCAACCCTCCGGCAATGATCTCAGCACTATTCATTGAACTCAGTTTGATATCATTAAAATTCTGCTTTGTTACCAGATCACTTTCGTCAACACGGTACTTCTTTATGTAGTTTTTCTTATCAACGGATATTTGCTTTATCAATGTCAATTTTTTAGTCAAATCAACATAATCTTTTAGAATACCAGAATTTGTCTTAAGCTTCAGTTCACCATAAAATGCAAGTTCTTCAAGTGTTATATGTCTTTCATCATCAAGGCAAGATTTTTTATCATTGTATAGTCTTTGGGAATCATTGATTATTCTTTGTGCTTCATTATTATTGTCTTTTGCAACTGAATGTCCGACAGCTCCCAGACCTCCAGAAATCACTGTTGCAACTCCGATTAGTAAAATAGGTAAAGGCATCTCTTTATCCCTCCACTTCCTTCAACATTTTGTAAATCGCTATTTTCTCAAATAAAATCTCATGAATTAATTATTTGTCCAAATTGGGAATAAATAATATTAAGATCTGTTATTGCATTCATTGTATTATTATATGTATTTTCAGAAATATCATATATCTCCATAAAATCTCTGATAAAATTTTCTTCACTTATATCAAGTTCCTTATCTACAGTGGCTAATGCCACAAGTTCTATGAAAACCATTCTAACTATCTTCTTATCAGACAACACAAAGCTTCTCAATAAATCCTCCCTTGTTCTGTTGAATTGCTTAATAGAATACTCTTCATCCAACGCCATTTCTTCAACATACTGATTCAATAGATTTTCTTCAGAATCTACAACCTTTCCATCCAAATCAATTAAGAATCTAGCGATATCAATAAAATCTTTTTTCTCTATTTCATCTAAAGCATTAAGAAACATTTTCCGACCTCCATTTCAATTGTCATATGTTTAATTATTTGCCAAAACTTAATTTGTATATACTTTTCACAACATCATTTCTCCAACACATTCCTAAAAGCATCTACTTCCCTAATACCTCCCCCTTACATTTATTAGTGTATATACTAGCAACGTCAGATTTTGACGTTTAAGCAACTTAAATACTATTATCAATTATCCCCTTAATCAACTCCAAATTAGCTTTAGCCATAGTAGTCAGATCTTTTACAAATATCTCTACAGCCCTGTTTACATCGGCATCGATATCCCGGGGGCCATTTAACACATAGGCGCATTCATTCATTATCTGGTCTCCAAATTTTTTGCTGACTTCATCTAACGCTTCAAAACAATAATAGTCTTTTCCTCGTGAATCCTCACGATAATCAGTATTTATCCAAGAATCAAACCAATCCAGGGGTTCCAATTCGTTAGTTATTGAACCTGTATAATCCAAGTCTTCAAGTTCCTTTATACGTCCAATATTAAAATCTCCATCATATCCAAATTCCGGGTCAATATAGTTATGTTCCCGGTACCGGAATTTACCTGGCAAAGAAATATCTGGAGTCATCTTAAGCTACTAATCTTTTGTATCAATTGACAACTTATCTTGCTCATCATTCTCAAGTAATACTCTCATCTGATTAATAGCAATTCTATTAAGCTTTTCAAGCCTTTGTCCCTGTTCCAGACCATCATTGATTAGGACAGCATTCAGACTCTCCAGATTCGATAGACATACTAATTGTGATACGTTTGCATAATCCCTTATATTACCCTTCTTGTCCGGATTATCATCTCTCCACTGTTTTGCAGTCATACCGAACAAGGCCATATTTAACACATCTGCTTCAGTAGCATAAATTATACTTTTATCTTTCCCACTGAGCTTTTTGGGAATAAGGTTTTCCCTTATAGCATCAGTATGAATTCGATAATTAATCTTCGACAAATTCCTTTTGATATTCCAATCCAATTGACCTTGTTCCTGTTCTTTAAGCCTTTGAAATTCCTTGATGAGATACAGCTTAAATTCAACAGATACCCAAGATGCAAATTCAAATGCAATATCCTTATGTGCATATGTTCCACCATATCTTCCTGCCTTAGCAACAAGACCAATAGAATTTGTTGCTTCAATCCACTTCTTAGACGTAAGAACAAAACTGTTAAGTCCAGCTTGACTTCTAATGTATTCGAATTCGACTACATTAAAATTCGGATTATTCAATTTTTCCCAGATTCCCAAGAATTCAATAGTATTACGATTCCTCATCCAGTTCTGTATAATATACCCAGTTCGTTTCTCATCCTTATATTTTGCAATATCCGTAATAGAGATATAATCCTCGTTGTTCACTGTATTAATAACAACTTCTCTTCCCTGAACATCTATCTTTTTATTTGCAGGTTTTCTTACCATTCGATTTCCTCCATATAAAATAATCTATATTCAGTATACCAAACATTTGTTCGTCGTTCAACAAGGGATTTGGTTTTTGTTTTAATCCCTACTGAACAAATCCCTCGTATAAACCTTCTCCTCAACATCCAACAGCTCATCGGAAAGCCTGTTAGCAACAATCACATCACTCACATCACTAATCCTCTTGAACTCATCAAAGTCCCTGATAACCCTGGACTTGAAGAAATCATCCTCCTTAAGGGCCGGCTCATATACCACAACCTCGATACCCTTGGCCTTGATACGCTTCATTACACCCTGGATGGCAGACTGTCTGAAG
The DNA here is from genome assembly GCF_900142005.1 of Dethiosulfatibacter aminovorans DSM 17477. Lineage (GTDB taxonomy): Bacteria > Bacillota > Clostridia > Tissierellales > Dethiosulfatibacteraceae > Dethiosulfatibacter > Dethiosulfatibacter aminovorans. The sequence goes on from NZ_FQZL01000048.1 coordinate 17,228, forward strand.
TTGTCGGAATCCGTCTTCATGGTAAGTCTGTATATACCTACTACCTCCGGCTCCCTCTTAATGATCATATCAGCTATATGGTCCTTCCTGGTCCTGTTTGCATCTACTATAGCAGACATTATATTCTGTGGTACATCTGCATAGTTTGCAAGAAGCTGCTTTGTATCCTTAGGCAGGCAATATCCTCCATAACCGAAGGAAGGATTGTTGTAATGGCTACCTATCCTCGGATCAAGACCGACACCTTCAATGATCTGTTTGGTATCAAGACCCCTTACCTAACCATAGGAATCAAGTTCATTGAAATAGGACACCCTCATTGCAAGATAGGTATTGGCAAAGAGCTTGATTGCCTCAGCTTCCGTTGAACCCGTATGGAGTACAGGCACATCCTTCTTGATTGCACCTTCAGCCAATAGACTTGCAAAGACCCTGCCTCTATCAGAATCCTCTCCAACAACTATCCTAGAAGGATGAAGATTGTCATAAAGCGCCTTTCCTTCTCTCAGGAATTCAGGAGAGAATATTATATTGTCAGTTTCAAACAT
>NZ_FQZL01000039.1 GCF_900142005.1 Dethiosulfatibacter aminovorans DSM 17477
CAATTTTTCAATAAATGAACGGACCAGAAGAAGCCCTGAATCCGATGAAAGGTTGCCTCCATCAAAATTGTATGAAAGACTTTTGTTGAAATTTAATGCACTATGCTGTAAACTTGTCATAGAAAGAACTCCTTTTGTGATATGTTTTTGTTTAGGCACTTAAACTTTACCACAAAATCGGGTTCTTTTCTTTAATTTTTGATGAAGATTTGCTTCACCCAACGGGTGAAGGACACCTTTTGAGTAACATGTTGAATTTACTGAGTTTTTTGGGTTTTATGTAGTTTTTATGAATATTCTAGGATAAACAACAAGAAGAGAACAAAGGATGTAGAGCTTCAAAAGAGCAATATCCTTGTACTTGGACCAACAGGAAGCGGTAAGACATACCTTGCTCAAGTTCTTGCTAAAATGCTTAACGTGCCATTTGCTATTGCAGATGCAACTTCCCTTACCGAAGCTGGTTATGTAGGAGAAGATGTTGAAAACATCATCCTTAGGCTCATTCAGGCTGCAGACTATGATATTGAATCTGCAGAGAAAGGTATCATCTATATTGACGAAATCGACAAGATTGCCAGAAGAGGGGACAATCCGTCAATAACCAGGGATGTCAGCGGTGAAGGCGTACAGCAGGCCTTGCTGAAAATATTGGAAGGTACGGTTGCCAATGTTCCTCCACAGGGTGGAAGAAAGCATCCTCATCAGGAGTTCATACAGATTGATACTACAAACATTTTGTTTATCCTTGGTGGTGCCTTTGCAGGGTTGGAAAAAATCATACAAAAAAGAATCGGCAAGAAGTCCATGGGATTTGGAGCAGATGTTCAGAACAATAAGGACAAGTCATTTGGCGAGCTTATAGCAAATGTTGAGCCTGAAGACCTGCTTAAGTTTGGTCTCATTCCGGAGTTTGTAGGAAGAATGCCTATGATAGTGACTCTCAAGGAACTTGACAAGGAAGCATTGATTTCCATTATGACTAACACTAAAAACTGTCTTGTTGACCAGTACAAGGAACTCTTCAAGATTGACGGCGTTGAGCTCGAAATTGAACAGGGAGCCCTTGAAGAAATCGCCATGCAGGCTCTACATATCAAAACCGGTGCAAGGGGTCTGAGAGGAATCCTTGAAAAGGTTATGACGGACATAATGTTTGATATCCCGTCAAGAGACGATATAGAGAAATGCATAGTGACAAGAGAAACAATAGTCAATAAGACGGACCCAACTCTTGTATTGAGTTCAAAGTCCAAGATGAAGATTGATGACAATCACGAGACAGCTTAGATAATGAAATATAAAAAAATGCCTGGTTTCAGGCATTTTTTATTGAATATAGGAGACATTGCTGATAAAATTACTATGCACGCAAAAGCATCTATTATATGTTACACGCAACAAGGATGCTTTGTCGAATAAATGGAAATGGAGTCGATAAATATGACAGTAAGTTACAGTACAGAAGTTAAAACGCTGCCCATGATTCCTCTAAGGGGAATGCATGTATTCCCGAATATGGTAGTACATTTCGATGTTGGCAGGGAAAAATCTATAAATGCGCTTGAAGAGTCAATGGTAAAGGATTCCATAATTTTTCTCACTACACAGAAGGACGCAAACATAGATGATCCGACAGAGGATGAATACTATGAAATTGGAGTTGTCAGCAGGGTAAAGCAAATGCTGAAGATGCCCGGTGACAATATTAGAGTCCTTGTAGAGGGAATAACCAGAGGAAGGATAATATCTCTTGTTGACGAGGAGCCGTACCTAAAGGTTGAAATTGAAGAATACAATTATATGGAAGATGATATTGAGATAGAAGACAAGACCGATGCCATAATGAGACTTGTCAAGGAATCTTTTGAGGAATATTGCACAATCAATACCAAGATTCCTGATGATGCAATCATGTCAATCAATGAAATAAATGAGCCAAACAGATTGTCTGATATGATAGTTTCATATATTTTCTTGAAGTCTGCTGACAAGCAGGACCTCCTTGAAATACTCAATCCCTATGAAAGGCTCGAAAGACTTGAAATACTTCTTAGACAGGAAATCAAGGTAATAGAGCTTGAAGAATCGATAAATCAGAGAGTAAGAAAGCAGATAAACCAGTTTCAAAAGGAATACTATCTGAAGGAACAGATGAAAGCCATTCAGCAGGAGCTTGGAGAGGATTACGATACCGGCAGTGAAGTTGACGAATACATGGCAAAGATTCGCAAGGCCAAGATGCCGAAGGAAGCCAGGGAAAAAGCTGAAAAGGAAGCTGGCAGACTGATGAAGATCAATTCATCCTCACCTGAAGCAGGAGTGATAAGGACATATCTTGACTGGCTCATAGAGCTTCCGTGGAACAAATCAACAAAGGACAACAAGGATATAGCTTTCGCAAGAAATGTCCTTGAAGAGGACCATTATGGACTAGAGGATGTAAAGGAAAGGATTCTTGAATTTCTTGCGGTAAGACAGCTCAATCCCAAAATGAAGAGTCCGATTATATGTCTTGTAGGACCTCCTGGAGTCGGAAAGACATCCATAGCCAAATCCATAGCAAGATCACTTGGAAGAAAGTTTATCAGGATGTCCCTTGGAGGAGTGCGGGATGAAGCTGAAATAAGGGGACACAGAAGAACGTACATAGGAGCCATACCTGGCAGAATAATATCAAACATATCCAAAGTCAAGTCAAACAATCCTGTATTTCTGTTTGATGAAATTGACAAGCTTGCCAGTGATTTTAGAGGAGACCCGGCATCAGCACTTCTTGAAGTACTGGATCCGGAGCAGAATGGAACCTTTACGGACCATTACCTTGAAACGGCTTTTGACCTTTCAAGTGTTATGTTCATTACAACTGCCAACACTACCAGCACCATTCCAAGACCTTTGCTGGACAGGATGGAGCTAATAGAGATATCAGGATATACTGACCAGGAAAAACTGCAGATTGGAAAAAGATATCTCCTTCCAAAGCAGCTTGAAGAGCACGGTCTCACTAGTGATGCATTCAGGATGTCTGACAACACTCTTACTGAGATAATTCAGAAATATACCCGTGAGTCAGGTGTAAGAAATCTTGAAAGACAAATCGGCAGCATAATCAGAAAATCAGCAGTTCAGTTTGTCGAAAAGAAAAAGAAAAGCGTCACAGTTTCAAAGACAAATCTTGAAAAGTATCTGGGAATACCTAGATACAGATATGATGAAGCAAACAAGACTCATCAGGTGGGACTGGCAACTGGACTTGCATGGACTGCCGTAGGAGGAGAGACACTTTTCATAGAGGTCAACCTTATGAACGGTGAAGGCAAGATTCAGCTGACTGGCCAGCTTGGAGATGTAATGAAGGAATCGGCTCAGGCAGGATTGAGTTATATAAGGGCTCATCTTGACAAGCTGGATATAGAAGAGGAATTTTACAAGAAAAAGGACATTCACATCCATGTACCTGAAGGAGCCATACCCAAGGATGGTCCTTCGGCAGGAATAACAATGGCTACTGCAGTTGTTTCCGCACTTACAGGTATACCTGTGAACAAGAATGTTGCCATGACTGGAGAAATTACCCTTAGAGGAAGAGTGCTTCCTATAGGAGGAGTGAAAGAGAAGGTCCTTGCAGCCAAGCGAGCAGGAATAACAAAGGTATTGCTTCCTATGGATAACCAGAAGGATGCAGACAAGATTCCTGTAAATGTCAAGAAGACAATGGAATTCGTCTTCGTTGAAAAAATGGAAGATGTATTGGAAAATGCACTTGTGAAAGGTGAATAGATTGATTATAAAAAAAGTAGACCTGCTTATGACAGCAGGTAATAAAAGCCAATATCCGGAAACGGATTATCCGGAGGTTGCTTTTGCAGGGAGGTCCAATGTCGGGAAATCCTCCCTTATAAATGTTCTCATAAACAGAAAGAGGTTTGCAAGAACCAGTGCCAAGCCTGGAAAGACTCAGACAATAAACTTTTATTCCATAAATGACAGCCAGATGCTTGTAGACCTTCCGGGATATGGATATGCCAAGGTTTCCAAGAAAGAACGTGAAAAATGGGGAAAGATGATAGAGGAATATCTCAATGATAGAGATCAGTTAAAGGATGTTATCCTTCTCGTGGACATCAGACATGTGCCCAGTCAAAACGACGTACTTATGTACAACTGGATAAGGGAATGTGGATTTGAAGGATATGTTGTAGCCACAAAGGCAGACAAGATATCAAAGGGCAAGAGGCAAAAGCATATTGCGGACATAAGAAAAGCTCTTGGAATAGACGATGTAAGGAAAATAATTCCTTTTTCAGCTTCGGATAAGCTAAACAGGGACGCCGTCTGGACGAAGATAAAGGAACTGTCGGAGAAGTAATATGGAAACCATTAAAGTTGAAAAAATATACAATTCCTTCAAGCGAGAGGAATTTGTTGAATATTTCAAATCCATAGGAACCACTGAAGATGATGTTGTTTTTCGCGGAGATGGTTGGAAGGCACTGATACATGACGAGGAAAAAAGTATCAGAGGCAAACTTGAGTTCATATGTGTTAGAGTAGACCTGGAAATAAGGTCGGACATATATGATGAATTTACAAACAAGCTCAGAATCGCCTTTCTCAGAGGTGGAGGGTGAAAACGGGCATTGACCTGCAAATAAAAATAAAACCGGATATCTTGTATATTTACAGGATTTCCGGTTTTTTTATTGATTGATAAGGTTAGGGCAGTAAATCTACAGTTTCGTTATCGCCGCTATTACCTTGTTGAATTCGCTCAGTATGTCGTCGCCAATTCCAAGTATTCCTTTTTGAGCGAAATTTATCAGTTCCTTGCACATTGGAAGCTTGCAAAGTATGTCAACATCAGGAGCTATGAAATTATCATCGTTGTATTCAAACATATCAATGGTTTCGCTGCAGTTTGGACACTTGATGTAGCTCATGTTCTCTATCACTCCAAGAACAGGTACGTTCATCTTGTTTGCCATGTTAACAGCCTTTGACACAATCATAGATACCATGTCCTGCGGTATTGTAACCATTACGATACCCGACATAGGCATTGACTGCATAGCGGTAATGGCGACATCGGCAGTTCCCGGTGGCATGTCCACTATAAGATAGTCAAGATCTCCCCATATAACATCAGTCCAGAATTGCTTTACAAGATTTCCTATTATAGGACCTCTCCAAAGTACAGGTGAGTCTTCGTTTTCAACAAGGAAGTTTGTAGACATTACCTTCAGTCCACCTGGTGCAGTTATTGGAAGCATTCCTTTTTCAGAACTGCTTGTTATTCTTTTATCTTGCAGCTTTACAAGCCTCGGTATGCTTGGACCTGTAATGTCTGCATCCATCAAGCCCACCTTAAAGCCGTTTCTTAGGAGCTCGTAGGCCAGTACAGCGGAAACAGTTGATTTACCAACGCCTCCCTTTCCGCTCATTACTCCGATTATATGTTTAACGTTGTTAAGCGGATTGTTTTCTATCATGCAAGTTTCTTTTTTTTCAGCTGAACATGTCCCGTTTGAAGGGCATGAATTACAATTATCTGCCATGTTTATTCCTCCTTAATGGCTATTGCCAAAAATGATAATATCATTAAATTTAAATTTTGTCAATATACTACATAGCTTCCTTGTCGATGATGTTTTTTGGAATCTGTTCTTTCTTCACAAGGTTCTTGTTTGCTGCAGCAAGCATGAGCTTAATCCTGTTAATCTGATTGACTTCACTTGCTCCAGGATCGTAGTCTATTGGAGCTATGTTGGATTCAGGATAGGATTTCTTGAGTTCCTGAATCATTCCTTTGCCTGTTATGTGGTTCGGCAGACATGCAAACGGTTGAAGACATACTATGTTGTTTACTCCGCTTTCGATAAGTTCTACCATTTCAGCAGTAAGGAACCAGCCTTCACCCATCTGGTTGCCAAGCGAGAGATGCTTTTCGGCTCCTTTGGCCAGTTCAGCAATAGGAACCTGGGGTGTAAATCTTTTGCTTTCGGCAAGTTCTTTTTTCATGACATGCCTGTAACCTTCTATGAACTTGATTGCAAGCTTGTTGAGATATGCCTTTTTCCAGTCCCTCTTGATATAATCCCTGTGCTTGATTATTGAATTATATGACGAATAGAGGAAGAAATCCAGCAAGTCAGGCACTACAGCCTCTGCTCCTTCATCTTCCAGAAGCCCTACAATGTCGTTGTTTGCAGTAGGATGGAATTTAACCAGTATTTCTCCTACAACCCCAACCTTTGGCTTCACTATTGAATCGTCCAGTTCAAGATTATCAAAATCCCTTATTATTCCACGAATAGTGTCATGGAATCTTCTTATTCCACCTGCTTCGATGGATTTGTGACATTCCTCCACCCAGTGCTCATACAGCTTGTTTGCAGAGCCCTGTATCTTTTCATATGGTCTTGTCTTATACAGTACCTTCATGAAAAGGTCGCCGTAGACTATACCCATAATGAGGTTGTGAATCAGCCTTGGAGTGATCCTGAATCCGGGATGCTTGTCCAGTCCGGCGGAAAATGATATCACGGGAACCTGCTCCATGCCGTTGTCCTTAAGGGCCTTTCTTGTAAAAGCTATATAGTTTGTAGCTCTGCAGCCGCCGCCGGTTTGAGACATTATAAGAGCAGTCTTGTCAATGTCATAGTTTCCGGATTTTAAGGCGTTCAAATACTGTCCGATTGTTATGATTGAAGGATAGCAGGCGTCGTTGTTTATATATTTGAGTCCCTCGTCGACAGCGTTCTTGTCCACAGACGGGAGGACTTCAACGTTTATTCCGGATTTATGGGCACCTGTCTTGAAAAACTGGAAATGAATCGGCGACATTTGAGGTGCCAGTATCGTATAATCCTTTTTCATTTCCTTTGTGAAGATCACCTTCCTGTATCTGGGAGGCGCTTCCTTCGCAAGAATATTTTTTTCGCGTCTTTCCTTGATTGCAGCAAGCAAGGAACGGATACGTATCCTGACTGCACCAAGATTGTTTATTTCATCGATTTTTATCAAGGTATAGATCTTGTTGTTGTCTTCAAGAATTTCATGTACCTGATCTGTTGTGACTGCATCAAGACCGCATCCGAAGGAGGTAAGCTGTACAAGCTCGATGTCGTTTCTCTTTGCAACGAATTCGGCAGCGTTGTATAGTCTGGTGTGATATGCCCACTGGTCTACCACCCTTAGAGGACGTTTGGCTCTTGACAGATGTGCCATGCTGTCTTCAGACAAGACGACAAAACCGTAGGAATTTATCATTTCCGGAATTCCGTGGTTTATCTCAGGATCTATATGGTAGGGTCTTCCGGCAAGTACTATGCCGTAGGCATCCTTGGTGTTTATGTAATCAATGGCATCCTGACCTGCCTTCCTGATGTCGGCCTTGTATGTTGAAAGGGTCCTGTATCCTTCTTCCACTGCTTTATTTATTTCATTTTCGGTAACCCCTTCTTCCTTCAAGGTTATGAAAAGTTTCTTTATCAGGGTTTCCTTGTCGTCAAGATTTACAAAAGGCTTGAAAAACTTGATATCCTTGTGTGCCAAATCCATGTTTGCCTTTATTGTTTCAGGATAGGAGGTTACTACTGGGCAGTTGTAGTGGTTGTCGGACCTTGAATCCTCCTTGATATTATAAGGTACGCATGGATAGAATATCTTTTTGATTTTCTTGTTTAAAAGGTCTTCTATATGTCCGTGGGCAATCTTGCCCGGATAGCATACAGACTCTGATGGAATTGTCTCAATTCCAAGTTCATAAATTTTCTTATTGGAATGGGATGAAAGCACCACTCTATATCCAAGACTGGTCAACAAAGCATGCCAGAAGGGATAGTCTTCATACATGTTAAGGACCCTGGGTATCCCAATCATGCCGCGTTTTGCTTCTGAAAGAGGGAGTGACCTGTAGTTGAAGACTCTTTCATATTTGTATTTATATAGGTTTGGTATTTCCTCCACATCTTTTTTCTTGAGGCTCTTAAGTATTTTTTCGGATCCCTTTTCGCATCTGTTTCCTGTAATGAAAGACCTGCCGCTGTTGAACCTGTTGATGGTAAGAAGACAGTTGTTTCCGCAAAGACCGCATCTTTCAAGTGATACATCACTTGTGAACTCGTCGAGTTCCTTCAGTCCCAGAACACTACTCTTTTTCGATTTGCCTGCATTTTCCCTGCTTATGAGAGCTGCACCGAAGGCGCCCATGATACCTGCTATATCGGGACGTATTACTTCTCTTTCAGTTATGAGTTCGAAGGCTCGCAAAACGGCATCGTTGTAGAAAGTGCCCCCTTGCACGACGATTTTATCACCCATGTCATCAACGGACTTAAGTCTTATAACCTTGAACAGGGCGTTCTTGATTACCGAGTATGATATTCCCGCAGAAATATCCCCTACGGTTGCCCCTTCTCTCTGTGCCTGTTTGACCTTTGAATTCATGAAAACGGTGCATCTTGTTCCGAGGTCTACCGGGTGGTGGGATTTTACAGCCATTTCGGCAAATTCCATCACTGAAATGTTCAATGAATTTGCAAAGGTTTCAATGAAGGATCCACATCCTGAAGAGCATGCCTCATTCAGCATTATAGAGTCGATTACTCCATTTTTGATCTTAAGGCTTTTCATATCCTGGCCGCCGATATCTATTACAAAATCAACGCCTTTTAGGAAAAAGTCAGCAGCCTTGTAGTGGGCTACAGTTTCTATTTCGCCCAGGTCAAGACTTAGGGCGGCTTTTATAAGATGTTCTCCATAACCAGTGACAGTAGATTTTACTATGGTTGTTGAGTCGTTCATTTCCTTGTAGAGGCTCTTTAAGGCGCCTATTGTTGAAATTAAGGGATTTCCTTCATTGCTCCCATAATATGAGTACAGAAGCTGGCCCTGGGCTCCAATGAGAGCGATTTTTGTGGTTGTTGAACCTGCATCAATTCCAAGGAATGCATTTCCTGTATAGCTTTTGATATCTTCTCTTACAACCTTGTTCTGTCCGTGTCTCTCCTTGAATTTTTCATAATCGCGGTCGGATTCAAAAAGACTGTCCAATTCTTTTTTTCTGTTTATCTTGCTGCTGTCTATATGTTCGATTTTTTCAAGATATTTTCCTATATTCGTTTCATCGGAATTTTCTGCTGATATTGCGGCTCCGAGCGCTACAAAATAATGTGAATCTTCAGGGAAAATCACCTGTTCCGGCTTCAATTTCAAAGTTTCAATGAATCTCTTTCTTAGTTCAGGCAAAAAAGACAAAGGTCCGCCTAGGAAGGCTACATTTCCCTTTATAGGTCTTCCCTGGGCAAGACCGCTGATAGGCTGGTTTACAACAGCCTGGAAAATGGATACTGCTATGTCTTCCTTTCTTGCCCCTTCATTTAGAAGTGGCTGTATATCCGTTTTTGCAAAGACTCCGCATCTGGAAGCAATAGGATAAATCACTTCATGTTCTTTTGCAAGATCGTTGAGGCCTGCAGCATCGGTTTTCAAAAGAATAGCCATCTGGTCTATGAAGGCACCCGTACCGCCGGCACAGGTGCCATTCATTCTTTGCTCAAGCTGTCCCGACACATAGGTGATTTTTGCATCTTCACCACCCAGTTCTATTGCTACATCGGTATAAGGTATCTTTTGCTCTATAGCTGCAGTAGAAGCGGCAACCTCCTGAATAAATGGTATTTCAAGAAATTTCGAAATGTCCACTGCACCGGAACCTGTAACATTTATTTTCATTCTATTGTTTTTCAATATTTTTTCTGAGTTTTTTATTGTTTCAATAACAGTTTTTCTCACATCTGAATAATGTCTTCTGTATTCCTTGTGAATGATGTTGTATTTGTTGTCTATTATTACGATTTTTACTGTTGTTGACCCTATATCCAATCCTACATTGTACAACTGTTTCATAGCGCCTCCTGAAAAATAATTATATAATATTATAACAAAAAGATGCTAAAAATCAATTTAAGTATTGAAAATTAATGAAAAATTAAGGGTAAAAAAGTTTAATATTATAGTAAAGATTGAAATGTAGACTGTTTATATAGTATTATTAGTTAAATGATATAGTGAAAAGAGTTTGGCTAATGGAAAATGTTAAATAATAAAAGAAAAAGGATATTTGGAATCTTGGATTTCAAAGCCAAGCAGGAGGTTAATGTGAAAATAACATATTTTGGACATTCGGTTTTTTTGATTGAAGAAAAAGGCTTCAAGGGAATAATAGACCCGTTTATTAGCGGGAATGTGCATTGTGACGCAAGGGTTGATGACTTTACTGATCTTACTCATATATTCATAACCCATGGCCATGGAGACCATATTGGTGACGCCGTAGAGCTTGCTAAAAAAACAGGGGCTCTGGTAATAGCAAATTATGAGATTGTAAACTATCTTTCCACAAAAGGGCTTGCCAATCTGCATGCAATGCATATTGGAGGAAGGTATTCATTTGATTTTGGAAAGGTGAAGATGACTAATGCATTGCACGGGTCTGGAATAATGGATGGAGATACGATGATTTACGGCGGGAATCCAGGGGGATTTGTAATAGAGGCAGGCTCCAAAAAGGTTTACCATGCAGGTGACACTGGATTGACAATGGATATGAAGCTTCTTGAAGATGAAAAAATTGATGTTGCCATGCTGCCCATAGGAGGGAACTTCACTATGGATGCAGAGGATGCGGCAAAGGCGGCCGGATTCATAAAAGCTGGAATTGTCATACCCATGCACTATGATACTTTCGATGTGATTAAAACCGATCCGGTGGAATTTGAAGATATGGTTGAAGGTTCTGTGGTCATCGTAATGGACCCTCATGAAACTATAGAATTGGATTAGCGGAATGAAGAATAAAATTGTTTTGCTAGTGATTCTTGCTGTTTTGATTTCGGTGCAGGTGGCTTTGGCCTCTGATTCAGGTATGGACCAGTTGATTTCTGTCAGAGGTGAGGTTGTGGAGATTGTAACCCATATGACCGCTGAAGACCTTGGTGCCCAGGCTGGATCCATGATTCAGGAGAGACAGGTGGTGAAGGTTAGAATTCTTGAGGGCAACTACAAAGGAAAAGAATATCTTGTAGAGAACAACCTGGGAGACAACGAATACTACAACATAAGGGTAAGAGAAGGCCAGGAGATCATCCTGGTGCTGGACAAGACTTCAGACACCATGCAGGTCCATATTTCAAGCTACGTCAGGGACAAGTATGAAATGTACATCATAGGTATCTTCCTGATTCTTTTGATAATTATAGGAAGGGTAAAGGGTATCAAATCAATAGTCACCCTGGGAGTAACCATATTGGTGATACTCAAGTTCATGCTTCCCCTGATAATAAAGGGGACAAGTCCCATTTTTGTTTCCATTATAGCGAGCATCATTATTACAGTGTTTACACTTTTTGTGGTTTCCGGCATAAACGAGAAAACCGTATCGGCAATAACAGGCACTCTGGCAGGGGTTTTGTTGTCTGCAACCATTGCATATATAGTGGGAAAAATGGCAAGCCTTACAGGACTCAATTCGGAAGAGTCAGCCATGCTTCTCTACCTGCCGGGAGACATAGACTTGAATCTCCAGGGCATACTCTTTGCGGGAATAGTAATTGGTACTTTGGGAGCAGTAATGGATGTAAGCATGTCGATATCTTCATCCATGCACGAAATCAAGTCCGTGAGACCGGATATTACCATTAGAAAACTTATGGGATCGGGAATGAATGTAGGAAGAGATATAATGGGAACCATGACAAATACCCTAATACTTGCCTATACAGGAGCTTCACTTCCCATAATGATGATATTCACAGCCTACAACTCCACAATGACTGATGTGCTCAATCTCGACGTAATAGCTACTGAAATTATAAGGGCAATTACGGGAAGTATCGGAATAGTTCTAACAATTCCGATTACAGCTGTCGTTGCAGGCGTTTTGTTTGGAAGGAGGCACAAGAATGACAGGGAAGGAATTTGAGGTAAAGACCAAGGACAATCTTGTACTGGCGTGCCGCAAAAATGAGGTGGAAAATCCCAAAGCGGTCTTTGTTATCGTTCACGGATTTGCTGAACATATGGGAAGATACGAATACCTGGTCAAAAAAATGAACGAAGATGGAATATCAACCTATCGTTTTGACAACAGGGGCCATGGAAAAAGCCAGGGGAAGAGAGGTCATCTTGAAAACTATATGGACCTTGTCACTGATGCGGACGGTATTGTTGATGTTGCTAGAGATGAGAATCCTGGAAAACCAATATACATGATGGGACACAGCATGGGAGGGTTCATAACCCTTCTCTACGGCATTACCTATCCCGACAAGCTCAAGGGACAGGTTCTTTCCGGTGCGGCTTCATACTACAACGATGAATTGAAGGGATTGAAAGGAAGGTTCATGAAGCTTGCCAACAATATAAAGCCTGATTTTTATATTAAAAATGACCTGTCTGAAAATCTTTCGAGAGATCCTGATGTTGTGAACAGGTACAGAAATGATGAACTCTGCTTTGACAAGGCTACTGCAGGCTTCTATTATCAATTTTTGGTTAGTGGAACCGACTACCTCGTAAAAAACTTATCAAAATATGAATATTCCTGTTTGATTCTTCATGGAGGTAATGATAAAATAATCCCTAAGGAAGCATCGGTCAATTTATATGAAAGCATAAGTTCCATAGACAAGTCCATTAAGATTTATCCCGGACTTTACCATGAGATATTTAACGAAAAGGAAAGGGATGAGGTTATAGACCATTTGCTGAAGTGGATAAATGAAAGAGTGGAATAAAGAATAAATGTTTATTTAAGTTGATTGCTGTGCTATAATATAATAAACAATGAAAAGGAGGAAAGTATAGTGTACGCTTTATTTTTAATATTAAATGATGTATATAGACTGGATATGATACACGAACTTTTTTATGAAGAAGAGCTGGGCGCAACTACGATTGACAGTCAAGGTATGGGTAAGGTTCTTTTGGATCACAATGTTCATGTACCTATGCTTGCCAGCATGAGAAAGCTTATTGATGGTAGAAAGCCATACAACAAGCTTGTTTTCAGTATTGTAAGAGAAGAAGAAAAGCTGAGAAGAATCGTTAAGAAAATCAAAAGAGAACTTGACTGTTTCAATGAACCGGGTGTTGGATGTATGTTTGTCTTGCCTGTTCTTGAATTTTACGGTTCCAAGACGGAATGTACTCTTGATGAAGAGGATATAACCGATGAAGAAGGACACGCATTCATCTAGCTGAAAACAATGAATTAAACAAAAAAAATCAAACCGGCCACTGGCCGGTTTTGTTTTTGTTTTCAATAAGTCTATTCTATTCACTGATAAGGACTGTCTGAGTAAGACCGTCCCAACCAACAGTATAGCCGAAGGACTCCATCACCTTTCTGATGGGAAGGTAGGTTCTGCCGTCTTTTATAAGTGACTTTGTGTCGTTTTGTACTATTCTTCCGTTGACGACAATATAGGCTTCTCCTATTGGTATCCTTACTTCGATGTCGTTTAACTCTGCAATTGCGGTTCTTGTTTCTCCATCCCATGATACATCTGCACCAAGGTTTTCAAGTGTTATCCTGAATGGAACCTGCGTTCGGCTGTTTTCATCTATGAAGGGAAAGCCGTATGAGCTGTCGTATTCGACATAATTGTCCAGTGCGAAGATGTTTATTGTTGGATTTGCAGGAGTTGACGACGTATCCGTATTGGTATAACTGTACCCCAGCGAATTCAATAAATTGATGTATACGGAATTGCCTGAGTTTTCAACAAGCTCATTCAAAAGGTATTCATAGGTAGTCGATGTATGCGGTATGTTTTCTTCTTCTATAACATGATCCTTAGAAATTTCTTCTTCAGTCAACATGTAGTATTCATAGGAAACCTGATTCAACCTGTCTGGCACCGGATCGTCAAATGTAGTATCGATATGATACCATGTATTGTCAACCTGGACCATATTCCAGATATGGGCGCTTCCTGCGCTTCCGATAACAAGTCTTACAGGGATATTCAATTCTTCCATCATTCTATAGAACAATAAAGCATAGCCATGGCATACAGATGTGTTTCTGAACAGAGCATCGTACTGTGTCCTGTAGGTAAGTGTTTTGTCATAAGCAACATTCAGTACTATATAATCGTGTACTGCCTTGATTTTTTCATGAACTGTCATGTTTTGCGTAATTATGTCGTTGAGTATTTCGTCAATCTTGATGTTGGACATGTCTTCTTCTGTCCTGCTTATCAAGTGTGATGCTTCAATATTTATGTCAATGTTTCCTTCATAGCCCTTGTAGCTCCATTTCCAGTTTCCGATTGTATACTTCAGATATTCATCTTTGTAGATGATACCGTTGAGAGTATTTTCCAGTCCGTTGAGACTTCCGGAGTAGTTTATGGAAATATTTGTGTTTCTGTTGTAGAGATTGCTCAATATTGTGTTTTCAAGATCATACGTTGTCGAGATTGTATATGTCTCTGAATAAGCAAAAAGAAACGTGCTTGTGATGATCAGCAATATTAGAGTAAATGCAAGAATTTTTCTTTTCATTTTTCACCGCCATTTTAACCTGATGTTAGTATTATAACCAAATTTGGTGATTTTAGTCACGAACTTTATGTCTGAATAGTAATTTTTTTTAGATGAGTTGTTTTTGTGCTATAATTAGAGTAAATAATATGACAAAAGAGGTTGGCTATGGAAATTAATAAGGACGTTCACTATATATTGAACAGAATAAATGAAAACGGATACGAAGCTTATCTCGTCGGTGGTGCGGTGAGGAATCTTCTCCTTGGATTACCGGTGAGAGATTACGATATAACCACCAATGCCCATCCCGAGACAATAATGAGTATTTTTGAAAGAACCATACCCACCGGAATAGACTACGGGACTGTAACCGTTATTGTGGGGTCTACCTTCTATGAGATAACAACCTACAGGATGGATTATGAATATGTTGACAGCAGAAGACCTTCTGTAGTGCATTTTTCGACAGATCTGGAGGAGGATCTTACTAGAAGGGATTTCACAATCAATGCAGTATGCATGGACAAGGAAGGGAATATTGTGGACCCATTGAATGGAGTCGATGATATTAAGAAAAAAGTCATAAGGGCAATAGGGGATCCTGAGCTTAGATTCAGAGAAGATGCCCTGCGCATGCTTAGGGCAATAAGATTTATGTCTGAGCTGGGCTTTGATATAGAAGACAGTACTGTTGATTCCATGAGGATGAATTCCAGCAAAATCAAATATATTAGCCCGGAAAGGATACAGAACGAACTTAACAGAATTCTTCTTTCGCAGGTTCCTTCTATGGGATTTTACAAGATGCTTCATACAAACATACTTGAGCAGCTTTTGCCTGAAATCATGCCTTGTGTAGGGTTTCAACAGCACAGCAGCTATCACGACAAGGATGTGTTCGACCATACGATGGCGGTCCTTGACAATACTGCCCCGAAGACTGCAATAAGGCTTGCTGCTCTTTTCCATGATATAACTAAACCGTACTGCCTCACCATGGACGAAAACGACGAAGGACATTTCTATGGTCATCACATAGAATCGGCGGAACTCAGCAGAAAGATACTTACCAGGCTTAAATATTCAAATGAAATAATCGACAAGGTATGGAAACTCATAAGATACCATCCCCTAAAGGAAATAAATATAGGTGACAAGGGTGTTAAAAAGTATATCAACAAGGTAGGTAAGGAAAATCTGGATGACATGTTCAATCTCAACTATGCAGATATCATAGGCAAGTCCAACAGAAAAGGACTTGCCAAGCTCAAGAACATGGAAGAGAAAACCATGGCCATACTAGGAAGGAAAGATCCTCTGAGCCTCAAGGACCTTGAGATTACAGGATATGACCTTAAGACAATTGGTGTAAACGAAGGTCCACTTGTTGGACAGATTCTTGATAGGCTTCTAACCATTGTCCTGGATTTTCCAAGCGAGAACAGCAAGGACAAGCTTCTTAACCATGCTCTGCATATATTGAAAGGTGACC
Organism: Dethiosulfatibacter aminovorans DSM 17477; assembly: GCF_900142005.1. Lineage (GTDB taxonomy): Bacteria > Bacillota > Clostridia > Tissierellales > Dethiosulfatibacteraceae > Dethiosulfatibacter > Dethiosulfatibacter aminovorans. The sequence goes on from NZ_FQZL01000039.1 coordinate 16,049, forward strand.
TGGATATTTGACAAGGACATTGAAATGTTACCCAATTTCAACATGAGAAATTTGGAAACCAAATTACTGCTAACTTTAGATTCGTAATATATAAGTAGAGGTTTAATAACTTCTACTTATTTTTTATAATGAAGGTGATTGGCTAACGGACTTTTAGATTGGGACACCACGCCCGGCGATAAATGTGTTAGCCAACCTTCATTGTCCTGCGTTCAATTAAGCAAGTTGGGATGATCTTATCACTCCCGTTTAACTCACGAATATGAATGGATCTTGAAGAGTTGGAAACAATCAAAACTAATAAGTATTAAGGAGGGACCATTATGATTGCAGTTGGAGTCGATATTTCTAAAAATAAGAGTACAGTAGCAATACTTAACAGTGATTGCAGCGTTCGTGCTAAACCGTTTGATATGCACCATAATCAAACAGAGATGAATGCACTTGTGAAATATCTGAAAAATCTAAGCGAACCACTAATTATCCTGATGGAGTATACAGGCCATTACCACTACCCGGTTTTAAAGAAGCTTCAAGCTGAAGGATTCCAAGTTTGCCTTGTCAACCCATACCAAATGAAAAAATTTGGAGAAGTTGAAATCCATACATCTAAAACGGATAAAAAAGATGCTATTCGCATTGCGACTTTCGCTCTAGAAAAATCATATATGCTGAAGCCCTACAGTCCTTTAGATCGGAAATATGAAGACTTAAAGTTTCTTTCTAGACAATACAAACAAAGAATATCATATCTTACAAAGACTAAAGTACAGTTAACAAATCTTTTGGATGAAACTATGCCGGGAATCACTTCATTGCTTAAGCTTACTAGTCGACATCCAGAGAGATGCGTATTACTGCTATTCATAAAAAGATATGGTTCATATGATTCCATTATAAAAATGGGTAAAAAGCGTTTTTTAGCTACTTACTCAACACTTATGAAGAAGACCAACGATCGTTATGCACCCCAAAAAGGCTTAGCTATATTCGAACTTGCAAGTAATGGTATTACGACACGTGGAGATAACATTTATACCTTGTCTGCTCAGAATCAGTTGGTGGATTTAGTATCAGCAGCACAAAATGCTGCAGATGAAGTGATTTCCCAGATGCAGAATATAGCGGAAACTATACCAGAGTACAAAATTCTACGAGCAATGAATGGTGTTGGTGATCGGCTTGGTCCGGTTATCTTGGCTGAAATTGGTGATATTAGAAGATTTCATAGTGGCAAAGCCTTGAACTCATTCGCAGGAAATGATGCTCCTCCATACCAATCAGGACAGTATGAGAGTAAGAATCGACACATATCTAAACGTGGCAGCGCTACATTAAGAAAAGCTTGTTACGAGGTTATGCAGTCTCTTAAAGTATCTAAACCCCTTACTGATCCAATCTATCTCTTCATGGTAAAAAAAGAGCAAGAAGGTAAACCATTTAAAGTTGCTAAAATGGCAGGCGTTAATAAGTTTCTTAGAATTTATTATGCTCGTGCTATGGAGCTTTATCAATAAATTCAATTCTATATTTTATCAAAAATCTACCTTGTAGTAGGTCTATTAAGGTTGTCCATTTTTATATTTAGATGATGACAATGATTTTTCTGGAACAGTTAATTAAGGGGTTGACAAACATTAGCAAGATTTAGCGGGGAGCTTGTCCTGATGCAATGTAGTCATATGCAATTTTTGATTTGCTATTGTAGAGATTCACAATTAGTGATAGAATGTTATTGGGATATGTTGAAAATGGGGTTGGAGCAAGAAGTATTATTTTTTGTAGTGGTTTATTGACCCTGTTCGAAATGAGCGGGGTTTTGTTTATTTTTGATAAGTATTTGATATTCTTTATAGACAATACAATAAACTCAAGTATAGTGTTACAAAATTATTATCTTGAGACAGATATTAATAAAAGAAGAGAATGTGTAAGGATGGTTTTAAGTTTATGAGTTATTTGAATGAAATAATTATTGCATCTATTTCCGCTTTAGTTGGTGGTATTATAACATATTTTTTTTACTTAAAGAAAGAAAGCAGAAGAGAGAAGAAAGAGAAACTACTAAAGAAAGAAGAACAACGAAAGAAACGTCCAGAATTCCGAATTGAAAGTATGAAGGATTCATTTAATCGACCAGGAACGTGTATAGATAGCCAACCTTGTGATATGGAAATATTTGTAGCAAAAATAGAAAATGTTATTGTAGAGAATGATATTGTATATGCAGAATATGACGATACAATACTAGATAAAAAGTCATGGGTTAGTAGGCAGTATACAATTAAAAATATTGGTAAAACGGCTGTATATGAAGTGGCAATTATGTCGAATTTTAAAAGAACTACCTGTCTTTTCAATACTAAAAGCATACATGAGGATTTTATTCAGAGAGGTGTGTTAAATTATTTTGAATTGTTAGATAGAAGGATTGATACAGATGAGAGTATTACATTAAAAATATGTTATAACAAAGAAAAAGTCATCAAGGGTATGTTTTCTGCAGAATTTGAATTGGGTATGCGAGATGATAATGGTGTATATTGGGTACAACCATTTTTTGCATATGAGAACAAAATATATGAAAGCAGAAGAATTACACATAAAGAATATAGGGATGCTATAAAACCTGATATTGCAATTGAATGTTTTAAAAAACCTTATTTATGGTAATAAAAATTTTGGGAGGTTGCTGGCGAATGACAGTATAAGTTATATAATCGAGTAATCTCATTGATTAAAGGTTTCAGGTACAGAAGTCGCCTGATGAAACTCAAGTTTTTGTTTGATTAATTGATGCAAGGATATTTTGAATAAAGAGAATATGGGGAGTGGATAAAGATGACAATTAATGATGTAATTGCGATGAAACAAGAAAAGAATGTACCTTTCGGAAATCAATATAGATGGTTGATTCTGACTATAGAAAATGATCTAATATCAAAAACTGATGGAGAAAATCGAGTACGACAATTGCTTGCAGAATATGATTATGAAGCGAGATTGTTCATTGTACATCAGTTCTTTCACATAGGAGAAAACCAACTTGGGAATGAATTGTTTTCTGTTCTTGATCTTGATCCAGAAAAGACCATTCTTGAAGACAAACATATTAACGAGCTAGTAGATGGAAGCGTTTTATAGCATCTCTATAGATTAAAGCTTGAAGTATAGAAATTTATGAATGAAACGCAGATATAATTCTGTTCTATAATGCAAGAGAATTTAGAAAATTGATTAACGAAAAAGGAGGAACATCATGGCTATAAAAAACAAAAAAGATGTTGTGCAGGTGAAAAATCCTAAATCAGGGCATTATGTGAAAATTGATAGAGCAGCAGGAAAAATTATTGGTCACAAAAAGAGTCCAGGGCCATATAAAAATGTACCTGTAGCACGTAAATCTACAGGAGGTAATAATTAATGATTTTTTATAGACCTACTGATGGTGATGTTGAGGATAAACCAATAATAATTAGACCACGAACTGCATTTTTAATGACTAAATTAGGAGATCCCATTTCCGATGAATTGAAGCAAATGAGAGATTCAGTCACAAGAATTATGAATGAGTTTTCATATAATGGGGTAGATGCAAATAGTATGACAACAGGTAAAGATTTCTTGCTTAAAATATGGAATATAGCTATGGGTGTACCAGTAGGTATTGCAATTATTGATGAAACCATATCACCTCAAACAATGGCTAATATTTTTTATGAAATGGGTTGGATGCAGGCCCACGGTAAAGACACTATTGTAATAAAGTCAAAAAATGTGACTATTCCTTCGGACTTTATCAGAACTGAATATATTGAATTTAATGAATCTTTTGATACACGATTTAAGGCTTACTTCGAAAATCTGGAAGAACAAGCGGAGTATTATGCTTTTATAGGAGAACAGCTAGATAACAATCCATTACTTGCAATTGACTACTATAGACGTGCTTTCTTGATTACTGGTTCTGAATTATATAAAGAAAAGACACTTGAAATATTAGATAAAGAGGACTTCAGTAAAAGAACAAGAAGAAGCGTAGAATCTTTACATTCAGGATTTGCTACTGGAGTTCAAATGGTAAAAAGATAGAAGTGAATTATATGCCTTTATTACTTACAAATTAAAGTTTCATGTTCAAGAATCATTGAGTGAAATAAAAGTGTATTCGATTCATTGATGTAGAAATATTTTGGATAATGATTCTATATACACTATAAATTGGAGGGTTTTGGCCATGGGCATTAATAGAGAACTTACAATTCAATTTGTAATGATGTTACTTGGAATATCAGCTGCGATTTGGAATATAATAGTTTTCTTTTCAGCAAGAAAAGCTGAAAAAGAATCCAAAAAAAGCGAGTTGCAGGCATTAGAATATGCGGAACAAGCGGATGAATATTATAAGAAAGTCATTGCTTTTTATGATAATGAAGTGGAAAAACAACAATTAGAAGTTGAACTATTGAAGAAAGCTAAAGAAAAGCAAAATAATTTAGAACTGAAAGAAAAGGTATTTGCATATGTTAGGAGTAATGGAGTAACAAATACTTCAAACTGTGCTAAAAGTTTAGGTATCAGTAATGAGCTTGCTTTTGATGTATTGTACGAACTTTGCTATGTTGATAGACAAATTGGAACAGGGGGCTCAGCTGATAAAGGGAATATGGACAGAAATGTTTGGACATCAAATCGATAAGATATTTGTGAAATATTCCCTATTAATTAAAGCTTGATTGGAGGGAAAATGGAAATTGTACGTAATACTATTTCCAGTGTATCTAACACATTAGGAGAGAGTTCATTAGTAAGAATTATGCATGTGAAAATACGAGATATAGATGCTCGAGTTAGTGAGATGATTGATACTATTAGAGATACTTGCTGGTTAGAAGGAATGGAATCCTATGAAAGAGTAGCTTTTGAAGCTCGCATGACTAGAACAGTACGAAAATTCGTTAATATGTTATCTGATGTAGAAGGTGGTATGAACACTTCGATTGGTGAAATTATGATTTCAGACACAGCTCAAAAGGTGCTAGTTGAGAATGTAAACCATACAAAGATTCCTCTTGCAGATTTAATCAAGGAAAGAGTTCAAGGAAATGGTGGTTTTGATTTTCATACAGAAAGCAACTCGCAACTTATTGTCTATGGGGAAGCAAAGTATAGTGGTGTTAGCACAAAATATACTGAAGCAATTAGTCAGATAAATGATTTTATTGGAGATTTAAAAGACTCTGCAGAATTAATTGATTTGAAGTACTTCGTTTCACAAGAAGTTTGTGATAATGCTGTAGAGGGTAGGAGGGGATATACAGCTGCTTTTTCGATGATCTGTGATAATCCAAATAGGATATTAAGCAATGCTTTAAATAGTGAGCAATGTCAATCATTAATTGGTTGTGCTGAACTATATTTAATTGGAGTTGAGATTGATGTTGAATAGGATATGGAGTGGAGAAGAAATCGAGAATATTCTAGTCTCTATAATAAAATCGATACATAAAAATGGTCCAATCGATTCAAGGGATTTTGAGCTACTATCTCATATAAAGTTGTTATACAATGATATTTTTGTGAAATACGAGAAAAGATTGCTTTATTCAATGGGACTGTTTTATAAAGTTACTGAACCTAATGGTGTACTTGAAGAAATTTATAATGTTTATGCTGAAACAATAGAAGAGAGTATTGGAATTAAGTTCACTCCAGTACAAGCCGAAGCATATAAGTATATTGAGTCAAAACACTATTTTTCTTTTTCGGCTCCAACAAGTGCAGGTAAGTCATACCTGTTTCGTGAGTTAATTAAGAAAACTGTAGGAGACATTGTTATTGTAGTTCCATCAAGAGCTTTGATAGCGGAATATATGTCTCTAGTGTTGAATTTGGTTGATAAATCTGTTTTAGTATTGCAATTCATAGAAAATGTAAATACTGATAATACAGAGCGTAGAATCTACATTATCACTCCAGAACGTGGAGTTGATTTATTTAATATAATTGATGACTTGAATATTGAACTTTTTTTGCTTGATGAAGCACAGATAACTGATGAACCAATACGAGGGCTTAGTTTTGACTCATTGGTGAGGAGAATTGATAGAGAGCTGCCTGATACAAGAAAAGTCTTTGCTCATCCATTCATATCTAATCCTGATGCCCAACTAAGGAAACATGATTTTTTTAGTAATTCAAAATCTGCAATATATCGTCAACATACTGTTGGTAAAGTTTTTGTTGAGTATAACAATCAATTTTCATTTTTTTCACCATATGAAAGTGAATGGGGAGAGCAGCAAAGGAATCTTGAATATGATTTGTTAGAGCAGGTTTTGGCAACAAGGGGAACAGTGCTAATTTATATATCAAAGAAGAAAATTATCGAAGGTGATTATCTTACGTTGTTTAAAAAATATATAGATTTATGTCCTGAGATTGAAGATGCATATGCATCAAAATTGATTAAAGAATTGAAAGAATATATAGGTGCTGATGAACATGACAAGTACTCAAATATGATTCATATGATGGAAAAGGGCATAGTAATCCATCATGGTTCAATCCCACTGAAAGCAAGACTTGTAATAGAGGATTTTGTTCGTGCTGGATATGCAAGACTGTGCTTTGCAACATCTACCTTAAATCAGGGAATTAATATGCCTTTTGATGTTGTTTGGATATATACTTTCCATAATATGCCTTCACTCACATTAAAAAACTTAATTGGAAGAGCTGGTAGATCTACAAGCATAGAAAATCAGTTCGAGTTTGGATATGTTATTGTCAATTCTAGAAACGTTAGAACATTCACAAATAGGATTAATGAGCAAGTTTCGCTTAATGATACTTCTTTGTTGGATGTTGATTTAGAAGATGTACATGAAGATGAAAAAGACATTGTTGAAGCTATGCAAGATTATTCTTTTGATGATAATTATAAATTGACGAGTTCTCAGTTAGAAAGAATTAATAATGACGATGTTGATAGGGAAATACAGAATGTGCTAGATTTGCTAATGCATGAAGGACATCCAATCAATGCGAAGCAATATTACGATCTTGGTGGAAAGAGGAGTAAATTAAAAAGTTCTTTAAAAATGATATATACCAAGCATTTAAGAAAAGATAGTCTCAGTGCTGGTGAGCAAAGTATACTTAGTGCCGCAATTCCAATACTTTTATGGCACATACAAGGAAAGTCATTTAGTGAAGTTGTGTCATTACGATATGCATACCTATCAAAAAATGATGAGAGGCGTGCATTAAAGCAACTCTATGAAAGAGGTGAAATTAGCGAGGCTGAGTTCAAAATTAGAACTAGAGAGATTGTGCCAGTATATTCATGTAAGGTGGGGCAAATACCAAATAGCAATGCGAGAAAAGTAAATCTACTACAGGGTGTCAAATCAGTTAAAGATATTGATTATGATACTATTGTTTATGATACTTATGATTTTATGGATAAGGTGATTTCTTTATCATTAACAAATCCGCTTTATGCTGCATTTTCATTGTATTTCGACAAAACTGGAAATGAAGATGCAATGGCTTTGGCAAACTACATTAAATATGGAACAAATAATGATACTGAAATATGGTTACTTAGATACGGTTTTTCTTTTGAAGATATTGATTGGATGATTGATTATGTAGAATATGTTGATTCTCGAAAAATAGTGTTTAAAGACAATACAGAAGAATTGTCAGAAGAAAGAAAAGAGATAATTAAGAGGTTCATATAAGGAATAGCTCGTCATGGTTCTAATTATTGAATACTAGATGAAGTTTGATCTATTCAAGCAAAACTGTAATACCATGTGATAGTTTGAATGTTTCATTTTAAATGGTGTCTTTCAATCATTATAAGTATGTGGTCTTCTATGATTGTACCAATTGAATCTATATTCATAGATGCCTTGAATCAGAGCCTAAAACTTTTTGTACCTGTCAAATTACTTTACTAGTATTAAAATCACCCATACAAATGATTAGAAAAACATGCGTACTCAGCAAAGAAAAAGCTCTAGCCAACGATAAGCTAGAGCTGAGTACGTATTTTTTCTATTGAACAGAACTGCGGTGACTAGGGGAAAGTATGACGGCCTTACTGCTCTTAAAAAGTAAATTTGTTACAGCTACGAGTTAAATACACCTACATTCTTGGTTTTTTCTCTATGAATGGACATAGCTTCCCCCTCCCCAGTTAAGAGGCTGAAAAAAAGCATATGAAATTAGGTATTCTATGTCACACAGACATCATGGCTGTAATAATAAAAACCACCACACTTTGGACAGCACATCCGGTCTTTTCCAATAAGTTTTAATAACAGGGCTTCTTTATCCAAAGCTTTGATTATTGGCAAGACTACTCCTCTTTGCTTTGAAATCAACTTTCTGATTAAGGCTGTTTTTAAACGACGGAATCGGTTGGTAAGAAATCCGTAGTGGCGGATTTCTTACCAACCGATATGGCAGAACATGATCCAAAAATCGGCGTACGAATTCTTCCCTGGAAAGTGTCATTTCCCTCTTGCGGTTGTTATCGCTTCGGTCGTGATAAGCGAAGGTTACGGAATCTTCATCGAATTTTTTGATACGGTCAGCATAGATGGCTATCTTATGAGTATAGCGACCCAGATAACGGATTACATGTTGAGCACTTTTGAACACACGTTTTGAATAAACAACCCAGTCTTTCTTGAAAAGTTTATCAATGAAAGCCTGAAATATATTGCCTTGTTCAAGCTCCTTAAGGTCGTTTAGAAATACAAGTTTATCATTATCATAGAGGGATTTCAATTTTTCCAGGAACTTTGCTCTATACACTCGGGACAGCATCTTAATCGGAAGAAAGTACTTCTTTTTAAATGACTTGAAATGGGTCTGATTAAGGGACAGACCACCACCAGCAAGAATGCAATGTAAGTGTGGGTGGAATATAAGTGTTTGACTCCAGGTGTGAAGAATTAGGCTAAAACCAGGTATTACGCCAAATTGGCTTTTGGACAGGTCAAGAAGTGTTTTTGAAGTGGCATTGTACATGAGGTCATAGAGAGACTTCTGATTGAAATACACAAGGGAACGCAGCTCACTTGGAAGCGTGAAAACCAAATGAAAGTAATGAGAAGGTATTACTGACTCCTGTTGCTTTTGTACCCACATCTCTTTCTTGAAGTTACCGCAAATAGGACAATGCCTGTTGTGACAAGAATTATGGACAATCTTTTCATGACCACAATCGCAAGACAGTTTATGGCTTCCCATATTTGAGGTTTGACAAGAAATGATATTGTTGATGGCTTTGACCTGCTGATAAGACAGATGATGATTACTGATGAATTCTTCCGGCTTTATTGATATAATAGATTGGAGTTTATTCATTGGCAGACTCCTGATCAAGTGGGCTTTTGGTAGAGAATACAAGAGAAGGTGACAGCTGAAGATAAACTTCAGTCGACCTAAGCGTGCTGTGTCCGAGTAAAGACTTAATGGTATAGATATCGGTACCATTCTCAAGAAGATGGCTGGCGAAGGCATGTCTTAACGAATGTGGTGTCACTTTTTTGTTGATGCCTGCAGCAGCAATGGTCGACTTGAATTCTTTTTCTATCGTATTTTTTGACATAGGTTTATCTTTATAGGAATAAGGAAAGAAAAGAAGGTCGTTGGGTTGATAAGTACGGTAGTAATCTCTGAGACATTTTAGGTTACGTTCGGATAGAATGGTGTATCGGTCTTTTCGTCCTTTGCCTTCTTTGATTCGTAATTGCATTTTTTTTGAATCAATGTCGGAAACTCTAAGTCGAAGCACTTCACCAATACGAAGGCCTGATCCATAAATGGTCATAAATATGGTTTTGTGTTTTAAGTTTTGAGAACAGTTAAGAATAGCTTCAACTTCAGTGATTGTTAAAATTTCAGGCAGTTTTTTAATTTTTCTCATGAATGGTAAAGGTGCTACTATATGATGTTTTCTAAGCACTTGAGAAAAGAAAAAGTTGATAATGGAATGATTTTGATTTATGGTACTACTTGTTCGCCCCAATGTAATCATATGTTGAAGATAATCCAAAAGGTCATCAGTGGTAATGTCATCCACGGGTTTGTCTAGAAAGGTTAGAACCTTCTTCATACATGCTTGATAGGCGTTGATAGTTCCAGGGGTACAGCCTTTGAGTGTGAGTAGTCGAGTCATTTCTTTAATATGGTTTTTGTTATACATAAAAAGCTCCTTTCGGTATATTTAAAACTATCATACCGAGAAGAGCTATAGATTTACAATGTTAAGTTACTTAAAGAGCCACCGCGGTAGCGGTTTAGTTCAATTGAAATTCGTGTGAAATATAACTTCTAAGATAATGTATAGTGTTACAGTTTTATTGTATCAGGACAAACCAGGAGGTATGTCTGTCAAAAACAGAGCAAAAGAAAAAGTGTATGATACATTTAAGTAATAAGAAATGTAAAGAAAAGGGTGATTGAATTGAACGAATTGGAGATACAGAAAATAAATGGATACATAGACCTTGAGAATATTAAAGTTCCTAATTGGAAAGTATTACTTTCAAGCTATTTTTTCTTTATGATAATTTCTATACCAACTGCTTTGTATGGTTCAATGAATGAATTGACTAATCAAATGATTGGTTCATGGGTAATTATTTTAGGAATATGGACTTTGTATTTTATTTTCAACAAACATGATGAAAATAGCTACGTGTTATATATGGGAATGATTAGTGTGTTTACATCGATAACTGCATTAATTGCCACTTTCGAAATGTTGAATTTATTAATTGATGTTAATTACTCTCTAATCATAATAGTTGTATTAATCTATTTAGGATTACTAGGCGTAAATATCTGGAATATTATTAGACTTGTTAAGAAAGGATACTTTCTAGATCCCCAAAAATCATCTAGGACCAATTACGGGTTGATTTTAGGAACTTCCGTACTTGGAATAGGGGTTGCAAGAGCCTTCTTTGGAGGTGTAGGGAATGATAAAGCAATAATGATAATTGTATCAGTATTAGTATTTTTTGTTTTAGTATTTCTCTCGGGTACTCATAACTTCCTCAAATATTATTATATACGGATTACAAACGTCAACTAAAGGGAGTAAATTGTGGAAAGTGATAGGACAAGATATTCAGATGCAATGATGCTGTAGACTACTCCACATCCTGTTTGAGGAAACATATATCGTTGTTTACCCTTATAAATTGAAACTTGTGAAGTCAAGTAGTTTGATATTGGAACGTTTTTAAGAATTTGAAAACTGCGATTTGCTGAGTAGATTGAAGAAAAACTAGGAATATTAAAGGAGGAATAGATAAATGAATAAAATAAGGCTAAAAGTATTGGTATGCTTTTTATTGCTTATCATTTGTTCTATAACAGGATGTTCTGACAAATTGAGCCAAGACAGGATTGATACTATGCATGAAGAAATTGAGAAAATAAGGATTGAAGTTGTCAACGAATCTATACTTAATAATGGCATTTCATACTCGTTGAAGCTAATAAATGATTGTGATTATGTAATTGCACAGAATAATGTTTATTTAAGTTTTCCGGTAACAAATGCAAATAATACCAAATGGAGTTCTAGTGAGTGGAAAGTTGAGGCAGATGGAAACAAGTTAAATATTGAACCTGGACAGGAAGTTCTACTGAATGTTTTTATGTCAGATGAATTTTTTAAGTACAATGAATTG
>NZ_FQZL01000032.1 GCF_900142005.1 Dethiosulfatibacter aminovorans DSM 17477
CTTAATGACGCTGAAATGATCCAAAGCATGTCCAGAGTAGCTAGGTGTATTGATAATGGTCCTATGGAAGCCTTCTGGGGAATGTTAAAATCAGAAATGTACTATTTGAAGAAATTCAATACTTACGATGAGCTGGAAGCAGCAATTAAGGATTATATATTTTATTACAACAACAATCGATATCAGAAGAGATTAAACTGTATGACACCATTGGAATATAGACAATATCTCATGGATAATGCTGCATAAAAATACCGCCAACTAATTAGTTGACGGTACTAAATTTTTTGTTTTTTCTACTGTCTACTTGACAGGGGGCACTTCAGATTAGGATAACATGCTTTAAGTATCTTGGTTAATTCTCTTCTTCCGCTTTTTCAAAGGGAATATCGTACATCGTGTATATGAGTTCCTTAAGCTCTTCATCATCGGCGATGAAAAAGGATGTTTTGCCTATATACTCATCTGTTCCCGGCAAGGTGTAAAAGGTAACGTCATCCATGGACATCCCTGCGGCACCGGAGGCATATCCAACCATATCCGCCAGACCTACATCTGTCCTGAAGCAGCCGAATATTTCATCCACTATGAAGGGAAGTCTGTAGCTCAAGGCCTTGTCTATGGCCCTGTTCATGAATTCCTGCTGCTTCCGTATACGCTGCAGGTCGCCGTAGCTCACAGTACCGTCGCTGCTCTTTCTGAACCTCAGAAACTGTACTGCCTCTTCTCCGTCCAAAACCTGGTTCCCGGCCTTCAAATCTATGAGAAGGGGAGGCTCATCGTAGGGATCCTCGTAATACATGTCAAAGGGCACGTTTATTTCAACTCCATTGAGGGCGTCAATGACATCCTCAACACCTTCAAGGGTAACTATTGCATAATGGTGTACGGGAAGATTCATTGCATCTTCAACAGCCTTTACCAATCCTTCTATGCCTTCATCTCCGTACACTGCATTGATCTTGTATTCAGCTGGATCCTCAAAGCCGCTTCTGAAGCCTTCCTTATAGTAATATGTATCCCTTGGTATGGATATCATATCGACCTTGTTAGTATCCCTGTCATAGCTTGCGAATATGATTGTGTCCGTTCTCACATATTCCAGTCCCACCAGCAGGAAATTGACCCTGTTGCTGCTTGAAACGTATGCTTCATATGTTTCAAGGGTCACAAGATTCGAATCCTGATCGAATCCGTCAAGCCAATGCTCGTCGTAGTTTGGTTCCCTGTTGTTTTTCTCTTCAATTGTCTTATATGTACTATATACCTTCACTCCCGCTATGGACATGAACATAACCATGGCAAGAGAGAATACCTTCAAAAAATGTTTCATTTTTCCCTCCAATATATCATATTAAATAATAGTACATATTATACAAATTTTCAATTAAATTTTCCTTATGATTTGGCACTTTTTTGTGAATTTATAGTAACAATTAACGTTGATATCATGCGATATCAAAAGTTAATGTTGTTTTCTTATCAAATATCGAATGATAGTTTCGTAGGTCAGTAGTAGTCATTTAGTAATCATCAAAAAGTTTATACATTTTTTATGCATTATCCTTCTGATCTATTTAAATCAATGCGTTCATCTATTTAGCATTCGTGTTTAATACTCAATTCTTGGTCCGTATTGTCAGTAAATAATCTGTTCAATTTATCTGATGCTTCTCTGTCTTTTGAATTTAACCCATGAACATAAATATTCATAGTAGTTGTTGTATTTGAATGTCCCAATCTCATTGAAACTGTCTTTATATCTGTATTTTCACCTATCAACAGCGTCGCTGATGTATGTCTCAATGCATGAAATCCATAAACCGGCAAAAGCTTGTTTTTCTTATCCTTATCGCTCAACTTCTTATCCGCATTGATTCTCTTATTATATTTCTTTATTACATTCTTAAGCCAGTTTGTTAGAGTCGAATACCCCAATCCTGTTCCATCTTTCTTTGTCATCAACCAAGGAGTTCTGTTCCATTCATCATCCCACGAAGGCCCCATAAATGCCTTTTCTGCATTTTGACTTAACTTGTATTCCCTTAAAATTGGGTTGAGTGCACTTGGATATGAAATAACTCTTAATGAGCCTGCAGTCTTGGGAATCTTAGTGAACAACCCTTTTTCAGGAGTATAGGATCTAGCGGTATTAATATCAATCGTTTGTTCCTTGAAATCTATGTCATTCCAAGTCAATCCAAGAACTTCTCCCATCCTCATTCCACAAAACAGGGCAAGAAAGAAAGCAACTCTTCTCTGAAGCAACTCACCACTTATTTCATCCATCAATACACCAATCTGTTCTTCATTGAAATGCTTTATTTTTCTGTTTTTTAATTCTTCCAAACTCTTCTTGTGTTTAGGCACCTTTACTCTTTTGCATGGGTTGTCATACAATACACCCCAATAAACCGCCTGCTGCATAAGGGAACTCAATATCCCGAAAATTAACCCTATGGTACTGTCGGAATAACCACCCGTCTTTCCTTCTCCCTTTACACCATCTTCCATAAGGTTATTAAGAAATTGAAGAATATGAGTAGGTTGAACTTCATATAACTTCTTATGTCCAAGTACCGGAAGTATCTTGGTATCCAATCCGGTTTTATAGGCAGACTGGGATTTGTAGGAAAGTGTTGAATTAACATAATCCTTCATCCATCTTTCTGAAAATTGCTTGAGCGTTATGCTTCTATCAACGTACCTGCCACTTTCTACTTCCAACTCAAATTCTATTACAAGCTTTTGGAGCTTCTTGTCCCATTGTTTCTCAGACACATTTCCCGGCTTTTTAAATGACCTTCTTTGGGAAATTTTCTTGCCATCGATGTCATAACCACCTGAAACAGTCACCTGGTAACTATTCCCTCTTTTTCTTACGCTTGCCATTCATTTCCATCTCCTTTCTTACTTCTTTAATTAGTTCTTCAATACTCGCCTCATCATAATAATTCTCCAAAAGCCTTTCATCTTTAATTAATCTTTTATATACTTCAATGGAAATCACCCCTTTCTTTGCTTTATTCTTTAACAGGTTATTATTATCTTTCCATAACAAAAATCCCCTTTCTTTCTCATATGATATTACCTTATTATCTTCATCTCTATTGCCGTTATAATATTTTTTATACACTCTTGTACTCTCAACCTCGATGGGATCTTGTTTCTTTTTCTGGTTACTCTTTTTCTTCGCACCTTTGCCTCCAGGTCTGCACACATCACAAAACTTCTTTCCCGCATGCCCCTTCACTACAAAATACTTCCCGCAAGCAGGGTTTTGACACTTTTCAACTTTAATACCGAGAGACGCTATCTTAACAAGCTCGAAATAACATGCTTCGTCAATATCTACATCCAAGATTTCCACCTCCCTTAAATCATTAAAATACTTCGAATAATCTTCTTTCTCGTTAACATCATGTATATTAATATTTAGGTCGTATGTAACGTCATTTATGCCACTCGAAATCGAATACGTTGTTTTTATGTTCTTTTTTGCAAATGATTTATTAAAAAGTCCATATAAATAAATACTTTTCTTATCAACAATATTAAATTTATGTTGTTCCTTTCCTTTAGATCTTTTTCTCACATCATATGAAAAATCTAATATTTTTCTATATTTATCTGCAATATCTTTGCATTTTTTTAAGTTTTCAATTATTTGATTTAATACATCTTTTTTGAAGTCATGCCCAAAATCGAATGTTCCTCCGTAAATATCAGGAGTTTCAATACGAATTTTAGATATTCTACGATACTCTAACAATATTTCTCTAAATACATCTGAAAACTCCAGTAAAAAAACATGCTTTCTTATCAAATAAAAATAGAGCGTTGCGATATTAGCCTCTGCAACACCAATACAAGGCGGTTCAATAGCCAACGTATCATTTGCATGTTGAATTAATTCATCAAAATCAAGCTCAATAAAAGAAATTAACGATTCGCCAACGCCATAAAAAAATGGGAATAAATATTCATTAAGATTGCAATGCTTTCTTATTAAATCTAAGTCTTCCTCATTGTATCCATTTAGTTCAACTATAAATTTTTCAGGCTCCAAACCAGTTAAAGATTTATCCATTATTTCATAAATTTTATATAGTAAAATATTAATTTTCTTACTTCTGTCATAAACTAATTTCATAACCCCTCCGTTCTTGAAGTATATTTTTTTAATAGATTTCACTTAAACAATCATGTACTTGCTTATATAGTGACCTTATTATATCATGATAGCAAGATAAATATCAAGACGAATTTGAGTGATGTCAACGATGTACCGCTATTTACGTCACAATAGCTTATAACATCAATTGTTTCACGCTTTAAATTTGAAGTATACTTTATCAAAACTACAAGGATGGTGATGTCATGAACAGCAACCTAAAGCAAATCCTGGAGGAAAGAAAAATCCCTGGATGGAAATTGTCGCAATTATCAAAGATTCCCCCTTCAAAAATCTCAAAAATGAAAAACGGAACACTAGCAATTGGACCAAAGCAATTAAACCAATTGGCAAAAGCACTCAATGTCGAAGAGACTGATATTTGTCCCAGAGGCGCTTACTCAACCTATTTCCCCAAAAACAATCTAAAAACTATTAGAGGCGATAAGTCCCAACTAAGCCTTGCGTATGATACAGGCTTACACCCTGCTGTAATATCTCAGATTGAATTACGTAAAATCCCCGGAAATAAAGAAGCACGAAAAAAAATTGCCAAAGCATTATCAGTAAAAGTATCTGACATTTGGCCGGAAGATAAGGAGGAAGAATAATGCAAAGTAGAAACTTGAGTTATGAAGACATATCAATAATCACCGATAAAGTGGCTATCGAACTTATGCGAAGATTGGGACTTTCAAACAACCTACCCCCAGTAATAAAAGAAAGTGAAACGTCCGAATCAAATACAAGCTGCAAATCAATCAAAATAGTAGGCGTGAAAGAATTCAGCAAGGAGACAAACACACCTGAATGCGAAGTGAGAAGGCTCTGCAAGATAGGTGTAATAACCAGCAACCGGGCCGGCCACAGTGCGAAAGGTCGAATAATAATGGACCTCGAAACAGCCAAGGAAGAACTATACGATTTCTTGAGTGGTAAAACAAAGGTTCCCGGACCACCAAAAGGAAATCTCAGGAGAATTGATTAAACAAAGGCAGGTGATGCATTCATGGAAAAATTAGATCCTTCAGCAGAATACTTTATCCATGCACACTCAGAGCTCCTATTGAAATTAAATGCTGGTCCTCACTATGCATGTCAAGGCAATAAAGAAGCTCTTGAGTCAGAAATCAATTGCAGGCCTGATAGAAAATCCATTTACAAAGCATCTTGGAAAGAATACCAGGAAAAAGCAAGCAAAAGAAAGAGGTGATAGTATGACACAATATGTAATAAAAATCTTCATTCCATCAAGCGTTTTCAACGACGTTGGTATAGAAGGTGATTGAAGTGAATGAAGGATGGGCAGCAATTCAAAGAGCTTTAATTGATCACTGGTTATGGCAAGATAAACCCTTCACCAAAGGACAAGCATGGGTAGATATTATTCTGATGGTAAACCACGAGGACAATAAAGTTTTAATTGGCAATGATGTAGTACCTATTCCAAGAGGTGGCAGAATAACCTCTATCAGGAAATTAGAAAAAAGATGGGGTTGGTCTAATACTAAGGTAAAGTCATTCTTAGATTTATTAAAGAAAGAGGGAATGATTGATTATCAAAGCGACACTAAGAAAACAGTCATAACTGTTATAAATTACAGCATTTACCAATTTGATAAAAAAGAAAAAACATCACCCACTATTCCCGATACACCAATTGAAGGTGATAAAAAGCATCATGAAAACGACGCCAGTACAGGAGAATCAAACCTAGGCAGTGACAGCGATTCGACATCTAATGTTGCAGGGAAATCAAAGGAAAAACATCACGAAAACACTGCAAAAACATCTCGTGAACATACAAACAATAATGTTTACAATGATGATAAGTATAAAGATATATATGATTATTATTTATCTCTAGATTTAATCAATCACAGAAGCTATTCGGAAGACATGATAAAAGGAATGAAAAAAGCAGAAAAAGAGCTAAACCTTGATACCGAACATATGAAGCGAATGCTTAAACGGCATGAAGAAAAGGTTGAATCAACTAAAAAGAATGGTCAGTATGCCACAAGAAAAAGATCTTTAGCAGATTTCTTCGGACAACGAAAAAATAAAAGCACCAGCCTCATATGCTCTGATTATCTTGACGAACGATACGAAGAACAAGAACAGAAAAGAAATCGTAAACCTTTTGAACCAGAGTTTGTTTACATAGACGAAGACTAGAAAGAGAGGTGAAAAATGTTAGAAAAAGAAATACTAGGAGCTTGCCTGCTTGACACCAAAGCTGCAGACATAGCCATAACGGAACTTAATAAAAGCAACTTCACTGGCGAGAGCCAAGAGATATTTGAAGTGATATGCAATTTGAGAGAACAAGGCAAGGAAGCAGACGTAATAACCGTAAATACAATACTAAAAAACGCTCCCTATCTGTTCAAGCTAACGGATAATATAGCTACTACCAGACTAATCAAGCAGCATTGCAAAGACCTTAAGAAGCAAGTTCTCAAAAGAGATTTGCGGACCAAGCTTATTGAGATAGTCAACGCAAGTGAAGAGCTAGAGCCAGAAGACATAAAGACAAGACTTGCAGAACTGGACAAGGAAATCGAGGTTGAAGATATCCAAACAGAAATAAGGGACCTGGACCTTAAGCCATACAAAGGGATTGTCGAGGTTCAGAACAAGTTCATTTCAACTGGATTGCCAACAATAGATTATGCCTTGAATGATTTGGTCGGTGGATTAACAACTCTTGTGGCAGGCAGAAACAATGGCGGTAAGACAACTTTTTGTAATCAGGTGATTGCAAATGCAATAGACAAAGGCCATAAAGTTCTTGTTGTTAACGGCGAAGAAAAGCAGGAAGTTACAGTTAACAAACTGTATACGGCGGTTATAGGCAGGGATGAAGAACATTTTAATTCTATCAAAATAAATAGGCGTTTCAAGAAAGAGCCTAAGAAAGAAACGTTGAGGGCTTTGCAAAAATGGCATAGAGGAAAACTAAAAGTGTTCAGTAAGGGTGAAAGCAACCTGAAAACAACAGACCAGTTATTCATGTTGATGCGAAAAGAATTGAAAAAATCACAACAAGATTTAATAGTCCTGGATAATCTCATGAGCTTACTTACGGTAACGTCCGACACAGAAAAGAACGGCAAACAGGCAGAATTCATGCAAAAGTGCTGCGATATGGCGAAAGAAAACAATGTACATATAATCGTGGTGCTGCATCCTAATAAAACATACCGTAAGGGTGACGAAATGGAGAGCGAACAGATTGCAGGAACTTCGGACCTTGCCAATAAAGCGGATAATATCATCACCGTTATCAGAGAGTACGACGAAGGTAAAATAGTGAAAGGTATTAACGGTTACATTAAAGTCCAAAAGAATAGGGATTATTCGGATCTTCCGAAAGCGGAGGTTTACTTTGACCCGAATACTGGATTGCTATTGGAAAGAGAGTCAGAAACAGGGAAAGTGAAGGCTTATACATTCAAATGGCAACAATATTTAAATGCTGCTCCCTGGGACGATTAAAGGAGGTATCCATGGAAAAATACCAAGAAGAATACGATAAGCTCCTTGCAAGAGAAAAGAAAGCAGTAAACTGGCTTGATTCTCCTGAAAGGGCACCTGGAGAAATCGAAAAGCACTTACCAAACTATGAAAACATCCTGGACAATCTCAATATGCTGATATCTAAGCATAACATATCCGGGAAAGAAATCCTTCAAGGCTTCACCGAAGTCAACAGCTAAGTTGCAGCAATCCATGTATATCAGGAGGTTACTTGTTTGACTAGCAGAAAAAAGCTTGAAAAAGATTTTAAGAAAGTAGATCTCTTCCTGAGAAAGTATATTCCGATTACTAGAGAAATTAAATTCTGCCAGGAGCAACTTTATGAACTTGAGTCAGAGGATATGGATACCTTAAGAGCCTACAATCCAAGTGGAGTCAGGGTACAAACTTCAAATATTTTCAATGCTATTGAAGATGCTGTAATAAGAAAAGAAATTGCCACCGAGGAATTGAACAGTCAAATCATGAAACTGGCAAAGAAGAAAGACAAAATAGATAAATTCATTGAGTGGCTTAACTATGACAAATATATTGACCGTTACACAGTTATTAGAAAGTATTATTGTAACGATATGAGAACATCTGAAATAGCCAAGGATATGGGCATCACAATAAGTACTGTCAGTAAGATAAAGAAACTCGCAATACGTTACTTAATCAATGTTTACGATGATTCCAGAGAAGTATGGGACCTGATATAAGAAATTCAACAATAGAGGAGGAACAGCATGTGTGCTGCATTTAGACGCTCACAAGTCTATCTTAACGTTGAAGATATCCTGGAAAGCTATATTCTAATAATTGAAAGTATAGATTACTACATGCGGGTTATGGAAAAAATGAGAGAAGAGCTCGAATTATCAAGCTTTACTTCACTGGCCTGTAAACTCATAAAAATTCAAGCTTCTGATAGCAGTAATTCCATTATAACTCCAATTCTAAACCAGGTAAGCAAGCTGATTCAATTAGAAAGAAAGATAAATAAAAAACGACAGGAGATAGACACAATAATTAAATTTATGGAATGCCTGAAAGATGTCCCGGACCAGGATCAACTCGAAGTTATCAAACTTCGTTATGTTGAAGGTTTAAGAACCTGTGATATAGCCGAAAGATGGAATAAGGATTCTAGGATAGTTCGACGAAAGAAAGAGAAGGCAATACTTAACCTTCTGAAGGTTTATAATAAGCGCGGAGAAGAGTTTGGATTCAAATAGCCAAACACCATAAATTGGTATGTTGAATATGGCAGTAATACAAAGCATAATACTTAAAACTATGTATTGGGGAATACATATTCTATTCATATTTCCATAAGATTCTATTTGATATCAAATAGATGCAAATAGATTCAAAGCGATGGCAAAGCGACGTCACTTTGACGTCAAAACGACTCCTAGGCATTGAATTTACTACATTTCTTTATTGACATAAACCACAAATAGGCGTATGCTAAAAAAGAAGCAAAATTCATAAAAGGACTGGGTATATTAAAATGAAAAGAGAAACAATTGACGGACAGCAGTACATCGTCGAGAGAATCGGCGATACTAAGGTGATTCATGTAGGTTTAGAAGACTTGCCATTTGTAGACAAGCTTGTAATGACCGATGGGACTATTATTCAAAATATGAAGTTCGAACGAATAGCAGTGCCACCAATTCATGAAGTAAAGCAACAGCTTGAATCAAATAACAATCTACAGTATTCATAATTAACTAAAGCTCCCTTTCGAGGAGCTTTTTATATTGGAATTTTGTACATTCATGTTACATTTAAGCATCTATTTGTAACACAAATGTTACATAGCAAAATCGATGTTTTATTGTAATTTTCAACACTTTTAAGGATTCAGCTGTGACGAGACACCCCGGGTGTTGAACTAATTGGAATTATCGAACAGTTACTTACTCTACTTCCAAGAGAGGAGCTTCATTACCCTTGTGAGTAAAGATAACAACCTTGTCCATCTTCTCCTTTAAGCGACCATACATGGTCTTATCCGCTTCATTTTCGCTCATAGCTTCCAATGTCTTGCAACCTTCAAACAAAAGCTTATAATCCTCATATGTTAGTTCTATTTTCATTGCACATACCTCCGTTATCTGATTAGTTTACTCCCAAAATTTAAGGATAAATATTTAGCTCTATTCCTAGAAAATCTGCACCTAAAATCACAATTGTTCCTATGACTGCTGCAATTACTAGTAAAATAGCAAATAGCATTCCTGCGCCATTTACGAACAGTATTAAAAATGCAGATACTTTATTTAGGATTTTTACAAAAAGTCTTGGATTCTTCTCGTCCTCGATATTCATAGTAGTTATTACCCAAACTGCAAAAACAAAGAAACACAATAACCAAATTGCCCATCTCATATCGTCTACTCCTTTATTTTGTTCTTTCCTTTTCTTAATCTTTTCATAATATTTTTAAATGAATCTAATATGAATTGAAAGCCGCCTTAAGAGAAATTATATTTTTTGTGAGACAGGAAACGCATATATAACAAGGGGCCCTTTTACCCCCTACCTTTGTTTCTATGGGGAGCGATTGGGTACTTGTGTGTAGGTGAGAGTAAAGGTAAATCCTGCGAGCGCCGGTAATTTCCGCCTACCCCCCACCCCCTATCTTCCTTTTCTGATATGGGCTTCCTGTGGAAATAGTTCTCTCAAAAAATAAGCCAGGTGAACTTGATTCAAAGTCCCCCTTTTCATCTAAGCAGATTCATCCACCATTCCCGAGGTGGATCATACCACTCCAGTTGTTCCATCTGTTCTATCAGATAATTCAGAAGGTGGTCCCTTAACTCGTCCATGCTCTTGCAGACCTTCATCGATTCCAGGGTCAAAGGAAATAAATCTCGTTCCTCATCTTCCTCTGTGAACATTTCCAGTATCATTTTATAAGTCCAGATCGCTTCCATGGTATTGATATGCTCAATCGTTTGGGCCTTACTTCTGTTTTCCTTGTCCCAATCATCAAGCTCCTCTATTCTCTCCTTTATGACCTGCAGAATAGGAACCGTATCCCAATATTTACCAGGGAACTTTTCCATTATGTACTGATTCAAAGGATGCTGCATCACTTCTTCCAAGTCTTTTGGATAACTGTACTTCTTCATGGACTCACCTCATTCGATTTATTATCACCCATTTCCCGGTGAAACAACTTGTCACACCCCGAAAAGTTTTGTCGCAAAATTACATTTTTTAGACAAAACCGAATTTTGACAGTATATTTATACTTCTGCTTATTTAAGAAAAATGCCATGGTTCAAATTATATTTATACTATCAAAGTTGATGCATCATAGTATTTTCAACGTTTTGAACTCATGGCATTGATTCAGGGCTCAATTATTCTGTGCAATTTATAGATTTGTAAATATACACTCAATGTTGCTACTTAAGTATATTCTATCATATTTTTGAATATATGCATTCTTATTTCTGCATAAGTCATACAAATTTTATGCAATTTCTGCCTATTTCTTATGCTTTTCATAATATTCAATGGCTTTATCGGCATAAGCAACAATTTTCTTTCG
Source organism: Dethiosulfatibacter aminovorans DSM 17477 (assembly GCF_900142005.1). Lineage (GTDB taxonomy): Bacteria > Bacillota > Clostridia > Tissierellales > Dethiosulfatibacteraceae > Dethiosulfatibacter > Dethiosulfatibacter aminovorans. The sequence goes on from NZ_FQZL01000032.1 coordinate 11,268, forward strand.
GTAGTCTCTGATTTTCTTTTCCTTCTCTGCATCGGTGTAATTCTTACTTGCTTCTACTCTCTTAATCAGATCCCAATACTTGTTGATTCTGCTATACATTCCACTGAAATATGTCTGCGCTGCAGGATTGTAATCATCTGTCTTGATTCTCTCCGCCTTGTACAGGGTGCTTGCTTCATCCAGTCTTTCCTTAAGTTCATAGAAATCATTGACTTTATCATTGCTGTAAACGACATCCGTTGTAACCCTGCTTGTAATAACCTTCTTCACTGGATCCTCGGAAGGTGTTGTAAGCGGAAGAACTATATCTCCTACTATTCCTGACATCTGGTCTATAAGATAGTCAATGTTCTTCGGCGAACTGTACGGTCCAAGGATATTCGGCATAGCCTTCCCTATCATAATGGCAAACTTACTAGTCTTGTCATCGTACTGATAATCAAGAGGTTTGCTCTGCAGGTTATAAGGAACAATTGGAGCTCCGGTCCAGGATTTATTCATGGCCACTTCCATCAAGGGCCATCCAACAGGTTTGATTGGTGGAACGAAAACATTCATGAAACTATCATCAAGCTTTTCAAAGGCATCGTCTTCACCGGCCAAGAATCTTATCATTCTATCCTCAATAGTAGAAAACACAAAGGCAAGCTCTCTCGGTTTAGGTATCCTTATGAATTTGCCATCTGCATACTTGATTAACCAATAGTTGTCCCTAATTCCCTTTGAAACATTCTTGTAGTCATCATCATCCCTGTAATGCCATGCCAACATGATAGTCGGAAGAGTCAAGGTTACAAGCCCCTTGATTAGTGCTGCCTTCCTGGTTTCCTTGTCTTGTGTCATCCTGTACATTTTATCAAGGCCCTGAAGTCCGGCATTGAAGAAGGGTATCACCTGGAAGAAAGGATAATTCATAATTTGGCCTTTCTTCATGAAATTGAGTGTAACATCAGAGGACTCATAAAGGGCCTTTAGAACTGCATCCTGCTGCTTCATGCCTTTATCTATAGCCTGGTTATACATCTTGTAGAATTCAACCTGCCTTGGTGCGGACTCTATAGCATCGTTGAACTTCTCAAGGCCCATCAAGAGTTTATGCCCTTTCCCTGACTTCTCAAAGCCAAGCTTGTTGCGGACCTCTTTCATCATGTTACGCTGTGAACCTGATATACTGGAACCGAAACCACCACCAAGAATCCTGTATGTCTGATTAGCTTCATCATGGAATATAACAGACTTGAAGCTTTCCCCAAGCTCTCCAACATACTTCACTGGATTATTCTCATGTCCCTGGATGAATCCGGTCTGAATATCTCTTGGAAGGTTGGACAAGGTACCAAACACGGGGTTTCCTGATGTTATAAGGTCCGTGAATACTCTCTTAAGCTTCACCCAAGCCTTAAAGAATCCGTCAAGCTGCATAGGATTAAAGCTCGTCAAAGCTTCATGCAAAAACCTGTCGTTTATCTTATAGAAATGGACCTTGCTTTCACGATCTATTACAGTCAAGACTTCATCATCCTTGCTGTAGTTTGATGCCGTAAACCACTCAATCTGGTTGTCGATATATCTTTCCATGACATCTATAGGTGAATACTTGCCGTCAAGGTAATCTCCCATTATTTCATGTATCTCCGCCTGGTCATCTGCATTGTTCAGGAAATGTTGCTCGACATCCCCAAGTACGTTCTTTATCTCTTCTATGTCCGCTCCTGCTTCTTCAAGCTTATCAAAGAGCTTTTCCTTTGTTTTGTCAGTCCTGAAAAGAAGAGTAGCCAGTTCCTTGTCTGATAATCTAAGACCATGGTTCTGTGCTATATAATCATTCAAATAGCCTATTGCCATGGAGTTTTTAAGCTGCGTTGCATCATAAGTATGGTAATCCATGGGCCTGTTTATCTTGTGATAAAATTCCCCTATTCCTTCAACCTTCTTTGTGTACAGGTTGTGCATAGAAAGCATTACTTCCCTCTTAAGCTGTGCATCAACAATCTTGAACATCTGCAGGACCATACTTTCAAGCGGATTGTATGTATCGAAGCCGCTTCCCTTTTCGCTCAACTTCTGTATAGGTGCTTTCTGGCTGCCAATACCTTTCTTGTTCCCGGTCTTTACCAAGTTTCCATTAGGATCTATGGAATAACCTTCATCCACCCTGAACATTGGAACATAGTTGGGATACCTTTCAAGCATGTTCTCCCAAGCTTCTTCACTGATGAATCCTGTATCAACCATCCATGATTCCATGAACTTGTTCCACCACTCATGAAGTTCTTTGGCTGTTTCAACAAACTCGGGATGTCTGGCTTCTGAAGCTGCAATGTGTTCTTTAACCATTCCAATGGTAAACTGGGGAGAATAAACCCGATGCCCTTTCTCCATAAGGTCATATGCATGCTTGTTCTTCAGGTAGACTGCAAAATCTTTTTCGTTCTCAGATATCGGTGCCAGTATGTCAGCAAAGTTTCTGTTGTCTATGAGATTGGATTGAGGGTCTATCATGCCAGTTGCATTACCTGATTTCACACCGCCCACCATTGCTGCTGCTATCTGTTGTGACCTTGATGTGTGCAAGGCAAGTATATAAGGGTTCTTACTGGGATTCAATTCCTTTGCAGTCGCATTCTCCACGTACTTGGACAGGTTTAAAAGTCCCAATTTATCCTCAAACAATAGGCTGTGCAATCTCATTGAAAGATATTTCTTTTTATCCTTGAAGGACCTGTAATCCCCTTTATCTGTATAACTTTGAATCGTGCTTCCAATCATTTCCGTTATTCCTGCTGCAGTGAAGCTGCTCATATCCTGTTGAGTTGCCTGGACCGCTTTCAAATCCTCGCTATCCAACAAATCCTCAAAGATATCATAAAATGCCGGTCCGAATTCCTTAGCTGCTTCGGGATCTACTATGTACATCTTGAAGAATTCCGCAATTGCTTCACCTGGTAATTCCTTCTGCTTATAATTCTTAATGAATGCTGCAGGTAGGTTCTTGACCATTTCCTTCGTGGCTGCAGGGTTCGCTTCACTCAAATCATATTTACTGTCAAGGTGATGACCAATCTCGTGCATTACAACTTCAATGTCGTTGTCGTACTTGATTCTTACAGTCTTGGGAACAATCTCATAATATCCGGTTGCCTTTCTCTTCCTGAACTGCCTGCTGTCCACCGGAAGTTTAAAGTGGCTGGAAAGCTCCGATATCATTTGATTGAAACTCTTAATCTGTTTCTTATCTCCCTTTGCTGCAATGTTCTCCACCATTTCATGAAACATTGATTTCCCTGAATATCCATAGTTGTTCACTTCCTGGGCCTTGTCTACTTCCTCATTAACACTTGATTCAACTGTAATTGATGGTTTGATATCCTCAACGTTCTTCCTTGCCATCTTTGCCAGTTTCTTCTTTCCAATTGAAAACTCCTGCCCTTTTAGGTTCTGAACCCTTACAGTGGTTTCATCCTTCTCTTCCACGACATTCAACAGACCATACACATTCGTTTCAAGCCATCCATTTTCTACTTTTTCAATCTTATCTGCTTCCTTCATTGCCGCATCGGCCACATCATGCTGTTCAAGAGCTTCCTGTTTTCTGCTCGTTTCCATGTTCTGCAATGCTGTTTCTATTTCCTGGCTGCTTTCAATCTTCTTCCCTTCAATGACCATATCATCAAGCGATTTGAAAATACCATCAAACAAGGCTATCTCCTTGCTGTATTGGTCCCCTTTACCGTCCTTCTTCAAGGTTTCAATAATGGCCTGTCCCGCTTCCTGGGCTTCAATTATGTCATCATTGGCAAAATAACTGTAATCATTTGATATAACCACGTCATAAACCTGTCTGCCATATCTTGTGAGTTGAGCCATATTAACCTTGTCTATTCCGTCCAAGGCCATTTCCTTTATGGTCCCGACATCTGTGTTGGTAGCAATGCTTTTCAGGCTATCAACAAAGGCCTTGTTATCTTCAATATTTGCACCATCGGGTACCATTGAATTAACGGCAAGAACTTGACTTATATTTTCAGAAAGCTGCCCTTCTGTCTTTTTAATTTTATTATTCCTGCTTAAATTAGATCCTGTTTGAATGACATTGCCGGGACCTACCATGATAGGCATAGCCTTAAGGGTTTGCGTTGCAGTCTGAACAAGTCTAGCTCCATTCTCGGCAGTGAAGGGAGTATAATCCTTGTTACCCATCCTCTTTTGAGCAACAGTCTCACCTATGATATTAGTTGTTTCCTGGGCAACCTCTTCTGCTGTCTCCGATGCTATATCCTTGGCAAACTCTTTTAAGCCTGTCATGATAGTTTTCCCGGAGGTGTTTCTTATATACTTTTGTGCAACTTCCTCTGCCCCTTCACTTATACCTGCAGAAAGGACCTTTCCTACAACCGGAAGTTTCTTGGCGATAGTTCCAACCTGGGCAACTTCTATTCCTGCATTGGCAAGACCGACATATGTTGCAACCTGTGAAGCGATATCAGAAGATATTCCTTGCTCTATCATATCGGCATATGCAAAGCCGGCTTCCAGTTGATAACTTGCCATAGCAGAGCCCATGGCCGAACCCATCTTAAAACCTATTGCTGCCGCTCCGGGAACTGTTACTATTTCCTCCGGTGTTGCTATTTGTGGTCCCATTTGACCGCCAAGGGCTGCTGCGCTTCCTGCTCCTATAGCTCCGGCTAGACCTGTTTCCGCTCCACCCTTCATTGTTTCTACCATGAAAGGCACCATTTCTGCGGATGCAAGTCCCATCTGTCCAAGTAGGTTTTCATTGTCTTGATTAAATATTTCAGGATGAAGCTGTGCATAGTCCTTAACTTTTGCCCTCATCCATACCATATCGCTATCTTGCCCAGTCATATCCTTGTATGCTTCATAGGCATACTGGATATTAAGCTTGTTGAAATCATAAGTGTTTTTCACCTTATCTGAATATGACTGCTTTTCATTGTAATCCATCATTAAGTTCTTAACACTGTTCGGTGCATCCTGATAATCGTTGATGTCAATCTTGTAATTGGCTGCACTCGATACATTTGTAGTGGTTCCTGGACTGTATTTCTGCATTATTGCATCAGAGAGTGTTGTCTCTTTTTCCTTCTCTATTCCTGAATTCGCCCATTCCTGTGCCTTTGTTGCCCTCGGAGAACCAATTGCTTGATTGTTTACTCCGTCAATCTGAGACTGATTCACGCCCATGGCCCTTGCTGCTCTGGGATTGTTCTGCATAGTCTCTGTCGTTCCGATACTCCTATTATCGTCAAGATCTATACTTGGTATATGACTCTTGATAGTCTCCGATACACTTGAAATACCTTCTTTGAGTTTATCTACAAATGAAGTTTCTTCAGGCTTTTCTTGAACAACTGCCTTTGAAGTTCCATATTGCTCGTAGCCCTTGGGAAGACTTTCGTTGTATTTCTCACAATAATCTACTAAAGCATCTATTCCCTTTTCCGTTACCTTTGAACCGGTCCTTTCAACAAAACCGGTCCTTATACCACTTAAAACTTGCGCTCCTGGATGATTGTTATAATTGTATTTTGAAAAATCTGTACTCATTGCTTATTGCACCACCTTTCCGTTTATCGTCTCGGCAACATTTCCGCTTCGTCATGGTGCTTTTTCCCCTTCAAGATATCATTACATATCCAGATACACTAACACGCCTTAAAACCGAAATATTGACTTATTTTTCTTCTGATTCAATTATATCATTAAGAAGGCACAATTTATGCATATTTTCTTTGATTTTATTCACTGAAAAAAAGAATAATTGTCTATAAACTATTGAACACATCAGATGTAGGATAATATGAACGTCAAGTAATATTATTTGCACAACACAGAAGAATAGCTATATTACTCCATTTCAAGAAATACGCATGCATGTATAGTATGTAACCTCATTGGTGTTATCTCGTCTACCCTAGAAGAAAGCAAACGACACACCCAAATGTATAAATACACATACAAACAAGCAATATACACAAAATCCGCACTTTTTAGAATGAATCCCCATCTCTACGACTCAATCACTACAACCGTTCATTAAACTCATATCAAGCCATTCTACGGTACTCAGATAACACCAAACATAAAAAAGTACTCATCACCAAGTATAGGTTTGCATAATTTGCAAAACAGGACAACCTTAAGTCATATGAACTGCTGCAATTCAACCAATTCAAAACCATTTATACTAATTCACAGGCTAGAATCTCAACAGCATTATCACCCATATAGTGTCACAATAAACTAAAATTTTATGCTGCCTTTCCTGATGTTCCTGGAAAAACACCTCAATACTTTCAGATGATATTCACTTTCCAAACCTTCGAATATCTTTCAATAACTCATCATAATTTGCGTTTCTTTATTGTCATATGCCATATTGCTTGATATAATATTAATAACTCGGTTAATCAATATTCATTTAACAAAATGATTAAATTCATATTACTAAAATCTATCTTAGAAGGAGGTTGTTATGTACTCAATAACAATAACTGTAATTTTAATCATTTTTTACGGAATATCAAACTGGTTGGTATGGCAAGACCTTAAGGAAAACACATCCTTGCCTCGTGGTTCGTTTCCACGCAAACACGGATTTGCGGTAGGATGGTTTTTGAAGTTTTTAATCTTAGGGGAAATAATATCTCTCTGCATTAATTACGGATGGCTGCATTTAATAATTTTACCGATAGCCTGGTTCTTTGGTGGATGGACTGCAACTCTATTAGAACGAAAAGCATACATGAACCGAATGTTAGAAGAAATAAAAAAAATAAATATGTCTCGGTTAGATTCCGCTTATGACTATAAGTTAACAGTTATGATGCTAGATTTCCCGGAATGGTGGGTATCGTTAATGTCTACCGAGTTTAAAAGAGAACTTTTCAATAAAAGAGAAGAGTTAATGCGACATGGAATAAGGTTGGGTTTTAAGTAAATTGAGGATGAATGCAATGTTCATCCTCTTTGTTTGCCAACAATGCTCTGGTAAGGATTCTTTTACTTGAATATCCCAACACCTCAAAATATTATTTATAGCTCATTGTTTGATACATCATTGCTCTTCAAAGCTTTCTTAGACTTCTCTCTTCTATTCAATCTCATGCTTAGGATTAAGGAATGGCACAAAACAAACAACGATAAAACCGCTTGTATCAAATACGAAAAGAAAAAATCAACCGAAGCACTGTTAATATATGCTCCATATAGTACTAATCCCCGAAATGCACCGTCAAGCAGTAACCACAACACAATAATTATTGATGTAAGTTTAGAAGGTGCCATTATATAGCTAGCGACAAAGACACCAGTTATAACAAGCATAACAATACGACTTCCTTCAATTTGATTTCCAGGAAGAATAAAAGCATATACCCCTGTACAAACCAAGAAACCTAGATAGCCCTTTAATAGCGATAAATCCTTGTCTCTGTTCCTCTTCTCATTAAAATGATAGATAATGAGTATTATCAACAGACTTACTCCGACACTAATTAATACCATGGCAATTCTCCTTTCGATTTGAAATATAATAAAAACCCTGCTCAAATCTGAACAGGGCAATAAAACCTCTACAAAAAATATTTAAATACACCAACCCCAATTCAACATATCCCAATAACTATTTTATCACTTTCCATATCACCCTACAACTACAAATCAACATTTACTTATGAGGTTGTTACTTTTCATTCAACTGTCAAATTATCTTCAACCGAAATTGGCGAAGTGCTGCATTATCCGTTTTTCCAAAATATAAACTAAAACTATATCCATTTTCTCATAACCTAAACTTTTTCCGCTTAAATTCTTCAAGCTTTTCTTTCTTAAGATTCATAAAATGATCTACTGCTTTTTGAGTCAACATATGATCAATCGCTTTGTCTGGTTCCTTGTCAATCTCAACTTCTTCTGTTCTTATTACTTTCCCAGTCTTTAAATCTATTGTTACTTTAACACCTTGCATAATAGGCCCTCCCTTTATAAAAAACAGACCACATCATTTCTATTTTTTCAACTTCTTTAACTGCTCAGCATCAAGGCTTTTCAATCTTTGTATAGTCATTTCAACCAACACTTTGTCGATTCTCTTATCTGGTTCACTTTGAAGTTCGACTTCTCCTATCTTTTTTACCTTTAACGTTTTACGGTCAAGGGTAACTTCAACCCCTCTCATAGTATATCCTCCTTCAATAAAAATTGACCACCAGGACTTAAATGCAAATCCGGTGGTCGTACTCTTATTATACACTATTTTATTTCTTTGAATGTGATTAAAAATATGTCGTAGTAGTCATTTAGTAGTCATTTTGCATTTTTTGTAAATTTTTGACTACATGCCCAACCCATGAAACCGTGCTATATCAATACCGCTATCAATTCAACAAAATTGCCTCAATCAAATTTCAATTAAATTTTCCTTAACAATTTCATATTCCATGAAAATCAGATCATCCAAGCTTGAAGAAAGCTTCCCCAAAGCTTAAACCATACAAGCAATCATTTAAAAACAAAAGGAATTCTTCATTAATCAAAGCAAAAATCCGGAATACCGGATTTTAGTCTTCAAGTACCTCTATAACGTCTCCAGGCTTAATCTTTCCACCCTTCAACACTCTTGTAAATATTCCTTCCAGGGGCATGACGCACTTTCCTACCTGGTTTCTTATGGCACAACCTTCATGACACTCCTTCCCTATTTGTGTCACTTCCATGAGAACATCGCCAATCTTCAGTTTTGTTCCTACAGGCAGTTCGTAAAGTATAATCCCTTCAGTTGTAAGATTTTCTGCAAAAATCCCTCTGCAGTCGTCATAGCCCTTACCTTTGAGCATTTCTTCCATCTTCTTTACACTTTCATTTCCCAGAAGACTTACCTGCCTGTGCCATTTCCCTGCATGAGCATCTCCCTCAAGGCCAAATTCCTCTATGAAGTTTCCTTCATCTATTGTGGTCTTTGTGATTCCTTTCTTGTCGCTAATATTTACAGCTATTATCCTGCCTTTCATTTTCTATCCTCATTTACTTCCCTGTTGAAGTCTCCAGACTTGCCGCCGGATTTCTTCATCAGCTTCACATCGGAAATTATCATGCTTCTGTCTACAGCCTTGCACATGTCGTATATGGTAAGAGCTGCAACAGATACCGCAGTGAGAACTTCCATTTCTATACCGGTTTTTCCTCTTGTTGTTGCCCTGGCACCTATGTGTATGCAATTCTTTTCAACATCGGGCTCGAACTTCATGTCTATTCCGTTCATGAGGATATTGTGGCACATGGGGATTATATCCCATGTTTTTTTTGCTGCCATAATTCCCGCAACCTGTGCCGTTGCAATTACATCTCCCTTTTTATGCTTTCCACCGGTAATCATTTCAAGGGTTTTTCCATCCATGTATATGCAGCCATAAGCTTCTCCTATCCTGAGAGTATCCTCCTTGTCTCCCACATCAACCATTTTAGGTCTTCCATCTTCGTTAATATGCGTCAACTTTTCCATCTCAGCCTCCTATATTGTTCATATCCCTTGTTATGGGCTTGTAGTCCTTGTCGTTAATGTGGTGCGCCTTTGGCTTCATTTCTATCGTATCGACTATTATTTTCTTGATTTCTTCCTTGTCTCCAAGACCTTTCTTCACATCTATCTCCTTGTCTGAATGAAGGCAGGGCTTCAGCTTTCCATCGGCAGTAAGCCTCAATCTGTTGCAGGTGTTGCAGAAATGCTGTGATATTGGATTTATCAATCCTATTGTCCCCTTTGCTCCAGGCATCTTGTATGTCCTGGCCGGAGATCCGTCCTCATTCTCGAGAGGAATCAGATTCTCAAGTCTTTCAAGTACCGTTTCATTTGGTATGAATTTTTCCTTTGACCAGTCAGCCGCATGTCCTATGGGCATCAGTTCAATGAATCTTACATGGATGTCGTGGTTTAGTGTCAATTCCGCAAGGTCTTCTATTTCATCATCGTTGAATCCTCCTATGAGGACAGTGTTGATTTTTATGGGAGTCAATCCGTGATTCAGGGCAGCCTTTATTCCCTCGAGCACCCTTTCTATGTCTCCACCCCTTGTTATTTCCCTAAACTTTTCCACATCCAGTGTATCAAGGCTGATATTCACCCTGTTTAACCCTGCATCCTTGAGTTTCTCTGCATATTCGGCCAGAAGAATTCCGTTGGTTGTCATGGCTATGTCCTTGATTCCCTCAAGCTCGGCGGTTTTCTTCACAAGCCATTCTATGTTTTTCCTTACAAGAGGCTCTCCTCCCGTAATCCTTATCTTGTCGAATCCCATTTCTGCGGATGCTTCAATTATCTGATAGATTTCCTCCAGGGAAAGCATGTCAGGGTGGGTCTTCTTGCAGACTCCCTCCTCAGGCATGCAGTACATGCATCTCAGATTGCATCTGTCAGTTACCGAAACCCTTAAATATCTGATGTTCCTTCCATATGTATCCTTCATATCTTCACCACTTTTCCTGTATTTTCAAAGGTGTACCCTCCAAGCTCCTTCAATTCTTCCTTGAGTTTTCTGGATTTGATTACCTTCAAAAATGTTTTTATTTTCGGATTGTTCATTTCTTCCTTCAGCATTGCAAAGTCGTATTCCTCTTCGGCCAGGGGTATGAAGTCAAGGTTCATGGTTTTCGCTGCAGAATACACACCAAGGCCAACGTCTGCCGTTCCCGAAGAAACCGCTGCAGCCACCGCCATGTGGGTCGTCATTTCCCTTTCATATCCCGTTATATCGTTTCTGTCCATTCCTTCCTGCTTCAACCTGTAGTCTAGAAGCACCCTAGTGCCTGAACCCTTTTGCCTGTTGACAAAGGATACGTCATCCCTTGAAAGGTCCCTCAAAGATTTTATATTCCTGGGATTCCCCTTCTGTACCATGAATCCCTGCGTCCTTCCAAATCCCTTTACAAGAACAACATCAGTCCCTCTCAAATACTTCTGCAGTACGGGAACATTGTAGATCCCGGTTTTCTCGTCGAGAAGGTGGATTGGCGCCAGGTGGCATTCACCCTTTCTCAGTGCCATTATTCCGCCCATGCTTCCCGTATGGGCGGAAGACAGGTCAACCATTGAATCCATCATATGTATATGATTGTTTACTATGTCCATTACCAGGTCGTGGCTTCCTATGGAAACAACCGTATTCTCTATTTTAGAATAGTCCTTCAGCAGTTCTATCTGAACAAGTTCGCTTGCTTCAAAGCCTTCCTTCTCCTTGGGTATTACAAGTATTCCGTCGCATCTAACCAGGGACATTAGCACCCCTGCTCCTCTGTTGAGAGGAGTAGCTATAATCTTGCCTCCAAGTTTTCCCAGCTTCACCCGTACAAATTCCTTGTATTTGTAGGAGGATACAATCCTCTTTGACAGATAGGCCTGTATAACTGCTGGTTTTTCCCTATGAAGACTCATGAATTCCATGATTATTTCCCGGGCAATATTCCTGAACACCATGTATGCCGAAACGGGATATCCGGGAATTCCTATTACAGGCTTTCCTTTTACCTTCCCAAGAATGGCGGGCTTTCCCGGCTTGATTGAAAGGCCGTGGTAGCACACCTCTCCCAGTTCCTCAACTATGCTTTTAGTATAGTCCTCCGTACCGGCTGAAGATCCTGCATTGATGATAGTTATATCGTTTTTCTCAACGGAATCCATTACGGTTTTCTTTATTTCCTCATAGTCGTCCCTTACTACCTGGTACCTTGAAGGGATTGCTCCGCATTCAAGAGTCAATCCTTCAAACATCCTCGAATTGGACTCTATGATGTCGCCCCTTTTAAGTATTGTTCCCGGCTCCACTATTTCCGTCCCTGTTGGGATTATTCCTACTTTCGTCCTTGCATAAACTTGAATCTCGTCGATTCCTCCGTTTATCAATGATGCCAGGTCCACAGGTCTTATCTTATGGTTTGCAGAAACTATCATTTCTCCCGCCACTATATCCTCACCTACAGGCCTTACATGCTGCCAGGGAGATGCCGGTGTCATGATCTGAACCTCTTCTTCGCTTAACTCGTTAAGGTCTTCTATCATTATCACGGCATTGTATTCCCCGTCAATTGGATCTCCCGTGTCAACGACCTTGTAGTCCCTTCCCTTTACCAGGGTCAAGGGTTTACCCTCTCTGGCCCCAAAGGTATTTTCAGATTTCACTGCAATTCCGTCCATAGCCGATGCATTGAAGTTTGGAGATGAATATTTGGCAAAATATGGCCGGGCGGTAACTCTTCCCAGGGAATCCACAACACTTATTGTTTCAACCGGTTTGTTTTCAAGCTCTTCCTCGAACCTTTCAAGATATCCCTTCAGGGCAACCTCAAGGTCTGTATTTTCAAGATATATGTTTCTTTCCTTTTTCATGGCTACCTCCCTCATTCAGTATATACTCTTACGGTATTTCCTTTATTTATTCCTTCAGTCCCGGACTTTATTACTACATATCCTTCACTCCTGGAAAGCTGTGATATCGCTGCAGATTTCTTTATGAGGGGATTGAAAAGGTATTTTCCGTCCCTGTTCTCCAGAGTCCCCATAACATAGGTTTCCTTTCCCGGGGCTCCTGCCAGGCTGTAGGTAAGCTCTGCTTCAACAAAGGACTCAATGGCATCTTCCTTTTCAAGAAGTATCTTGAAAAGCTCCTTGCCGAATATTGTGAATATTATAGACGATGATCCAGGGTGACCGGGCAGTCCTATCAGCGCAGTGTCCCTGGCACAGGACATTATCGTAGGCTTGCCGGGCTTCACTGCCGCTCCGTGTACGAAAAGCCCCGGCTTCCCAAAGCTGTCCAGCACCTCTGCCGTAACATCCTTTATACCTGCCGAACTTCCTCCGGACACTATTACTATGTCCGCCCTGTCTATCCATTTTTCAACTTCATTGTAAAGGCTTCCCTCATCGTCATCGACTATGGTCTTGTGTATCACTTCACCGCCGTATTTTTCAATAAGGGCTCCTACAACAAAGCTGTTGATATCCCTTACCTCGCCGGGCTTTATATCTTCTTCGGGTCTTCTTATCTCGTCACCGGAGGATATGATTACAGTTCTCGGCTTTTTGAATACGGATATCTCTGATACTCCTATGGCACTTAAGGCACCTGTATCGAAGGCTGTAATCTTCCTGCCCTTTTTCACAATCACATCGTCTACGCTTATATCTTCACCGATGTATATAATATTTTCTCCGGGATGCATGGCCATGTTAACGGCAACGGTCTCTTCATCAAGCTTCTCAGTATATTCAATCATGACAACTGCATCGGCACCCTTTGGCAACATTCCCCCTGTGGGAACGTATACACAGGTATTTTCAACTACCTCCGTTTCAGCTTCAGTTCCCATTAGAACCTCCCCTGAAACATCCAGAAATACAGGCATGCTTTCCGAAGCCCCTCTCGTATCCGAAGACATGAGGGCATACCCGTCGACAGTAGATTTGTTGAAGTCCGGAATGTTGACAGAACTCTTGATGTCTTTGGCCGAGTACCTGTCCAGTGCTTCACTTATATGGACAATCTCTGTTCCTATATCAATGTCTCCAAAATATTCCTTCATCATTTCTCTAATTTTATAAGGTTCGTATGCTTTTAGAAATTTCATCATTCCTCCATCCAAGGTGTCCAAAAATTTACTTAAGGCCATTTTACTATTTCTCACAAGACAATTTCATACAAAAAAAAACCGTCCGTTTGGACAGTTATAGTTCTCCTTTCCAAACCGGGAGGCGCAATCTTCACAAATTGCACCCATAGGCTAAGTCCTCTCATTAAGACAATTTAGCTCGGAGTATTTCCATTTTACACCTTTTTTGGCTGTTTATCAATGTTTTTATTGCCAAACCAACGATTACTAAGCAATTGATAAACAAATCCGAATTATTCAATATTCACTTTTGCAAGAAAGGAGCTACGTTTTGACCTTATTAGACTATAAAAAAAGAAAAGCACTCCATACAATGGACATTGTGCTTTTCTGATCGCGATACTAATATACCTTTGCTTCCTCTTCACCTGTCAACACTCTCAAACCGCCTTCAGCCAGTGCTTCAAGCTCATCTTCCCCAGGGAATACAATGATATCGGCAATAAATCCTACCCTTTTTTCTATCCACGACACAAATTCCTTGTCGTAGGCTATTCCGCCGGTAATTACTATGGCATCCACCCTGCCTTCAAGTACTACGGAATAGGCTCCTATGTCCTTTGCCACCTGGTATGCCATTCCTTCATATATGAGTCGGGCATTTTCGTCACCTTTTTCGCACATGCCGCTGATGGCTCTGGCATCGTTGGTTCCAAGATATGCAGTTAGACCGCCGCTTCCCTTTATCATCTTCTTGACTTCATCAATGCCTGCCTCTCCTGAGAATGACAGTTTTACAAGATCACCTGAAGGCAACGTGCCGCTTCTTTCAGGAGAATATGGCCCCTCTCCGTCAAGGGCATTGTTTACATCAATGATTCTTCCTGCCTTGTGGGCCCCTACGGATATTCCTCCGCCAAGATGGGCAACTACAAGATTAACTTCTTCATATTTCCTGCCCAGTTCCCTGGCAGCCCTTCTGCCTACTGCCTTCTGATTAAGAGCATGGAAGATGCTCTTCCTTTCAAACCTTGGATGTCCTGCCAGCCTTGATATCGGCTCCATTTCATCAACCACGACAGGGTCCACAATGAATGACGGCAGATTCTCTTCACCGGCAATTTCATGTGCAAGGACTCCCCCAAGATTTGATGCATGCTCTCCCCTGGATGCGGACTTAAGGTCTTCAAGCATTTCAGGCGAAACTGCATATGTTCCTCCGGCTATGGGTTTCAGAAGTCCTCCTCTTCCCACTACTGCCGCAAGATCCTTCACCTCAATGTCGTTTTCCTTCAATGCATCCAGAATTATATTCTTTCTAAATTCAAATTCGTCTATTATCTTTTCATACTTGCCGAGTTCCTCCACCGAATGCCTCAATGTTTTTTCGAATATCATGCTTGTATTGTCAAAAACCGCAATCTTCGTGGAAGTGGAACCTGGGTTAATCACCAGTTGCTTCATCAATTATGCTCCTCCGCACTTGTTTTTCATTAAGCTTCCTTAGCTTCAATGTAAAAAGTATACTGTACTTCTTAAAATTCTCTCTATATTTTTATGAATGTATTGCAGCAAGTGCTATGGAATTTAGCTTTGCCTCTTCGGAATCAGCCCTTGAAGTCAACACTATTGGAGCCGCCGCTCCAAGAATAACACCTGCAGATTCAGAATTGGACATGAAGGACAGCGCCTTGTAGAGGATGTTTCCCGCCTCAATGTTAGGCATCAGAAGGATATCTGCATCTCCTGCAACTTCATGGTCTATTCCCTTGTGAATGGCCGCTTCCTTTGATATTGCATTATCAAGAGCAAAAGGTCCTCCTACGATACATCCCTTGATCTGTCCTTCCTCGTTGAGCTTAACAAGTTCACCTGCATCTACCGTATGGATCATGGCAGGATTCACCTTTTCCTTGGCGCATACCACCGCACACTTTGGATTGTCTATTCCTAGAGAGTGTGCAAATTCAACTGAATTCTCGAGTATTTCCCTTTTCTTGTCAAGGTCCGGTGCAATATTCATTGCCGCATCGGTAATTATCAACATCTTGTGGTATTTTTCAGCAAAGAAAACGGCTACATGACTCAGCGTCTTCCCGGTCCTCAGTCCCACTTCCTTGTCGAGAACGGCCTTCAGCAGGATTGACGTGTCAACCATTCCCTTCATCAGGAAATCCGCCTTTTTGGAGCTTACAAGTTCCACTGCCTTAAGGGATGCATCCTTTATATCCTCAACATCAATGACCTCTACACCATCAAGCTCAAATCCTATTTCCTCGGATATCTTTCTTATTTCATCTTCCCTACCTACAAGTATGGGCTTGACTATCCCCTTTTCCACTGCAGCCTTTACCGCCATAAGCACTCCCTTGTCGTTTGCCGCTGCAACGGACAGGGTTTTTTTCCCCTTGGACTTCACATGTTCAATAACTTCATTAAAATCTTTCACACTACACCTCTCATAACCCGATTTATAAAGAAAAAGGAGCCTGAACTCCTTTTCATATTACATTATATCATACTTTATTGCCATACTACATCTGTATATTATAGCTGCAGAAAATTATTTGACGCCTCTATCTTCCTTTAACAACAGCTGTGAAGCTGACGCTAAATAGCCACTCTACTTGCTTCACCACATTTCTGAAGAAGTTCTTCCCACTTCCTGTCGACTTCAGCCTGGAATTCTTCTATCATCCATTCATTCCCTTTCTGGAAAAGATGCTTGAACCTGCCCTGGGGCTTGAGGAATTCCTCTATCGGAAGCTTGTTCTTGGGCTTGTAGTTAAGTGTATATACTCCGTTCTCAACTTCAAACATTGGCCAGAAGCATGTTTCCACTGCAAGCTTCGTGATTTCCATAAGCTTTGGCGTGTCGTATCTCCATCCCCTGGGGCAAGGTGCCATTACGTTCATGAATGCAGCTCCCTCGGTATATATCGCCTTTTTAGCCTTTACATGAAGGTCTTTCATATTTCCCATGAATGTTGTCTGCGCCACGTATGGTATGTTGTGGGCTATCATAATGTCAGTAAGGTTTTTCTTGTTCTGCTGTTTTCCTGGAACAGCCGTTCCTGCAGGTGAAGTTGTAGTGTCTGCAAATCTTGATGTACCTGAAGATCTTTGGATTCCAGTATTCATGTATGCTTCGTTGTCATAGCATACGTAGGTGATGTCGTGGCCTCTTTCCATTGCTCCGGACAGCGACTGGAATCCTATATCGTAAGTTCCCCCGTCTCCACCGAATGCTATTGTCTTGAATGTGCTCTTGACCTTTCCTCTTTTCTTAAGGGCCAGATATGTCGCCGCCACACCGCTGGCGCTTGCTCCTGCATTCTCAAATGCACTGTGGAGCCATGAATCTTCCCAGGCAGTGTATGGGTATGGGAATGTAGCTGCCTCAAGACATCCGGTTGCATTCACAATCGCCGCCTTGTCATCCTCTTCAAGAGCCCTTAGCACTGTTCTAACCACTACGGGTGCTCCACATCCTGCACACATTCTATGTCCGCCTGAAAAACGTTCAGGTTTGTTCATTTCTTCCTTAAAATTATATTTCATCAGCTCACCCCTATCCTCTTACACCATGATATCTATATGTCTCCAGCTCTTGTCCGGAATCCATGCCGGACTTCAACTCTCCAAATACAGCCATTACATCTTCAGGTTTGAAGTCTCTTCCACCAAGTCCATAAATATAATTGACCATGAACGGTTTGTCCTTCATGTTGCACATGGATGCACAAATGTCGGCAAATACCGGTCCGCCAATGCCGGAAAGTCCTTCCGCCCTGTCCATTACTGCAACTATTTTTGCATTCTTGAGTTCCTTTGCTATTTCAATTGCAGGGAAAGGTCTGTATACTCTTATCTTTACAAGGCCGACTTTTTCCCCCTTTGCTCTCAGTTCATTCACTGCATATTTAGCAGTTCCCGCTGAAGAACCTATGATAACCATTATTCTTTCTGCATCTTCTGTTTTGTAAGACTCTATGATGTCGTATTTTCTGCCGGATATCTTGTAGAATTCTTCCTGTACGTCCTTGATTACATCCTTTGCATTCATCATTGCCTGAGCCTGCTGCCTCTTGTGCTCAAGCAGGAATTTAGGCGAATCGTATGGACCGAATGATGCCGTTGTGGTTTCGTCAAGCATATAGTCGATAGGCTCATAGTATCCTACAAAATCACTTACCGTTTCATCATCCAATAATTCAATGTTTTCCAGGGAATGACTTGTGATGAATCCGTCCTGGTTGGTCATGACAGGCAGTCTTACATCCACATGCTCTCCGATTCTTGTGCTCATGATGAAGTTGTCATAGGCTTCCTGGGCATTTTCGGCATATATTTGAATCCATCCCGTATCCTTTGCTCCCATGGAATCACTGTAATCGCAATTTATGTTTATAGGTCCTGTAATGGCTCTGTTGACAGCCGCCAGGGATACCGGAAGCCTCAGTGCCGACGCTATATGAAGCATTTCATTCATGAGAGCCATACCATTTGATGATGTTGCAGTTGCAACTCTTCCGCCTGCAACCGAAGCACCGATGCAGGCCGACATGGAACTGTGCTCGGACTCAACAGGGACAAACTGTGTATCAACTTCTCCATTGTTCACATATTGTGAAAAATACTGTGGTATTTCCGTAGATGGAGTTATTGGAAAGGCTGCTACAACATCCAGATTCATCTGCTTCATTGCATATGCTACAGCTTCGTTTCCTGACAATCTATCTTTAATGTTCATTATTCTTCCCCCTTTACATCATCTACAAATTCTATTGCATCGAAAGGACAAACCTCTACGCAGATTCCACATCCCTTGCAATGATCGTAATCAAAATCAAGTCTTTTACTGTCCTTGACAGGTATTGAAGAATCAGGACATACAGGTACGCAAAGCAGGCACTGCTTGCACTTGTCTTCAATGAATACAGGTTTTTTTACTCTCCAATCTCCTGTATTGAACTGTTTTGCCGATGCTCCTCCCTTTATGGTTCCTGCAACAGTTATATCCTGCCACTTTACGTTTTCATTTATATCAATTTTTCCCTGTTTCATATTCCTTGTACCTCCTCGAAGGATCTTTCAAGTATTTCCATGTTTCCTGCAACAACCTGGGGTTTTGTAGCAAACTTGTGTTTCAAGGAATCCTCCATGTTTCCCATGAATTTATCCTTTTCCATCAATCCCGACAATTTTATTAAAGCTGCAAGCATAGCCATGTTGGGGAAATTCTTGCCCAGGATTTCTTCCGATATTTTCCTTGCATCGATTGTACATATCTTTCCTTCATATCCATTGAGGAATCCTGCAACTTCTTGGGGGGTCTTGTGTGTATTGACAAGAATGCCTCCCTCCAGCGAAAGTCCCGCAGTAACATCGACGCTGCTCAAGAGAGTATCGTCAAACAAGGCTACAAAATCCGGCTCATAGATGTTTGAATGCACCATTATGGGATCATCGCTGATTCTGTCATATGCAGTAACCGGCGCTCCCATGCGTTCAGGGCCATATTCGGGAAATCCCTTGACATACTTGCCTGTAGTAAATGCCACATCCGCAAGAAGCAAAGCCGCCGTCTTGACACCCTGTCCACCTCTTCCATGCCATCTGAATTTCATCTCACTACTCATCCATTTCTCCTTTATAATTTAATTTTTATTGAATCGACAGATTTTTATCCGCTATTACCGCACATCATTCGCAATACCAAATATACCTAAAAGTTTCGAGCCGATATCAGCCTCAACTTTACATCATGCGCCAATGTCGAACGCCATCCTTATAAATTACATTATATCACAAATCCAGGCAAATATTAAATACAATTTTGTTGAACCACAATATTTTTGCATATAAAAGCTCAGGTACTCCGCCACAAAAGTCACTCATTCATATTGACATATATATTTCAATATGATAGATTTATCTGGAAAGATACAGCAAAATCGAATTGGACAGACAATAATATAAGGCGATGGAGTTCGCCAGGCAAGAAAACATAACAAGATTGCCTAACCGCCAAGTGCTAATGACTCCTGTTGACTTCTTTTTGTCGACAGGATTTTTTTGTAGGAAAAATACTAACAAGGAGATGCATGATATCACTCACGTCATGCGAAAACAAAATGGCTACAAGTTTAGGGATAATAATCGTACTGGGTTTGCTGGCAAACCTCATTTTTACAAAGTTGAATTTGCCGGGACTATTGGGAATGCTCCTTCTAGGAATAGCAATAGGCCCCTATGCACTGGACATGCTTGATCCGAACCTCTTGGAGGTATCTGCAGACTTCAGGCTCATTGCACTCATAATAATACTCTTGAGGGCAGGTCTTGGCATAAGCAGGGAAAATCTGAACAAGGTAGGAAAGACAGCCCTCAAAATGAGCTGCATACCCGGCCTGATGGAAGGCTTCACCATAGCATTCATAGCACAATATATCCTGGGGCTTTCCTTCATCGAGGGAGGCATCTTGGGCTTCATAATTGAAGCCGTATCTCCGGCTGTAGTGGTGCCATCCATGCTCTATTTTACGGACAGGAAGATAGGAACAAAAAAAGGCATACCGACCTTGATTATCGCCAGTGCATCTATTGACGATGTATTTGCGATAACAATATTTACAACCTTTCTGGGTCTGTACAGCGGAAACCATGTGAACATTGGAGTACAGATACTGTCAATACCTCTATCCATAGTCCTTGGAATAGTAATGGGTTTGATGATAGGTCTGATTCTTGTAAAGGTGTTTACAAACTACCACATAAGAGATACGAAAAAGGTCCTTGTTATCCTTGGATGCGCCATCCTTCTCAAGGCCATTGAAGAGCTTCTGAAAAGCAGGGTGGAGGTTGCCGCCCTTCTGGGGGTCATGGTAATAGGATTCATAATACTTGAAAAGATTCCTGAAGTTGCCAAAAGGCTGTCGGCCAAGTTCAACAAGATATGGATACTTGCAGAAATTCTCCTCTTCGTACTTGTGGGAGCCCAAGTCAATATAGGCGTAGCCTTCAACTCAGGCCTCAAGGGTCTAATTATCATTGCAATAGGCCTTGTTGCAAGGAGTCTTGGAGTGGTTCTTTCAACACTGGGCACCGACCTTAATTTCAAGGAAAGGCTCTTCTGTGTCGTTTCATATACTCCGAAGGCCACGGTTCAGGCAGCCATAGGCGCCATACCCCTTGCAATGGGTGTTAAGTCAGGAGAGCTCATACTGGCAATCGCAGTTCTTTCAATAATAACTACCGCCCCTCTTGGTGCCATAGGCATAAGGGCCACATCAAAAGGTCTGGAAGTTGAAGGCATGGAATAGTACTGCATACATAAAAATGACAAATATTTGTTATAAAAAAGAGATTCCCGAATTTGGAATCTCTTTTTTGAAATTACTTTCATTTGCACCTTAATAAAGGCTTACGAATTTATTTCTGCCCGAAATCAGGCTTTCTTTTTTCTACGAATGCTGTCATTCCTTCTGTTTGCTCTTCAGAAGCAAAGCAAAGGCCGAAGATGTCCTTCTCTATATACATTCCTGTTTCTATATCTGTTTCATATCCTCTGTTTATGGCACTCTTTGCATACTTGACAGCCATTGGACTGTTTGCAAGTATCTGATTTGCCATTTCCATAGCCTTGTCCATAAGCTCTTCCTGTGGTACAACCGCGTTCGCCAAACCGATTTTCTCAGCTTCCTCGGCACTTATCATCTTGGCTGTAAAGATAAGCTCCTTTGCCTTTCCTGTACCAACAAGTCTTGGAAGTCTTTGTGTTCCTGCAAATCCAGGTGTTATGCCGAGGCCTACCTCAGGCTGTCCGAATTTAGCCTTTTCACCTGCTATCCTGATGTCACAAGACATGGAAAGTTCACATCCGCCACCAAGTGCAAAACCGTTAACTGCTGCAATAACAGGCTTTTCCATCAGCTCTATTTCTCTGAACACTTCCATTGCCATGCCTGCAAATGTCCTTGCCTCTTCCGGTGTCTTGTCCTTCATTTCAACTATATCCGCTCCTGCTACAAAGGACCTACCTTCACCCGTCACTATCAGAACCTTTACTTCCGGGTCATTCTTAATTTCCTTCACTACCTGTGCGAGTTCACATATAGTCTCAGTATTCAAGGCATTTAGAGCCTTGGGTCTGTTGATTTTCAGAACTCCTATATTATTCTGCTTTTCAAAAACAATATTGTTGTAATTAGACATGCTATCCTCCTGTTAATTTGATTTGTTAATTATTATACACTACATTCTACTACTATGTACTTGCATTGTCCATAAAATAAAGCAATATTCAAATTATTTAATATATTTGTATATATTTATTGACAATATTATAAATTCCCATCACACAAACCTGACTAAAAAAAAGCATGGCATCTATAAGATGCCCTGCGATTTTATCATTTATTTCAAGCACTAACTTCCTGTTCATCAACTTCATAGTACATGTTTTCACCTTGTTCAAGAGCTTCGTAGAAGCTTTGGGATTCTTTTGAATCCTGACTTGTAGCAAGACTGACTACCACCATGAGAACCGTTGATGCAAGCATTCCAATCGCTCCATACCATGTATATCCTATTCCCCATACAAAGTATGTCATAAGTACAACTATAGTACCTACAATTGCCGAAATAAGCGCTGCCTGCTTGGTTGCCTTTTTCCAGTATATTCCGAATACGAGAATCGGGAACAACGGCATTACTATAGCGATGGAGAACATGATCATCGTAAATATAAGTTGAGGAGGGTTTATGGCAATCAATGTTCCTGCAATACCTATTGCAGCTATTACGCATCTGTTTACTATTACCTGTTTCTCCGGTGCAACCTTTATCTTGAAGGTATTCTTGATGATATCTTCAGATACTATGGACGATGCAACACTGAGGAATGCATTTGCAGTTGAAAGTCCGACTGCCGTTGCTCCAACAAAGAAACCGATCATCAATACTACTGCAAGGTCTGCATTATACGCCAATACAAAATTATTGATCATATACGGTATAATCAATTCCGTATCGCCTGTTGGAAGTCCCGGAGCCAGCGCTATTCCTACAAGACCAATAAGCATTGTTCCAGTCCATACAAATGCCTGGAGAGCAGGTGTAAGGTACGAAAGAGTTCTCTGTGTTTTAAGATTGTCTCCAAAATATCCTGATCTTACAAATACGTGAGGAAGCATAATGGTCCAACCTATTGCACAGGCAAAGGGATATCCAAATCTTCCACTGTATGGTACCCAGCCATCAGGTCCAGGATATGAGAAGAATGAAGCCGTATTGACCTTTATGGCGGAAACTGCATCAGATAATGATCCACCAAATCCAACTACGAGGCATGCTATTACTATAGCCCAAAGACCGCCTATAAATAAAAGTCCTTGGATAGTATCTGCAGTTGCAGCGGATTTAACTCCACCAATCGTTACAAATACAGTCATTATCAATCCTACTGCTATTACAACCATTGTATAGCTCATCTCCCCGCCGGTTGCAATGTTGGCAGCCTTGGCAATTGCCACTAGAACCGATGCAATATAGGGAAATGACGCTCCCAGGAATATGATTCCAAGTACAGTTCTTAGGGCAGGGCTCTTGAATCTTTCATAATAAAAGTCTGCAGGAGTTGTGAAATTTCTGATTTTATTAATAACCCATACCTTGTTCATTGTAAAATGACAAATTATTGGAAATAGTGCAATATAACTCATTTCAGACAACCAGTAACCCATGCCGCCTCTGTAATATGCTCCTGGTCCTGCAAAGAAAACCCATGTACTCATAAGGGATGCAATATAAGTCATAACCAGTATAGGCCATGGTATACTTGCAGTCAGTAGATTTTCAGAACCCGATTCTCTTCTTTCCTTCATTGTTACATACATTGCAATGCCAATAAGAAAGCACATATACAAAGCAAACGCAATCCAAATCGTTGATGATTTTAACATATCTATCCTCCGGAAATATTATTTTTTTAATTTGTAAATTTTATATACTCTGCCAAGTCCTACATAAACTGATATCCAAATAGGTATAATTGTCAGTCCAGCATGGAGAAACATTGCTCTCGAATCACCATATGCAGGTACATAAGGCAGGTTGTAGAGAAGATAAAAAGCAGTAACAACCAATAACCAGATTTTTTCCGTTTTTGTTATTTTCATAAAAACATCCTCCTTTTTGGGATACAAATATCCTCAATATTATTAAGTTGAATAATTTCGCAATTTGCTGCTTAAACGTTTTCACAAACGTTTTGAGATAATGTACCGATACATTCATTGAAAATATTGATTTTAAGAAAAGTAAAAGGGGAGAATAAATATTCTGCACTCCCCTTTACAAGTCGTGTCTTACAGTGTTGCAGTTTCCTTTACAAGTGCCTTGTGGGCTGTTTCAAGAACTTCCTTGACCGCTGCAGCCTTATCAGCGTCCAGCGAATAAGCTGCAGGATTCTTCATAAGCTTATAGTACTTATCTCTTGCAGAATCTTGAAGAGTCTTGCTTCCGTTCTCCTGCCACTTGGCAAGTCCGCCTCTATTAAACATGTCAGGTCTGTGTGCCTCTTCAAAGTGCCTCATAGTATGCTCGCTCATTATAAATCCTGGATTTTTATCCACTTCGTTCATAATCTCATCCCAATTCAAGGTCTCATCATTAATGTCAAGACCAGTTCTAAGTCTTTGGGCTATACCAAATATTTCATTGTCGATTATAAGTTGTACCGGGCTGATAGTCTTTGCAGTCTCCAACTGTCCAGCTCCACCGAGTACTGAAGCGTCAGACATTGCCATGGCATGTATAAGCGATGTTCTTTCAATCATATTCTGCTCATCAATAGCAAGACTGTCTGTTCCTGTTCCATAAGAATGCGCCCTAATATTGTAACCTTGCTCAAACAGCTGCATGCACATAAGTCTAGCCATTGTAATTTCAGTGTTTGATTGAAGAGTATATGTAGTCATCATATCCATTGAGAACAATAAGGTTGTAGCTATCACAGGAAGACCCGGTGACAATAACTGAAGCATTACTATCATCGCAAACACTTCCGCCGCAGACATGAATGCAGTACCTTGGGCTGTTACAGGCGTATTCGCTCCTGCCGTTGGAAGAGAACAAGGCTGTACGGGAAGACCTGCCTTTGCACATCTGTAAAGTATTTCCGCATCCATCCACTTGTAGTTCAAGCATGATACGGAACAAGCTATGAAGCTTACTATGGGCTTTTCCCTTAACTTATCCAATCCGCCTACTGCCGCTGCCGCCATGTCGATAAGATATTTAACATTTTCGCCTTCATATGGTTGAAGCCATATATGCTTTTCAGCCAGATTCAATGCTCTTTCAAGAGTATATACATCTACTGCATCTCCAGGAACTTCTTCTCCAGAAGTCGATGGCAGCGTGAAGTAGTCTATATTTTCCATCTGATTCGCCAAATGATACCATTCATCAACTTCCGACAGCTTTGTGAAGTGAGTGTCACCATCTATCGTCATGTAGTTCGGTGCACCTGTATTCGTTCTTGTATAGAACTTACCTTCAGGGTGGGGGAATTTAAGATCCCTTTTACCCGATGGCGAATAAAGTGTAAATTCCTTTGGAATAGATGCCACAGCCTTATCAATAAGTTCCTTTGTAAACTTAAGCTCTTTTTTATCCATATCGACTATACAACCAAGGTCTGAAAGCTCTTGAAGCATTTCATCATGATCAAGATGAATTCCCCTTTTTATAAGAAGCTCTTCCATTCTGCTCTTCATATGGTTGAGCTCTTCTTTAGTCATAACATCGTATTTGATTCTACCTTTCATAACTACCTCCCATTTATTTTAATTGATTTATTTGTTTACTACGTAATTTTTGGCCCATCTTGCAGCATCTGCAGCATCTGCAGTAAATGCGTCGGCACCGATCTTGTCAGCCCATTCCTGTGTTACGGGAGCTCCGCCAACCATTACCTTTACTTTATCTCTAAGTCCTTTTTCTTCAAGAGCCTTTATAATTCTTCCCTGCTCATTCATAGTCGTAGTCAATAGTGCAGAAAGACCAATTACATCAGGATTGTACTTTTCGATTGCATCTATATATTTATCCGCTCCACAGTCATTGCCCAGATCAATAACCTCAAGTCCCGAACTCTTCATCATAAGTCCAACAAGATTCTTGCCTATGTCATGCAGGTCTCCTTTAACAGTTGCAATAACAGCCGTTCCAATAGGCTTATTTCCGCTTGCTGTCAACATTGGTTGAATAATCTCAACACTTGTGTTCATTGCTTTAGCCGACATAAGTACGTTAGGTACAAAGACTTCTGCCCTTGCGAACCTTTCACCTACTTCGTTTATTCCCGGCATCAGTCCATCATTCAATATCGATACTGCATCGATACCTTCTTCTACGGCACTCTCCACCTTTGCTTGTGTTCCAGCAATATTTCCTGCTATAACTAATTCTGAAATTTCATTAAGAATTGACATATTACATCCTCCAAATATAATAAAAATTTATAATAAAAGAATTTAAACAACCAACAAACCGAGTTGAAAGTATTTGGTATGGAACAGATTTGAGCAGTAAACACATGTTTACTATTTTGTTGTAACTGCCGGTTGTTCATAGCATAATCCTTGATAATCAACCCTCTCTTGACAATCAAATCAATGCTACTCGTCAGTATATTTAAATTCTAATATTCTCCATTAACCTGATAGCCTTGTCCTTCGCATCAATTGCATCTTCTGCGAATACAACTTTGATTTCACTAGCATATCTATCCGTAATCGGTGCTCCTCCAATAAGAATGTAAACCGGCCAACCAAAATCCGTTTCATTGATGGTTTTGATAATATTTTTCATATTGTCCATAACGGTTGTCAGCATTGCAGAAAGAGCCACTATGGAGGCTTTGTTATCCCTGATCGCTTTGATGAACTCATCTTTGGCCACATTGGTTCCCAAGTCAACAACATTGAAACAAGAAGCCTGGAGCATTAGGGAAACCAGTCCTTTACCTATGTTGTGCACATCCCCTTCTACTGTACCAATAATTATGGTACCGTTAAGAGGAATAGCTCCACCGCAAACAAAGGGTTGTAGAAACTCAATGCTGGAATTCATAGCTCTTGCAGACATGAGTATTTGAGGAACAAACTTCTCCTCTTTTTCAAAATGGTCATTGAGCATATTCATACCCTTGCTCAGCCCGTCATTGATAATCTCATTGGCGTCATAACCCATATCAATGAGTTCCTGGCACAGGCCTACTGATTTTTGTGTATCTCCATTTAATATGCTTCTTGCTAATTCATTCAACAAATTCATCGTTCACCTCATAGTTCCAGATAAAGAATGTTAATAAAATAACTATCTCGCTATCTGTTTTTATTATACCTCATCATTATACTATATTTATATTGTATTTCTCCATAAATTGTATGTTTTTTGACATTATTTCAACATAATTGTTTTTTTGACAATTTCACAATTGAAATGCAAACGTTTTTTTGGTAAAATTATTACATATTTTGTATTAATTTCATCGAACACAACCGCTTCAAATCAAGCAATACTAGCACCATAGCTGATTTTCACAAATGTTTCTTGAATTTTTCTTGCTATTTCTACCAATTTTCAATATATTTTATATATCGATATCAATTAGAAGGTGAATTATGAATATATACGGAATAGATATAAAAAAGCTCAACAAAGCAATAGATGCATACAGTAGTTGCACTGATATCCCGGTAACAGTCTTCGACAAGGACATGAATATTGTAACCGAAAGCATGAAAGATAATAAATTCTGTAAATTCTTCCATATATATACGGAAGACAGTATATGCAAAAAAAACCTTGCTTTTTCGTCCAAAACTTCCTACACACTTGGAGAACCCTATATTTTCGTCTGTCCATCAGGTCTTTTGAATATTGTTGTGGCTATAATTGTCAACAGAAAATACGAAGGTTCCATTGTTGCAGGTCCCATCGCCATGGAAGTAATCACGGAAAAAAACATATGTAAAGCAATAGATCTAAACAGTGTTGATCCTTCACAGTACATGCCAATATCAATTTTTGTGAGAGATATGAAAATATTTTCCCTTGACAAGATTAATAAGCTTTCATTGCTCCTGTACAACAATATTCTGAGCCTTTACAGCAATATTGAAGATTATGAGTTTATGCGCAACAAACAGAAAATTCAAAACAACGCAGGTCGCAAGATACACGAAATTAAAAACAACATGGACAGTACCCCTAAGATCAAAAACATACGCGAAGAAATAATAAATAAAATTGTCAACAATGATACTGATGAAATAAAAGATTTATTAGATGATTTTCTTAATGATATACTGCAGTTGGATGCATGTAATTTCGAAATCATGAAGGTTAGAATATTCGAATTGTACCTGATGCTTTCAATGACTGCAATTAAAAACGGCATCTCCCTGGAACGAATTTTCGACTTGAACCTGACGTTTATTGAAAACCTCAACAAAGTTCAAAATATTAAAGATCTGTCTGAATGTTCTCAAGAAGTTGTTTCATTTTTCTGCGATAATATATTCACTTCCATATATTCAGGTAATTCAAAGATCATCAAACAGTCACTGTTCATAATAGAAAACAATTATATGAACAAGATCACTCTCCAAGATCTGGCAGATCACTTTAATCTTAACGTTTCATATCTTTCCAAGCTTTTTAAAAAGGAACTCAATGCATGTTTTTCTGATTATATCAACAGAATAAGAATAGAAAAAAGTCTGGGAATGATCAGAGACCATCAAATGTCAATATCTGAAATTGCTACAGCAGTTGGATTCAAGGATCAAAGCTATTTTACCAAACAATTCAAGAAAGAAATGGGCGAATCACCAAAAAAATACAGCATGAACATATAAAAGAAGAGATTTTCAGTTTATTGAAAACCCCTTCTTCATATATTGGCTTCCGGTTCTTTAATATTCCATGTTAAAACCTAGTATACAACCTTGAAGCCGTACTTCCCAAAAACAGCCTTGACATCTTCATTGGACAGCAACTCATCATACATTTTTGCAGCATTCTTGTTCTTTGAATCCTTCAGTAGTGCCACCCAGTAGGTTGCCTTTTCATTGTACTCATCTTCTATTTCGTACATGCTTACCTTGTTTCTTGTTGCCTCCGTAACATCAGTAACATATACAAGGCCTGCATCGGCTTCTCCCAGTGCAATTTTGGATGCAACACTCTTAACCGTTGATTCATTTGAAACAACATTGGATAATGCCTTTTCTGCATATCCTTCCACACCATTCTCTTCATATTTTGCCAGTATGTTTCTGGCATATTTACCGGCCGGTACTTCTTCAGCAGCAAGTATTATGCTTACATCCCCAGTCAGGTCCTCAAGTGATTTCACCTTTTCATTTCCCTTTGGAGTAATGAGTACCATCTTGTTTTCCAGTATTCCACTTCCTTTTTCTACAAATCCTCCCTCATTTAGGAGATTGTAGTTCTTCTCGTTGGCCGAAATGTATATGTCAGCCTCTGCACCGTTTTCTATCTGTATCCTCAGTCTTGTCGAACTGTCAAGATTCAATGTCATGCCATCTCCAAGAACGCTGTTTATTTCACCCATGCTTTCAGTAAGAGAGGCTGCAGAAAATACAAGTACCTTCTCGTCCTTTCCACACGATGTGAAAATCAACATCATCACCAATACTGCTGTAATAAATATATTTCTCTTCAGATTCATTTCCTTCCTATGCCCTTATCCTTTAATTATTTTTTCAGCTCGGCTGCTTTCTTGTCTTTCATGGTAATTCCTTGTCCGTCGTTTTTCACCATGATTATTTCAGCCAGTATTCCGACGGCTATGTCTTCAGGTGAATTGCCTCCTATTGCAAGACCTATGGGGGAATGGACCTTGTCTATCTTCTCCTGTTCGAGGCCCTTGTTCTTCATACTCTCGAACATGGTGTTTATCTTGTGCTTGCTCCCTATTACGCCTATATACTTGTATTCCTTTCTGATAAGCGACTCAAGAGCAACCTGGTCGTGGGCGTGGCCGTGGGTTGCAATTACTATGTATGAACTTGAATTGGTTTCAAGCTTACTGCATTCCTCCTTGATGTCTCCCAGAATCACCTCTGTAGCCTCCGGGAATCTGTCCCTGCTGGCTATGTCTTCCCTTTCATCAACAACAATTGTGTTGAATCCCGCATTTCTTGACAGCTTTTCAAGAACCCTTCCTATATGTCCTCCACCGACAATGACTACAGTTTTTTCCGGCTTCAACACATTAATGAATATTTCAACATATCCTCCACATGTCATTCCAAGGTCTTTTTCAAGGTCGAACCTGCAGGACTTGCTGATTTCCCTTTCTATGCATTCCTTTGCCAGCGATATTGACTTGAATTCAAGCCTTCCTCCGCCTACAGTTCCGGCAAAGGTTCCATCCCTTTTTACTATCATCATCTTTCCCGGCTCGGCAGGAGTGGACCCCACCTGATTCGTTACTGTAACAACTGCAACCGTTTCACCTGAATCGGCCAGCTTCAAAGCTTCTCTTATCATATCCTTCTCCTTTTAACATCCAATATGCATTTAGATTCAAATCATCACAGATAATTTATCAAGTTCTTGTATATATTATAACAAATCATCTCAAATCACATAATCGAAATCTTTCAACCCGCCTTTAAATCATCAGCTACACTATTGAAATTCAGATTCCTAATGAAAATTTTCGTATAGTCCTCTTCAGGTCTCTCAAAAAGGTCTTTACCTCTTCTTCTCTCTACAATATGACCATCTCTGACTATGAGGGCCTTGTCAGCCATCTCATATCCTTCATCAAGGTCATGGGTAACAAGTATACCCATTATATCCTTCTCTTTTATCAGTTTTTTAATGCTTCCTCTCAAACATTCTCTAAGTATATTGTCAAGACTCGAGAACGGCTCGTCCATGAGAATTATCTCAGGGTCAGTAATGAATGTCCTTGCAATGGACACCCTTTTCTGCTGTCCTCCCGATAGCTGGCATACCTTTTTGTCCAGATGGTCCCCGATATTCAGGATAGACACAAGATGTTCATAGTACCCCCTGTCATAGTCCTTACCTGCACCTATGAGTATATTGTCCCTTACATTGAGATGGGGAAAGAGATTGCTTTTCTGGGTTACATATCCTATGTTTCTTTGATAAGTCCTGATGTTTACACCCTCTTCCCTTGAATAGAGTGTCCTTCCATTAAGTCTCACAAATCCCTGATCAGGAGTCTTCGCTCCTGAAACCAGGTCAAGAAGAGTGGACTTCCCTGCACCGCTTTCTCCCATGACCACCATTATTTCTCCTGGCCTTACCTTAAGCTCGGCACTGAAGCTGAAGCTTCCAAGTCTTTTTCCTACTTCTATTTCAATCATTTTACACCTTCCTGTCCGATGAATCGGCTACCCTGCATTCTTAACTTTCCTAAACAATAACCGTTTGTGAACAACTTGCACTGTCACTGATATTCCTATGAGCAGCAGACCTATTGCCATGGACACGTTGATATCCGTTTCCATGGCTGAGAATATCGCAAGTGGGAGAGTCTGGGTTACACCCTTCAGATTGCCTGCAAACATTATGGTCGCACCAAACTCAGCCAGCATCCTTGAGAAACTCATTAGCATTCCCGTAAGTATTGAAGTCCTGCACATAGGCAGTATTATCTTCAAGAATATTTCAAGATCATCGAGACCCAGAGTTTCAGCGGATATTATTAGCTCCTCATCTATGCTCTCGAGTCCCACCCTATATGACTTGAAGAAGATAGGTCCTGCAACGAATATCTGGGCCAGACATACAGCCACTATTGTAAATGGTATCCTTATTCCAGCAATATCCAGATATCTTCCCACAATTCCCATCTTTCCGAAGGTTATGAGGAGTATCAGTCCTGCTACTGAGGGCGGAATCACCATGGGAATGTCAAATATGTCACTTATGAAGTCAATCCTCTTGTCATTTCTGCTCCACACATAGTATATTCCAGGAAGCCCAATGAGTACAACTGCAGCAATGCTTGCAATGGAGCTCTTCAGGGATATGCCCAAGGCAGCCAGCACTTCCTGACTGGTGAATATATATCCTGCATATCTTATGGATTCACTAACATATACTCCCATGGGCACAACATATATTGCTACCAGCATTCCAAAAGCTGCAATTCCAAGCTTTCTTAAAAGGCCATCCATCCTATTTCCCGAAATTGCAGTACGGGAATCTGCAGACATCGCAGTCCAGACACAATCCTCCGTGTCCCACAGATACCATGTCGTCCACCGTTATCCTGTCCCCTGCAAGAACTCTGGGAAGTATGAGGTCAAAGGTTGTTCTCTTGGAGTACATTACACATCCGGGAAGTCCCATGATTTCCCTGTCTCCATTGTATGCCATTAGAAACATTGCTCCCGGCAGCGAGGGTGCTCCGTATCTCACTATTTCAGCTCCCGTATTCTTTATTGCCGTGGATGTCATGTCGTCCGGATCCACAGACATTCCTCCCGTGCATACCACTATGTCTTTCCCGTTTCCAAGGAATGTCTTTATTGCATCCTCTATCATTTCCAGTCGGTCATCCACTATTACCTGATCTATTTCACCGGCAACATATTCTGCAAACTTTTTCTTTATTACAGGACCAAAAGCATCCTTTATCCTACCCTTGTATATCTCGCTTCCAGTCGTCACTATTCCTACGCTGACATTTCTGTATGGCACGACTTCAAAAAGGTCCCTGCCCTGGAGTATCTTTTCAACCTTTTCTATCTTGTCTTCGTCTATTACAAGAGGAATGATCCTTGTTGCGGCAAGCTTTTCTCCCTTTCTAACAGGGGTATTGGTGTGAATGCTGGCTATAATGACCTGGTCAACGGAATTTATTTCCTTCAGCAAGTCCTTGTCTATCTTGTACAGTCCGTCGATTTCCGCTGTGAAGCTTATCTTTCCTTCCTTGATTTCTGAAAAGGCGACATTTTTTCCCATTGATGCTTCCTTAATTCTCGTAGCAGCATCATTCTCATGAAGCCTTCCTTCAACATCCTCCCATACGTAAATATTTTCCTTTCCTATGGATAGAAGAACCGGAATGTCTTCCTCTTCTATTACATGCCCTTTCCTGAATACTGCATCCTTGACCTTTCCCGGTATTATCTGGGTCATGTCGTGACAGAGTACCTGCCCCACTGCATCCTCTACTCTAATTACTTTCATTAATTCATGCTCCTTGATTTATTCCTTATCCTTCATCTGCAGGTGGAGTATTGCTTCCAGCACTCCTCCTCCTACTGCTCTTGCCTTGTCCGATATTCCATAGCAGTTTTTCACTTCGTTCCTGGGATCCACATCTCCTATCTTCATTCCCTTGAATACGTGAGTCTTGTCTGCTATCATTCCTCTTATTACACCTTTGATCTTTGATCTAATCTCTTTTCCTTCAACTTCCGCTATTACTTCATCCTTCTCAACCAATGATCCTATATCACAAAACACCTTTATTTCTCCGTTTCCGGAAGAATATATGACCCTTT
Source organism: Dethiosulfatibacter aminovorans DSM 17477 (assembly GCF_900142005.1). Taxonomy (GTDB): domain Bacteria; phylum Bacillota; class Clostridia; order Tissierellales; family Dethiosulfatibacteraceae; genus Dethiosulfatibacter; species Dethiosulfatibacter aminovorans. Next base: position 44,489 of record NZ_FQZL01000032.1, read on the forward strand.
CCACCGTATATCCTCCAATGTTACCGGGAGCTCCAGTATTTGCCTGAGGCTTGCCTTCATAGATTACCCTTCCAAGATTGTGGCCCCTGTTTGTCTCTATGACGGCATCTACATCAACACCTGCTTCAAAACCCGGACCAAGAGCTATTACTATGTCGGCCATTGACTTGTCTGTACCAAGATTTTTCTTGGCCAGGATTGCATCTATTAAAACCTGAGGTTGAATTATATCTATCATTTCACCTTTGGGATCAATGACTACTGGAATTTCACCCTTAAAGTGTGCATCATCCACCTCCTCCAACGTCCTGCAAAGTCTTGCTGTAGTTCCCTCAATTGTTACAGTTCCGTCAAATACACACTGTGAATAGGACACCGTCCTCCTTATGGCAGTGGGATTCTCAATCTCAAGAACAATCACCTTGAAACCTGCCTCATGAAGCCTCTTGATGGTCCCCGAAGCGACATCGCCTCCACTCCTTACTATTACAATTTCTCTGTACATAACATCAACTCCTCATTTTATATTTACTCTATCAATCTATTTGTACTTGTTCGGCTCGTTTTAATTACATTTAATACTTCTTAGTGAATGAAAATCATATGGCTGTGCGGTTATGTCATTGTTTGACTACCGCCATAACCAGCAATATTGGGGAGTGCAAATAAAAAACCCTCCCATAGATAGGGAAGGTCCGCGTATGCAAAAACTAGCCTGCAACAATACATGATTTTGCAAACTTCAGTCTGTAGTCCTTCCCTGCCTTTCTTGATCTTGTCAAACGCAGCAGTACCTAGTGGTTCATCGTCCATATCTCAGCTCCCGGGTTTATGGATTAGCCCCGTTCACAGCCCTGATATTTTCTCCCGCAAAAGGAAGAGCATAGCTCCGCGTTATTAAATTTTATATAAAATACGTTTATTTCCAGTATATGTTCAATTATACATTGAAACCGTCAAAATTACGTCGAAAACCGTGATATTTGAAAACATTTCTATAGGGGATATCCTATCCCATCCTTGACCATGTCAAGATCCACCTTGTACTTTTCAGTATTCCTGTATTTGAAATACTTTAGCGACTGCTCCGGATAGATTATATAAGAGAGCAGATCTTCTTCACATTCGTAAAGGTTTCCAATTTCCCTTTTCTTTGCCTTAATATCTATTTCCTTGATTTCTATGTCTTTCGAATCAAAGGCATCCATCTTTTCAAGCAATTCCTTGCTGATTTCACCTTCCGGTTTTCCATAAAGCCCTAATAGATAATTCTTGACTTCCTTGAAAAGAACCTTGTATCTTTCATTGTTGATAACATTGAGAACAGCCTGGCTGCCTACAATTTGACTTGTTGGAGTTGCCAGAACGGGATAGCCAAGGTCTTTCCTCACTGCAGGAACCTCTTTCATGACCTCGTCAAATCTGTCCGCCATGCCCATGCTTTCAAGTTGATACACCAGGTTTGAGATCATTCCTCCCGGAATCTGGTGTTCCAGGACCGATGCATCCATCTGATACCTGTCGATATTTATCGTCCTTTTTCTTTTTAACTCAGTTAGCATAACATTTGCTTCTCTCACTGCGTCCATGTTGAGCCTGTGGCTGTAGTCGGTTCCCTTAAGGGATTCCACCATGGCTTCCAGAGGCGGTTGAGACGGACCTCCTGCAAAAGGTGCAATTGCACAGTCTATGGTTTCGACGCCGACTTCAATTGCCTTCTGGTAGCACATTGCTGCCATATAACTTGTACAGTGGGCGTGGAATTGAACAGGAGTCTTGCCTGCCATTTTCACCAATTCTGCAAGTATCTTTCCCGCATCCGATGGATGCATGATTCCACTTGGATCCTTTAAGGCTATGGAGTCAACCTCAAGCTCCAGAAGCCTTCTGCAAGTCTTTACATAGTGGTTTATATCGTGGACGGGACTCTTTGTATAAAGTATGGCTCCTTGAACATGCTTTCCGGTTCCCTTTGCTATCTCTATGGATTCCTCCATGTTTCCTACGTCGTTGAGGGCATCAAATATTCTGAATATATCCATTCCATTTTCGGCCGACTTCTCTATAAACATTTTCACAACTTCAGTAGGGTAAGGCTTATATCCCAGTAGGTTTCTTCCTCTAAGAAGCATCTGTGTAGGCGTATTCGGAAGAGCCTGTTTTATTTTTCTAAGCCTTTCCCAGGGATCTTCATCAAGATATCTCAAGCAAACATCAAAGGTTGCTCCTCCCCAGACTTCCATGGACTTGAAGCCTATTTTGTCCATGACTTCAGCTACAGGAAGTATTTCTTCCAGCTTCAACCTTGCCGCTATAAGAGACTGCTGGCCATCCCGAAATGTAGTTTCTGTAAAATTTACCATTTTACTCATATCTCACTTACTATCCTTTCAAATTTAAGATTTTCAGAACACAGAGTCCTTCAAACCATTTAAACCTGCATCTGCCGTCCAATTCAACGGCAAATGCAAGTTCCATGATGTCAATCTTTATTGTCTGTCAATTTCTTACAGAAAACCTAGCACGCCGTCGAGAACCTCCACATTGTCCATTCCTGTCTTAGAAGCGATGGCAGGATTTACAGTTCCTGTCGTGTTGTCTGTCCTTGTTATTGTTCCACAAGACTCTGCAAGTGATGCCATAGGTATCACAAGGTCTGCCGCTTCAGTGTTCACCGTGTCGAAGATATCCATTACAGCAAGGTACTCGGGCTTCACATCGAGTCCGTCAACGTCCTCTCCTACGATGAGGAGTCCCTTGATCTGTCCAGCCTTCACAGCTTCGATTATCTCTTCTGCATCAACGTCGAATCCTGCATCAAGGGCACCCTGGGTATTTACGCTGTCCTTGAGGGTGATAATTCCCCTGTATGGCTTCTCAAGCTTGTCTGTGAGTTTTGCCACAGTGTAGATGAGCTCAAGCTCC
>NZ_FQZL01000063.1 GCF_900142005.1 Dethiosulfatibacter aminovorans DSM 17477
AGCTTCGTAAGGTGACAAAATCCAAGAGTATTTTCCCTACGGATGAATCTTTGCTTAAAATGCTGTATTTGGCAACTGTTGATATTACAAAGAAATGGTCCCAGAGAATACGAAACTGGTCTATGATAATCGGGCAACTCAACATCTTTTTCGAGGGAAGAATCTAGCGAGTAGAACACAGCTCAGATAACTGCTTCCAATAGATTTGGCATAGCTGAAACCATTTACATGGAGGGGCTGACATGGTAGCCTGTTTTTTGTAGTGCCTGAATTAAGGTGGCCACAGGCATAGTAGCTATGTCAGCATAAGCTCCGTTTCAATGGCAAATCGGCGGTAAGCCAGTAAAAAAGCCATAGCTTTTAAACTACGGCTCAATATACTTTGATTAAATTTCAGATTGTTTGCACCAATTACTTGACAGGCTCAATTAATCAGCTACCTCCTACTCGATCAACTAGTAAATACTTAACTCTAATTTATTATTTACATACTCAAGCATTTTTATTCCTGCTATACTATTACCATTAAGATCTAAAGACGGTCCAAAAACACCTATTCCCAACTTTCCCGGTACTATACTCACTATACCTCCGCCTACTCCGCTCTTTGATGGAACTCCAACATCCAATGCAAACTTTCCACTTCCTTCGTAGAGTCCGCAAGAACTCATGATTACATTAATTATTTTTACAGTTTCCTTCGAAATGATCCTTTCTCCAGTATAAACTGATACACCACCGTTACTTAAGGTTGCAGCCATATTCGAAATATCTATGCAATTCACTTTAAATGAACATATTCTAAAATATACATCAAGGATCTTCTCGACATCCTCATTGAAAACCTTAGTGCTTTGCATATAGTATGCAAGAGCTCGGTTCCTATTACCAGTAAGCCTCTCAGACTGATAAACACTTGAATTTATTTCCACTCCGTCACGGTTGATCATTTTTTCCATCATTCTTTTTATTCTATTAAATTTCTGTTCATAATCAATTCCATTTACCATTGAAAGAGTTACTATTGCACCTGAATTGATGAATGGATTCATCGGCTTATGTTCGTTTTTTGTCTCTAATTGTGTTATTGAATTGAAAGACTCAGCGGTAGGTGACACTCCTACATGTTTGAATACATAATCTTTACAATTGTCTTCAAGAGCAAGGATCAAAGATACAACTTTAGAGATGCTCTGAATAGTGAAATATTTATTGTAATCTCCTCCACAGTATTGATTTCCTTCCATATCCGTTATGCATATGCCAACAAGGTCTGGATCTACATTTCCTAGTTCAGGGATATAATCAGCTACTTTTCCTAACATTGTAAATTTTTTTCCTTTTTCAACAGCTTGATTAATAATTTTTTTCATAAACTCACATCCATTACTATAATTTCAACCTAAAGGACACAAAGCCCTTCAAAATATAAACTCATCTGTTTAACGCAGAACTATCGATTATTCAATAAAGAACCATATGATATTAATAACTACCATATCATTCTTAGAAATATCCTATAGTTTTAATAATTGCTTTAACATATTTATTGAGCCACGAGTTTTACCATAAACCAATATAGACATAAGAAGGAAATTCCATACTAACGCTACTCTAAAAACACAGTTTATACAATGGAAACAATTGTAATATGGTGCATTTTTTAACAACCATTAAACCCTACTATTTTCCATATTCATGTTTTCATTAAACTACAACTATACAAAAGCGCTACAACAAATCAGATAGACGCATCAGCTTTTTAGTTGGCTACTACATCTTTTAAAGCTTACCTCTTTGCTTGTATCAGCTCTTAATTTTAAGCCGAGCTTTATCAACGAACAAGAGCGCTTAATGCACCCGCCATGAGGGTCGATACTATTGTTACACAAACAAAACCTGAAATAAGCATCGTGGGCAATAAAGTATCGAAAATCAATTTTTCTTCTTCAGATGTTCCGGCAACAGCTTTTGCAGCTTCCTTTGTAAGCATGTAATTAAAGGGGAAACCGAGGAAACAGTTGAATCCAACAGCTACAGACATGCGACTAGAATAACCCACTCTCTTGCCGACCAAAAGACTAAATACAGCAATTGCTAATGAAGCCATTATAAAAGCAATTAGCAACGGTACAATCAATGATTTTATTGTAGCCAAACTTGCTCCTGTTAAAAATGTCATAATATATGCATAGAAGCTTATGTCAAGTATGCCGTTGGATTCTGTTTTACCCATTACACCTTTGTCGAGAATTCCTAGGTTCCCCAAAATCATCCCTATCAATAGTGCAGTTATAGATTTGTCAAGCAACAGAGAAATAAAAGGAATATTCTTTATGAAATTTGTATAAACAAATAAATTTAGAGTGCCGATAATCGCCAGCGCTAAGAAGTAAAATGAAGGTGTTTTGTATTTTTCAGGAATTTTATCGATTGCTTTAATTTCAGTGATAGACGTTTCATCTGTTTCTTCATCCTTTTTAAAACTACCACTGCGAATCTTTAAAGCAATGTCCCTAGCTTCACCTCTAAGTAAAAAGGCAACTATGGGCATTCCAATAAATCCTTGTAAAGTTATCAAAAGGATAGGCCAAACCGCAAGCTCTATATATCCTGCATTGGTTAATGCTTGACTTGTTAGTATACCTGCCATACCACCTCCAGCAAGAGGAGCAATTGCGGTAATTGCCATAAGCTTTTCACCTAGTAGAGGCCCTCCTAACCCAAAGAAAATAATTGCTACTCCGGCTACTGCTGCAATAGCTGTTACAACAGTCTTCCATTCTTTCTTAAGTTGTTCAATTTCAAGCAAGGTTCCCATATGTATCAGGATAATCATCATCATAATATTCTTGACTGCCCCTAAACCTGAAACAGCTACAATATCCTTAGGAAGGATTGTCCAATAGCCAATGAGAGTCATTACAGTCATAAGAAATAACGCTGGCACCTTCCCATTAAATTTTGCAGAAATAAATTCCGCAACAAAAACTATACAAACAACCATTATAAATGCAATTTCAAATCCGTAACTCATTTTTTTCTCCTTAATAATTTATTTATCGGCATTTCTAAATGCTACAACCCACAAAATGCAGGAATTTATTGCAATAATAAGTATTGCTCCTCTTTGATTTTGATTCAAAGAAGTTAAACCACCAAAATCCAAAGGAATTATTTTATTCTGTAAGACATCTTTACATTTCAAAGAAAACAATCACTTTCAGTTCCACAATAATCAGCCCTAAATCATAGGTCACTGTCTCACCAATTTAAGTATTATTTTTCATAAGCTGTTTATCACAACTTTTGATTTCAAAGTATTCTAATGCAACTTGAGCCATAGCTTCCATGTATATTTTTAGATTTTTATCATTCCACTGAAATTCTGGGTGGTGATGACTCAATGGTTGTTCTTTATTTTCAGAAATACCTATATAAAAAAATGAAGCAGGAACATGTTCACAAAAGTAAGAAAAGTCTTCTGCACCCATATTAGGAAGTTTTGCAAAACGAACGTTTTCATCACCAACAACTTTAGCTGCAGCTTTTGCTACTATATCTGTCATTTCTTCATTGTTTATTAGTGGAGGAAATCCTTTTTTTATCTCAAGTCTAAAACTTGCTCCATTTGTTTCAGTTATGTTTTTTATTAAGCTTTCCATCGCACCTGGTATCCATTCTCTTACTTCTTTATCTAGAGTTCTTATTGTTCCCGATAGTTCAACTGTGTTAGGAATAACATTATGAGTATCCCCTCCGTGGATAGTAGTAACAGATATAACTGCTGGTAAGATCGGGCTTATTCTTCTTGAAACAAAAGTTTGAAGCTCATTGATCAACTGACTAGAAATACAAATCGGGTCTATTGACAGGTTTGGCATAGATGCATGTCCACCCTTACCTATAATGGTAATTTTAAATACATCTGGAGCAGCCATAAGAGGACCTTTTTTTAATTGAATCACTCCTTCATTCACAGTTCCCATGAGATGAATACCAAAAGCTGCATCTACCTTTGGATTTTCTAAAACGCCTTCCTCTATCATAGGGAGTGCACCTCCAGCGTCTTCTTCAGCGGGTTGAAATAGAACTTTAATGTTTCCAGAAATTTGTTCTTTTATTTCATTAAGAATCATAGCTGTTCCTAACAAACCTGCAGTATGGCCATCATGAGCGCATGCGTGCATTACCCCTGGCACCTTTGATTTATAAGATAAATTTGCCTCTTCATTTAATCTTAAAGCATCCATATCTGCTCTTAGTAAAACCGTTGGTCCCGGTTTACCACCTTTTATTAGCCCAACAACTCCAGTTTTAGCTATCCCTTCTTTTACTTCTATACCATGATTTCTTAAAGTATCCGCTACTCTTCTTGCTGTCTTCACTTCTTCAAAAGCAAGCTCAGGATACATATGAAAATAATGTCTTAACTCT
>NZ_FQZL01000041.1 GCF_900142005.1 Dethiosulfatibacter aminovorans DSM 17477
AGGTCAATGGACAGGTAATGTCCATTGCTTTCCTTAAGGTCTACTGGATCGGTTTCATAGATAGCAACAGCAACAAAGGTATCCTTGTCAACAAACTTAATCTGCAATTCCTTGATTTGGATGTCTGAAAACCTATGGGTTTCCAGATAAATGAAAGTAGCATCCAAACCTATATTCTTAAAATATGCCTTAAGTTGTTTTGAGATAGTTAACCTTGTTATGTTTCCTTCTTGTTTAATTGCATCTTTCAAGAAAGTGATATCCATGACATCTTTCTTGAAGCGGGGTGGTTTTGGGTTCTTGACACCACCTGTTTTCTGTAACTTGAAAAAGCTTTTCCACCCTTCTTCCAGCAACTGCAAGACGTCCTGTGCGGTTTGTGAGGGCAGGTTCTTGTAGAAGAAATTAGTCTTCAACCGTTTCTTCTGATCATACCAATTAGGATATTTCTCCATACCCAACTCTTTATAGTTGCGTTTTTCGTAGTTTCCCACATTCCACAGTTTATATGCGGAATAACCCATATGTCTAAGTATTTCCATATTTCCTGTATCATTCTTGAATACATGTTTTCTGCTTAATAACATAAGGGTTCTTCTCCTCTCTTAATATGAATTTGTTTGTTTCTCAATGTAGAGACGGATGTTTTCTTCGGATACAGACCCAATGGATTCAACATAATAGTTGTGATTCCACAAGACACCTTTCCAAAGACTTTTCTTAAGTTCAGGGTACTTAATGAATAACTTCCTGGCCGTAATCCCTTTTAGCATCTTCACCATATAAGAAACTGATATTTTGGGTGGTGCTGAAATGAAGCAATGTACATGGTCTCTTTCTCCAACTTCGAAGAGATGTACTATGAAGCCTTTTTCCCCTGCAATCTCTTGAACAAGAGACTGCATTTCAACTTCTATCTCTGGTGTTAACACCTTATTTCGATGCTTCACAGACCATACCACATGGTAATTAAGATTATATACACAAGTCCTTGAATGTACTAGATTTTCTTTCATACGTATAGTATAGCATAAAGATAAAAAGAAGACAACATACGTTCGTATGTTGCGCGTTTCATCTCGGTAATGAATTACCGAGGATTCCCGCTTGGCTTCCTAAATGGTATGTCGAGCTTTGCTGCATCATCTACTTCCTCCGGTGTCAGTAGAGTTATTGCTTTTATGCTGAACGTTCCGGTTATATTGCCAACAGAAGTCACCGCCATGGCTGTTTTGTTGTCCGGCAAATCTACAATTATGTAGAAGTCATTTTCTCCTAAAGCATAATAGAAAGCCTCCAGTTTCCCCCCTACACTCTCAAGTGTACGCTTAGCAGCCTCAACTCTTCCCGAACCACCTTCCTCCATTACTCCTTTCAAGCCTTCAGGAGCATAAGAACCATAAAACAAAAACTTAGCCATATTGCACCTCCGATATTTTTGAAACTCTATAAAGTTATCATTTACCTTTCTTCAGAAATCATATCCCTCCGGTAAGCAACCATGTCCTTAATCAGCTTTGCCGGCAGAGGCTTGTCTAGAGGAAACTGAACCGTACCGGTGCTTGTCTTATAACCCTTCAGTTCCTTGGCAAAATGTTCAATTGTTTCCGGATGGGGATACAGGCCGACATGCTTTTTGAATCCTGCAATCATAACCTGTTGTTCGGCCTTGCCTCCCTCGACAAGTGCATAGGCAGGCACGCCATAGTTCATGACTTCTTCCGCTTCCGGAACCACTTCAAGAATCAATGATTTCATTTCCAAAAGCAAGGCCCGTGCATGTTCCGGTTGATCATTCAAATATTCTTCAACGTTCTTGTATTTTCCTGACATGGTAACTCCTTTCATCTTCATACAATCAATATGGAATCATCCTGCACCATTCATCATATATGCCCAGAAGATAGTCATCCAGATAAGAAATAGCTTTTGCCTTCAATTCCTCGGGAATTCCATAATAAGCTTCTGCAATGGACCCTGCAATGGCAGCTATCGTGTCGCTGTCTCCGCCCAGAGATACAGCCGTCCTTATTGCATCCTCAAAAGACCCGGACTCCAAAAAAGCGGTTATTGCCTGTGGAACGCTGCCCTGACAGGTAGCATCAAATGCATAGTCATCTCTTATATCGTCAATTTTAAAATCAAGGGTATAGTACTCTTCGTTTATTCGCTTCCTTATACCTTCCTTGCTGCACCCCTTTCTTGCCATAAATATTGCCGTCACAGTAGCTTCAGCACCCTTGATTCCCTCTTCATGATTGTGACTGACACCGATGATGGATTTTGTCAGTCTCTTTATTTCATTTTCATCCGAGACATAAAAACCTACAGGACTTACTTTCATGGCAGCTCCATTACCATAGCTGTTGTAAGGCTGGGGATCATCACTGATAATCCATTTATAGAATGTGCTGCTAAAGCCACAGTACGGATACTTCCTTCCAAGCTCCTGCATGTTTTTCACTGCACACTTCTCAATGTACGAAAAATATTCGTCACTGCTTCCATCAACCTGCTTCAATTCTTTTTCTTCAACTTCCATTATTGTTTTTGCTACAGCAAGAGTCATAATACTGTCGTCCGTTACGGAACACTCTTCTGTAAACAGTTCAAACTCCTTGGACTTGATATTATTACGTTCAAACCTGGATCCAACTATATCTCCAATTATAGCTCCCAGCATATGTGCCCATCCCCTTTCAGTATCCCACAACCTTTGCAGCCATATATCTGAGCTCAGAAATATGAAACAACCTGTCCATCTTTTCACATGTATAAGCGAGTTTTACTGTGTGAACATCCATGGATTTTGAGCCCTTTTGGAATATTTCCTCCCAGGTTTTTAAGACAGCTCGCTTATCACTGTTTTTAATATCAAGTCCATCTTCAGTCAGCAAATGAGTAATTATCAAGGTAGTCATTATGTCCAGCACTTCCTCATAATTGTCAAAATACCTTTTCAATACTACCAGCGCTTGAAGGCCGGTCATACAATGCAATACCCTTATGCTTTTACCGTTTCTGTATGCAGGTATCAGTATTTCAAACAGTCCCTTCACCTTTTCACTTTCAGTCCCTTTTATTATAAACCCCAAGTTCTTGTAGCCTTCCAGGTTATACAGGTCCTTTATTTTTTGACCCAATCCCGAATCTGACTTTCTTATCCTGTTTATCTCTTCATTTTCCAGCAACCTATGCATTTCCGGTACAACTTCTTCTTTTGATATTGCTCTACTGAAAACATCACCTTCCCTGTAAGCCGTTATATAAAACGCCAACGCCCTTTCCACTTCAGCTTCAAGGTCCGAATCAATATCCATTCCTTCCACACCATATGCAAGTCTTATGGTTGTATGGAAGAGTGCTGAAGACATACCAAGGGGGTATCTGTTCAAAATATATCCTATGAGATCATCAAGATTCTGTTCCTTAGATTTGCTTCTTATTTTATCAAGACAGGCTTCATACATTTCCCTTTTTCCAAGGCACTCTTCAATGCTTCCAATCACTTCATGATTTTCATTTATGCTATCCATTCTGGATTTCACCAGATAGTCTTCAGTATATTTCTCAACATAGTCCATATCATCGGTCATCTTGTAAAGCGCCAGCTGCACCATAGGCAAATGATTGACCAATCCGCTCATATAGGGTGTATATATCTCTCCATACTTATTGATCAAATCAGCTATTTTCATTGGATGCTCCCAAGTTCTTTACGAATTGTCTTCCATACTCAATGGCTTCCGCTTCTGCTTCAGTTGTCATATTCCAATTAATCCTCAGGTTTTCTCCTACAATTTCAAACCCTGCATCATTTAGCATCTCAGCAAGAACTTTGGGGGATTCGCCGCTCCATCCATAACACCCGAAAGCTGCTGCCTTCTTACCCTTGAATTTCAACTCCTTCAAATAATGGATAAACCCTACCAGTGAACGCAATATACTGTTGCTTACCGTAGGAGATCCTATGGCAATTGCCTTTGACTTGAATATTTCCGTCGCCAGATCATTATCATCGGTCTTGGCAATATTGAATAACTTGACAGTGACTTCACCATCTTCCATTGCTATTCCTTCAACAATCTTCTCAGCCACCCTTTTTGTGCCTTCCCACATGGTGTCATAAATTACTGTTATCTGATTTTCACTGTAATCATCACACCATTCCATATATTTTCTGACTATCTGCATCGGGTCGTCTCGCCAGATAACTCCATGACTGGTCGCTATAATGTCAATGTCAAGATTCATTCCAATAATTTCATCAAGTTTATTCTTCAACAATTTGCTGAAGGGAGTGAGTATGTTGGCGTAGTATTTGATCGCTTCATTATAGAGAGTACACTGGTCTGCGGTGTCATTGAAGAGGCTGTCACAGGCATAATGCTGCCCGAAGGCATCATTGCTGAACAATATATTGTCACCTGTCATATATGTAGCCATGCTGTCCGGCCAATGAAGCATCCTCATTTCAACAAAAACCAGCGACTTTCCATTTCCTATATCAATGCTGTCTCCTGTTTTTACAACATTAAGGTTCCAGTCCCTGTGGTACTGTCCCTTCAAGGATTTAACGGCATTTGTCGTACAGTATATGGGAGTATCGGGTATTCTGTCCATTAGTTTCATCAAGGCACCACTGTGGTCAACTTCACCATGATTCACTACTATTAAGTCAATATCCTCAAGGTCTATTTCAGAAGCCAGATTGTCTACAAATTCCTCTGCAAAGGGAAGCCAGACTGTATCTATCAATACTGTTTTTTCTTCCTGTATAAGATATGAATTGTAAGTGGAACCACTGTTGGTGGAGAACTCATCACCATGGAACTTTCTTAGCTCCCAATCAACTTTACCAACCCAATTGACATTGTTCTTAACCAATCTTTTCATTTGCTCCTCCTAAAATAATTTTCCTTTTATTTCGGCAACTCAAAGGATTTTATTGACCATCTTTCCGTCCATCTTCTCATTTACAGCAAGAATCCCTTTTTTCGACAACCACATGCTATCTGTAAGTTTAACGATACTAAGCGTGGCCCTCAGCTACTTGTTTCAGTTTTTCACCGGCGAGACGATACACCGTCCACTCATCCATAGGTTCCGCTCCCAATGAAACATAAAAATCAATGCTAGGCTTGTTCCAGTCCAAACACCACCACTCCATCCTGCCACAGCCGCGTTCAACTGCTATATTAGCAAGCTTCTGCAGCAATGCTTTCCCGTATCCTTTTCCACGATAGGATTCTTCAATAAACAGATCTTCAAGATAAAGGCCTGCTCTTCCTAAAAAAGTAGAAAAGTTATGGAAAAACAAAGCAAAGCCTATTTCTTTTCCATCCTCAACCGCAAATATCACTTCCGCCTTTTCCTTATCAAATATCCACTCTTCAAGTGTCTTTTCATCTGCCACAACCTCATCCAGCATTTTTTCATATGCTGCCAACTCTTTTATGAAATGTAAAATCAGAGGGACATCTTTCCTCTCTGCATATCTATAAGCCAAATCATTTGCCATAATATCTACCTCCACCTATTCCTGTCTTCATTGTTAACCTGCAATGGTGCCATTAGGGACCGGCTTTTCCGGTTGAGCTAATACAGGTGTAATACCACTTTCATATCCAATATCGAAAAGCATGCCTTCCGAAATTTCCCCTGCCATTTTCTTTGGAGCCAGGTTCACGACAAACAGTGCCTGTTCACCGACAATCTCTTGTGGATTTTCTCTTTCACCTTGCATACCTACTAAGATTTGTCTATTGAAATCCCCAAAATCCACCTGAAGTTTCACTAACTTGTTTGAACCCTCTACATTCTCTACTGACTCTATTGTTCCAACTCTAACATCAATTTTTGACAAATCCTCAAAATTGATGTTTTCCTTTATCGGTTTGCTCATCCTAATTTTCTCCTTCTTTCTTTATTATTTTTTATCTTCAATTATTGCTCACATCAAGAACGCCATTTTTTGAGACATAAGCTTCAGTGCACCTGGCATTATTAAAACAACAGGGCCTTTTCTTGCCTGCCGCCAGCATGGAACAAGCCGTTTCAATCCTTTTTTCCCGCGTCTGCGGATTATTTGTATCGCGAATCCAGCGGATCCACTCCCACCTTGCCTTCACAGTGATCTTGTCCCATTGTGTCTTAACGTCAAACAAGTCAAGGGAATCATTAAGGTCCGAAGGCACAACCGGTTCGCTCCAATCCTTGAGCGGCTTTATGGACAGGAATAAAACATCACCTACTGCAAGACCCATTCCCTGGAACAAGGCTTCATCCACCTTAAACCAGTGGCTACCCTCACCATCCGGTTCCAATGGGACTTCAAATCTTTCACTTTTCACTTCAACTTCTGCCATCACCATACCTCGAGAAGGCAGCATCTCACTTATATCGGCAGGAATTCTAATTATTAGCCAGCCTTTTATACCTAAAAGTTCCGCTTCAAACTTCATTACCGTCATTCTTGCTTCCCCCTTGAAATTCAGTTACATCTTCTAAAACTCATCCTCAAACCTTTTAAAAAATTCATAATATGTGCGAACATTTTCAAGCTCAGTCCACTTCTTCACTTCAACAGGATTGCTGTCAAGGTCGTATATCTTGGCATTTTTTATTGCAAGCAAAAAAGGTGAATGCGTCGATATAAGAAACTGACATCCAAAAAACCTTGCGGAATCCTCAATGAACCTTACCAGTTCAACCTGTCTTTTCGGGGAAAGGCTGTTTTCCGGCTCATCCAATATGAAAAAGCCATCCTCCCCTATTTTTTCAGTAAAATATCTGAAGGCATTTTCTCCATTTGACAATTCCCTGACGTTATCCATCAATGAATCTCTAACAAAACGGGACTGAGTCTTTCTTCTGGCAGAATTCACTTTTTTGAGCTGCTCGTAATCATCTAAGGATTTCAACATAAATTTGGAATATTTCGTATCCATGTACTCATCAAGGAGTTCATCCCTCTTCAGATCAATCCCTTCGTTCAAGTTTCGAATATTAAGCATATAGTCAAACACATCATCGCTGGTGATAATCCTGCTGTTTTCAGGAATGTCCCTTTCAATTTCCATAAAACACATCTCCAAATAGTCATTATAGAAATTTGTCTTATTAAATATGGAATCACGTTTAATTCCTGTTTTTTCCGCTATAATATTTAAAGCTGTCGTTTTTCCCGATCCGTTTCCTCCATACAGGATGGTGATTGGTGCAAGGTCGATCCTCTCGAATTCATATCTTGACAAAATATTGAAAGGATAGAAAGAATCATAGCAGGTCCTTCTTATGTCAGTAGTGAAATTTATTTCCATGGTTTCACTCGGAAATCTAAAACTGTTTAGGTAAATCATGTCTTACATGCAGCTCCTTTTTACTCCCCAATTATCTTAACTTGAACCAAAGCTCTTTTCTGTATGATTTCATTTAATTGTATACCCTTCTTGTTCATATGTATACCACTTTACAGAAGAACCGGCGCCATTAGGACTTTTCCCGTTCCACGGTATACATTAACCAGTCCTTCTCCCGAAGCTGCTGAACCCAAAAGTGTTTTGCCCGACCTTTCCACTGTAAACGTCAAGCTGCCTGACCAAGCTATAGCCATATTTCCGTCAATTTTCAACTCATCATCTTCCAGCTCTATTTCTATCAGTTCCTCCCTTGGTACATAGGATTCCAGTGCGACAATTCCTCCACCGGTAAGGCCAAGGTTGAAGAGTCCTTCTCCACCCAATGCGGCAGATGAAAGGTTTGACCTCATAACCGCCTTATGTTTCAATTCTGAATCACAGGCTAGAAACAGCCCGTCTTCAATTACTATTGAGCGCTTCCAATCATCAACATCAATAAGCAGAATATGCTTGTATGTAGGTTCCAATACAAGTTTGCCAGTTCCCGTATACTCAGGCTTTATTGCAGATTCGTTCGTAATCTTTCCCCTGAAAGTTTTTCCAATAAGATCTCCTACACCTTTAAGCCCTGTTGTCGCTTTCACATTACCAACCATCCACTGCATAGCTCCTGCTTGGACTGTAATATTGGAAGTGTTTACATCACAAACCAACTGTCTTCTTCTAACATTCATTTGAGAAGCATAATAGGCAGTTTGAGATGTCGAATGGTTTACACTTAGATCTCTTTTGTACTCCACTACCTTAAAAGCACCCAGTTCTTCCACAATTTTTACATCATCATTATCTTCGAAATTTTTTATTTTAAACATCTTGGTCTCCTTCTCTCTATTTTATTTATTTCTATGCCAGTACTCACACTTATACTATAAATGTGAATATTAAACACATTATTCATCCATAATATGTGTATTGCAACCACATTATAAAGTGTATGGCTCTTTAAAACTACATTTCTTCTGTCATTTATTACCATCTTTCCAAATCTTCTTTTAATCTATTTACAATAATCCTAGCTGACATCAAACCACCTTTGCCACACTTTTTTATGATCTATACTATTTTGTGTGGCAAGTTTTATCATGATTTATTTGTCCATATTAGCCCCAAAATACACACAATGGATCCTTCTTGACTTCATCAATCAAAACTTGTATATCAGTTGCCGGGTCAATCTCATCATAAATATGCCACTTGCCAATATGTCTAAGCCAATATAAGGACCACTTTTCCTTATCTGAATCATACCGGAATTGAGCTATTTTCATCTCCGACCATTTTGTTTCATCAAAATATGCTTTTCTACGTTCAAACAAGGTTACATTGTTTCCTATTATTTCAAAATCCAGTTTTATCTTATCCTTTACTCTATCTGGAACACGTGTATTACAAAACTCTGATAAGAGTTTTATCACTTTTTGTTTCTGAAATTCATCAATTGCCATAATCATATCTTCCTTTCAAATACTTATTCATCCATAAACAAAAACCAGGTTATTCTATCTATTTCATCAAGCAGTCTGATAATCAAGACACTCGACTCAGTTTCAACCTTCTCAAGTTTTGATTTCATGTGCTCAGCTACTTGTCTGCATTCATCACGAAAATCTGCCATAATCATCAGATCCAGGTCATCAATACATTCTTTCATGACCTGCAGGTATTCATTTTCATTCTCACGTGGAAGCTCATCATCAATAAGTAGCCAACGCTGATACCTGTCAAAGCGAAATATAACAGCTTCCTTGCTGACATCAACCTTCTTAAGTGCCATATTCTTGCCAAGAGGTTCATCTGCAGCATCCCGGAACTGATATTCAAGTACAAAGCCTTCAAAAGCAGAAGTCATTCGACCAAAATCAGAAAATGAAACATACTTGCCGTCTATGACAATACCACAATCATCAGCATCACCTGAAAAAGCATCTGCGTATATAGTTCCCGTTCCAATTGACTTAAGCCCATATTGTTGGTCATCTACTATAATGTTACTTTCAATAAAATGTCTATTGTCGCTTGCTCTCAATGACTTGTATGAAAGGGCCTTGACTATTTTTGCCTTTAATGCCTCAAGCCCTGACTGTTGACTGTCGTGGGTTCCAACAAGCACTTCAAAAACATACCCGCCTTCTTCAACAGCTAACCATTTCGACAAATGAGGCATTAGATAATTCTTTATTTCAAATACATGCTCCTTACCCAATTCATCAATTACAGTAAGCTGATTATTGAACTCTTTCAATAGATCAATTCCCAGTTCTTCTGCCATAATCTCATTACTGCAGTCAAGACAATAATTACCTATACCTTGCATTATAATTCTTACATCATTCTTCTTGCATCTATCGCATTTCATGAATACCTCGCATCCTTTCCTTCTACCTCTTTATCTCGCAATTATTGTTTTATTTTATTAAATTGCTCTTAGTTTATAATGCCTTCCCCTAACTTCTCCATCGAACTGAATCAATCCTATCTATATCTACTTCCTGAATATTTTTCCCATCATACATGCTAGTCAGCTACCTAACCAGCTTGATACTATTGAGCTTTAACTTGTTTGGATTAATCTTTCCATCTCAAAACTGACTTGCAGACATATTCAATAAAATCTTCAAATTCGTTTTCCTTCATTTAATGACCACTTCTTATTCATTCATTACAAAATCATAACAACTATCACATAAGTCACCCATTCCTTCAACATCAGAATTAAAGAGACTACAGCATCGAATACATTCTTTAATACTATTCTCTTCACCACAGTTAATGCATTTCCCATATGGATAAATTTCTTCATTCACTGATATATATTCTTTTCCACATGAATAACACACTGATTCAGCAACAGTTGACCCAAGTTCTTCTGATGGGATACATGCATGCAATGAATCAACTTCTTTCTTTATTGAATTCATTTCATCCTCGACATATGAGCTAAGTTCATTAACAAACTCATCAATTTCGCTGTCATTATATTCATCTTCATTTTCAGATAAATAGTATCCAGCATCTTCATCGAATATGACGCTACCATTTTTGTATTCAACAACTATCTTGTTTATTACTACTTCCCCATTTTTAACCTTTATCTCCAATTCACTGGATACCCCTTCACAATCATCAATGTTGTATGAAACATAAACAACAATTGTATCTTCTTCATTAACATGATTTGAGATACTAAATACTGCTTGTTCATCACCAGTGTTCTCTGTCATTGATAAGCTTGATATGTTTATCCATTCGCTAAAGTAAAATTCATCATTAATACCTACATAAATCTCCTGAACAGAGCAAGCGAACTTCTGATATATTGAATTGTAATCAAGAATATTTACACCTGCTTCAGACATCTTCAAATTAAGTAGATAGTGTTCTTCCTGAAGCCTGTGGACTTCCTCAGCTTCAATAGTCATAATTGCTTCATTAGACATGTAGTGTTGATTTACTTTCTCAATGGCATTAACAAAAACAGTTTCCATCGAATCAATATTATCTTTTATTTTTTTAAACGAATTATAATCGACCAATTTATTATGGGCAATATGATTACGATTTTTAATAAAATCAGTAATACCAATATTGAAATTCTCATCTAACATTTTTGCAAATACATCATTCCACAAGTCAATTCTCACTTTCCACAACTTTTTTATTGACTCAAAAAATTTATCATTTGATTCCAATATCCTAGCTTTAAGTTTCAAATTCTTTTGTACATCATGATTAAGGTCAATCTCATCCTCATAAATAACAGTTTTCATTATTTTAACTAAAGAATCTGTATTAATCGAAATTAATGAATCATCAATATTACTAAAACTCTTTACACTTCGTTTGAAATCAACTGTTCTTGCTTTATACTCATTATTGATTTTCTGAAACTCCTCCATTGCCAACCAATCAGTGCCTAATTCCCTATTCAAAACTTTATTTATCAATTCACGAAATAAGTTTTCTACAATATGCATTTTTCGATACAACTGTGCGGCTAGATCTTCAGATTGTTCATCACGTATCCAAATGCAATTTACCCAATCTTTCAACATATTTTTCTTAATTTCTAATTTTAGTTTCTCTAATACTAAATCATAATTTGCATTCGGATTACTCTCTAATTCCACTTCCATATAATGACTGTCATTTAATGAATCTAGCGTGAAAATTACACTCACAGTATTATCACAAGAAACAACTTCATAGTTATATTTTGCGATTCTTCCAATTTCACCAAGATATGAGTATGAATCAATTACTTTTGTTAATTGTAATTTACTTAAAATATCATCAAGATATTCATTAGCAATACATTTCTCAATAACACTTCCAGTTCTATCACCAAATAGTTCTGAAACAACTCCCTCTTTTGTGAATAACTTTTCTATGTCTTTAATTTTTATAAACGAAATTTTCACCTTCATTAAATCACTTCCTTAGAGTTATTTTGTAGACGTTACCACATAATAACTTTTGCTTGTCTTTCTCTTTTTTTACTTTCATTTTCTTTACAACTTTTTCTTCATTCTTTTGGTAACTATCCTCATTACAATAATTCTTAAAATCATTTGACTGGCACCGAGTTTGAAGTCCTTTGGAGCGACATTACTTTGATAATTCAACTTCATTCATGCTTGCTTTTTCCATTACAACAGGGAACTTATCTTGGCTGCTCCATTTATCTGCATTGCTTGATTTGGCTGGTTGTTTACCTGTTGATGTATAACTTTTTTTCCACTTGTGAAGTGTTGAAATACTTATCTTGGTTTCCTTGGAAATTTTGGATATTAGTTGTTAGGCGGTAGCATCCGCGTCAACATTTTTTCTTTAAACTCTTTGCTGTAGCTTGCCATGTTGTGACCTCCATTATTGTATGCACACCCTACTATTTTTTCACTTCCATGACAACTAGTCTAACACCAAAGGGCCTTCTGAATCCTATTAATTATCCATATAATTTTTCTTGTACGTTAAATGATTGACCAATAAAGTTGTACTTTAAGAACTTATACAGAATATAGTTTTCTTTATCGGCTTCATGAGTTGATAGTATAATTTGCTTATCAGAAAAGTCATTCCTTAAAACTTCTATAAGTGAAGTAATGTTTATGTCATCCATAGTTTGTACTGGATCATCAACTAGAATAAAACCAACATCGTCTAAAGCAGGATTAATATATTGCTTATTCATAGAAAACAAAAATGCCAAAACAAATCCAGATAGTTGCCCCGAACTGAATGTATTTAGAATATCATGCTTAGCATCACCATTAGAAACAAATCTCATCTCATCCTTGCTAATAAATACACCTAACCCATTTTGATAGTCTTGAAGTATTTTACCAGTGTATATTAATAAAGGAATTCTCAATTTATCTAATACCTCATTTTTATATTTTGTAATTGCTGTTTGGTACAAATTTCTCAATTGATCCAATTTGTCCCTTGCAGATTCAACCTTCTTCAATTTAATGATTTCTTGTCTTAAATCTTCTTTCAGTTTGACAATATCATTATTCTTCTCAATAGAATCCATATATTTTAAATATTTTTTCTTCTGACTTACATGTTCATCGTCAATAATCATAGGTTGTTCAATATCTAAAACAGTACTATATTTCTTTTGAATTGAACTGTAGTCAAATTTCTTATTAAGCATTTCAAACTCTATATTAGAATAATTATTCTTTTTTTTAGATAGAAGTCGCTTTAATACTGTCTTCTTCTCATTTACTTCCAAGTCATCAAATCCATCTGGTATTAAAATTAGATTGCTGACTTCTTCTACAGATTTAATTCTTACATGATCCTTAACAAAACGGTTGTATAAATCTGATAAATCATTATATTTACCAACGGTTTCCTCATTAAGGTCATTTATCTCTCCAAGGATTAATTTTTGATCCTCCTCTAGAATTTCTTTTAATTTATCATTATAGGCTTGCTTCTTTTTTGAATCAGTATTCTTCTCTTTTTCCAGGATCTCTGAAAGACCATCATAAGCACTTTCCAACTCCAAAGCAGTCGTATAAGGATGATTGCAGTAAGGGCAATTCGAAGATTTGTTATCATACTGATGCATCATTTTATTTAGCTTTATTCTCGCATCGGATACTTTTTTTAAAGCACTTTGCTTTTCAGACAAACTGGAACTAATAGATTTTATAGAGTTAATAATTTTCGTAATTTCTGCTATGTCTACATTAACAATATTGCTATCAATTTCTTGAATTGCTTTCAAGTCTTTCTCATCGTATACGATATAATCATAATCCTTACGGAAAAATTTCGACAAATTATAAAGCTTGATTTTTTTATTCAAGTTATTTATAAAACTTAAGATTTCAACTTTATCAATAACTCCATCTTCTAAATATTTGTTATATTCAATATAATCATTAATAATTATTTCGTTATCAATATATTTTTGTATCTTTGAGTTACTTAGATACTTATAATAATCACTTCTATTTTTTACAAAACTTGCTAAAGCTTCAATTTCTTGAATTGCTACATCAACAATTATTTTCTCTCCATCTTTACTATTCTTTAAGTCTACATCCCAGTATGTGGGGCTGACTCCGTCTGGATATTGTAATAGTGCTTTATATTTCTGTGCATTGATAGACAAGCTTTCATCATTTATTTTCGATTTTATATAATTGGCTTTATCATCAATCAACTTTTCAAGTCTTTTAATTTCATCATTTACAATAACACCTGTTTTTCTGATGTTCTTACCAATCAATTTTTTCTCCAAATATTCAATATGACTATCAACATTTTTTGTGTTCAATAGTACATTCATTGCATCTTTACGCTCATTAATAGAATTTTTTAAAAAATGGACAGATTCAGCCTGTGATACATAATAAAATACATTAAAATGCTCCATTGAGTAATTTAATTCATTAAATTCTTTGATTGATGTTTTCCAGTTTTCAACATTACTTATAAACTCATCTAAAACATTGTCTGACAAGGTCCCTTTATAAAGTGTATATTTAATTGAATCAGTAAAATCTAATTTTTTTAATGTATGATCTACGATTGAAATCAAAGTCAAATACTCATAATTTTCATTTACTAACTCAACAATAATATAACCATCTTTCTTTGCTTCATTAATAAGAATATTCTTATTTAAATTCGCATTCTGACGTTCTATACTTGTCTGCAGACGTGTAATTTTTTTTGTAAATATCAGTTCAATTGCATCAAAGAAAGTTGTTTTGCCAAAACCATTTGGTCCAGATAATATCGAAGGTGTCTTATCAACATCAAAATCAATCTTATAATACTTTCTACTATCAAAGCACTTAAAATTTTTGACTCTTAAGTTATGTATTTTAAAAGGCATTATTGGTTTCCTCCTAGTAGTTTCCCAAGTTCATCTTCAATAATGTTTTTGTCAATCTCATTATCTTCAACAGAATATATGTCTTCAATTTTAAACGATTTATCACTAATCAATTCATGGTATTTTTCTAAGTCCACTTCAATTTTTCTTGAAATATCTTCATCAAGTGATATAGGTGCTGACTCTGGTTTAAACTCATACTGCAAGAATGGCAATTTGGAAAACAACTTTATAATTAGTTCATATTCACTACCAAAATTTCTCCCTTCTAATAACTTATAATACTCTGTCTCATTATTAACTAAATTACTTAGAACATCATTAATTTCTCTGCCAGAAAATTCACTCAAATTACTTTTGAGATTATCCTGCTGCTCTATTGTATAAGGCAAGACATATCGTTTAAAATAATTAGGGGATTCTTCTATAGAAAATACTAGATTCCTAAATTGATCAATTTTTCTTGTGTCTTGCATTAACAAAAGGTAAATAGCTGATGTATTCTTATCGATTTGACTTGCTTCTCTATTATTGTTAAACGATGATTGTATACGAGACTTTATAGAATAGTCTTGGTTCGCAACTCCAATATATTCCTGTTCTAATTTCTCCAGTGCTATTTTCATTTCATCCTCATCTTCTTCAAAAGATCTACAATCAATCACTGTTATAATAAAATAGCTAGCAATACTAATATTATTATGTTTGAAAAATTTTAATCCAGAAGGTAAATCTACTAAATGTTCTACATAAGAATATTGTGTCAATATCTGCTCTATCACTTCTATCATCTATTAAGTTCCTCCTTAGCTAATCCACGTCCTACTAATCTCATAACCTTTGGTTTGTTATAATTTTTCCTTATTTTTTCAATACTATGTGACGTAATGCCACCCAACTCTCTTAACTCTTCTGCCCCAATTACAGTAACTTTATTGCCATCAAACAAAATATTGTCTTCATCTAACTGATCTGTAATTAAAACATCATTTTCAAAGAGTAACAACTTGTCTGAATCATCATTTGTTATTTCACTTGATAACCGTTCATGGAAATCATCAATATCACCACTCGAATCTAATGTCAACCGATAAAACATATCATCCTTAAATGCTTGTATCAAATTATTTTCTTCAAAATGTAATTTGTCAACATCTTGTAGCATTTCAATTATCAATCTATTTACAAGTTGTTCACTAGGCAAATTTTGAGGTTTCTTAGTATCTGGTTCATACATCATTGCTTTATACAAGAAATTCCGACGATTCTCATCTGTTAAGTTCGAAAGCTTTTCAATTTGTAATTTGAGATTACATTCCTCTGACTTATCACATTCCTCACAACTAGCAACTTCACAACTGCTTTTACTCCGTTCAGGATATTTTTTGAACATCCTCTCAATAGATTCAAATACCAAATAATATTGATAATCGATGCTATTAGATTCTGATTTATAATCCTTTGTTAACTTAGACATTATATCCGAAAAAATAAACTGACATCCTGATTTAGCTCCTGTATCATTATATTCCTTTTCTATCAATCGTTTTAACTCAAGATATAATTGATAATATACAACCCTAGCATACTCTTCATCTACAAAGGTCCATTCAGGTCGCTCATTTTGAAGTATGTTTTTTATAAATTCATATGAAGCATTCTTCACTTCAAGAGAATCATTAAAAGAAATCTCATATTTACAAAGTAAATTTTCATCTTTCAATTCTCCCCCCTCAGGATTCAATTGCTCACAATAAGTATTTAATTCTTTTCGAATATCATCTATTACCTTAATTACACTTTGTTTAGACTTATCTTCAGAACATTTATAATCTAGAATATTATACAATGACCCTTTAGTTTTATTTCGGCCTATTTCACTTAAAATTATATAATTGCCATAATCACTTTCATTTACTTCATTTTTATCTTTCACAGCCTTTGATAAATCAGATATCAATGAATTAATTTGCTCCAGTGATACTGACACAAAATCTTTGGGGATATTTTTCTTGGGTTGGATGTGATAATATCCTTTAGAAGCATTATATTGCAACAATGAAATGATAAAGGCAAACTTATCATTTTTCTTCAGAGAAAAAGCCCCCCTTTTCACTTGATGTAAAGTATCATACTGATTGTCAATTTTTATTGAAAAATCATCTGCACTCTCAATTTCCAAACTCATTACATCAATAGTATCTCTTAAATCCAAATTTACTAATTCATTTATTTTTTTAAGTGCAACGTAAAGAGATATATGAGCCTGGTACTCATAGCCCTCCCATGAGAAAATAGCACTGAATGGAGAAATAAGCATACTCTACCTCCCTGAATCCACTAAATGTTTTGACTTTACGGTGCCTGTCAAATGAGTTTATGAGTTATTTCAGAACAACTCTCTTTAACCAAACACAAAACCCCGCTCATTTCTGAACAGGGTTAATAAACCACTTTAAAATATAATAATAAATACACCAACCCCAATTCAGCATATCCAATAATCATTGTATCACTAATCGTATACAAGAACAATAACAAATCAAAAATTGCGAATGACTTTCGTATATCAGGAGATGCTTTCCTACAATTTACAAAGTGGTCATTTTGCCAGGCTAATTATACGAGTATTTCAAGAAATCAAGAGTTTATAGATTACATTACTTAAACTCTTGATTTCTGTATATTTTTAGTATCTTAATCGTGTTTTTTTAAACATCAACTCAATATTTCAATCTGCCAAAATCCCTCAACAAAACCAGATTCTGTATTCCAATGTTTGCCTGCCACCATCGCCTGCTTACAGCAAACTCTCTTTCATAATCACCCCATTCCCAGGTGACCGCCCAGGAGCCTTCATCAGACAAGGAATCCGTGATGAATCTCAGCTCCTCTTCCATAAGCTTCTCATTTCCCTTGAAGAAAATGCTGTCGGGTTTCCTGAAAAGATGAGAAGGCTTGCAGCAATATTCCGCAGCCCATTTGCTGATGTCTTTTTCTATGGTGCAGTTCACCTGGTCTATGAGTCTCTTTCGGAAAGCTTCAATGTCTACAACGGAATTCATATCCAGTTCAACAAGGTATTCATAGAGTTCAATGAAACACCTGAGCTCGTGCATCTCAGTTGATTCATTGCGGTTTAAGAATATCTCCACAGCCTCACCAGCAATATCAAATCCAATTTTGAACTCATCCGATCCTTTTTCTCCATTCTTGATCATGAATCCCGCCAGAGCAGCCGATGGATTGTACCCGGGATTTTCATCCGCTTCACTGTAGGACCACCACGGCGCTCTGGGATAGTCGTTGTTTGACGGTACCGAAAACTGCCATCTGCCCTTAGCCATGCCGTCACCGCTTGCCAAGTACTTCATTATACTTTTTATCATGGGGTGGCTTGAATCTCTCAAGCCAATCTCTTTCAGGAACTGGATTGCCCACCATGTCTGCAGAGGAGAAGAGTTTGGATTCCAGCAGTCAGCCTCCAAAGCGTGGCCGAATCCTCCGTCCTTATTCTGGAAGGATTCAAGGATTCTGATTACATCATCTGCAGTCCCTCCCTCAAAATGATAATTCCATCTAGCCATATCAAGGGGTCTGGCATTCCTGTATATCCAACTGCGTATTTGTTGATATTGATTTCCTGTAAGCATCTTATTCCTCCTCAAGGACTATGGTAAACTTTTTGACATTAATGGGCCTGTTATTATTATGATTCAAAAATGAGGTGATTCATCACATGCCAGGCTCTTCAGCTTGTCGATCTTTTCCTCCTTGCCCAATACGATCATGGTATCACCGTCGTCAAGGATTTGGCTTGAGCTTGGATTGAAGCTTAGGGTCGTCATCCCTTTCTTTTTTATGGCCATGACTATGAGCCCCGTCCTTTCGGGTATTCTTGCATCTTTGAGGCTCTTTCCTATGAGTACGGATCCTTGGCCTATGAGTACTTCCTCCAGGTCGAGAGTCACCTTGTCAGCCCTGGTTATGATGTCGAGAAAGGAGATGACGGAAGGCCTTATAATCATGGACGCAATCCTCGTTCCCCCTATCTCGTTAGGGGATATGGTATTGTCCGCTCCTGCTTTCTTCAGTTTCTTGTGAGTGTTCTCCTCTATTGCCTTTGCTATAATATAAAGTTTAGGATTCAGCTGTCTTGCAGTGAGCACCGTGAACACATTGTCCGCATCGCTTGCAAGGGTGCAGATTACACCCTTGGCCCTCTCGACTCCAGCCTTGATGAGAGCCTCTTCGCTTGTTGCGTCGTCATTCATTGCAAGTACATCCAGTGCCACAAGCTCATTTGTCTTGTCCTCGCTCTTTTCCAGTACAACGAAATCAAGGTCGTTTTCCCTGAAATGCTTGATTACGGTATTTCCTACATCACCTGCTCCGCATACTATATAGTGGTCCTTAAGATGTTCGATTCTGCCTGCCATACGCTTTCTCCTCCATGCTTCCTTAAACTCACCTTCGAAAAAAACTGCAACTATGTTTGTTACTGCATAGCCCACGACACTCAAACCGGAAAATATAATTCCTATGGTGAACAGCTTTGCAGTATCCGTCATCTGGCTCACTTCTCCAAAACCCACCGTCGACAGTGTAATGGCCGTCATGTAAATGGCATCAATGAAACTGATGTCAAGAAGAAGCCAGTAGCCGAAAACGCCGGTTAAAACTATTGTAATAAAAGCTATCAGTATCAAAATGAATTTTCTCTTATTCTTCATATTCCACCTGCTCAACTCCTTCTGCAGTACTCCCCTTCCATAATTGATTTCCTGCATCTGCTGCTCCATACTCGATACTTACCTATGAAATCAGGAATTTCTCGAGGGCTTCTCTAGTCTCATGGGAAAGCGGCTTTGATTTTCTTGTTTTCTCATCCATCTGCACTATTATTGTTTCAGCCAGTGCAACCATCTGTCCGTTCTGATACAGACCATGGGCGAATGTTATTGAGCTGTTGCCGATTTTTTTGATTCCCGTTCCTATTTCAACTGTTCCCGGCCAGTTTATTTCCGCCATGAGGTTTATGTTGGAGTTAACCAGTCCGTATACGGGTCTTACATCCTTCCATACATCAACCGCCAAAAGGAGTTCCGTCCTTCCCGTTTCCAAAAATGTTGTAAAAGCCGCATTGTTGACATGTCCCTGGCTGTCAGTGTCACCGTATCTTATCTTGTCATATGATTGCATTGGAAAACTTTCGTATTCCGGTTTAGTATTAGTCATTGTTCCCTCCTAGTTTTAGATCACAACCTTAGTTGAGTTGAATCATCTATGTTATACATTACATAGATGATTCAACTGTGTACTGTATAACATAAGAATCAGCACGAAACTTGTTTTTGAATAAAACATCCTGTGTTCGTTATAATAGAAATTATACCACAAAAGCTTGTCACAAACATGGATTAATGGTATAATGTGACATGTTCGTAAAACGTTTTTAACTGATTCGACACAATTAAATATTTTCATCGAGTTTAACCTTTCTTTTGTTTTGAAAGGTTTTTATATAGATAAACCCATAGATATTTTAATTGGAGGAATTGATAAAAGTGAATAAAATTAGAATGGAAAAATGTTCAAATTGCAACACTGTTATTAGATGGAAACCCAGCAATGGCTATAGTCCGAAATCCAAATACATCATTAAAGGATTCAACAAGTCAATTTGTTTAGGTAAAGTTGTCAACATGAATGAAGATTCTATAACCTATTCATATCACTGCAATAAATGCGAGACAGAACACTTTGGAGTTGTCTACAAGCACGAGAGACAATTGGTATGCAGATAACAATATCATATTAAGTATTAAAACCTCCATAGTCATGGGACTGTGGAGGTTTTTAAGTTACGGCTATGACAATGGATTCATAAATAGGAGATTAATATGCAAAGTTTAAAGAGCAAAGTAATCATAGGATTGATAAGGAACAGGCACCTGTTCAAACTGAAGTTCAAGAAAGAGGTAGTGGACGAATCATTCGATGTCGAGAAATTCAGATCGGGAATAGACAAGACTTCGGAGTCAATGAACAGAAGAATCAAGGGATTTGATATATGTGATGTAAATATTGACGGTATCCACGGCGAGTGGATAGATATAGATGAAACGCCAGAGGACAAGATCATCATGTATATACATGGTGGAGGATTCATTTCCGGGTCCTGCCACACCCACAAGGCCCACGTTGTGAAATTCGTCAAGGAAGCAGGAGTCAAGGCACTTCTCTTTGACTACAGGCTGGCACCGGAGCACCCCTTTCCCGCAGCAACCGACGACTGCCTCAAGGTGTACAGATGGCTTCTCGAACAGGGTTACAAACCTGAAAACATAGTAATAGCCGGAGAATCGGCAGGTGCAACACTTACATTATCCACACTGCTGAACATAAAGTGCGAAAATCTTCCACAGCCTGCCGGAGCGGTATCAATATCACCTGTGACGGATTTGAGATGTCTGGCGGATTCCTTTGAAAGAAACGCCCCCAAAGACATAGCTCCATACAACTCATGGAATATCTGGACGGGATACTATATCGGAGATGCAGACCCTTCAGACCCCATACTGTCTCCACAGTTCGGAGAACTTGACGGACTGCCTCCCACCTATCTCTGCGTGGGAACATATGAAATTCATCAGGACGACACAGTATCATTCCACGAAAGAATGAAGAAATTCAAAAGCCCCTCCGAGCTTCACATGTATGAAGGCATGGTTCATGCCTTCCCGATACTTGCCCCTATGTTTCCCGAAGCCACCGAGGCGCTTGGGGATATATGCAGGTTCATCAAGGAAAAGCTTAACCTATGATATCAATGGGATGGGATCATCGTTTCAAATCCTTAATAAGAAAGACTGTACCTTACCCGGTTGATCTCCGGTCATGGTACAGTCTCTTTTTATTCATTCGCATCACCTCGACATAATTAGTAAACACAAACGCAAACACTTAATCTATGTCACAATGACAATGAATTTATATTTAAGGAACGTACAGCTGATTCTTTATTGTTGTATAGTAGGGTTAACTGTTTTTCGTTGATATCGTATATTAGGAGTCAGCAACCGTACGTTCCAATAAATCAATTGTTTAGTACTTCTTATTTTGCACTACTCCGCAAGAAATTCAGCCTTCACAAGTGCCGTAATGGCAGCTTCCATCCTCGCCTCGCTTACTCTGACTATCGGACCTGTACATCCCATGCCGCTTTCTGCGTAGATGTTTTCCTTCCACAGGGCTGTCACTGCATCCTCAAGATCCATTATGTCTATTCCTGCTATCTGTCCCGTAACAGTTTCCTTTTCAGGCATCTTCACTTCTTCTGCTGCTGTTTCGGTTTTCTTTGTTTCCTTTAGTGATTCAAGTATTTCATCGAGTCCTGCCTTCTTTGCATTGGCAAATTCAAGGCTGCATTTCTCTGCCAGTTTTCCCTTTGCAAGGTCCTTCGCATAGGAAAGTGCATTTGCCACTACAGGAACTCCCGACGCCCTTGAAAGGATCAGTATTGTCCTTTCGTAGTCCTCTCCTATTCCAGGTCCGTAGCCGAATCCCGATGCTTCGTAGCTTCCTCCAGTGGTGAAGGAGGAGAATACCTTCATCATGATGTTTCCAGTGAGGGTGTCCGTAACCATTACATCTGCAGTTCCGCAGAGAAGGTCGTTTCCTCTCATTACGGATCCTCCGTCTGATCTCATGGATTC
>NZ_FQZL01000036.1 GCF_900142005.1 Dethiosulfatibacter aminovorans DSM 17477
TTTAAATCCCTAGTATATTTCTTATGCTTTATTTTTGTATTTAAACCTTCAATACCAAAGGTTTCGTATTTTCTGATCCATTGCTGGACTGATGTTTTTGTAACTCCAGCTATCCTTGCACAATCCTCCTGTGAACAAATACCATTCAAATACATTTCTACTATACGAGTCTTTTCCTCAAAAGATACTTTTCCTTTTCTTCCCATAAAAAATATGCCCTCCTAGTGATAACAGTTTTATTATTTAAACTGTCTATTACTAAGGGAGCATATCAAATTGTGACATGTTTTTTCTTTTTTTTGTGAGTTAAAAAAAATTTCGGGAAAACACCGAAAGTATAGGTAGTATTGAAATGGATTTGCCTACAGCATCAAAGAAAAAAATGGAAAGATCAATAAGATAAATGCAGAAATAGTAAGACGGATGTTTGATTATATAGTAGTTGAGGAAATAAGAGTAAAGTTTTAAGTGTATTAGAAGTTAAGATTGGAGATTAGACCGTAGGTTTTTTTGCTTATTAGGAGCTGAGCCTCTACGGTTATTTTTATTGGTGAAGCTAACCATTTACATGGAGGGGCTGTCATGATTGCCTGTTGAATTGCACTACCGGAATTAAGGCCGCACTAGACAAAGTTGCCATGTCAGCAGAGGTTCCCTGTCAATGGCTAATTAGCGCGGAATCCTTATTTGTCATAAGGTGAGGCACTATTTCCAATGTATGAGTTATTTTAAATTTTTACTACCTAACCTTAATAGAATTATACAACTAAGGTTTTATGTCCATTAAATTTAGTATAAGTCAGGTACTTTTACAGTAATATTTTTATTAATCTCAATGATACCCTTTTTTTCTAGTATTTTCAGTTTCCGAGACACAGTACTTCTAGTGGAAGAAATCATTTGTGCTAAATCTTCATGAGTAAATTGATGCGTTATTTTTATACCGTTGTTTGTTTCTTCGCCATGTTGGTATGAAAGACGTATAAGAAGATTTATTAGACGCTCTTCTACATTACGAAATGATGAGTCTTGTAATTGTGCCAATAATATTCGGAATTTATTAGAGATCATTAAATTTATATAATAATTCACCGATGAGTGTTGAGATATTATCTCATCAAATACAGATATAGGTATTTCTTCAATTTCGCTATTGGTGAAAGAATTTGTAATTACTTTATTATCATCACCGCAAAAATACGTTATTTCTCCGAATAAGTCACCTTTTTTAAGTAAAAGCAATGTTCTTTCATAACCATCGTAATCAATAATACTTTGCTTAATACAACCGCTTTTTACTAAGTATACATATTTTGAAACCGAATGAGAGTTATCAATGGTACTATTTTTTTTGAAATTTAAAGTTTTTCCTTTGTCATAGAAACATTTATAAATTTCTTTTCTATAAGTTTCAATTTTAGGGTTATACATGTAACCTCACCACCTATAATTAAAATACTACAATATTTTCTGATAAAATTCAACCTAGAATATTCATAAAAATTTCATAGAACCTAAGAAACGTTGTTAATTCAACATGTCACCTAAAAGGTGTCCTTCACTGGTTGGGTGAAGCAGAGCTTCATCAAAAATCAAAGAAAAGAACCCTGCTTTGTGGTAAAGTTTAAGCACGACCAAAAACCATCACAAAAGGAGTTCTTTCTATGACAAGTTTACAGCATGGTGCATTAAATTTCAACAAAAGTCTTTCATACAATTTTGACGGAGGTAATCTTTCTTCAGATTCTGGTCTTCTTCTGGTGTTGAAAAACTGGGATTGAGACCTCTTCTGGATGATGGGTTTAATGACTCTGCAACGAGGATATATTTAAATGCTTCGATAATTGAGCAACTGATTTACACTACTATTGCAGGCTATTCAACCGATGACCATTCTGACAGCCTAAAGCATGATCCAGTGTTTACAAACATACTGTGAAAGAAGGCGTTGGCTTCTCAGCCCACGATTTCAAGGTTCGTTCATTCTTCAAATGAACGTTCCATGTTACTACAATTGAGATTTTTCCTGATGCTGTTGTCAAAGCCTACAACAAGCGTGGCAACATGGAAAACTTCATAAAGGAAGCAAAGATTGACTTCTCAACGGAATCAGCATCCCATACGTCTTTCATTGCCAATGCTGTGAAAATAATGATTAAGTCTCTTGTCTACAGCATCATCAACATAATGAAGAGGCTGTTGCTCAATAAAGAACACAAGAAATGCCGAATGCTTTCTCTGAGATCACTGTTCATCAAGGTCGACTGCAGTGTTGTTACTTCAGCCAGAAAGAACACTATCAAACTCTGCAGCAGTTATCCGCTGCAAAAGTACTTCCATCGGGTCATGTCCAGGATTGAAGCTTTGTCTTTCTAACAGTTCAAAAAACTTGAATTCGACCTTCCTAGGGGGTAGTCTACCCTTTTTCAGAGAATTTTCTGATCCGTTCGCATCAGCTTTAATCGAACACCTTTTTGAAGAGTACAGACATGCACTTTCCCGAGGAAAGTTGCTTATTATACATGTTGAATATGAAAATTTTCAGGTTTTAATGTTTCTATGAATAATTCAGGTTCAATTGTTTCATATTATACGATAATTGTGCGATAAGACTATCATATGATGAAATACATCGTTTTGTGATAAATATAAAAATTAATGATTGTGTTCTGCAACACGGATATTTTGGATTTACTGACTTATAATATTTATAACACAATGTGTTGTAGATAGTAGCTGGAAAAATGCAAAGGAATTTAGATGTTGCTATTATTAACTGCTTGGTTTTGAAGACGTCAGGCATGTTGAGGAAGTTGAAGTAAGTCATATGATGTATAAATTATTACTTAGAAATTGTTTATTAAAATTATAAAAGGAGACCAGTAAATTATGAATTCAGTTTGGATTAATGAATTAACTTGGGAAAATGTAAGAGAATACTTAAATGA
Source organism: Dethiosulfatibacter aminovorans DSM 17477 (assembly GCF_900142005.1). Classification (GTDB taxonomy): domain Bacteria; phylum Bacillota; class Clostridia; order Tissierellales; family Dethiosulfatibacteraceae; genus Dethiosulfatibacter; species Dethiosulfatibacter aminovorans. The sequence goes on from NZ_FQZL01000036.1 coordinate 2,949, forward strand.
AGATGATTTGGTTATTATACCTGTGGGTAGCACGGAACAACATGGGCCAGCAGGACCGTTGGGGGTTGATTGTTATGCGGCTATAGCTATAGCTGAAGATGCGGCAGTGAAGACAAATGTTTTGGTTACACCACCACTGTGGTTCAGTGATTCGCCTCATCATTTGGAGTTTCCTGGTACAATATCGCTAAAACCTGAAACATTAATAAATGTAATAAAAGATATTGTACATTCTTTGGAAAGAAATGGATTCAAGAAATTTTTAATTGTAAACGGTCACAAAGGTACAAATATTCCGGCGCTAACAATTGCTTGTAGGGAATTGCAACAATACGAGTTGCCGAATATAAGGATGGCTTTAACAGATCCGTTATATCTATGTACAAATGCTTCTGAAGTAAAAGGAGATAATGCAGAACATCATGCAGGTGTATTAGAAATTTCACATGTTATGTACAAATTTCCAGGACTTGTAAAAGAAAGTGAATTACCAGATGAAGAGGTTGAGTTACATAAAGTCTTTGATAATTACATAAAAAAAGATTTATTTGGAGGAAATAAACCAGTAGTAGAGTTGTTTTGGAATAGTTATCAGCAAAAAGAGTTTGCACCAAACGGTAGCTTTTCAGCTTCAAACAATAGTTCCGCTGTAACAGGAAAACATTATCACGATAACATGGTAAATAATTTGGTGGCATTTATTAAATGGTTTAAAACATATAACATTTAGTGAATTTAGAAAGGAGTTATTTCGATGGAAATACTAAAAGGATGTGTTGGTTGTAGAGTATGTGAACTTTTATGCAGCTACAATAAGTTCAAGAAATTTCAACCTAGTAAGGCGGCTATTAAAATTCATAACTTAGCTGATGGATTTGGAGTAGAACTTTTTACTGAAGAAGCCCTAAATGGGCGATTTGTTTGTGAGTTTTGTGAAGACAAGCCATGTATAAAATATTGTATAGAGTTAAAAGCAAAAAATCCATTAAGGGATTTATTAAGTGTTGAAGAAAAAAAATATAAATTGAAGAATGATTAAAGGAGCAGAAAATGCCTAAAGAATTAGTTCAAAAAATTGTCCGAATAGATTTAACGAATTGGAAAGAAAAAATTGAAACGACAGAAAAGTATTCTAAGTTTATTAGTGGCATGGGTATTGGTGAAATAATATTATATGAAGAAGTGGAACCGTGGATGTCTCCGTATGATCCAGGGAATAAGATAATAATAAGTTCGGGACCTTTATCGGGAACGGCTTTTCCTGGAACAGGTAGAACTGCCATGGTTACTAAAAGTCCAATGACTATGGGTATGGTATCAAGTAATTCAGGAGGTAATTTCTCGGCAAAATTGAGGTTTGCAGGATTTGAGCATATTGTATTTGAAGGTAAGTCGCCAAAACCTGTATACATTTATATCAAAAATGGCAAAATAGAATTTTATAATGCTTCGGAAATAGTAGGTAAAACAGTTTGGGAGACAGATGATTTTTTTAGAGGGAAGTTTGGAGATAATGTTCAAACATTGATTATAGGTCCAGCCGGTGAAAATATGGTTCGGTATGCAAGTGTTATGGTTGATAAACATAGAGCATTTGGTCGATGTGGTGTTGGAGCAGTTATGGGATCAAAAAATCTTAAGGGGGTAGTTGTAGATGGTACGGGACCAGTAGAAATTTATGATGAAAAATTATTTTTTGAATTGTTAGATGATATGCATAATAGACTAGATAGATTGCCGAGTATGGAAAAATTTATTAAAGATGGAACTATGGCTAATGTGACGGGAAAAGCTCAATTTGGTGGATATGTTTACAAGCATTTTCAAGATTTATCGATACCTAAAAACATAGAAGATAATTTCCAACCGGGAGTAATAGCAGAGAAATATCGTGTCTGTCAATCAACATGTTATGGATGTATTATAGGTTGTCAACCAAGATATAGAATAACAGAAGGGCCCTATGCAGGATTGACAATGGAAGGAACACAATTTAATTCTTCATTGGATTTCGGCACAAAGTTAGATATTGATAATTTTGGATTTTGTATCAAGGCAACAGCCCTGTGCAATGACTTTGGAATGGATATTGATTGTGTGGCGGAAACGATTGGTTGGTTAATGGAATGTTGTGAAAAAGGTATAATAACATCTGATGAACTTGATGGACTATTTCCTACTTTTGGGGATGAAGAAACTTCATTGAAACTAATCCGTAAAATGGCATACAGGGATGGAATTGGATCGATTTTATCAGAGGGTGTAGCTAGAGCAGCAACTCAATTTGATGAGGAGACTAAGTATTATGCTATGCATATAAAAGGTAATGATTTATATGAACCGTTAAGGTCTTTAATAGGTTATGGCTTGGGTTCAGTTACGTCTACAAGGGGAGGGAGTCATGTTCTAGGCTCACCTTTATGTGAAAGTTGGTCAATAGAAAATCATGAATTAGCTAAAGAAAAGTTTGGAATTAACACTTATGACAAACCTCTTGAATATCAGGGGAAACCAGAAATGGTAAAATATTATGAAATAATTACAAGAATTAGCAGTGTGATGGGTATATGTTTATTTGCTAGTGATTGGCAAGATATGGATATGTTAGGTATTGCAGATTTTATCAAATTACTTAAAGCGACAACAGGAATTGATATTTCAGAAGAAGAAATAATTAGAAGAATGCTAGCTTTGTTGGCTATAGAAAAAGTATTCAATTATACACATGCAGGGTTTGATAGAAACGACGATTATCCACCTAAAAGATTGATGGAAGAGAAAGTGCCGACAGGTTTTGCTAAGGGTTCTGTTCTAGACAAGGAAAGATGGGACAAATTGTTGGATAAATATTATGAGATTCATGGTTGGAATAAAGATACTGGATTGCCATCTAAAGAAACTCTAGAAGAATTAGGGTTGGGATTTTGTATTGAGGAGGTTGAAAAAAAGGCAAAGGCACCGGGTCATGCATTTCTATAATTGAATCTTTAATTAGTTCAAAAAAATGAAGGAGAAGAATATGAATAAAGATAATAATTCTAATAAAGAATTAAGTGTAACTGAACCAAATAAAAATTATACTTTGCTAGATTATGTAAGAAATTTAGGACCTGGCGCTGTTGTATGTGCAACGATAATTGGACCAGGAACAATAACTACATGCACTTTGGCAGGAGTGCAATTTCAATATTCATTAGGATGGGCAGTGATTTTTTCAATTGTTACAGCAATAATTCTGCAGATGTTTTCTTCAAAAGTAGGAATTGTAAGTGGGAAAGGATTGGCTGAGGTGATTTATGAAACTTATAAAGGTACAAAATTACAATATATTTTCGCTGCTTTGGTAATAATGGCTATTGGTGTTGGTAATTCGGCTTTTCAAAGTGGTAATATGATTGGTGCAGTGTTGGGAGTTAATGCAATATTTTATTTGGAACCTTGGAAATGGGGGTTGATATTGGCACTTATAGTTTTCACGCTGCTGTGGTCAGGGAAATATGTTGTCATTGAAAAAGTCATGACAGCGATGGTGTTTTTAATGGTTATCACTTTCATATTAACTGCAATAGCGGTTAAACCTGATTTGGGTTTAATATTAAAAGGATTTATTCCTGGAATACCGGATGGAGGTATGTTGGTAACTATGAGTCTCATTGGTACAACTGTAATTCCACATTTGTTATTTATGCATTCAAGTATGAGTTCAAGTAAATGGAGCTCAAGAAATAAAAACAATGCTATTAAGGAAAGTAATTTTGACACGTCGTTTAATATGGTTATGGGAGGTATCATTACTATATGTGTTATTATTACGGGGGCAGCTATGTTTGGAGTAGGAGTAACAATAAGCTCAGGTTTAGATATGGCAAAACAATTGGAACCTTTAGTGGGTAGTTGGGCTAGATACATATTTGGGATTGGTTTATTCTCTGCTGGCATTACATCATCTCTTGCAGCACCAATGAGTGCAGGATACGCAATATGTGGAATAATGAATTGGTCAACTGATTTAAAAAGTAAAAAGTTCCGCATAATATGGATTATTGTTTTATTAGCGGGATTTATTGCAACTGCAAGCGGATATAAACCGGTCCAAGTAATTTTAGTGGCTCAAACATTTAATGGAATTATTTTACCCATATCAGTAATAATGCTAATGATGGCTGTAAATAACAAAAAAATATTGGGTGATTATACTAATAAAACTTCAATGAACATTATTGGAATCATGGTAACTTTAATAACAATAATGTTAGGTGCTAAAACTTTATATGTAGTTTTACCAAAATTATTCTAAATTTAAAAGGAGCATTCCTATAATTAACTGAGACTTTGCACTTGAATAAGTACATATGAACTTCGAAAATTCAATAATATTTGACAAAATAAAAGTATGAACCCTTTGGCGCTAGTATAATTTAATCACAAAAAAACTAGTACAACCGGGGGTTCATGCTGTAAAAGTATAATATAAGACTATCAGAATGATATGAGAATGAATGATTCAATTGTAAATTTTTTCAAGGCGTATAGTATTGCTAAGATTCTAAAATCTAGCAATGCTTACAAATTCAAGGGATTTAGTGTAGTAAGGTAAGTGTTAATTTACAAGGTGTGCTTGTTTTATTAAGTGCAACTTGATATTTGACGCTTACCTAATAAGGAGATAATATAATGAATACGACTATTACAAAGAATATGGAAAATATATTGAAGCTATTGAGAAGTGATGTAAAGCCTGCAGTGGGATGTACAGAACCGGTTGCCATTGCTCTGGTGGTAGCAGCAGCCACCTCAGCCATAACGGAAGAACTTGATGAAGTGATCGTAAAAATAAGCCCGAACATTTACAAGAATGGAATGAATGTAGGTATACCCGGAATAGACAGAACAGGTCTTGATGTTGCCGCAGCCCTTGGAGCAGTCATAGGAAACCACAAAAAAGGACTTCGTATTCTGGAAGAAGTTGGTCATGAAGAAAAAGACAAGGCAATCGACCTACTCAACCACAATAAGGCAAAGACTATTCTTCTGGATACTGATGAAAATGTGTATCTGGAGGCTACAGTTAAAAGCGGCAATGATGTTTCCAGGGCTATAATCATTAAAAAGCATGACAATCTAATGTCAATCACTCTAAACGGCAAGGTGATATTTTCAAAGATTGAAGATTCTAATGACAACGCCGTTTCAGATTTAATGCCCGACGAAAACTTCTTCAGCCTTCCTATAAGAAATATAGTAGAAGCAATCGAGGAATTAAGTTTCGAAGATATAGCATTCATGCTTGATGGCTTGGAAATGAATATGCACGCGGCTAAGACAGGACTTTCTGGGAAACTTGGAATAGGTGTTGGCTCCGCAATAAAAAAAGCAATAGAAGACGGTCTGTTGACAGAAGATTTTCCCAATACTGCAATGATGTTGACATCGGCGGCATCTGATGCAAGAATGTCGGGAATGGCTATTCCGGTAATGAGTTCAAACGGTAGCGGGAACCATGGGTTGACAGCAATACTTCCCATAGCTGCATATAGAGTATATCATGAAGCGAGTGATGAAAAGATTGCCAGGGCACTGGCTATAAGCCATGTGATTACAGGCTATATCAAGCATTATGTAGGTCGCTTGACTCCCCTTTGTGGCTGCTCAATAGCCGCCTCCACCGGTGCAACCTGCGGTATAGTATGGCTCATGGGTGGTAGTGTTGAGCAACTTGAAAATGCAATCAAAAATATGATTGCCAACCAGGCTGGAGTAATATGCGATGGGGCTAAGCCGGGGTGTGCACTTAAGCTTGGAACTGCTGCAGCTTCAGCAGTTCAGTCTGCCATTTATTCACTTTACAATCACTATGCCAGTGACAACAATGGTATAGTTACCGGCTCTGCAGAAGAATCAATTAAAAACCTTGGAGTATTAAGTAAAAACGGTATGTCAAACGTTGATAAGACGATAATAGAAATTATGGAAAGACACAGATGCTAACAAGAATGGTATTCTCCTCCTAAGTAAAACATATGCCTGCCTCTGTTGTTTAGCAGGTATACAACTATGTATTAATCTTGAAAGAAAAATAAAGCCAGATAACTGCTGTAATGGAACAAGACTATTCATTGAAGAAGCACATCAAGCATTTGTAAAAGCATGGAACTATCTGGTAGATCACCCTGAAGACCTAGCTACTTATAGTACCAATGCACCCCTAACAGCATACAGGATCAAAGAACACAAGGATCTATAAGCACAGGGAAGATCAATAAGATAAATACAGAAATAGTAATGTTCGTACTTGATCATATAGTAGTTCAGGATGATGGGGAGATAAGAGTAAAGATTGGAGATTAGACCGTAGGGGTTTGCTTATTTATGAGTATGAGCCTCTACGATTTTTTGTGTTTGGGAGAAATTGTTAAGTAAATCTTTTCTTTGAGACATTTTATCAAACGGCATGATAAGACATTATCACAAATTAATTTTATCAAGAAAGTTTTGAAGGAAATTCCCTACTCTCATCAGAAACCTCGCTTAAAGTCTTGTTGATCAAGTTATCTAGCTCATGGTGGAATGGTGCATGTATATCATATACCTTTTCGCATTTTTCTGTTAACTTAAGGATGATTCTTGACATATTGCTGATGTCCTTTTCCTTAGTGATGATTCCTTTGTTCAAAAGCTTGTTGGCTATCTGGGAGACGGCGCTTTTGTCACTACCAGGATATCAGCTATCCCGTTACATAGATGTCTTCATTTTCCTTGATTACTTTAATGACATGCATTTCAGCATTGATGAAGGTTTCATCCTCCAGTTAAACGCTGCAGTATTATCGATCTTAGAAAGCTTTTCTGGAACTCTAAAAACATGTTGCCAATATTTTCTTTATTTGTATTACTTGAATTTGTCTTCACAACAAAAGTGCATAGCGACTATACACTTTTGTCAATACTAGATTTGCTATGGGTGGAGTGTGGTGGAAATGGGCAAGAAAGTCATTCTGCCGTTTTATCTTTACATATAAATTCTAGGATGGTGTTTAAGCCTGATAAGATACTTATAAAGGCTGTATTTAGAGTTTTAAATTATTAGATAACGAATGCAACCGGGTTTTAATCCGGGTTATGTTTGGACGATTTAACCCGGATATATATATAGACATATCTATGCTAATATTCTAAGTATTTAAATACCTTTTTATCATATTTTGTTAGAGTACTGTTTTCAATCACTTTGGATGGTTTGTATAAACACGATGATTATTTTCGAATGATCTTATGAACTTGGCACAGAAAATGCAACATCTAATAAAAGTGTTAAAATTTTAGATATTTAAAATAATCGGAGGTTTTATGAATTTACAACAGGATAGAACATGGATGGAAGTCAACTTGGATATTTTAAGAGAAAATTATGATACAATCCGCAATGGCATCAAGAAAAATTCTGACATTATGGTAATGCTCAAAGCTAATGCATACGGACTTGGAGCTATTCCTATCGCAAGGGAACTTGAATCTATTGGTTGCCAGAGATTTGGAGTAGCCTGTTTTGAAGAAGCAATGGAATTGCGTGATGCAGGCATTCAGACACCTATTCTTATTGTTGGCATGCTTCAACAGCAACAAGTTCCAGTTGCCATTAAGCAAAACTTTTCGGTTACTGTCAGTGATTTGGCTGCAGCGGAAAAATATTCTCGTTTGGCAGAAGCTGCCGGGGGAAAACTCCACACCTACATAAAGGTTGATGTAGGCATGAGTCGTTTTGGTATAGTATTGGATGAGCACATGGAGGAAGCAGTTGGAGAAGTGATTGAGATGTACCGTTTGCAAATCTTGTTTGGGATGGTGTTATGACTCATTTTACTGGCATGGAGAATCCTTGGTAAATGGAGTTTGATAAACATCAAATTGATTTGTTTACAACTTTTTGTCAGAAACTTGAAGATGCCGGATTAGACTTGAAGAGACATTGTTCTTGCAGTGCCATAACCCAGCTTCATCCGGAATGCAGCATGGACTTTATACGTGTCAGCGCGCTTCCATTTGGATTGTAGCCTGATCTCTTCCGTGGTATTACAACGAAAGAAGTGATTCAATTAAAAAGCCGGATTTATCATATTAAGACAGTTCCATTAAATACTCCGGTCGGCTATGGGCCGCTTGCATATACCCGACGGGAAACCCGCATTGCCGTTATTCCCTTTGGATTTGGCGATGGTATACACCGTATAATCGGGAATCGCTGCAAAGTTCTGGTTTATGGTAAAAAAGTGCGTCAGATTGGTAAACTCTGCATGGATTTCTGCATGATCGATGTTCCGGAGGTGCAGATAGGGGATACAGTAACTATTATAGGAACCGACGGTTCAGAATATATCTCCATATTTGACATGGCTGACTTATATCCTGGCAGCCCTTGTGAAGTTAGCACGTCAATCGGTTCGCGTATTCCCCGTGTTTATATTAAGAATGGACAATTTATGGAATGATCTTGAGACTGTTCATTTGTAGTAGTTTGTAATTAACAATGATCTTTCGGCATCTATAGAGATTATATTTATATTTTATATCATTCCAGAAGCTTACACCATTTATTTACACTACCCAGAATTTCAGGTGTGTAGATACTTTTTGGCATTAATATTTATATAAAATTTATGTTTCAACCCATGTTGAGATTGTGTTAAAATTAACAAAGGATGAATTGTCTAAAATTGCTGAATTTCCAATGCTTATATACTATTCTACTTTCAACAAACATTTGGATGGTTTTATTAAAAATTCTCAAAAAGAGTATTAAAGTATAAATTACTATATAAGGTTTTTGTGGGAATACGTTATAAAATTGGTTTAACAGAATGCAGAAGATAAATGTCAAAAAAATATTATTATTCATTATCATTGGTTGTCAAAGATGAAAAAGTATTTGTTTCAAATAAACGACAATGGAATAAATGTTATTTTTAATGATACTAAACACGTTTAGACAATCGTGAAGTTAGAAATAAGAAAAGTGAGTATTATCAATGAATTTAAGCCCTTGAGTGCAAAATGATCACGCAAGGGCTTATGTACATGGAAACATATCGACTGGATTAAGCAATAGTCTATATTATGATTGATATGTGTCGCCCGATACTATTTCTTTAATATGCTGCTCACCTTCTGATTTGCTACTTTCACAAACTACATTTGCCAAGTAAACCCCAGTAATCACTAATGTTGCACCAAGTATTTGAATGAAGGTAACTTGTTCTTTTAATATAACGATACTTGCCATTACTGTAACAATTGTAGAAACGCCGACGAAGGAGGCGGATTTATTTGTGCCAATATAAGAAATAGCTAAATTATAGAGAAGAAAAGCAACTACAGAGCAACTTATACTTAAATAAAGTACCGCTATCAGAAAATTCAAATTTGTAAATGGAAGAACAAAAAAATCTTCCAAAGTTCCAGCGTCTAAATTCTCTATAAGCGCTATGAATGTAAATAAAACTGCTCCAAATGTAATCATGGCATAGGTTTTCTCTGTACTGGTAAATTCAACTGCCTTTTCAGAAAAGATAGCGTATAGACTGTATGAGATTACTGCAAGGAACAACATTATATAGCCGATAGGATTAAATGTCGCTTCCATTCCTTTTGCCAATGTAATAACTATAATACCTATTGCTGTAATAATGACGCCTGTTATTTGTATTCTTGTTGGTATTTTTTTCAGTATAAGAGCAGAAAACGATAGTGTAACAATTGGAATACTGGCAAGTATTACACCGCTTTCAGAGGCGGAAGTTAAATTTATGCCAATGGTTTCACCAATAAAATATAAAAATGGTTGGAACATTGCCATGAAAAAGAGCGATGAAATTGATTTGTTTCTAAAATCCACTTTTATGATCCCCATGATTATACAAATATTCATAAATAGAAAGGCAAAAATAAATCGCCAACTTATTAGTGTTAATGGGGGTATTGAGTCTGTAATCATTTTTGTGAAAAGATAACTAAAGCCAAATAACACTTCACAAACGATTACACTTAAGCTGCCCAATAAAATTTTCTTGTTTATCATCAAAGCTATCTCCCCACCTTTATAAATTAATTATTGAATATTCATGACCCGATAAAGTAATAAATCGATACATATCATCAATCGAAATAAAAATAGTCTTTGAATTATCGTTCGCATGAAAACTCACAATTTTTTCAGATAACATCTCTTTATCAAGGCATATTTTAATATCATGCTCAGAATTATTTAATAATCCGAACAATGATACAACTCCCGGAGGCAGGCACATTTTTTTCATTAAATTTTCTGCCGATCCGAATCGCATACCCTTTTCGCTGACGAGTTCACCAAGTTTCTTCATGTCCAGACGTTTACTATCATCCATTATGACTAAATAATATGCACTTTTTTTCCGGTTGCTTAAAAACAATGTTTTTGTACGAACACCTTCATAACCCTCGATGTAGAGATCGGCTTCCTCTGTTGTCAATGCTGGAGGGTGTTCAACGAGATCAAATGAGATATCCATTTTTTTTAACTCTTCATATACAGTTTCATATGCTTCCATATAACATGTCCTTTCGTAATTCATTAGATATTTTGTTCTACTTACAATTATGCTATACTATATAGTAACAATATAGTCAATCTTTTTCTTGAAACTTATACAAAGGTGATGTTATGAAAAATAATGAAAACGACAGATATAGTTATTTTACAACAGGGGAGTTTGCTAAGTTATGTAACGTTGGTAAACAGACTTTGTTTTATTATGATAAAATTGGGCTTTTTTCCCCTGAAATAGTTGCCGATAGCGGCTATAGATTGTATTCTTACGAGCAACTTGAAGTTTTCACCGGGATTTCTGTTTTGAAAGAAATGGATATGTCTCTTAACGATATAAAGACATATCTTGAAAATAGAAATCCTCAGAATCTACTTGAGCTACTTGAAACAAAACAAAAAGAGGCTCAAATAAAAATTGAAAGACTTTCTGAGCTTAAGAAGTATCTTGCTACCAAATCTGAAATCGTACTTGAATGCATGAATGCTTCTGAAGGCTCTGTGTCATATGTTACTCTACCAGAAGAGTATTATATTTTTTCAGAATATCATGGCAGTCCTGAAATCAGCGAGATAACAACTGCGTTTATTGAACACCTGAATTATTGTCATAGTTTTGGAATATTCAGTCCTTATCCTGTAAGCGGTATCGTGAAAACTGATAATATACCCGGTCCTGAAGTTTATGGCTATGCTCGAATCTATACAAGAATTTCTAATAAAATAGACATTCCGCGTGTAGCTATTAAGCCTGCAGGGACTTATGCGGTCATTTATCATAAAGGTGGATTCCGAAGTGTATATAAAAGTTATCAAAAGCTTGTTACAGATATAAGGTGTAAAGATTTTAAACTCGGAGATTTTTTTTATGAAGATACTATGCTTGATGAGTTGGCAATGCATGGCTATAATAACTATACCTTAAAAATATCCGTTCAATGTATAGATAAGACTGAATCTAACAATTGAAATAGAAAATGTGATGTTATGGAGAAAATCAATCCTCCGACAAGGAACTAATGACAGGTTTCTTTGAGGGGTATTTTGTAAAGGTTACAAAAAAATTGGAGCGCATGCTATTGCTTGCAAGTGTGTATTAAAAAATATCGATTATATAACTCAAAGCTGTCTGTGGTTTGTCGCAGATGGCTTTTTCAATTTTATATAAAGGTGCACATATTTTAGGTGGAGTGGATATTTATGGAGTGCATATGTAAAATGTCCACATTAACGAAAAAATGACGAGTTGTTCCGTGAAGGATGCATATATTACACTAAATACATAAATCAACAAAGGAAAAACAGCAAATAATATTTTAAAAAGGTAGGAGGAAATGGAAATTTGGATTATGGGAAAATACTGAAAAAGGAGCTGGTATTAGCATTAGGATGTACAGAACCAATTGCCATAGCTTATGCAGCGGCCCTTGTAAAAAAGCAGCTTGGACAAACACCAACGAAGCTGGAAATTCATGTGAGCGGAAATATCATTAAGAATGTCAAAGATGTATTCGTACCTAATACAAACGGCTTAAAGGGAATCGAGGTTGCGATGATGGCAGGTATGTTGTCTGACAGACCCGATAGTCAATTGGAAGTTTTGGAATATATTGATCAAAAAGATATCCCCTTGATTCCGAAGATGGTGGAGAATACACTTATCAAAATTTTTCAGAAGAAGAATAAGGGGAATCTCTACATTGACATCACAGGATATTTCAGAGGTGAAGAAGCCAGAGTGGTAATTGAGGGAAAGCATACCAATGTAACGCTAGTCAGTAAAAACAAAGAAGTTGTTATGGAAAAAGGCGAAGCTAGTATTGACAATGGAGTCATGGATTATACATTCTTGTCTTATGAAGGGCTCAGTGAATATGCATTTGAAGGTGATATTGATAATGTAATCCCCATACTTGATATGCAGATTGAAAAAAACCACAAAATAGCTGAAATTGGTTTAGAGAAGGATTGTGGGATGAACATTGGAAAGAATGTGATCAAATCATCCGAAGTATCAAAATCTAAAGCCATAGCATATGCGGTTGCAGGGGCAGATGCCAGGATGAGTGGATTGTCATCTCCGGTTGTCATCAATTCCGGATCGGGGAACCAGGGAATGACTGTCTCGTTGCCGATATACATATATTGCTTGAACGAGAAAATCGAAAAAGAAAACATGTATAGGGCATTGGTGTTTGCAAATCTGGTTGCCATATACATAAAATCTAAAATCGGTTCCCTTTCGGCCTTTTGCGGAGCTGTAAGTGCGGCGACAGCAGTGAGTGGAGCAATCACATATTTAAGGGGCGGCAACGGAAGACAGATAGAGGATGCGATCAAGAACTCCTTGTCAAACCTTTCAGGCGTCATATGTGACGGAGCTAAACCATCCTGTGCATACAAGGTGTATTCAAGCCTTGACAGTGCATTTCTTGCTGCAGACTTGGCCTTGAATGGGGTGGTGGCCGAAGGCGGCATCATATCAGATGATATTGAAAAAACAATCCTATCTGTAGGGAAGATTGCAAAAGACGGAATGAAGACTACCGATGAAGTCATTCTGGATATTATGGTTGCAAATTAAGAATGTTTTGAAAGTTATGGAAATACAAAAAATTATTGAAAAAGAGGAGAGAATTTATGAAAAGAGTATTGTGTTTAATATTGATCTTGTTATTGGTTGTACCAACTCTTGTAGGTTGCGGTGAAAAAGAGTCTGATACGGTTAAAGTTGCATTGGTTGCACCTCTGACAGGTGATTTTGCCGAGTATGGAACAGGTTTTGACAATGCAGTCAAGTTGCTGGCGGATGAATGGAATGAAAAGGGCGGCGTTTTAGGGAAACAAATCGAAGTTGTCAGCTATGACGACAAGAACAGTGGAGAAGAGGCGGCATCCATAGCGGAAAGGATTGTAGGAGACAAATCGATATCAGCAGTTGTAGGACATTTCGCAAGTGGCGTGTGCATGGCTGCGTCACCGACATACCAAGAGGTCGGAATCGTAGAGATTTCTCCTTCAGCATCCCATCCTGATTATTCCAGCGAGGGTGACTATATATTCAGGAACAACAGTCTGATCAATGTGGAAGCAGCTGAAACACTCAAGATCGCTTCGGAAGTATTTGATGCAAAACGAGTAGCCGTACTTTCCGTTAAGACTGACTGGGGTACTTCAACTTCAGATATTCTGATAAACGATCTGGCTGCAGAATATCCAAATCTTGAAATTGTAGGACATGAAGAAATTGTTGACGGTACTGTGGACTTCTCACCAACGGTTACAGCTTTAATGGAAAATGAACCTGACACTATAATCGTTGTCGGCATGTACAACATATTAGGACCATTCACGCTGCAATACAAAGACGTTGATCCCGACATCAATCTTATAGGATTTTCAAATGCCTATAGCGAGCAATTGATCGAGCTGGCAAAAGAGGATGCAGAGGGAATCTGCCTTCCGACAATTTTCTTCCACAGCAGTCTGGATGAAAAAGTTGCAACTTTTGTATCAAGTTATGAAGAGGCATACGGTTCAATTCCAAACAGTTTGACAGCACAAGCCTACGACTCCATGGGTCTCATACTGACGGCAATGGAAAAGTCCGGTTCAGTGGACAGAGAGACCATCAAGAACGAACTCTATAACATCACTTATGATGGAATCTCCGGCTCAACTACTTTTGATGAAAATGGAGATGCTTTGAAGACATTCAACTGGCTGACCATTAAAGATGGAGAATTTGTTGAAGTAGAAAGATAGAAAACATGCTTATGGTGCAGTCGACAAGCTTTATGCTGCATCATAAGCGCACCATCATGGTTAAGTCATGGTTAATTTCTATTGAAATGAAATTGAGAAGGAGGTAAATGAGTGATAATTCAGGAAATATTTGATGGTTTAACTTTGGGCATGGTTTATGCACTGGTTGCCGTCGGCTATTCTTTGGTTTTCGGGATATTGAGACTGGTTAATTTCTCTCACGGTTCTGTATATGCATTCGGTGCCCATATAGCCCTTGTGACTGCAGTTTCCATGGGATACGGGATTGTTTGGGGGCTGTGCGCCAGTGTAATTGTAACCGGATTATTGGGAATTGCAATTGATAAAATAAGTCTGGAGCCCTTGAGAAAGAAAAAATCAAAACCCATATCAGCACTAATAACTACGATTGGAATATCCTATATTATACAAAACGGCCTGATGATTGTATTTGGCAGTGAAAGCAAGTGGTTTCCCAAGATTTTCGATTATGGAATGATATATATTGGGAATGTAGCATTAAAATCGACCCAGTTGGGGATTTTCCTGGTGTCGGTGGTATTGCTGCTCTTCCTCACCTTTATCATATACAGGACGAAGGTGGGACTGGCGATGAGAGGCATTGAACAGAATACAAAAGCGGCATACCTTATGGGGATAGATGTGAACAAGGTTGTATCCTTTACATTTTTCCTGGGAGGAGCTTCCGCGGCAATTGCCGGTACCCTGATAAGCGGTTACTATCAAATCGTGAATCCGCAAATGGGATTTATTGTCGGCTTAAAAGCGTTTTCGGCAGCGGTATTGGGTGGTATTGGAATACTTCATGGTTCGGTTTTAGGTGGAATCGTTGTAGGTATTTCAGAAAGTTTTGGGGTTTCATATTTAGGTGGTGGATACAGGGATGCCATGGCATTTTTAATTCTCATAGTTGTGCTTATAGTCAGACCTAACGGACTATTAGGTAAGAAAAAGGTTGAAAAGGTGTAAATATGAATAAAGAAAACAAGATCCATAGTATTTATAATAAGCTGCTTGATAAATTTGAAGACAGTAAAAAACTGAGGATTATTATATATGTTGCAACACTGATATTGGTAATAGCTCTACCCAAGATAGGATTGTCATCATACCTCATACGGGTAATGACAATGATCGCCTTGTATTCCTTGTTGGGGCAAAGCTTGAATCTGATCACAGGTTATACGGGACAAGTATCAATTGGACACGCAGGATTTTGCGCCATCGGAGGCTATACATCGGCGCTTTTGAATGTAACTTTCGGCATGAATTTTGTCCTGAGTGCATTGTGTGCAATGATTATAGCCGGAGTATTTGGCTTCCTGCTGGGGGCGCCTACACTTCGGTTGTCCGGAACGTATTTGACCATTGCCACTTTGGGCTTCGGTGAAATAGTCAGGATGATAGCCCTCAACTGGGAGGGCTTGACAGGAGGACCATTGGGTGTTGCAAACATAACCCGTCCGGTCATATTCGGAAAGGAGCTTACAACCTTTAATGGAG
Source organism: Dethiosulfatibacter aminovorans DSM 17477 (assembly GCF_900142005.1). GTDB lineage: Bacteria > Bacillota > Clostridia > Tissierellales > Dethiosulfatibacteraceae > Dethiosulfatibacter > Dethiosulfatibacter aminovorans. The sequence goes on from NZ_FQZL01000036.1 coordinate 18,814, forward strand.
GACTCTTCTACTTGATCATGTTTTTGTTATTGATCGTGAGTTTGGCAATCTACGCCATCGTACGGTCCAAAATGGGAAGAGCCTTCATGGCGATCAGGGACGATGCATTGGCCGCCACTCTGATGGGAATAGAAGTGACCAGATACAAGGTGATCAGTTTTGTCATATCGGCAATGATAGCCGGTCTGGGAGGAAGTTTCTACGTCCATATGGTAAGGTTTATCGACCCCAACACATTCAATTTTGACATATCAATACTCATTGTCAGCATCATCATTCTAGGTGGCATGGGTTCCATGAGAGGTATATTCCTGGGTGCCATATTGCTTATTTCATTCCCGGAAATACTGAGATTTGCAAGTGAATACAGGTTTATAGTCTACGGGCTGATATTGGTGGTCATGATAAGATTTAAACCGGAAGGACTCTTGGGCGGACAGATAAGAAGAAAATATAGAATGCCCAGCGGAGTGAAAGGTGGTTTGTAATGAAAACAGTTGAAAATAAAACTTTGTTGGAAGTCAAGAATTTATCCATGAATTTTGGAGGACTTAAGGCTGTCGATGATGTTAACTTCGTTGTGAAAAAAGGCGAAATAATAAGCATAATAGGTCCGAATGGAGCAGGAAAGACTACGATATTCAACCTGCTTACAGGAATATATTCGGATTTCGGTGGAAAAATCATCTTTGAAGGCAGGGAAATCCAAGGAAAGACACCACAGGAAATCGTCATGGCAGGTATCGCAAGAACATTTCAGAATATCAGATTGTTCAAGGAAATGAGGGTCATAGAAAATGTACTGACAGGAACCCACACAAATACCCATTACAATTTTCTGGATTTGATTTTCAGAACCAGGAAATTCAGAAAGATTGAAGCTGAAAAGACGCAAAAGGCTATTGATATATTGGATTCAATCGGCCTCAAGGACAAGATGAGCGACTATTCGGTCAACCTGCCCTACGGAGATCAGAGGAAGCTCGAGATTGCAAGAGCCATAGCTACCAATGCAAAAATAATCCTGCTGGATGAACCGGCTGCAGGCATGAATCCACAGGAGTCGGAATACCTTCTGGATTTCATTAAAAGCCTGGTGGGCAGAGGCTATACGATTTTGCTTATTGAACATGACATGAGTGTTGTCATGAATATTTCGGACCGCATATACGTTATCGACCATGGTAAAAAAATTGCAGAAGGTCTTCCAACTGAAATAGCCAACAACAAACAAGTTATTGAAGCATATTTAGGTAAGGAGGAAGAAGACGTTGCTTAAACTTAAGAATGTTCATACCTACTACGATAATATTCATGCCCTGAAAGGAATCGACCTCGTCATAAACAGAGGCGAGATTGTAACACTGATCGGCAGTAATGGTGCAGGAAAGACAACGACATTGGGAACCATAACGGGATTGTTAAAGCCTAAAACAGGCAAGATATTTTACAACGACAAGGAAATGACAGGGATTATTCCCGGTGAAATTGTTAAAAGGGGCATAAGTCTGTCACCTGAAGGTCGTGAGGTTTTCCCCCAGTTGTCGATCCATGACAATCTCAGATTGGGTGCCTATACGAGAAAAAACAAGAAAGAGATTGAAGAAAGTTATGATATGGTATACGAGCTTTTTCCCCGGCTTAAAGAGAGAAAGAACCAGGTATCTAAAACACTTAGTGGCGGGGAACAGCAGATGCTGGCTATTGCAAGAGCCTTGATGGCGAAACCTGAGGTTTTATTGCTGGACGAGCCGTCTTTGGGACTGTCACCCAACCTGGTGCAAATGATTTTCAAATTGATTAAAGATATCAACAATCTGGGAACTACAATACTACTGGTTGAGCAAAATGCGAAGATGGCTCTTAGAGTAGCTGATAGGGCATACGTACTTGAAACAGGGAAGATCATTATGGAAGGCGATGCCAAAAAGCTTCTCAATGACGAGAATGTAAAAAAAGCCTATCTTGGAAACTTGTAATGAAGCAGTCAAAATTGTGATTAGGAGAAAAATAATATGAAAAAATTGATAAATTGCCCTGATGATGTTGTTTCGGAAATGCTAATGGGGATCGAAAAGGCCCATCCCGAATTAATTTATCACAGGGAAGTTGAAGTCATATCCAGAAGAGAAAAAACTGTGAATAAAGTGGGTATCGTATCCGGTGGCGGAAGCGGACATGAACCTGCCCATGCCGGCTATGTTGGATATGGAATGCTTGACGCAGCGGTTTCTGGAAATGTTTTTGCATCACCAAGCCCGGACAGAATCATCAAGGGGATACAAGAAGCGAATACGGGCCAAGGTGTCTTGCTTATCATCAAGAACTACTCGGGTGACATCATGAACTTCGAAATGGCCAAGGATATTGCTGAAATGGATGGCATAGAGGTTGAAGTGGTTGTTGTCAGGGATGACGTGGCAGTTGAAGACAGCAGTTATTCGGCAGGCAGAAGAGGGATTGCAGGGACTGTTTTTGTACACAAGGTAGCAGGGGCAAAAGCTCAAATGGGTGGAAGCCTGCAGGAAGTGAAGGCGGCAGCTGAAAAAGCCATTGAGCATGTGAATTCCATGGGTCTTGCCATGAGCCCCTGTATTTTGCCTGGAGTTGGTACGCCGGGATTTGTATTGGGCGATGATGACGTGGAAATCGGCATGGGAATACATGGAGAACCTGGTGTCTTTCACACAAATGTAAAAACGGCGAAAGAGTTTTCCGAGATACTTATCGATAAGATACTGGAGGACTATGACTATTCAGATTCTGAAGTGGCAGTAATGGTCAATGGTCTTGGGTCAACACCCTTGATGGAACTCTACATAATGTACAATGACGTTGAGGCTTTTCTGAAAGAAAAAAACATCAAGGTTTACAAATCTTTTGTAGGCAATTTCATGACTGCATTGGAAATGGGCGGATGCTCCATAAGCCTTATGAAGCTTGACGATGAATTGAAAGAACTGTTGGATTATGAAGCCGATACACCTGGATTTAAAGTGAGGTAATTATGAATTCTAACAATATTGTAGATATGTTTCTTGAGATTGCGGCTAAGATTGAGTCGGAAAAAGAATATGTGACAGAACTTGATTCTGTGTTAGGCGATGGCGACCATTGGGTAAACATCAACAAGGGTTACCAGAAGATTGTCAGCATGGAAGATAAATTGAGAACACTGGCTCTTAATGAACTTTTCAGGACAGTTGGTATGAGCTTGATGAGCACTGTCGGCGGATCCTCGGGGGTTCTATACGGGGATGCCTTCATCACGGCTTCAAAAACTCTGGTTGGAGTGGACGATATCGATCTTCCAAAAGGTGCGGAAGTATTGAAGGCGGCACTTGACGCCATGATGAAAAGAGGCAAGGCGAAACCGGGTGACAAGACGATGATCGATCCCTTGTACCAAGTTGTGACGGCTTACGAAGAAGCCTTGGAAGCAGGTGCGCCAAAAGAAGAAGTGGCAAAGATAATATCGGATACGGCTAAAAAGGGCATGAATGACACAAAGGATATGGTTGCTCAAAAGGGAAGAGCCACATATCGTCAGGACAAGGGTGTAGGCTATATAGATGCTGGTGCAGCAACCATGTATTATCAACTGGATATCATCGGGAAACATATAGCCGGATAAAGGAAGCTTGCGAGCTGGGGCAGGAACTATGGTTAATAGGTTTTTCTTTCGATAACCTAAAATAAATATATGAAAAATGGAGGAAACAATGGAATTAAAAAACAATGCAAAAATTACAGACAATGAAATTATCACAGGACTGAGAGGTGCCATCGAGCATCGTGCAACCTGGATGGGTATGATGATGGTTGAAGCAGAAAAGGAAGGCCATGATGCTGAAAGTTTTACAAGAAAAGCGATCCTGAATTGCGGCGGTTTTCACGGGAATAATATTATTGACAAACAGGTCGGCGAAGGCATTCCCCAATTCGAAAAAGTATTCCTACCTGAAAATACGAAAAAAGTATTTGAAATGGATGTCAAAACCTGCGATGAAGACAAACTGGAGGTGGAATTCCATTACTGCCCATTGGTGAGTGCCTGGGTAAAACAGGGTTATTCAGAAGAGCAGATCAAACTCATGTGCGATTGTGCCATGGATGGCGACAGAGGTATTGCTAAGGCTTGTGGATATGAGTTTAGCCTTGGAAAAACCATTGCAGCCGGTGATGATGTCTGCGAAGTAAAATTCAGCAAAAAATAAATAATAATTAGCATACCAGGTGCTGTCCAAATAGGGCAGTACCTATATTGCTTTTTAAAGATAATGTGGCGATGGTGTAATTTGACGCATTTGAATAGTCTATGCTATGATTAATAAAATAATGTATTAAGATATGAAAGTGGGAGATAGATTTGCAACTAAGGAAGTTGGTAATAATAAATATCCTGATTAGTATAAGTGCATTGATAATTGTTGGTGGACTGGTTTTTTCGACGATCAATACTACAATAAAAGACCAGTTTATCTATTCCAACAGGCTGGTTCTTGAAAATGGCAATGATTTGATAGAATCCTTCATAAAAAAGAACAAGGATACAGTACTGGACATAGTGATCAATCCGGTTGTCCAGGAGGAGCTGGATAAGTTTCATGAAGGTGATGCCGATATCGATAATATTGTTGACTATGTCGAAAGTCACTGGATTTATAACAACACTATAAAATCAGTCGGCGGATTTATGGAAGCTTATCCATACAAGGACAACAAGATATTTTCATTTGACCATGAGATGGACAGGTATACGGAAATTCAAAAATATGGGTGGATGTCGGAAGTCTTTAAAAAAAACGGTGCATTTTCAGTGAATGCCTGCGAAGTTGATGGGACCTCCTACATAAGAATAGCCATGTTGGCAAGCAGTATCAAGAATTGGCCCGAGCAGTTTTGTATATTTGCTTTTTATGTAAAGACAGAAGTGCTTTTTTCTATTTTCCATAACATTCATTTGGAAGATGCTTCAAGTCCTTACCTTATAGATGAATATGGGAATATAATTTTACCTTATGAGAATATCTATAATCTTTCAGAAGAGGATTTGATGAATAAAGAGCCAAATTGGTGGAAAAGAGGAAACCGCATCATATTGAATGTACCCATGACTAGTCTGGATTGGAAATTGATGGGAATCCTTCCTGAAAATGAGCTTATGACTAGAAGTAAAGACATTAAATCAACCTTTTATCTTGTGGGAGGTTTGGTTGTAATCGTACTGCTGATGATATCGGCAATTTTTTCCGCCTGGATTACACGTCCCATAAGAGCGCTTTCAAAGGAAATGGCCAGAGTTGAGCAAAATGACTTTCGTGAAATTGAAATAGGCAAATCATTTGGTCAGGAAACGAAGGATTTGTACAGGCAGTTCAATTATATGGTTAGAAGAATAAACAGCTTGATCGACGAAGTGTATAAGGCTCAAATAAATGAAAAGGAAGCAGAGCTGCTTGCCTTGCAGCAGCAGATAAATCCACATTTTCTATATAATACATTGGACTCGATTGCATGGATGAGTATGGCATACAAGGCGGAAGACATTAGATATATGGTAATGTCCCTTGCTTCAATGATGAGATACTCGCTGAATAAAGGAAACAACTATATTTCAGTTAGAGATGAACTTGAGCAAGTCAGGAATTATGTGGGAATTCAAGAAATCAGATACAACAACAAATTTACAACAACTTTTGATGTGGATAATGAGGTGCTGGAATATAAAATAATAAAACTTATTATTCAACCATTGGTTGAAAATGCTATTATTCATGGATTCAAGGAAGCGGGCAGATTTGGAGAAATAATTATTAGCACAAAACTGGTAGATGATTATCTTGAAATCAAGGTAATCAATGATGGCATTGAAATAGATATGGACAAAGTTAGAAAGCTCCTTGATCCGGAAATAAAGGGAAAACAAAAACACTATGGATTGAAAAATGTCAATGACCGTCTAATAATGAGTTTTGGAAGAGGGAGTGCAATTGGCTTTTCGGTAAGTAATGGAAAAACAGTTGCCAAGATTAGAATTAGAATTGATCTGTTGAGTAAAGGTGATATAGATGGATAAACTAAAAGTTTTAATTGCTGATGATGAAAAAATAGTACGAGAGGGTTTGAGACAGTATATTGATTGGGATGAATACAACATGCAGGTTGTGGCTACAGCAGAAAATGGGGAAATTGCCTTATCGATAATAAATGAGCAAAAAATTGATTTGTTGATTACAGATATCAGCATGCCTTTGGTTGATGGGATGGATATAATCAATGAACTCAAGGATAAGGATGATGCGCCAATTGTGATTTTGATAAGCGGCTACAGTGATTTCAAATATGCCCAAACAGCTCTTAGAAGTGCCATTGTTGAAGATTATATCCTTAAACCCATTGATTTTGATATTATGGATAGTGTTTTAGTAAAAGTAAGCAATAAAATCACATCCAGTCAGGTAAATGTTCAGTTTCCGGTCTTGGATCAGGATGAATGGAAAGAGTTTACCAGAACAAGTGCCATGACCATAATGAAATCCCAGAAGAGTATCGTTGCCAAAGTGGAGAGAGGTGCTGTGGATGAAGCTATCGAAGAGTTTGCAGGTGTGATGGATCGTTGTAAAATCAAGGATAGGTCAAGCAATTATATGAGGCGGTATTCTATAGAATTGGCATTGAGTATTTGTGAATTGACACTGGACAAGGTTGAATCGGCGGTCTTGTTTGCTAATGATCCTGTGAGGCAGATTACAGAACTAAGTACTGAAGATGAAGTATTTGACTACGTCAGGAATATAATGATAAAAGCGGATCAAGAATTGCGAAAAATGGATAGTGAGAGTACGTCGATATTGATACAGTCGGTTTTGAAATTTTTGAATGAAAATTATTCCAATAGCAGCCTGTCTCTTAACATGATAGCAGAAAATCATAATGTTACACCAAGCTATCTTTCCAATAAATTCAAAGAGGAAGTTTGTATTAATTTCATCAAATATCTCAATGGTATCAGGATAAAAAAAGCGAAGGAGCTGTTGGCGGATATTTCTTTAAAGGTGTACATGGTTTCAAGTGATGTGGGCTATGACGATGTTCGATATTTTTCAAGAATATTCCGAAAATACACCGGATATACACCCACTGAGTATCAAAAGAAGATAACATACAGTTCTATTGAGTGAGTATGAAAATTATTCAAGAAAGAATAGGAGGCAATCATTCGTGAAAAAAAACGTAGTGGTAATATTGATATGTGTTGCTTTAATTGTTGTCCTGATTGCCGGATGTCAACCGAAAGCAAAAAATGAAGGACCTAAATCTTTGAAAATTGGAGTGGCAGCTCCGATTACCGGAAACTGGTCTGAATATGGTTACGGATTTGAAGTTGCAACTGCAATTGCTGCTGAAGAAATTAATGAATCAGGCGGCATCAATGGAATGCCGATCGAACTGGTCGTAATGAATTCAAAAGGCGATACAAAAGAAGCGACTGCAATTGCGCGCAAATTTTCTGAAGATGAAGAAATACTGGCTGTGGTTGGCGACTTCTCAAGCACATGTTGCATGGCGGCAGCACCCATTTATGAAGAGGGGAAATTGGTTCAGCTTTCACCTACGGCGACAGACCCTGACTATGCCGGACTGAATGAGTATATGTTTGGAATCATGGGGGTACAGAGCGCCGAGGGACCATTTGTGACAGAATACTTGCTTGGAAAATATGTCAATGCTGATAATGTAGCAGTTATATACCTAAACAACGATTGGGGTGTCTCGGCAAGCCGTTATGTTATCAAAACAGCCAAAGAACAGGGTATAAATATTGTGGCTGAAGAAAGTCATGTTGATGGTCAGACGGATTTTTCTACTTTGCTGACTAAAGTTCAGCAGGCCAATCCCGATACAATATGCCTGATTACTTTTTATAATGAATGTGCAAGCATAGCCAATCAGATAGCTAAAATGAATTGGGATGTTCAGATTACAGCATTAGGGCCAGGAGCATCAGAACAGATCATAGAACTTGGCGGAGAAAATGTTGAAGGTTTACTGGCAAGTACCCCATTTTTTGCAATTGATGACGGAGATTCAAAACTATCTGTATTCAAGAGGCATTTTGAACTCGATGCAGGGTTTTCCCTGAATGTACATTCTGCATGTGCATATGATGCATTGAATATGATCGCTGCAGCAATGGAGAATTGTGATGAAATAACACGGGAAAATATACGTGATGAATTGGCAGGCCTCAGGGGCTTTACAGGGATAACCGGACCGATTGAGTTTCAACCGTCTGGCGATATAATTAGAAAATTCTTGATTGTAGGCATAGAGAACGGAAGTTGGACGATCAAGGCTGACTATGATTATGCTGATGAACTTGAATAGGATTTTGAAATGTCGAATTAGCTTATAGGCATTTCCAACATCTTGCAAATATTGCCTGTAAATATCACCATGGGTCTCGATGATACAACAGATAAAACTGCACAACAAAAAGAAAAGCAAACCCGCAAGTTTCTTGCCATCGGCTCGAAACTTGCGGGTTTTGTTCTAACATAGAATATCCAACAACGACACATATTGCTGTCCGCCGTGCATATCACGTTCGTCACGGCTTCCTTCAATAGGCACGCGGGGAAAACTTACTTTAGCAACTTGAATGTCATTCAGGCAGAAAACAAGTATATCCTCCGGTTTGACCTTGTATGTATGGGCTATAAATTCCCGTTCTCTTTCAAATGCATCTGCAACCTTCCTGGTATCTTCCGCACTATTGCAAAAAGCATCAATGGTAAGCCAGAATGGGCCTGCGTTTTTGCTGCGGATATATTTGACGGTCTGTTCGATTGTATTCATTTTACACCTCCAAATTTGGTTGACTAAACAGTTGCATAGTCAATGCGGACCAGTTCCAGTGGACTATCTACAGAAACCGTGTGATACAACTTGAATTCGTAGATTGCACCACGCTCGATCTCGGCAGGCGAGAAGATGAAACCATAGGAAGGCATCGGCTTGTCTTCGAAGATGTTGTGATGCAATAGCAGTGGATTGAATGCTTTGCAAATCTGAGTTGCCATTTCCTGTGTTGCTGCTGTAACCGTCAACATCATCATAATTTCATTGGGCACATAATCTTTTGGGACATCCATGCCCGATACACCGTTATAGCCATAAGGACGCAACCAAAAATGATAAGAATCCCTTGGTATTCCTACTCTTTCAAGTTTTTCCATACCTGCTTCAGATACTGCATCTACCCATGCCGTTGGATCCTGCATCACATGGCGGTCTCGAATGCCTGCCATACTGACTGTCTGATAACCTACCGGGCCGGATCCTTCCAGTTTCAGAGTATATGGTATTTCACTGATTGTCGTACCCTCCACACGAACGGAAGTCTCGGATAGTGCAGTATAGGTTGAATTGGAAGTGTCTATCTGAATACCCGGTTCTGTCAGCTGAATAGGATTAGAGTTTTCATAGATCATATGGGCGGATACGGAATAGGGTGAAACCGTGGTTCCAGGCTGAACTGAAAAAATGGTAAAACCCTTGTCATCAACTTCCATGAAGACGCCGCCTTGCAGACCGGCGTCGGTACACACACCGCCGCACTCGACGGTTTTGGCAGCATGCCAAGAGGAGGCGGGGTCACAGCCCTTAAGCAGTGGATAAGCTGCTATAACTGCGGTATCCGTAGATCTTCCGCCGATGATAATGTCTGCGCCCTTTTTAAAGGCTTCTTCATAAGCCTCTGCACCAAGCAGTGCTACGATGGTACTGCATTCTTCAAAGGTTCTCTCTGAAATCACAGGAGCACCATGCAAGGCACTTATTTTACCTTCGCGATATTTTTGTTTAATAAGCTCAGGATTCTGTTGAGAATAAATTCTTGCAATTTTCTTGCTGATTCCGGCTTCTTCACAGATTTCCTTAATCAACGCATAGGCGGTGTCAACACCCTCGTCAGAACCACAGGTTCCTGCAGAACCGATGGTCATTGGGATCCCAAGTTCATGGGCTCCGAGAACCATGCGTTTTAAATCTCTTTTGACATCACTTGTAGAATATTTTCCATGACCGGAACCCAGATAATATGGACCGGAATCCGTAGAACCCGCATCGCTGGAAATAATATCAGGCTTCATTGATAAGCCTGCTTTAAATGCTTCTTCTGTACAGTTCAGACCAACTGCACCATATGGAACAAAAACTTTTACTTTTGCCATTGATATCCTCCTTACCCAATATCTTTGCAATCATAACTTAACTTGACTTAAGTATAAACCGGATTTACAATAATGTAAAATACCAATAATTGAATCGAACCATAACATTGATGTTATATATATAGATTGAAGATTAAGAGGAGTTTATTAATGATTAATGAAAAACAGATAAATTATTTATTAACGGTTGCAGAGGAAAAGAATATTACAGCAGCTTCCAGAAAGCTTTTTATTTCACAGCCTGCCCTTAGCAGAATGATCCTTGACCTGGAACATGCTCTTGGTACGAAGCTATTTATTCGGGAACGTGGGAACCTTCAACTTACACAAGCTGGCGAAATATATCTTCGGGGGTGCAGGGATGTTTTGGCGATTTCTACTTCAGTGACTAAAAAAATAAAGGATTTGAAGGACAGTAAAAGCGGAAGAATCACCTTGGGGGTTACATCAATAACAGGAGAGTTTTTACTGCCCTCAATTCTGGATCCTTTTGAACAGGCTTTTCCCAATGTAGAGCTGGTGTTGATGGAAGAACGAATGAGCGATCTTCAAGAAAAGGTCATAAGCGGTAAAGCGGATATGGCCCTTGTATATCAAACTGATGAACAGGAGCTTGATTATCAGCTTGTTTTGGAAAATCCTGTCTATGTACAGATTCCGCCTTCGTTTTATAATGAACGATGTAAAGGGAAAAAAGAAAATGAAAGGATAAGGCTCTTGCCGGAAGACTTTTCCGATCAGCAGATTATATTATTGAAAAAAGGACGAGGTCTGCGTGTACTTGCAGATCAATTCCTGAAACAGTTTCAGATTACGCCCAGCAAGGTCATCGAGACGGACAACATTCACCTTGCCAGCAGTCTTGTGCGCTTGAATAAAGGGTTTACTCTTGTTCCAAGTATTATCGCATATCATTTTTCACAAAACAACAATCTCAGCTTTTATGGTGAGATAGAAAAGTACCCTATGGAACGCAATCTGTATTGTTGTTATAGAAAGTCGAGATATTTGACCAAGGCGGAAGTCTTTTTGATGGATTTAATACCAAGAATGGTACCTCAAAATATTACCTGATGACTGTCGGTGGCGGCGTGGTTTTTATTGATGGATAAGGGGGATTTAACAGTAAATTGCAATAATAAACTTAATTTAACACTTTGACTTTATTAAATCATTACATTGATATATAATTAAAGCAATTTAGTGAATTCAGCATAGCGATATAAAAATGAGGTTAATATGGAGCTGCAGCAGGTTTGGATAGTACAAGGTGTTTTTTTTACATTAGCTTTCATAGGATTCTTTTTAAAACGTAAAAATCTAATAAAATCAGAAAATAAAGGTTTCTTGACGGATTTAGTACTGAATGTTTTCCTGCCTTTTAGTATTGTAAATTCTTTTCAAATGTCTTTTGAAGCAGACATGGCAAAAACATTTGGTGTCTTGGTTGGACTTTCGATAGGTGTTGTTATCTTGAGTTATTTTTTAGGTCCCTTTTTATTTTCCAAATATACGATTGAACAAAAGAATGTATTGCGATTCGGAACGCTCATATCAAGTGCAGCATTTATAGGTATGCCTGTTGCGGAAAGCTTTTATGGTTCGCAGGGATTGATGTATGCTTCCATTTATGTAATACCGATACGTGTAGCCGTATGGACTGTAGGGATGTCCATTTTTACAGGTGATAAAGGCGATAAAGGTACCTTGAAGAAAGTTGTCGGACATCCCTGCATGATAGCCATATATATTGGTGTGGCAATAATGATTTCGGGGATTCGCTTTATGGAACCAATTGAAACAACGGTAGTCATGCTGTCGAGATGCACAACACCGTTAGTCTTATTGCTGATAGGCAGCATAATAGGTGAAATAGAGGACTTGAAAACAATGTTTGCCTGGGATGCCATTCGATTTTCGGTTATACGGGTGATTGTCATCCCGGTAATCGTCTATTTCATTACATTAATATTGCAAATTGATCCTGTTGTAGGAGGTGTGGCAGTTCTGCTTGCAGCAATGCCTGCTACGAGTGTAACGCCTGTATTGGCAGAAAAGTTCAACAGCGATTATGTGCTGGGAACTAAAATAGTCGTTTTATCATCTGTATTGTCTTTGCTGTCAATTCCTATCTGGAGAATGGTGCTTTAGCAGGTTCGTATGAACCCCTTGATATACTAAGTGAAATCAAGGGTTAGAGAGATTAATAGTTAAAAATATTTGTGGGATTGCCGACAATTTGAAGTGCCCCCTGTCAAGTAGACAGTAGAAAAAACAAAAAATTTAGTACCGTCAACTAATTAGTTGGCGGTATTTTTATGCAGCATTATCCATGAGATATTGTCTATATTCCAATGGTGTCATACAGTTTAATCTCTTCTGATATCGATTGTTGTTGTAATAAAATATATAATCCTTAATTGCTGCTTCCAGCTCATCGTAAGTATTGAATTTCTTCAAATAGTACATTTCTGATTTTAACATTCCCCAGAAGGCTTCCATAGGACCATTATCAATACACC
>NZ_FQZL01000070.1 GCF_900142005.1 Dethiosulfatibacter aminovorans DSM 17477
TAATATCACATGCTATTACTTCATTGTTCTGTGCCAGTAGAATTGCATTAGACAATCCTACATATCCCGTTCCCGCTATTGTAATCTTCATTCTATTTGTCTCCCCCTACCTTGTAATATTCCTTGTACCACTTGGCAAATCTATCAAGTCCCTCGTCAAGACTTGTACTCGGCTTGAATCCGAAATCCCTCTCAAGTGCAGACACATCGGCATAAGTCTGATATACATCACCGGGCTGCATGGGAAGGAGTTCTTTCTCTGCTTCATGGTCAATGATTCCGTACTTCATCAATTTCTGTTCCAGTGTATTAACAAAATCCATAAGACTTTCAGGACTGTTGTTTCCAATATTGTAAACCTTGTATCTTACACCGTCTCCATTGGGTTTCGGTGCCTTGTTCATGACATTGACCACACCCGTTACAATGTCATCAATATATGTGAAATCTCGATACATGTCTCCGTAATTATATATCTGTATCTTCTCACCCTTGACCAGCTTGTTGGTGAACTTAAAATATGCCATATCCGGCCTTCCAGCAGAACCATAAACAGTAAAGAAACGAAGTCCTGTTGCAGGAATATCATAGAGTTTTGAATAGGCATGGGCCATCAATTCATTTGATTTCTTTGTAGCTGCATAAAGAGATACCGGATTGTCCACCTGGTCTTCAGTTGCATATGGAACCTTCTTATTGGAACCATAAACAGATGAAGATGATGCATAAACCAAATGGCCTACAGGATAATTTCGACAAGCTTCAAGAATATTGAAGAATCCTATGAGGTTTGAATCTATATATGCCTGGGGATTATCAATGGAATAACGGACTCCGGCCTGGGCAGCCAGGTTGACAACAATGTCCGGCTTGTACTGTTCAAATATTGAATCAACAGCCTATTTATCTGTCAAATCGCCCTTGATAAAGGTAAAGTTTTCATGTGATTGAAACTGTGACAATCGATATTCTTTCAGGTTTACATCGTAATAATCGTTTACATTATCAAAGCCTATTATTTTATTGTCTGAAACAAGAGCTTGAGCAAGGTTTGATCCTATGAAACCTGCAGCTCCTGTGATTAGTATTGTTTTCAATTTGTAGTTCCCCTTTATAATGTTTATGAAATCAATAAGTTATAGTTATGTTCCCGGTACAAATCAGTTCCATATTTGTTTTTCAGAGGTGGGTCAATTCACAGTGTTAAATTTTCAAGGTCCAGTGTAAACCAACCCGGGATTGCTTACTTCTTATACCCCCATGGTGGGTCAAGTTTCAGCGTTAAACCCGGGTCAATTTTAAGTATAAATCAATACCCATTGAAATTTCAACACTTTTCCATCACTTCAATAAGTTATAATGTTATACGACAGGCACCGATATCTTCATAGCTGGGTAATCTGGTCTTATTTTTAGTTATGTTCCCGGTACCAATCTGTTACATGCTTCCAGAATATTGAAGAATCCTATAAGGTTTGAATCGATATATGCCTGAGGATTATCGATTGAATAACGAACACCGGCCTGTGCAGCCAGGTTAACTACGATATCAGGCTTGTATTGCTCGAATATAGAATCAACAGCCTGTTTGTCTGCTAGATCACCCTTGATGAATGTGAAATTATCATGCGACTCAAGCTGTGACAATCGATATTCTTTCAAGTTTACATCATAGTAATCATTTACGTTGTCAAAGCCTATTATTTTATTGTCTGAAACAAGAGCTTGTGCAATGTTTGATCCGATGAATCCTGCTGCTCCTGTTATTAATGTTGTTTTCATTTTAGTAAGTTCCCCTTTATAATGTTTATGAAATCAATAAGTTATAGTTATGTTCCCGGTACCAATCAGTTAATTCCACAAACCCTAAGAGGTCTGTTCAGCAAAGACAATGCAGTGTCCTTTGTTAATTCATCCTTCCAGACAATATTAAGTTTTTCCTTCAGGAA
>NZ_FQZL01000015.1 GCF_900142005.1 Dethiosulfatibacter aminovorans DSM 17477
TTGAGTCAATTCATGAAATCTATAGTATATAGACGGTTCAACTGTATACGGTTGATTGAGTGAATTGTAACGAAACTCATTGTGGATTAAAACATTCATATATATAATAATTTAAATAAAAATACCGGTGCGGTTGTTCCCTTGTAGTTTATAAGGAGTTTTTTAACGGAAAAGGGCCTTTTGAGCCCTTCTCCGTGTGGTTAGTTCCGACAGTACCAGCTGCGGATTACGCAACTGGCACTGTCTCCATGCATAGGAGGTAACTGTTCTGCACCACGCATGGATTTGTAACTTGTTTCAGCATTTATGAATTGATTAGACTGTTTCCTTGATGTTTGATTTTTCTCCACATCTTACTAGAAGCTGTTCCCATCTCTTGTCTATGTCCGCCTGGATATTTGCTATAAGGTGCTCGTTGCCTTTTTTGAAGAGGTGCTTGAATCTACCCTGCGGCTTGAGGAACTCTTCGATCGGAAGCTTGTTCTTAGGCATGTAGTTAAGCTTCCATTCTCCGTTTACAACTTCGAACAGTGGCCAGAAGCATGTTTCAACTGCAAGCTCGCACATCTTCATAAGGTCTTCTGCAGGATATCTCCATCCCCTTGGACATGGAGCAAGTACGTTCATGAATGCAGCCCCTTCGGTGTAGATCGCCTTCTCGGACTTTTCGTGCATGTCCTTGAAGTTCTTGATGAAAGTGGTCTGTGCAACATATGGTATGTTGTGGTTTGCTATTATGGCTGCAAGGTCTTTTCTTCCCTGAGGCTTTCCGTCTGAAACCGTACCAGCAGGTGTAGTGGTGGTGTCTGCGTATTGCGGAGTTGCAGAGGATCTCTGGATACCTGTGTTCATGTAGGCTCCGTTGTCGTAGCATACGTAAACCATGTCATGTCCCCTTTCCATGGCTCCTGAAAGGGACTGGAATCCTATGTCGGCAGTACCGCCGTCACCGCCGAATGCGATGAACTTGTAGTCGTCCTTGATTTTACCTTTTCTTAGCAGCGCCTTGTGTGCCGCTTCGACGCCGCTGACAGTCGCTCCTGCATTCTCGAATGCGTTGTGTATGAATGAATCCTTCCATGCAGTGTACGGGTACATGAATGTAGAAACCTCAAGACAACCTGTAGCACATCCAATAACGGCCTTGTCTTCTTCCTTTAGAGCCCTTGTTACCGCTCTGACAGCTACAGGTGCTCCGCATCCTGCGCACATTCTGTGGCCGCCGGCCAGTCTTTCCGGTTTTGCCAGTTCTTTCTTCAAATTGTAAGCCATTATTGTGCCTCCTGTTCTCTAACTGAAAGGTATCTGTAAGTTTCTCCAGTGTTTCCAGTCTTAATTATTTCAAATAATGAAGCATATACTTCTTCTATGTTTTCAACCTTTACATCTCTTCCGCCAAGTCCGTAGATGTAGTTAATTATCTTCGGTGCGTTTTCAGTTCCATAAAGGGCAGACTTGACCTCCGCATTAAGAGGACCACCCTGGTTGTTGAAGCTGTCCGATCTGTCCATTACGGCTATGGCCTTTACATGCTTTAGTGCTTCTGCTATCTCTTCGGCGGGGAAAGATCTGAAGAGTCTTATCTTAAGAAGACCGACCTTCTTTCCCTCTTCCCTCAATTTGTCTATTGCATCCTTTGCAGTACCTGCAGCAGAGTTGATTATTACTATTGCGGCATCTGCATCATCAAGTCTGTATTCCTCGAAAAGTCCGTACTTTCTTCCTGTCATCTTCTCGAACTGTTCTGCTATTTCAAGAGCTACTCTCTTTGCGTTTCTCATTCCTTCCACCTGGAGTCTCTTGTGCTCCATGTAGAATGCAGGAGAGTCGTAAGGTCCTACAGACAGATTTTGGTCCGAGTTAAGAAGGTAGTTTTCAGGATAGTATTCTCCAACGAAGTCCTTTACCTTGTCGTCTTCTATAAGCTCTATGTTTTCAACGGCGTGGCTTGTTATGAATCCGTCCTGACATACCATTGCAGGCAGTCTTACATCCTTGTGTTCTGCAATTCTTACTGCCTGGATGAAGTTGTCGTATGCTTCCTGATTGCTTTCGGAGTAAATCTGAATCCATCCTGCATCCCTTGAACCCATTGTGTCGGAGTGGTCAGCGTTGATGTTGATAGGTCCTGAAAGAGCTCTGTTTATTGCTGCCATTGTGATAGGAAGTCTGTTTGAAGCAGCTATGTAAAGTATTTCGTGCATAAGTGCAAGACCGCATGATGATGTAGCCGTGAATGTTCTTGCGCCCGCAGCCTGTGAACCTACACATGCAGACATTGCACTGTGCTCGCTTTCAACAGGTACAAACTCCGTATCTACGAGACCGTCAGCCACGTATTTTGAAAAATACTGAGGTACTTCCGTAGATGGTGTGATTGGGAAAGCCGCCATTACGTCGGGATTTATTTGTCTCATAGCTGTTGCTACAGCTTCGTTTCCTGATAATCTTTCTCTAATTGCCATTTTATCCTCCTTATTTGCCTTCCGGTACCATAGTTATGCAGTTAACCGGACAGACTTTAGCGCAAACGCCGCAGCCTTTACAGTGGTCATAGTCGAATTCAAGTCTTTTTCCGTCTTCAACAGGGATTGAAGTGTCAGGGCATACAGGCACGCAAAGAAGGCAGTGTATGCATTTTTCCATGTCCACGATTGGCTTGTCCGTTCTCCAGTCGCCTGTCTTGAACTCTGCTGAGTTTCCGCTGGCAAGTATGTCTCCCCCTGGAGTGATGTCCTGCCAAACAATAGTTTCATTTATATTTGTTTTCTTTTCCATTATTTAACCTCCTGAAGAGCTGTTTTAAGAGCGTTCATGTTTCCTTCGATAACCTCAGGCTTTGAAGCGAACTTGTGCTCGAATGAATGCTGCATTTCTTCGATGAATTTTTCTTCCGGCATTACTCCGCTCACCTTTACTATTGCTGCAAGCATCGGTGTGTTTGGGAAGTATTTTCCGAGAGCTGCCTCCGATATTTTTCTTGCATCTATTGTGAATACATTTCCTTCATATCCGTTGAGGAGCCCTTTTACTTCTTCAGGTGACTTCTCTGTGTTTATTACTATAGCGCCTTCCTTTTTCAGCCCCTTGGTTACCTGTATTGTTTCAAGAAGTGTCTCGTCAACAACCACTACGAACTCGGGATCATAAATGTTAGAGTGTACTCTAATCTTGTTTTCGCTTATTCTGTTGTAAGCTGTTATAGGTGCCCCCATTCTCTCTGGACCGTACTCCGGGAAACCCTGTACATATTTACCTGTGTTGAAAGCAACATCAGCCAATAGCAGGGAAGCTGTTTTAGCACCCTGGCCTCCACGACCATGCCATCTAATTTCTGTTATCTTTGACATAATAACCTCCGTGATTATATTTATGTGTGATTTAAAATTACCTTCAAATCAATCTATGCAGACAATATATACAAGAACCGTGCCAATATATAAAACGTTGAAAATGCGTAATTTTCTTGAAAAATATCGTTGTAAATGTTAGAATATTGCAAAAAGTGTTGTAATAAACGTTAGAAAAAGGGGCGGTTTTATGCTTAAATATGAAGATCTATACAGGGACAGGCTTTTCGAAAAGATACTGGACAGGAGTAATGACGGAATCAATGTGGTTGATGAGAATGGAATACTGGTATATGTGAATCAGATATCGGCGGATTATTCAAACAACAGGGCAGCGGACATGATAGGCACTCCCATAGCGGACTATTATCCTGATGCCGTACTCCTTAAGGTGCTGAAAAACAAACATGCTATCTTCGACAAGAAAATACATTATGTAGGTAGCAAAAAATATGTGGTAAGCTCTTTCCCTATATATGTAGGAAGTGAATTCAAGGGTGCTTTTTCCATATTCAAGGATATACAGGAAATAGACGAGCTCAACAGGAAGGTGAAATATCTTGAACTGCACATATCCCTCAACAGGCCGGAAGACAACTTCTCTTCGGTAATAGGGAATTCGGGAAGTCTGAAGGAGGTTCTGCTGAAGGCAAGAAGGACTGTGGGATCCCTTGCGGGGCCAAGGCATTCCATAATAATAGGTGAATCGGGAACGGGCAAGACCATGATGGCCAACCTCATATACAAGTATGCAAAGGAGGTGGGGGTCATAGACAGCGATGCACCCTTCATTGAAATAAACTGTGGACAGTTCACTAATCCGGACATAGCGGCTGTGGAAATCTTCGGCAGCGAGGAAGGGGCCTACACGGGGTCAAAGCAGAAGAAGGGATTGTTCGAACAGGCAAACGGAGGCATACTCTTCCTCGATGAAGCACACGCCCTTGAAAATTACCAGACCATGCTCCTCACTGCTGTGGAGTCCGGAAAGATAAGGAGGATTGGCGGAGGGCGGGAGATTCCCGTCGACGTCATAATCATTGCAGCCTCAACCAAGAACCTTAAGGATGAGATGCTTCCTGAGCTTTACCAGAGGCTTGCCCAGTACGAGTTGTATATTCCTTCGTTGAAGGAAAGGAGAATAGAGGAGCGGGAGAATCTTTTCCACTATTTCGTAGACAAGTATATAAAGGCAGTGGAGGAACTCCATGGAATCAGATACAATGTGGTCTTCAGTCCCGAGGCTGAATCTGCAATACTCAATGCCAGCTATCCTAGAAACATCAGGCAGTTCAGGGATGTCGTCAACTTCAGCATAGATGCCGCTGCGCCTTTGATATCTGATATTGGTGATGAAACGGAGATTTTAACAGAGATAGGCATAGAGCACCTTCCTTTTGAAATTGGAGAAGAGTCTTCAAATGGTTCCGTTGTGAAAAGGAAGGATATAATAGATGAGGCTGCGGAAAAACTGATACTTGAATTCAAGGAAGCGGGATACGGACCTAGAAAGATTTCAAAAATGCTTGCCGGGGAAGGTTATGATATAGAATATTACAAGGTGGCTTATTTTTTGAAGAAATAAAGAGGGGTTTTGCCATATATGCAGATCGGATTAATGCAAATAACGATGTTGGGAAGCATTTGAAAAGATTGGTTAAATATTATAAAAGAGAACCTGCGAATTTATTGACAGGTTCTCTTTTGGTTTCTAGTGACTGGTATTAAACATGACCGTAATAATCTCTATGGTTTACTACCGAATATGCATAGTCCAGTAGTGTTCCCCAGCTGTAAACGGGGAGGTCAACCTCTCTTTGTATAGCTCTTGCAAAAGGTTGCATTCCTGTACATTCAAGCATTATTGCTCCAAGATCGGGATTCTTAGCCTTGAGATCCTTGCACATTTTTATCATATCCTCTTCAGACTTATCATAGTATGCTTCAGGTATTTCTGGACGTTTTGTATGATCCCATAATGAATCGAATTGTGAACATCCATATTCATCCTGTGCTCCTGCAATTATAATATTGCTGTTTGGATCGATACCTACGTTCTTGAGATGTTCATCCTTGAGGAACTTCCCTTGTGCTGCAACTATTGCTACTGATTTCTTTGGTCCTATAGTCTGCTGGATAATTGGAACCTGTAAAAGACTTGACATAAATACAGGTATATCAACATATCCTGCAACATCAGGCTGGAAATAGGCAAAATACCCGCATTCTGCGGCGATAGCCTTGCAGCCCATTTTTTCAAGTCTTTTGGCTGCATCTAATATTGGCTGCAGACATTGGCTTTTGTTTTCTTCCCATACAAGTTTGAAGATGTCGATATCCTTGACTATATCATATTGTACAGGGTAGGGAAATGCGCTGGCATTTCTTACGTCTCCTGGAAAGCCCGGATATACTTCGTCTAAAATCATTATACCCAAACCCATTCCATAACAACTGTGATTTTTTCTTGCTTTAATATGGTTAATCCCCATATCTCTTCCTATATAGTACATTTTTCCTCTCCTTTTATATTTAGATATTCAGAAATCAATTCTTTCTGTCTTTCTGTCATTTCAGGCTCCGAGTACCCTTCAAGTCTGCTGTCCATTTCGGCCAAGGCATTATCCAGAACTGTTTTGCTTCCATTCTTTTCCCATACTTCGAAGGAAGCTCTCTCGAACAGTTTAGGAGCAAAATGCTCGTTTCTGAAATGCATAGCAGTATGCATTTGTTCCAGATACTGTCCTCCGTGGTCTACTGTCTTTATAGTATCAAGACCCAGGGTATCATCGTTTATCTCGAATCCATTTACAAATCGTTTTGTCATTTCTATTGATTGCTCATCAATTATGAATTTTTCATAACTAATAATATTGAACGAATCCAGTATTCCGCAGGCATGAATTACATAATCTATTCCTGATACTATTGCAGGAAGCAGGGTGAACATGGTTTCTATACCTGCCTGCATGTCGGGTAGCTTTGAATCGCTTAAGGCTCCGCCACCTCTGCATGGGATTCCATAAAATTTTGTAATTGCTCTTGAGAACATCGCTATAAGTCCTGCCTCTGGAGTTCCTATTGCTGGAGTTACATATCTCAAGTCCGTAGATGCTGCTACATTGCCGAATACAACTGGAACTCCCGGATTTATTAGTTGTGCAAGTACTATTCCAGCCAAAAGCTCGCTTGTTGCAACTGCCATTGTACCTGCCAAAGTAACTGGTGAAGTGGCTCCCGGAAGTGCGCCGCATCCGAAGATTATGGGTTGGTTCTCTTCGGCGTAAGCGAAGATTCCTCCTATCATTGCTTCATCATATGATAGCGGAGACAGGGCGCTGCAAAGTCCAATCACGACGTGTTTATCGTGTTTATCATAGAAATCTTTAATGAGTTTGATGCATTTTTTTGACATGTCATATCCTGCTGTTATACCCATCGTAGGTTTTGTTCCGTACTTAAGGCATACAGCTTGTTGGTACATTTGTAATCGGTCTACATCTATATCTTGTGGAGTCACTACATATGGATTAAGCATGTTGATTGTCTTGCTGCTCTGAACAAGTTTGGTAAACCTTACCATATCATTACATGTTGCAGACTTGGTTTCAGTACCTTTCTTTACGAATACGGGTCCGTAAGCGGGACAAAAAACAGGATCTCCTCCACCCACGGTTACATTATATTTGCTGTCTCTTCCTTCTAACTCAAATTTATCCGGTACCGTTGCTAAAGCTTTATTGAGAAGTTCTTTGTCAATATACACGATTTCGTCTTCGACTTTCGCTCCGTTTTCTCGGAAGACTTTCAGCGCTTTTTCATCATAGAATCTAACACCTTTTTCAGACAGTATATTTACTACTGCTTCATGTATTTTTTGAATATCTTCATTTGTAACAAAATTACCTTTTGCTTGCATTGTTAATCTCCTTCGGTTTTTCTTATAGATTTAAAGCTGGCTTATATATTGTTCCTGATTGTTTTCATCGAAAGTGCCTACCTGGTCATAATCTTTGGCGTTTATCATGGCTTTAACATGAGCTCCTGCCATAA
The DNA here is from genome assembly GCF_900142005.1 of Dethiosulfatibacter aminovorans DSM 17477. Classification (GTDB taxonomy): domain Bacteria; phylum Bacillota; class Clostridia; order Tissierellales; family Dethiosulfatibacteraceae; genus Dethiosulfatibacter; species Dethiosulfatibacter aminovorans. The sequence continues at coordinate 7,404 of NZ_FQZL01000015.1, forward strand.
CTAACTGCAGAACTATGATTGGAAGTCCGCAAACGATTACGGAAGTTTGCAACGCTTTTGCTCCTCCTGTCAGAAGAAGAATCAGTGCTATTGCCCCCATTAATACACCCCAGAAAATAGTTACGGGTCGAGGTGGGTTTTGTTCATTACCTGCATCGTCGAAGCCGACTGTAGTCATTGTAGACAATGTCAGACTCACGGCTTCAGCTTGGGTGATGAATGACGCTGCAACGACGAGCAATCCAACCACGCTTGTGATACCGGCTAGAGGAAGCTCCTTTAGGAATGCAAACAGCGCTACCTCAGCTCCAAACTGGTTAATTGTTTCTCCTATAGCAGTTCCACCGAAATGGTCCATGAATATGCTGGCGCTGCCGAAAATTCCGAACCATATTATTACGAAGGTTGCAGGTGCTATCAGATTCATCGTAACAAATTCTCTAATTGTTCTTCCTTTGGCAAGTTTAACCATGAAGAGTCCCGTCAATGGGGCGAATGCCAGCCACCATGCCCAGTAGAACATTGTCCAATCCTTGGTCCATCCTGTTTGCTTGATTGGATCAAGGTTGAATGCCATGGGTATCAAGTTGTCCAGGTAGTCTCCTACTGCTGTGAGTATATTTTCAAGAATGCTTATTTTCGGTCCAAATATGAATGCAGCAAACAACAGGAAGAAGTACATATACATATTTGCAGTACTAATGTATTTGATTCCCTTATGTAAACCGGTGCAAGCGGAAGTAGTATATATTGCTACCATTACACATATTATAGTAGTCCATGCTGCAGGACCTGTTTCAAAACCCCAAAGATAATCCATTCCTGCTCCGATTTGAAGTGTTCCTAGTCCGAAGGATGTGCCGATTCCTCCAACCATTGCGAAGATTGCCAAAGCATCAACTGTATTGCCGATCATACCATCGACTTTGTCTCCGATTAATGGATACAGGGAAGAACTCACTTTGAAAGATCTTCTCGCGTTGTAGAACATAAAGGCGCATGCTACACCAGCGCTTACATATATAGCAAAAGGAATAAATGCCCAGTGCAGATATGTATATCTTAATGCTATTTGTGCCGATTCCACGGAACTTCCGGCTATTCCCAGGAATGTAGGAGGATTCATATAATGCATCATCGGCTCAGCTACGCAGTAGAAGCTGATTCCTATTGCCAGTGATGATGTGAATGTAACTGCAAACCATGTAAAACGACCCATTGTTGGTTTTGCATCTGGTCCGCCTAGTTTGATTCTTCCGTATTTACTAAAACCTGCCCAGAAACAGAATACTGTCAAAATTATTGCTCCGATACAATATGCCCAACTGAAATATTTCAATGTAAAATTCAATGCAATGGAAGAACCTTTTCCAAATCCTTCTGGATTGAAAGCTCCTAATAAAACTCCTATCGTTAGTATGATCGCTGGTGGGAAAAACAGCGATTTGTTAATCATTGACAAAAAACCATTATTTTTTTTCATAATCATTCCTCCAGGAAAAACATTTTCCTTAATTTTGTTATTTATCATTTCAATCCGCATATCGAACGATAAATTTCATAATTATTAAATTTCATTTTTATGAAATTAGAATACAATTTTTGAGGCTCCTTGTCAAGTTTAAATTTACTGTCATAAGACGCCAGTAACGCGCTGAAATGCTAAAGGGTTGATAAATGGCCGCTATAGAGATGTGCGCGATGTATATGGACAAAAAACGTTTGTATCCATAATTTCAAAATTGTAGAATATATCCGACGTAAATATCTGTTTCATGATGATGCAAACACAGCAACTATCATTTACATATAAACGTATTTCATTATTTTGAAATAAAAAGACCATCTAATCATAGATAGTCTTAACTTTCTAGTTGGTTATTTGTCGGAATTGGGCATTTCTGTATTGAACCAGTAGCTTATACATTGATCTTTCCCTATATTTATCAAAGAATGGGATGTATGTGCCGGAATATATAGGGAATCACCTTCATTGAGAATGTATTCATTATCATTTGTATCAATTTTCATCATTCCCTTGATTACGACTCCAAGTTCGTCAGAATTGTGTCCCCAGGAGAAATTCTTATAGTTGGCTCCCGGTTCCATGATTATACAGACTCCTTTCAGATTTTTTTCACTGCTGTTAACCATTTCATATCTTATTTCTCCTTTCTTTTCAAAGACAACTCTTCTCTCGTCTTTTGTCACGAGAAGATTATCTTTAGGAGATTTTTCCAGCAGGTCTACAATATTTATTTCAAGCGACTCGCAAATTTTTTGCAACGAATCCAATGTTGGACTGTTTAGATTTCTCTCAAGATTGCTCAAATAGCCTATTGATAAATCCAGCATTTCTGATAACTGTTTCAAGGTCAATCCCTTTTCTTTTCTTATTTCCTTTATTCTGTCTCCTATTTTTCTTTCTTCAATATCTGTCATATTTGTTTCAGTTTTTGCCATTTTCACTTCACTCTCCATTTTATCAAGATTAATTACATATTAATGAAATTAATCGTCTTTATGGATGTATTATATCATATTTTTTCATAATTTTGAAATTATTTCTTGCATATTCTTTTTTTTTTTTGTATACTTGGTTTGTAATCAATTCGCATTTCTATAACGATTTCATTTCATGTTATTTAAGCAAGGCATCCAATCAGAAAGCTGTAGATAGCTACTACATGCTTCTTCATTTAAATTTCATTAAAAAATTCAAATTTATTAATTTAGCTATACAGTTGAATCAGGAGGTTATAATGAAAAGACAAAATCCAAGTATCTTTAATGATATAATTGGACCGATTATGGTAGGGCCTTCGAGTTCTCATACTTGCGGACCTGCAAGAATAGGTTTTTTGAGCAGTCAGCTTCTTAGGGGTAATTTAAAGAAGGCGGTTGTTGAATTTGCAAGAGAAGGCGCGTATACAAACATGTACAAGGGACAAAAGACAGATCTCGGTTTTACATCGGGTTTGCTTGGCAATAGGCCTGAAGATCCTAAATTGAGAAATGCCCATCTGACTGCAAGAAAAATGGGTATTGACATTCAGTTCAAGATAAGTGATTTTGAAGCTATAGTACCAAATATTTCAAGAATAACATTAACGGGTGATGATGGTGAAGAGCGGATAGTGCAGGCTGACTCAACCGGAGGCGGAACAGTTAAACTGCTTACAATAGACAATTTACCGGTGTCAATAGTCGGCGATGCTTATGAACTCCTTGTTTTCGCAAATACGTCTGACGACAAAAGTCTTGAGCAACTATGTTTTGAAATTAAGTCAAATATCGACAAATATGAGAAAATAGATTATTCTACTTTTGAAGATAGAGGACTCGTCAATGTTAAATTGAGAAAGAACGTCTCGAATGATCTGATTGAAAAACTGAAAGTTATAGATAGTGTGGTGGACGTGAATGTGATTGAACCGGTCCTTGCCGTTCTTTCAAATGTTGATGGCGACGTTCCTTTTAAATCAGCTAATGAGATGCTTGCAATTGCAGAAAAAGAAGGTAAAGAGCTTTGGGAACTTGCTCTTATGTATGAAAAAGCAAGGAGCGGATGGGAAGAAGAAGAAATCATTGGTTTCATGAAGAAAATCATCAAAATTATGGAGGACGGCATTGCCGAAGCCATGAAGGGTGATATAGACATGAGCGGTATACTGAAACCAACGTCCGGAAAGATAGCAAAAAAATCCGAGGACAAGAGCAAGTGGCTCAGTATGGGTGTTCTGGATATTATAACACCATGGTCTATAGCTACTATGGAGTATAGCAGTGCAATGGGAGTTGTTCTATGTGCGCCAACGGGAGGGTCTGCAGGAGTTATTCCGGGAGTGATCCTAGGAACTGCAAAATCAGTAGAAGCCAGTGAAGACGACAAAGTAAAAGCTATGTTGGCGACAGCGATAATCGGTGTGTGCATGGCCAAGGACTGCAATTTCTCAGCAGAGCTATACGGCTGCCAAGTGGAGCCTGGAGCAGCCTCTGCAATGGCGGCCGGCGGACTTATGCACTACATGGGAGGAACTGTCGGACAAGCTCTGGATGCAGCTTCGGTTGCAATACAAAACATATTGGGAATAATATGCGATCCGGTTGCCGGACTGGTGCAAGTACCTTGCATAAGTAGAAACGCTAGCGCCAGTGCAAATGCAGTAGTATCAGCCAATATAATAATGGGTGGATTTGATGCATGCATACCCCTTGATGAGTCGACAGAGACAATGTTCAGGGTTGGAGCACAGCTTCCCAGTGAGCTGAGGTGTACCTGCAATGGAGGTCTTTGTCTTACACCTACAGGATGTAGGCTGGCAGAGGAGCAGGATGAAAGAGATGCGGCAAGACAAGCTTAAGGAAGACGGGAGTAGAATATGAAAGAAATAATATCGACCAAGAAGGCTCCTGGAGCTGTTGGGGCATATTCTCAGGCAGTAGTCCATAATGACATGATTTATTTGTCTGGACAAATATGTATCGATCCGGATACTGGTGAAATGGAAAGGGATAGCGTGGGATTGCAGACAAGAAGAACTCTTCAAAATGTAGAAAATGTTCTGATTGCGGCTGGATCCGGAATGGACAAAGTGCTGAAATGCAACATCTATATATCATCTATGGACAAGTTTGAAGAGATGGATAATGTTTACAAGGAATTCTTTGCTGATAGTTATCCGGCAAGGGTGACTGTTGCTGTAAGTGATCTTTATGAGAATCTTGATATTGAGATTGATGTTGTGGCATATAAGGATTAAATTACCAAAATGGAACGTCAAAACTTCAATAAACAAAATTGATACCTGAAGGCTGGATTTTATCCAGCTTTTTTAATGACTTTGATGCACTGGCAGGAATGTTGGAGATTTCGGAGTGCTCTTTGTTCTAAGAATATTGTGCATTAAGCTTAATAAAATGCAAAAGTATTGAGATGTTGTGCAAGAATTTCAATTAAATAAGAGATAGAATGGTAATACTTTAAATTAAAGACTAGGAGATGTTATGGAAAATAAGTTACAAAGAAACATAGACTGGAAGCAGGGGCTGTCCATAGCTCTTGGGGTACCCTTGTTGATAATGCCGTCGATAGTGTATTTCACTTCATATATGTATGCATTTTCAATACTGGTATGGGCAATATCCGTGGGACAGGGATTCTTCCAGAATCTTGCCTATGCCGAGATGGCTGTTGACTTTCCCGATGCGTCGGGACTTCCCGGATACTCGCAGAAGATACTGAAGAGCGGTGGAAACAGATATTCCGACTTCATAGGAGGATTCAGCGCCTGGAGCTACTGGTTCGCCTGGAGCCCAATACTTGCAATATTCACACTTTCCATTAAGGATTTTGCAGTAAGTGTCATGCCCGTCCTTGGTAACTATCCGGACAAGCTCGTTACATTAATAATAGGGACGCTCATATTCTTTGGAATGCATATGTTCAACAGGAAGGGGCTTGAAAGCGGAGCGGTGGTCGGCTACATACTTAACATAGTATCGTTGCTTCCTTTAATAGTGCTGGCTGTTGCCCCCTTTGCTCTGGGAAGGGTGGATATGGCAAACATTACAAACAACTGGATGCCTGCAGATTTCACCCTTGACGTTAAAAACATTCTTGTCATTTTCGGTATCTTCGGCATGGCTCAATGGAGCGCCTGTGCATGGGAGACTGCTGCGGTATACGGGCCGGAGTACAAGGACCCGAAACGGGATGTAGTAAAGGCCCTTTTCAGCTGCGGAGCGATCTGCATGGTTATATTCGTACTGGTGCAGACTGTCTGCATAGGACTGCTGGGAGTGGATGGAGTCATAAACAGCACTGAGCCGCCTATTCTTACAATAGCTAAAATGACATTTGGCAGTACAGGTGGCATAATGAGTTCCATAATGCTGGTTGCAGCGATGCTGATGATAATTCAAACAGGATTTCTTGGAGCTTCAAGGGCCATGCATTCAATGGCATCTACCAACAGTCTGCCAAAAATTTTCAGCAGGACAAATGAATATGGAGTACCTGTAAATGCAATGATTTCAATTATAATATTGAATTATGGCTTGATAATGCTCAAGTCCCCATCTGCAATACTTGCTGCATCGTCACTGGGATATGCACTGGCAAACGGAATAAGTCTCTACTCCTATGTTAAGTATAAAAGGGAGAAGAATAATAAAAGTACAAAATCCGGTAAAGAAAATACAAAAGGCTTGAGGGTTCCTAGATTGTGGGACAAGGTCATAATTGCATTCGCTTTTGTAAATATTCCGCTCTTCCTGGTGGGGTTGGTATATCTCAATAGCCTTGATTCCGGCTGGTCATCAACAATTGTAGGCGTAGGGGTCCTAGCCCTGTATGTGCCACTTTATAAATATTCTGAAAAAGAGAAAAATATGACAAATTTGACAAAAACTGGCTAAATGGAAAATATTTACAAAAAAACGCGAAAAATAATTTGATGAAAACGTTAAATTAGCACTTTAAATTACAAAAAAACAGAATATTAAAGCAAGAATACAGAATTGCTTTATACTAAAATAGTATTAACAATATTTGGAGGTTATGAAATGAGTTTTGAAGTTATAGCAGAATGTGTAATAGCCGGTAATGAGCCGGGAGCAGTAAACGGAGTACAGGGTCTAATAGACGCTGGAACAGATCCACTATCAATCATTAATGATGGATTAATGCCTGGTATGATGGTCGTTGGTGAAAGATTCAAGGCTGGAGATATGTTTGTACCTGAAGTATTGATGGCGGCAAGAGCCATGAATTCAGGAATAGCTCTTGTAAAGCCCCTTATCAATGACGAGGACATGCCCAATGTAGGTACTGTTGTAATTGGAACAGTTAAGGGAGATTTACATGATATAGGAAAGAATCTTGTTGCTATGATGATGGAGAGTGCTGGATTCAAGGTAATAAATTTAGGTGTCGATGCTACAACGGACAAGTTTGTAGAAGCTGTTAAGGAAAACAATGCCAAGATTGTAGCCATGTCAGCAATGCTTACAACAACAATGGTTTACATGAAGAAGGTTATCGAGGCATTGGAAGAAGCTGGAGTTAGAGATCAAGTGAAGGTAATGATAGGTGGAGCGCCTGTAACTACTAAATTTGCGGATGAAATCGGCGCAGACCTTTACACTGTTGATGCTTCAAGCGCTGCAGATGAAGGAAAGAACTTGGTGGCATAATCGTTCAATAGTGATGGATTGGATGATTGATTAGAATAAAATAGTATAAAAGAATAAATCAAAGGCTTGTTTCTAGTAGGTGGAAACAAGCCTTTTGTTAATTTTTGCAGAATTACAGTTCCTTTATGAGCCTTGAAGCTGCAAAAGCTATAATGAAGGCCGTTACTATCCTTATGGACAAAACCAGGGGAAGGCTGGCTCCAATGGGAACGAAGATTACGGTATCCTCTATCACTGCGTGGCAGAGGGCCAGAAATACGGATATGATAACAAGGCTTCTCTTGTCCAGGTCTCCGTCCTGCACGCTTTGGAAGAGTACTCCGGCTCCGAAGAAAAGTCCAAGTATGCTTCCTATTATAAGGGGCAGCGATGCATCTTCTTTGATCCTCAGGAACTTTGTCAGCGGAGACATGAATTTTGAAAATTTTTCCAGTATTTTAAGATCTTTGAGTATTTCAATTGCCAGCATGAGGGGCACGATTATCTTTGCCAGATTAAGAACGGAAAAGATCCCGTTTTTTACGGCTGTTAAAAGTACGGTCAATATTTCCATAGGACACCTACAGTACCATATTCATAACGGAAGCTACTGCGAAGGATGTAAGTATCCTAAGGACCATTATGAATACCGGATTCACTCCGATTCTTTTTATCACCACGGTTTCCCCTATGAGATTGTGTGATATGGCTATGAATGTGGCTGCTATTGTTGCCTGTTTTGCCGTTAGAGTAATGGATCCAAGAACTCCAAGGGAGGCATAAATGTTTAGGGCTCCTCCGATAATCAATGCAAAGGCTGCCTCTCCGGGAAGTCCTATGATAGACATGAAAGGAACAAAATACATTGATATTATTTCCAAAATTCCCGAGTATTCCAAAAGCTCCATCACAACATAGATTGGGAGCATTATCTTTCCAAGTTCAACAAGCACATGGAGGCCCTTCTTAAGCCCCCGTCTAAAAGTGTCTATAGTTATCATCTGCTGCATCCTCACCTTGTCCTGATGTCTTTTCCAAAGAATTTGATCATTCCATAAGTGCTCATAATCCTTGATATGATTCTGTCGGAATAAATCTCCGACATCTTTTCAAGGGAAAGATTTGTGGAAACTATAGTCTTCTTGTTGTTGATCATCCTGGAATTCAATATATTGAAAAGTTCTGTATTTGTAAATGAATTTATTGATTCTGAACCTAAATCGTCAATTATGAGAAGGTCTGCATTGTAGATCATGGAATAATTGTCCTTGTTTTCATATGATTCGGCGCTTCTGTTGAATTTGTGCTCGCTTATTGTTTCAAACATCCTGAATGCTGTCTGATAAAGGACGACTATACCCTTGCCCATCAATTCCTTGGCTATGCAGTTGCAGGTGAAGGTCTTTCCAAGTCCCGTGCCACCGTAGAAAAGAAGATTTTTGTTGCTTTTATGGAAATTATCGGTATAGTGAAGTGCCGCCCTGAAGACCTGCTTCATGTTTTCCCTTTGGGACATCTTTTCGTTGCCGTATTTGGCATCGTCAAACTTCGAAAGGTCAAAAGTGTCGAAGTTTTCCTTCTCAAGAAGCTGTCCGAGGCCTGAAATGTTATACAGTTCATTTATCAGGAGCTGCTTGTAGCAGGAACACATCTTTCCGTCAACATATCCTGTGTCGCTGCATTTGCTGCAGGAATGAACTTCCTTTAGATAAATATCGGGAATTTTTCTTTTTTCAAGGATTGACTTTTTTTCTTCACGTAGTTCATTTATTGTCACCCTGCAGTCTTCCATCTTTTTTTCAAAATTGGCAGGCCTTGTAAAGGCAAGTCTTGATACTTCCAGGCTCAATTTTGAAATTGTATTGTCTATGGTTTTTATTTCAGGCAGCATTTCATAGAGTTCCGTTCTTCTCATCTGGAGTTCGGCCTTTGAACGAAGCCTTTTCTTCTGATATTCCTTTTTAATATCGTTTATTATTTCCTGTCTCATCAAATATCCTCTTTATCATCTATTAAGTCTTCAATACTGAATTTTGCGAGTTTCTCAAGTTCATCTTCCGACATTTTACTGTACTTCTGTTCAAAGTTGTGGAAGGCGTTTTTGGTGGTTGCGGACTGTTTCTTCCTTGGTTTTTTGTCAAATGATTGTATATCTTCAACCTTTGATATGCCCTTGCTGTACCAGTTCTCAAGAATCTTGTTGAAATACTTCATGTTTGGATTTGTTGTACCGGTAGAGTATGACAGTGCCTTTATTATCATTTCCTCTGAAAAATGCCACTGGTCAACCCAGCAATCTATCAGGTTTCTTTCTTCAAGGGTCAGCGACCTTCCGGAAAAGCCAAGATGCTTTCTCACCGTATTGTAGTATTTGTAGTTTTTTTCATTTATTCCAAGATGGTCTCTCAATGAATCGATATCAAAGATCTCCTTGTCGTACCAGGAAGCCAGAAGTGATTCTACATACCTCATGTTCTTCACGTTTTTCTTTTCAACGGCGTATTTGAATGTTTCGTATACCATTTCCGTAGTGGATGAATATTTTGAAATGCTGTCCAGAATATTTCTCTTCTCGTTGGGAGTCAGCAGCCTTCCGAAAACAAATTCTACATCCCTGAACATCTTTCTCACGCTTTCCGACTTGTTTGCACTTACAGCATCTTCAAGGGAGAGCTTTTCTTCTTTCGGTTCTTCCTTCCCGGCATCGGGAACATATTTGTAGATGTTTTCCACGTAAAGCTGCTTAAGGTTCACGAACTCGACTGATGAAGAACCGGCTGAATACCTGTCGCCTGTTATGACGACTATGCCCTGGTCCTGCCAGTATTCCCAGGAGTCGTAGACTTCCTTAAGGGAAATACCTAGATTTTTGGCAATAGTCTCGTTTGAGAAGGTTTCCTCCCTGTCTTTTGCATACTTGTAGCCTAGAAGATATACCTTCACGTGGATACCTTTTGCCATAGGCATGTAGTCGTTAATAAATATATTTTCAACGGGAGTGTTCCCGAAGTCGATTTTTTCGTTTTGGAGCTTGAAAATCATCAATGTCACCTCTGTAGATTTTGTAATATTATAACACAAATATTATTATATCATAATTACAATTTTATCTTTTTAGTTATAGACATTTGTGATATAATGATGTAGTGTAAATTAAAGGGGTAAAAAATCAGCGGAGCAGAAATCCAATGCAGATATTCAAGTCAATGCTAGAAAACCTAAAAAAGAATAAAGTAGTAGATAAATTCCTGTCTAATTCATATGCTGTAAATATATCAATTTTGTTGATTCTTACATTTTCAGTTCTATTGTATTCCCATTTAACAAATTTAATAAGGTTGAATGAAGTAGCCACAAGATCCTTTGAGGTTTATTTTGATGGAAATTATGTCGGAAACATTAGGGACAAGGAAAGCTTTGAAGAAGTTCTGGGAGATTTCAGGGATACGCTGCAGGAAGAAAATCATGCCGAGGTGGCAATATCAAATACGGTTGAATATGTCTCTACTCATGTTGAAGACAGTGAAATATCCACTCACGACGAAATAGTCGATAATATTGCGTCCAAGATTGAATACAATATACTTGCCTATGGAATAAAGGTTGACGGAGAAATCCTGGGTGAACTTAAAACCGAAGAAGAAGCGGAAGGAATTCTTGAAGCCATCAAGGAACCCTTTGAGATGATGATGGAAGATTCGGAAATACTATCTCTGGATTTCGCTCAGGATGTTGAAATAGTCCAGTGTGAGGTATCGAAGTATGAAATTGATGATGCGGAAAAGCTCCTTCAATATCTGCAAAAGGGAACTACGGAAGAGCAGATTCACGTTGTTGAAAAGGGAGACAACTTCTGGACGATATCAAGCCAGTATAACTTGACGGTAGACGAGCTGATATCGGCAAATCCCACTGTTGATTCTGAGCTTATACATCCGGGAGACGAGCTTTCACTCATAATTCCCAAGCCATATATTGGTGTAAGAACTGTAGAGCTTGCAACATATGAAGAAAAAATACCTTACGAAACCGAATATGAAAAAGTTTCGTGGCTTTACAACGACGAATATTCAGTGAAGAAGTCGGGAGAATATGGAATCAAGGAAGTAGATGCCAAGATTATCAGGGAAAACGGGATAAAGATAGAAACGGAAGTAATAGAGGAAGAGATCATTTCCGAACCTGTTACCAAGATAGTTTACAATGGTACGATTGAGCCACCGCCAAGGAAGGGTACAGGAACATTCATTAATCCTCTTCCTTCAGGATATGTAACGTCGAGATACGGTGCAAGGTGGGGTGGATTCCACTATGGAGTTGATATAGCAAATTCCATAGGAACTCCAATAAAGGCAACAGACGGCGGAAAGGTTATATATGCCGGATGGTTTGGAGACTACGGGTATATGGTACAGATAGACCATGGCGGCGGATATACTTCAGTATATGGACACTGTTCAAAATTCTATGTAGAAGTCGGTGATATGGTGTACCAGGGACAGAAGATAGCTGCAGTAGGAAATACCGGATACAGCACAGGACCCCATGTACATTTCGAGATAAGGAAATATGGAGTCAAGAAGGATCCCGGGTTGTACATACCTGTTTTATATTAGTCTAAAGGGTTTTGAATAACATTATAAAGAAAATACGTCCGCTGAAAGCTCAGCGGATTTATTTATGCTTAGCTTAGGGCAGTCAAAAATGTATAATCCGGATGTATCAATTATTATTTGGTTTGTTCAGCGCAATATGCATATCCGGTATTTACATGGAAGACAACACATTGCTTAATTCTTGAATTATTCTCATGTAAGTATCGGAACTCTATGACTTGTATAGACCGTGCATGTGAGGGTATAATTACAATGATACATACAATGGGGTGGAGATATGGCAAATTTTGACAAGACTCCGATTTTGAATTCGGAGAGAATAACTTTAAGAGAGATAAATGTTCCTGTGGATGCACCGGAGTGGTACAAGCTGTCCAAGGATCCGGAAATACACAAATGGACTGGAAACAATGCACCTGGAAATGTCTGGGAGACCAGAAAGAACCTTAAAAAATATTCTGAAATTGAACAGATCATTTCCTGGGCAATAATAAGCAATGAAACTGGAAAAATCATTGGAACCTACTGGGTGTGGAAGCCTATAGAGTATCCCGACGGATCTGTCATTATTCCAGCTGAAGTTGAAAGGATAGCTAAGCACTGCTGGAGGAAGGGATACATGAAGGAGGCAAGAAAACTTGTCTATGACTATTGTTTCAATACCTTGAACGTAAATGAAATACATGCCCAGGTATGGAAGGACAATGTAAATTCGGTCAAGTCCCTTGAACATGCAGGACATGTACTCTACAAGGAAGAGAAAAAGCTTATAGAGCAGCTGGGCTCATACCATATTGAGTGCAATTACAAGATTACCAGGGAAACATGGTTGAACAGCAGACTGATGAAGTAAGGTAAAAGACTCAACCTATTTAATATATTTCTAATAATGTGTTAATATATACTTAAGGGTGAAGGTGTATAAATAAGGTAATAAATATATTGAAAGGTGATGAGTTTAGTGGAAAGAAAACTATATAAGAATACAGACAATAAGAAAATAGCGGGTGTTTGCCAGGGGGTTGCTGAATATTTCGATATCGATCCTACGATAGTAAGAATTGTATGGTTTGTGTTTTCGTGGTTCTATGGAATAGGAATAATGCTTTACATACTTTTATGGATAATGCTTCCTGAAAAGTCTGAAGTGGCAGATGTCTTGAGCAAGAGTGAAATGAAGGATGACTTCTACAACGATGATGATGACAAATAGAAAGCTGGTTTTGAAAGTCAATTGAAACTTTTCGACCGATAAACAAGAAGACTTTCCAAGCTTCAAAAAAAGAGAAAACCCGGGTTTTCTCTTTTGTGATTTTTTGTTGAACTGTTTTTTAAAAGTTTTATAATGTCAATTCCTCTTCGACTTCCCAATCATCATTGATATAGAAACCTATTATTTCCACATCCTTGTCCTTGTATTCGGACTTTAGAAATTTAAGGCTGTCCTTGATATGTTCTTCCTGGGCTTCCTTTGATACTGGATTGCCGGCACAGTCGTAATGTCCTGATATTGCAATGACTTTTGACCCATGTTTGTTTATGGAAATGTCCACCTTTCTTAATATTGAACGTACAATGTCTTCGTCGTTTTGGTCAGCCAGTGCATAGCAAGGTCCGGGTTCGGTAATTGAGTCTATGTATTTTGCATTATATTTTTCCTTGAGATATTTGTTGATTTTTTCCTGAATACGACCATCGATACAATGGATTGACGTAACAAATTCCATAAAACCTCCAAAATGTTTTTCGTTTTTTAATACCAAATATAACATAAAAATACAAATAGTTCAATGAAAAAAGGGGAATATCGGGAAATCATCTTTTCAGAAGTGCTGAATCATTTCATTCAAACACCTTGTAAATTCTGTTATAATGGATTTAGTGCACTGATTGTTGATAGAATAATGAATTCCAGGAGGAAATGTGGACAAAAATTGTTTTATGACCATTGATTGCGGAACTCAGAGTGTTAGGGTGCTTGTTTTTGACATCAAGGGCAGTCTCCTGTATAAATACAAGTCTGCAATAGATGAATACAAGACATTGAATCCGGGGTGGAAGGAAATCGACCCCGACATTATATGGAATAAAATATGCATAGGAACAAGAAGCCTTTATGAAAAGGACAGGAATCTCTTCTTTCGCATAGAGGGAGTTACCGTATCCTGCCAGAGGGACTCAGTAGTGGTGGTTGACAAGGATGGTAAACCCCTTCGTGACTGCATAATATGGATGGACAAGAGAAAAAATGAAGAAATAAGACCTATGAAGCAATGGGCCAATGCTCTCCTGAAGCTTGTGAGGTTCAAAAGAATAGGCGAGACATACAACAGGGAATTCAGGGCAAACTGGATAAGGGCAAATGAACCGGAAGTTTGGGGAAAGGTCCACAAGTACCTCCTGCTTTCCACTTATCTGAACTATAAATTGACTGGGAGATTTGCTGACAGTACGGCATCGACCATAGGGCATCTTCCATTCGACTATAAAAGGTTTAAATGGGCGGGGAAAAACGACATCAAAAGGCAGATATTCGACCTTGATGACAGCTATCTCTACGAACTTGTCAAACCCTGTACCATTATGGGTGGAATTTCCGGCAATGCATCCTTGGAAACAATGCTGCCCAAGGATCTGCCTGTAGCAGCGACAGGATCTGACAAGGGTTGTGAAACCATAGGAGTGGGTTGCAGGAATCTTGAACAGGGAAGCATTTCTCTTGGTTCGCAGGCAACCATACAGACTGTCGCTAAAAAGTATTTTGAAATAGTGACATTGTTTCCGCCGTTTCCCTCCGTAAAAGAGGGATGGTACAATCCTGAAATCACAATATACAGAGGGTTCTGGATGGTGAAGTGGTTTGAGGAGGAATTTGCCCACAAGGAGCTTGTGGAGGCCGGTGGCAGTTCTCAGGAAGCCGTAAAGCTTCTGGATGACAAGCTTGACCATATTCCGCCGGGATGCGACGGTCTGGTTCTTCAGCCTTTCTGGGGACAGGAGCTTCTAAGACCTGAAGCCAAGGGGTCTGTCATAGGATTTCATGATTACCATACAAGAGAACATCTGTACAGGGCGATAATAGAAGGAATAGCCTTTGCCCTTCTCGAAGGGATAGAGACTCTTGAGAACAAGTCAGGAAAAAGGATGACAGCCATAGCATTGTCCGGAGGAGGCTCCCAGAGTGACACTATATGCCAGATTACGGCAGACATCTTCAACAGGGAGGTATACAGGGTCCAGACCTTTGAAACCACTGGCCTTGGAGGAGCAGTTGCAGGATTTGCCGCACTGGGAAAATTCGAGAACATAGACCAGGGAATTGAGAACATGGTCCATAAAAAATCCATTTTCAGACCTGATGAAAAAAATTCCAGGATCTACAGAAAGATATACACAAGGGTATACAAGAATATATACAAAAAACTTAAACCGCTATACGAAGAGATGGAAAAAATACACCAAGATATGTTATAATCAGACGAAGCAGCTATGCTGTGTTATCCGCGTAGCGGTATCGTCGCGTAAGAAAGTCAACCTTGAAAACAAAATACCAACGTTTCAAGGGATTTTGTAAGTAAAGGACTTTCTGTAGTCCAGGCAGAGCGACTATGTCGCATCAGCCACGAAGTGGTGCTGCCAGCGAAGGAAAGTTTACATTTTAATAAAACACCAATGCTTCAAGGTGTTTTTATATAGAAACTTTCTGTAGTCTAGACGAAACAGCTATGCTGCGGTATCAGAGTCGGCGGATATTGTCGTGCATAAAAGTTTTTGAAATGATAATTTAAGGGAGAAATAAAATGAGTGACAAGATATTGGTTGTAGATGATGAACGACCTATAGCAAATATTATTAAATATAATCTTGAAAAGGAAGGATATGACGTTTCCACTGCCTTTGACGGTAATGAAGCGGTAGAGCTGGCAAGGAAATCGGAACCGGACCTTGTCCTTCTTGATATAATGCTTCCATACAAGAATGGATTCGAAGTGCTTAAGGAAATAAGGACCTGGTCCACGGTGCCTGTACTCATGCTTACTGCCAAGGAAGAAGAGGCGGACAAAATCGCAGGACTTGATTCCGGCGCAGATGACTATATTACCAAGCCTTTCAGTATGAATGAGCTGATTGCAAGGGTCAAGTCAAACTTGAGAAGGAATAGCTACAAGAATCCTGAAGAGGAAATGAAGACCAAGATTGTACATTATGGAAGGCTGAAGCTTGATTACAATAAACTTGAAGTATACAAGGACGACGTACTCATATACCTGACCCACAGGGAGTTTGAGCTGTTGAAATATCTTTCTCTCAATCCTGATAGGGTATTCAAGAGGGAACATCTTCTCAAGGAGGTATGGGGCTACGAATTTGGAGATTTGAGAACTGTAGACGTTACAGTAAGAAGGCTCCGTGAAAAGATTGAAAACAAGGACGACAAATATATAATTACAAAAAGAGGTGTCGGCTACTACTTCAGGAGGATTTAATAATGTTTAAAAGCATCAGGTGGAGATTCACATTGATTTATTTTCTTCTTGTATTCATGGCAATGGCCATGGTTGGATTCTTCATTACGGATCAGCTGGAAAAAATACAGCTTGACTCAATAACCGAATCCATGAAAAGCCATATATCCTCCATACTTGCAAGCTCTTCCCTTCTACAGGGAGAGGAATGGTCTGAAAACAGCCAGCTCATCGACGAGTTGATAGAAAACAATGTTCAGATAGGCTACAACGAGAGCCTTTACATCATACTCAATGACAGTGCCAAAACAATAATTGCCAGTTCTGTCAGAAGTACTATGGGAGACAGTGCCTATGAAAGCAGGAGGATCGACAACCTTCTGGTTCTTGATTCCCTCAAGGGAGACATCGTAGAGACTATACCTTCAGAAGATTACGACCAGCCCGAAGGCAGGGTGAAGCATATGGCATATCCTGTAAACAACAAGGACGGGTCCATTGAAGGGATAATATATCTTACCTACCAGTTGGACTCGGTGTATGAAACAATAGGCGAGACGACCATTATGCTCACAAGGGCTACAATGCTGGCCCTTTTTGTTACGGTCATTTTTGGGTTTTTCCTGGCCAGGAGCATTACAGGGCCTATAAAGGATGTAACAAAAAAAGCAAGGGAGATGTCCAAGGGAAACTTTGACCAGGTTGTTGACGTCAGGTCAAATGACGAAATAGGACAGCTTGCCATGATGTTCAACTTCCTGACGAAGGAACTGAAGAAGAACATATCAAGCCTGCACCAGGAAAAAAGCAAGATGGAAACAACCTTCAACTATATGGCTGACGGAGTAATAACCTTTGACATGAAGGGCAGAATCATTCACGCCAATCCGGTTGCGAAGGAAATACTTGAAATAGACGATGAAAAGGAAACTGACGGTAATGAGATATTGAGCAACCTGGATTATCAGCTGACCCGGGAGGCACTTGTGGAAAATGAGTTTTTGGGCAGCGCAATCATAAATATCGATGACATGATATACAATATAAACTATGCTCCTTTCAAGAACGAGATGGAGGAAATAGGCGGAGTGATATTTGTCATGCAGGATATTACTGAGCAGCAAAGGCTTGATGACATGAGGAAGGAGTTTGTCGCCAATGTGTCCCATGAGCTTAAGACTCCTATAACAACAGTAAAAAGCTATACGGAGACGCTTCTTGGAGGAGCCCTTGAGGACAGGGAAACCGCTGAAAGCTTCTTGAATGTAATACTCAATGAGAGTGACAGGATGGACAGACTTGTCAAGGACCTTTTAAGGCTGTCCAGGATGGAATTCAAGCAGGCCAAATGGAACAAGGTACCCTTGCATCCATGTTCCGTACTGGAGGAGACTGTTGAGAAATTAAAGAACAGGGCTGAGGATAAAAATCAAAACCTTGTATTTGGCCGTTGTACAGAAGAAATTGAAGTCATGTTCGACAAGGATGGCCTCGAGCAGATATATCAGAATATCATTGGGAATGCAATCAAGTATACTCCTGAAAACGGAGAGATAAAAATAGGTTGCCATGTTGAAGCGGATTTTGCAGTGGTTGAAATCGAGGACAATGGGATAGGAATACCTGAAGCGGATATAAAGAGGATTTTTGAAAGGTTCTATCGGGTTGACAAGGCAAGGTCCAGGGAAATGGGAGGCACGGGACTTGGGCTTGCAATTACCAGACATATTGCTGAAGCCCATCATACAGTCATTGAGGTAGAAAGCTCCATGGACAAGGGGACGAGATTCAGGATAGTCATGCCTCTAAGTTCAAGAGGTGAGAAAAATGCATAAGGAGAAGATTAAAAATCTTATTCTAATTCTTCTTGTAACCTTTGCAATATTTCTTTCTTCACAGGTTTGGCTCAAGTTTTCATTTGAAAGATATAACAATGAGGTAAATGTGGAACTTCCCGAGTCAATATACCTTTGGGACAAGATCAGACCTGCGAAATACGTTCTTACAGACGGAAAAGAATACAGGATACATAATTCGGAGTGCTGTGAGGAAATATGGGATGTGTTTATAGAAAGCATTGGCGATATGGTCAGATATACAGAATTTGAAGGTGTCGCCGACGAGGAGAAGATTGAGAACAGAAACATAAGGATTGAGTTTGACAATCCTATTCCGGTTGTACTGTTTATAGAGGGAATGGAAACCAACAACAATAAGCTTCAAAGTCAGATCGGCAATGTAAAGTGGATTTCATACGACTTCGACCGAGACGAATTTCTGATAAATGACGGTAATGAAACCTATGGATTTACGATGGAATCAAATACGGAGGAACTTCTTGAAGCCTATGTCAAAGCTGTTTCATATGCAAGGGACAAATATGAGGGAACCTATGTATCGAACTATGGTTCCGACGAAATCCCCATTTCCACCAGTGAAGTGACCTTGAATCCCGTTTTTGTCAAATCGGAGATTGATATAGATGATACCGAGCAGATTGAAGAGATAGCAGAAAACTATTTTGAGGAGAACTTTGACTATGTAAGGAAAAGCGTAGACAGCACCGGCAGCGTAAACTATATATATAAAAATGAAAAGGTGCTGAAAATCAACAAGGACGGATTGCTGGAATTTTACGATTCCATTGACAGCTCACTTGAAAGAAGCGATGTGTACGAGTCCTTCAAGGTCGCCTTGTCCTTTATGGATGATTTTCTTGGATTCCCTGAAAATGCCTATCTGAGCGAAGTGGAACTTTTCCAGAAGGACGGTGAATATGGATACAGCTATATCTTTTCCTACAACCTTCTTGACAAGCCAATAATCTTCAGTCAGGTAAGGGATGAAAAGGCCATACAGATAGACGTCTTTGGAAGCAAGGTTGTATTGTACAAAAGGTTCATAAGGGTTATGGATGAATCAATGGAAGCAGCGATGAAAGAGGTTGAAGTGCTGTCGCCTGATGAAATAATCAGAAGAAACATAGACTTTGTAACCAGTCTTTACCTTGAAAGAAGCGGTGGAGGAGATGTTGAATTCGAATCTGTAAAAAGCCATATACTGAATTCCATCTACAACATAGAGCTTGCTTATTTTGACCCTTCGAGAAAATTGAAGGACCAGCTCTTGAGAACGGTATGGGTAATCAGGACAACGGACAGGCAGTATGTATTCAATGCCATATCGGGAGCTATAATTGAAGAAACCGTTGTGGAGCCGGAGGAATAAATGGATTGGAACAAGGCTAAAACAATACTAATAATAGGCTTTATCATCATAGATGCCTTTCTTTTTACCCAGGTTTATGACATAGGGCCGGGTTTGGGAAAGGATGTATCTCCCGTAATACAGGTTTTGCAGGATCAAGGCATAACAATTGAAGCGGAAATACCTTCCGAACAGTTGTCTCTTCCACTTCTTGAAGTGGAATATGAAATCTATGACGGGGAAAGCTCTGAACTGGCGAAATTCCTGGGTGAGAATTTTTACGAAGTTAAAATCGATGAACACTACAGAAATGATGAAAGTGAAAATATTCAAATCAAGGATGGGAAAAAGCTTGTATACCAGCATAGGAAAACTGAAGCGGATTATGATCTTGACCTGGAAGAGGCACATGGTTATGTAGAAAGGTTTATTGAAGACTATTCCATGGATATGGATGGCTATGGAGAGTCCATTTACGTAAATGATAAGGGTGTTTACAATATTACTTATCATGAAATGTACGGTGAATATTCCCTTGAGAACTCCTATATTACATTTATAGTTGATGGAAAGGGCGTGGCAGGATTTGAAGAGCAAAAAATAAATTCCGTCAAAGAAAGTCAAGGAACACTGGGCATGACAACGGGAGAAGAGGCGCTGCTGAGGCTCCTTAAACATGATGACATATGGGGATGCACATTAAAGGAAATAAAAATCTGTTATTACGATGATGAAGCAGGGGAAGACTGGAAAAATATCGTAAAGGATACGGTGGATCCTACATGGAAGGCCGTTTTTGATGATGGTATAATTAAATATTTGATAGAAACGGAATAATTGTTGAAATGTTCATGCATTTATAATATGATTATTTCAGTGAAAATTATGAATACGACTGGATATAATGCAGCGCAGCTGCTTTCTTGCAGCTTAAGAAAGTTAAAAATGCATAATACCTTGAAGCGCTGGTATTATGCGGTCAAGGAAACTTTCTTTCGCGACTTAATAAATGCTTGTGCATTTAACGCAGCATAGCTGCTTTCTTGTCTGATAATAAATATAAGGATGGAATAATGGCAAAACTAATCATTGAAGGTGGAAACAGACTACAGGGAAAGGTTAATATCAGCGGATTCAAGAATGCTGCTCTGGCGATAATACCGGCGGCAATATTGACCGGCAGCAGCTGTACAATAGAAAATCTTCCTGTAATTCAGGATGTTCTTGTATACAGGGATATATTAAAGAAATTGGGAGCTGATGTGGAGGTTACAGATGATGGAATCATGAATGTTGATACGTCAAAAATTACTGAATGCAACCTTCCGAACGGACTCACAAAAAAACTCAGGGCATCGTATTATCTTCTGGGAGCAGGTCTTGGCAGGTTCAAGGAGGTAGTAATATCCTATCCGGGAGGATGCGATATAGGTGTCAGGCCCATAGACCAGCATATCAAGGGACTTGAAGCCCTTGGAGCGAAGTTTTCAATTGAGGACAACCTTCTGAAGGTAAAGGCCGAGAAACTGGTTGGAAACAAGATCTATCTTGATGTTGTCAGCGTTGGAGCGACAATAAACATTATGATGGCTGCAATATTCGCAGAAGGTAAGACTGTAATAGAAAATGCGGCCAAGGAGCCACATGTGGTTGATACTGCCAACTTCCTCAATGCAATGGGTGCACATATCAGGGGAGCAGGTACTGACGTGATCAGGATAACCGGAGTTGAAGAACTCCACGGTGGTACATACAGCGTAATTCCCGACCAGGTTGAAGCCGGCACATATATGATAGCTGCAGCTGTAACAAAGGGAGACCTTATAATAAATAATATAATTCCCAAGCACCTTGAGCCCATTACGGCAAAACTCAAGGAAATGGGAATGGGAATAGAAGAATATGGAGATTCTTTCAGGGTACACTATGAAAATGAACTTGTACCTGTAAACATCAAGACACTTCCATACCCTGGATTCCCTACAGATCTCCAGCAGCCAATGACTGTTCTTTTGTCACTTGTTGACGGAGACAGCATAGTAATCGAAAGCATATTTGAAAACAGGTTCAAGTATATCGACGAGCTTGTAAAGATGGGAGCCAATATAAAAGTTGATGGGAGAAAAGCGGTAATCAAAGGAGTGGAAAGCCTGAATTCCGCAGATGTATGGGCTACAGACCTGAGGGCGGGAGCTGCACTCATAGTTGCATGCCTTGCAGCAGACGGCGTATCTACTGTACATGACATCTACCATGTGGACAGGGGATATGAATTCATAGAAAATAAATTCATGAACCTGGGTGCAAAAATCAGAAGAGTAGAAGACGAAGAATAAAGGATAATCATATGAGATTTTGTTCCCTTTTCAGCGGAAGCAGCGGAAACTGCAACTATATAGGTACTGAAAATACAAGCATACTTGTAGATGCAGGACTCAGCGGCAAAAGAATACAGGGGGAAATGGCAAAGATTGAAGCCGATCCCAAATCCATAGATGGAATATTTGTCACCCATGAGCATTCTGACCATATTCAGGGTGTTGGAGTACTGTCAAGGCGCTTTGACCTGCCTGTCTATGCATCCAAAAAGACATGGGATGCCATGATATGCAAGCTGGGAAAGATAAAAGAAGAAAACATAAGATACATTGAGGCCGACAAGGCCGTGAACATAAAGGATTTGTCAATAACGCCCTTCAACATCAGCCATGATGCAGTGGAGCCCTTCGGATTCAATATTACAGACGGAAGGAAGAAAATAAGCCTTCTTACGGATACAGGCTGCATCAACAGCTATATCAGGGACAGAGTGTTGGATTTCGATCTGCTCCTTTTGGAGACAAATCACGATGTGGAGCTTTTGAAAGTAGGGTCCTATCCATGGTCCCTGAAAAGAAGGGTCATGGGAGAATATGGACACCTTTCAAATGAAACTGCAGGTGAATTTCTAATAGATGTAATGAAGGGTGAAGGAGAATGTGTATACCTTGGTCATCTGAGCCAGGAGAACAATTTTCCGGAGCTTGCAAAAAGAACCGTATCCAATATTCTTACAGAAAATAAAATTGAACTGAACCGGGAGATAATCCTGGAGATGACACACAGAGACAGGTGCAGTTCCATAAAAGTACTGTAATTCAGGTAGAATTAAGGAAATATCAATATCATTTAAATATAGACTTATTTTAGAAAACTTAAAACCATGCAGTTGGATTTTAAGTTTTCTTTCCTTATGCAATATCTAATACAGGAGGTTTTGTAATGAACAAAGGCGAATTTGAAGGAAAAACAAGCAAGGAAAATTCAGAAGAAATTCTGGAAGATGTATCTGAAGAAACTATTGGGGAATCAACCGAGGAAATCCATGGAGAACTGGCAAATGAACAGATGGCAGAATCTTATGGGCAACCTTCTTACAGGAAAAAGGGATATGGCAGGAAGTATTTTTTTACAGCCCTGGCTGGAGCCCTGGCAGGTGTCATCATAGGTGGTCTTGGAGTATATTATTATATTGATTCAAATATTGAAGAAATCAATGACAATCTGGGAATCGTAAAGGAAATAAATGTGGATACAAGCGACAATCTCTACTATGCATCGGCTGTTGCGGAAAAGTCCATGGATACGGTAGTGGGAATAGTCACTACCGAAAAGGTTAACAGCATGCTGTGGGGAACCCAGACATATGAAGGAATGGGTTCCGGAGTCATAGTTGATTCCGACGGATATATACTGACAAACTCCCATGTCATTTCAGATGGCGATGCAGATACAATAAGAGTCAAGTTCATTGATGGTAGTGAATCTGCAGGAACTCTGCTGTGGAACAATTCCACCATCGACCTTGCCATAGTCAAGGTTGACAGAACAGGTCTTCCTGCAGCAGAGTTTGGAGATTCCGACGACCTGATCATAGGAGAACCTGTAGTTGCAATAGGAAATCCTTTGAGCCTTGAACTGGACAGGACTGTAACAGCAGGTATAATCAGCGGCCTCAACAGGTCCATACAGATAGATGAATATACTGTAATGGAACCTCTTATTCAAACGGACGCCTCCATAAATCCGGGAAACAGCGGCGGACCTCTTTTCAACTCTGAAGGACTGGTAATAGGAATCAATACTGCAAAGATGACTTCTGCCGAAGGACTTGGTTTCTCGATTCCCATCAACATGGCAAAGGGCATAATAGACGAAGTTATTGAAAACGGAGAGGTGACGGACGTATATCTTGGAATCAAGGGTGTGGACGTGTCGGTATATGAAAAGCAGCTAAACGTCGACCTTACACCGGAATATGGAGTAGTGGTGGTTGAAATCTTCAAGGATTCGCCGGCGCAGACGGCAGGCCTCATGGCAGGAGACGTAATTCAGGAAATTGACGGGGAAGAGATTGACGACATGAGCGATGTACAGAGGCAGCTTTTCAACTACAAGCCCGGAGACGAAGTCCTCATGAAAGTCATTAGAAATGGAGATGCAGTTGACCTTGAGCTGGTATTTCAGAAAAAACCTGATAATTTCAACTGATATGACATTTTAGATAATTATTAAATTAATTAAATCTTAAGATTGAAGTCATTAAATCATCACATTTGTTTGACATATGTCCTCGACAGGTTTATTATATAGTATGTATTAAAAGCTGGAGGATTTACATGAGTGGTGTTTTAGTGGTTTTCTATACAAGAAGCGGCAACAGCGAAAAAATTGCACATGACATCTCGACAAAGCTCAATGGAGTAATAGATGAAATAACAATCGAAAAGGAATCAAAGGGTACTTACGGATTCCTGAAAAACATATTTGATGCCTATTTTGAAAATACAGAAACTATCAAATATGAAATTGACCCAAAGGATTATACATCAATAGTAATAGTATCGCCTGTTATAGCAGGGAAGATACCTTCGGCAGTAAGGCAGTATGTTGCTGAAAACCTGGACAAGATGAAAAATTATGGATTCATAATGAACAGCAACTACACTATAAGCAAGAAATCATCCAAGAGATTCAGGGACCTCATGCCTGAAGCAATAGCTGATTTTGCAACAAAAAATACAGACATTGATTTTGAATTCTACTGCAAGAGCCTTGAGGATTTTGCAGACAGGATCAGGATTGTAGTTGAAAAGGACGATCGTAGTGAATAAGGAAATCTTTTCATGTGAAGAACATATAGACATGGCAATAGACGATTATGTGAATTTTAACGGTGAAGCTCCCGAAGTATTAAGGCATTCGGGCAATAAATGCAAGTACTGCAGCAATGATGCAGTTTACATTGTAAAGCAGCCTGAGGATTTCATATAGCATAAAATATTTATTGAATAAATTATATAATATTGCTTGCTTTAGCCGGCGGGTAATGATATAATATCAAAGCTTATATCCTTGCTCTTTTGAAAAAAAGGGCCAAAGTCCAAAAGGAGGTGAAAACATTGAACAAGTACGAAGGAGTTTTTATACTTTTCCCAAATCTTGAGGAAGAAGTAAGAAATGCTGAACTTGACAAACTTAAGAAAATCATAGCTGATTACGAAGGTACTGTTGAAAATGTTGATGAATGGGGTCAGAAGAGGCTTGCTTATGAAATTAAGAAGACTAAAGAAGGCTACTACACAATCATTAACTTTACAGCAAAACCTGAAGTTGTAAAAGAGCTTGAGAGAGTTTGTGGAATCAACGAGAAAATGTTGAGACATATGATAATCAGAGACGAAAAATAGACAGGGGTAGCAGATATGAATAATGTAGTTATTATTGGAAGATTAGTAAGAGATCCCGAATTGAAGTTTATACCATCAAGCGGTATGGCAGTAGCAAACTTCACACTTGCCGTAGACAAGGAAATGTCAAAGGAAAAGAAGAGTGAGATGCAGGCTCAGGGGAAATCCACAGCAGATTTCATACCGATTGTAGTATTTGGAAAAATAGCTGAAACTTGTGCGAATTTTCTGGCGAAAGGCAGAATGACTGCAATAAACGGAAGAATTCAAACAAGGACTTATACTTCAAATGCTGGAGAAAAGAGATACATAACTGAAGTACTCGCCAGCAGAGTTGAATTTATCGACTGGGGAGATAAAAATCAGCCAGGAGCGAGACCGCAGGCTAGACCTCAAAGTAACGACAGCTTTCCTGACTTTACCGATGACGATATTTTTCAACCTACCGATGATGACGATATTCCATTTTAAAGGAGGTTTGAATAATGGCAGGATTTAACAACAAGAAAAGAAGAAGACCTAGGAAAAAGGTTTGTAATTTCTGTAAAGACAAAGTAACATATATAGATTATAAAGATGTAAGCAAATTGAGAAAATACACAACTGAGAGGGGCAAGATACTACCTAAGAGAATCACAGGTACTTGCTCAAAGCATCAGAGAATGGTTACAACTGCAATCAAGAGAGCAAGAAGTGTAGCGCTTCTTCCATACTCTGCAGAATAATCGAAAACAGGGGCTATCCAAATAGGATAGCTCTTTTTATTTGAACATTTACTTGGCCAAGTCGGGGTTAGAATAATTTCACATGATAGCGAGGTCGTGAATTCGAGGTGCGATAAATCTACATTATAATTTAAGATTGTCGTACCGAGTGAACAGGGAGCTATCATGTGAAATTATTCCATATTGTCGAGTAAGACATATGTCTCTAATATCAGGACAAAAACTTATTTTTGTAATAATTTTGTAACAAATGACATTATGCTTTATGATATACTGTAGGGGAATAAGAAAACAATATTCAAAATAATGAATGGAGGTAGCGATATGATTAAATTACAATGTACACCACAATGTGATATGAGAACAACAACAGCATATGATTACACAACAATTTCGCTGCCTGCAGGAGAAGTTCTTTAGAATAATACGTCTAAATTACCGCAGGCACATCTGCGGTTTTATTATGGAACAATATCGAATCTTGATTTGCATATTCCCTGCCGGGTTCATCGGTAGAGGGGAAGATGCTGCTAAATACGATTCGTTGTATGACATGACCGCAGATATGGAATCTGCGGTTTTTTTATATTCAAAATGCAAATCGGCTCCATAAGGAGTTTGAAATAAAAACAGGAGGAAAGAAAATGGGAAACCTAAAAGATGGAATGAAAAGAGGAACAGCAGCAAGAGAAGAAGGAAAGGAAACTGAAACAAGGCGCAGGGAAGAGGTGGAAACTGCCTGACTCCCTGCAGAAGGAGGTGAGAAAATGTTTAGTAACTTAAGACTATTTGAAGACATCAAAAGAATTCAGAACAGCGAGAAGGATATGATAATCAAGCTTGAGAGCAAGAAGACAATTAAGAAGAAATAATAAGATAAATATATATGCAACAGGAGGTTACTATGCATTGCAGTAATTTAAGAATATTTGAAAACAGAACAGGCAAGAAGAATTTTGAGATCCGTACATATCTGGAATCTGAAGGAATAAGGCATTCTTTCGAGGAGTTGAAGAACATCGAGAATGGATATGCATACTATACTGTATATTTCAAGGGTTTTATGGACTGTACAAAGCTAAGGAAAAGTAAGTATAAGTTTGAATC
Organism: Dethiosulfatibacter aminovorans DSM 17477; assembly: GCF_900142005.1. Classification (GTDB taxonomy): domain Bacteria; phylum Bacillota; class Clostridia; order Tissierellales; family Dethiosulfatibacteraceae; genus Dethiosulfatibacter; species Dethiosulfatibacter aminovorans. Next base: position 34,430 of record NZ_FQZL01000015.1, read on the forward strand.
CTATGAGATAATAGGTAATGCGGTCAGATTCAAGGTGTGTGACAACAAGAGAAGCAGGAGGTGCTTCATGAAGTTTCTTGTCAATTTTGAAAACGGTATAAGAAGATTTGAATTCATATAGAAATAAGGCTGAATCGAAGGCGATAAACATCCCGGCGGTTCAGCCTTTTGATTTACATGTTAGTGTAGTTTTGTGCTATAATGGTTTGTATGCTTGGTACAGGCATGCAGAGAACTGATCAATCCACGGGAGAAAGACAAATATATGAACAAGAATGAAATAAGAGTTTCGTTGCTCATGACCATGGGTACATTTTTCTGGGCAGGAGCCTTTATAGCGGGTAAAATGGGGATTCACCTGTTGAGCCCTCTGATTCTCACATTCCTGAGAATGTTCTTGGCAACGGTAATAATATTCCCTTTTATGGTTATGAGGGAAGGGGACAACTGGAAGATAAAGAGGGAAGATATTAAGTATGCCGTAGCAACAGGTGTAGTTGGAATGATAGGATACCATATATTCTTTTTCTATGCGCTGAAATATACAGATGCTTCAAAGGCGGCCATGATAAATGCCATAAATCCCTTGCTGACTGCAATGCTGGCGGCTGTGTTCCTGAAAGAGAAGCTGTCGCCGCGAAAGACCTTCTTCATACTGACAGCACTGGTGGGGGTTATTCTTACCTTGTCTAACTGGAATGTTGGAAATATCATAAATTTCAATTTTAACATAGGTGATTTGCTTATGTTCACCGGAGCTGCCATGTGGGCAATATATTCGATAATTGTAAAGAAGGTAATGCACAGGTTCACACCGCTGAAACTTACAACATATACCTTCGTGACGGCTGCTGCCTTCACATTCCCTTTCGCATTGCCTGAACTCATAAATCTTGATTTACAGGCCATAGGATGGATGCCTTTTCTTGCAGTATTGTACATGGCTGTCTTTCCTTCGGTTCTGGGATATACCATTCAACAGATGGCAATCAAGGAACTTGGTGCTGCCAGGACAGCCCTTTTCATAAACCTTGTTCCCGTGCTGTCTGCAATCATGGCTGTAGTTTTCCTGGGTGAGCAGCTCTTCAGGCTAAATATTGTAAGCGGCATCATCATAATAATTTCGGTGATAATGTTCACAAGGCAAAAATGAAATTGTACAAAAAGCCACTTGCAGGTCGGTATAGCTGACTGAAAGGTGGCTTTTCTGTTGAACCAGCAGGAACTTCCAGGAGTGAGCATTCGACCAGAGATGTTAAAATATTAACGAGATAGTAACGTTTTCACAAACGGCGTTTTAAAATACGGTACTAGGTTCAGTAATGTAATATAAAAACTTTTGGTATGACTCGTGCAATCATTCATAAAACTGGGATTGTATAAAATAAAAACAATAGTTAAAAAATTAACAAAAACTATTGACTTTAATATTTCTCGGATGTATACTATCGGTGAAAAGAGGAAAGGTTATCTTTCCCTGTATAAAGCAAAATTATATATTTGTCAGAATGATAGACTGAAAAGTTAATATTAGGAAAAGAGGAGTATTATAATGAACGAAATATTTGTATGTGTAGGTAGTGCTTGTCATCTTAAAGGGTCGTATGACGTAATAGATTGTTTTAAAAACTGGATAAAGGATAATGAACTTCAAGACGACTTTGTAGTCAAGGCTTCATTCTGTCTAGGGCACTGTACTGATGCAGTATCTGTTAAGCTGGGAGAGGAAATTTATTCAGTATCTCCCGACAGTGTCGAGGAATTCATAAACCAAAACATTGCATGGAGCAGACAATTATGAAGATCATGGATTTTTATCCCGCCAACTGCAAGAATTGCTACAAGTGTGTAAGGAACTGTCCCGTTAAGGCAATAAGGATAGTGAATGACCAGGCGGAAATAATAGAAGACAAATGCATAGGTTGCGGAAGATGCTTCAATGTCTGTCCCCAGAATGCAAGAAATATACACAGCGATCTTGACAATGTAAGAGAAGCCCTGAAGAGAAAAAAGGTTGTTGTAAGCATAGCGCCAAGCTACAGGGGCATATATCCTAACTATAAAAAACTTATAGGGGCCCTCAAGACCCTTGGTATAGACAAGGTTGAAGAAACGGCAGTAGGGGCCGAACTGGTAACCAGCCTTTACGGCAAGTATATGGAGGATAATCCTGGAAAGAATGTAATCACCTCCTGCTGTCCTTCGGTAAATCTCCTCATAAGAAGATATTTTTCTGAAATAAGGGACAGCATAATACCTGTCGATACGCCAATGATAATTCACAGCAAGCTTCTCAAGGAAAAATATGGAGACAATGCCTATGTGGTATTCCTTGGTCCCTGCATTTCCAAAAAAATTGAAGCATGCGGATATCAGAAACAGGGAATAATAGATGCAGTAATATCCTTCGAAGAGCTTGAAGGATGGCTCAGGGACGAGGATATAAATATTGATGACTGTGATGAAATCATGCCGGACATGGAAGCTGGCAGGACAGGCTCCAGATATCCTCTTGAAAGGGGAATACTTTCAGGACTTGAAAAAAGCCTTGCTAAAAACGCCATGACACCGATTTCGGTGAACGGTCTTGAAAACTGCATGATGATATTCGAGGCACTAAGGGATGGAGAGATTGAAAATATCTGCATTGAAGCCAATGTATGCAGCGGCGGATGTATCGGAGGACCTGCAGTTCCCAAGGATTTCGACAATATCTATAAAAGAAAGATAAGGGCAATGAATTCCATAGACGAACTTGAGAATGAGAATATTGAAGACACTTATCTTGAAAACATTGAAAGACTCAGACCCTATGACAGGATATTTACAAGGAAGAAATATGAACCTCCAGTATTAGAAGAAGAGGAAATGGCAGAGATCCTTGCAAGAATGGGCAAATATTCAAAGGATGACGAACTCAATTGTGGAGCATGCGGGTATGATTCGTGCCGGGACAAGGCAATTGCGGTATATGAAGGGAATTCCCATCCTGAGATGTGCATACCCTATATGAGGATGCAGGCTGAAAGGCTTTCAAACATAATATTCGAATATTCACCCAACATACTCATACTTCTTGATGAAGACAAGAATGTACTTGACATCAATCCCAAGGGAGAGAAGGCGTTCAACGTCAAGCTCAACAATATAAAGGGCAAGAGCATAGAAATGATAATGTCGTCAAACGACTTTGATAAAGTTGTTGAAGAAGGAAGAAACATAATCGACAAGAAAATCAATTTTCCAAATTATGGCCTTAAGCTTAAGGAAAATATCATTCACATAAAGGAGCACAAGCTCATATACGGGCTTTTCTCAAATGTGACGGATGAGGAAAAAAGGAACAACGAGCTTGCGCAGTTGAAATTCAACACCCTTGACACCGTCAATACTGTAATAGACAGACAGATGAGAGTTGCCCAGGAGATAGCAGGTCTTCTTGGTGAAACCACTGCCGAAGCAAAGATTGCCCTCCTTAACCTTAAGAAGGTTGTTGAGAATGAAGAGGGTGAATTGAAATGAGCTGCTATCTGGACATAAACCACAAAAGCATAAACAAGCATGGCGAGGAGCTTTGCGGAGACAATGTGGTTGTTATAAACAATGAGGATGAGGCTGTAATAGTTTTATCGGACGGTCTTGGAAGCGGAGTCAAGGCAAACATACTGTCCACACTTACTTCCAAGATTGCATCAACCATGCTTAAGCAGGGAGCTACCCTCAGGGATACGGTTGAAACCATAATCAATACACTGCCCACCTGCCAGGTAAGAAAGCTTGCCTATTCCACCTTTACAATGATAAAAATAGACAGGGACAGGAATATGTACCTTGCTGAATACGACAACCCGCCTGCCTTCTTCTACAGGCATGGAAGGAACATCCCTCTGGACAAGAAGGAAACCATGGTTGCAGGCAAGAAGATCCTTGAGAGCCAGATCAGGCTTGAAGAGGGGGACTCGCTCAGTGTTGTCAGCGACGGTGCTATTCATGCCGGAGTGGGTCAGATGCTGAATCTTGGATGGGCATGGGACGAGATCAACGAATACCTCATGAATCTTAACCATGTGAATGATTCGTCAAACCTCATAAACGGTAATTTCCTTGGAGTGTGCAGCAATCTGTACAATAACAAGCCGGGAGACGACACGACAATCATGACAATAAAGGTTAAAAAGCCTTCTGTTGTGGATCTGTTCACAGGACCTCCCCTTGACAGGAATCTGGACGCCCTTCTGGTGGAGAGAATGGCTGAGGGAGAAGGAAAGAAGGTCATATGCGGAGGGACAACGGCTCTCATAGCATCAAGGGAACTCAAGAGGGAACTGGAAGTGGACAACGACACCATTTCTCCGGATATCCCTCCAATTGCATACATGAAAGGCTTTGACCTTGTCACTGAAGGAGTGTTGACTTTGGGCAAGGCACTCGAAAAGGTGAAATGCTACAACCAGTCGGCATTTGATGAGGATATCAGGATCAACGATTACAACGGTGTAGACCTGCTGGTGAAGATATTGGTGAAGAACAGCACCCATATAAACTTTCATATAGGAAGGGCAGTAAACCCGGCACATCAGAATCCAGATTTTCCGGCAGGTTACAACATCAAGTTCAATATAATTGAGTCCCTCATGAAGGAACTGACCATGTGCGGGAAGACGGTGAAGTCGATATATTATTAGCCGTCTGTCAAGGCAGTAAAAGCCAAATATTTGTAATCCCTTGAAGTTTTAGCATTGGGGGGGTTGAAGAAGCAGGAGAATGAAATGAAAAAATTTGAAAACCATGTACAGGAAATAAAATACAGCGTCCTCAAGGAGCTTGTGAAGGCTGAGCTTAAGGACAATCTTATAAACGAACTGCTGGTTATTCCAAAGAAGATAATACCGGGACCAAAGTCCGATTCAAGGTGTTGCATATATATGGAAAGAGCAATCATAAACGAAAGAATAAAACACATGCTCTATCAGTATGATGACGAGGTTATAAAGGTAATAGACATAGCCTGTGATGAATGTCCAATAAACAGGTTTTCCGTTACGGAAGCCTGCAGGGGATGCCTTGCGCATCACTGTGTGGAAAGCTGTCCCGTGGGAGCAATAGAGATAATCAACAAGAGAGCGCATATAAACCAGGAAAAATGCATAGAGTGCGGCAAGTGCAGCAGTGCATGCCAGTTCAATGCCATTTCCGATGTGCGAAGACCCTGCATAAGTTCATGCAAGGTAGGGGCTATTCAGATTGACCACAAGTCGAAAAAGGCGGTAATAGACAAAGAAAAATGCATAAATTGCGGAGAATGCGTCTTCAAGTGTCCCTTTGGGGCAATAACTGATACTTCAAACATCCTGTCCGTAGTGAGGGCTCTTAAGAACAGCAGCAGAAAAGATGGCAGAAGGGTTTATGCCGTGGTTGCGCCGGCAGTTGCTGCCCAGTTCGAGGATGTTAGCCTTGAACAGATTAACTTCTCCCTGAAGAAGATAGGATTCCACTCTGTACTTGAAGCGGCATTGGGAGCAGATATTGCAGCTGTTGCGGAAGCAAAGCTAATAGAAAAAGAGCTCAGGCACAAATCCTTTGTTACGACTTCCTGTTGTCCTGCCTTCGTAAGCTATATAGAGAAGAACTATCCGGATCTTGCAGAAAACATATCGCCGGCGCTGTCTCCCATGGTTATTACGGGAAAACTCATCAAGGATGCCGACAAGGATGCAACGGTAGTATTCATAGGTCCATGCACCGCCAAGAAGGTTGAGACTCTTAAGAACGAGTACAATTCATTTATAGACTATGCCATTGGCTTTGAGGAACTGAGAGCCATGCTGGATGCATACAATATAGACCTTGTGAATTCACCTGAGGAAAGCATAGACAATGCATCCTTCTATGGAAGGGTATTTGCCAGGTCCGGAGGGGTAACAAACGCCATAAACCGGGCAATAGACGAATACGGCCTGGATGTGAAGCTTAAGCCTGTAGTATGCTCCGGCATCAAGGAATGCGACAGGGCTTTGAAGCTTGCAAGGCTTGGAAAACTAAACGGCAATTTCATTGAAGGTATGGCATGCGAGGGAGGATGCATAAACGGTCCCCTGTCACTTAACCACAAGCCTAAAAACAAGAATGCAGTAGATATCCACGGTGAAAAGGCCAAGGAAAAGACAATAAAGGGTGCTGTAAGGGTTTATGAATTCGATGAAAACACATTCTGCAGGAATCAAGGATGAAAATTCACCTTTTAAAACATGTCCATCCTGTGATAAAATCATATTAAGATAATCCTTGAATGATAATAATTACAGGAGGCTATTATGGATAGAGAATTTGCAATATTCGGAGGAAAGAAGGTAGCGGTAACGGGAGATACGGTGAGAATCGGAGATAAGGCACCTAATTTCAGAGCTGTAAACAATGATTTGTCCGTATTTGATTTTTATAATGATACAAGCCGCAAGATAAAGATAATAAGTGCATCACCGTCCTTGGATACGGGGACATGTTCATTGCAGGCCGCATATTTCAATGAAAAGGCAAAAGAGTTGAGCGGTGATGTTGAAATAATAACTGTGACTGTGGATCTTCCCTTTGCTCAAAAGAGATTTTGTGGAGCGAATGACATCAACAACATAAGGACCGTATCCGACCACAGGCATCTTGAGTTCGGTGACAGATTCGGTCTTGTCCTTGAAGGGCTGAGGCTCCTTACAAGGGCGGTAATCATAATTGACGAGGACAATATCATAAGGTATGTGCAGCACGTATACGAGGTGGCTGATGAGCCTGATTACGATGATGTGCTCGAAGCCCTCAAAGAAATTGTGGAACAATAAGAGCAGTACCCCGGCGGAAAGTCAATTCTGTCGGGGTATTTCAATTTTGGACGTTGAAATATTCTACTCAACAAACCTTGCCACAGCCTGAATCAGTTCTTTGCTGACGGGGTAGGAAGGATCCGTATATGTTTTTATATCTTCCTTTTCAGATGATACGACTTTCAGTACGTGGTTCATTCCATGTATGACCATTGAATCACTTTCGGGATTTGCTATGAGGAGCTTTTCAATATCTTCAGTTGAGACCTGGCTGTCCATTGTTCCGCCAATAAGAATAAGCGGGCAGTTTACATCTTTTATGGATTCAACAGGTGAATATTCTATCCAGGAAAGGAGGAATTTCTGGTTTTCAACATTGAACATGGGGATGTTTTCCACACCTTCAGTTGTGATTTTTTCCTCCCTGAGATTGTTTATGACTTTTATTTCAATACTGTCCTGCTTAAAGGCGTTGCCTAATTGTTTTTCGAGAACCGCATCTATGCTTTCTGAGGGTCCGCATACAGATATCAAACCGTCTACTTCCAATTCGCAGGCGGCCTCAAATGCTATCAGACTTCCCTGACTGTGACCAAGAAGATAGATTTTTTCATATCCCTCTTCTTTCAGATATTCAACAGCGGATATTGCATCTGAAATGAAATCATCAAACCTTATATCATGATTGAGATATGATTTCCTGCTTATTCCCGCCGTCCTTTTGTCGTATCTGAATGTTGATATTCCTTTTTTTTCAAGTTCTTCAGCAAGGAGTTTCAATGAATCGTTTCTACCTTTCAAAATGGGAGTGTTCCCATTTCTGTCCGTAGGGCCGGATCCTGCAATTATTAAAACAATCTTGTCATAATTGCAGTGGATTGTTTCGCCATAGATATTGCCGTCCTTGCCCGGGAAATGTTCTCCCTTCCATGTTGCTGCAGTCAGAATCAGCAGTAAAGCGGCAATCAGGGGCAGTGCAATAAGTTTTTTATTCATCTTGTTTCGGTTTTTCATCATTTTCTCCTTCCTGTAAATTCAACATCATCCAGTCTTGCTGTAGATATTACGAGAAACAATGCTATGAATGATACGGTAATCAAAATGTTTGTAAAAAGCCAGTCCGGCGAACTTATGCTTAAGAGTGCGGACTCGGAGGCGAGTCCTGAAGGCAGATATTCTTCGATGTCAAGGAGCTTGCCGACAATAGGTATGCCGTATGCAGGCGGGAGACTTGCAAGGCTTGTCATCATCGGCTTTGTGAAGAATGAACCTGTAAAGATTACCAATGATAGAATGAATATGAAATATAAGCCCTGAAGTGTTCCTGATTTTAGCATTGCAGTGGCATCTATACCCTTGCCGAAAAGCGTTGAAGCATAGAAATAGTTTATGAAGTTTGCCAGTACCGCAGCTGTAAAGATGAAGATACTGAAGACTGCAAATTTAGCCGCAACAACCTGTGCTGATGATTTTCCTGAAAGGCGGGACACTGCCAAGGTTCTCGACCTGAATTCAGAAGACACTATGCCGGACATTACAAGGATGAAAATCAGGATGCATACTTCATAAACATCCGAGATATATGCCCGGATTATTCCTCGCTGGGAGGTATCTATCATGGAGCTTATGAATTCTTCCGACAGGTCTCCCATCTGTTCCCTTAGTATCTGGGGCATGATAAACTTCGTCATCACAGGATTTAATATTGCAAAGAATATGAATGCGGCAAGCATTATAATAAATCTATAGTTTTTCATGCCGTCCTTCAATTCCTTAAGCAACAGAAGTTTCATCATTGTCACCTGTCCTTTCAATAAATATGTTTTCCAGGCTTTGTTTTATCCTTTTTACCTCCAATATTCTCATGCCATTATCCATTAGGACGGATAGAACATCGTTTATTCCTTTGTTTCCTTTGAGTGTTATAGAGGAGACAGATCCTTCGTTTCTGAAGTCTTTGATGACCTTTTTCCTGATTAGAGAATAGAGTAGATTTTCATCTATGGAGATGTCCGTTTCTATGGAATATATTTGAGACAGGTGATTGTCAAGAAGGTTCTCCATTGAATCTTCAAGTATGGTCTTGCCGTTTCTGATGATGCCAACCTTGTCGCATATTGCTTCCGCATCATTCAATATATGGGTTGACAATATTATGGATTTTCCCCTGTCCCTTAAGTCTGACACAAGATTAAGTATGTCCTTTCGACCTTCAGGATCGAGGGCTGAAGTAGGTTCGTCGAGAATCAGGAAGTCAGGATTGTTTACGAGAGCGCATGCCATTCCAAGTCTTTGCTTCATGCCTCTTGAATATGATGATACCCTCTTGTTGCAGGATTTCAGCATGCCGACTGTGTCAAGAAGCCTTAGTATGGTGTTCTTTTCAGGCGGTTTTGAGCTGTATAGTGACAGGTTTTCAAATCCTGTCATCCAGTTGTAGAATATTGGCTCTTCCATCATATAACCAAGAGGAATTTCAAGTGGTATTCTTTCGAGTTCAATATTCCTGCCATTCCACAAACATATGCCGGAATCGTATGATGCAAGTCCGGACAGTATGTTCATGGTGGTAGTCTTTCCTGCGCCGTTGCAGCCTAAAAATCCGTAGATTTCACCTTCATTCATGTTTATGGAGATGTCTTTCAACACCTTTTCATTTTTAAAGTGTTTTGATATGTTGCAGAAACTATACATTTTCATTCCTCCCCAGAAACAGATACATTACAGGGCCCAGCAGGTTGATGAATACTACAATCAATATCCACAAGGGTTTGCTCAGGTTTCTGGTACCTTCTCTTATGATTTTTTGTATGCAGAATATCAAAAGGCCTATCTGCAGCAATGCAAGGGGCATTATTAGGGCAAGGTTTTGAAGATTAAGCAGTTCGTTCATTTTCATCGCTCCTTAAATATTACAGACGGAGTTTTAGTCTTGTATTAGCTGTGTGTTGTCTGTTTATGGTTAAATGATACAATGAGTCATGGTAATATGATAAGTCACCGGAGTAATGGAAAAGTAATATATAAAAAAACGACCTTTGATTTGGTCGTTTGAGTTGGTTATTGATCTGCCATTTCCTTTATCATGAGGCCTACCTTTGTGCGGTTGCTGGTGTTGAACTTGCTGTAGATGGAGGATATATAATTCTTGACTGTTCCATTTGAAAGATAGAGTTTTTGTGAAATTTCTGAATTTGTAAGTCCTTCTGCCAGGAGCAGTCCTATCTCTTTTTCCCTGTTTGTAAGTTCCCCGGCATTCAATGTTACATTTTCGCTTGTGGACCTTTCCATTTTGATTTTTTTTGCAAGCTTTGCAGCTATGTTTGAAGGCAGTACGGTTTCGCCGCGTGATACATCCCTTATGAAGCCAAGAAGCTTTTCAGTATCTATATCCTTAAGCAGGTATCCCTCGGCACCATAGTATATGGCATCCACTACATAATCGTCATCGTCGAAGGTGGTTAGCATGATTATCTTTATATCTGGATTTTCATCTTTTATTATTCTTACTGCCTCAACTCCGTCCATTTCAGGCATCCGTATATCCATGAGAATAACATCCGGCTTTGCGGCAAGGGCTGTGTCAACAGCTTCCCTTCCGTTGGAAGCCTGTTCTGTGACCTCCATATCCTCCTGGAAATTTATTATTGTCTTAAGTCCATCCCTTAAAAGGGTCTGGTCATCTGCAAGCATAATTTTAATCATTTTGTCACCCCGTTAGATATTAATTTCAACCTTGAAAAGATTGCTTGATGTTGAAATCTCCATATGCCCTCCGAATTCTTCAAGTCCGTCTCTGATATTGTTGAGGCCGAATCCCCAGTCTATGGCATCAGGTACATGACCGTCGTTTGTTACAGATAGCATAAGGTTCCTGTCGTTTTTCAGGTCTATATCGATTTTTTTGCATCTGCCATGGCGTACGGCATTTGAGATGAGCTCCATGAGGGAAAGATAGATGAATCTTTTCAGTGGCAGTTTCAGGCTGTCGAGTTCTGGAATATCCCATCTGAGCATCAGACCTGTGTGTTCATTTATATAGGAAAATTTTTTTTCAAGATTTTCATTTACATTGATGTATATTGAGTCGTCGTTGACGGAATGGACTGATTTTCTTATTTCATCAAGGCTTTCCCGTACCTGTCCCTTAATCATGTCAAGATGTTCGTCCAGTTTTTCGGGATTTGATTTTTGGACTATCTTTGCAGCTTCAAGTTGTATGACTGCAGTTGTTAGACCGTGTCCCACCCTGTCGTGGATTTCGCCTGCAATTCTATTCCTTTCCTTTATTGCTGCGGTCTCTTCTGCTTCAATAATTTTTGAATTCAGTTCTGCAGTGGTTTTCAAAAGCTTTTCATTTACAGTCATGAATTTCTTAAGAAAAAAACCGACACTGTTTGTAAGGGTGTATTGCAGTGCTCCTATTATGAATATAATCACAAGGTCCGAGGTGTTGAAAATGAATGTCTTGTTGTAGTAAAGCCAGAAATATACCATGTAGCCGACTATGAGATACAGAATGCTGAATTTTTCATCATAGTCGATTATTATGTCTATTGTAAGTATCATGAAAAGGCCAAGTGAATTAGCGGACCTGTCCAGGTATACAGCTGAGGATACCAGTGCCATTTCCAGCCAGGGTGATATGTAGTGCAGTTTTTTTACTGATGAAGTTGAGTGTCGTAAAAGAAACAGAATCATATACCCCGATAAAAAAGACATTATGAGTGTTGTATTGCTGTATATATATGAATAGTTATTGTAGAAAACATAGAAAAATACAGGTATGAAAAGTGCCATGATGATAATATGAATAAGTTTGCAGGTCCTGTCCATACCGCACATGAATATGTTTTTCATTTAATCAGCTCCCTATTTATGAAGAAATTATCTAATATTACAGTTTCCCTTGTATATAATTATATAATAAAATATAATGGTAGGGAAGTGACCGGAGTAATATCTTTCCTGTTGACTTAAATGTCTCAGGGGATTATACTATAATGGTTAAAAAAATAACAATCTTAAAGGATTAAAGGAGATTACAATGGAAGAGCAAATAAAAAAATCACTGGAAAAAATTAGACCGATTCTGCAGAGAGACGGTGGAGATGTGGAATTCGTATCAGTTGAAGATGGTGTTGTAAAGGTTAAGATGCAGGGTGCCTGCGGCGGATGTCCGGGAGCACTCATGACTATAAAAATGATTATCGAGCGTACTCTTGTTGAAGATGTGCCGGGAGTCAAAGAGGTAATAGGCGTATAACAACCGCCAGGTTAGAACAATGAAAAATTTCACCCCGCAGCTTCTTCCACCCAACATAAAAATTAATGCTGAAGACTATATTGACGAGCTTGTTGAAGCATACGGAGCCGTGAAGGAGTACAAGACCGTTCTAAAATATTTAAGAATGGACAGGGATATTCTTCTTCATATCCTGTATTCCAGGGAAGCCGTCGACTCCATGAACCTTGTGGAAAACAAGGCTACGGTCAAGGAATATTTTGAGCTTTCCGTAGAAAAGAACAGGAACCATGAGTATCTGAAGGAAATCCAGAACTATATGGATACCTTGGCGAAATCAAAGGATCTGTTCAGTAGTTTGGATTTTAACGAAAGACTTTTCAACAGGATTCACTATTATCTTACTGAAGGATATGAAGAGCCTTTTAGGAAGGGAAGCTACAGAACCGAATCGAACCAGGTGATAAACAAGGCATGCGACCCAACCGAGGGATTCATGCCTCCCTCTGCTGAAAAGATAGATGATTTGATGAAAAATTTTATTGAATATCTTGAGGCCAATGAAGATTATCATCTTCTTGTGAAGATGGCAATACTTCACTATCAGTTTGAATCAATCCATCCCTATGATGATGGAAATGGAAGAATGAGCAGGATACTTTTTCCCATATTCGTAAACAAGCTTGGACTCATGGACAATCCAAACCTCTTCATTAGTGAAGCCATAGGAAGAAACAGATGTCTGTACTATGAGAATCTTGAGCAGATTAGAAAGAATAAGAACTGGGTACCATGGATAAAGTACTTCCTGAAGATGATAGAGACCCAGGCAAAGATGCTGATGGAATTTGTACTTGAGCTTGAAAGACTGTATTTTCAGGACTATGAAAAGGTTGAGAATATAATGTTCAACAAGTATATAGGAAGCATCTACAAGAGCATCTATAAGAATCCGGTATTCACCATAAACCAGATAGCCCAGGAAACAGGATTCAACTATCAGACTGTAAGAAAGCATCTTGTTACCCTTGAGGACGACAAGATTGTAAGCTATAATGAAAGCAGTAAGGGAAGGGTCTATTACTATGACAACCTTATCGAGATTTTATCGACCAGGCAATTACCTGAGGAACCTAAGGCAGTAGAAAGTTTGGAGCCTTATGATATACCTTAGATAGAAGATTAAAAATGAGACGGAAAGCCAAAAGGTTTTCCGTCTTCTTGACTTCTGGCTATTAAACCACTCCTATTCCGCCTTCCTGGAATGTGATCATTGCCTTGTTCATGTTTATGGCTGCATCGATTATATTAAATACGAGAACGGCACCGCTTCCTTCTCCCAGTCTCATGTTCATGTCAAGCATAGGAGTGAGACCAAGTAGTTCGCTTGCAGTCTTTGCACCCTTTTCCTTTGAAAAGTGGGATGTAACGAGATAATTCTTTGTCTTAGGTTCAATGGCGCAGGCTATTAGTGCCGCCATAGTGGAAATGTAACCGTCCACTATGCACGGAGTCTTGTTTGCCGCACATCCAAGCATTGTACCAGCCATTCCAGCTATATCAAGACCACCAACTTTTGCAAGGACGTCAATTGGATCTTTCTTATCAGGACAGTTCAGCGCTATTGCCCTTCTGATTACATTTGCCTTGTTTTCGACCATTGAAGCATCAAGGTTTGCACCGATTCCCGTTATTTCTTCCGGAGCAATTTCACCTAGAACGGAAAGTATTGCAGTCGAAGGAGTGGTGTTTCCAATTCCCATTTCTCCAGTACCGATTATTTTTCTTCCCTTCTTGATTTCTGATTCGGCAACCTCGATTCCTGTTTCAAGAGCCTTCACAGCCTCTTCATATGTCATTGCAGGTCCTTTGGTCATATTGTCCGTACCGTATTTGACTTTTTTGTTTATTATTGTATCACCATACTCGAGATCTTCCTGTACACCTATATCCACAGTTACCAGATCGGCGCCTGCAACGGCAGCCAGGGCACCTACTCCTGTTATCCCTTTGGGGATGTTGTATGTCTGAACAACAGTAACGACCTGAGGTGCCGAAGCAACTCCCTCATCGCATACGCCATGGTCAGCTGCCATAACAATAATTGCCTTGTTGTCAAGAACAGGGAACATTTCTCCAGTGATTCCCGACATTTGGACTGCAAGGTCCTCCAGCTTTCCAAGACTGCCCTGGGGCTTGATAAGGTTGTCCACCCTGTCCCTGCATTCCTTCATTACATCCTCGTTGAGTCCTTCGATTCTTTCTACGGTTCTTTTCAATAGTTCCATTTTTTTCTCCCTTTTGTTAAATTTTTTGTTCACAGTTTTCAAGTGTAGAATCAGTTTTTATATTTTAGTCAAAACTTGTAGCAGGTGATTTCATGGTACAGTGAGGTCGTGAATTCGAGGTGCATTAAATATCCTTATAAAATCAGATTTGTTGCACCGAGTGAACAGGGAACTGTAACATGGAATCATCTGCGGACTGGCTCCAGGAAAATAAAAAAAGCCCACACTTATAAAAGTGTGAACTTTCCATCGTCCATACGAATGTATTCCTTGCTTAGAGGAATATTCTGATTCTCCAGGCAGGTCTCCTGACTTAGACATTCAGCTCAAGAAAGTTAGACTGTTCATAATCCCTTGAATCGTTGGTATTATGCTTTAAAGGAAACTTTCTTTCGCGGCTTAATAACTGCTTACGCAGTTAACGCAACGCGGTTGCTTTCTTGCGTGACTGCCGCCTTCCCTCTACATTGGAATGTGAAGTGGCGTGTGACAGTCACTGTTCATTACAGTGGCGGGCCCGTTCGGGGATTACACCCGATTCCCTATTCTCCGATAAACGGCACCTGAAAAAGTGTATTTAATTATTTTTGATTATAATAAATTGGATAAGGGTTGTCAATATAAATTTTCATTCATATTTTCCTATAAGGGGCACGAATTTCACATAACCCTTGCATTCAGTGGAAACCTTTCCTTCAGAATCTTTTTTTACGACAAGAAGCTCCTGGTAGTTGGATCCACCAACGGGAATGACCATTATTCCATTGGGGGCAAGCTGTTCCAGAAGGGAAGGAGGTATGAATCTGGCTGCTGCAGTGACCATTATCCTGTCAAAGGGAGCGAATTTTTTCCAGCCCATGGTACCGTCTTCATGTTTGAAATATACATTGTCAAATCCCATGTTTTCGAGTCGGATTTTCGTCTTGTCGTAGAGTTCCCGGATTCTTTCAATGGTGAAAACCGTCTTTGAAAATTTTGAAAGGAAGGCAGTTTGATATCCGCTTCCCGTACCGATTTCAAGCACCTTGGAGTCCTCCCTAAGATCCAGCAGTAGAGTCATTTCAAGAACAAGGGAAGGCTGGGATACTGTCTGGCCATACCCTATGGGCAGGGCCGTATCCACATCTGCCAGATCCTTGTTGATATCCATGAAAAGGCTTCTGTCAAGTGAATTGAAATATTCTATGATTTGTTCCTTTCTATCCATATGAACACATCCTCAGGTTTTTATTTCCCATAAATAGAGCACATCGTACCTTTTGTTGTAAAAGCTTTCAATAAGAAAATCGGTTCTGGAATATATGAATGCAGTCATTCCTTCGATGTCATTTCCTGTTTTTTTGTTATAGTCTTTAAGAAGCTTTTCCAGAACTGTAAGGTCCTGTATTTCACCCAGCCAGTCCTGGAGGCTTTTCAGGCTGGTCAGCCTTTCTTTTTCTTCTTTGAAAACCAAGCTGTGGATTTCAAAAAGATAACGGAAATGCTTCAGGGAAATCCTGACCTTGTGAATTGTTGCAATATCGTTCTTGTCGATAAGTTCAATGTTTTTCACAACTTCCAGGAAGGAGTCGTCAAGCCTAGTTCTTAGTGTAGACGGGAAGTTGTTCTTGAATTCACTGGAGGATGCTGCAGAAGCAAGCCGGTCAATCCTTTTTATAAGTTTTGGTGTATTGAATTCAATCAATCCGTCCCTCAGAAGGTTTTCTCTTTCTGTTCTCAATGTATCAAGGTATCCAATGAATTCAAGTGCTTCGGATTCGTCAAAATTGCTTTTGACATAATCCATTGCTACGTGAATGTCCCTTGTGCTGCTGAACTGTTTTTGCATTTTTCTAAGGAATTTTCTGTTTTTCTGGTCCACGTCTTTGAAATTGAGAGTCAGCTCAGATATGGACATGAGCTTTCTCAAATCAACCCTTATGTCATGTACTGAGTCCACAGACATGGATTCCCTGCATTCGTCAAGTTTTGACTTAATGTCGCTTCGGATTTTCTTTATATGTTCTGTTAGAATCCTGGATGCCCTTTCTTTCTTCTTCACAGAATCACCTTCTTTGACTTAGCTGCCTTGTCTCAGCTTAGGAAAGTTAAAATGTGTAATCCCTTGAAACGTTGGTATTACACTTATATGGAAACTTTCTACGACTTCTTGATAAATGCTTGCACATTTATCTGCTTGCACATTTATCTGCTTGCACATTTATCTGCTTAGGCATTTAACACAGCATAGTTGCTTTCTTGTATATATATTTTATCACAATATTCCCATAAGAAAAAGAAAACACGAACTATAATTTTTGTATTCTAGTAGCCTTTTGTGAAAGAATATCTGTTCATCAACTCTTTGTTATTGAGATAACGACTTATATTTTCTTTTATTATTGGGTATGCCTTCTTCATATAGTTGGTGCTTGGACCGCAGATATGGGGTGTTATTACGATGTTTTCAAGATCCCAGAGTTTGCTTTCTTCCGGCAGGGGCTCCTCTTCGAAAACATCGGAAATATAGAGCCTGAATTTTTTCTCCGAAAGAGCCGTGTGCAGATGGTCCTCGTTCACTGTGCCGCCTCTTCCCATGTTGATCATGCAGCTTTCCTTCTTCATTGAATTGAAAATTTCTTCATCAATTACCTTGTCGGTTTCATCTGTGTGGGGAAGCAGGTTAATGATATAGTCACACTTTGATGTCAGCTGCTTCAAATCCTTCAGCGTATAGATCTTTTCAATTCCGGGCACTTCATCTTCCAAGCTTTTCACTCCATATACTTCCATTCCAAGTATGGAGGCTTTTTTTGCTATTTCCATACCTATGGAACCAAGCCCTATGATTCCCAGCTTTTTTCCGAATATTTCATTCTGGGGTATATCATGATTCCAGTTTCTTTTATTTTTATCCAGCATCATCTTGTCCAGCCTTCTTGCGCCAAGTATCATCATGCTAAGGGCATATTCAGTCATGTGAATCTTGTGGATTCCTCTTCCTGTTGTAAGATTGATGTTTCTGGATTTTATGTAGTCAAGGGGAAAATGGTCAACTCCTGCAGAAATAGCCTGAATCCACTTGAGCTTGGATGCTGACTCCATCTGAGATTTTTTCAGGTAGAAGGTTATTATTGCATCCGAGTCTTCTATTTCATTCAAGAGGTCTTTTTTGCTGCTTACAAAGGAAAAATCCACATTCTTGAAATCCAATTCCAGCTGTCTCAAGTCTTCATCGGGGAAGGGATAGGTGTTTATTGTTATTTTCATAGGCTTCTCCTGTATTTTAACTATATTTGTATGTCATGAAGACATATTAATTATTATATCACAAATATTGTCATCAAACATAAAAACGGATCTGCCCGTGGGCAAATCCGCAAATATTAATGGTTATTGTTCTTCTGTATCTTCTTCGCTTCCAACAACTACAGGCTCGGCGCTTACCTGGCCTTCTGCAGCTTCAAGTTCGGCTTCTTCATCAGCCTCTGTTCTATGAGGTGACAATGAAACGATTGTATCATCGGCATTGGATAGGATTGTTATGGAATCGTCCACAACAAGCTCTGCGACTGTTATTCCATGTCCTACCTTTAGTTCTGAAACATCAAGGTCTATGTTTTTAGGAATATTGTCTGCAGTACATTCGATTTCAACTTCATCAAGTTGATGAACCAGAGCTCCATCCTTTTGAATGTGTTCTGAATTCACCAGGTGAATTGGAACGGAAACGTGGATTTTTTGAGTTTTGCTGACCTTGTAGAAGTCAATATGCAAAAGCTGGTCTTTAACATAATCATGGTGAACGTCTTTAACCATGGCATGATAGGATTTGTCCCTTAAAGTAAGGTCGAGAATGGCATTCTCTCCAAACTTCCTGAGTATTCTTTCAATCTCTTTTTTGCTGACTGAAATATTCTCCGGCTCAATGCCTCTGCCATAGATAACTCCAGGGATAAAATCATTTTGTCTTAGTCTCTTTGCTGTACTTGTTCCAGTTGTGTCTCTGGGTATGCAACTAATCTTCATATGAACCCCTCCATGTAGTATATTTATTTCCTTATATTTTACCATACATGGAACAATAATTCAAATTTCAGAATATGACAAAGAATGTTTTTGTTGGCATATTTCGAATTAATATTCGGTTTTTCCTGCCCCTACAGCTTTATCAGTTCGTATTCTCTTGTACCCAATCCAATTTTTTCTGCATGCTCAAGTGTGATTCTACCCTTGTCGAAATGGTTCTTTCCCGATTCCCTTTGAAGGATGTCAAGTGAAGCAGCATCAAGTGCAACAGGGTCCTTGCTTGCCATAACTCCTATGTTGCCGTGTACAGTATCAAGATGCTTTCCTATGCAGTCACAGTCTACGGTAAGGTTCACCAGGTAGGATATATAGATATTATCCTTGCCCTTGGCTGCTCCGTAGGCGTATTCCGCCAGGTTGTAAAGGAAGGACTTGCTGTCCCATCTGTTTCTTATTGCTCCTTCCGGACAGACCGCTATGCAGCCTGCACAGCCTGTGCATTTTTCATCATCGATTACGGCGGTTCCATCCATGGTTATTGCATCGAAATTGCATTTTTCAATACAGAGTCCGCATGAGATGCATTTTTTCTTGCTTATTACAGGAGAAACGCTTGAATGCTGAGCCATCTTTCCGCTTCTCGCCGCAAATCCCATTGAAAGTTGCTTGAGAGCCCCTCCGAAGCCTGCCATGGCATGGCCCTTGAAGTGGCTCATTACTATGAACTGGCTGTAGTTACCGTAAGCCTTGCCTATTTTACAGACATCAAAATATTCCTTGTTGATTTCAACTTCATCATACTCAGTTCCCGTTTCACCGTCTGCAATGATTATCGGAAGTGAAGTGAAACCATGTTCCCTTGCAAGCTTTAGATGACTGGAGGTTGTAGTTCTTGCCCCCCTGTAAAGTACATTTGATTCTATGTATGAAGGTTCTACTCCCTTGTCCTTAAGGTGGTTTATTACACCAAGGTAGCAATCCTCAGGCAGAAATGTCCTGTTTCCCTTTTCTCCGAAGTGAACCTTGATGGGAACTATTTTTTCATATTTGTGGTCCGTATCCTCTTCAATACTCTTCAAAAGTTCGACGGCTATCCCGCTAAGCTCGCTGTAGTCTTTTGTGTCGTTTTCTATAAAATATACCTTGCTCATAGTTACTCCTTTGAATATCATTATATTTCTATTAAACCATAATTTCGCTAAATTGCAAGTGTTTGGAGCATATTCCCGAAACAAATTCATTTGAAAACCTTATCACAAATATGTTAAAATAAGGGTGGTCTGGTCCATTGATCAAAACCATCAATAATTGGAGAAATAATGAAAATTACAAATATTGAACAACAAAAAAAGAACAAGAATAGAATGAGTATATACATTGATAACGAATATGCCTTTGGATTGAATATAAGCATATGTGAGAAATACAATCTAAAAAAAGACATGGAAATAACTGAAGAATTTGTCGAGGAGGTTCTTATTAGCGAAGAAAGAAACAAGGCTGTAAACCAGGGACTCAAGTTTCTTACAGCCAGCCAGAAGACCGAAAAGGAAGTCAGGGAAAAGCTTGGAGTATTGGATTTCGAGAAGGACATCATTGAGTATGCTGTTGGCTATTTGAAGGAGCAAAGGTACATCAATGACGAACAATACACCGAATCCTTCATTAACGACCAGCTGAGTTTCAGCAAGGATGGAAGAAGGAAAATAAGGACAAAGCTTTACAGGAAGGGAATAGATATGGAAACCATCGACAGGGTGATATCCGTAATAGATGATAATGTTTTTGTTGAAAATGCATTGTCTGTTGCAAGGAAGAGGCTTAAGACCATGACCTTCGTAGACGAACATGAAAGGGACCAGAAGATATTCAGATTCCTTTTCTACAAGGGTTATGACTTTGATATCGTGAAAAAGGCAGTAGGCATTATAGACGAGGAAGATTCATATGAAAATTGAGAATATATTTTTTGATGCAGGAGGAGTGCTTTTCTTCATCAGAAACAAGCGTGACGATGTAGTGAGAAAGCTGCTTCTGTCAATGGGATATGCGGAGTCTTCCGTGGAGGAAGCCGTGGATGCAGGAAATGAGTTTGACAGGGTCTATCTTATGGATATAGACTGGTTCTATACATGGGATGAAGAGGAAGCATGGCTTAAGGGAAGGTTTGACGCAATATCTGAATACATAGACAGGGACAACAAGACCCTCGGAAGGAAGCTTTTCATGCTTACAGTGGATACAATCCACTATGAGATGTATCCTGAAACAGTGAGGATTCTTGAAGAGCTCAGCGGCAAATACAACATGTCGGTAATATCCAATGCATTGCCGAGCCTTGACTGGGCCTTTGACCACCTGGATCTGAGAAAGTATTTCCAGAAGGTAGTAATTTCAGCCTATGAGGGAATGGAGAAACCTGACCACAGGATATATGAGTCGGCTCTCCTGCAGACGGGCTATGACAGGGAAAAGACAATTTTCATTGACGACAGGATTGAAAATGTTGAAGCTGCAATAGACCTTGGAATGCAGGGATACCACAGGGACAGGGAAAGAGTCACCCTCGACGACTTCGCAGCGTTCCTGGAAGAGAATCGAAACGAAGCAATAGTGTAAAAGTGTATATAAACAAAAAATCGCCGATTCAGGCGATTTTTTATGCCAATTCGAAGGGTATCCAAATTACTCTACTTGTTCCGGCGGTTTCCTGTACTGCATTATCACCGAATTCATTTCGGCTCCAAGCATTAGTACGGTACTCATGAAATAGAGCCACATCATGAAGATCACTATTGATGCAAGACCTCCGTATACAGCGGCATAATTGGTGAAGGTGCTTACAAAGAAACTGAAGGACCTTGAGAGGATATACCATCCTATAAGGGAGAATACAGCTCCGCAATAAACATCCCTGTATTTCAGCTTTCCGGCTGGAAGTACCTTGTGCACAGACAGTATGAAGAAGATGAACACCATGAGGTACAGAAGGTACCTCAGCGCATACAAGGTATCTATAAGTCTTACGGATATGGGAAGGTAGCTGCTTATAAAGTGAAAGAAACCAAGTCCCAGTGCCGGCATGGCAATTGTAATCAGTATGGATGCTATGAGCAGGAGGGTGTAGTAGATTCCTGTCAGCTTCAATATGATGAAATTCCTTGTTTCCTTGTAGCCGTAGGCCATATTGAAGGACCTCATTAGTGCATTTACCCCTCTGGAAGCAGACCACAGTGCAGTAAGACCTGACACGGACAGCAGGCTCAAGCTGTCGTTGATTATATAGTTGTCAATGAAGTTTACTATGAAAATGCCTATATCCTCCGGCAGGCTTGATGTGATATTTTCAAACATCAGGTCGATATTCAGATTGAACCTTGAAGCAAGAGAAAGGATAAACATAATCAAGGGGAATATTGAAAGAAATACAAAGAAAGCCATCTGCGCACTGAAGGCCGTTACATGGTGCTCCCTGTATCTTCCGGTAATTTCTCGTATTTGCGAAATATTGAAATCCATCATATAATTCACCTTCCCATTGTTTTGAACCGTTTCCACTGCAGTTGCATGTTCAAGGCAAAATGACTTTTACTTTTTATTGTCATTTTTGTTTTTGTTCAAGTTGAGCTTTGCCAGAGCTGCAAATGGGTTGTCTGCCATTTCAGCTTCCTTTGCAGCCTTTTCAGCCTTCTTCTTGTAGTTCTGGAAGTCCCTTTTTCCGCCTTTTGAACTCTGGTTTTTCTTTTTTTTCTCAAATGAAGCCAGTGTTTCCCTGTAGCCGCAGTTGGGACAAACAAATTTCTGGTTGTCGTCTTTGCCTACAAGGTCAAGTTTTTTGTGGCAGTTTGGACATCTGGCATTGGTCGTTCTTGAAATGTTGATCCTGTGGCCGCAGTTTCTGTCCTGGCATACAAGGCTTTTGCCGTGCTTTGTTTTCACTTCAAGCATTAGCTTGCCGCATTCGGGACATTTTGTAGTTGACAGATTGTCGTATTTGAACTTTTCGGTACTGCCTTTTATATCCTTTACCAGGTCCCTGGTATAGCCCTTCATTTCCATGATGAAAGCATTTTTGTCCAGTTTCCCCTTTGATATCAGGTCGAGCTTTTTTTCCCAGTCTGCCGTCAGAAGGGGAGATTTCAGGTCGTCAGGAACTAGAGAGAGAAGCTGTTTGCCTTTGTTTGTAACCCTGATGCTTTTACCCTTTTCTTCAATGAGCTGTGTGTTGAAGAGCTTGTCGATTATGTCGGCTCTTGTTGCAACAGTACCTAGACCGCCTGTTTCTCCGATTATCTTTTTAAGGTCCTTGTCAGAAGTGGACATGTATTTGACGGGATTTTCCATGGCGGACAGGAGGGTTCCCTCGTTGAAATAAGGAGGAGGAGACGTTTCGCCGGTAGTCTTTACAACTTTTTTGATTTTCAGACTGTCTCCGTTCTTGAAATCAGGCACCATCTTATCCATGGAATCTTCCGGGGAAAGTGATTTCCATCCCATGCTTATTACCTTTATACCCGTTGTCGTGAAAATTTCTCCACCTATTTCCATTTTAACAGTTTTTTCTTCGTATTCATACGGTGGAAGAAGTACGGACAAAAATCTTTTGACTACAAGTTCGTATATATTGTTTTCGTCGTAGCTTAGTGAGCCTCTCATCATGGATTCTTCCGTCGGTATGATTGCATGGTGGTCTGAAACCTTGCTGTTGTCCACAAAGGACTTTGACTTCTTGACAGGCTTCTTGAGTATGCCGAAGGCGGTTTGCCTGTATTTGTCAAGACTTATTGCCTTGAGAACATCCGGAAGAGTATCCACCATGTCGTCCGTAAGGTATCTTGAATCCGTCCTCGGGTAGGTAAGAAGCTTGTGGTGTTCGTACAGTGACTGCATGATTGAAAGTGTCTTCTTTGCAGAATATCCATACTTGCTGTAGCCGTCCCTTTGGAGTTCAGTCAGGTCATAAAGGGGAGGCGAATATTTCTTTTTCATCTTTGAGTCCACTGATATGACCTTGCCGTCCTTGTTCTTGATCCTGTTTAAGATACTGTCGATTGTTTCTTCCTTGAATGTATTTGAATTATTTGACTTCTCGTCTTTCCATATGAAGTCAAGGTTTGAAGCCTCCGCCTTCATTCCATAGTATTTCTGAGGCTGGAACTCCCGTATTTCCTTTTCCCTCTGTGCAATTATTGCTACCGTAGGAGTTTGTACGCGTCCGCAGCTAAGCTGGGCATTGTACTTGGTTGTCAGCGCCCTTGTAGCATTTATTCCAACTATCCAGTCGCTTTCGGCTCTGGCAACTGCAGCGGAATAAAGGTTCTGATAGTCCTTTCCGGGCTTCAGCTTGTTGAAACCTTCAGTTATTGCCTTTTTTGTTACTGAAGAGATCCATAACCTTTTGACGGTCTTTTTGACAGGTGTCTTTTCAAGTATCCATCTTGCGACAAGTTCTCCTTCCCTTCCTGCGTCAGTCGCTATGATTATTTCATCCACATCATTTCTTTCCATGAGGGATTTTACAGTGTTGAACTGCTTTCCCGACTTCTTTATGACTACGAGTTTCATCCTGTCGGGAATAATCGGCAGGTCTTCCATGTGCCATTGAGCGTATTTCTTGTTGTATGCATCAGGGTCGGCAAGTGTAACAAGATGACCCAATGCCCAGGTTACCAGATAAGACTTGCCCTCCATGTATCCGTTTCTGTTTTCTCTGCAGCCAAGTACCTTTGCTATTTCCTTGCCTACAGATGGTTTTTCCGCAAGAACCAGTTTTTTACCCATATATTTCCTCGCTTTATCGATTGTTTTCATATTGCGTTCTTTCAGCTTTATATTATATAGGATTTCCTTGGATATTACAATAATCGGGGACGGCTGGTTCTGGACGGATCATTTGGCAATGAATGAACAGCAAAAGGATGCAGGAAATCTCCTGCATCTCTTGATCTATCTGAATTTTATTAAGCACTTTCGTATTGTATGTCAACTGATGGAATGTTCATGTCCATAAGAAGCTTTTCTGCAGCCTTGGTCATCGGTGGAGGTCCGCACATGTAAATCTTGTTGTCCACAAGGTCCATGTTTTTGAGGACGTCTGTTACAAATCCCTTGTGTCCCTTGTATTTCTCGTCGAATGCCACTACCTTGACATATTCAAACTTTTCGCTTTCCTCTGCAAATTTGTTGAATTCATCATCGAACATGAACTCATTTTCCTTGTTGGCACCGTATACAAGGGTGAACTTCTCTATGTCGGAGCCGTTCTCCACCAGATCTTTGACCATGGCCCTGAAAGGTGTGATTCCTATGCCGCCTGCAACAAACACCACTTCCTTGGCAGTTTTGTCTACGATAAGCTCGTGACCCATTGGCCCCTGAAGCTTCACTTCGTCCCCTTCCTTGAAGGAGTCAAATATGATTCCCGTACCGTATCCCTTGTCCATTTTCTTGATTCCTATGGTGACGGTCTTCTTGTCGGAATCAAATCCTGCTATGGAATAAGCCCTGTACATTTCAGGATTGTCCTGGATCTTCACCAGTATGAACTGACCCGGTTCGTAAACAATACCGTCATCCTCGAATTGGAAAACATATTCGTTGGTAAGGTCGTTGATCCTGTTTATTTCTTTGATTGTGGACATGAAAGGCTTTCTTGTATCGTAGCCTCTAAGGCTGGTGTTTTCCTTTATTTCCCTTGCTTCGTCCAGCTTGCTTAGTGTCAATATTCCTGCAGGGCAGTTTTCAACACATGTTGAACATCTTATGCAGTTTTCCGAATCGAACTGGTTTTCCTCAGAGAACTGGTCATATGGAGTGAGCTGCATGGGACATACCCTTGAGCATTTTCCACATGAGTGGCACATCTCCGTTCTTGAAGCCGTTATCTTTGCATCTGTATTCTTTGCCAGTCCCAGTGTTTTACCCAGCTTGTATGAAAACTTCTGAATCGTTCCCATTGGACAGAAGTTGCACCAGGTCCTGGAACTGAAGAGAAGGCTCACTACTCCACCTACTACGGTTACCATCAGATAGCTGGCTACGAATATGAATCCCAGCTTTTCCCAGAATACCATGGTACCCCATTTTGTGGAAACCATAATCAATTTTCCTATGAATCTGTAGAAAAAGAATATGAAGAATCCGATTCCAAGTATTTTCGACTTGAAGAATTTTGGAATCTTCCTGTTTGCAGTTATGGGATAAAGCAGCGAATCGAACATGCTGCCGTGGGGACAGATGTTTCCGCACCAGTATCTGCCTTTGAACAATGATACTGATGTAAGTCCAAGCATTACGGGGATAACCATTAAGCCTAGCATTGGATACCATAGTCCCCCGAAAGCTACGGTTAGCGTGAAAATCCAGGCGTATTTTCTCCAAGATGTAAAAATCCTATTAGTTTTGATGTAAAAATTCGACATATTGTGAATAACCTCCAGTTTTGTAATACCCCTAGGGGGTATAATGAGAATTATAGACTATCTTGATTTGGTTGTCAATGTTAAATAAAAATTTTATATATTTATTTTTAAATCCATGGATGTACACAAAAAAGTTGTGGCGCAATATATTGTTGTTGTGGAAAGTGAATATATGCAAGTATTGTTTGTTGGGAAAGGGCAAAAGTTGTATAATAAAGATAGGTTTTTTAGTGGGCTGAAATGATGAATGACATGGGTGATGGAGGTAATTATGAAAGGATTGATTGTCTACGATTCATATTTTGGCAATACTGAAAAGGTTGCCATACATATTCACGAAGCGTTGAAGGAAGACCATGAGGTGAAGCTTGTGAAGATCCACAATGTAGAAAAGCGTGATCTTGAAAATATGGAGTTCATTGTCATTGGGTCTCCTACAAGGGCATTCAAGGCTACAAAGGCTATAATGGACTTCATAAAAAGGATGCCAAAGGATGCACTGCTGGGTGTGAAGGCTGCAGCCTTTGACACCAGGATGAACACGAAGGATGTGAATTCGAAGATACTCAATGCTCTTGTCAATGTTTTCGGTTATGCCGCCGAACCGATGGGAAAGGCGCTTGCAGGAAAGGGTGCAACTCTGGTTATACCCCCGGAGGGTTTCTATGTATCCGACTCGGAAGGACCCTTGAAGGATGGAGAACTTGAGAGAGCAGAAGAATGGATAAGAAAAGGGATTAAATAAATTCAGCATAATACAGAGGTGGACATGAAAAAGTTAAGCAAGACCAACGCAGTAAGGATACTTGAAAAGGAAAAAATGAATTTTGAAGTTATGACATATGATTCGAAGGACGGCAAAATTGACGGCATTTCAGTAGCACAGAAGATAGGAAGAGATGAGAAGACTGTCTACAAGACACTGGTTACACAGGGCGCTTCAAGGGAGCACTATGTATTCATAATTCCCGTAGCAGAGGAACTTGACCTGAAGAAGGCTGCCAAAACTGTCGGAGAGAAGAAGGTGGAGATGATCCATGTTAAGGATATCCAGAAACTGACTGGATACATAAGAGGAGGATGTTCACCTGTCGGTATGAAGAAAAGATTCAAGACTTTCCTGGATATTTCGTCAAGCGAACTTGAAAAAATCATAGTCAGCGGAGGAAAGATAGGTATGCAGATAGAGATAGGAACTGGAGATCTGCTAAGGGCTGTTGACGGAGTCCAGGCTGACCTGAAAAAGTAGTAATGCAGCATATTTATCCAGGAAGAAATAATAAAAACAGGAAGGTATAAAATGACAATAAGACACAGTTTCAGAAACGACTATAGCGAGGGAGCGCATGAAAGGATACTTAAGACCCTTGCTGAGACAAACATGATGCAGCAGGACGGTTACGGTGAAGACGATTACTGCATGGAGGCATCAAGGCTTATAAAGGGAAAGCTTGGCAATGACGACGTGGACATTCATTATATTTCAGGTGGAACTCAGGCAAACCTGATAGTGATATCTTCCATACTGAGGCCTTATGAATCCGTAATCGCTGCAAATACGGGACATATTAACACACACGAGGCCGGTGCAATTGAGGCTACGGGACACAGAATAAATGCAGTGGATTCTGCAGATGGAAAGCTGACACCCGATATGGTGAAGTTGGTCCTTGACGAGCATACTGACGAGCATATGGTGAAACCGGGAATGGTATACATATCAAATTCCACCGAGGTGGGCACGGTATACAAAAAAGATGAGCTCGCAGCCCTCTATGAATATTGTCGTGAAAATGGACTTTACCTTTTCATGGATGGAGCACGTCTGGGCTCGGCTCTTGAATCCAGGGAATCCGACCTTGAGTTTTCAGATATGGAAAAATATACAGATGTCTTTTACATAGGAGGCACGAAGAATGGTGCTCTCCTGGGTGAGGCAATAGTGATTTCCAATGACGACTTGAAGAAATGTTTCAGATACAGTCTCAAGCAGAAGGGAGCCTTGCTTGCAAAGGGCAGGATAATTGGAGTTCAATTCCTTGAACTTTTCAGGGATGGACTCTTTGAAGAAAATGCATCCCATGCCAATGACATGGCTTTCAGGATAAGTGATGCAATTGCAGATCTTGGTTACGGGTTCATTGGAACTCCTTCGTCAAATCAGATATTCCCCATTCTTCCAAATGAGCTTATAGAGAAGCTGAGCGAGAAATATCTGTTTTATGTATGGAGCAAGGAAGGGGAAGATTCTTCATCAATAAGGATTGTAACCTCATGGGCAACACCTGTTGAAGCAGTCGAGGAATTCATAGAGGATATTGGGGAAATCAAAGAAATGTTGAGGTAGAGAAATGAAAACAGCTGTAATTTATTGGTCCAAATCAGGTTATGTCAAAAACTATGCATTCTGGCTGAGTGATTCATTGAAGGCGGACCTGTTCAATGGTACTGATATTGACTATGATGAACTGGAGCGCTACGATACCCTCATTTTCGGAGGAGGTCTGTATGCCGTCGGAATCAACGGAGTGAAATCAATGAAGGAGGCCATGAAGAGATTCAGGGACAAGGAAATCATAGTTTTCGCCTGCGGTGCATCTCCACCGCGGGAGGAAATAAAGAAGGAAGTCCTTGAAAAGAACTTCAGCGAGAAGGAAAGATACAGGATGAGGTTCTACTACTTCAGGGGAGGTTTCGATTTCGACAGGTTAACATTCGTTGACAGGATTCTCATGAAGCTCATGAAGTTCAACTTGAAGAGGAAGAAGGAGCTGACTCCCGATGAGAAGGGAATGCTTGCAGCATACGATCATCCTGTTGACTTTACAAAGAGGGAAAACCTGTCGGGAATTGTAGACTATGTTAAATCATGTCAGAATAATGCTGGAGGAATATAATGAATTTGAAAATTTCGCTTTTAAGGGATAAATATGCTGTTTGCAGGCTGAACAGGAATGAAAGGATTCCGGAGTGGGCCTATAGAGGTGATTTCTTTTCCATCACCAGAACCGACGATGAACTCTCCCTCGTTTGCCTTCAGGAAAATGTTGATCTTGAGGATTTCGGAGAGGATGCGGAATGTGAAAAGGAATGGAGAATATTCAAGGTTGAAGGCCCCCTTGACTTTTCCCTTGTGGGGATACTTGCAAACCTGAGCTGCATTATGAAGGAAGCCGGAGTGAGCATATTTGCAGTATCCACCTATGATACGGACTATATCATGGTCAAGGAAGAGAAGGTGAAAGAGGCGGTAAATGCCTTGAAGGAATATGGACATGAAGTAGTAGAATAATGGATGGTAGATTATTGCAGGATTACCAGGATTAAATTGAAGGAACAAGGAGCTGTGGATTTCGATATATATGATATCCACAGCTCTTTTTGTTGATGACTTTCAGTGTGATTTGAAGATTTTCATGTACTTTGAATGTTGATTGTACATGAGATGCCTTTATATATAAATATATGAAGCTTCTGGTTTAGCTTGGGAAAGTTAAAATGTGCATTATCCCTTGAAGCCTTGGTTTCATGCTTTCAAGGGGATTTTACATGGAATTTACATTGACTTGTAATTTGAAATTTTTAAAAAAAGATGTATGGAAATAAGTAAAAAAACCTTAAAAAGATAAAAATAAATGGAAATTATTTTTAATAAAACGTTGGAATTACAGAGCGTGCGCCGTATTAAAATTGCTATTTTACATAATCTTTACATTTGACATATATGTTCTTTACATAGGAATGTTAAATTATTCCAGTAAGCAAAACATATTCTAAAAACTAAGGAAGGAGGTTTTAATCAAAAGTTAGTTTCGTATTTATTTATTAAACAAACAACATCTCATTGATGCATTGCGATATATTTGTTTCATAAATAAACTCAGCTATTACTTTTGCTTAAAACTAGGAGGAAAAAGATGAAAAAGTTCAAGAAAATGCTAGTGCTTGTATTGGCACTTGTAATGGCGGTATCAATTGTAGGATGTACACAGAAAGCTGAAGAACCAGCAGAGGCACCAGCTGAAACAGAAGCGGCATCATCGGAACCGGATGCACCAGCAGAGTTGACAGGTACTGTAACAATCTCCGGATCAACTTCAGTTGAAAAAGTAGGAGTTGCACTTGCGGAAGAGTTCATGGCTCTTAACAGCGGAGTTGAAGTAACTTATCAGGGAATAGGATCTTCAGGTGGAGTGAAGAATGCTAAAGACGGTACAACTATTATTGGAACTGCATCAAGAAACCTTAAGACTGAAGAAAAGGAATGGGGTCTTACTGAGATCGAACTTGCATACGACGGAATTGCCGTAATAGCTCACCCTGACAATGGAGTTGAAGGACTTACAATGGACCAGGTGAAGGCGATCTACATAGGTGAAATTACAAACTGGAGCCAGGTTGGCGGAGCCGACGCTGAAATAGTAGTTGTATCTAGAGAAGACGGTTCAGGTACTAGAGGAGCTTTCGAAGAAATCGTGGATTTTGAAGACGCGCTTAAAGAAGGTGCTCTTATAGCTGAAGGAAACGGAAATGTACAGACTACAGTTGCAGGAAACCCTCTTGCCATAGGATATGTATCATTCACTTATATCAATGAAACCGTTAAGCCTCTACTGGTTGACGGAGTTGCTCCAACAGTTGAGAATGTAGTGTCTAAGGAATATGGAGTATCAAGACCTTTCATGATGGTGTGGATGGAAGAAAACATGACTGAAGCATCTCAGGCTTTTGTGGATTTTGCAATGAGTCCTGAAGGACAAGATATCGTAGAAGAAAAAGGGGCCATCAAGGCTAAGTAGTTAAGTAATTGATGAGGTGTGAAATGGAGATGACAAATATTAAATCTGGATTTAACAAGTGGCGCACCGATTCAACAGACAGACCAAAAGATCCAAAAATGAAAGCCAACAAGAAAAGGGATTTCATGGAATATATAATAGAAAAGATGTTTCTTTTAAATGCATGCGTGGCGGTTATTAGCGTAACCGCTATCGCATTATTTGTGTTTTATAAGGGTTTGCAGCCTTTCTTTGCGGCCAACCATGAAGGAACATATTCTTTGGTGGATTTTTTAACAGGTGTTGAATGGCGTCCAAATGATGATGTATCCAAGGCGATATACGGAATATTTTATATGATAATAGGGTCCTTGCTGGCCACGGGAGGAGCAATAATCATTGGACTGCCCATAGGTCTCTTGACTGCAGTTTTTATTTCTGAAATAGCGCCAAAGCCCCTTAAAATGGTTGTAAAGCCTGCAGTGGAGCTGCTGGCAGGAATACCGTCGGTGATTTATGGAGTGTTTGGTCTTGGAGTCATAGTGCCTAAGTTAATGGTCATATCTCCGCAGAACAAGGGGCAGTCACTCCTGGCTGTAATTATGGTTCTTGCAGTAATGATACTTCCTACTGTTATAACAATATCCGAAAGTGCCATAAACACAGTGCCGAAGTCTTACAAGGAAGGTTCACTGGGACTTGGAGCTTCAAAGATACAGACCATATTCGGGGTAGTGATACCTGCTGCAAAATCTGGAATAATGGCAGGAGTGGTGCTTGGCATAGGAAGAGCCATAGGTGAAACAATGGCTGTCATGCTGGTTGCAGGTAATCCCATAGCAGGAATACCTACAAGCATATGGGACCCCATAAGGCCGTTGACTACGAATATAGCGATGGAAATGGGATATGCATTCGGACTGCATCAGGAAATGCTGTTTTCAACAGGAGTGGTGTTGTTTGTGTTCATCATAATATTGAACCTCATAATGAACAGGATAACAACAAGAGAAGGTGAATAATCATGAGCAGAGCAATTAAGGATAAATTAATGTATGGAATAATAGGATTGTCTTCTGCAGTAACTGTAGGACTGTTGCTATGGATAATAGGTTTTGTCTTCCTTAACGGATTTAAATTGATAGATTTGGACTTTTTAACATCCGATTTTGATTCCAAAACGCAGTATGTCAGCGTAAAGACCATGGAGGATTATTCCACCGACGGCAATAAGCTTGGAATAAACCTTGAACTTGAGGAATACGAAGGAAATCAATACTATGTTGTCAAATCCATAGATGATGGTTCTCCGGCCCGTTTTGCCATTGTCAAGGGAGGGGAAAAGTATCCTGTCAAGGTAGGCGATTTTATAAAAAAGGTCGGGTCTGAAAATCTTGAGAATTATTCTCCTTCCGAAGTCAATTCAATCATAAACGGAATGGAAGAAGATATTATGACGGTTAAGGTTACCCGACCCGGCGAAGGTATATTACCCATGCTTGTAACCACTCTTGAGATAATTCTCATTTCTCTTCTTGTAGCCTGTCCAATAGGGATATTCGGTGCAATATACCTTACTGAATATGCAAAGCAGGGAAGGTTGGTGAAGATAATCAGATTTGCCACTGAAAGTCTTGCAGGGATACCGTCAATAATCTACGGTCTTTTTGGAATGATTTTCTTTGTAACACTTTTGAAATTTGATTATTCCATATTGTCGGGAGCGCTGACTTTGAGTATAATTCTTCTTCCTGTTATAATCAGACAGACTGAAGAATCCCTCAAGGCAGTGCCGGATTCATACAGGGAAGGTTCTCTGGGCCTTGGCGCCACAAAGCTTCAGACAATAAGAAAGGTTGTTCTCCCCAATGCAATAAGCGGAATAATCGTTGCTGTTATCTTGAGTATAGGAAGGATAGTGGGAGAATCGGCTGCACTTTTGCTGACTGCAGGAACTGTTGCCCATATTCCGAAGACGGTATTTAATTCGGGAGCAACATTGACGGTAAAGGCCTATACTGTTGCCAAGGAAGCAGGGGATATAGAAATGGCATGTGCAATAGGTACTGTTGTAATAATCATGATATTGATTTTGAATGCTTTGTCAAAGATGATAACACTTGTTTTCAATAAATCGGAATAAAAAATAAACCCTTTATTTAAAAAAATTTATGAGGTAAAATATGAATAAGAATACAAAATTTTCAGTTAAGGATCTGGACCTGTATTACGGGGATTTTCAGGCTCTTAAGAAAATAAATATAGAAATGGAAAAAAATGAGATTACTGCTCTCATAGGACCGTCGGGATGTGGAAAATCCACATTCATCAGAACCCTTAACAGAATGAATGATGAAATAGACGGTGTAAGAGTTGAAGGAAAGATAGAACTTGATGAACAGGATATTTATGGAGATATTGATATCATAAAGCTTAGGTCAAGGGTGGGAATGGTTTTCCAGAAGCCAAATCCCTTTCCCATGAGCATTTACGACAATGTAGCCTACGGACCTAGAGCCCATGGAATCAAGAAAAAATCCATTCTGGACGAGCTTGTTGAAAAGAGTTTGAAGAACGCAGCAATATGGGATGAAGTGAAGGACAGGTTGAACAAGAGTGCATTGAGCGTATCCGGTGGACAGCAGCAGAGAATCTGCATTGCAAGGGCATTGGCAGTTGAACCGGAAGTGCTGCTCATGGACGAGCCTACTTCCGCACTGGATCCCATTGCCACACTTAAGATTGAAGACCTGGCGGTTAAGCTTAAAGAGGATTACACAATAATCATGGTGACCCACAACATGCAGCAGGCCGCAAGAATATCTGACAAGACAGCCTTTTTCCTTATGGGAGAGTTGATTGAGTTTGACAATACAGAAAATATTTTCAGCAATCCAAAAAACCAGAAAACTGAAGATTACATAACTGGTCGATTTGGATAATCCAGGAGGAGAAGCATATGGCAAGACGAGTAGCATTTGAAGAAAAATTGAGAAGTCTGCATCAGGATCTTATAGAGATGCAGACATTGGTTGAAAAATCAATGGATGATACAATAAAGGCATTGAAGACACATGACGTAAAGATGGCCAATGCCGTTATTGAACGAGACGATGAAATTGATGAAATGGAGCTTAAGATAGAAAGAAAATGTCTGGCAATTATAGCCGGACAGCAGCCAATGGCTTCAGACTTGAGGGATATTGTAGGAGTCCTTAAGATAATAACGGATCTTGAAAGGATAGCGGACCATTGTTCTGACATATCCAAGTATACCATAAAATTGGCTGATGAAACTTATGTCAAGCCTCTCATAAGAATTCCCAAGATGGCGGAAGAAGTAAAGATAATGATAAACAATGTAATAGACTGCTGGATAGACAAGGACATCAGCAAGGCAAAGGAGGTCTTGAAGCACGATGACATTGTGGACAAGTATTTTGAAGATATAGTTGAAGAGCTCATCGGGATAATGGAAAGTACCCCTGAAACAACCAGGCAGTGCACTTACTTCATATTCATAGCAAAATATCTTGAAAGAATGGGAGACCATGCAACAAATATTGCCGAGTGGATCGGTTTTACCGTAACAGGAGATCATACGCAGGTTCATGATGGTTGATGACTGCAGCTAAGGAAGGATTTATATTGAATAAGAAAAGAATATTAATAGTAGATGATGAAGAAAACATACTGGAGCTTCTAAAATATAATCTGGAAAAAAACGGCTTTGAAGTTGTACCTGAGGACAACGGAGAAGATGCCCTTGAGGAAATGGAAAGGGAGGACTTTGACCTTGTTATCCTTGACCTTATGCTTCCTGGAATAGACGGACTGGAGGTACTCAAGACAATAAGGGGGCACCAAAGGATAAAAAATATTCCCGTGATTATGCTCACTGCAAAGAATGAGGAAATCGACACCGTCCTTGGGCTTGAAATGGGTGCCGACGATTATATAGGAAAGCCTTTTGGAGTACATGAGCTACTTGCAAGGGTCAAGGCTCTTCTTAGAAGGAATGACAGAACCAAAATAGAGAAGGATGTTTCACAGGAGTTCGACATTATAGACATAGACAATATCAAGATCAACAAATCCACCCAGGAAGTTACAATAAACGGTGAGAATGTGGAACTCACACTTAAGGAGTTTGAAGTGCTCTATCTCCTGGCGAAGAACAAGGGACGTGTCTTCGGCAGGGACTATCTGCTGGAAAAAATCTGGGGATACGACTATCTTGGTGAAACAAGGACTGTCGACGTACATATAAGAAACTTGAGAAAGAAAATTGAAGAAGATGATAAAAATCCTAAACATATAAAGACAGTCAGAGGAATAGGCTACAAATATGTTTAGATACACAAGGTTGTGATATTATGCAGAAAAAACTGATGAGCTCCTACATTTTTGTTATTCTACTTACAATTGGCGTAGTGGCTCTATTTTCATGGAGCAGGGGAAACAAGTATTTTGAGAATAATATAAAGAAAAGTTCTGTCATTCAGGCGGACCTGATCAAAGAGATACTTGTACTTGAAGACGGCAAGGGTGATATAGACTTCGAAGAATTTGCAGCCAAGTATTCGGAACTGTCAAATTACAGGATTACAGTCATAGATACCGATGGAGTGGTAGTCGGTGATTCGGACGAAGATTTCAGAATTATGGAAAACCATGCACACAGGGAAGAAATAGCAAAGGCTCTAAAGGGAGAAACGGCAAGTTCCGTAAGGTTCAGCAGAACCCTTGGGGCATACTATCTATATACTGCAACACCTCTTGATCTTGATTCCTTTGACGGGGTACTGAGGATATCGGTGCCTTTGATTGAAGTAAAACAGGTTGCTGTAGAAGTCATTAAATACATTCTCTTCAGTATTGTACTGGGTGCCCTGGCAGCACTGATATTGGCATACTTCATTACAAGGAAGCTGATGAAGCCAATAGACGAACTGACAAACGGAGCCATAGAGATATCCAATGGGAATTTTGACAGAAGGATATTCATAAGGTCCAAGGATCAGATTGGCAAGCTTGCAGACTCATTCAATGAAATGACCATGAAGCTGAATGAAAATATGAGTAATCTGGAAGACAGGAAATCAGAACTTGAATCCGTTCTTAGCAGCATGAAAAACGGAATAATAGCCGTAGACAACAATTACAATGTATTCCTCTACAACGAAGCCTTCAGGGAAATCCTTGAAATTGAGGAGAGGAATTTTGAAGGAAGAGAAGTCCATGAAATTGTAAGGAATACGGCCATATTCAAGCTACTTGAAAATTCCATAAAGAACAATCAATATGAAGTTGATGAAATAAACACATACGGAAAGAAAGACAGAATAATAAAGATTTATGCAAGCCCTATACTTTCCAACAGCAATAAGAACAAAAAGCTTGGTACCCTTCTTATTATTCAGGACGTTACAAGGGTGAGGAAGCTTCAAAATATAAGAAGCGAATTCGTTTCAAATGTGACCCATGAACTGAGGACGCCTTTGACTTCCATAAGAGGCTTTGTGGATACTCTTAAGGATGGAGCCATAAAAGACGAGGAAGCATCTGAAAGATTCTTGAGCATCATAGATATTGAAGCGGAAAGACTTTCGCAGCTCATAAACGATATTTTATCCCTGTCGGAAATTGAAAGCATGAACAATGAAAAAAGCCTGAAGGACTGTAATATGAAGGATATTGTTGGCAAGGTTTTCGATATTTTCGAACAGAGAATTGAAGAAAAGGATCTTGAGCTGATTTCAGAAATACCCGACTCCCTTTCGACATTCAGATGCAACAGCAACAGGATCAAGCAGCTTCTGATCAACCTTATAGACAATGCCATCAACTATACAGAAGAAGGCTACATTAAGGTGAGCTGTAGCGAAGATGATGATTACATGATTATGGAAGTTGAGGACACTGGAGCAGGAATAGAAGAGGAGAACCTGCCAAGACTCTTTGAAAGATTCTACAGGATTGACAAGGGTCGTGCCAGGAAAAACGGCGGCACGGGACTCGGCCTTTCAATAGTGAAGCATATTGCCGAACTTTACAACGGATCTGTCAGTGTTGAAAGTGAAGTGGGAGAAGGGACAAAGTTCACTGTTAAGCTTGCAAAGTGAGGAAAATACAGCTTTTAGTTCCCTGTTCCAGCTCGAAAGTAACAATATTAAAATTACTTGAATCGTTGTAATTTTATTTCAATGATAACTTTCTTCGCATAGCAATATCTGCCTACGCAGATAACTCAACAAAGTTGCTTTGCTTACCCGGTACAACAATTTGTAATTAATGATGTAACCGATAATTTTCAAGTTTATAGATAAGAAAGAGACGCATCAAAATAGGAAGCGTCTCTTTTTATGATTGTTTTGCCGTGCATTAATACTGTCAGTAATTTGAATACTAGATTCTAGCTGCTCCGCTCTCGATTGCAGCCTTTCTCACTGCTTCGGCAACGTTGGTGCCTACTGCTTTGTTGAAGGCTTCAGGCAGTATGAAGTCTTGTGAAAGTTCTTCATCTTTCACTGTTGCCGCTATGGCATATGCAGCTGCAATCTTCATTTCTTCATTGATTTCCTTTGCCCTGACATCAAGGGCTCCTCTGAATATTCCCGGGAAGGCAAGTACGTTGTTTACCTGGTTGGGAAAATCGGACCTGCCTGTGCCAACGATATATGCTCCTGCTTCCAGTGCAAGATCGGGCATGATCTCAGGAGTAGGATTTGCCATGGGCAGCACTATGGATTTTTCATTCATTGATGATACCATATCCTTTGTCACCACTCCGGGAGCTGAAACACCTATGAAAACATCCTTGTCCTTCATTGCATCGGCAAGGGTACCAACTGTATCGCTTTTATTTGTAATTGACAGTATTTCTTTCTTTGAATCATTCAGGTCTGTTCTCTCTGATGATATTATACCCCTGCTGTCACACATGATTATGTCTTTTATTCCCATTTTCAAGAGTAGCTTGGCAATGGCTATTCCTGCCGCTCCCGAACCGTTTATTACAGCCTCTATGTCTTCGATTTTCTTATCAGTTATTTTAAGGGAGTTGATTATAGCCGCTGCAGTTACAATTGCAGTACCGTGCTGGTCGTCGTGGAAAATAGGGATGTCAAGCTCTTCCTTCAGTCTCTTTTCTATTTCAAAGCATCTTGGTGCTCCGATGTCTTCAAGGTTGATACCTCCAAATACAGGCTCAAGAAGTTTTACTGTCCTTATGATTTCTTCCGTATCCTTAGTATTCAGACAGATTGGGAATGCATCAACATTTGCAAAGGCTTTGAAAAGGACAGCCTTTCCTTCCATAACCGGTATTGAAGCATGTGCTCCTATGTCGCCCAGGCCCAGGACTGCAGTTCCGTCGCTTACCACGGCAACCAGATTTGACTTTGCCGTATAGTCGTATACTGAGTCTATGTTTCTGAATATTTCCATGCATGGTTCTGCAACTCCAGGTGTATATGCAGTTGAAAGGTCGGTCTTGTTTTCCACCTTCACCTTGCTAGTCACTTCGATTTTACCAACATTGTCCTTGTGCAGCTTTAAAGCCATTTCATTGTAATTCATTTTGAACACCTCGATCAATATTTAATATTTATTCCGTCAATTCAATTGTTGTTCCATATATTGATTCTACAACAAATAATCATAAATTGAAAATATTGATTATTTATGTTATCATAAAGAAAAACTATTTTGATTGAACTGACAGTAAAAGGAGGCGGTCAAATGACTCTTAAGCAACTGGAATATTTCCTGGCTGTATGCAAATATGAAAATATAACCAAGGCGGCTGAAAAGCTACATGTTTCACAACCTTCCATTACAACTTCGATAAAGAATCTGGAGGATTTTCTTGGAGTATCACTCATAGACAGGAGCAGCAAGAAGATAACCATAACTGAAGAGGGAAAGCTTCTTAAAGGAAGAGCGAAGGAGATACTGAAGCTTGTTGATGATGCGGTTGAAGAAGTAAGGGATTTTGGAGACAGGAAAAAGAGTATCATAAGGATAGGGGTTCCACCAATGATAGGATCCTTCCTCTTTCCCGGGATATTTATTGAATTCAGCAGGAAGTACCCTGAAATAGAGCTGAAGGCAGTGGAGAACGGATCCCTTGAAACAAAAAGGCTTCTTGAAGAAGGTGAAATCGATGCAGCCTTTATAATTCTGGAGTCCTATGAAGAGACTGAAGTTAAGCCCATAGTTCAGACACAGGTCCAGTTTTGTGTCAACATTGAAAATAAACTTGCCTGCAATGATGTCATATCCATGGATGAAATTGGAAGGGAGCCTGTGATAATGCTGAAGGAAGGATTTTATCACAACAAGGTGGTAAGGGAAAGATACAGCCAAAGCAAGATCGAACCCAATATTATATATTATTCCAACCAGCTTGATACCATAAAAAGCTTCGTGAAAAGAAATATAGGTTCAGCTTTTCTCATAAGGGAAATTGTTGAACAGGAAGATGACATCAAGGCCATACCTCTCAAGAATCCCATAGAAATAAACATAGGACTGGTGTGGAAGAGAGACAGGTATGTTTCGGCTGCTGCGAGAAAATTCATAGAGTTTTTGGGAGAGTAGTTCTTTGCTGAAAGGAAAACAAAAAACGACTCCATATCCCATCTGAGGGAAGGAGTCGTTTTAATGAGTTATATCTTTTTAACGAATTCCGACTTGAGGCTCATTGCTCCGAAGCCGTCAATCTTGCAGTCTATGTTGTGGTCTCCCTCAACAAGCTTTATGTTCTTCACTTTTGTACCCTGCTTGATTGGAGAAGATGCTCCCTTGACCTTCAGGTCCTTGATTATAGTTACGGAATCTCCGTCCTTCAATATGTTTCCATTGGCATCCTTCACGACAAGACCTTCTGCTGCTTCCTCCATATTTGGATTCCATTCGTATCCGCATTCGGGACACACAAGCATTACTCCATCTTCGTATGTGTATTCTGAATTGCACTTGGGGCAATTAGGCAAATTTTCCATTTATTTTCCTCCGTATCATATGATTAATAAATATTTCATTTCTCGGTTATATATGATATCACAGGAGGGTAATATTTACAATTGAATTTATGGGTCATAATTCGATTGTTGGCTTAAATAAAAGCGTGGAAAAGGAGCAGCCAATCTGGAATTACCAGAGACTGCTCCTTGGTTTATTATTGTGAATTTCCTATATGCTCATATTAGAGCTTCTTCGACACTGATGCGAGGAAAGCCATGAGGCCTATTCCTATAAGCATTACAGGACCTGCTCCTGTCTGGAAGCCTTCCAGTATTCCGTTTACTGCAACAACCAGGATTGTTACAGGTATAACGTATTTGACCAAGAGATACCAGAAGTTGAGGAAACCGTATTTCAATGTTCCGCCGTTTGTAATCTCGTTGAAGAGATCTTCCTTCTTGATTCTCCATCCTGCAAAGATACATATAAGCATTCCGCCAAGGGCAAGGAATATCTTGTCTGTCAGAAGGTCGAATACATCGAAGGCACCCTTTCCAAACAACTGTGGTCCCAATCCTCCAAGTGACAGTGAAGAAAGTATACACAGTACAACCATTACCGAGGATGCGGAAACAACGGCTCTCATTCTCGTGAATTTCTTCTCGTCTATGAGATAAGAAGTAACAACCTCGAGAAGAGATACTGAAGAAGTAAGGGCTGCAACAGTTAGAGCTACGAAGAACAAAGTAGCGAATATGGTTCCAAGTCCTCCCATTTCGGCGAAAAGGGCAGGAACTACAACGAATACCAGTCCGGGACCTTCAGTAGGTGCAATACCGAATGCAAACATTGCAGGGAACATTGCAAGACCTGCAAGAAGTGCAACGCCTGTGTCCATTGCTGTGATAACACCGGTAGTGCTTACAAGGTTTTCCTTCTTTTCCAGATAGGATCCGTAGGTGATCATGCATCCCATACCAAGCGAAAGGGAGAAGAACGCCTGGCCAAGAGCCGCCAGTACAACCTTGCCTGTCATCTTGGAAAAATCAGGCTTGAAAAGGAACTTTACTCCTTCGAATGAATTCGGAAGAGTCAATCCCTTAAGTGCGATTATTATAAGTATCACAAACAACAGCGGCATGAGTACCTTTCCGGCCTTTTCTATACCTGAAGATATACCCTTTGATACTATTGCTATGTTCATTACAAGATATGCAACCATCCATACAAGAGGAATAACAGGGTTTGTTATGAATCCCTCAAAAGTGCTGCCTATGAGTTCTGGAGTATTTAGAAGTCCTCCAGTCACCTTGAATATGTATGCAAGTGCCCAGCCACCGACTACAGGATAGAATCCCATGATTAAAAATCCGCTTAATACACCAATAATTCCTACAAATGTCCATCTTCTGTCTTCAGACTTGAATGCTCCTACAGCAGCAAGCTGTCTTCTTCTGCCAAGTGCGAATTCCGTCAGCATAACACTGAAACCTATTAATACGATAAAAATCAAATAAATAAATACGAATGCTCCACCACCGTTTTCACCGGCAGTATAGGGGAATTTCCAGATGTTTCCGAGTCCTACGGCAGATCCGGCTGCCGCCATGATAAATCCGATTTTCGATCCCCAATGATCCCTCTTCTGCGGTTCCTGAATTTTTACAGTGTTCATAAAACAACTCCTTTTTGTTTGCCTCTCAGGCACAATGTTCCGAAATTGTAATTCATTAGTTGAAAAAAGCGCACAAAAAAATCTACTGCATTTTATGTGGTGGTAATTGAAATGTCAAGTTTTACGTGGTGTTGATTAAAATGAATATATGTAATTAGTGGATTATTTTATTTGCGTACAATCTCGGTCGGTAAACGTTCTCCTAATTCTAGCATGAACTTGTGTACCTTGCAATACCTTTTGTTGTATAAAATTTGTATTTTGGATGCAAAGAACAAGGCCTTATTAAGACGAAAAAAAAGAAAAGAAACATTCTGTTTATATTTGTTGAAGTGAGTAAAATACAACTGTCTTGACAGTGTTAAAATAATCACAAATTTGAATGTCGAAACTCCGTTACTGAAATTGTTTTTTGTATACATTGTTGTGTTGACATATCAACTTCTGCTTTTGAGCAGGAAAGCCGTGAAAAAGCGCCAT
The DNA here is from genome assembly GCF_900142005.1 of Dethiosulfatibacter aminovorans DSM 17477. GTDB lineage: Bacteria > Bacillota > Clostridia > Tissierellales > Dethiosulfatibacteraceae > Dethiosulfatibacter > Dethiosulfatibacter aminovorans. The sequence goes on from NZ_FQZL01000015.1 coordinate 76,110, forward strand.
TAGACAAGTGTGTAACGGCGCCTGGATCATACAATTATGAAGTTTAAAGTTTTTTTGATATTGCAGAGAATACAGCAATTATGGCAATTCCTATGAGCATAATGGGGCCGGCTCCGGTGTGGAAGCCGTCAAGGATTCCATTGACAGCCACTATGGCAACTGTAACAGGAACTATATACTTGATGAGGAAGAACCATATGTTTAGGAAAGAATAGCTTAAAGTTCCTTCGTTTGTAATCTCTTTAAGGAGTTCTTCTTTTCCTATCTTCCATCCTGCGAACAGACAAATCATCATTCCGCCTATAGCCAGGAATATCTTGTCGGTAAGAAGGTCGAATATGTCGAATGCTCCTTTACCGAACAGCTTGGGACCGATACCACCGAATGACAGGGAGGAGAAGATACACAGTATTGCCATGATTGTAGATGCAGTGACTGTTGCCTTTTTTCTGGAGAATTCCCTTTCGTCGATGAAATATGCAACAACCACTTCAAGAAGGGATACGGATGATGTAAGGGCGGCAACTGTAAGGGCTATGAAAAACAGCGTTGCCAGGGTGTTTCCTGCTCCGCCCATTTCTGCGAAGAGTATGGGAACAACTACGAATACGAGACCAGGTCCTGCAGTAGGTTCTATTCCGAAAGAAAACATTGCCGGGAACATTGCAAGTCCGGCCAGCAGAGCCACAACTGTATCCATTGCAGTAATGAATCCCGTGTTGCCCACAAGGTTCTCTTCCTTGCTGAGATATGAACCGTAGGTGATCATGCAGCCCATACCAAGGGACAGTGAGAAAAACGCCTGTCCGAGAGCGGCCAGTACCACCTTGCCGTCAACAGCACTGAAATCAGGTTTGAAAAGGAATTTGACTCCTTCGAAAGAATTTGGAAGGGTAAGTCCTTTAACGGCAATTCCGATGAGTATTATTAAAAGCAGTGGCATCAGAATCTTTCCAGCCCGTTCTATACCCGAGGAAATTCCTCTTGAAACAATGGCTATGTTGATTACTAGATAAATAATCATCCATATGATGGGAATTCCAGGATTTGTGATGAATGCATCGAATGAGCTTCCTATGGTTTCAGGATTGTTGAGGAGTCCTGCGACAACCTTGAAGATATAAGCTAGAGCCCAGCCGCCCACTACAGGGTAGAATCCCATGATGAGGAATCCGCAAAGGACACCGACAATTCCCACGAAGGTCCATCGCCTGTCTTCCGACTTGAAGGCACCCACTGCAGCAAGTTGTCTCCTTCTTCCCAGGGCGAATTCAGTTAGCATAACACTGAATCCAACTAAAACAATAAAAATAAGATAAATGAATACGAATGCTCCTCCACCGTTTTGACCTGCCGTGAAAGGAAATTTCCAGATGTTTCCCAGTCCCACAGCGGACCCGGCAGCTGCCATAATGAATCCGATCTTGGATCCCCATTGTTCTCTCTTTTGCATGATCAAAAACTCCTTGTACAAAATTTCTCCCTTGGAGATAGTATGCATGTACGATTAGAGTAAATAAATTAATGCAACTTATACTATTATTATATCATAAGGGCGGATTCTAATTTTAAACTCTTACAAGAATACTGTATACATATATTGATAAATCACAAGAAATAAAAAAACCCTGAATCTCACAACAATGCATTATGATTGCTGGAAGCTAGGGTTCTTGGACTTGGTTCTTTTGTGTTATATCAATGCTGATTTATTGAGGCTGTTCCGCTTCTGCAGCCGCTTCCGCCTCATCTATCACTTCCTGCGGAATCACAATCTCGAAATCGCCGTTCAAATCGCTTAATGTCATGCTTTCGCTCATTTCCATGGTTAGTGTAGTCCCGTCTGTGTCTGTAAGTGCAGCGGTCATGTCAAAATTAAAATACTTGACTTCATAGGTGGTTTTGTCAATCCCCATTTCCAGGAGGAAGTCGTCAACGGCCATGGTTGCACCTTCTTCCGTTTCCGTCATGGAACTGATTATTGACTGGTTTATAAGAGCCTGCATTATTGCGCTTCCTTGAAGTACTATGGTGCCTTCATCATCGCTCTCTGCTACCACCAGCCCGCTTGCCATTACCTCGTTGGCACCGAATGAACCGAACATGTCGGCTTCCACATAAACCGTTTCATCTTCAACATCCGACTTGGTCCATCCAGTGTCCATTCCGAACATATTGACGTTGGCATATGCAATGTCGTTCTCTTCGTAGTATTCCATTGCCATGGATATAGGGAATGACATTTCTGTTCCCGTTGTTGTCATATCCATTGTCATGTTCAAATGGGACTTGTCATTTGGAAGATCCATTTCACCGTCAAAGTCCATTGTGACTGCAGCGTTTTCAGTTGAGCTGCTCATATCCATATCAAGGTCCATTATGAATTTCATCTTTTTGATATCCGCCATAGCTTCTCCTGATTTCAGGAGTATGTCATAGACTTCGTTGAAGCTCTCGTTGCTTGATATAAGGACTGTCCTATATATGCCATCCCACGCTACCTTCTTGCCCAGTGCTTCAGATACGAATCTTGCAGGTATATATGACCTCCAGTTCTTTTCGTAAAGAATCGGAGCTACATCGAGAACGACCTCTTCTTCGTTCACGTAGGCGGTGGTGCTTCCTATAAAGAGTACGACAGTAGTGTCTTCAGCCACTATGGTTACGCTCTGGTCTTCTCCGTTCCATATGATGTGTTCATCATCGTTTTGAACTCCCAGGTTTACCAGCACTTCTCTAAGTGGAAGCATTGTTCTGTTGTTTACCAGCAAAGGTGTATCCGTGTAGTCGCTTTTTTCGCCGTTGATGACAATCTTAAGATCGGAACTTTCCACTATTATCAGTCCGTCATCTGCAAATGAAGTTATATTCAGGCATCCAAGGGCTAAAAGCAGGGTAGCCACAAAAATAAAAAGTTTTCTCATATGATTAATCCTCCCAATATTTATAATAGAACACATATGTACATATACCACTTAAAGGCAATAATATTCATGCCGGGTAAATGTTTTGGGAGTGAAAATGCATTTTGGTCACTTGTCCATTCTCAGAAAATCGATGATTTTTTCGACAATGTTGTAAACTACGTGGCTGTTGTTTTTGATTATCATGATGTTGGGATTCAATAAATGGTTTTCAAGTCTTTCGGCTGCTTTTCTTACATCTGCTGTCACATCATTTTCACCATATATCAACATGACGGGCATGATCAGTTTTGAAAGATCCTCGTCACTAAACACGGGAAGTCCTCCAACCACCGGCTTGAAGTGATTGGCTATGAGCATATTGAATTTAAGCACCTCTTCCGGCAGCTCGTCCATTCCAGTAATCAATTCGCCAAGTTTTCTGAATCCCCGTTCTCCCTGCATTGCATAGAAGATGGATTTCAGAACGAAGGAAAGTCTTGCGGGGACAAGGCCTGATGGAGCGATGAGGACAATTTTATCAACCTTGGATGGAAATGATGTGGCATATTTAAGGGCCATCCAGCCTCCTAGAGAGTTGCCGGCGAGTATGACTTTGTCAACACCCAGGCTTTCTACAATTTCATCTATCCATAGGGCATGGTTGTCGGATTTTATGTCAAGCCTGTTTTCGTCGCTGTTGCCAGGCTCGCCAAGGATATCTATGCTTACAACATGGAAATTCTCTGAAAGGGGACCCATATCTCCATACCACATTGCACTGTTGCTGCATGAACCGTGGAAGAGCAGTATGGTTGGTTTCTTTTCATCACCCGCTTCAAGAAGATATGTTTTTCCGAAAGATGTATCCACGAATTTTTCACTATAGTCGAAGTTGATGTTTTCTTGTATGTTCCTGTAGTATTCAAGGATTGCCATTTTTCCTTCATTGCTCTTATAGACTGAATTTTTCATCTAATTCACTTCCTTTATTCCCAATAAGCACTTTGGTAAAATTTACTTTGTGTCTGTCTTGAAAATGTTTCTTTGACTTGGTCGATGCAGTGACCACCTTCTATGCTAGCTGTAATGTGAAAGAAAAGACATTAAGGCTTCCATGAATGCTGCATTTCCCCAGACCATTATTCTGAGTTTGTTTTCGGTATCAAGGAACTGGACGCTGAGGGATGTTTTTCCATATTCTTCGGATTTTGAATTCATTGCCGCAGTCAAGGTGGATGATATTTTCATGGCTTCCTCCATGTTCGATACATCTATGTCTATTACAGATGAAATGCTGATTCTGTCTGCAAGTGACTTCCTTTCTGTTGCTTCTACCTGAATATTAGAATCGTTCATGAAAACTGACAGGTCGTGTCCCGATACTCTCCATGCCTTTCCCACCTTTGTTGCCTTCAGCTTTCCTTCCCTTATGTAGCGCTGGATTGTCTTTGGATGCATTTCAAGCATCTTTGATATTGCTTCCACTGTGTAATATGTTTCTTTCATGATTTCTCCTTTTGTTCCATATGATTACTTTTGGATTTGATTCATGAGGCTTTTTACGTAGCGCGATTCCGTAAAATCCTCTATATAAGTAATTATAAGGAACAATAAGTAACTTGTCAAGACTTAAGCCTCGAAAGTGTATTCCCGAGGTTTTTTTGATGATTAGTGCCTGCACACTCGTTGCTTCAGCTGTGAGTTAGGGCATTTTCTTTTAGATCAAAGTTAATCCTGTTTATTATTAAAATCATTGAAAACAATATAGTGTAATAATTTCAACATATACATAAAAAGGTGTCCTTCATCCCTTGGATGAAGCAAAACATAATCAAATAAAAGGAAAGAATCATAAAATATTACTCAAATATCTCCTTGAAAATCCTCTTGAAGACTGCTTAAAGTCTTGTAATAACCAAGGAAAAGTGGTAAAATCACCATAGAACAAACGTTCTAACATAATGAGTGAATGTATATAGTAAACTAGGAGAAGGAGAAGTGATGTTTATGGCCAAGAGAATGGCAGTCAAGGAAAAGAACAGGCTTTTGGCAGACCAAGGCAAGCAAGTTAAAAATTATGGCCTTGTTCTTCGTCTTTATCCTAATGATGAGCAGGCTGAATTAATCAATAAGACTGTAGGTTGTTCAAGACTGGTTTACAACATGTATTTGGCAGACCGTAAGGAAGACTATGAAGAACATGGATCTAGCCTTTCTGTAGCCAAGTATAAGAAAGAAGTATTGGTGCCATTAAAGTCATCGGAAGAATATGGTTTTTTAAAGGAAGTGGATAAATTTGCATTGGAAGTTGCTTGTGAAAACGTAGATGACGCTTACAATCGATTTTTCAAGGGTCAGAACTCGTTTCCACAATTCAGATCCAAACGAAAGGCGAAAAAAACATACACAACTAAAATGACAAACAACAACATCAAGGTCATAGGTTGTTCAAGCATTAAGCTGCCAAAGCTTGGTAAGGTAGGTCTTGCAAAACAAAAAACAAAAAGGAACAAGTATATTCTTAAGAAAATAAGAGAAGGCCGGATAAGAATACTCAAAGCTACCATAAGCCAAAAAGGAGCCCACTATTATGTTTCTTTGACCCTGGAAGAAATAGTAGACAAGGTTGAACCTTTGGATATCAGCCAAGTGGACATATCAAAAGTTATAGGTATTGATCTTGGTCTAAAAACATTCGCCACTGTCAATGATGGTACAGAAACGGAGTTTGTCAAAAAAGTCAAATATATTACAGAGTCAGAGGAGAAACTTGCCAAGCTGCAAAGAAAGTTGTCCCGGAAGCAGGTGGACTCCCAGAACTTCAAAAAAGCAAGGAACAAGATAGCTTCCTTACAGGAACATATAGCAAACCAGCGGAAAGACTTTGCCCATAAATTGAGTTCCCGGATAGCCAACGAAAACCAAGTGGTTGTAATGGAAAGTCTTAATATAAAAGGCATGGGCAGGAACCGGCGCTTGGCTAAAGCCATTTCAGATGCAGGATGGCACCAATTCCAAGGCTTCCTCAAGTATAAGCTGGAGTGGCAAGGCAAGCACCTTATAAAGCTGGCCCCATGGTATGCATCATCAAAGATTTGCTCAAATTGTCAGGAAAAGCATATAGCTCTTTCTCTAAACCATAGGGAATGGGTATGCAGCAAGTGTGGTACTGCTCATGAAAGAGATGAAAATGCAGCAATAAATATCCGTAATCAAGGATTAGAGACTTTAGGACTAATATCCATAGCATAAGATGTATCTAGAATGCCTACACCGTTGGGACAACGGGAAGTGCCTGACCCAAAAGGGTGTGCATCCAATATAGCGGATGCATAGGAGGTTGTGTCAGACTCGGATTTTAAAATCAGAGCAGTAACCTGTGAAACAGGAAAAAGTTTATTTCGCCGTAAGGCGGGTAAGAATCCTATGACTTCAGTCATGGGTAGTTCAAAAAACCAGGGAACTCAAAGGGGTTTACCTTATAATATTTACTATTGTAGGAGCATGCATGTCATTGTATCACCTGTATTCATCAGGCATTTCAATGCTCCCCCAGATGCAGCACAAGGCTATCCACTTGTCTTTTGCACTGGCTCTAACATATTTTCTATATCCTGCAGTTGCAGGCAAAAAGGACAAAATACCATGGTATGATTTTGTGTTCATAGGGCTCAGTATAGTAATAGGAGCATATATCACACTGGATTATTTCAACATAGTGTACAGGTTGGGAGATCCAAAGACCATGGATATCATCCTAGGTGGACAATAATACTGGTACTAGAAGCTACAAGAAGAACCATGGGATGGCCGCTGGTAATTGTGGCATTGACAGCACTGGCTTATGCTAAATTTGGACATTTGATACCTGGAGCGTTGGGACATAAGGAATATACAATAACCAGAATAATCGAGCACATGTTCCTCACATCAGAAGGTATTTATGGAGTTGCAATATATGTTACGTCAACATTTGTGTTCATATTCATACTTATGGGATCGCTGCTGGGAGCAACAGGAGGAGCCCAGGCATTCATCGACCTGACATTTTCTGTAACCGGCAGATTCAGGGGTGGTCCTGCAAAGGCAGCCATACTCGGAAGCGGTCTTATGGGAACCATATAGGGCAGTTCATTTGCAAATGTTGCAGGTACTGGAACGTTCACCATTCCATATTACGGATTCTGTAGAAGAGGCAATTGAAGGATGTAAACTCATTATGGTTGTTACACCTGCATTTGCCCATGAAGAGATAGCCAGATCATGTGCCAGGCACCTTGAGGATGGACAAATAATAGTCCTTAATCCGGGAAGGACTGGTGGAGCCATGGAGTTTTACAAGATTGTGAGGGAAATCAACCCTGAAATCAGAGTGACTGTTGCCGAAGCCCAGACACTGATATATGCCTGCAGGAGAAAGGGTGAATCGGAAGTGGTGATACATGGAACAAAGAAAACCGTATCTTTAGCAGCCCTCCCCAGCAGGGAAACACCAAAGGTCCTTGAAGAAGTGAACAAGTATTATCCGCAGTTTACAGCAGCGGAAAACGTGCTGGAAACCAGTTTGCTTAACATAGGAGCCATATTCCATCCGACACCCAGTTTGTTTAATATGGGAAGGATAGAGTGTCAGGACGACTTTAAATATTATATTGAGGGAATAACGCCATCAATAGCTAAGATACTTGAAAGGCTGGATGATGAAAGAGTTAGAATTGCCAAAATGCTGGATGTAAAGACTCTTACAACCAGGGAGTGGCTAAAGGCTGTATATGATGTGGAAAATGAAGACATGTACAGCACCATTCAGATGAATGAGGTTTATGCGAACATCGGGGCACCCAAAGAAGCTAATACGAGATATATTACAGAAGACATCCCAATGAGCCTCTTGCCTCTGGCAGAACTTGGAAGGCTGGTTGGTGTACTGACCCCTACAATGGATGAGATAATAGACCTTGCATCTACGATGCACAACAAAAACTACAGAAAGGAAGGGCGAAACCTTTCGAAGCTTGGAATTGACAATATGACAGTTGATGAATTGACTAGATATGTTGACGAAGGAAGTATTAATTAAACGAATAAATGAGAAAAACACCGTGAATGTTGGAGTTCACGGTGTTTTTAATGAGTTTTTAATCAGTTTCAATTCTATTCTACAGGTATCAAGACACTTGATGACTCTTGTTTTCGTACATTCGCTTGTCCACCAGGTTGATAATGTCTTCATAGCTTAAGTCGGTATCCGGCTTGTGTTCAAAGCAACCGTAGCTGAAGGTGATGGGAAACTCAATTTCCCCGGATTCGTGGAGGCAGCCCAGTTCCTTTTCAACTTTCTTCAGGCTTATTTCTATATCGTCACATTTGACATCTTCCAGGATGAGAATGAACTCATCGCCTGCATATCGTCCAACGACTTTGGCTTTTTTGAAATGTTTTTTCAATGAAACGGAGAATACCTGTAGGGCTGTATCACCGCTTAAATGTCCATAGGTGTCGTTTATTGATTTGAAATGATTCAGATCAAGCATCACCAGGGCAAAGGATTTGTTTTGATCCAGCATGTATTCCAGATAATCGTCTATTCTGTGGCGGCTTAAGAGTCCGGTTAAATAGTCCCTGGATGTGGATACTGTCTCAAGGAAGATATATGTGAGCATTACTGTCACAGCCATCATGGGCCACATGATGAAGACTCCGAAGAGCTGAACCTGTAGAAACGCAGCTATAACCGACATTGATATGTACAGCAGGAGAACCCATATTACTTCCTTCTGTATATGTGCTCTGTTTTTATAGGCCAAATAGCAGATATACATGAAAAGGGAAATGCAAATTATTGGCAGGAGCATCATGAAAGCTTCCCTGCTGTAGACATTGTCAGGGCTTACTGAGAATATTATTGGATGGTAGAAGTTGACTGTCAGCAATATGCCTGTAAGGGCAAAGGGATAGATATAGAACTTTCTTCTCCTCAACCTGTCGTAAGAGCCGAACATGTGATAGTCGATATAAGATGCAAGTATTGACGAGATCAGTGTTGTGGACCAGACAAAAATGAAATTAAAAAGGTAATTAAGGGTGTTCTGGCCTGGTATTCTGTCGAAGACCCATGACAGTATTTCCAGGATCAGCAGGAGGATTGTCATCCACAACAGCTTAAAGAAAAGATTACTTGATGTCCCTGTGGCTTCTTTTCTCATCTTTATTGTGAGATATAGAATCAGCAGCATGAATATGGAAAAGAAATTAATGTCAAATTTAAGGAAAAATTCCATGAAAATACCTCGAATCGGAAAATCGATGTTACTATTTCGCAATTAATACACTATTATATCATAAGTCCTATCAATTTGTTGTAAATTCCTGTGTAAAATTTTCTGTAATGATTCATACATTAATGGGTTCAAATATTCGCGGAAAATGTAAATTTCAATAAATTTATGGGAAAAATATTGCAACGTGAGATATATTTTGCTGTACGCTATTATTATGAATCTGACAGCTTGCTTTTTCCGGTAATTGAAGTATAATAAGATGAAGACAGGTAGTTGTAGACCGTCACAGTTTGAAATACATGAGAGGCTGATATGAAACTGAAGTATAAGGATAAGTTTAGAAAGGACTTATTGTACAGATACCTGGGAAAATTGAAATCATTTGATTTTGAGAAATTTCCAGTTGTAAAAGCGATGATGAATTATTTTAAGAAAGCCAAGATGATAGTGTTCATCAGCCTGTTTTTTTGCTTTGCATGGAATTGGAATCATAGAGGAAAGCATCATGATGCTTGGAAACTATCGCGGATTTGATGTTTGGTTTGGTGTAAGCAGTAAAATTAACAGTGATATGGGATTTGTAATGGGTGTATCCCTTATAGTGATTGCAATAGGATTGATGAACAGAAAGAAGATCTTTTATTATTCGGCTATTGCCGTTGTTTTCTCGTTTATGATTTATATAAGTGTTTCACTGGTGAGCATGAGAGATATGTTTGTGTCGTCTGTAGACCCTTCAGTAGCATTCTTCATGATAGCATATCTGATTCTTTATGGAGCGGTATTTGGAAATCTTATTATTACCATGAATGACAGTAAATAGTTATATGGGATTACACAAGAAATGAATATATATATAAGTCAGGAAGATTCCTGGCTTTTGGTGGAAAAAGAAAGCTAAAATATGTTTTGTTGTTTTGGCAACAATTTTTGCAAGTATTCCATGGAAAACGTATTGACTTTGTATTGGGCAAATGTTATACTCAATATCGGAAAAATGAATTTTATATTTTAAATTTTAGGTACCATTATCGGTTTAATAGGGAAAGTGAAAATCACTGCAGCCCCCGCTACTGTACACGGTGACGAATCCAAATCCACTGGAGAAATTCCGGGAAGGATGGAAGAGTATGATCCGCAAGCCAGGAGACCTGCCTGAATGTTTATGGAGCTTCGGAGGGAAGTGAGTCTGTATTTAGATTCTAAATTGGATGACCAGTGCCTTGCGAAAGCGAGGCACTTTTTTTAATAGTCTAAGAAAGTTAAAAATGTGTAATCCCTTGAAGCGTTGGTATTACACTTATAAGGAAACTTTCTACGACCTCTTAATAACCGTTTTGTTCACATGAAGCGTGAACACGGTTAACGCGGCAAAGCCGCTTTCTTGTTTACATGACGTTCAAGATAATTCCGGCTTCTGGGAATTATCATTCGATTGAACGTCAGATAATTCGAAGGACTCGATGTCCTGAGAATTCTAACTGAATATTTTAGTATCAGGTTTCATTATCGAAATAATAGGGAAAACGGTGCAATTCCGTTACAGCCCCCGCTACTGTAAGCATGGACGAGTCCCATGATCCACTGGAGAAATTCCGGGAAGGAGGGATAGGATGATATGCGAGTCAGGAGACCTGCCTGGTATGGCTTAGTTTACGGCGGGTGAATTATTTGTTAATAGGTTTCGTGAAAACTGAATATCAAAGAGACTCCCGTCAGGGAGTCTTTTTTTATGTAATATTCAATGATGGTTATTGTTTGGTAATTATTGTCGCGATATAAAAATAAATTATTAAGGCGGCAAATAAATTATAAATTTTGTATGAGGAGATTCGAATGAAAATGCTAGAAAAAATGTCAAAAAATTTAAGTATTGTGCTGGTACTGTCAATGCTTGCGGTTCTATTTGCGCCGGCATGCAATGTCACAGCAGAAGCCGTTGATACTGGGGCTTCTGCAACTGTTTCAGTGAACATGGCAGTGATAGGACCTGACGGAGAGGCGTTGTACAACTCTGCAAATGTTACGGGAGGAGCAATAACCGTAACTGACGATAACCAGTGGGGACTGACAGCTCTTGGAGTGCTGGACGCATCGGGAGTTGAATATGAATCCGGATACATGGACCCATGGGGTAACTATCCAAATTCGATTGCAGGAATAAGCAACGAAGGCGGAGGTGGACTAGGCTGGAACTACACGTATAATGATGAAGGTGCAACGATGCTGGCGGGTAATCAGGAAATCCAGGAAGGCGATACTATAATCTATTATTATATGT
>NZ_FQZL01000037.1 GCF_900142005.1 Dethiosulfatibacter aminovorans DSM 17477
TCGAATCCGTAAAGGTTTGCCTGCTCTCCGTAGAACTTGATTCCTACTCTTTCCACGTTCATCAATGTCTTCTCTGCAAAAGGCTCAAGATCGCAAAGCCTTACCTTTGCTCCGCCCAATGCACAGTCTGCTGCTATTGCCTTTCCTACTGCTCCTGCTCCAAGCACTGCAATTGGCTTGTCTTTCAAATAACTCATGTCTGCCATCTTAAATGGTCCTCCTTGATAATTAAATTATATTTTTATTTTTGTTTTAATTGATTTAATCGTATCTTTGATTAAATCCTTGTTGCACTTGTATAATAAGCAATTAGCGTGCCAACTTTTAAACGGAATAATAAATTTCTTTTTTTGTTGATTTTCCAACGTTTTGACATTATCATTGTTAATATATGCGCAAAGTTCAACGCCAATTTATTTGCACCAAAAGGATACCATGAAAACATTTTCATTAGGAAATGAACACTTCCGGTCTCATCGCAAGAAAAATTTGCGCGCAATTTTATTTGCGTCTATTTACTGGCTGATGTATACTTGGTGTATCAACACCAAGTTATCCATCGCTAAAATTTATTTTCAAGGAGTTTATAATGAGGGAACCAAACAGGCAGATAAAAACTTTTCTGGAAAAACAGAAGCTTCCTCTCAGTGCCATAGAGGCTGTAGAGGACATATGCATACACATCGTGGATAAGGAAGGAAAGACCATATGCTATTCCAAGGGATGCGAAAACATAGAAGGTGAAAAAAGGGAAAATATACTTGGAAAGACAATAGATGAACTCTATACATTTGAGAAGATAAAGGACAACCCTCACGGATCCATACAGCTTAAGGTTCTGGAAACAGGGGAGATAATGAAAAACAACCATGTCATGTATACATCAAAGAACAACAGGAGGCTTGATGTTATAAGCTCAACATATCCTGTATTCTCAGATAATGGAGAGGAAGTCATAGCCGCCGTCTGTGTTTTCAGGGATATCGGCGATTATATGAAGATGGCAAACACCATACAGAAACTGAAGAGCGATCTGGCCACGGAAAAGATGGGCAAGAGCAACAACGGTACAGTATACACTTTCAAGGATGTAATCAGTCAGAGCAAATCAATGGAAGAGTGTATCTATATTGCTAAAAAAGCTGCTCGAAGCACCGCTCCCGTAATGATAATAGGATCCACGGGTACAGGCAAGGAAGTATTTGCACAGTCAATCCATAATGAAAGCATTGTGTCAAAAGGCCCCTTCGTTGCCATCAACTGCTCAGCCATACCTGAAAACCTTTTGGAGAGCACCCTTTTCGGCACCTGCAAGGGAGCCTTCACAGGCGCCATGGAAAGCACCGGTCTCTTTGAAACCGCCAAGAACGGCACACTATTCCTGGATGAGATAAATTCCATGAGTCTAAGCCTGCAGGCCAAGCTGCTCCGTGCACTGGAAACCAAAACCATCAGAAAGGTTGGAGGGAATGAAGTCATACCCATCAATGTAAGAATTATCAGTGCTACAAACCAGGATCCGCTGGATGCCGTCAAAAGCAAACAGATACGTGCAGACTTCTACTACAGGCTTGCAGTCATATCTCTCGATCTTCCTGCCCTTAAGGACAGAAAAGAAGATATCTCCATACTGATAGACTCCTTCATACTCAATCATTCAGCAGTACTGGGAAAGCAAATCACCCAAATATCGGACGAAGCCTACAATATGCTTATGGAGCACGACTGGCCGGGAAATGTGAGGGAGCTTAAGCACGTCATTGATCAGGCCCTTTACCTAGCCGATTTCAGTGAAACTCTTATAAAAGCCCCTCATCTGCCGAAATATCTTTACGACAACTATTCGAAAAAGAAACATGTAAGCAAGTATGTTGAAAAACAAAAGGACTCCCTAAAGGAGACCATGAAGGATATCGAGAAGGAAATAATAATGGAGACATTTGAATCCTGTAATAAAAATATCACACAAACCGCAGAAAAGCTCGGCATGACCAGACAGAACATGCAGCACAAACTGAAAAGTTATGGGATAAGATAGAAAATGGGACCCCCTGCTGGCAAGGCAAGGGGTCTTCATCAACAGTTTAGTCCTCACGACAAAGGACCTAAACAAGAGGGTGTAACACAATCTATATTATATTATTGTGATACCTTAATCGATTCATCAAACCGAAACATTTCAAAAACTATTTCGTCTATGATTTCGTCTTCAATACCGTACACAATTACATTGAGAAGAATAGTCAAATTACCTACTTCCTGGCTTAGACTCCCCTTCCATCCCACTTTCTTTCTAAAAGAAGTAACACTTCCCATCAATAACCCTTTATTTCCAGCATCAAGAATCAGCTTTATATGTCCAATCAGACTACATCCATTACTTTCAATCGCTTCAAGAAAATGTTCCAACATAATATCTATTCTTTCAACAAATTTATCTGATTTTTCTCCATTTAGAAAATCAATTCCAAATTCATATGACATTGTGCTTGGCTTCAGCTCATTCTTTACAATATTTCCTTTGCCAATTCTACCATATTTACTCTGTTCTCTGCAGATACGCATAAAACCTTCACCTCCGGTTTAATTCTCTTTATATCACCAGTAATGAAACAAAGCTCTTCTTCATCTATTTCATCTATCTTGTTTATCGCTACAATATCCGAAGCCAATAGCTGTGCACCAATAAGAGGCTTCATCATTTTCATTAATAGCTTGTATCTGTACCCATCAACAATAGACAACGTTTTAATATCTTTTATACCTGTTATATTGGAATTAATGACATCTACCACATCTGCCGGTCTGGCTGCTCCAGTTGCCTCTATTATTGTAAGATCCGGGTTGTGGTTATCCTTGATGTAGTTCAGGGTATGGACTATGTCTGCGGTCAAAGTGCAGCAAATACAGCCTCCAAAAAGCTCCTGAACTTCCACCCCACAATGCTTTAGATATTTCCCGTCAACACCTATTTGACCTATTTCATTTTCAACTACAGCTACCTTTATGTCATGCTTTACTACCTCGTCAAGCAATTCCAGCATTACAGTTGTCTTTCCTGATCCTAGAAAACCACTCAAAAGCAATATCTCCATATGAACCTCCTTCCTGGATATTATTCTTCCCCCAATGGTTAAACATTTATCCTATCGGAAGACAAAATACTGCAGGAACAGCAATTTGTCTTCCGGTTTCACTTACTAAAGACTTGAAATGTCCTTAACACTTGAACGACTTGAGTTTGTTTTACTCAAATCTTCGTCCTTCAGTGCCTTTATCAGTGAGTATACCATGGCAATGATCACGAAGATAACGAAGAAGGAAGCAACTACGGATGCAAGCTGCAAGCCATTTATTCCCTTTCCAAACATTACCAGAACCATAGAAAGACCGCCCATTGCTATTGCCCATACCGCCCTTATCGCCTTCGGAGGTACACTTGGGTTGTATTCTTTCTTCGTCGTAACCTGGGCCATGATATATGAACATGAATCGGCTGTCGTTGCCATGAATATTATGATTAGCAACAAAAATGCAACTCCCAGAAGTGTAGACATTGGCATATTATCTATCATGGTGAATATTACCTGGTTCGTTCCCTGGGTTGCCATAACCTCTCCAAGTCCAAGACCGTTAAGCTCGAAATTTATTGCAGTCCCGCCGAAAGTTGCAAACCACAGCCATGTAGCTACAGGCGCTACAACCATGATGCTTCCTACCACTTCCCTTATAGTCCTTCCTCTTGATATTGTAGCGACAAAGAGTCCCACTACAGGACAGCAAGCGATCCACCATGCCCAATAGAATATGGTCCATCCCTGGGGGAATCCGCCCTGATTTACTGGATCGGTCCAGAAACTCATCTTGAAGAAGTTTGTAAGATAATCACCGAATGCACTTGTTCCAAGGTCCACACTGAACATGGTGGGTCCTGCAAACAAGACGAAAACCATAATTATCATAGCCAGAGGTATATTGATGGAGCTAAGGGTCTTAATTCCCTTGTCCAGTCCCGTTATGGCACTAGTAGTGAATATTGCAATCCAAACCACTCCAATAATAAGATAAAGAAGCTTGCTGACAGGTATTCCGAATACGGTATTGAGTCCAGCTGATACCTGAAGTATTCCAAGACCTATGGATGTTGTTTCTCCTCCAACGAGTCCCACTATCAAAGCTGCATTAATCAGTTTTCCACTTGTTCCGTCTATCCTGTCTCCAAGAATAGGCTGTAGTCCCGATGCAAATCTTGGTTCAAGTCCTCTCCTGTGGATGAAGTATCCCAGGGGAACACTCATTGCCAGATATATGGCCCAGGGAGTCCATCCCCAGTGGAAATAGGCATAAGCCATTCCAATTTCAGCAGCCCTTGCAGAGCCAGGATCAATTTCAAAAGGTGGATTCATGAAGAAGGACAAAGGTTCTGCCGCTCCCCAATATACAAGGCCTATCCCATAGCCGCAGGCGAATAGCATTGCGAACCAGCTGAAGTATGAAAATCTTGGCTTCTCATCATCCCTACCAAGCTTTATATTGCCATAGGGTCCAAAGGCCAACCAAAGCGAGAAAATAACAAACAGAAATCCTGACATCAGATACAGCCATCCAAACTGGTGAGTCAGTATTCCAAGAAGATAACTCATTGTTGCACCCATCTTGTCACCAGAAGTCAGGGCCCAGATAAAAAACGCTATGATAACTCCAAATGCTACACCGAATGTAACACCATCAACTCTTTTATACCATGGTACATTGATTTTATTTTCTTCCATAAAATTCCTCTCCTAATTTATATCTTGTTTCTTTCCCTCAATAATTCTTCTCAATAATTATATCATTTTAATCAGTGAATATTTTTGTATTATACAACACGTTCACTTGTACCGACCAGGTCCAAACCAGCCGAAGCATTGATGCCCTCAATGATTTCCGAATCTATGCCCAGTCCAATAAGATGGTCAATCATATTGTTGACGATTGCCTCATCAATTCCCGGATTCGAGTAGGCTTCGATCATCTTCTCAGTTTTCTTTATTGTTTTCTCAATTAATTCCTTGTTGGACTCTTTAACCCTGAGTCCCCTCAGGCTTATTTCAGGCAACCACGGAGAAGTCCTGCAATTTCTGAAAGTATGAGGTGAAGTCAAAAATTCACCGCCGGGTCCTACTTCATGAATCACGTCCAGAGCAAGAGTTTCATCATCTATTTCCAGATCCTTAAAATAATAGTCAAGCATGCTTATTATTTCAAGATCAATCATAAACTGCTCATATGAAATGGCACCATATCCATCAAGTATGCCTGCACTGTGGAGAACGAAGTTGGCTTTCTCCTGATGACAAACAAACATCGCCAGCATGCTTTCATAACCACTTTGTACCGAAACTCCCTTGGCATCATTTACTGTACCCCCGCTTCTATTTGGAAGTCCGTATTCCTTTGCTAGTCTTGCGCTGTAGGCAGATTGCTTTACCCATGCCGGACTCCCTATAGAGATGCCTCCTGTCTGCATATCTGCTGTTGCCGGAACCATGCCATAAACTACAGGCGTCCCCTCCTTTAACATCTGAGAAACTGCTATTCCAACTAGTACTTCTGCATTTCCAAGTGCAATGTTCCCTGCTGTGGTTATCGGTCCATTGGATCCTGCCATTGGTCCAGGAGTAATAATGATAGGCTGATTGTGTTTAATGCATTCAATCATTGAGCAAAGAGACATACCATCTATCTGCAGAGGGCTGGTGGTACTGATTAGTGTGATGACCCTTGGTTTCCTCATGAATTCATCTTTTCCTCCGAAAGCTATACTGAAAAGCTCCATCAATCCTTCTATTTCATCCTTCTCTCCCGGTACTCCCATAATACATTTGTCTGAATGAACCATTGCGGAATACATCATGACTGGAAGGCAGTTCTTGTAGTCAATATCTGATGGCTGCACCAGTATTCCTCCATTTATTTTAAACCATTTGCTTTCATGTACTATTTTGGAAAATCTCATATAATCTTCCATGACAGCATCCTTCGTCTGACCTTCCGAATCTATGATTGCAGAACAACCATATCCTGGTGCATATTCAATATTGTCCCCACCTATTTCCATGTCATGTTCAGGGTTTCTGGCATAAAGAGTAAATTTCTCCGGAGCCTTGGAAATCCAATCCATGATTTGATCCTCGGTAAAGAATGCTCTATCACCTTCAACTCTTACACCCTTTTCCCCAACAAGATTTATTATCTCAGGGTGCATCAGCCTTATTCCTGTCCGGTTCAATATCTTCATGGTTGCATCATGTAATTTCTTTAAATCCTTTTCCATAATTCACCTCCTCTTCATTTATTATAAAAACAACTTTATCAGTTGATTTTATTCTGCAATCACTTCTGTTTCTTGCTGAACTCATAATTTTTACCTGTATCTATCATCATCTTGAAGTTTTCACGCTTACAAGTTGAAGGCACTTCACATCCAACCCCAATTATCAAGCCTCCATTATAGCCTACTTCATCAATCAATCTCTTAACATAAGCTTCAACCTCTTCAGGCTTTCCTATGCTGTTTAGAGAAGGATGTACATCACCTTCCAGGCACAGATGGTCTCCAAGTATTTCTTTGGCCTTGAATATGTCAGTAGTTCCATCCAGGGCTATTATTGATGATTTCTTTGGCAACTGCTTCAAATATGGTAGGTTCTTCTCCCAGTTGCAGTCACAGTGGAAATGTGCTACAAGACCTTCAGAATGGAGTGCATCGACAATCTGCATCGTATATGGCATCCAGAATCTTTCAAAAATATCCAGTGGATAAAAATATGCACTTGCCCTTTCTTCGACAAGTCCGATAATCTTTGTATCGTATTTTTTTGCATCCGAAAGAATGCTTTCAATAGTTTCCTCAGTCATTTTCTTCATAACCTTCTCAACAACATCAGGTCTATAATAAAGGTCTTCGGTAAATTTCATCATAGACCTTCCTAATGAAAGCTTAAAGAATGGATGGTAGTCCTCCGCAAGACAAGCTGTAACTACATCTCTTTTTCCCCACTCTTTAAGGGCTCTTTCTGTTACGTTAACAGAAGCTCCATTTATCTTGTCTAGTTCATCTTGACTCAAATCAGTAACCCTGTATATCAAATCTTCCTCAGCGAACTTCTTCCATCCGACTTCTGCAATCTTCTCAAAATCTTCAACCTTTACAGCTTCTTGTTCATGAGGCTGGGGAACATAATCCTCAGGTAGATCTCTCCCTGGTATCTTAACTTCAAGGCCTGCTTTATACCCCCACCTCACCGGCATACACGGAGTGGGATATTCGAACATATCCCAACCGTCATGTCTGTCAAACACTTCAAGAAAAGCATCTAACGCTGCATGAGGATCGAGATGAACTTCTGCCTGAGTTCTCCCTGTCAAAGCTGCCGCTCCATGATTCGTCAACAAGGGACCCAGCGGTGTTCTGTCAGGTTTTTCCAAATTAATTGCAGCAAATACTCTTTCTTCCCTAGTCATTGTTTCTCTAGCCATTTTCTACACTCCCATCGCTTTATTGCAGTATCCAATCGTATCCATCACTTCTATAGATTGAAAATCCGCATTAACATAATCCCTGGTTTGTTCACTTGTTACTCCTCCACCTATGAGTACCTTCAAATCCTTAAGAAGTCCTTCTACTTCAAGTGCATTTATAGTATTTTTCATGCTCTCAAAGGCAGTTGTCAGTAGACAGGAAAAACAAACAAAGTCTGGTTTTACCTCTTTCACTTTCTCTATGATCTTCTCCTTTGAAACATCCACACCTAGATCGTGAACTTCATATCCATGTGCTTTCAGCATTACAGACACAATATTCTTTCCAATATCATGTATATCCCCCTGTGGAGTAGCAAAAACAACCTTGCCCATGAATTCTCTGTTTTCGTCACTAAGCAGAAGAGGCTCTACTATGGCTATGATATCCTGGAATATCTGAGCCGAAAGCATAAGCTGAGCAAGGAAAAACTCACCTGTCTCAAACTTTTCTCCAACTATTCCCATACCTCTCTGACCTTCCTGAATAATATCCATCGGGTCTGCATTTGCTTCAACGGCTTTGTTGACAGCCGTTAAAACTTCATCCTTTTTCAATTCCACTAAATCTTGTGCTAAATTACTAAGCATTTCATCCATCCTTTCCTACAAAATAGTCATTCCATCAAATTTAATAATCTTTTGCACTCGTATTACATAATCTATTAAAGCAAGATGCATGCCAAATTATTCAATGCGAATGAATTCTTCTTTGTCAAAAGCTACATCTGTTGGTTTAACTCAACAAAATACTATTCTCAATTAAAACTCGTACTACCTGCCAAATTTTAGACGAATATAGAACTGCAAAATTTCGAGTAATCCTTCATTGTTCTTTTGCTTTATTTTGCATTTTTTAGCATCAAATTATTGCAAACTGCAAAAAAAACGTTATAATAAACATATAAACAAACTCAGAGGTGATATATTTGAATCAAAATACCTATGTTGACTACCATTCCCTGTCAGAGATTCTTCTCATCAACGTATTCAATTCTGTAGATCAAGGTATAGCCATACTAAACGAACAAAACATCATAGTACAGCACAATAACAAATTCATGGAATTTCTTGGTATAGAAAGAGTGCACCTAGCCGGCAATACCATTGAGCAATACATATCTCCTGATTTTTTGATTGAAGGAGACAAAAACATATTCATGGCTGATAAAGTTGATAATATTCTGGTCATTGAAGTAAAAAACATTTCTCTATACAATGACCTGAATTACAAATTAATACTTGTTGGAATTTCACAGGAGGGCGCCATTACCAAAAGGGAGTATGAAAAAATTCTGCACGATAAGGATGTATACGAAGCAGTACTCAATACAATTAGTGATGGTGTAACTATAATCGATGACGAAGGGAAAGTTGTATTTTTCAATAAGGCAGCGGAAAAAATTGAAGGGCTATATAAAAACGAAGTTATTGGAAAGCATATGACTGAAGTTTATCCAGTCAGCTGGGAGGACAGTTATGCACTAAAGGCCCTACAAACAAGGAAAAAAATATTAAACCAGTATCAAACCTATGTCACAAAAAGAAGACAAGTCATTGCAATATCAAACAACTACCCCATTTACATCGAAGGTAAGCTTGCAGGCGCAGCTTCAACCTTCAGAGACTACTCAAAATTCCAGGAGATTGTCAACAAGAACTTCGAGCTGCAGGCAAAACTACAGGATAAAAAATCCGACAAGGGTGTATATGATGTTTCTGACCATTACACCTTCGAAGATATCATTGGTACAAGCATGATCCTTAAGAAGACAATAGAGCATGCAAAAAATGCATCTCTCACAAATTCTCCCGTCTTCATATACGGGGAGACAGGTACCGGGAAGGAGCTATTTGCACAGAGCATTCACTATTCAAGCAATCGCGCCAACGGGCCATTTCTGGCCATCAACTGTGCAGCAATACCCGAAACTCTTCTTGAAGGAATTTTATTTGGAACATCAAAGGGAGTATTCACAGGAGCAGTTGACAAGCCGGGCTTGTTCGAACAGGCCAACGGAGGAACTCTTTTTCTTGATGAGATTAATTCCATGCCTTTAGCTCTCCAATCCAAACTTCTACGTGTCCTGCAGGAAAAGAAGGTACGAAGGTTAGGTCATAAGGAAGAAGTTCCCTTTGATGCTAGAATTATCAGCAGCTGCAACATAGATCCCATGATTGCAATCAACAAACAGCAAATACGTAATGACCTGTTCTACAGACTTGCAGTGGTCTACATATCAGTTCCTCCTTTACGAGATAGAACAGAGGATATAGATATCCTTTGCAGTCATTTCATAAAAACATTCAACCGACAGTTCAACAAATCGGTTAACTCAATCAGCTCGGAAGTCAGGAGAGAATTCCACAACTACAAGTGGCCTGGCAACGTCAGACAGCTTAAGAACAGTATAGAATCCGTGATGAACATAGTTCCCCAGGAAAGCTTAACCATAGAGAAAAACCATATACCACACTACCTGGGTCTTTTCAGTGAAGAAAAAACTAACAAAACGATTGCATCTAACTATGATATTGACACTCCAATGGAACAGATCAATAAAGAATCAACTTTTGACAATTCCAAAATTGCTTACCACAGTCAACAAGAAGATCAAAAGATAGTAGATAATTCAACAGATATTTTCGAAAAAATTAAGCGTGATGAGAAGAGGACCATAATTAATGCCCTATCCAGAAATAGTGGCAATATAACCAAAGCCGCATCTGAACTTGGTATGAGCAGGCAAAAGCTTCAATACAGACTAAAAAAATACAATATAAGGAAACATTAATATACGAAAGCGCAAAATAATGCAAACAAATATCATTATTTTTGCGTTTTTCTTGATTCCCCACCTCCTTTTACAAAGATAACCATAAGTATCATTCTCCTATACATTGATTTATCAATGCATACAAGCATTACGAATAAGTTTTTTATCTTGGCATAATGTTTGCTATATATTAAACATTAAATATAGGAGTAATATGTTATGGAAATTAAAATAAGGAACTTAAGCGTTAGATACGGAACAACAAAGGTATTGGAAAACATAAACCTCGATATACATTCAAAATCATTTCTGGGAATAACCGGACCAAACGGAGGTGGAAAAACAACTCTTTTAAAAACAATCCTCGGATTGAAACAACCCTATGAAGGAGAAATTCTTAAAAGAAAAGGACTCAGGATAGGATATGTACCGCAACACTCCTCTTTCGACTGTAAATTTCCAATAAATGTAACAGAGGTTGTTTCAATGGGAAATTTCGGTAAGAGAATGAAAATGTTTGCATTTCATAAAAAATCAAATGAGTGTTGCATCAAGAAAATTCTAAAGGAATTAAATCTTTATGAAGTCAAGAACAGACATATAGGAGAACTTTCCGGAGGACAATTGCAAAGGGTACTCATTGCGCGTGCATTATGCTTAAACCCTGATATTCTGATTCTCGATGAACCCACATCCAGTCTAGATACAGATACCCGAAAAGACATATTCGATATACTCGAAAAATTAAGCATATTAAAATCTATCATTGTAGTCAGTCATGAAAAAAATATGCTAAAAAAATATGCAGACCGGGTGGTCTGCATAAGTAAAACTATATATTTTGATACTTTCGACAGAATTACATCCTGATATCATACTATTTTTTCAAGATTGTCATCGTATGGCACTGACTTCTCTCTTCCATCAAAGATATTGAGGGCTATTACCGATGCAATGATTATTGCCGTTCCAATCAATCCTTTTCTGTCAACAACATAACCGTAAAACGCAATGTTTATGCACAGGGTTACAACCGGAACAAGGTTATTGAAAACATTCGTAACTGTAACTCCAAGTCCTTTTATGGCTATAATGTAGAGAAAATAGCTGATGCATGCATTGAGGATTACTATTACAGCCATGTGGCCTGCGATGGCCGGTGTAATGCCGGCCATATCAACCGGATGCATGAATACATAGAAAAATGAAGTGAGTACTCCTCCCAGCCCCTGTACTATCAATATTTCAATCATCTCATACTTGTCGTAGTATTTCTCCGATATATAACAGTATGCAACCCAGGTCAACATGGATATGAAAGTATACAAATATCCTGTCATACTGTTTGTGTCAATAGAAATGCTGCCTGCGCCAATTATGAAAACTACTCCTATGATGGATCCGATTACACAAACAAGCTTCAGACGAGTAAACTTCTTCTTGAAGATCATCCTGTCCGTAAACAGACACACTACAGGTATCAGAGCAAACAATACAGTCACAATGGATGAATTCATAACCTTGATGGCAGTGTTTGCAAGCAAATTAAACAGTGTAATACCCAGTAACCCTGTACAAAGAAGGACCATGAAATCCCTCCCCTTTATCGAAAAGGTTTTTCTGAAAAAGAAGTTATACGAACCCAATAACAGTGTGGCAAGCCCGAATTGAATAGACATCAAGGTCCCGGGATGAAACACCTCCATAAGCACTTCCTTTGAAACATAACTCATGCCCCATATGCATGATGCTCCAATCGCTGCAATCAGCGCTATTATCTTGTCCCTCTTCATATCATTCTCCTACTTCAAGCAGTGTAAATCCGCTTTTTCCGTCCACCTTTCTTCTTGCATTGCAGTCAATAAACTCGACTATTACAACTTCCATATACATCCAAACATTGACTCCAACCCTTGTACATCCTGTTATGGTGTCCTTCTCCCTTCCTGCGGCAGCATGAAGATGAAGAATAGGCTTGTCCTCTTCATTTAGGAATATCGTTCCAACACCAATTGATTCGTGCACGTTTTCAATGTCATTTATATTTAGCGGCATGTTCACCTTCACGTCATCACCGTCAACCGGTCCGGAAACCATTTTGCTTCCCTTATCCACTCCTCCCAGAAGGTATACAACCCCTGAATCTATGCAGTGCTCCGCTGCAAATTTCTCTATGTCGTCAGGTATCAGGTCCCCCTGTTCAAGTCTCAATACAAAGGTCCTTCCATGCTTTACTTCAGTATATTTCATACAATTCTCCTCAATCTCTTAATTTTCATTATAATTCTGGTTAACTGCTTCTGCATATTTGCTTTCAACATTCAAGTTCATGTCACATTCATCCCTTCTCTTGTCGAAAATATTAAGTATTGCCACCGAGGTTATTATTACCCCTGTCCCGATAAGACTCATAAGACCAATCTCAACATCAAAGACGACTATGTTTACAAATAGCGTTACCACCGGAACCACATTGTTGAATACATTGGTCACTGTCACACCCAGCTCTCTTATGGAATATATATAAAAAGCAAAACTCAAGCATGCATTCAGAATTATTATCACAAAAAAATGTAAAAACAGCTCCAAGTCAATCCCGCCTAAATGTATCGGATATATTATTAGATACACGAAACTCACCGCTACGGCTCCAAGTCCCTGCACCATGAGGATTTCCGTTGTGTCGTACCTGCTGTAGTACTTATCCGATATGAAGCAGAATGCGACCCAAAAGAAAACTCCAATAATTATGTACATGTAACCTGCAAGACTGCCACCGCTACCCATGCCACCGGATCCTATTATCATGTAGACACCTATAATAGATCCCAGTATGCATATCACCTTCAATCCGGAAAAATGCCTTTTATACACTATCCTTTCCACAAAAAGGCAAATTATGGGAATAAGGGATAGCAAGACCGAAACTATTGATGAATTGGTATCCCTTATTCCCATATTTATAAAAACATTGTACAGAAACATTCCGATTATACCGGTACCAGCTAAACTGAAAAAATCTTTTTTTGTTATCGTAAATCTTTTCTTTATAAGAAAATTGTAGATCCCCAAAATTATTGATACCCATATAAACTGAAAGGCTATCAAGGATCCGGGGTGTATCTCCGCCATAAGCACTTCCTTTGATACAAAGCTGACTCCCCATATTATGGATGCTATCGTCACAAGCGTCAAAGCAATTATCTCGTTCTTTTTCATATTCTCTCCAAAGTGCCGATTCTTCTTGACCGGCTTTTTTCATTAATTTGCATAAATATTGCACTGTCTGAATCCATAATACACTCCGTATTTATCATTGGCAATAATTATTTTTTGCATCCGTCATTGAAAGATATTATTGCCATAAAGTTTTCTAATAAGCGTTCAAAAAAGACAAAAAACCCGTGCGGCTACGGGCTTTTGTCAAATATCTAAAAAGATTCTTGAGCTTTCTATCCAGAAATATACTTGTAAATAAGTCTTGAAGCTCTACTTTGACTAATGCTAAGCATCTTGGCAACTTTTCTGCTGCTTCCACATTTCTCATATGCTTTCAAGATTAAGTCTCTTTCAATTTCTTCCTTTATACCATCTAAAGAAACATTTTTAAAATCATCAATCTTATATTTTGAATTGTCAAGGATTCCTCTTGGCAGATGTTCAACGTCAATGACTTCATCTTCAGTCATGACAACCAGTCTTTCAATCAAATTTTCAAGTTCCCTGATATTACCCTTCCAAATATGTTTTCTCAGTTTTTCCATGCATTCATCGCTTATTTCATGCGTTAATGAATAATGACTGTTAAATTTATCAAGAAAATATTCAATAAGCGGAGGTATATCTTCCTTTCTTTCTCTTATTGAAGGTATTTCTATACTAATTACGTTTAACCTGAAATAAAGGTCTTCTCTGAACAAGCCCTCCTCTACCCTCTTTTTCAAATCTCTATTTGTAGCAGTTATTATCCTTGCATCCGTGCTTATCAGTTTTCTTCCCCCCACCTTGAAAAATTGTTTGTCTTGTATAACATGAAGCAGCTTAGCCTGGAGTTTAGGTGATAATTCAGAAATCTCATCGAGAAACAATGTCCCTTCACTGGCCAATTCCATGAAACCAATCTTTCCTTCATTCTTTGCACCTGTAAAAGATCCCGCTTCATAACCAAACAATTCTGCCTCCAGAAGTTCCTCCGGTATCGCAGCACAGTTAATCGCAATGAAAGGATCTTTCTTTCTGCTGCTGTTATCATGTATATATCTGGCAAGGACTCCCTTTCCCGTTCCTGATTCTCCCAATATCAATACCGTTGAATCGACATTCATAACTCTTTCAGCCTTGCTCAAGACTTCCTTCATGGCTTCGCTTTCTGCAACAATAGATACTGTAGAATTGGGCGAAAAACTTTGCCCGTCATTCTTGGTTCCGCTTTTTTCAGCTGTATTTTTTGCAAGCAAATCCCTCGTCAATTTCAACTCTTTTTTCATCTCTTCAAGTTTTGTTATATCCTTGCTGTAATAGATGACATATTCAATACTCTTATCCTTATTCAATATTGGTATAGCCGTTGTTTGAATTTTCTTTCCTATTCTTGTGGTTTGCTCCAAGGTAACCTTTCTTTTTTCTTCCCAGACAATAGGAGTTATCAGCGGATCACAGTAGCACAAATCCAACAATTCTTCGGAATACTTTCCAATGATTTCTTCCGGCTTCATTCCATAGTGTCTTTCGGATGCATCATTAACATAAAGCACCTGCTTTTTGCTGTTAATTACAAATATTTCATCATCAAAATTATCAAGAATCAATTGCATGATTTCCTTTTTCAAATCTGGTACATTGTTATAATCTTTGCTGTTATGCTCTTTAAACATTAAACTACCACCTTTTTCCTATATGAGATATTCTTCAATAATATCTAGAAATTCTTTAACTTCATCACAAAACGAATTGATGTTTTCTTCATCCACAACCCTAAAAGTAACAAAAAACTCAATCGAATTATCCTTAATTGCATAGACCAATCCTATTCCATTTTCTATTACAGGGGAAAAAAACATGGAATCCCAATCTCCAACAGTTGTTGTGGAAAGAAAATCAGAATTGATCTTTTCAAATGAAATGTCGCTGAATAATTCCGGCATCTCTTTTATGCCAAGTTCCTCTCCATATTTTTCATATATTGACTTCAAGACATTCAAAGGCCTGGTTACACTATTAGCCTGTTTACATTTCTTGATTTTATTCTTATGGCTATTGTTCGCAGACTCCAGTTTTTCTGTAATCGTATCTTTACAATCATTATTAATGACAGAATCAACCAGTGAAATCGACTCCTCGGATACGGGCCTTATACCCATAACCCTACCCTCATAAAAATGCCTTATATCACAGGACTCGTATTCAGTTCTTATTTCATTATAGACTTTTTTCTGGGCATACTGAAGGGCAAATCTAAATATTGCATCTGCACTATATCCGCTTCCAGCAATCTTCTCTTTGCCATATCCATCAAACACTATCTTCTTTGTACCGAGTCTGCTCACAGTATCCAAATATTCATTTTTTTCTGCAAGAATTTCATTCTTAATACTGTCGGATATATTCCACTCAATCAAAGAATGATTCAATACAGTTCCATTATTTTCATTTGTAAAACTATCCTTATTGCTGATGAATTCCCTAATCAATCCTAGCAGATAAATGGAATTCAAACCATCCATTAAGGTATGTTCCATGTTGTATCGAATTCTTCTGTCCTTCTTCATGCATATTGACCATGGTTTGTAACACCAAAAGTTTTCCCCATTGCCATATAGAATGTCATGCATCTCTTCCTCTTCTGACATTATTTTTTCCCCAGAATAAGAAATATTGAAAACAGAACTATACAGTTTATTAAATCCCTCCATATTCTTTTCATCATATCCTGTTAGCTTATCAATATAATATGATGCTTTATCACTTCCCAATATAGAAATATGGTTTATATGGTTGGCATTCTTTTCTCGACTGCTGTATATGATAGTTTTGATGGTGCTAAGCAAATCCTTGTACTTGCAAATGATGCCTTCAGAATTAACGACTTCTATATTCCAGTATCTGCCATTATAAAAAAAGCATACACTCCTTGATTTGTCTACATCCTTACTATAAGATATTATTTC
The DNA here is from genome assembly GCF_900142005.1 of Dethiosulfatibacter aminovorans DSM 17477. Lineage (GTDB taxonomy): Bacteria > Bacillota > Clostridia > Tissierellales > Dethiosulfatibacteraceae > Dethiosulfatibacter > Dethiosulfatibacter aminovorans. The sequence continues at coordinate 16,511 of NZ_FQZL01000037.1, forward strand.
ATCATGGCCTTTCTTGGGAACTCTGCATGAATTAAACACATCCTTGAATTGCTTCATGGATACCGGTATTCTATCCTTAATCAATATGGGTTTAAAGGTTTCACATTCTATCTCAATGTATATTTTTATTGCTGCATATATGAAAGCTGCTGTCAATTCGACACTGTCGTTGATATGACTGTTGTTATCAGGCTTCAGTATTCCAGCATAATTACCCATTAAAGTCAGAGGTTCCCTTTCGGACAGAAGTCCTTCCATCTGTTTGGGCAACAGCCAACTCCCTCCATTCAATGCATCTTTCCACTCAAGCACCTTCTCAAACAAGAGCTTTCCATCATTTTCAATAAAATTTCTGCATATCTTATCCGTATTGCGGTAAACTTCATCATCTACTATCGGAAGAATACATTCCAGATATCTCTCCATGATTTCTTCCAGCCCGTAGCTAGGTACCGGCATCAATTCATTCTCGTATTTAAACATAATGCTCATTTCAAGTCTCCCTTATCATCATAAAGCAATGAATTTTTAAAAACTAAAGTTCCATAGTCCTTCTTTAAAGACTTCGACAATGAAACCGCCATCAATATGTACACAAATACAATAGGCAAACCTGTTACTATTACTGTAGTCTGCAAAGGCTGCAATCCTCCGATGAATATCAATACCAATGGTAAAACCGCCATTGAGAACGCCCAGGTCATTCTATGCATTCTGCAGGGTTCTTTATAATCCGATAAATCCTTGCTGCATACAAGTGCCGTAGTATAGGCTGCCGAATCCAAACTTGTTGCAAAGAATATAAATGCAGTAGATATGAAAACCACAAGCACCACCTTGCCAAGGGGCAATGCTCCTATTGCGGCAATAATAGCCGCTGCGCTCCCCTGCTCTGCTGTTATTTTGACCAAATCCAACGCACCTGTCACCTGAAGGTCTATTGCATAATTTCCCAACACGGCGTGGAACATCCATCCGCCTAAAGTACCGAAACAAACAACACCCAATATTACTTCCTTTATTGTACGTCCCTTGGATATTTTGGCCGTAAAAAGACCTACAAACGGTCCCAAAGCTACCCACCAAGCCCAGTAGAAAACAGTCCATCCTTGAGGAAATCCTGACTTCTGTATCGGGTCGGTATAGAAACTCATCTCCATGAAGTTATTAAACATTACGCCTATACTGTTTGTGAAATTGTCAAGAATGAATGTCGTTGGCCCTAATACGAAAATGAAAATTATTATTGTAAACGCCAAATATACGTTTATGTCGGACAGCAGTTTTATTCCTTTTTTAAGCCCTCTCCACACACTGAAGCTGAAGATCATTACCCATACTACTATTACGGCGATTTTCAATTCGAAGCTCTCAGGAATACCTGTCAAATAGCTTATTCCAGCAGTTATCATAGGAGTTGACAAGCCAAGTCCAGCTCCGCATCCGCCTATGAGTCCAAATAGAGTAACGACATCGATTGCTTTCCCAAGCTTGCCATATGCCTTTTCCCCTAATACTTCATCACATGTGACGCTCATTCTGATAGTAGGCTTTTTCTTTACATAGTAATAATATGCTATAGGTATTGTTGGAAGACAATACATCGCCCATGCATGCGGCCCCCAGTGGAACAATGCATAGGATTGGGCGAATTTATAGGCATCAGCAGAATGTGCTTCGATTCCGAATGGCGGTGTCAATATATAATAGCTCCATTCGATTGTTCCCATATACATGATTCCGCTTCCAAGTCCTGCACAAAACAGCATGGCTATCCAGCTGAATGTTGAAAACTCTGGTTTTCCCTCCCCAAGCTTTATTTTTCCGTACTTGCTGAATGCCAGCCATCCCAAAAATGCAAATATCGCCATTGCCGACCATAAAAACAGCCAGCCAAAGTTCACAGTTGTAAACGAGAAAAGTTTATTGACTATTTTTTCTCCCGCATCCTTGCTGGAGCTAAGAATGGCGGAAACCGCTATCAACATGATAAACGTAGGCCAAAAAACTCCAGGATCCATTTCTTTTTTCATTTTATCAAACATACTAAAATGCCCTCTTTTTGTTATATTTGTATATTTTCATTAATTCCTCATATACAATCTCAGAGAGACAACGATTTCCTTCTTCGTTTGGATGGATCATATCTTCACCTATCAAATCTTCCAAATTTCCACTATGATTGTTGAATATCTCCTGCATATCAAAGTATGAAAACTCATACTCCTCACAAATTGCAATCAAAGTTTCTCTATAAAGAGAAACTAGATTATCCAGTTTTTCCCATCCGCCAAGCGGTTTGTAAGGAAACTCATCTCCAAGCCTGTCCTTGTCAAACGCCATCGGTGGAATTCCAATGATAGTTTTAATGCCATTAAATTCCAATCTCTTCACTATGGCATATATATTGGAAACTATAATATTTGCCGGCGTATCAAACCAACAGTCATTCAGTCCCCCGCATAAAATAACACAATTTGGATTCTCAGACAAAACATCTTCGTGCAGTCTTCCTAACATGCCAAATGTTGTATCACTTCTAATGCCCTTGTTGATAACGTCATATTTATAATTAGTGTTTTGCGTCATCATATAAGGCCATGTATTCCTAACATCAACACCTACACATTCCGTCAAGCTATCTCCCAAACATACTATTTTCATTGTGATATATCTCCTTTTTTCTAAAAGTGTTTCAAATCAATTACATTCTGTCTAACCATCAATTTTGATTACCATCACCTTCAATCTTATTAATTCATGTTGGTTGATCAACTTCTTATAATAAGTATTGATACTATATATAAACAATTGCAAGTATTATACCAATACAAATCTTCACATCCTAATCAGGCAAACTACTGTTTAGCAACAACTTTGGAATATCCATCCAGTAAACAAGCGACCCTCAAACGAATCAGTGAGTCGCAAATGCGACTCACTGATTAAATCTATTATGCTATTTGCATTACCGAATAAACCATTGACTTTTTGCTTCATTATAAATTATACCATTAACCCAAAAAAAAGCAAACTATCGGGGGGCTTATAGTTTTGTGCAATCGACTCCTCGGATACAAGCATTATACCGGTAACTCTTCCATTATAAAAATGCCTTATATCACAAGACTCATATTCAGTAGTTTGCAACACCAATTGAATTTTGGAAAACTAAAAGCAGATACCGAAATATCTGCTTTTAATACAAAATTCTAGTATCACGATTTAATTGGCAGCCTCATTTTCCAGCATGTTACAATTCACTAAAGTTCCATAGTCCTTCTTTAAAGACTTCGACAATGAAACCGCCATCAATATGTACACAAATACAATAGGCAAACCTGTTACTATTACTGTAGTCTGCAAAGGCTGCAGTCCTCCGATGAATATCAATACCAATGGTAAAACCGCCATAGAGAACGCCCAGGTCATTCTATGCATTCTGCAGGGTTCTTTATCATCCGACAAATCCTTGCTGCATACAAGTGCCGTAGTATAGGCTGCCGAATCCAAACTTGTTGCAAAGAATATAAATGCAGTAGATATGAAAACCACAAGCACCACCTTGCCAAGGGGCAATGCTCCTATTGCGGCAATAATAGCCGCTGCGCTCCCCTGCTCTGCTGTTATTTTGACCAAATCCAACGCACCTGTCACCTGAAGGTCTATTGCATAGTTTCCCAACACGGCGTGGAACATCCATCCGCCTAAAGTACCGAAACAGACAACACCCAATATTACTTCCTTTATTGTTCGTCCCTTGGATATTTTTGCCGTAAAAAGTCCTACAAACGGTCCCAAAGCTACCCACCAAGCCCAGTAGAAAACAGTCCATCCTTGAGGAAACCCTGACTTCTGTATCGGGTCGGTATAGAAACTCATTTCCATGAAGTTTTTAAACATTACACCTATACTGTTTGTGAAATTGTCAAGAATGAATGTCGTTGGCCCTAATACAAAAATGAAAATTATTATTGAAAAAGCCAAATAAACATTTATATCAGACAGCAACTTAATACCTTTTTTAAGCCCTCTCCACACACTGAAACTGAAGATCATTACCCATACTACTATTACAGCGATTTTCAATTCGAAGCTCTCAGGAATACCTGTCAAATAGCTTATTCCAGCAGTTATCATAGGAGTTGACAAGCCAAGTCCAGCTCCGCATCCTCCTATAAGTCCAAATAGAGTAACGACATCAATTGCTTTCCCAAGTTTGCCGTATACCTTATCCCCTAATACTTCATCACATGTGACGCTCATTCTGATAGTAGGCTTTTTCTTCACATAGTAATAATATGCAATTGGTATTGTTGGAAGACAATACATTGCCCAAGCATGTGGCCCCCAGTGGAACAATGCATAGGATTGGGCGAATTTATAGGCATCCGCCGAATAAGCTTCGATTCCAAATGGCGGTGTCAATATATAATAGCTCCATTCGATGGTTCCCATATACATGATTCCACTTCCAAGTCCTGCACAAAACAGCATGGCTATCCAGCTGAATGTTGAAAACTCTGGTTTTCCCTCTCCAAGCTTTATTTTTCCGTACTTGCTGAATGCCAGCCATCCCAGAAATGCGAATATCGCCATTGCCGACCATAAAAACAGCCAGCCAAAGTTCACAGTTGTAAACGAGAAAAGTTTATTGACTATTTTTTCTCCCGCATCCTTGCTGGAGCTAAGAATGGCGGAAACCGCTATCAACATGATAAACGTAGGCCAAAAAACTCCAGGATCCATTTCTTTTTTCATTTTTTCAAACAAATTAAAACACCCTTTCTTTATTGTATTTGTAAATTTTAATTAATTCCTCATATATGATTTCCGAAAGATAACGATTGCCTTCTTCGTTTGGATGAATCAAATCGTCACCTATCAAATCTTCCGCATTGCCACTATGATTGTTGAACATATCCTGCATATCAAAGTATGAATACTCATACTCCTCACAAATTGCAATCAAAGCTTCTCTATAAATTGAAACTAGATTATCCAGTTTTTCCCATCCGCCAAGGGGTGCGGAAGGATACTCACCTTCAAGCCTATCCTTGCTAAACACCACTGGTGGAATTCCAATGACAGTTTTAATGCCATTAAATTCCAATCTCTTCACTATGGCATATATATTTGAAACTATAATATTTGCCGGCGTATCAAACCAACAGTCATTCAGTCCCCCGCATAAAATAACACAATTCGGATTCTCAGACAAAACATCTTCGTGCAGTCTTCCTATCATGCCAAATGTTGTATCACCTCTAATGCCCTTGTTGATAATGTCATGTTCACAATTTGTGCTTTGCTTCATCATATAAGGCCATGTATTCCTAACATCAACAGCTACACCTTCTGTCAAGCTATCTCCCAAACATACTATTTTCATTGTGATAAATCTCCTTTTACATAAAATCTCTTCAAATTAATTACATTCTGTCTAAGCATCGATTTGATTACCATCTCCTTCAATCTTACTAATTCATGTTTGTTGATCAACTTCTTTAAAAAGTATTAATACTATATATATATACATTTGCAAGTATTATGCCAATACAGATTTTCACAACTTAATCGGTCAAACTGCTGTTTATCAACAACCTTGGAATATCCATCCAGTAAAACAAGCGAACCTCAAACAAAATAGTGAGCCGCAAATGCGACTCACCAGTTAAATCTATTATGATATTTGCATTGCCGAATAACCCTTGGATATATCAAGGTTGCAATGATTCATTATATCCTAAAATACATGATAGATTATAAGTCATTAAATATCGACACTTATTTAATTTGCTAAATACTGTATTTTTAATCTTAATATATCAATTATTTTTGGGGAAAATCATAAAGGGGGGGGAATTTTTGAAAATAAGTTCTCCCATAACTGCTAAAGAGCTGTTATGGGAGAAAATTTTACTATTCATCATTAGAACGGACTCTTGGTTCTAGATCCATTAAGTTGCCGTATTCATCAAATGGCAAGTCAAACAATTCGCTTTCAACTTCCATATCAGGCCTATTCTTCACTTCTTCCAAATAAGCTTCACTCAATAGAATATGCTGAACAAAGGATGAATTTGGAATCCGTACAATCCTAGGATTCTTTCTGTCTATGCCTATGCATACCTTTGTGCATATTTGGATTGCCTCTTTGTCTGATTTCACGATGACCGGTATCCTGGCTGATCCAAGCTCCACAGAAGTTATGGAATTGGGATACATTTCACCCAAATTGCATTCATCAGCGCATCTTTTGGTTGTTACATCAGCCATGCCTACACCAATTCCATTCCCCAAGGTTTCAGGCGACAGCCCCAACACTGTAACATATTGGCTCTTAACACCTCCAGATGCATATGGAGTGCAGAAAGTACCCGTTATATTTGGATCCATTCCGTCACCGGAGAAGTTTTTCCCTATTTCATCGACTACCAAAACATCACATTCCCCAACCAGCAAGCTGGGCATAAGGGATTTCGCCTTTTTTAGAAGCTTTGGTTCCTCCTCTATAATTTTATCCTTTTCTATGGCGCTAATAATGCAAAGTTCATCAAATGCATTTTCCACAACACCTAGACCACAGATGATATTGGAGTTCTTGATTATTCCCTGGCCGTATATAAATACATTATCTCCTAAAACTGCATATCCTTGTTCGTGACAATTCTCTGCACCCGCTTGTTTTGCCAATCCTATTGCACACATTTTATGTAATCCGCTTTCATACGAAGCCGTGAAGCAAGTGTGTGGTTTGATCCTGTTATAGAGAATAATTCCATCGGCTTCTGCAGCATTTTTATCAATGTAGACATCTCTTCCATCATCCGTCAATCCTATTTTTTTTACATCCATTGATGAAACTATAGGACATCCAACACTTTCTTCTGTTATGCCGTAATGATGCAGAATATCCGTCTGGTTTTCTGCAATTGCACCTCCATGACTTCCCATAGCCGGAACTATGAAGGGCTCCGCTCCTTTGTCCTTCAAAAACGCAACCAATGTCTTGACTGTCAAAACATAGCTGGCTATCCCCCTGCTTCCACAGGTTATGGCAATTCTCATACCCGGCTTTATTTTAGATAATATTTCAGGTTTTGACATCTCTTTTTCTATTACTTCCGGAATGTCAGCCTTTTCAATTTTAGGTCGTTGAAATATCTGCTTTGCCTTAAAGAACCTTGGCACATATGTATCTCTAAGCAAACTTGATACAACCTCTGATGATGATGACTCAAAACTCATCTTCTAATCCTCCTATTCGCATAAAAGTGGATACTTGCCATATTTCTTAACTGCTTCCGCCATGGCCACGAAGTTTTCTGCCTTGCAATAATCTGTAACCATGTTTGCACTTGACAAAATATATCCTCCGCCTTTTCCTACATTCATAATCCTGTCCTTCACCTCTGCATCAACCTCTTCAACAGTTCCCCTGGTCAATGTATATCTCAAGTCGATGTTGCCCCAAAGACACACCCTGTCTCCATATTCTTCCTTGACCTTGTTGATGTCCATTCCTGAAGGGTCGATTGGATTGATGCAGTTCATGCCCAATGACAGGATATCTTCGAGAAGCACAGAAAGATCACCGTCGCTATGAAACGCCCACGGCACCTTGAATGTATCTGCAAGCTGCTTGTATTGAGGAACAAATATCTCTCTGAATACCTTAGGCGACATCATAGGACCGGAATTGAATGCCATATCGTCATACAGTGCGAAGAAGTCTATTCCACCTATCCTTTGCAGTCTCTCAACAACCTCCATATTCCATTCTATATACCTTTCATGAATCTTTTCTATAAGCTTGGGATTGTCCATCAATGCATATGAAAAATCAACCATTCCCATTGAAAATATTGTAGCATATGTTCCCGGAACCAGACCGAAAAACACGGCAATATCTTCATTGCTGCACTCATCGATGAATCTCTTTGCCGGCTCGTAAAACTTTTCATCCTTAGGATCCGGAAAAACCATCTTATCCAGGTCCGAATCCTTCTTTATGAGACCATCTCCTGCAAAATGCCTGTCGTTGACTCCTTCGGGCATTTCACAAAACACCGGCGCACTGTAGTCTCCATATATGCCGGGCATGGTAACAGCATCCAGCCCAACCTTTTTTGCAAATTCTATCTCAGTAAAATCGTCCTTACCCATGACGATCTTCTTTATTTTCTCATCTACGAAATCCACAAAGGGCACTCTGTCTGGAATGCCACAGTTTAAAGCTGTCAATACTCTTTCTCTTGAATTCATGTCTATACCTTCCTATTTTAAAATTTTCTTTCCCTCTTCTGCAGCACTGGAAGCATCAACAGTGTAAAGCTCTGCACCTATCTCCTCTGCAAATTTAGGAGTAACCGGTGCACCTCCTATCATTATTTTGACCTGTTCTCTCAACCCTGCTTCCTCAAGCGCCTCAATTACATTTTTCATATATACCATCGTAGTAGTAAGCATCGCAGACATGGCGACAATCTGAGCATTGTTTTCTCTAACAGCTTCAACAAATTTATCCGTTGTTACATCTACACCTACGTTGACAACCTTGAAACCTGCACTTTCCATCATCATGGCTACAAGATTTTTGCCTATATCGTGAAGGTCACCTTTTACAGTCCCTATTACTACTGTCCCAACATTCGGCATGTCATCGTCATTTATAAGTGGCTTGACCAGTTCTATTCCGGAATTCATCGCCCTTGCTGCCATGAGCACTTCAGGCACGAACATCTCTCCATTCTTGAATCTCTCTCCGACAACGTTCATTCCTGCCATCAATCCGTCATTTATGATTGAAAGAGGTTCCGTTCCCGAATCTATAAGTTCTTTAACATGTTCAACAGTCAAAGATTCATTTCCCTTTATTATACTTTCTGATACTATTTGAAAACTCATGTATAATCTCCTTGCTAAAAGCATTTCATCCATAAAGGAGCTTTTAACTCCTTTATGGCTTATTTATATTATTATTTATGATGTTGCTGATTTTGATTTTTTATTGTTATATTCCAATTCCGGCCATCTGGATCTATGCTTCTCATCGATTGGCAGAGTTCCGTTTGCTATGTCCTCCTTAATCCACTTGATGAATGATGCAATCATCAATCCAAGAACAACAAGCACCGGTAAACATGACACAACTGAAGCAATCTGAAGAGGAGCCATTGTATCAAGGCCTTCGATTTTATACTCAAGACTCATAAGTGCTATTGGTATAATGACAAGACTCATTGCCCAGAACACCCTGTAATACTTGTTTGGATCATCCCCTGGCTTTAGGTTTTTGGATGCTGTCTGTGCAAGTACATATGCCGTAGAATCACATGATGTAACCAGATTCAGGAAGAGCAAAAGTCCATATACAAATATTACTATATAGCTTAGCGGCAGGTTCTGAAGCATTGTTATTATTGCTTCACCTTTTCCTGATTCGGCAAGAACCTGTGATAACTTAACTGTTCCTTCAAGCTCAAGATTCATTCCAAAACTTCCCAGTGTATTAAAAGACAACCAGCAACCCATAGAACCCCAGAAGCATTCTGCTATTACCAATTCTCTGATAGTTCTTCCTTTTGATATCCTTGCTACCCATAGACCCATGAATGGAGCCATTGCAATCCACCAAGCCCAGTAGAATATAGTCCAACCCTGTGGAAATCCACTTTTACCAATGGAATCAGTATAAAAGCTCATATCGATTACATGAGAAAGGTTCATCCCAACAGCTTGAACGAATGTATCAAGCATAAAAGCCTTGGGTCCTACTATGAAGATAAAGGCAAACAATCCAAGCGCTATCTTTACATTCCATCTGCTTATAACCTGGATTCCAGATTCGATTCCTTTATATACACTAAGAGTGAATACAGCACAAAGAACTACAAGAATTGACACTCTCAAAAAGAACGAATCCTGAATCCCAAAGAGATGGTTAAGAATCCTCGAAACTATTGGAGTTCCCAGTCCTATCGTTGTAGCATAACTACCAAGAATTCCAAATATTATGAATGCATCGATTATCCTTCTTGTCCAACTGTCTTTTTCATCTCCTATGACTGCGTTGCAGGCGGAAGACATTTTAAGAGAGCTGTTTTTCTTCACCCAGTATGAGTATGCAATCGGAACTGTAGGAATAGCAAACATAGCCCATGCCACAAAACCCCAGTGATACATGCCGTATGCAGAAGCCCACTCATATGCCTCCAATGTATAAGGAGCAACCCTGAATGGAGGTCCTGATACATAATACATCCATTCAACTCCACCCCATATCATAATGCTTGAACCTAATCCTGCACACAAAAGCATGGACACCCAGCTAAAGGTGCTATAATCCGGCTTGGAATCGGGGCCACCAAATTTTATATCCCCATATTTGCTAAATGCACAATACATGAGGAATCCAAATGATCCTATTCCTGCTAGAAGAAAAAGCCATCCAAAATTACCCGTTATACCGCCAAGCAGACCATTGATAAAATCGGTACTGGCTTCTGGAGCAACTGCAATAGGTATGATTACTACAATAAGTAAAACAATTGCAAATATTGCTAAAGGTTTGTTAATTGTTTTCATAAAATCCTCCTAGATATTTAATTTCCATGTACAAATAATGACCATTCTATGAAAAGGCTCTCCTGCCGAATAATAAAAATCAGTTCACCTCCGATAATACATTTGATTTCCTATCATATAAATAGTATAATGACCTTGCCCAAGACATATCCTGTTGGATACATCTCAAGTCAGCCAAACAGTAAAGCTGCCCTGCTACTTATTTGTACATAGTTTTTCATAAGAGAAGTTGCCACTCTTATGAGTCTTCAATAACAATATAAGCAATATTCATGCCAAATATAAAACCTGCATTTTTCAACATACTCAGTAAAAATGCAGGTCTTTTTCGTTCTAAATTTGGTACATCGTACCAATATTGGTACGCTTCAAAATATCATATTTGTATTTCTTAGTCTTGTGGCTTTGCTTTTACTTACACCAAGTGCTTCGGCAGTTTTTCTCATCGATTTCTGTTTGCTGTAGATATCGAATACTGTTTTCTTCTCCTCAAATATAAATCCTAGGTATGCAAAGTATGAAGCTGTGATTTTAAGCTTTTGCGAAAAATATCTTTTTATTCCCCTATTACCAATAAAATAATAATGGTGTAACCCTCCTAATGATATATGTATTCAATATCACTTCAGATGATTACACCATCAATTGAATATTACCTGTTAATATCCTCTCTACATCCGGCATTTATTACTTATTAATTAAACATTCTTTCTTTTCTTCTCTTTCTATTATTTCACTGAATGACAATCCTTCATCTTCCTTTAACATTTTCACAAAAGATACTGTCATGATTATCATTAAAAACACTATGGGTATCGCAGCAAGTACTGTAAATGCCTGTAAGGTACTGAGCGATGCATCAACGATTATCATCGCGATAGGCACAGCCACTATCGCTACAGCCCAGAATACCCTGTACCATCTTACAGGCTCCTCACCTACCTTAAGTCCGTTAGATGCAAGAGCAGCCAATATGAATGCTGTTGAATCGACAGATGTTGCAAGGTTAAGAAACATCGTCGATATCATTAGGAAAAGAAGGACCTTGCCTAGTGGAAGACTTGTCAATATAGCTGCAACTGCATATGTCGGACCCTGGTTTTGAAGAATAGCCACTGCATCAACCACTCCTGCAATTTGTTGATGAAGCCCACTGCTTCCCAGAGATGCAAACACTGTGTAGCCACCCAGTGTTCCAACTATCATCTCCGCAACTACAATCTCCTTTATTGTCCTTCCCTTTGAGATCCTGGCAACCCAGAGTCCCATAAATGGCGCTATAGCTATCCACCATGCAAAATAGAATACAGTCCACCATTTAGCAAATCCGTTTTGTCCGACTACATCAGTAAAAAGGCTCCACTCGAAGTAGTTTCCAAGCATAATTGCAAATGAGTCGCTTGTCTTGTTTAATATGAAACTTGTTGGACCGAAAACAAACACTAAACCCACAAGAACAAATGCAACATAAACATTCCATTCACTAAGTTTCCTAATACCACTATCAAGACCTTTGTAAACACTTTGAATGAAAATCATGCTCCAAACCACTATAATGCCCAACTTTGTCAGCAATGTTTGAGGAACACCAAATAAAACTTCCAGACCAGTAGCTATCATTGGAGTTCCTAAACCAAGAGTTGCAATATATGATGCAACTATGACAAACAGTATAACAAGATCAATTACTTTACCTGTCATTCCATCAAGATTTTTCTTTGGAATAACTCCCTGGCACGTCTGACTAAGCCTAAGAACAGGCTCCCTCCTTTTCCAGTAAAGATATGCCATTGGGAGCGCCGGTAGGCAATACACCGCCCAGGCACTTGGACCCCAATGAAAGAAAGATAGGGCTGTAGAAACATTTGCAGCCTCAACAGACATTGGCTCTATTCCTGGAGGGGGTCCAATATAGTAATATACCCATTCTATAACACCCCAATAGATAATGCTTGATCCTTGTCCTGCACAGAAAAGCATTGCACACCATGAGAAAGTAGAGTATTCTGGTTTATCATCCGGTTCTCCAAGCTTTACCTTGCCCCATTTACTGGTTGCTGCAAATATGCAAAATATAAAAGCGCCAAAGGTGAATACCAAAAAACCCCATCCAAAACCATCAAGAGCTCCCGCCTGGAGTTTAGCAACAATTGTTTGTGATTCTTCCGGGAATAAAACAATTGGTACTATTATTCCAATCAACATTACCAGAGTTCCCCAAAAGATAAATCTATCAACTGATGTTCCTTTGCTTTTATTCATAAATCCTCCTTATACTTTCTTTGTTATCTTCCATTTATTCCTTAAACATAAATTCAATATGGTTTTAGCAACTGAAGCAACACAACAAAAATAAAACCTGCATTTTTCAATATACTTGGTAAAAATGCAGGTTTTTTCGTGCCTATATTAGTACACTTCAATATGTTTTATTTATATTTATTTATCAGTCTTGCAGCTTTGCTTTTACTTACGCCAAGAGCTTCAGCAGTTTTTCTTATTGATTTCTGTTTTCTGTAAATATCCAATACAATTTTCTTCTGATAATCTTCCACCATTTTTTCCAAGCTTCCCAAACTTTCATTATACTTTAATTCATTGATTGAATCCATAAAAAATTCCGGTAAATCATCACGTTCTATTATCCGATCCTCAGAAGTAATAATTAGCCTTTCAATGAAGTTTTCCAACTCCCTAACATTGCCTGGCCATTCATATTTATCAAACAGTTCGAGACATTCTTTGCAGATTTCTTTCTTATATCCATACTTCTCATTAAATTTATTAATGAAAAAATATGTCAAAGGACGCAAATCTTCACGCCTTTCCCTCAATGGCGGCAACTCAACCTCTACAACATTCAGCCTGTAGTAAAGATCTTCCCTGAAATATCCCTGCCTGACCTGTTCCTTTATATCCTTATTGCTGGCAGCAATTATTATTGCATTTGTATGCTTGACTTCCCTTCCTCCTACAGAATAGTAGGTCTTATCCTGAAGAACATGTAAAAGCTTCGCCTGGATAGCAAGTGAAGTTTCTGATATTTCATCGAGAAAAAGTACTCCGTTATTTGCAAGTTCTATTAATCCCTTCTTGCCGCTTTTAACGGCTCCGGAAAATGCTCCTTCCTCATATCCAAAGAGTTCGCTTTCAAGTAAATTTTCGGGAATCGCAGCACAATTTATAGTGATAAAAGGCCTATCGCTTCTATTGCTGTTCTTATACACCGCTTTTGCAAGCATTCCCTTGCCAGTTCCACTCTCGCCAAGAATAAGTAAGGTTGAACCTGCTGAAACAGCCTTCTGAGCAAGCTTAAGTATTTTTTTAATTTTGTTATTATATGTAATTATTCCATTTTGTTCTTCAGAATGTTTGTTGTCAATGGTATTATCTTGAACACTATTGTTTTCCAAAAGCTTTCGTATTTTTGATAATTCACTTTCAAAATCAACAAGCTGAGTTTTGTCTCTTGCATTCTGAACAAGGATGTCCACGTCTCCATTTTCATCGAAAACTGGAACAACAGTTGTAACAAGAGTCTTACCCAATACAGTCTTTTGCTCAACGGTGAACCCTTTCTTTGTTATATAGGTATATGGATGTATGTTCCTTGGATACCAAAGACCTTTATTTGCTATTTCAGAAACTGGTTTGCCTATCATTTCATCAGGATGAAGCCCATAGTGCTTAACACTTGCTTCATTAACATATATAATAATATCGTTTACATCGACTACGAAAATTTCATCATAAGAATTATCAAGTATTTTCTTATACAAACACTCATGGTCTGTTTTGTTATTATCCATAAAATTCCTCAATTCATTAATATATCTTTTTGTATCTTATCACTAAGATCTGTCCGAATTCTCAGTCAAATTTTGTTTTTCCTCAATTCAGAGCATATATATCTAATATTATCATAACTCTTAGATTTATCAAGGTTGTAATGATTCCTGATATCATTGTATGCCTTTCCCTTGTCAAAGTCCAACAATTTCCTGAAGAAATTTCCTCTTTTCCCAAGGTTGAATACCTGCCTATCCATGTCATCAAGGGACTCATAGTCACTAATCACTTCCAACATCTGCTCCCTTTCATCAGGAAGCTTTCCGTTTACATCCTCCAAAAGATTTACATAGTGGTCACTTGAGTATCTGGTGTGGATTGTTATGTTCTCAATCAATGACCTTTGTTCATAGACTATTTCTTCCTCGCTTTGAATCGTATATTCTCCGGTCTCCGACATGGATCTCAACCTTGTGTCCGTATTCAGAGCCACTGTTCTAACCCTTACAAAATCAGGCTTCATGAGATTTATAGTTTCAGCTGTTTCAACTGCATTTTTCTTGGAAAGCTCCCTGCCTCCAAGACCGAGAATTATGAATACGGACAATTCCATTCCTGCACTCTTCACAAGACCAGCAGCCTCAACCAACTGGCTTGAGGTAATGCCTTTATTCATCTTTTTCAAGACATCGTCAGAACCGGACTCCATGCCGCAGTATATCCTTGTCAAACCTGCATCCTTTAGTCTTCTGTAGTCCTCTTCGGACTTACGCACCAATGAAGATGCCCTTCCATATGATGACAACTGCTCAAGGTTTGGAAATCTCTCCTTAAGGTATTCAATTATTTCAATAAGTTCATCGGTCTTCATTATGATGCTGTCTCCATCCTGAAGGAAACAGGAGCTGATATTATACTTACCATATTTTTCATAAAGATTGTCTATGTCTCTTTTGATTTCATAGATTTTCCTTATTGAAAAACTGAAATCTTTATACTGTGTACAGAAATGGCATTTGTTCCATGAACAGCCTCTTGTGACTCTTACAAGTAGGCTATCGGCTTCCGCCACAGGTCTTATTGGTCCAAATTCTATATTTTTCATTACTTTATGATTTTTTCTCCTATGTATTTTCTCTATGATTCCATACTTCTCTCAGGTTGATTTTCCCTTTTTCTTGAATCACTGTCAACAATCTACCTAAACTCGAAAAAAACGTGTATCCGAATTACATACAGATACACGCAGTCTATTCTATTAGGCAAAATGTTTCTTGTGTGCATAATACGATCTTTTGTCAAATTTATGAAAACTTATTTCGACTTCAGGGTATCCCTCATCAGAAAGAATATCAGTCAATACCGATGCTACATTGTCCTGGACTTCCAAGTCCCTTCCGAACCAATAAACTTGGATAAGGGGATAATTTTTACTGTCACCGTCAACAAAAAACTCAGTATAGCTATACTCAATTGTAAACCAACCCGCTGGTGCATTTACAATATCCTTCAATTCATTCACTACTCTACCGCTTATGTTTTTTACCGTTTCTTTCTTTATTCCTCTAAAGGTTATCTGTGGCATGTCAACCTCCCATTAAGCATTTTAAGCTCCTTACTTGGTGTCTTCTGCAAGTATCTTTTCAAATTTCAATGAATCATTAGAGGCCGTCAAAGATTTCGATGAGACAGCCTCTGTTTTAATCTTTTTATGAGATTATTTACTCTCTTCGTTAAAATCATAGTCAACTTCGTGACCGTAAATTGTAAATCCGAGAGGTGTGAAGTATGAAGCTGTGATCTCAACAGGTTTAAGAAGTTGATGCTCTTCTGCAACTGAATCGAAGAAATCCAGTTTTGTATCTGTGCACTCCCAGCAATCTCCATACCATGTATCAATAACATTATGAATGACCTTGTGTACCAAATGTCCCTTGTATCCCATCTTGATATCAGGGTAGATAAGAAGGTTGTGTGTAGGAATAAGCACATCCGGGTGCATGTCATCAGGATGTATCGGCTTGTCTAGAGTAGTTGCGCCGTAGATTAATTTTTCCATATGTGCCGAACAAACAGCACCGATTTTAAAACCTTTGCCAAATTGTGGAAAGTGAGGGTTTAAGTCGTTCATATG
>NZ_FQZL01000038.1 GCF_900142005.1 Dethiosulfatibacter aminovorans DSM 17477
AAAACTTCGGACTCCCTGCAGTTGTAGCAATCAACAAATTCCCGTTTGACACTGAAGCTGAACTTGCCCTTGTTGAAGAAAAATGCAAGGAGCTTGGAGTAAACGTGGCCCTTTCGGATGTATGGGCAAACGGCGGAGAAGGCGGAGAGGCCCTTGCCAAGGAAGTAATAAGACTGGTAGAGGAAGACAAGTCTGAATTCAAATTTACATACACAGACGAAATGAGCATCAAGGAAAAGATAGAAGCAATAGCGACAAAGATCTACGGAGCCGACGGAGTGGACTACACTTCAAAGGTTGATAAGGAGATCGCAAACCTTGAGAGCCTCGGATTCGGAAACCTTCCAATCTGTATGGCGAAGACCCAGTATTCCCTTACTGACGATCCAAAGAAGCTTGGAAGACCTACAGGATTCAAAATCACTGCAAGCAACGTCACAGTATCTGCAGGAGCGGGCTTCATAGTTGTATCGACAGGAGACATCATGAAAATGCCGGGACTTCCCAAGGTACCGTCTGCAGAGAAGATAAACGTAGACGAAAACGGAGTAATCTCAGGATTGTTCTAGGATAAAAATACAAAAGGACAGTTCTTCTTGAATATCTAAGGAGCAGCAAAAGGTGGATAAAATCAGGGCTTGTTGATCTGCAATCTCCTCAACAAGTCCTGATTGTCACAATGGAAGTTTTTATATTGGCAAACTTTTATCTTGACGAACGGGGCTGAAATCACTATACTTGATATTGAACTAAATAAATTTACTTACGTACAGCTTAGGAAAATTAGATATGTAAAAGCCCCTGAAACGTTGGTCTTTTACGGTTAATGGTATTTTCCTTCGCGTTAACAACACCGCTTACGCGGATGACGCGGCGAAGCCGCTTTGTATACCCTGGGGATATGGCGCAGCTGGGAGCGCACCACACTGGCAGTGTGGGGGTCAGGGGTTCGAATCTCCTTATCTCCACCAAATGAAAGACAGGACGGCTTGTTGAGAAGCTGGCCTGTCTTTTTTATATTCTCATAGCTTAAGAAAGTTAAAAATGCATAACACCTTGAAGCGTTGGTGTTATACGGTTGAGGAAACTTTCTACGCGGATGACACGGCGAAGCCGTTTTGTTCAGGCATGAGATTTTCTTGGATAAGATATAATGAAATGTGATACAATTATTTATAAATATTCCGGGAAGACGACGGAATGGACGATCTGGAGAACAAAATGAAAAAAACAACAATGATAAAGGCTACAATAGGAATAATGGCAATAACCTCCCTGAGCAAGCTTACAGGCTTCTTCAGGGAGGTTATGATTGCATACCGATTCGGTTCTGATTTCGGAACCGATGCCTATTTCATAACAAATACAATATATGCCGTGATATTCGGCTTTGCGGGAGCAGGCCTTGGTGCGGCCATCATCCCAGTCCTTTCAAGGATAAGGGATGAAGGGAGGACAACGGAAGGGGAATACATAGGAAACATCACAAGATTCTTCGCCCTTGCTTCACTTGTCCTCATAGCGCTGTCCTATGTCCTGGCAAGGCCCCTTGTGAAGGTGTTTGCAGTAGGCTTCACGGGAGCGCAGCTGGACACAGCCGTGTCCTACCTGAGGATAGGGCTGCCGGTAATATTCTGCAACTTCATGTATTCCATCTACGAGGCCTTCAGCCATTCGAAAAACAGATTCTACATGGTGGCAAGCGGAGGAATAGTCATGAATGCAGTGGTAGTCCTCTACCTTGTATTCTTCCATGAACAGTTCGGGATACCCGGGCTGATATTCAGCAACATACTGGCATACGGCCTGAGAGCAATCTACATATACATTCCCCTTCACGGATTCAGGGGAAGACTGTTTGAGACAGTCAAGAGGGATGAATACCTGAGGGCCACATACAATATTATGGTGCCCATAATGGTGTCCTCCATAATATCCTACATAAACCTTGCCATAGACAGGACCCTTGCCTCAACCCTTGTGGAGGGAAGCATTTCATCGCTTAAGTATGCATCCCAGGTGAGAACATCCGTAAACGGCCTTCTCATAACATCCATGGTGACGGTCATATATCCGTCCTTTTCAGAATGGATAGTCAAGGGAGACAGGGACAAGCTGAAGAAGATGTTCACCTATGCCGTCAGCATGATCACCATACTTGTCATTCCCATAACAGTAGGACTGATGACCCTCAACAGGGAGATCATAGACGTGGTATATTCAAGGGGAGCCTTCAATGCTGAGGATGCAAGGATGACGTCGTCGGCGCTTTTCTACTATTCCATTGGAATGGCGGGAACCGGCATGGGCATGTTCATAAACAAGGTATACTATGCATATCACGACTCAAAGACCACGATGAAGACGGGGATGGCTGCAGTTGCCCTCAACATAGTGCTGAACCTGGTGCTGGTGAGGTATATGGCCCACAACGGACTGGCCCTCGCAACGAGCATAGTTGCACTTTTCAATACGTCTCTGAAGTTCTGGCTTCTGAGGAAGAAGAACCTGGAAATTGAATACAAGAGGATACTGTCCATAATACTTAAGTCACTGGCATCCTCGGCC
Organism: Dethiosulfatibacter aminovorans DSM 17477; assembly: GCF_900142005.1. Lineage (GTDB taxonomy): Bacteria > Bacillota > Clostridia > Tissierellales > Dethiosulfatibacteraceae > Dethiosulfatibacter > Dethiosulfatibacter aminovorans. Next base: position 2,569 of record NZ_FQZL01000038.1, read on the forward strand.
GCAATGGCTGCAACGGTAAGGTTCATTGCAGCACATGCCGTTGACATAAGATCGGGAGAAAGCATGGTGAGACTCCTTAAGCTTCTGGCCACAGCGGGGGCAGGAGCCCTTGTGTATTTCCTGCTCATATACTTCCTGTACCTGAAAGACACAAACCTCATGAAAAATGCTCAGGAAAAGATAAGAAAGAGGATAAAGATATGAAAATACCATTCAACAGGCCATTGAGCCTAGGCAATGAAATAGAATATATGAAGAAGGCCGTCGACAATGGAAAGCTGAGCGGAGACGGAGAGTTCACCATGGAATGCAACCTGATGCTTGAAAGGATGTCGGGTGCAAAAAAGGCTCTTCTAACAACCTCCTGCACCCATGCCCTTGAAATGGCAGCCCTCCTCCTTGACATAAAGGAAGGGGACGAGGTCATAGCGCCATCCTTCTCCTTCGTGTCGACGGTAAACGCCTTCGTCCTCAGGGGGGCAAGGATAGTCTTCGTGGACATAAGGCCGGACACCATGAACATTGACGAGAACCTCATAGAGGGAGCAATTACGGAACGGACGAAAGCCATAGTGCCCGTTCACTACGGAGGAGTGGCCTGCGAGATGGACAGGATCATGGATATTGCGGAAAGACACGGCATTTCAGTCGTTGAGGATGCAGCCCAGGGAATCATGGCTGCCTACAGGGGAAGAGCCCTCGGTTCCATTGGACATCTTGGCGCCTACAGCTTCCACGATACAAAGAACTACACGATGGGGGAAGGGGGAGCCCTCCTCGTCAACGACAAGGGCTATATTGACAGGGCCGAGATAATCAGGGAAAAGGGAACCAACAGGAAGGAGTTTCTAAGGGGCACGGTGGACAAGTATACATGGGTTGACATTGGCAGCTCCTACCTTCCAAGCGAATTGAACGCAGCACACCTTCTGCCCCAGCTTATGGATGCAAAAAAGGTAAATGAGAACAGGCTGCAGACATGGAGCAGATATCATGAGGGTCTTAAGGATCTTGAGAAGGAAGGTCTTATGGAACTTCCCCTTGTGCCTGGACACTGCAGCCACAACGCCCACCTCTTCTACATTAAGTGCAAAAACATGGAGGAGAGGACCAGGCTCATGGATTTCTTGAAGGACAGGGGCATAGCTTCTGTATTCCACTACATACCCCTTCACTCGTCTGTGGCGGGGATGAGATACGGACGGTTCCACGGCAGGGACACCCATACCACCAGGGAAAGCGAGAGGCTTCTCAGGCTTCCCATGTACTACGGCATGACCAAGGAGGAGAATGAGAAGGTCATAGGGGAAGTATGCAGGTTCTATGGATAAAAATTCCGACTGACATTCGAAAAAAATACATATGTTTCGATTTTTACGACTAACATTCGAAAAACTTACATATATATAAAGTTTTACGACTAGTAATCGGAAAACTATTGATTCCTGAGCATCTTTGGAATATAATTAGATTATGACAAAGCTGTGGAGGTAGTCATGATTTCAAGAGACGGATATTTGAATAAACTGATTGAAAGCAGGGATACTGATTTTGTCAAAGTGATCACAGGAGTAAGGCGATCGGGGAAATCATCCTTGCTAAAGCTGTTTAAGCAGTTTTTGATAAATGACGGTGTTGAAGAGGAACGAATTGTTGAAATAAACTATGAGAAATTTGAATATGATGAATTGAAAGATGCAAAATCATTGCATGAGTATGTTATGAATAGGGTCGACGGTGATTCCAAGCTTTATATACTCATAGATGAGATTCAAGAAGTTGAGGAATGGGCAAGGGCCGTAAACAGTTTGAGGGTTAGTATGAATTCTGATATCTATGTGACCGGTTCCAATTCCAGAATGTTCGCTGGAGAACATATGACCTATCTGTCGGGCAGATATGTTGAGATAAAAGTATACCCCTTGTCATTCATGGAATTTCTCAAATTCAAGAAATATTCCTTGAATGATTTGGATAAGGATTTCATGGAGTATCTTCGAATAGGTTCCTTTCCGGCAGTAAGCCTGACAGACAGTCCGGAGTTGGTGGAGGCAATTACTGCGGGTTTGTTTGATTCCATATTTACAAGGGACATCGTTTTAAGAGGAAGAATCAGGGATGAAGGAACCTTTTTCAAGGTTGCCAAATTTGTTATGGAGAATATAGGCAATCCTCTTTCAGCAAATTCCATAAAAAACACATTGGTTTCCAGTGGGCATAGAATTACTTCAGATACTGTTGACAATTATCTTAAGCTCATGTGTGACGCGCATGTCCTTTACCAGTGCGAGAGATATGATATCCGTGGCAAGGAAAGACTTAGGACCAACGGGAAGTATTATGTGGTTGATACCGGACTTCGAAACAAACTGATTGGATATAGAAAGGGGAATCTGGGTCATGTCATTGAGAATATAGTGTATCTTCAATTGCTGATGTTTGGCTTTGATGTCGCAGTAGGCAAGAATCCTTCATCCGAGGTGGATTTCATTGCAACAAAGGGAGATGTCAGGTTATACTTTCAGGTTAGCCTGACAGCTCTTGATGAATCGACTTATGAGAGGGAAATGAAGGCGCTCAAGGATATAAACGATCAATACCCAAAGTATTTGATCACTATGGACAAGCTGGATCTGTCAAGAGATGGAATCACACATGTGAACCTGTTTGATTTTTTGCTCGATCGATGGAATTGATCCAGGCATGGAAGACTTGATTGCTGTCGGGACGGAGTATGGAATCGATAAGAAAAAGGCTGAAAAAGCGACTAAAGATATATATGAAATAGTAAATGATCGACTGGAAAGGTACCTCGGATGATTATAAATCTTATGATGGAACCATTTGCCTGATTCGCATATCGCAGTCCAGGACTCATTATAGAAAACCTTGACCGCTTCCTTCGGGAGGCGGTTTTACTTTTTGAAACAATAACTAAAATTTCCACCCGAGACTGCAAAAAACAATTGCAAAGATACATTCAGTAATGATAGAATATGTTTGCTTGCCAAGAATTGAACTGCTAACATTGGCGGCAAATATAGACTATGTACTGGAGGATGTAAATGTTATTCAAAAACCGGAATTTGAAGATATTGCTCGTAATCAGTCTCTTACTGGCGATGTTTTCAAGCCAAATATTCGCCTATGGGGCGGAAAGTGTGAAAATCAAGGTTTCACAGGACAACTATGTAAACGTAGTCCTTACGGTGGGTGATTCAGTGAAAGATCCATCCACATTCGAGGATGAGCTGCGAACTGCCCTTGAGGGCATGGGACTGCCGGCTGACAGACTGCGCGTAGAGGCAATAGAAACCGCCACCACGTCTACCAATTCGGCCGACGCCAGCGCGATCTTTGATGAATGGACAAGATACAATGATGCAGGGGATTGGCGTTATGATCCAACTACAACTCCGCCCGAGATTATAAAGACAACCAATGCCCAGTGGTCCGGATTCTATGATCCAAACTTCGATTCCAGCGACTATACATTGGAACTTGAGATGTGCACTACCAACAGCGACGATGACGACATCGGCATTACCTTTGGCATGAAAGGCTTTTCCAATGTAATAAATGATCCTGACCAGACAGGATATGTATATGTTTTTGGAGGCCTCTACTATTACCCGGGCTATACATATACGCCTGACAGCTGGCCAAGCGGAGATGTTAGAATTACAAACAACTCTCACGCAACGGGCCTGTACTCCATGGGACAAACCTATCTGACGCCCATAGTAGACAACCATCTGGATAATTTCAGGACCAACATCTGGTATAAATTCAAGCTTAGGGTGAAGGGCGATAATGCAAAGCTATACAAGGAAGAGGACGGCAGCTACAGCCAGATTTTCGATTATACTGCACCGGACACTATTGACGGAAGCTGGGGATTCTTTGCCAATTCACAGCCCTATGCAAAATTCAGAAATGTCACCATGACTACCAATTCCTCGAAGCGTTTCTCTGAAGTAATCCGCGAGCCGGAATGGCTGGACGGATCCAAGAGGTTCATAGTAAACCTTGAAGACGGAGAAGTGGGAGACTTTGATGATCCCAAGGCTCTGGGAGAGATCCTCGCCAGGCTTGGAAACGACGAGATCCACTATATCGGATGGGGAACGTCATCGAACCGGGAACAGGCTGAAAGCTTCATTGAGAAGAACGATGACAGGGGAACTTTCGTAGACAATACAGCATCTGCATCCATTGACCGGATAGCCCAGTACATATACGACGAGTATGCGGGATCCATAATCGCGGATACCAACTATGTGGTCTATGGAAAGCCAGGCTCCATAACTGTTGACCCTGTAATAGAACAGACATCAACGACAGACAGTGAGTGGCCTCAGGGAAAATGGAAGGTTGACCACGACCCGACATACTACGAAAACCCTACGGGAACAGTTCCCTATGACGGACTCTATCTCGATTCCCTTGACGTAACCCTGAACCAGACTGGAAAATATGACATTTATTACAAGGATGAGATAATAAAGACCGTCTACGTCCACAGGATGACTGTGGCCAGCTACGATGCATCCGTATCGGACAACAACGTGACCATAAGTGACAATTCCAGGGACTATGACCAGGAAAGTCTTGTGGATAATGGCATTAAATCCAGGAGCTATTGGTGGAAGGCCACTACGGACACAGCATGGACTGAGGGCAAACCGACTGTGATCTCATCCAAAGGCAACTACCTTGTCAAGATGATAGTAACTGACAATCTTGACGTGGAGAGTCTTCCTTCCTACAAGTATGTATCCATAGATCAGACAAACGAAGAGCTGGCAGTACTTGAGCCCATTGCGGAATTCAACCTCAACCCTTCTTTCGTATATACATACGATGCCGAGGATGACAAGGTGGCACTCTACAACACAAGCTACGACCCTGCGGGAAGAAGCATAAGCCAGAGCATATGGACAGTCACCAAGGACGGGACGGACCAGTCCATGACGCCTGACGGAGACGGAGTTCTTGATTTCACCGGAAAGGATGCAGGCACCTACAAGATATCCCTGCAGGTGAAGAACAGTGACGGCATACTTTCTGAGACAGTATCAAGGTATGTGACACTTGTTGTGGATGATACGGCACCTTCAGCAACCTGTGACAAGGCTGCGGGAACATACTATGCAAGCACCGACATTGAACTGACCTTCAGCGACGAAGGGGACAGCGGCTTCAGCCACAGGTACATTGTCATCGACAACAGCTCTTCCGACCCTGAAGACTGGGGATCCATGGGTACAAATACGAGCTTGTCCTTCAACCTGGATACGCCGGGACCCGAACCTGTATATATCCATTACAAGCTTCTTGACAATGCATCAAACACAACCGTTGGAAAATTCGGACCCTTTTATCTGACGGACAACCAGGCACCATCGGCCCCTGAAATAAACATGACATCAAATGGCATCGGATATGCATCGGGTGACTGGACGGATGGATCCGTATCCCTTGCAATATCAGGGTCAACGGACAATTTCACCACCGGCGACAACATGGCCTACGAGTATTCCGCTGACGGAAGCAACTATATTCAGGGTGAAAGCTTCGAACTTACAGAAGAAGGAACCTACACCGTATATGCCAGGGCGGTGGATGAAACCGGCAACAGTGGCTCTACCACAACAGCTGCGGTAAAGATAGACAAGACGGCTCCTTCGGATCCAGCAATAACCATGAAGGATGATGCGGATGGAGACTACGCCGGAGGGACCTGGTACGGCGGAAGTTCGGTCACCTTCACCCTGTCAGGAACAACCGACATATCGGGAGTTACATACCAGTACAACATAAATGACGGCGGCTGGACGGACGGATCCACAAAGACATTGACAGATGAGGGCATATTCAATATATCGTACAGGACTGTCGATGGAGCAGGACTGGAATCCAATGAAGGAAATGCGGTAGTCAAGATGGACAGAACTGCTCCCTCTGTTTTAGCGGCAATAAACAAGGACAAGGTGGACTTAACCTTCACCAATGTCTCAGGAAGCGATGATCCAGCAAGCATTTCCGAACTTTCAGGCTTCGCCGTTGTCAATTCTCATGCAACAGCATCCCCTGAATACGACTGGACTTCCGAGACCTTGATCGAAGGAGGCAGCCTGACTGCATCTGTCCCGATGACTGAAACAGGATATATGCATATATTTGTAAGAGACCTTGTCGGCAACATCGGCCATGCATATATAGAGATTGACCAGCTTGAGACGGAGGTAACAGCTCCGGAGGCAGGGGAGACTGAGTACGGTAAAGCACTGGGAGACATAGATCTTACGGGAGGAACTGCATCCTTTAACGGAGAGACAGTAGCCGGTTCATTTGCCTGGGTTGAAAGCTCGCACATACCCGATGTGGACGATTCAACATATTCCGTTGTATTCACGCCGGAGGATGACCTCTACAGGACTGTTTATGTGGACATACCGGTTTCACTTACAAGGGCAGTTCCTGAAATTAGTCTCTTGGACAAGACTGCATCCTATACGGGGTCTCCAATAGACATTGAAGAGGCTCTTGTCGGCGGTGTAGAGGGTGCCTCGGCTCCCACCGGACAAGTAACCTATGTTTACTATACTGATATAGGGTGCACCACCCTGACCACTTCCGGAAACAGCGGGTCCTTGTCAAACGGGGGAGCACCGGTATATGCAGGCAAGTACTATGCAAAGGCAACCATAGCCGAGTCCATGAACTACGAGAGTGCCACTACTGCGGCTCCCGGAACCCTTGTCGTTACGGCAAGTGACGATACATCACTTTCAATAACGGGAATGCCGGCAGCCACCACCTATGGAGACGGAGGATACCAGCTGTCCACTACGGGCGGAAAGGGAACTGGACAAGTGACCTTCACAAGCAGCAATCCAAATGCAGCCACAGTGTCGCCCCAGGGATATATCACGGTGAAAAATGCAGGAAGCACAGTCATAACTGCAACAAAGGCATCTGACGGAAACTATGATGAACAGGACGCCCAGGCTGTAATAAGTGTAGCTAAAAAACCTGTAACCTTCACTGTAACAGGAAGCAGCAGGACATACACGGGAGAAGCCATATATGCAACAGTTGTTCCCGATGACCTGGATCTCAGGGAAGGGATAGACTATACCGTAACCTACTCCCAGGAAGGTACGGAAGTTGCAGATCCCGTGGAAATGGGATCCTACGACATAGGAATCGAGATAACAAACGACAACTACTCTGGTGGAGAATCGGGCATATTGACAATCACAAGCGCCGACCAGGAGGCATTTGCCCTGACAGGCCTTCCTGACGACGCCATCGAGTATGGAGACAGGTTCACCCTCAGCGCAAACGGAGGAAGCGGTACAGGCGACATATCCTATACCAGTGACAATACGAGTGTGGCAGCAATAACACTGGACGGACAAGTGGAAATAACAGGTGTGGGAAAAGTCACCCTGACGGCAGTAAAGGCAGCAGATGGAAACTTCAACGAACAGTCGAGCCAGGTTGCCTTCACGACGGTGCCAAAGCCTGTGACTGTAACAGCAAGAGCAAGCAACAGGGACTACATCCCCGGAGACTATAGTGTAGATGTCACCCTTTCAACAGGAATCGACGGTCTTGCTGCAAGCTATGAATCGGCAGTTATGCTGTCGTCATCTGCAGGAGCTGAAAAGACTGTAGTGGTATCGGGCATTGCAATAACCGATGAGAACTACACACCTGCTTCAACAACCCTATACACCACTGTTGACATAGGATCCATAGACAACACGGAACTTGTCATAAGCGGAGTGCCCGGAGCTGTTGTCTATGGAGATCCCGACTTCCTGCTGAAAGCCGAAAGTAAGGGGACCGGAAATGTGACATGGCAAAGCAGCACGACAGAGGCGGCCATAGTAGCTGGACAAACAGGCGTCGTTACAATAAAGGGAGCAGGGACAGTAACAATAAAAGCCACCAAGGAATCAGACGGGAACTACAAGGAAGAGACAGGCTCCGTAACCTTCACAGTAGAGAAAAGGCCCGTCATATACGCAATAACCGAAAACACTGTTTCATATACGGGACAAGCCCAATATGCAACAGTAAGGCCGTCCGTGGAATTGACGGAAGGAGTGGACTATGAAGTAGTCTACAAGCAAGACGGAAAGGAAGTTGCGGAACCTGAAGATGCAGGAGTCTATGACATTGTTGTAAACACTCTCAATGAAAACTACACAGGGGTGTCAACCGGGGCAGTCCTTACCATACAGGAGGCAGACCAGTCCTACAGGCTTGAAGTCGGAGGACTTCCATCCTATATAGAATACGAGGACGAGTTCGCCCTCTATGCCAATGGAGGAAATGGACAAGGAAAAATCGCCTGGGAAGTCACTACCGGAAGCGCCATAGCACTGGTCAATGACAGCGGGCTCGTGAGAGTGACTGGAGTTGGAAGTGCTACAATAGAGGCTACAAAGGCTTCAGACGGCAATTTCAACCCGCAGACGAGGCTGATTACATTTACAGCAAACAAGAAGGAGATATCAGCATCCATCAGCAATACACTCAAGGAGTACAATGGAAGGGAACAGACCATATCGTTGACAGGTACTCCTGTAGTCAACAATGAACTTCAAGACATCATCGATGTTGAATATGTACTGCAGACAGATGGCACTGTCAAGGACTTCAGGGACGCAGGTTTGTATAATGTCAATCTTTCGGTAAACTACAAATACAAGGATCTTTACAGGCTGTCGGGAGTGAAGACAGGGGTCGCTGAAATCACGAGGAAACAACTGATAATAACTGCAGACGACAAGAGCAGGGTCTACGGAGAGGAAAATCCTGAATTCACACTCAGCTATGACTTGTCCGGAAGGGACAGGACGATCAATGAACCTTCAATCACATGCCAAGCGGATCCAACATCGGGACCGGGAGCATATGAGATAGCCCTTGACTATGACGGGGACCATGGGAATGACAATTATGAAATAGTTCTCGTCAATGGCGTCCTCGATGTGGAGAAAGCGGAATTGACAGTGAGGGCGGATGACAAGGCTGTAGACTACATGGATCCATCACCTGTTTACACAGCCGGCTATGAAGGCTTCATAGAAGGAGAGGACGAAAGGGTCCTGTCCGGAGAATTGGAACTTGACTGCGACTACAAAAATGGAGATGACGCAGGCTCCTACAGGATTGTTCCAGCGGGACTGTCATCGGACAACTATGAGATCACCTATGAAGATGGGACCCTGGAGGTAGACAGGATGGATGTATCCATAACTGCCAGCGTATACAAGGATGAACTGACATTGAGGCTGTCATCCGATGTTCCGGGAATCAATCTTGACAATATTGCCCTTTCGAGTTCTCTGGAGCCTGAAAAGATAAGGGAAAACTACAACGGCAACAAATACATAATCAATGTGGAGATGACTCCTGGTGAAAGCTACGAGGTCGGTATCGACGGTGTGGACAACTACAGATTTGAAGCCGTTGAATTCACAGTTCCCGGCAGTCACTCAAGCGGTGGATCCTCATCCGGCGGTTCCTCTTCGTCGGGAGGCTCCGATACAGAGAAGGATGATCCGGCAGAGATTGAAACATCGACGGAAACTGAAACACCATCAGAATCTGAACACTGGTCGGAGGAGAAGGCGGAGAAACTTGATGGACTGTTCAGCATCATGGAAGTATTCAGTGATGATGCAGTAGGCTCAGATGACAGTGAGATTGAAGTTGAGCCTGAAGTTGAGATCAAATCAACTCTGGGATACGAGGACTACGAAAGAGGCATCACCAGGGGAGAGATCGCCGGCTTGATATGCAGGATTCTGGGTCTGGCTGATGCAGACATAACTATTGACGCAAGCTTTGACGACTTCGATGAAAGCCACAAGTTGTACAGTGACATGATGATAGCTGTGGAATTCGGCATATTCAAGGGTTATGGAGATGGAATATTCAGACCCGACCAGGTAATCTCAAGAGAGGAAATGGCAACGGTAATCTACAGGACCATGTCAAAAGTCATTGAGCTTTCGGCAACGACATCTGACTTGACCTACAAGGACAAGGGAGTGATCAAAGGCTGGGCTCTTGACCAGGTTGAAAAACTGACGGAATTGAATATATTTGAAGGCTACGAAGATGGAGAATTCAAACCTGAAAATACAATCAAGGTAGGAGAAGCCATTACTGCATTGTACAGGATGGCGGACTACATGAAATACATCAATTAAATAAATGACCCGAAAGACCATTGGAAAGCATCCTTTTCGATGGTCTTTTATTAAAAATATTTAATATAATCAAGAATTTCACTTTACAATTGTATTCCTAAGTTATATAATGCAAGGGTATTGGAAATAGGGATTCAGCAACACAAGCATATAAAAGGGGAACAGAGGGAAAAAAATCACTTCCAGGATTTTTCCCAAATTTTGACTTGAGTAATTATGGCATAATCGCACGATTTTCCCCGGTGCTTATTTTTTGATGTAACGGTTGCCATGCTACGACTTTACAACTGTTGCACTATTGTGAAACAAAGGGGTAATAACAATGAAAAGAAAACTGAGAACGGTATATCTGATAGCAGCGGACGCAGTGCTTCTTACCATATCTATTATGGCATCCTTCTTGTTGAGATTCGACGGCACTGTTCCTGAAGAATTCGCAGTTGTTTTAAAGAAATATATAATCAGTATAATACTGATAAAACTCATAGTGCTTTTCTTTTTCAAACTATACAAGAGCCTATGGGAATATGCATCCATTGAAGAGATGATGGAGATAGTTGCAGGAGTTGTCTTTGCAAACATAGTCTTTGTGGCATTTATGTTCTTCCTGCAGGCAAGAATGCCCAGAAGCATATACATCCTCACAACCGTATTCGACATGGTGTTATTGGGCGGACTGAGGATGTCCTACAGGGTATTCAGGAGATACAGGATCTTCGGTGGCAATATTAACAATATATTCAGCACTGAGAAGAGAAAGAAGATAATGGTCATAGGCGGCGGAGATGCCGGCATCATGATTGTAAAAGAGCTTAAAAACAGAAACTTCCGGGAGGGAGAGCCTGTAGTAATTATGGACGACGACCCCAACAAGAAGGGCAAGAATATAAACGGCATAACTGTTGAGGGCGGCAGACACAGCATAGTAGAAACAGCAGAAGATAAAAATATTGACGAAATCATCATAGCCATACCATCCGCATCCAGGAAGGAGATCAAGGGTATAATAGAGGAATGCAAGAAGACCGACTGCAAGCTCAAGATACTTCCAGGCGTATATGAACTGATAGATGGCAATGTGAACATATCAAAGATCAGGGAAGTCCAGATAGAGGACCTTCTGGGAAGGGAAGAAATACGTCTGGACACGGACAATATAAACGACTTCCTGAAGGGCAAGACAGTTATGGTCACAGGAGGAGCAGGTTCCATAGGTTCGGAGCTAGCAAGGCAGATAGCCAGATTCCAGCCGGAAAAGCTCATACTTATTGACATAAATGAAAACGGACTCTATGCCATACAGCAGGAGCTAAACTGGACATACAACAAGGAAGAGAAGACCCTGGACTTTCAAGCAAAGGTCGGATCCATAAGGGATGCGGACAGGCTGAACCATCTTTTCAGGAAATACAAGCCTGAAGTTGTATTCCACGCTGCAGCACACAAGCATGTGCCGCTGATGGAGGACAGCCCCCACGAGGCAATAAAGAACAATGTATTCGGCACCCTTAACCTGGTGCGTGTTGCCGACAAATACAATGTGGAAAAATTCGTCCAGATATCCACGGACAAGGCGGTAAACCCTACCAATGTAATGGGAGCCACCAAGAGGATCTGCGAGATAATCATAAGGACGTTCAATGCGAAGAGCAATACGGAATACGTTGCAGTAAGGTTCGGAAACGTACTGGGATCCAACGGAAGCGTAATACCTCTTTTCAAGAAGCAGATAGCAGCGGGAGGTCCCGTTACGGTTACCCACCCCGAGATAATAAGATATTTCATGACGATACCCGAGGCGTCTCAGCTTGTACTCCAGGCAGGTGCAATGGCTGAAGGCGGAGAGATTTTCGTTCTGGACATGGGAGAGCCTGTAAAGATACTCAATCTTGCAGAAGACCTCATCAAGCTGTCGGGATTCACGCCTTACGAGGACATGGACATCAAGTTTACAGGACTAAGACCCGGTGAAAAACTTTATGAAGAGCTTCTCCTTGACGGTGAGGGAATAACAAAGACAAAACACAGAAAGATATTCATAGGCAAGCCATATTTCACGGACATGGGACACCTCATGGAGCATCTTGACAACCTGAGAGACAACATAGACAACAGGAACGGAAAGAACCTGAGAACCAGGGGAAGGCTGATAATGTTGTGAAGTTTAAGAAGAGCGGTAAAGCAGTGGTTAAACAATAGAGAAGCAGTAGCAAAGCGGTAGAGTAACAGACAGATAAAGGATAGATGCCTGGTGTTCACTGACACCGGGTTTTTTGTGGGCAAATGGTGTATACAAAGTGCAGGAAAGCTGAAAGTAGAAAGCTAAAAGCATAAAGCTATTAGCTAAATACTAATAACTAACAGCTAATAAAGAGGTCTGCTAATGGATAATTTGTTGGTTTGGAAGAAGGCTCACGAATTGACGTTGAAAGTTTATGAGATCACTAAAAACTTTCCCAAGGATGAATCATTTGGCTTGACATCTCAAATACGTAGGGCCGCAGTTAGCGTACCATCTAATATTGTAGAGGGACGTGCAAGAGGTTCAAACAAGGAATTCAAAAGATTCCTGCTGATAGCAAGGGGATCCTTAGAGGAGACCAAGTATCAACTGCTGCTGGCAAAGGACTTGAATTACATAAGTGATTCTGATTATAAAAATACATTGAGTATTGCACAAGAAACAGGAAAACTATTGGCGGGACTTATTAAAAGTGTTGGCTAGCAGATTGCTTTTAGCTTTTAGCTTTATACTTACTAAACACTAAGGTCGAAAGGAGAGATGGATAATGGCAGATAAAATATGGCTGTCTTCACCTCATATGAGTGACGAAGGATACGAACTTGAATATGTAAAGGAAGCATTTGATACCAACTGGATAGCACCTCTTGGCAATAATGTAAACCAGTTTGAAAAAGAGATGGCTGAAAAAGTAGGCATCAAGTCCGCCGCGGCATTGTCTGCAGGAACTGCTGCAATCCATCTCGCCCTAAAAGCAGCAGGAATTAAAGAGGGGGACATTGTATTTTGTCAGTCTCTCACTTTTTCGGCAACTGCCAATCCAATAATATACAAGCGTGCAATTCCTGTATTCATAGACAGTGACTGCAAGACATGGAATATGGATCCTGATGCCTTGGAAGAGGCATTCGAGAAATATCCTCAAGTAAAGGCTGTAATAGTGGTTCATCTTTATGGATTGTCTGCTAACATGGACAGGATAATGGACATTTGCAATAGACATCATGTTGTAGTTATTGAAGATGCTGCTGAATCTTTAGGTACTAGATACAAAGGGAAACATACAGGTACATTTGGCGACTATGGAATATTTTCCTTTAACGGAAATAAGATAATAACTACTTCAGGTGGTGGCATGCTTGTATCCAACAATGAAGAAAGAATCAACAAGGTCAAGTTTTGGGCTACTCAGTCTAGAGATAATGCAAGGCATTATGAGCATAGTGAGCTGGGATATAATTACCGTATTAGCAATGTAGTTGCTGGTATTGGTAGGGGACAGCTTAAGGTACTTGAAGATAGAGTAGAGAAGAAGAAATATATATACGAGTTTTATAAGAGAAAACTCAGCGGTCTTGAAGGACTTGAGATGATGCCGGTGAACGAGTGGGATGCACCGAACTACTGGTTGTCTTGCATGACTGTACAAGGAAATGTTAAGCCTATTGATATTATTGAAGCTCTTGAGAAAGAGAGTATAGAGTCTAGACATGTTTGGAAGCCAATGCATATGCAGCCATACTTTGAAAAGTATGATTTTGTTGGTGGAGATATAAGCCAGAAGCTTTTTGAGAATGGGGTTTGTTTGCCTAGTGATACGAAGATGAGTGATGAGGATCTTGATAGGGTTTGTGGTGTTATTAAAGGGCTTTGGCAAAGTAAAGTATATGATGAGATTGCTATTGCTGAGTGATTATGGAGAGTTAATGTATGTATAGAAGATATTTCAAAAGACCTATGGATTTTATATTGTCTTTGATAGCAATTATAGTATTATCTCCGGTTATGTTGATAGTTGCGGTACTTGTGAGAACTAAACTTGGAAGTCCTGTGATATTTAAGCAGAAGAGACCGGGGCTCAATGAGAAGATATTTACTATGTATAAGTTTAGGACGATGACGGATGAGAGGGATGAAAATGGAGAGTTGTTGCCAGATAGTATGAGGCTTACTAAGTTTGGAAGGTTATTGAGGAGTACTAGCCTGGATGAACTTCCTGAGCTTTTTAATATTATGAAGGGAAATATGAGTATTGTAGGACCTAGACCATTAGCAATTCAGTATCTCCCATACTATAATGATATGGAAAAGCATAGACATAATGTTAGACCAGGGTTAACAGGTATGGCTCAAATCAATGGAAGAAATACATCAATGTGGGAAAAAAGATTTGAGTTAGATCTGAATTATATTGAAGCAATAACTTTTATTGGAGACATAAAAATTATTATAAAGACATTCTTAAAAGTATTAAGACGAGAGGATGTTACGGTTAGAGGAACCAGTGTAATTGAAGATTTCCACACATATAGGATGAAACAAATTAAGGAGGCAGAGTAAATGAATTTAATAGGAAAAAGAGTCATTTTAAGAGCGCTAGAAATTGAAGATATGGAATATCTACGAGAAATGTTAAATGATCCTGAAATGGAAAGTGCAGTTATAGGGTGGAGTTTTCCAACATCTAAATATGAGCAAGAACAATGGTATAAAAATATGATTACAGACAAAAATAATCTTAAATTTGCAATTCAAAGTAATGAAGGAGAGCTTATTGGACTTGCTACTTTAGGAAAAATTGATTGGAAAAATAGAAAAGCTACACATGGCATTAAGTTAGGTAAAAATACACCCAAAGGACAAGGTTATGCAACAGATGCAGTTATGGCTGTTATGAAATATGCTTTTGAAGAGTTGCAATTGAACCGATTGGATGGTAGTTGGTTTGAAAATAACATAGCATCACAAAATTTGTATATTAAATGTGGTTGGGTTATAGAAGGTAAAGTAAGGAAATCTATATACAAGAATAATGAATACAGAAATGAAGTTATTGTTGGAATATTGAGAGAAGAATACTATCAATTAATAAATGATTTGAATGTATAGAAAAACAATTTTGAATTAATATTAGCAGTTTCTTAAGTATAGTAATTAGAGGTATTATGGATGTTTGAAATAGGCAGTGAATTTTGGAATGAGAGTGTTTCTAATAGAAGAGGTAAGAGTATATTTAACATGTTAAATTCCGTTACAGACTACTTACTATTGTTTTCAGGACGAACTGCAATAGACTTTGCTTTAGAGGATGTGGCAAAAATAGTAACAAGTGTATATGTGCCATCATATTGTTGTCAGTCCATGCTACAGCCATTCATAGATAGAAACATAAAGATTGAGTTTTACGATGTTATATTTAGTAGTAAGGGAGTACAATATGTAATAGATTACAAAAAACAGTGTGATGTTTTTTTTGCAGTTAGCTATTTTGGGTTTCTTAGTACGACGATGGATGATGTAATTGAAGCGTTTAAAAATAATGGTGTAATAGTAATTGAAGATATTACACATAGGTTATTAAGTGAGAAATCATACTGTGATAAAGCAGATTATAGTGTTGCAAGTATAAGAAAGTGGGTAGCCATACCAAGTGGGGGATTAGTTATTAAGCACCAAGGGGCGTTAGCTGAACAAGAAGTTTGTAAACCACCAGAAGTTCTAATTGATATTAAAGTTAGGGCGATGACTCAAAAATATGAATATATTTGCGATATGGAAAATGGGAGATTAATTAAAGAAAACCAAAAAGAAAACTATCTTGCATTGTTTTCAGAGTTTAACAAAGGAATTCAATTTGAATATAAGAATTTAGAAATAGATGAAATATCGAGAAATCTCTTAAATTCAATAGATGTAGATACTATAAGAAAGAAACGACAAAGCAATGCAAGTATATTATATGAGAGTTTAAGAAAATATGACTCCGTGAAACCTCTAGTAAATTCGTTTGATTTAGATAATGATTGCCCATTGTTTTTTCCAATTAAGGTTAAATCTTATTTAAGAGATGGGCTTAGAAATCATTTGATATCAAATAAAATTTATTGCCCTGTTCACTGGCCTTATCCTGCATCAATAGGATTAAAGGTGGAAAGTACTAAGATTTATTGTGAAGAATTGTCTCTTATATGCGATCAAAGATATGATAATAAAGATATGAAGAAAATAATATCCTCTATAGAAGAGTACTTATGTGATAAAAAAATCAAGAATTTATAGGATATGAAATAGACAAGTTTTATTGATGGAGGTTGAGATAATGAAGGATTTGTATTTTGAAGCAAGTTATGGCAAATTATAAAAAAACTCATCTTAGAAAAGAACTGATTCAAGAAGCTATTTACTGCGCTTGCCATTGGCCTGTGGATGTAGCATATCCAAGCTAAAGAACAAGTTTTCATGACGAGGAAATGTCTTTGATATGTGATCAGCGGTACCCGGTTACAGACATGGAAGAAGAAGTAGAAGAAATATTACGAATTATTGATAGAGAGAAGAGGTAAAACAATGAAGACGATTTTGGTGACAGGAATTGGTGGATTAACACCTCGTTCCATTACAACTATTATCAGAGAGAACCATCCAGATTATAAAATTATTGGTTGTGATATAGAAAAGAAAGCTATGGGATTCTTTATGAAAGGATTGGTGGATGAGTATTATATTTGCCCAAGATGCACATCTTCTGATTATTTCCCTTGGATTGAAAAACTGGTTGAAGCAAGGAGGATAGATTATGCTTTTGTTCAGCCAGAGAGTGAGATCGTAGCGTGGGGAGATTACTATGAAATGAATGGTAAATATCCTTGCCCAGTGTTTATGGGAAGTAAGTTGCTTTCTGTTTCTTTGAAAGACAAGTCAATTATGGCAGATCTTCTTGAGGGAACCGATTACATACCAAAGACAATCAAGGTTACTCAGGAGAATCCTCGTTTTGAAGATGTAGAGAATGAGATTGGATTCCCTTGCTGGATTAGAGCAACAGAAGGAACTGGAGGTTTAGGATCGCTTTGTCTGGATGATATTGCTAGCTACAAGAGTTGGCTTTTCATTAATTCAAAAATTCCAGAGTTCACAGTAAGCGAGTTTCTTAATGGACGTCATCTGGCAAACCAAATGCTCTATTACAATGGAGAATACGTCAAAGGTGCAGCGCTCGAATGCGTTGAATATGTTATGGCAAATACGGCACCTTCACATGTGACTGGTAATACTCAGTTCGGCAGATTCTTGAACGAAGATCGTATTAATGAGTCCTGTGATGGTTGTATTAAGTACTTAGAAAAGAAACTTGGCGTTTCAGCGCATGGTATTTTGTCTTTTGACCTGAAAGAGGACAAAAACAGAAATATGAAAGTTACTGAAGTCAATATCCGTCATATGGCGTATACAGGGGTCATGTCGCGTGTTGGATTTGATTTGATTGAGGATACTATCAAGATTATGGAAGATGGCAACTGTGATAATGTGGTTCGTGATCAATATCATCATTACGACAAACCGTACATCTTTTTAAGAGATGTTGATGTCGAACCAATTGTTTTAGAAAGTGAAGAAATCTTTGGCTATCCAAAGTCATTATTATAAAAATTTTTGTGAGGATAGTTTATGAATATTGTGATTGTTGCTCAGTATCTGAGAGATATAGGATGTTTTGAAGGAAATAATAGTCGATTTGTCTATTTGGCAAAATTGCTGAGAGACAATCAGTGTGATGTCGAAATTATAACCTCAAATTACCACCATAGTTCCAAAACACATTTTAAGGCAGTAGGTGAATTGACGGGAATTAAGGTTACTGCGATTAAAGAACCAGGCTATCCAAAGAACGTATGTTTAAAAAGGTTTTCAAGTCACAAAATATTGGCAAAGAATATTGGTAATTATTTGAAAGATAGAAAGAAGCCGGATGTAATTTATACGGCAGTTCCCTCTTTGGCTATTGCAGAGATATGTGCAGATTACTGTAAAGCAAATGATATTAAATTCATTGCTGATATTCAGGATCTATGGCCAGAAGCATTCAAAATGGTGTTGAACATACCGGTTATTAGTGATATCGGATTCTATCCGATGAAAAAGCAGGCTGACAAGATATATGCTATGGCAGATGAGATAATTGCGGTTTCTGAGACTTATGCGAAACGTGGTATGGCGGTTAATAATAAGTGCAAAGAGCCTACCGTTGTATATTTGGGTACTGAGAAAGAAACATTTGATAAATACGCTCGTAGATTTAAAAAGGAATCTGACGAGATTGTTGTCAGCTATATTGGAAGTCTGACTGCAAGTTATGATTTGGAAACAGTTATTGATGCGATTGCAAGAATTAATACTCCTGTAAAGTTTTTAGTGATGGGCGATGGATCTTATAAAGAACGATTTGAGAATTATGCTAAAGAAAAAGGCATCAATGCCGAATTTACAAGTAGATTGGATTATCCAGAAATGGTCGAGAGGCTTGTAAATTCGGATATTGCGGTCAATCCAATTCATAAAGGATCAGCAGGTAGTG
The DNA here is from genome assembly GCF_900142005.1 of Dethiosulfatibacter aminovorans DSM 17477. Taxonomy (GTDB): domain Bacteria; phylum Bacillota; class Clostridia; order Tissierellales; family Dethiosulfatibacteraceae; genus Dethiosulfatibacter; species Dethiosulfatibacter aminovorans. The sequence continues at coordinate 21,404 of NZ_FQZL01000038.1, forward strand.
TTATTAATAAGGTAAATGATTATGCGATGGCAGGGTTGCCTGTAGTTAATACACAGGAAAGTCAAGAGTACAGATGTTTGCTTGAAAAGTATCAAGCTGGTTTGAATTGTGAATGTGAAAATACAGATGATGTATACGAATCACTTAAGAAACTTATTGATAATGATGATTTAAGAAAAGAAATGGCTGGAAATTCTCGTAGGTTGGGAGAACAGTGTATCGATAGAGCAGAATCGTATAAAAGTATAGTAAGAAAAGTATGTGGTGAATGATTATGAAAGATAAATTAGTAATCCTATATCATACAAATCTCTCGGGTAATCCAAGTGCTGGACCAACGTATAGTGTACCAAAGCAGATAGAAGCACAATCGGAGATAGATGAGGTTTTATGGATAAATACCACAAATGCAAGAGTGCATAAATGGGAGGAAACAGGCCTTTTCCATACATGTGAAGAATATGGGTTTAATACCTTAGAAGATTTACCGAAGCCGTTTGACAAACCTGATGTTGTAGTGTTTGAAAGCTTTTATCAGTCATCAGATGTTAGATTGGCAAAGGAATTGAGGAGGAAGAATATTCCTTATGTTATTGTACCGAGAGGTGCACTTACAAAAAAAGCTCAGCATATAAAAAGAAACAAAAAGGTATTGGGTAATATTATGATGTTTAGATCGTTTGCAAAGCATGCTGCGGGTATCCAATATCTGACAGAAAAAGAAAAGGCTGATTCCGGAAATAAATGGAATAAGAACACATTTGTTATACCAAACGGAATTGTTATTCCATCTGTGATCAAAAAGTACTTTTCAGAAGACAAGATTGTTTTTTCATTCATAGGAAGAATTTCTATTCATCACAAGGGATTAGATTTGTTAATAGATGCAATAAAGGGATGTTCAGATGAATTGCTATTTAAGAAGGGTGCCTTTAATATTTATGGGCCAGATGATGCAGGATCGGTTGAAGCATTACATAATATGATTGATGAAAAGGGATTGGGGAATCTTGTATTTCTTAAACCCGGTGTTCATGGAAGTGAAAAAGAGGAAGTTTTATTAAATACAGATGTATTTGTCCTTACTTCGCGATTTGAAGGGCATCCAATGGGATTATTGGAGGCGCTGTCTTATGGCATACCAGCATTAGTAACAACTGGATCGAATATGAGTAGTGAAATTCAATCATTTGATGCTGGGTGGATAGGAGAAACTGATAGCCAATCAATTAAGGATGCACTTGTTTCATGCATATCCAATGTTCAAGAAATACCAAGAAAGGGTCACAATGCAACTATTTTAGCAAAAGAGTATGAATGGAATAAGTTGGCAAAAGGATTCCATTCACTTGTGGTTGAATGTATTATTCGAAAAAATAGAAGCATTTGATAGGGAATTATGGTTGAAGTAGAAGTTAAAGGAGGAGGAAATTGTGACTAAAATATATAAGCCTACAAATGAATTGCTAGGTCTGTATGTTATATGTGTAGCTTCAATATTCTCCGCGATTGTTGTTCTGATGGAAACTATTAGCGTTGAAGGATATAGGTTGCTTTTTTTATTACCTAGTTCTTATCTGTTTTTTGTTGTTTTTAATTGTAATAAGATAAAATATCTGAAATCAAATATTGGTCTACTAATGCTATTTGCAGTGGAATTTATAAGATTAGTAGTAAATCCATTACTTATAGCATTTAGTGAATATAAGTTTTCAATTACTATTAATACTGCTGAAAATACACCTATGGCCGTGTTGTTACTTGTATATGAAACAATAGCTATTTCACTTGCAATGAGAGTAAGGATAAAGCGCGACTTTATTTCTAAACAATACAGCGAACATGGAATGAAGAGAATGACTTTCGCTGTATTTGCTGTTTTGTTAATCAGTATTGTTGTCTTTTCTTTTGCTCCTGAGGTTATAAATAATAACGTAACGTTACTTAATCTGTTTCAAGAAAATGGACGTTTTGCGAATGCTGAGCAAACATGGATTATTTCTAAATATGGAACTTCGTTTTTAAAAAAACTTATGCTTGTGCTTGCAAATTATATTCTAAATGTAGATAAGTTGCTAATTCCGGCTTATATTATTGTTGCAATCAGTAAGTTTAAATATGCCAAACCTATTGCTTTAGCAGCTACGATGCTTCCGTTTTTGTTGATAGATGGTGTTATTGCTAGAAGTTTTATTAACTGCATAATACTACTATTGTTATTCTTTGGGTTGTATAAAATTGATGTTAAGAGAATGTATAAGCCATTTATTTTGGTTGCTGTTGTCGTGGTTTTTTATTTCTATTATAGATTTTCTTTGCTGTATAGCGATAGAAATCTCTCCTCGTATTTCGCGAGTATAACGAATTCATATTTTTCAGGTGTAAATATTGTATCTGGTGCATTCAACATGACAGGAAGTATTGTTAGCAGAGCTTACTATTGTATCAGGGATTATTTAGGATCTATCCCATTTAGTTCAACTTTATTCGGATTGCATGGAAAAACGGTATCTGAATTTTTTAATGCTTGTAATGATTCTGGTGGGCAGATACCTACAACAGTAGGCCTATGCATGTATTACTTCACTCCGATTTTTTCGCCACTTTACTCGGTAATATTTACAAGAAAGTGCTTTGTCTTTGGTGAATATGCAAAATTGGAAGAAAACCCATTCTTTAAAGTGATATACATTTTTATGACTATTTATCTTGCGTTAGGTATCTCGATGTATAATGTAACAATCGTATTCGGGTATATGATTCAGGTGGCACTACCAATTTATATAATTGTTTGGTGGGCTTATAAACGAAGGGGAGTTAAGGTATAATTATGAAAATATTGGAATTTATTGGGTCTTTGTCAGATGGAGGAGCGGAGACTCTTGTAAAGGATTACGCAACACTGATAAATAAAGAATGTTTCAAAATTGAAGTGGCAGTAATTTGGGATAATGGTAAAAGCGCAAATAGTAAGTTGTTGAGAGAAGTTGGAACAACAATACATAAAATGTATCCAATTTGGAATTTCCCTATAAGAGTTATTAATAAAACTATTGGCCGTTTTTATGTTAGCAGACGAATAATTAACATTGTCAAGAAGAATAGAATAGGATGTATCCATGTCCATTTATCTCAACTTAAATATATTTCTCCAATTAGCAAGCAGCTTAGAAATTTAAATGTACAGGTGTTATATACCTGTCATAATATCCCGGTGAAATTTTTTGGTGGTGTCAATAATATTGAGAAGAAAGCAGCAAATACGCTAATCCAGAATAATCATATGCAGATAATTGCTTTGCATTCAGATATGGCTAAGGAATTGAATGAAATGTTTGGTGTTACCAATACTGTAGTGGTTCATAATGGCATTGATTTTAATCGCTTTACAAATTGTAAAATTAGTTATGAACAAGCGAAATCACGCCTTAAAATACCAAGAGACAAATGTGTCATTGGACATGTTGGACGTTTTAACATACAGAAAAATCATGACAAGTTGGTTGACATCTTTTTGGAGTACAAGAAAAGAAATAAAAATGCATTTTTACTTCTAGTAGGGGATGGCAGCTTAAGAGAACGGGTAGAAAACAAGTTAAATCAATTTGTAACAAAAGACAATTACTTAATTCTTTCTCATAGAACAGATATTCCACAAATAATGAAAGCAATGGACTGTTTTGTATTCCCGTCATTGTATGAAGGACTTGGTATTGTATTGATTGAAGCTCAAGCAGTCGGAATAAAATGTATTGTTTCGGATTCCGTTCCTTCGGATGCTTTTATTTCAGATGGAATCTATTCATTATCGTTAGATGAAACAGATGAAAAATGGTGTGATGTTATTCAGGCCAATTTGGAAAGACGTAAATTGATATGTGATTTTAAGCACTATGATATGAATAATGAGATTAGGGTTCTAGAAAGAATATACAATGGTTTCTAAGGCACATATATTCCAGTAAATTCAAGTGAATCGATACTTATTTATGAAAAGGAAGTGAAGAAAAATGAGGAATAAAAAAACGAGTGGAGTATTTAGTGGATTGGTATGGACATTCGCAGAGCGAATTACGGCTCAACTTGTTTTAACGATAGTCGGAATTGTTCTAGCTAGATTATTGACTCCTGAACATTACGGCATTATTTCAATAGTAATGGTTTTTATCACTTTGTGCAATGTGTTTGTTACTAGTGGCTTTGGAATCGCCATTGTCCAGAAGAAGGAAGTCGACGAACGTGATTATAATACAGCGTTCTTGATGAGCTTTTTATTATCATTGTTATTATATTTTATGCTGTTTTGGTCGGCACCAATCATTGGAAATTTTTATCAAATGCCAGAACTGCCATCTGTTATTAGAGTGCTCGGATTAAGACTAATTGTTACATCGGTTAATACAATACAACAAGCATACATTCAGCGAACTATGCAGTTTAAAAAATTCTTCATTTCAACTTCGTTTGGTACAGTGTTATCTGGAATTATTGGTATATATTTAGCAATAAAAGGATTTGGCGTTTGGGCATTAGTTGCACAGTATTTAACCAATACAACCGTAGATACTATTGTATTGTCAATCGTAGGAGGTTGGCATCCAGGACGAAGAGTGTCAATAAAGAAAGCAAAAGAGATTTATTCATTTGGATGGAAAGTGCTTTGTACACAGTTGGTATTTACATTAGGAGGTGATATTCGAAGTCTTATTATAGGAAAGGTTTTTGGCCCATCTGAGTTAGCATATTACGATCAGGGGAAAAAATATCCGGCTTTATTAGTAAACAATATTAATACATCAATTCAGAAGGTACTCTTGCCAGCATTATCTAGAAAACAGGATGACCAAGTTGCATTAAAAAGTACTCTACGGAAATTTATTAAGGTTGGAATGTTTGTGCTCTGTCCATTGGTAATTGGCTTTGCTGCTGTAGCGGATAGTTTTGTTAGAGTAGTGTTAACTGACAAATGGGTTAGTGCAGTACCATTCATCATTATTTTTTGCTTGTCATATTTGACAAGACCAATAGAATCTGCATGTCACCAAGCTATTTTGGCAATTGGTAAAAGTGAATTGGTTTTTTGGATTATGGTTGCAATACATGTAACATCACTAATAGGTACTTTATTTAGTACATTTGTATTAAGAAGCGTTTTGTGGGTCGCCTTGTTCTCGTTGGCGTCTACTGTTGTAAGTTTGATTTGCTTTTTTATTGCTACGAGAATTAACATAGATTATAGATTGAACGAACAATTGCAAGACATTATTCCTGCCATATCAATATCTTTAATTATGGGAATATTTGTTTATTTTCTTGGTAAGGCTCCATTTACTCCTTGGATAGTTCTTTTGCTCCAAATAGCCGCTGGTGGAATAATTTATTGGGGGATGGCCAAGATATCAAAAGATGAGTCATACTTATATATCAGGAAAATGGTACTAAGGAAAAAAGTTGTAATTGGAAGCAAGAAAATTCTTAAAGAAAAAAGTAATTAAGAGTATGGTTTATTATTAATTAATTATTAATTAGAGATCGGTGCCTGTGAAAGCTCTGAAAAACGATATGCATCAACTAAATATTCAGAGAAGATTGGTACCGGGAACAAAATCGTTATGAACTGATTTGTACCGGGAACACAACTATATGTACCGGGAACACAACTATAACTTATTGATTTCATAAACATTATAAAGGGGAACTTACAAAAATGAAAACAATACTAATTACAGGAGCTGCAGGATTCATCGGATCAAACCTTGCACAAGCTCTTGTTTCGGACAATAAAATAATAGGCTTTGACAATGTAAACTATTATTACGATGTAAACCTGAAAGAACACAGGTTGTTGCAGCTTCAATCATATGAAAACTTCACTTTCATCAAGGGTGATTTGGCAGATAAGCATGTTGTTGATTCAATATTTGAGCTATACAAACCTGACATCGTTGTCAACTTAGCTGCACAGGCAGGGGTACGCTATTCAATTGACAACCCTCAGGCATATATAGATTCAAACCTCATAGGGTTCTTCAATATTCTGGAAGCTTGCAGGAATTATCCAGTGGACCATTTGGTTTATGCATCTTCTTCATCAGTATATGGCTCCAATAAGAAGGTTCCATATGCCACTGACGATCAGGTAGATAATCCTGTATCCTTATATGCAGCTACTAAGAAATCAAATGAGCTTATGGCACATGCATATTCAAAGCTCTATGATATTCCTGCAACAGGGCTTAGATTCTTTACTGTTTACGGACCTGCAGGAAGGCCGGATATGGCATATTTCAAGTTCACGAACAAGCTGGTCAAGGGTGAAAAGATTCAGATATATAATTATGGGGACATGTATCGTGACTTTACGTATATTGATGACATTGTAACCGGTGTAGTCAATGTGATGAACAAGGCACCTGAACCAAATGAAGATGGTGTCAGATACAAGGTTTACAATATTGGAAACAACAGTCCTGAGAGTCTTATGGACTTTGTGAATACATTGGAAGACAAGCTTATGAAGTACGGTATTATTAACAGTGTAGCAGACAAGGAACTCCTTCCCATGCAGCCTGGTGATGTATACCAGACATATGCCGATGTATCAGAACTTGAGAAGGATTTCGGATTCAAACCGAGTACCAGCCTTGATGAGGGACTTGATAGATTTGCCAAGTGGTACAGGGAATATTACAAGGTAGGGGGAGACAAGTAGAATGAATATTACAATAGCGGGAACGGGATATGTAGGACTGTCTAATGCAATTCTACTGGCACAGAAAAATGAAGTAATAGCATGTGATATTATCCAGGAAAAGGTGGATATGATCAATAACAGGAAATCACCTATTATTGACAAGGAGATTGAAGAGTATCTGTCAAAGGGTGAACTTAACCTTAAGGCGACTACTGACAACTATATTGCCTACAAGGATGCCGATTATGTTGTTATCTCTACACCGACAAACTATGATCCAGACAGGAACTATTTCAATACAAGGACAGTAGAGGCTGTAATAGCAAATGTATTGTCCATTAATCCTGATGCGGTAATGGTTATCAAGTCTACTGTACCTGTAGGATATACTGAAAAGGTCAAGGAAATGTTTGAAACCGATAATATAATATTTTCTCCTGAATTCCTGAGAGAAGGAAAGGCTCTTTATGACAATCTTCATCCTTCAAGGATAGTGGTTGGAGAAGATTCTGAAAGGGGCAGGGTCTTTGCAAACCTATTGGCTGAAGGTGCAATCAAGAAGGATGTGCCTGTACTCCATACGGGTTCTACAGAAGCTGAGGCAATCAAGCTGTTTGCCAATACCTATCTTGCAATGAGGGTTTCATATTTCAATGAACTTGATTCCTATGGAGAGGTAAGGGGTCTTGATACCAAACAGATCATTGAAGGTGTAGGACTTGATCCAAGGATAGGAAGCCATTACAACAATCCGTCATTCGGTTACGGGGGCTATTGCCTGCCTAAGGATACAAAGCAGCTTCTTGCAAACTATGCAGATGTACCACAGAATATAATGTCTGCCATTGTGGATGCGAACAGAACCAGAAAAGACCATATAGCCGATATGATTATCAAGAGGGATCCTGAGGTAGTAGGTATATACAGACTTACCATGAAGACAGATTCTGACAATTTCAGACAGTCTGCCATCCAGGGTGTAATGAAGCGTATCAAGGCAAAGGGTATAGAGGTAGTGGTATATGAGCCAGCCCTTAAGGCGGATGATTTCTTCAAGTCCAGGGTCATTAGGGATTTTGATGAGTTTAAGAGGATTAGTGATGTGATTGTTGCCAACAGGATTGATGACTGTATCAGAGATGTTGAAGACAAGGTTTATACGAGGGATTTGTTTAGTAGGGATTAGATAAGAGTTTTAATCTAGGGGGATTGAAATGGAAAGATTCATAGACAAGTTTAAGAGGGGAACACAGTATGTAGACATAGTATCATCGGTGACTGTAAACGAACTGACAAGTGTTGACAGGGTTGCTGATGATTATTGCAGTAAGGATTGTATTAAATTCATACCGGCAAGCGGTGCTGCCACAAGGATGTTCAAGGATTTGTACTCATATCTTGATGATGGGGTGGAAACTGAATTCGTTGACAGGTTCTTTGGCGAGTTGGAGGACTTTGCATTCTATGAAGATATAAAGGACTCTATTGAGTCGAAGAAACTGAATAAGGAAACTACTGATGGGAGGGTAGGTATTATAGACTCTGTACTCAACAGTGAATTGAATTATGGAGATTTGCCCAAGGCACTCATTAAGATACATTCATATGGGGATTGTTCCACTACTCCCATAGATGAACACATTTACGAAGGTGAGCACTATTTGAACAAGGATTCTGTAGGCTTGCATTTCACCATATCAGAAGAGCATGAAGAATTGTTTAATATACATAATGAAATAGCATTGAGAGGTAAGGCAAATATAGATATTTCCTACTCTTTTCAGAAGAAGCAGACGGACACATTGGCAGTGGATATGGATAACAGCCCTTTTGCTCTAGAAAACGAAGAGGTCCTTTACAGGGCAGGTGGTCACGGTGCCTTGATAGAAAACCTCAATGATCTTGATGCCGACATTGTCTTTATCAAGAATATAGATAACGTTTGCCATAGAAGTA
>NZ_FQZL01000051.1 GCF_900142005.1 Dethiosulfatibacter aminovorans DSM 17477
GCCCCCCACTGTCAAGACAAAAGTTTTATCAATTTAAGTTAGGTGCTCCTTTCATTGATATTTATAGTAATCTAGCCGCTGTCAAGGGCGAGGTACGAGCTTGTATACCCTTGACTGCATAAGCAGATATCCTGTTGTCAGTGCCAGTCATGGCACCTGCCTTCCGGCGAGGATGGGTTTTAGGGCAAAGCCCTAATCATGCTGAAATTTTCAGGAATGGAATCCCGTGGTAAATTTTAGCCGGTGTTGTGTAATCAAATGTCTGGTGTGGTCTATTGGTATTGTAATGTAGAATGTATTCATCTATTAATCTTTTGAGTTGTCTGCCATTTGAATATTCTTCAAGGTAGAGCTTTTCCCATTTCAAACTTCGCCAGAAACGCTCGATACAGATGTTGTCAAGGGCTCTACCCTTGCCATCCATTGAAATCTTGATACCATTGGATTTCAGGAGGCTGATATAGGCATCACAAGTAAACTGCGATCCTTGATCTGAATTAATAATGTCAGGCTTGCCATGAGTGGCTATGGCCTTGTTTACAACTCTTGTGATGAGTCCCTTGTCCATTGTGTTGGACAGCTCATAAGCAACAATATATTTTGAATGCCAATCAATGATAGCAGCAAGGTACATGAAGCCCTTTGGCATTCTGCAATAGGTAATATCAATACTCCAAACCTGATTAGGCTTTGTGATATTCATTTTTCGAAGCAGGTAAGGGTACAGATATTTAGCACGACCTCTCTTGCTTAGGTTTGGTCCTGGACATAGCCCGTGGATGTTCATCTCACGCATATACTTACGAGTGCGCTTACGGTTGATCTTAACATCATAGTCCCTATTGAGTATAACTGTCATTCTTCTGTAACCGTATTCAGGATGGCTGGTATAGATCTCATCTATGAGCCATTTTATGGCATACTCCTCAGACCTGTCTATTTCAGCAGGTATGTAGTAGAGTGTGCTTCTATTGATATCAAGCAGTTGACACTGCCTGGTTATCGTCAATTTAGGATGTTTACTTATCATTTTTTGGCGATTCTGTCGGGAGACCGAATTGTTTAGATTTTTTTTTGAGCCAATTGACCTCACACGTCAATTGACCAAGTTGTCTATGAAGTTCATCAACTTCTTTTTCATGCTCCTTCTGCAGTTTTTCAGACTCATCTTTATCCTTGCTGAAGGCTCTTGATGCATTCTTAAGAAATTCGGTTTTCCAACGAGTTAACTGATTTGGTTGAACTTCATACTTAGCGGCAATCTCCACAAGCGTCTGTTCCTCTCTCAATACTTCGAGGACAATCTTGGTTTTCTGTTCTGGGGTAAAGTTTCTTCTCTTTTTCATAGCTTTATTCTAACTTATTTTGAGGATTTTGTCGTCTAGTTTCTTGGGTTCATTATATAATGCCCACATATAATATATTGGCTTAACATGTAGAATAAATGCATTGCGGAAAAAGTTTTTTACTCCCGAGCATCCATCTTTGTGAGCAATCAATATTACAGCAGAAAGCAATGGTCCAAACGCTCCAAGCATTACTGCAGGAGTCACGAAAGAGACCACGGATGCCGAAAGCTGAATAACACCAACTCCCGATAATACAAATGGTAACCAAAGTAACCATGAATAAATAAATGTCAAAAGAAAAAAGGACCCTACATTCCGACTAGATATCTGATTAATTTCTTTCATTTTCATTATCTCCTATAATTGGACCATACTTTTCATTAATTTCTATCATAATATTAATCCCTATTACTTTAACAACATGAATTTCAAGATTTGTCGATGTGCTTGAATTGCTCACAAAGTCAATGTTTTCATTCTGTAACATTTAGAAGATTTCACTTTTCAATAGAATAATTATAACAAGCATCTTGAACTTGTTTGGAGTAATTACTGAAATAACTTTCATTTTCTGAATAACTACATTTCTCAGTATCTGGCTCAAGATAAGCTCCTTCTGTACTATTAGGGTCATTATCTTCATACCCTAAGTATGAAATCTCTTTCTTTGTGGTATTATACACTTGCTTGCTATCATCAATCGTTGCATATCTTGTAATAATGATATAACAACGATATTCATTGATTCTGTCACTCTTGAAAACAGAATATTTTCTATATCCACTATGCTCTATATTAAAGTCAACTTTTTCAAATATATTTACCGTTTTATCATCACATTCTATTGAATAAAGTATAGTGTCATTATTTACATCAATTCCGCAATATGTCACCATTTGAGCTCTTAGACTGTTTCCTGCTGAAGCTGAACCCCTCGGTGTAAAATAATCGATAGAAATAATCGTGATTGCAATAAATAATATAATAGCAAATTTTGTGTACTTACCATTCATCATTTTCCTCCTGCTGATTACAGCGGCTTCAGATACATAATCATTTAGTTCAACTTTTTGCCATAAAAATAATAAGAAAACATATAGACTAATGGAAGTATTGCGAGAAACGATATTATATTGATTAGTGTAAAATTTACACTATTAGATACCTCTCCAAATTCAAGGAAATATCTACATAACATTCCTATTGATATACTGAAAAATATAATCCTCATTGCTTTTATGTGTTTTCCTTTCCCTATCAACACCAAAAGAACTGGGGGAATATATATTACATTCGCTATATGCAAGAAAATATTCGTATATCCTGAGTATTGTGGAAATAGTGGGAATGCTGCACATCCAACAAAAAATGCCACATAGCTTATTAAAAGTATCCATGATAGTTTCCTATTTCTATTAATTATATTGCTTAATACTTCTAACCCTTTCATAATATTCTCCTTGTAAAATTGTAGACAGTTCATAACGTCAAGTAGAGTTCAATTTATCTGCACTTTATTCTTTCTTGAATAGACCAATGAGTCCACCAATAATAAAACCTGTCAAAGCCCCTATTTGAGCTCCTAAAACCCCTGTTGCCTCATAACCACGTACATCTACATACTCAAAATCAACAAAGAAGTTCCCACCAATCTCCACCCCAATCAGTAATCCCAAAATAGCACCTGCAATTAAGCCAACAATCCCGCCTATAAAGACATATTTAAGTCTAATAATCTTATACATTGATTATCTTCTCCTACGTAATTGATTCAAATAATTGATGATTATTCCTTTAAGGTTCGGCGGCAGAATTTTCTTTTCATATCTTCCTCCTTTCTGCATCATCTCATGATTATGCTATCCGCTCAATATCCATGCCTTCAATCAAAGAGTACTTGCCAGCCAGAGTGGATACTATATGTTCATAATCACCAGATTCAATTAATCCTTGCTCCTCCAAGGGCATAACCGTTTTTCCATAGTCGGTAATATTATATCCTTTGCCGGAAACCAGCGTTCTGTAGATCTGGTGCTTTGTCCCTACCCTGCTATCAACTACTATCAGGTTTTCTTCCGCTTTATATTTCAACATTCGATATGTAATTGCTGATTCTGAATCAACTCCCACAACAAATAATTGACCTTTCAAATAAATTAACTTGCAAAGTTCATTGCTATCTGTCATAATCCATTTATCAATCAAACCTTCTGCTTCTTCAACCATTTTGCCGTAGTCATGATTTCTTGATTCCATCTCCCTCGAATCAATAGTTTCTATTTCACTTGCTTTGCTTTCAGTGCCGCAATTAGTACAAATATAAGTATGCTCCCTGATTAACGGCAACCAGCAATATAGCAATCCATAAGGAAGAAACATCAACACTATACATAGAAAAACTCTTAACCCGGTAGAAGATGTTTTCTCCAGGATATCACTGCCACAAACTTTACAGATTTGCATTATACATCACCCCTTTTCAAATTTCCCTATATTTCAATTTTATTGTATAAATAATTTACTGCTAAATAATGTTAATTTTCTTCCATTAATCAAGTCTTCAATTTATCAAAGAGTTAAAATATGTCTTCAAAATGATTGAGATTACAATTACAACAATAGCAACTGCACCATTCTCCCATCATTCTCTCAATATGTATATCAGTCGAAAAACTCCTGAATATAATTTCAATTTGCAGGTTTAAATCATAGTTCAGATATTCAATTCATATTTAGTTACTTATATTCCTCCGTAGCCATATCCCCAACCTTGAATCTTCCATGGCGATTGACCATCCTCTCTCAGCAAAATAAAATGCCAGTTGATTCTCCCGCTATTATAAGGCACTTTCGAATTATCATACAACACATCGTAAAGTACATATATCACAGCAATATTATCAGGCGTCAACCCCATTTCTTTAGCATCTTCATCCTGTAATATGGAGTGTTTATATCCAGTGTCGCTCTCGTAATGAATATCAAGGATATCAAGGCTTTCTATCCAAAAATTTTCCTCTTTTTCTACAAATCCACTTTGCTTATCTTGTGTCATCGTCGACTTCCAAGATTCTAGGTCGTTTGATTTCATTGCCTCAAAATATTTTTCAACAACACTAATTGCTGTTAGATTACCAGAGACTTTTTCGTCTTCATAATAGAAATCAACTTCACGGCCATATTCAAACAATTCTAACTTAGGAAAGGGCTCCTCGATCATAGTAAGTTTTTCCATGAGTTCTGAGTTCTTTTCTTTATAGTAATCCAACTCATTTTCCAATTCACTTATAGTTTGGTCTTTCTCTTTAAGTTGTTCCAGAATTTCTTGTTCTTTCGAATTATTACAACTAGTTGATAATAAAAGGATAGCAACGATTATTATAAAATTCTTCAACATCAATTCCTCCATTAATTTCAATTTGTCGGTCCTATCAAGTAGTAAATCCACCCTTCTTTTTGCTCTATATCTTCGACTGGCCCTACCGCCACTGGTACTCCAAGAAACTCCTCTCCGAGATAATACTTCAAACCCATTATGGAACATATTGCCGAATCATAAGCATCAGATTCCCTTTTGACAGTATCAGGGATTATCTCATCAAAAAGTTCTTGTAAAAAATCATTTCCTTTAACCAGAGCGGGATATACTTCAATAATTTCCCTTTTGCTACATCTATTGGATGGCTGTACTATATATTCATGTTCAGAAGACCAAGTCCTAATATGTGAAATTGCAACAGTAGCATTATTACCAATTTTATCGAATACAGATGATAACGGCTTCTTATCAAATACCTTATGTATGTGTCGTTCAGTATCACGGTATGCTAGAGGGTTATTGATTTCCTTGTCAGGTTTGGCACTAATCACATCTTCACTTGAAATGAACTTCACAAATGCTTCTGGATATCCAAGAGGTGCATCAATCGCAATAATTATTTGATATTCATCTAACTCTCTATCAGAAAAAGTACTACTAAGTATACCCATAATTTCATCAGGTGTTATTAGCCGATTCTTTGGCAAACTCATTTCAGAAGGTTTACCAATCCATGAAAACTCTTCTTTTTCATAATCCCAAAGGCTCATCGAAAACCCTTGTTTTTTTCCCATCCAACCACCAACATCCCAGCCAATTGATACAATCCTTCTTGGTTTCATATTAGCTCCCTTATCGCACAACTCATTCAAAATACTCTTGCATCAACGAATCAAACAAATGATAATAATTTTTTAGCTTGCTCGTTTTCACTTATTTCTTATTTCTTCCAATCCCTTAAAAAATGTCCACCCATTTTCAGACAATCCTGTTATTAGATCTGCAGGAGCAGACGGTGACTTAAATGCAATATTTACTTGAGTTATCAATTTACCATCGACTTTTTTAACCTTTTCATTTTCAATATAGTTATCAATGATTTCATTACCTCTGTCGTAACGCCGGCTATTCTTCCACTCTTTTGTAGATTCAGGAGGCCTTTTAATTTCACTACCCGCCGCTAATACAAATTTTCCATCTTGTATAAATAATTTAGCATTGTGCTTCTTTGACGGATAATAATACTTTACTTTTGTTGTTACTTTTTTGATTTCATCAATAGCAACACCCTCTGCACTAAGCAAGAATACAATTTGCTCAATAAATGCTTCCAAATTCGGAAGATCATATACACTGATATTAGGTTTGTTGGGCCTTAAATCTTTGTTCGTTAAGACATAACTGCTTTTCTTAAATTTCTGAATGAAATCATACTCTAAATAGTCAATCGACAACTTATCAAAGCTATTATTATCAGTAACGAACAAAATTGCATATGACCAGAAATTCTTACCTTTTACATGTTCTTCAATCCTCTGAATACCATTTATAGACCGACCAATATAGACAAGGTTTTCATCTTCACTATCATTAAAAAGAAAATAAATTGCGTAGTTTGTAGAAAAAGGCAGATCATAAACCATTTTATAGCTTTCTCTTGTAAAGAAAAATGCCTTAATTTGATTGGTTCGATCTTGATACATCTTTAAATTTGCCGCATTATCTGCATCAGGGTATAAATATGTAATTGATTTTTGCATTCTCTCCTCCTTATCCAATAATAGATTTCTTCAAGTTTCAATTTATAGGGAAACTTACCAATATAAGGACCCATAACCACTCAAATCCAGTTACTTATCACTCTATAATCAGTTTTTCAATAAAACTGTCGTCTACCTTAAACATGATTTCTTCAATAACCACTTTGATTTCTGTTGCATTATTGAATCCTTCTGGCAACAATGCTAAAAATTCAATCATTTTAAAGTTATTATCCTCATCAAATCTAATAGCGCTATTACGAAAGGAAGGAAATTCTTCCGTATCAAAAAAAACTCCTATTCTAGTTGGTGCAAAACTCTTTTGTCCCCTAGCTGTGAAACTCAGCTTTATAGTAGATTGATGTATTGTCTTTTTAGTTATTTCCAGCCATTTTTTATTATTCAACTTGATATCATTATCTGAATCATACTCCAAACTGAAATTAGACATTACGTTATTCAGCTCTTCAAATACAAAAAATTCTGGTGCTTGTATAAAAACTTCGTCACTATCACTTTCGAATAGTAAAACCATTCCGCCATCATTCATTGATGCACTATAGTCATTTTCTTCAACAAGAGATTCATCTTTATAGATTCTAGGAAATTCAGATATTTCTACATTCCTGCCATTAGTATTTAGATCGAGTCTAATTACCGCTTCTTCATCACTTACCCTGCTTGTTTTAAATGTATACGAAATATCTTCTACTTCACTAATAATTTCAACACTGTTTGTATAAATAATACTTTCAGTATTAATATCAATATTAGTATCAATTACTTTCTTTATCTCTACTGGTCTCTTGACAACTATTTCACTTTCAAGCAACTCAGAACTACTTTCAATCTCTGATAACAGATTCATGATTTCAAAATTTTCATCCATTTTGAATTCATCCACATCAGTTTTTATTTCAACTCTTATTTCTTTTACCCTATCCAAATCAAAATTTAAATCACTTTGCCTTTTAGCTAGCCTTAAATAATCTCCGTTTTTTAATATTATATAAAGATCACCTTTCTTAAACATCTCATAGTAGATATATCCAGTGTCTTTGTCTTCTCTTCCCTTTACATACTCAAATCCTTTGTCAAGTAGAGTGTTTGCAGCTTCGTGAAAAGGTTGATCGTATACTACTCCAAAAAAATCATCCTTACTATTCAACGCCAAAAACGAGTATACAAGTAGATCAGGTTTATTCTCCCCTGTTTCATCCAAGTATTCTCCATCACTCAAAACTGAATAGTCGCCATACAACTGAGCTGGAAACTCTTCATCAGTCGAATAACCAAAATAATTTCCAGCATCCAAGCCAGCCTTCTCATAGTTATCAATTAAATCCAACTTTTCCACATCACTTCGCTTCATAAGCAAGTGTATTCCTTCAAAACTCATATCTACAGTCTCTTCCGGTATATAGAAGGTTATTTCACCATATTCCTCGTCATTAAATACATATTTTTCAAGCCCATCATCTCTTGTAAAGAAAAACACAGATGCAATTACAACTAGTGCAAATACAATTAATATTATTTTTTTCTTCATGTTGCTATCCTCCTTAAATATTCTAAGTTTTTCTTCCATTTACTCGACAAACCACAATTTCAAGATTTGTATGGATCTATTAATAGTCGATCTATTTCATCATTACCATGACTTATCTATAGAATTATGTTGCCACTTATGCTATATTAATTTCGTCAGTCATCTTCCTTTCTTTTGTAAGAAATACTATTTCGAAAGCTGAATTATATTAAATTGTTAGTCTTTCCTAAACTGAAGCACAAGAACTTCAACACCCTAGGCTACTATATGCGCTAACGCAATTAATGCGAGTCCAGCAATTTTAATATTAATGTAATATTCAAAAGTTCTTTGCATATATCTTGAAAATAATAGACCAAACGAAGATGCTGCAATCAATATTGCGCTTGTATACCTAATTTGATTTCTATTTGATTCTTCCATTCTTTTTTCAGATTTAAGTACATTATAAATAATCTCAATTACATAAAATAGAATAAGTAATCCTGCTAACAGTATATTCTTAACATCTGCAAACACAAAGCCTATGATAAACATCGAAATGGAATTGATTATATAACCTATGCCGACCAATATGTTTTGCCTCGATTCATTCAGCTTCGGCCAAGAGAACATATATACAATTGCTACTAAACTCGAAAGAGTAACATGTATTAATGTTAAAATATTTATGCCAAAGTTGAGCAAACTAATTATTAGCATAAACATCATTACCATAACATTCTTTCTAATAGCTGAATCTCTATTGTCCTTTTCCTTTTCTGCCCCAACTATCATTACTCTCCTCCTAACAAATTCATGTGAAAATAGAAGTCAATCAAATTCCAATCCGCATCATTCACTTCTTCTCTGAATTGATTATTGTATCATCCACCGCATTCACAAAATTCTGAATTTCAATTTGTCATTCATTTGCTTTTCCTTTTTGATACTCAATGCTAGTTACTTTCAACACTCCAATAATAATTAATATCCTTGCTGCAGTATCAAATAATGCTTCTGGGACATTTGCAATTTCCATGTATCTACCAAGCTCTTCTCCAGAAATCATATGCGTCATAAAAAGTCTGTCAATAACCAACATTTTTATCCAAAAATAAACAAATTGAATAATATACAGCATAAAGAATATAGTACCGACCTTTGAAAGTCTATTCTTGCTTCTAATGCATATTATTATTCCTGGTATTGAAACTATGAATTTAATACTCGACATTATTACAGATATGATTACAATACCTACCATATTTCCTCCTTAGTTTCCAGACTTCACTATTCCAAAAATTATTGCTACTAGAGATGCTCCTTCTAATATATATTCTGGTAGTTGTACTAAAGATCCATATATCCCAAACGTTTCTGGATCAATAACTTTGTTGTAAAGCATATCCTCAAAATATGGATAAAAGAACTTTATCTCAACAAATAGATATGCAAATTGCACAATAAGCAACAAAAAGAATATTGTCCCGTATTTTGAGAATTTATTCTTGCTTCTTATACATACAATCAATCCTATTATTGTGACTATAAACTTGACTAAAGTCATTTATCTTTCCCCTTTGTTTTCACCATGTTAAAACTCATTAATAAATCAATCGATGTAAACCCAACATTAATTACTGTTACTATTTTTTGTTAATGAGTATCAGTTGCATATTTTATTCATCATTTTCTTAACTTCTTATATATATTGTATAAAAAAACTACAATTCCAAATATTAGCGCTAACATCGCTAACAACATCGGTATACTAATCCTTTGTTGAGTCATATGTGGATCACCCTCTTTAATTCATTTTATTAATCGGAAAATCTTCGGATTGTTGTCACGCATAACTTTCAATTTATAAGGATGGGTTGATAACTCATAATCATAGACAAGCACGGTTATTACTATTTTCAATTAAGTGTCTAGATTTCAAACTTCGTCCATGAGAATATTAAGCATACTATCCGTATCATTGAGGAATCTTTTAGTTATTTGATAATGGTCGGTATCCTCATATTCAAGTTTCTTGTAATCATCGTCAACCGAATATATGACCGATTCGGGATAGGACATTATTATTGGTGAATGTGTAGATATTATGAATTGTGACCCTCCCTTGACCAGTTCATGAAGCCTCGATAGCATGGCCATCTGTCTCTTAGGCGACAGAGCGGCTTCAGGTTCGTCGAGTATGTAAAGCCCGGCGGTACCGAATCGGTTCATCATCAATGCCATGAATGATTCACCATGAGACATCTTGTGCAACGACACCCCTCCATATGAATCAATCAGCCTTGGTCCGGGATTTTCCCTATCCATGCGGTCAATATCAGTAGACACATTGTAGAAGCTTTCCGCCCTCAGAAAAAATCCATCCTTTGGTTTTACCACTCCCTTTACAAGACGCAAATGATTGTGAAGACTGGAATGGGTTGTTTCAGTAGAAAAATTAAAGTTTCTTGTACCCCCTTCGGGATTAAAACCGAATGCCACGGCTATCGCCTCCAGTAATGTGCTTTTACCACTTCCGTTCTCCCCTATAATAAATGTAACCTTAGGGTGAAGCTCCAGCTTATAGAAAGATGATACCGACTTAAGATTGTATGGATAAATGCCAAAATCCTCAATCTCATCCCTTTTCAATTCTACCTCACGAATATATTGATATAAATCATTCATGTATTCCTCCTAACCTGTTCTAATACTTCAATTTCAAGTTGTGTGGATACATTGATAACTAATAGTCATCAAACATATATTAAGTATTCCGAATGCTACAAATCATAATATGTCAAGCAAAATACTCCCACTTTTCTTCAGTCATAAGGTAATTAGCCCATGTTGTATTAGGTTTTGACTCGATGAATCTAAAACCAAACTTATCATATAAATAACAGGCGGATTCACAAATATCAATCGTCCATAGTATTACATGGGAATAGCCCCTTTCCTTACAAAAGTTCATCGCTTTTTGCATGAGCTGCTTGCCGGCACCTTTGCCTTGTAGGGACATATCTGTTCCAAACAAACGAAGCTGTGCCTCTGCATTCCCTTTCTTGACAATGCAGATAGAGCCCTTGATCTCTCCTGCTTCCTCAATAACCCACAGTTTGTTACCATCCTGATCATCAAACAACTCTGTCATTGCATGGAGAAAATATTTCTCGGTGCTAGGCAAAAAACCAAACTGTTGCTCAAATAATTTGTAATAAAAATGTACCACCAAGCTGGGCTCTCCCGGCTTTGCTTCTCTAATTAATAAACAATTCATTCTATCCACTTCCTAAATTTCAATTCGTAATATATAAGTAGAG
>NZ_FQZL01000011.1 GCF_900142005.1 Dethiosulfatibacter aminovorans DSM 17477
CATTACTTAGCGCATTCGTTGGTGTTTTACCTCGATTCCCGTGAACAAAGCAGCTTTTCCCTTGTTCCTTGTACCTAGCTATCATCCTGTTCACATGCCTTCTTGTACATCCCAACGTTATTGCCGCTCTTTCTTTGTTTCCATCTGTCTCAACTAATCGCTTGATTATTTCATACTTCTGATTTTCATTCATATTTAAGTTTACCTTTCTCATTATGCACCTCACATTTTTCATGAGGTTCTAGTATATTACTTTCTGCTTTGCTTTGGGACATTTTCTCAAACGGTATGATAAGACATTATCACAAATCAATCAGATTTTGATGAGATTTTTTTCAATTTAATATTGACAAAAAAGCACATGATGTTACTATATAAGATATAATGTTATAAGATGAATGTTTGAAATATAGGGATATTTAAAGGCAGGCTGATATATATTGAATAAAGACAACAGTATGCGTTACACTTCATTATTTTTTATTACCTATTTTCTGTATTACAGTGGATATTGTATTTTTTCAAGCTATATGGTGCCGTATTTGGCCGAAAATGGTTACAGTGCATCAGTGAGTGGAGTAGTAACCAGTCTGATGATGATTGCAAGTGTTTTAATGCAGCCTATTGCAGGATATCTGACGGACACTGTATTGCCGGCAAGAAAATACCTGACTATTACTATTCTTATGGTAGTGATCCTTGCAATAATCAATTCGTTAAGTGATTCTACCAGTTGGCTGAATATAATAATTATTATTATCTCCGCTGCTTTTTCATATTCTTTCAGTAATTTGATGGATGCATGGGTAAACCGAACAAAAGAGGTGGATACAAAAATATCGTATAGCAGGATACGTGCAGGAGGTTCAATAGGATTTGGAATAACATCGATTCTGTTTGGGCATATTGTAACTACTTTTGGGTACAGATGGTTTTTTCTTATTCAAGGTGGAATATTTCTTTTATTGATGCCGTTTCTTTATTTTTTACCGGATTTGGAATTAAAGAACAGAAGGACTGACACAAAAGAAAAGAACATTTCCTTTAACCGGATATTTAGTGTACTTCTAAAAGATAAGAAATATTGCATGATATTAATAATATTCACTTTGTACTGGATGGGACACAGACCTATAGGAAGTTATCTTTCTTTGATTGTCAGGCAGCGGGGCGGCAGTGACGGCTTGTATGGCAATATTTGCGGAATCGGTGCAGTTGTTGAATGTTTTTTGCTGATATTTATGTATAGGTTCAAAAGTTTGAAGAGAATGGATAGGTTGATATTTTTGACTTTGTGCACAAGCTTGTTAAGACCTTTGCTGTTGCTTCTGATCGATGGCACAATCATACTGTATGTCGGACAGATTCTACAATCGATCTCATTTGCATTGTGTTATTCGGTTATTGTGGATGCATTTTCAAAGTTTTCGGATTATAGGATCAAATCCTTTTCCATATCGGTAGGACTTACTGTAGCGAGTGTTGTTGGCATGACAACGGCAAATCTTGTGGGTGGCTTCGCATTCGATCTTTTGGGGGAAAATGCAACAGTTTGGGTGAGTTTTTTGATCTCGGCGAACAATTTATTGATTTTTATGTTATTTTTTCGTAAAATAATTGTTGAAAAAAACATATGATGATGTTACAATACCATATAAGACAATATATAATCTATTATAAACTATTTCGAGAAATAATAAGAGGTGGTATCACATAAGCACCCGATGAACAAAATATTAAAAGAGGAGGAGGGTATGGTATCGAAAATACTATATCATACAACAAGATTATGAAGAAATTGATTTATTTATGTGAAAGTGTCTTGAATAGATTCATTAATTTTCTGAAAACTATTACCGGATATGCAATCTTTTTATTTATGGCATTGCTGTTTTTTCAAGTGTGCATGAGATTTATCTTCAATCATCCTATTTACGGTATTGACGAAATGGTAACATTTTTTATGATTTGGACAATGTCAATGGGGTGGTGCACTGTATACTGGGATAACGAGCATGCAGTTCTGGAATTCGTAATGAAGAAAATGCCCCACTTGTTTCAACGTATTATGTATAATGTTACAAATCTGATCGTAGTAATCATATCCATAATTTATATACCTGGTTCAAAGAAATTGTTCGATATGCAGATGAAGATGACTCCGGTTGGAGGCCTGGATTTTTCAAAGGCGTATTACTATGCGTTGCCGGTTTTGGTTATGAGTATAATTATGCTGGTTTTAAGCATTTACAAGACCATAGCTTATCTGGTAACTGGAGATGACAAATTGGTTGCTCCGGTACAGGAAGAGGTTTTGGCATTGTTGGAACTTGATGAATCAAGAACCAGAAAAGAGAAAGAGCGTGGAGGTGATAACGATGATGAATGGAATAGTTGATCCATATCTGATGTTTTATTTTGTTTCATTTATTATTATGATTTTGCTTCAAGTACCAATAAGTTATGCAATGGCAAGTTCAAGTCTGTTATATGCAGTTATAAACCACCAGAGTTTTGTAATGTTTGCACAGAAAACAGCAAATTCATTTGCCGATTTCAATATGCTGGCACTTCCAGCCTTCCTGTTTGTTGGTATCTTCATGAACGAAATAGGATTGACAGACCGAATATTCGGTATGGCGGAAAAATGGCTGGGACACTTGCCTGGTGGACTTGCTCATTCAAATATAATGGCTAGTATGATTTTTGCCGGAATGTCAGGATCAGCACTGGCGGATGCAGGCGGATTGGGAACCATTGAGGTTAAAGCCATGACGGATGCGGGATATGACAAAAACTTTTCTGTTGCAGTTACGGCTGCATCGGCGGGAATAGGCCCCATCATTCCGCCAAGCATCAACTTTGTCGTATGGGCGTTTCTTTCAAAGACTTCCACGCTGGCCATGTTCCAGGCTGGTATGCTTCCTGGAATCTGTATGGGTATCGCAATGATGGCATGGGTTATATACGCAACTAAAAAATATAATATTAAGGTTCCCGTTATTGAAAAATCAAACTGGGGAGACAGATATAAATCTACCATTCACGCTTTGCCGGCGCTTGGTGGACCGGCAATCCTGGTATTTGGAATCATGACGGGTATATTCACACCTACAGAGTGTAGTGTTGTGGCAGCTGCATATTGTGTCATCCTTTCAATTATTTTGAAAAGATTCTCGATAAAGATGCTTACAAAAGCTTTAAGGGATACTCTTTCAAGTGCAGGTATGGCAATGTCGCTGTGTGCAACCGGTTTGATATTCAACTGGATGATTGTTACAAGTGGTCTGATCAATGCAATGACGAATTTCATGCTTGGGCTTGGTAATGAAATATTGATATTATTAGTTCTTAACGGTATCCTTATGTTCCTGGGATGTTTTATAGGATCGATGCAGATTCTTATCATGATTGCTCCGCTTTTGATGAACATTGCGGCTGGTCTAGGAATGAGTTATATTCAAATAGGTGTTATGGCGGTACTAAATGTTACGTTGGGATTGATAACTCCACCGATGGCTCCAGCGCTGTTTGTAACTGCTAAAGCAACCGGAGGTTCCTTTGACGCAGCTTTGAAGTATACGGTGCAGTTCCTTATTCCGATGGTTATAACTCTTGCATTTGTTACATTCTATGAACCACTGACTATGTGGTTGCCTAAAATATTAGGTTCCGTAAGGTAATTTCTTACAGTATGGACCATAATATATACAAAATTAAGGAGGGTTTTATGAAAAAATTATTTAGTATGCTACTTGTCCTAGTGATTTTGGTAGCAGCACTATCTGGATGCAGTTCACCTACTGAAGAGGCTACTACAGAGGAGCCTACTCAAGCAGCTGAAACTACAGAGCCAGAAAAGAAAGAAGCAGTTGTTGTTAAGTTTGGTAATGCGGGTGCAATTGGCGAGCCTGCTCCTGAAGCATGTCAGGAGTTCTGCGACTTGGCAAATGAGGCATTCGACGGTGAATTCGTGTTTGAATTCTATCCAGCGGAGCAACTTGGTAATGAAGGTACTATGATGGAGAATCTTCAAGTTGATCTTCAACAAGGTATGATGTGTTCTCTTGATTCACTTGCATCATATTCCAAGGACATCAACATCCTGTCCATGGCATTTGCCTTCGAATCAAGCGAGCATATGTTGAACTATCTTCATTCTGAAGTAGCAGATCCAATTTGGAATGCGCTTGACGACAATGGTTTCCATATGGTGAATTTTGAATTCCAGAAAAATCCACGTATTTTCTTCTGTAAATATCCACTTTATTCACCAGCGGATATGGTTGGTATGAAATATCGTATACCAAACCTTCCAATATTTGAGAAGAATGCACTTGCAATGGGCGCTACACCAACAGTTGTATCATGGAGTGAATATCCATTTGCATTGCTTCAAGGCGTTGTAGATGGAGGAGAGTGTTCAAAAGACTCGTACAAGAGTGCAGGACTTTATGAAGCTGCAAAATATGTGACAGAAGTCAACTATGCATATCCTGTAGAATGTATTATTTTCTCTAAAACATTCTGGGACAGCCTGACAGCAGAGCAGCAAGATATAGTTAATGAATGTGCAGAAAAAGCAGCTGAAGGATACAACGAGACAATCAAACAGAAGTGGGAAGACGACAAAGCGTTCTTGATCGATGAAGGTGAAGTAACTTTTGTAGAATATGATCGTCAGGCATTCCTGGATGCGGCAGCTCCATTGGCTGAAGCACTGGAAGAAGAAGGATTCTTCGAGACAGAAGATCTATATAACAAAGTACAGGCATTCAAATAAAATAGTTTACTATTGACAAGATACAGCAGGGATTCTGACAGTGAGGAATGTGAATTCCTCAATTAGAATCCCCTATGTATTTTGTTGAAACAGATTTCTTGACAGGGGGTACGCAATTGATAAAAGCTTTAGGAATCGGAGACAATGTATGCGATGTGTACTTGGATACAAACATCATGTATCCGGGAGGGCAGGCGCTTAACTTTTCCGTATATGCAAAACAACTTGGAGCCGACAGTGAATATCTTGGTGTTTTTGGACAGGATGCCATTGCAGAATATATTCAGAAAATCCTGGATGAAAAAGTTATCGGAAGGTCCCGATGCAGAAGTTATGAAGGTGAAAACGGCTTTGCTCGAGTGAAAATTATAGATGGTGACCGTGTGTTCAAGGGAAGCAACAAAGGCGGTGTTCTGCAGGATCATTTCCTGGAACTTGATGAAGACGATATTGAATATATCAAGAAATTCAATGTTGTTCACACAACAAACAATGCTTTTTTTGATTCGCAGCTGAAAAAAATCAGCGGATTGGGTCCCTTCATATCCTATGACTTTTCAGTCCGATGGAATGAAGAAGACAGAATCAAGCGTGTATGCCCATATATAGATTTCGCTTTTCTATCCTGCAGCGACATGTCGGATGAAGAAGCAGAGGTAATATGTCGCAACCTTTACAATGAAGGCTGCAAGGTGATAACAGCAACGCGGGGAAGCAGTGAGGCCATAATCTATGACGGGAAAAAATTCTATCGTCAGAAGCCGGATTACGTGGAGCCTGTTGACACCATGGGTGCCGGTGACTCTTTTGCCACCTGTATGTTGGTTAAGATTGTAGAAAAAATAGATGAAAATGGAATGGACAAGTGGAATGACAGTGATGAGTATCGTGAAGATGTCATATCATCTGCATTGCAGGAAGCGGCATCCTTTGCGTCAAAAACGTGCATGGTGAATGGCGCTTTCGGTTGTGGAATCGAGGTTCCGGAAAGTGTACAAGAACGCGTTTTGGAGGAATGACAATGAATATTTCTAAGGACCGTTTTGCACTTGGCAGTTTCCAATACCTTAAATATCCACTTGAGTACTTTTTTGACACGGCGGTATTGCTTGGAATTCGAAATGTAGAACTCCTGGCAGCAGCTCCGCACCTGTACTTGGATGTGGTTGATGAAAAAGCACTGAAAAAAATCCAGGAACAGTTGCTTGAGAGGGACTTGTCCGTGATATCCCTGACACCTGAACAAACCAATTATCCGGTAAATATTGCAGCCGAGGAAGAAGACCTCAGGAAACACAGCATAAATACATTTGCAATAGCCATAGATGTCGCAGTTGAACTGAATTGTCCAATGGTGCTGGTCACATCGGGATACGGTTACTATAACCGTTCTAGGAAAGATGCATGGGAAAGGGCGGCTGAATCATTAAGATATCTTGCAAGTACAGCGCATAAAAAAGGAATCAAGCTGGTTCTAGAGACATTGACACCTTTATCTTCAAATCTAGTCAATAATCCGTCGCAGCAAATGAAAATGCTGTCGGAGATGCCCGAGGATACCATGACAGCCATGGTCGATATAGGCCAGATGGTGTTTATGAACCAAACCATAGATGAATATCAGAAAATTCTTGGGAAAGACCTGTCCCATGTACATCTGCATGATTCGCATCCTGATATTCACATGGCACTGGGAGATGGGGACCTGCCAGTAACAGAATATCTTGAATTTCTGGAAAGAAACAATTACAAAGGATACTATTCCTTTGAATGCAACGAATTTAGCTACAGAAAGAATCCAAGAGAAGCAGACATAAGGAACATGGAATACTTGAAGAAACATAATATTTTGATCTGAAAAGAAAGACATGCAATTATACATATTTTGGAATTTATATTTAAAACAATATATAACATCATATAACAATATGTTAAATTATATGATGAAAAAAATAAATGAGGTGAAACATATGTCATATATGATAGGAGTTGACGTTGGGGGTACCTTTACCGATTTTTCGGTTTTTAACAATAAAACAGGTGAATTGTTCAATTACAAGGACAGTTCAACACCGGAGGATCCCTCCAAGGCAATTGTAAAGGGTATAGAGGATGTACTCGAAATTAAAGGGGCAGAAGCGGATGAAGTTGTTTATCTTGCTCATGGAACAACTGTTGGAACCAATGCCCTGATTGAAAAAAAGGGTTCAAGACTTGCATTGATCACAACAAAAGGCTTCAAGGATTTGATGGAAATCGGAACTCAGAGACGACCATCATTATACAATCTGCAGGCTCAGAAGCCATTCCCGCTGATACCATCAGGACTTAACTGTGAAGTAACGGAGCGTATACTTTATGACGGTTCCGTTGAAACACCCCTGGATGAGCAGGAAGTGCGTGAAGTTGTCAATGGATTAAAGAACAAAGGCGTGAAAGCTATTGCCGTTTGTACACTGTTTTCTTTTATAAATCCAGTCCATGAGGAAAGAATTGAAGAAATAATAAAAGAGGAATTTCCAGAAGCTTATGTTACCATTTCAAGCAAATTGGCACCGGAATTCCGTGAGTTCAGCAGAATGAGCACCACTGTTCTTAACAGCTACCTTGGACCTGTAATGGAGAAATATGTTAATAATTTCCAGAATTCCATACGCAATCTGGGAATCAAGGTTGAACCATATGTTACCCAGTCAAACGGAAGTATCATTTCAATAAAGGAAACTATAGAATGTCCGATTAAGACAGCTGTGTCAGGGCCAAGTGCCGGTGTTATAGCGGCTGCACATGTAGGTAAGCAATGTGAAGCTGATAAGATTATCACATTCGACATGGGTGGAACCAGTGCCGATATAAGTCTTATTGAAAATTACGTTCCCCAGATTTCAAATGAACGTGACGTTGAAGGATATCCTGCACGTATACCTATGATAAATATCATTACCATTGGAGCAGGCGGCGGTTCAATTGCACAGATAGATGAAGGTGGAGCCCTCAAGGTTGGACCTGAAAGTGCGGGAGCTACTCCCGGGCCGGCATGTTATGGACGTGGTGGTACTGTGCCTGTTGTTACTGACGCTAACATTGTAGTTGGAAAACTGAATCAGGAAAAAATCCTGGGCGGACGTATGAAAGTCCATTTGGACAAGGCAAACAAGGCATTGGATGAGAATATATGTGCCAAGAGCAGTCTTTCAAGAGATGAGGCGGCAAATGGAATCATCACTGTTGTCAATTCCAATATGATTCGTGCCATACGAAGCGTATCCGTGGAAAAAGGATACGACGTGCGTGAATTCAGTCTGATGGCCTTTGGCGGTGCAGGTCCTCTACATGCTTGTGAAGTTGCTGAAGACCTGGGAATAGGAGAGGTTATTATACCTCCGTCTCCGGGAACACTTTGTTCTCTTGGATTATTGCTGGCTGATACAAAATTCGATCTTTCACGTACCAATATACTTATTGGTGAGGAAGGCAATATTGATGAATTCAACAAGCTATTCGACAATATGGTTGAACAGGGTACGGAGCTTCTCGACAAGGAGAATGTTCCGGAAGAAAGACGTTCTTTCGAGTTTTCCATCGATATCCGTTACAACAGACAGAATTTTGAGCTCAACATACCAATTCCTGCCGGAAAGATTGACTGTGATGTCATGAAACAGGCAATTGCAGATTTCCATACCGAGCACAAGCGCAGTTACGGATACTGCAATGAAAATGCAGTTGTACAGTTTGTAAGTTACCGAGTATCTGCAATAGGAAGGATAGACAAGCCCGATATGGCGCCGGAAGAGATTCATGCAAATCCGGAATTGCCTGAATCTATAGAGATAAGAAATGTCTTGTTCCAGGGAGAAACGGAATTTATGGTGACACCGGTCTACAACCGTACGGATTTTGTTCCGGGTAATGTAATTCCCGGCCCATGTATTGTGGAGCAAATGGATACAACAATAGTTGTTCCTAAAGACTGGAAAATACATGTTGACGGATACCTGAATCTTAAGATTCAGTATTCATCATCTGAACATTAAATTTAAACTGGAAAGAGGTGAACAAGATGTCTAGAAAAATTGATACAGTAACCGTTGAGGTTATACGTAACCTTTTGATGTCGATTGCAGAGGAAACTTTCGGCATAATAATAAGAAGTGCTTATTCAACAAATATGAAGGAGAGACGCGATGTCTGTACTGCAGTAATAGATCCGGACGGCAATTCGGTAGCACAGGTGGAGAGTCTAGCTACATTGCTTGGGTCCATGCTGAGCGTCGTACCCAACATATATGAAAAATTTGGAAAAGAGAATATCAAACCTGGTGACATGTTTATTGCAAACGACCCGTACCACGGAGGCGGTAACCATCTTCCGGATATAGTTATTGCAGCACCGGCATTTTCAGGGGACAAGCTGATTGGATGGATAGCAAATATCGCCCATCACTCCGACATAGGAGGAAAGGTTCCGGGATCAACTTCAGGTGATGCAGACAGTCTGTTCCAGGAGGGAATCCGAATACCGGTAATTCGCATCAGAGAGAACTATGAGATAATACCAAGCGTCATGGACATGCTTCTGGTCAATACCCGTGTTCCACAGGAACGTGAAGGAGACCTTACTGCTCAAATGTCTGCTAACCTTATAGGAATCCAAAGGATTGAAGAAGCATACAATCGTTTCAATGATACGTTAATCGAATGTATGAAGGAACTGATCACTTATTCCGAGCGTCGTGTAAGGGCAGTTGTTGAAAAACTTCCTGACGGCGAATACTGTTTTACGGATTATGTTGATGGTTGTGGCGATAAATATCCCGATCCATTGCCAATCAATGTAAAGATAATAATTGAAGGCGATGAAATGACAATTGACTTCACTGGATCAGCTGACCAGATTGAAGCTCCTATAAATGTTCCTTGGCCTTGTACGAAAGCAGGAGTTTTCTTCTCGGTAAAGGCTATGCTAGGTCCTGATATTCCTGCCAATGAGGGAATAAACAATGCTATTAAGATAATTGCTCCAAAAGGATGTATATTGAATCCAACGGAACCTTCACCAATAGGTGCTCAAATAGACACCTTGCAGCGTGTTCCTGATGCAATTTTCGGAGCATTGGCACCGATACTTCCAAATGAAATTGTTACTGCCGGAAACGGCGCATGTACTACGACAATTTTTGCAGGAAAAGGAGATATTGGTACGGACAGTGTATTCATTTTCCATGAGGTTGTTGCAGGAGGCGGCGGAGCATCACGTAATTATGATGGATTATCAGGAGTTCAAGTCAATATGACCAATACTTCCAATATGCCCGTTGAAGCTACGGAGATGGAATTCAAGAAGATTCTCGTTCGAAAATACGAAATCAAAAAGGATTCAGGAGGCGCCGGAGAGAAGAGAGGCGGACTTGGTATAGAAAGAGATATGGAAGTTCTTCAGGACAAGATACTGTATACAGGACTTGGAGACAGGCATAAATTCCATCCTTGGGGACTTGAAGGCGGACTTGAAGGCGGCGCAGGTTCTTTTGAGAGGATATCCAAAAAAAATGGCAGCATTACAAGAATGGGACACAAGACTTCCAGTTTGTCGCTGGACAAGGGAGACATCATAAGAGTTACAACTCCAGGTGCAGGCGGTTATGGAGATCCCAAAAAGCGTCCTGCAGAAAAAGTTCTTGATGATGTTGTTCAAAACAAGGTTTCAGTGGAAAAAGCGAAAGAGCTTTATGGTGTTGTAGTCCTTATGTCTGAGAACGGAAGCTATTATATTGATGAAGAGCAGACTGCAGCTTTAAGATAATTAAAGACTTTAAGATAACCTAAGAAAGGAAGGTAAATATATTATGATAGACGGAATGAATGTTGTCATTTCAACAGTTGAAAATATTAAAAAGACAATGGATGAGCGTGGAGGGCTGAAAAATGTAACTTTTGTTGCTTGTGGAGGTTCTTTTGCATCATCTTATCCTGCGCGCTATATGATGAATGCGGAGAGTATGACCCTTAAGATTATGGGATACAACAGCAACGAGTTTGTTTACGCCACTCCAAAAAATATTGGCGAGAATTCTCTTGTAATATGTACATCTACAAAGGCCACTGCAGAAACAGTTGAAGCACTCAGAGTTGCAAAAAAAGCAGGAGCGGTTACAATTGGACTTACAGGTTATGGAGATTCGCTTACAGCACAGACTGCGGACTATGCAATAATTTATCACCACAAGGATGAATGGTATGAAGATCCATCTTTTATTCACCAGAACAGTCAGGGAACTTCACTGAAGATCGGATTTGAGATCCTTAAGGTGTTTGAGGGCTATGAAGGATACGACAAAGCCATGGATGCATTTGAACAATTCCCGGAACTATATGGAGCAGCTTATGAGGCGGTAAAGCAGGACGCAGCTAAATTTGGAATGACTTATAAGGATGATACAGTCTGGAATGTACTGGCAAGCGGTGCTGCATGGGAAAGTGCATATGCAGATGCGTTCTGCTTTTTCCAGGAAATGCAGACAGTTCATTGCGTACCTGTTCATTCAGGGGAATATTTCCATGGAGCCTTCGAAACAACAGACAAGAACCTTGCAATCCTGCTTTTGAAGAGCGTTGGACGTACAAGATATCTTGACGAGCGTGTGGAGAAATTCCTTGATGAGTTTGGTGGTCACCACTATGTCATCGATGCTAAAGACTTGGGACTGGAGAAACTGGACCCTGAAGTGGCCGAATACTTCAATGCATTGATGATACATCCAATAACCAAGCAGTTCATTGCTGCAATGGCAGATGTCAGAATGCATCCTATGAGTTATCGTAGATACATGTGGAAGTTTGAATATTAATTTCAAAATATTTAATTAAATAAAGAAGTCATATCTTATTACTGAAGGGCGGGAGAAGAGTGTTCTCCTCCACTAACATATTCATTTATTCTCCCGCCTTTATAGTCTTACAAAATTTTCATAGATAATCATTTTATTATTTCCTTGCAAGGAAAACGTTACCGACTTTGTTATAGACCAGATTCAGATTTGTAACTTTAAAAATCTGACTTTTACAGAGTTCTAATTAACTTGATTTTTTCTTAGGCGGAGTATAACATTAATAAAAATAAGTGATTTCTTAGGGCATGAAGCCCTTCAAATTTTAGAAAGGTATATTATATGAAAAGATTGAATGACTACGGCGAGACAAGGCCGACTGAATCAAGGGTAAAAAAATGCGGACGGACTTTCTATCATAATGACATTCTGTGGCTGTCGCTATCAGGTACCGGTATGGAGTTTGAAGCAGACGGCTCCTTCTGCGATATGACATTTGTAGGAGATGCAAGCTCTGCAAGGGTGTGGGTTGACGATTTGCAGTCAAGAATAGGTATCCATGTAGACGGACAGCTGGTTGAAGACTTCCTTATGGATGAAGAGGTGAAGACTGTCAGACTGTTTCATGGTGAAGATAAAAAAAGAAGGGTAAGAGTGGTTAAACTGTCGGAATCCGCCTATTCCACAATAGGTGTAAGGGGAATCAAGACTGACGGCAATGTCAGTCCGGCACCCGAAAAAGGTTTGAAGATTGAATTCATAGGTGATTCAATTACTTGCGGTTATGGAGTGGAAGGCGCCAATAATGACTTGGCAAAAACATCCAATGAAAACTTTGCAAAATCATATGCATATCTGGCAGCCGAAAAACTGGATGCAGATTACTCTGCTGTGGCATACAGCGGTTATGGAGTGATTTCCGGACATACAACATACGGACACAGGCAGCCATTGAGGTCAGTGCCTCGTTATTACAGCAAGTTCGGAAACTCAGGAGGCACCTTTTCAGATGGAATGTCGCCTTCCGATGTTGCATGGGACCACAGGGAATTTGTTCCCGATATTGTAGTCATCAATTTGGGGACCAACGATTATTTCTACACCGGTGATGACACAGTTAAAACAAGGGAATTTATGGAAGGCTATATTGATTTTCTGAAGATGGTGCGCAATAAAAATCAAAATGCGTACATGTTATGTACCCTGGGTATGGTGGGAGATGAACTCTTTGGAAGGATTGAAGAGGCTGTTGCCTTTTTCAGCCGGGAATTTGAAGATGACAGAATATCTTGTATGAAGTTTGACGACCGGCTTCCGGAAGACGGATACGGAGTTATGATGCACCCTTCGGCAATAACCCATGAAAAGGCGGCGGAAAAGCTGGTTTCTCATGTTCTGGCTTTGAACATATTGTGAAAAAACTAGATGAAGATGCCTGATCCCAAGGCATATACATGAGCGGGAGCATTTTTTATTGTATCTTTTGTATTTTGGATGGTATACTGTTTGTGAAAGACTACTTGATCAATCAACAATCACTAGCATAGAGGTGAAAAACATGTGCACAATATTGTTTGCATACAAGGCACATTCGGAATATGATTTTATTTTTTTAGGGAACAGAGATGAATTCAGGAACAGACCTTCAAAGGAAGCACATTTCTGGCTGTCGCATTCCAATGTATTAGCCGGAATAGACCTTGAGAAGGGTGGAACCTGGACAGGTATATCAAAAGAGGGGCGTATAGCTTTTCTGACAAACCACAGGGACGGATCAATACCTGTGAAGAACAAGGTTTCGAGGGGCGACCTGACAAGAAACTTTTTAATAGGTAGTATGAGTCCTTTAGACTATCTTCAGGATATTCAGAATAGAAGAGATGATTATGATCCCTTCAATCTTGTAGTAGGTACACAAGATGAACTTTATTACTATTCAAATATCGAGAACAAGATCAGCATCATTGAACCCGGGGTGTACGGACTTAGCAATGCATTTCTTGATACACCATGGTATAAGGTAAAAAAGGCAAAGAACAGATTCCTGGGCCTTTTGGATACCTGTTTTTCCGTTGACCAGCTTTTTGATATTTTAAGTGATACGGAAATCCCTCCTGTTGAGGAACTTCCGGATACAGGTGTCAGTATTGAATGGGAAAAGACATTATCCAGCATATGCATAGATACGCCTGAGTACGGAACCCAGTTCAAGACGGTAATGCTCGTCGATAAAAAGAAGGAAGTTCGCTTCCATGAGAAGATATACGATGCTAAAGGCAATTGGAATGACAATGGTTCCATATTCAATATTGCTTGAACCAAGGATTATGACTAACTTCATTTGTGACGAAAAAAAGGACAAGGAGAGACTATGACATACAAGTATATCAGAAAAGCCCACTATCATGAAACGGACCAGATGGGCATCATACATCACGCCAATTACATCAAGTGGTTTGAAGAAGCAAGGATTGAGATTATGGACAAGATTGGCGTTCCCTACAAGGCTATTGAGGAACGTGGAATAATCAGTCCCGTGCTTCATGTCGGATGTGACTACAAGAATATGGTTAGATTTGATGAAGAAGTGACTATTCAAGTTGGATTTAAAAGTTATAGCGGGGTCAAGTTCTCAGTGGAATATCTGGTGACCGACCAGTCTGGAGAAACAGTTTATGTGACAGGTGAGTCGGATCACTGTTTTTTGAACAAGTCGTTGAAGCCTGTTTCCTTGAAGAAGGTGGCGCCGGACATGCATGAAAGGTTCAAGGAAAGTTTGATGTTCAAGTAAAATTCTTGAGCATCTTTTTTTATGCATAATTGCATTTATTGTTACTTCGAATCCATTTTGGTATAATTGAAGTAGGCATAATTGAAATTCCACTATATTTTGAACAGCTTTGGAAAGTAAGATTTACATAACCCCTTGAATCATTGGTGTTATGTGAATAAGGTGACTTTCCTGTGCGTCCGGAATAACTGCTTACGCAGTTAACGCAGCATAGCTGCTTTCCTGAAATAAAGGAGGATTCATATGGGTAAGGATGGTAAGAAAAAGTCTCACGGATTTAGGAATTTTATCATATTCATTGTAATAATAGCCCTTGCTGTTGTAGGAGGGTTGATCTACTTCAAGGGAAATATACCGGATCAGGTGAAATATACTGCAGAGGATGAAATCAGATTCTATGAAAAGGCAAATATCAATCAGGGGAACTATACCTTTGATATGATGGATTTGCTGACAGGAAATGTTGTCGCAAGGGGATCTGTGGATGTTGATGCAACATTCACAAGCGAAGAACTCACTGCATTCCTCCAGGGGCACAGTTTGGATATGGTTGCTTCTGATGAGTCATACTGGCTTACAATTCCAGCTTATGCAACCCTGTATTCAGGGTCTACAGCCTTGACGGATTTCAATGCATGGATACTGGGTGAAGACATGCTTGCATTGTCGGCAAATGTATCCAGTGATATCAACCAGTTGTATGAACTGATTCCTGGTCTTGAAAGCTATGATTTCATCGTTGACAGGGCTGCGGGAGCAAATATCTATTTTGCAATGGAATTGACTTATGAAAAGAGCAGTGGATTCAATGTGGTTGTCAACTCGCTTCATGCCAATGGTGTACCGGTTCCGCAGAGAATGGTGGACAAGTATGAACCCCAACTGACCGGTCTTTTTAACAAGGCCTTGGAGAACAAGGATGTTTTTGATATCGACGTATTCAAGATTGAATCGGATGAAATAATATTCAAAGGCAGGTTGCCTGAATATTTGGAAACAACCTTTTAAAAGGCACATATTGACGAGAGGGACTGTCTGTGATAGTCTCTTTATTTTTCGAGAAATTTGCCAATAGGACCCTTCTTTGATATAATATTCCTATTGGCATGAGAGTTGTTGACAGAAAAGAAAAAAGGTATAGTGGCAACACAGTTGCTCCAGGAGTATAAATGAAAAAAGTTTTATGTATGTTTTTGGCTTTGATTATGATTAGTGCAGGTTTTTCAGGCTGTGGTAATGTTGAAGCCTATGGTTATGAGATTGAATATTCAACACAAATGGATGATTCCAATATCTATATTGATACAGCCTTGGTAATGGTTGAGACTACAGTATTTGGACTGGGTCGGTATCTTGCAGGAGTTTTTGAAGAAACGATAGGAAGATTTGACCTTGCGGAAATGTACGCGATTTCTCAAGGTGATGTTGATGGGGAAGTATATACAGAGGATGAACTTCATCTTCTGTCAAAGATTGTAACGGTGGAGTCTGGTGATACTTCCAAGGAAATGGCACTGGCTATTGCAAATACCATACTGAATCGTGTCAAGAGTCCGGAATTTCCGGATACCATAGAAGGGGTTGTGTATCAGGTTGAGATTCACGTACAGTTTCCGCCTGCTCACGAGGATTCCTTTGCAACACTTGCTCCCATGCCGATCAGCACAGTGGCTGCAAGAGAGGCACTTGAAGGAAACAACAACATAGGTGACGCATTGTATTTTAACAACCAGCCTTTTTCATCAAAGACCGATGACTTGATTGATGTAATTGATGGAGAATATTTCTATAGATGAAGTGCAGAATGATTATTTACGATTTTGAGGGATTGTTTGAGAGCAATCCCTTTTCTAATGCAAATATTAATTTTTATTAATAATTAGTATTGACAATTGATTAGCCAGTTTTTATACTGTTGAAATAATGAAATCTGATTGGAAGGTGATTATGAAGCTGATTTTTAAATTGGTAAAAGAAATAACAATAATATTAGGTATATACTTTCTCGGATTATGGATATCGGACTTGATCAAGCCCTTGATTCTGATCCCGGGAAATATTATAGGGATGGGACTTCTGTTTCTTCTTTTGAATTTCAATATAGTTAAGACGGACCATATTGAAAAGACAAGCAGTTTTCTGTTAAGGCATATGGGATTCTTTTTCATTCCTCTTTGTGTAAGCTTATATGTTTTATTCGATTCCATAAGAGGGATTTTGATACAGATAATGATCATACTTGTAGTGTCGAATATATTTGTCATGGCGGTTACAGGAAAGACAGTACAGAAATCCATAGAGATGGAAGAGGGGAGAAAGTCATGATGATTTTAGGAATAATTATTACGGCAATAGCTTATCTTATTGCCAGGAGGATTTCATTAGCCACAAGGATGCCGCTTTTGAATCCAATATTTGTTGCTGGGGCGATGGTGGTGGCAGTGATTCACTTCACTCCATTGAGCTATGAGGCATATGACGCTGGCGGTTCACTTATAGTAAGGGTTTTGGGACCTATTGTAGTGGTCCTGGCTGTTCCTCTTTACAAGAACAAGGAAGTTTTAAAAAAATACAAAAGACCTGTATTTGTAGGGGTATTTGCAGGAATAGCTTCTTCTCTTGTCTCTGTTACAGCTTTAGTGAAATTGTTCAATATGGACATGGATATTCTGTTGTCACTGGTTCCAAAGTCAATAACAAATCCCATGGCAATAGAAGTTGTCAAGATGATTGGCGGGATCAAGGAGCTTACTGTGATTTTTGTCGCTGTGACTGGAATAGCAGGACCTGCAATTTGCCAATGGGTCTTCAAAATTTTTTCCATAGACAACGACACGGCAAAAGGTATAGCTCTTGGAGCGGCATCCCATGGGGTGGGAACTGCAAAGGCCGTAGAGATCAGTGATGAAGCAGGTGCTGCAGCCAGTCTTTCCATGGGCATTTCCGGCGTGGTTACAATTCTGATTGCAATAATAGTGGTGAGGATATTTTTTTGATGTTGAACATACATTACTTCGGTAGCGTGTGTTTTTTTTAGAATTATAAATTATATGACATTCAAGTTGTAAAATTTGTGTAATACATTATAAATATCTCTGGCTTTTTTTGATTTTTTCTAGTATTATTGTATCTTGTGCTATGGATTTGACTGGTAAAAAAGGGATGTTTTTCTAATGTGATTCGCCGAGATGTTCATAATTCACAGATGCGGAGTTCACCAGTGAAAAACACTACATACGGTGTTTGATATTGTACAAAATACAATATATTGGCATCTACTATTCCTTTTTTTTATCCGGTATGATAGAATATAGTGTATTACAAGAAAGTAGCTATGCTGAAAAAAAGCTTGGAAGGGAGAAACTATGTATAACGTAATTAAAAGAGACGGTAAACTTCTTGACTTTGACATTTCTAAAATTTCTAACGCAATTACTCGTGCTTTTGAAGCAAAAGACAAACAATATACTCAGGGGATAATTGACCTGTTGGCACTGAGGGTAACAGCAGATTTCGAACCCAAAATCGTGGATTCAAAGATTGCTGTGGAGGATATCCAGGACAGTGTTGAAGCGGTTCTTATAAAGACTGGCTATTCAGATGTTGCAAAGGCATACATACTGTATCGTAAGCAGCGTGAAAAAATCCGTAACATGAAATCATCAATTCTTGACTACAAGGAAACTGTTGAAAACTATGTTAAGGTAAATGATTGGCGAGTAAAGGAGAATTCGACTGTAACTTATTCAGTTGGAGGGCTTATTCTCAGCAATTCAGGTACGATTACAGCCAACTACTGGTTGTCGGAAATTTACGATGAAGAAATCTCCGATGCCCATAGAAATGCGGACATTCATATACATGACTTGTCAATGCTTACGGGATACTGTGCAGGGTGGTCCCTCAAGCAGCTGATACAGGAAGGTCTTGGAGGCATACCTGGAAAGATTACATCTTCTCCAGCTTCCCATTTGTCAACAATCTGCAACCAGATGGTCAATTTCCTTGGAATCATGCAGAATGAATGGGCGGGAGCTCAGGCATTTTCATCCTTTGACACTTACCTTGCTCCATTTGTTAAGGCTGACAATCTTACATACAAGGAAGTCAAGCAGTGCATACAATCATTTGTTTACGGTGTCAATATCCCATCCAGATGGGGAACACAGTCGCCGTTTTCCAACATCACC
Organism: Dethiosulfatibacter aminovorans DSM 17477; assembly: GCF_900142005.1. Lineage (GTDB taxonomy): Bacteria > Bacillota > Clostridia > Tissierellales > Dethiosulfatibacteraceae > Dethiosulfatibacter > Dethiosulfatibacter aminovorans. The sequence continues at coordinate 18,595 of NZ_FQZL01000011.1, forward strand.
CTTGACTGGACTGTGCCGAATGACCTTGCAGAACTCAATGCCATAGTCGGTGGAAAAGAGGTTGATTTCAAATACAAGGATTGTGTAAAGGAAATGGAAATGGTAAACAAGGCTTTCATAGAGGTAATGATTGAAGGTGACGCCAATGGCAGAGGTTTCCAGTATCCCATACCTACATATTCCATAACAAGGGACTTTGACTGGTCCGAGACAGAAAACAACAAGCTCTTGTTTGAAATGACTGCAAAATACGGTACTCCGTATTTCTCAAACTATATAAACAGTGACATGGAGCCAAGTGACGTAAGAAGCATGTGCTGCAGACTTCGTCTTGACCTCCGTGAGCTCAGGAAGAAATCAGGCGGATTTTTTGGAAGTGGTGAAAGTACAGGATCTGTGGGAGTTGTCACAATAAATCTTCCTCGTATCGCCTATCTTGCCCATGACAGGGAAGACTTCTACAAACACCTTGACAGGATGATGGATATTGCAGCCCGTTCACTCAAGGTCAAAAGAGATACAATTTCAAAATTCCTGGACGAGGGACTTTATCCTTATACAAAGCATTATCTAGGTTCCTTCGAGAACCACTTCTCTACAATAGGCCTTATAGGACTCAATGAGGTGGGACTCAATGCCAAGTGGCTTGGAGTGGATATGACAGATGAAAAAACACAGGAATTTTCCACAGAGGTCCTTAACCATATGCGTGAGCGTTTGTCGGATTATCAGGAAGAGTATGGTGACCTGTACAACCTTGAGGCAACTCCTGCCGAGTCTACAACATATCGTCTTGCAAAGCATGACTTGACCAGGTACCCTGATATTGTAACGGCATCTGAAAAGGGAGAGACTCCATACTATACGAATTCATCGCATCTTCCTGTTGGATTCACAGAAGATATTTTTGAAGCTCTTGATATTCAGGATGAGCTACAGACTCTGTATACTTCAGGTACTGTATTCCATGCGTTTTTGGGTCAGAAGCTTTCCGACTGGAAGGCTGCAGCAAGTCTTGTGAAGACTATTGCAAACAACTACAAGCTGCCCTATTATACGATTTCACCAACATACTCCATCTGCAAGACCCATGGATATATTGCTGGGGAGGTTTATGAGTGTCCTGACTGCGGCAAGCAGACAGAGGTTCACAGCCGTATAACAGGCTACTACCGTCCGATACAAAACTGGAATGATGGCAAGAGCCAGGAATACAAGGAAAGAAAGGTTTACGACATCAACAATTCAAGCCTAAACAAGGATGTCAAGAAGGCTGAACCAGTGAAATCGCTACAGTTTGATTGTACAAGCAATGAAGATATAATGCTCTTTACAACAAAGACCTGTCCCAACTGTGATGCTGCAAAGACAATGCTTGACGAAGCTGGCATAGGATACAAGGTTATCGATGCAATGGAAAACGCCGACTTGAGAGTCAAGTATCAGGTAATGGCCGCACCGACACTTGTGGTTTCAAATGGAGATATGGCTGAGAAGATTCACAATCTTTCAAACATAAAGAAATATACTGAAAGCTTCAATATGTCATTGAAATAAAATACATTAAAACAGCAAATAACAGATTGCCAGCGTGATATCATCGCTGGCAATTTTTTTGGAACTAAAAGGCATATTGCAGGAATATAAGCATCTGGGTGGATATAATATATTCTACAATAGCAAATATAGATAGATTAATTTGATAAAACTCATTGACTTAATGTCACTATGTTAAAAGAGGGTAAAAACAATCAGGGAAGAAGTGAAATTCTTTGAATGATATAACACCTCATTTTTGTAAAAATATTTGCAGAAATGAGGGTTTTGAGTTCAAATAGAAAAGTATTTATTGCTGCCTTCTTTAATCAAGTTTTTTAGTGAATTTAATAGTTGTGACGAAAATTATCAATCCAATAAGACTCAGCATGGCGATGGTTGCATCTGCAAGTTCGGTGAGACCTACTCCCTTCACTATTATGCCTCTAAGGACTATGAGGAAGTGGGTTATTGGCAGGAGGTTGCTGATGAACTGAATTACCTGGGGCATGGATTCCCTGGGAAACATGAATCCGGATAGCAGTACGCTTGGAAGGATGAATGCAAGGGTTACCTGTATTGCTTGGGCCTGGTTCCTGGCAAATGTCGATATGAGCATTCCCATTGCCAGTGCTCCAATGAGAAAGATTAATCCCAGCATCGTCAATTCAAACATGCTGCCTGCAACAGATACTCCGAAAACCCAGTAGCTCAAGGTTATAACGACGATGAAATCATATATCCCTATGAGAATATAGGGGATGATTTTTCCTACAATCAATTCAAAGGATGTAACAGGTGTCATGATCAACTGTTCCATTGTGCCCAGCTCCCTTTCACGGACCATGGCCAGAGCTGTAAGGACAATGGTTATGTTTTGCAGTATGAGGCCTACAACACCGGGAATATTGAATCTGGCACTTTCAAGGGTAGGATTGTACAGGAACATTGGAGAAACACTTACAGAACCAATTGAAGCGTCTTGTCCAAGGCGCTTTATTTCCCTAACCTGATATTCAGTGGAGTGGTGGGCAGTTATTGATAAGGAATAACTGGCAGCCGTCCTTGCAATTGAAGGATCAGAACCGTCTACAAGTACCTGGACCTGGGCAGGTTCTTTCCTTTTAAGTTTTATGGCGTAGTCATCCGGAATTATCAGACCCACCTTGATTTCACCTTTGTTGATCAGTCTCTCCAGATCGACTTCTGAATCGACCAATGCATAGTGTGTAAAATAATAGGAATTGGAAAAACTGCCGATGAGTTCTCTGCTCAAGGAAGTACGGGAGGCGTCATAGACAGCAAGGTCGATATTGTTTACATCGGTATTTACTGCAAAACCGAAGAGCATAAGCATCATAATTGGTAGCATAAAAGAAATGACCAGACTGGGCTTGTCACGACGTATATGGATAAATTCTTTTTTTGTGATCGTAACCAGGCGCTTGAAGGAAAAGAAATGCGGATGGAATTTATTCATTGTCATGATCTCCTTTTCTTTTCTCGGATTTCTTCCTGTTCTTATTAAGCTCCTTGTAGCTGACCAGATTTTTCTGATCTGACAGTTCCGTTACATATTGAATGAAGATATCCTCGATATTGTCCATTCCCATCTCCTTGTAGTGACCTTCGGGAGAGTTGATGGAGATGATTTCTCCGTTGTATATGAATCCTATCCTGTCGCAGACCGTTGCTTCATCCATATAATGTGTTGTTACAAGAACTGTAACTCCCTTTGCAGACAAATCTGCAATCATGTGCCAGAATTCACGTCTGGAAACGGGATCAACTCCTGCGGTAGGTTCATCGAGGACCAGTATCTCGGGATTGTGAATAAGGGCGCAGCCAAGTGCCAGTCTTTGTTTCCATCCACCGGATAGTGTTCTTGCCTGGGCGTTTTCTTTCCCGGTTAGATTGGCCATTGCAATGAGTTCCCGTTTTCTGTCTTCAATGTCATTCTTTTTCATGCCGAAGATGTTGCCGTAGAAATCCAGGTTTTCATTGACTGTCAAGTCTCCATAAAGACTGAAATGCTGACTCATGTAACCTATTTTCTGTTTTATGAATTCCGATTCTTTGAGGATATCATATCCAAGTACTGTTCCTGTTCCGTCTGTAGGCGTAATGACACCGCACAGCATACGGATGGTTGTCGATTTCCCTGAACCGTTAGGCCCCAAAAGACCGAAAATCTCTCCACGTTTGATTTGAAAGGATATTTTGTTGACTGCCGTCAACGACCCGAATACTTTTGTCAGATTGGTCACTTCCACTGCATTTTCCATAAACTACTCCAATTCACTCAGATCTACAGATATCAGCATGCCTGCCTTCAATTTGTCTACTTTTTCGATGTCTATTTCAACCTTGAATACAAGTCGTTCTCTGTTTTCTTCGGTTACGATATTTACAGGTGTAAACATGGCTTCGTTGTCGATTTTTCTTACTATTCCTTTCATGGCAATGGACTTGTCGGCCACAAGGGTCAGCTTAAGCTCCTGGCCCATATCGATCTTCAACAGGTCCTTTTCGGATATGTAAATGGTCACATATCCTTTGCTTGAATCATAAAGGGTGGCAATCGGACTGCCGGTGTTTAAAAATTCCCCGATACTGTAGTAGATGCTTTCCACAGTACCTGATCGTTTGGCGACGATATGATAATCTTCGAGATTTCTTTCCACTATCTTCTCACCAATATCAGCCAGTTCATCATTCAGGGCGGTTATATTTTTATCCGGGTCGTCATAGCCCTTTTCCAAACGTGCAAGCCTTTCCTTTGCTGCAATTATCTGGGCATCAACTGCTTCCACCTGAAACTTGAGAGTATCTATGTCATTCAGTACCTTGGTGGTATCAACAAGGGCGCTGTCGTATGCATTCTTGCTGTTTGTCATTGCGAGGACGGCATTGTCAAGATTCACCTGTGTTTCTATATCTTCGTCGTACAGTGCCTTGATCTTGTCGTAGTTGGCGGTATTGAAATCATAGGTGGATTTTAGACTGTCGCTTACAATCTTGCTTTTTTCATAGAGGTTCCAGGCACCGTCTATATTGCTTTCAAGTGCTTCCTTCTGGCTTTCAAGCTGTTTGATGGTTTGATTCTGGATATTTATTTCCTCCTCGCTTGCGCCTGTTACAGACTTGTCTATGTTTTGCTCTGCAATATCCTTTGATATTCTGGCCTGTTCACGCTGTAGGACCATCTTTGAGTCATCCAGCATAGCAACTTCCGATTCGGCTTCAACCAGTTCTCCTTCATAAATATTTATTTCCGTGATCATTCCGGGGACTGGAGATACAACATCAAAGGTATCCCATTGCAGCTCGCCGTAATACATACTTTCATTAACCGTTGTCTTTATTTTATAATATTTGTAGAATCCAAAAATTACTGCTGCAATAATCCCCAGTACTACAAGTCTTGCAATTATTTTTTTTATCATGATATCTGCTCCAGTCTATTTATATTATAAGTAAATTGTACCACATTTTTCCACCAGGTACTATAATTAACAGCTGTTGCGTCTTCATAAGTGCTGTGACACCATGGCTATGACATATGCTGAAGAGGTATAAACAGGGCCCTGACAGCTGGGTGAATTCCGGCTGTCAAGGCCCTTGTGTTTTGGGTTGGGTCAATCGTCTTTAGGCAATATTCATACATTCAGTATCTTTTCCACCATTGGAGCCCTTAATCTGTGTACATTGCCCAGGCTGGATCCTACAAGAGGCCTAAGGTAGTACTTGAACTTATCGGTAACTCCGTTACCTCTTGTATTGATGAAGGCGGGAGGCATCACCTTGGTTTTTGCTGCAATTTTTTCAAGGTTCACCAGTTGATAGTCAACCGAATAATATCCTGTCCTTTGTATTGTTATTGAACCGTCAACCTTGTTCCAGATGGCAAATTGCGCCGCTTTTTCACCAACTTCTCTTGCTTCATGCTGGTCGACATCTGATATGCAAGATATTGAGCTTCTCTGAGGATAACCCAGCGTATCGGCCCTTACACGCGTTATATCCAGCTTTGTTTTAATAAGGTCTGACAGCATGTCTCCCAGTGAACCGCTCCCTGAGAGCTGGATATTTCCGTGGGAATCCTTTTCTATATGGTCCGTCAAAGTTGCAGCAACGGGTTGTCCGTTTTCATCCCGAATACCTTCGGAAACTGCAATGAGACATCTTCCCAGTCTGTCGTATATCTCTTTTACATCTGCCAGGAATTCATCTACCTTGAAAACCCTCTCAGGCAAATAAATGAGATGTGGTCCGTCGTCAGGATATTTTTGAGCCAGTGATGAGGCTGCAGTAAGAAAACCTGCATGTCTTCCCATTACAATGCCAATGTGTACTCCCGGCAGTGAACGATTGTCAAGATTAAGACCCATGAATGTTTCTGCAACATATCTGGCTGCGGAACCGTATCCCGGAGTATGGTCATTCAATACAAGGTCGTTGTCTATGGTCTTTGGTATATGTATTGCCCTGAATTCATAGTCTGCCCTGTCGGCATTTTCATTTACTATTCTTACAGTGTCCGAGGAGTCATTTCCGCCTATATAGAAGAAATACCTTACATCATGAACCTTTAAAACCTTGAAGATTTCTTCGCAGTATTTGGCATCAGGCTTTACCCTTGTGGACAGAAGTGCAGATGATGGTGTGTTTGCAATGTGTTCGAGATTATTGGTTGTTTCCTGGGTCAGGTCAACAAAGGTTTCGTTGACTATTCCCTCAACTCCATTCAATGCTCCGTACACCTTTGTTATCTGTGGGAATTTTCTGGATTCAAGTGCTGCGCCAACCAGACTTTGGTTGATTACAGCTGTCGGTCCTCCAGCCTGCGCTATTACTACCTTACCTTTTAATTCCATCATGGTGTGACCCCCTCGGTTTTTTATTCTAGCTTAAGAAAATTAGAAATGCGTAATCCCTTGAAAACATAAAAAATCGTTATTTTATTTTACGTCAAATGGCTGCTTTTGTCAAAAAAGCCGTTGTAAAATAATTTGTATGGTTATGTAAATTTATACCATAATTTGTAATGGATTATTCATATAAATCGTTTGGTTGCAATTATGCATTTCCTTTGATATCATTAGGTGCATAAAAGATTTTGTGAGGTTACAAATGAATAAGAAAGAACAGGAACAAAAACACAAGAGACGTGTTAGATATAAGGGTACGCACCCTAAAACATACAAGGAAAAATACAAGGAACACCAGCCTGAGAAATATGAAGAAACCATAGCCAAGGTTATTAGCAAGGGCAGCACTCCTGCAGGCATGCATATTTCAATCTGTGTAAATGAGATACTGGAATTCTTGCAGATAACTCCCGGTCAAATCGGGCTGGACGCAACTTTGGGATACGGTGGCCATACTAAGGAGATGCTTAAATGTTTGGATTCCAAAGGGCACCTGTATGCACTTGATGTTGATCCCATCGAATTGCCAAGGACAAGAGAAAGGTTGGAAAAACTAGGTTATGGTCCTGAAATACTAACCATCAAGCAAATGAATTTTGCCAATATAGACAAGGTTGCAGAAGAATCGGGTCCTATTGATTTTGTATTGGCTGATCTTGGTGTATCTTCAATGCAGATAGACAATCCGGACAGGGGATTCTCATACAAGAAGGAAGGTCCTCTTGATCTGCGACTTAACCCTGAGAAAGGAACATCTGCAGCAGATAGGTTAAAGGAAGTTACACAGCCAGAATTGTGCGGCATGCTCATAGAAAATGCCGACGAGCCTTATGCCGAGGAAATTTCCCGTGCAATAGTTGCTGAGATCAAGAAGGGAACAGAAATAACAACTACAGTACAGCTTCAGCACATAATAAGGGATGCCCTGAGCTTCATTCCAATGAACAAGAGGAAGGATGATGTAACCAAATCCTGCCAGAGGTCTTTTCAGGCTCTAAGGATCGATGTCAACGAAGAGTATGAAGTACTTTACGAATTTCTTGAAAAACTGCCTGATGTTCTGGCTCCGGGTGGACGGGTCGCCATACTTTCCTTCCATTCGGGAGAAGACCGTCTGGTGAAAAAATCCTTCAAAAGGTATTTTAAAGAAGGAATATACAGTGAAATTTCTCCTGAGATTATCAGACCTTCAGCAGAGGAATGCAGAATCAACAGTCGTGCAAGGTCCACTAAAATGCGCTGGGCTATAAAGGCATAAAGACAATATTTTAAAAAGAAAAATCGTGGAAAATCTATTGACGGGTTGAATTTGCCGGGAATAGGTTTTCTTTTTAGTTTGGCTGAAAAAAATGATTGAAACTTACATCCAAAAGGAGTAGTATATCAATGTTTGGTATATTAATTTAAAAAATATAAATGAAAGAAGTGATATAAATTGTCAAAATTGCAACCTAAATTAATATCTACAGTAAAAGACTACAGCAAGGAACAATTTTTCAATGATGTGACAGCAGGGATAATTGTAGCCATTATTGCTTTGCCATTGTCAATTGCCCTGGCTATTGCATCAGGAGTATCTCCGGAAAAAGGGCTATATACAGCAATTGTTGCAGGTTTCATAATCTCGCTACTAGGTGGAAGCAGGGTTCAAATTGGAGGACCTACCGGTGCCTTTATGATTATCGTATATGGCATAGTAGTAAATTATGGAATAGAAGGTTTAACAATTGCAACAATATTGGCCGGAATCATAATGATCCTAATGGGAATAATGAAATTTGGAGGAGTAATAAAGTATATTCCGTATCCTATAACCACAGGATTTACAAGCGGCATAGCGCTGACGATCTTTTCTTCCCAAATCAAGGATTTTTTGGGTTTGTCCATAGACAGTGTTCCCGTAGAATTTTTAGACAAATGGAAGGCTTATATAGGTGCCATGGATACAATAAGCATCCAGACGATTTCAATTGGAATACTGGCTCTTGTAATTATACTTGCATGGCCAAGGGTAAACAAGAAAATACCTGGAGCATTGATTGCATTGATTGCAACATCAGTTGTTGTTCAACTGTTTGACATGGATGTTGCAACAATAGGCACAAAATTTGGAGAGATATCTTCTGATTTACCTGAATTCAAGACGCCTGGATTTACAATGGACAAGATAAAGTATTTGATAGAACCGGCTATTACAATAGCGATTCTGGGATCAATCGAATCATTGCTTTCGGCAGTTGTTTCAGACGGTATGATTGGTGGTAAACACAGGTCAAATATGGAACTCATTGCACAGGGAATTGCAAATATCATGTCGGGTTTTTTTGGAGGCATACCCGCAACGGGAGCTATAGCAAGGACTGTTGCGAATATCAAGAATGGTGGAAGGACGCCGGTGGCAGGGATTGTTCATGCATTGACTTTGTTGTTCATATTGGTGATATTCATGCCTCTTGCCAAGATGGTTCCATTGACGTCCCTGGCGGCGGTATTGATTGTAGTGGCATACAATATGAGCGAATGGCGTGAATTCAAGCAATTGTTCAAGTCTCCAAAAAGTGATATTCTGGTTCTCTTGATTACATTCTTTGTTACGGTATTGATAGACTTGGTTAAGGCAATCGAAATAGGCATGGTCTTGTCTTCATTCTTGTTTATGAAAAGGATGGGTGAAGTTACAAATGTCAATGTCAATGATTTGGATGCATCGGAAGAAGACGACGATGGAAAAAGAATTTATGAAGAGAATATTTTGAATACATTTGATGTCATCAAGGTATATGAAATCAATGGACCGTTCTTTTTTGGAGCAGCTGACAAATTTATGGCAGCTCTAAGTGAAATTGGGGATAAGACAAATATCCTTGTATTGAGAATGAGAAATGTACCTGCCATGGACGCAACAGCGTTGAATGCTTTTGACAGGATGCTGGATATTTGTCGACACAGGAAGATAAAGATATTGGTTTCAGGAATAAACAAGCAGCCATACAGTGTTCTGGAGAAAGCCGGTTTAACCGATATAATCGGAGAGGAAAATTTCTTTAAAACTGTAAGAGAAGCAGTCGATTGTGCACAAGATTGTTCCGAAGGGAAAAATTGTGTAGATAATATGGCGAGTTAGTAACTATCAAGACAATAAATATGGTGTAATTTCCCGGTGATGTTTTAGGTCACTAGGGAGATTACACCATTTTTGCTTTATTTTTAGAAAAACTGAGTGGATTTTCTGACTTGAATTCACTAGTTTTGTGAAATTGTCTTATGAAATTTTTTTATTGATTTGCTCCTTTTCACTTTCAGTAGTCATTGCAAAGATTAGTGGACTTAGAGCCAGTAGGGCAATTAAGTTAGGGATTGCCATCAGACCATTAAATGTGTCTGAAAGGTTCCATACAAATCCAACTTTGTAGATTGCGCCAAAGAAAACAAGACCGATCCAAGCCGCTTTGTAGAATTTAAGAGCTTTAATTCCGGCAATATACTCCAGACACTTAGAACCGTAGTAGTACCAGCCAAGAATCGTAGAGAAAGCAAAGAAGACTAATCCAAATGATACGATATTACCACCTAAAACCGGGAATGCAGTATTGAAAGCAGTTGTTGTAAGAGCTGCGCCACTTAAACCATCTTTAATAGACATAAGACCGGAAGCAGGATCAAAAGTAATGAGACCGGATACTAGAATAACCAGTGCTGTCATTGTACAGACAACGAGTGTATCAATGAATGAACCTAAAGAACCGATAATCCCTTGACGTACAGGATCGTTATTTTGTGAAGCAGCGTGAGCGATTGGAGCTGAACCAAGGCCCGCTTCATTAGAGAATACACCCCGAGATACACCAAAGCGAATCACAGTGCCGACTAGACCACCGCCAACGGCTTTAGCAGAGAATGCGTTTCCAAAGATCATACCAAATGCAGCAGGAATCATTTCAAAGTTTTTAAATAGAATTGCAAGAGATCCTATAATGTAGATAATAGCCATAGCAGGAACGATTTTTTCAGTTACTTTACCGATAGATTGGATGCCTCCTAAGATTACGAGTGCAGTTGCAATTGCCATAACACCTCCAGAGAGCATAGGAGAGATACCAGTTGTGATTTGAATCGACTGTGCAACAGAATTCGCCTGAACCATGTTGCCGATACCGAATGAAGCTATTGTTCCAAAGAATGCAAATAGCCAGCCTAGCCAAGTCCAATTACCACCGAAGCGATCGGTCATACCAAGATTGATGTAGTACATTGGACCACCTGATTTTTCGCCAAGTTCATTTGTAGTACGATATTTGATTGCAAGAAGTGCTTCGCCATACTTTGTAGCGCCACCGAAGGCAGCAGTAACCCACATCCAGAATACAGCACCTGGTCCGCCAGCTGCGATTGCACCAGCAACACCAGCGATGTTACCTGTACCAATTGTAGCTGCCAGTGATGTCATTAGAGCCTGGAATGGAGTGATGTCGCCTTCACCAATATGTTCCTTGGAGAAAAGAAGTTTGAAAGCGTAACCAAGCTTTCTGAATTGAACCATGCGAGTTCCAAACGTAAGAACAACCCCTGTACCTACCAGGAAGAAAATCATAATTCCTCCCCAGGCAAAACTGTTAATTTGACTAATAATTGAATTCAATCCGTCCAAATATAAAACCTCCTCTTTGAATTTATTCAGTACGAAACGATTAAATTCATTATAAGGGGCATGTTTCAAATGGTTTCATATCGTTACATTAAATTGAAAAAAATATTACATTAAATTAAAAAACAACCGAATGTTTTTAGCTTATGCAAATATGAAGTAAGCCTTCTAGAAATTTCCGGATATTCACCGTTCCATGTTCGTCGACTTTCTTTTTAATGCCGTCCATTTCAATACGAATTTCTTTAAAAGAGTAAAGGACATGAGCGTAATCCTGGAATATTGGGTTTGAGTAATCTTCAAGACCCATACTAGCCAAATTGTTTAGTGCAGTAGAAGCTGTTCTTCGAATACGCTGTTCAAATGAACGAGGGTGGTCGCTGAAACGCTGAAAAAAATCTTTGAGAGACATTTCATTTAGTGCGTTAGGATGATCTATGAGCCAGCTTATGGATGTTATGATGGCATCAGCGCCACTTTCACCGATAATACCAAGACTCTTTAAAATTGATATAATTTGATCTTCATTTGAATTACCTCGTGTTTCAAAAGTTTCAGCTTGTGTCTCCTCTGGAACTGATGCTAACATAGACTTTATCTGTTCAAGCTTTTTTTGCGATTCGATATTTTCTATGAGATGTTCTATGACATAGCAGACTTCAACAGCGTTAATCGGTTTCTGAATAAAGAACTTCACACCAGCTTCATAAGCTCGTTCGATCATATCTTTTGCAGATACTTGTGAAATCATGATTGCCGATACAGAATCATCCATTTTTTGAACGAGTGAAATTCCATCAAGAGAAGGGATGAAAAGATCAACAAGTGCAATATCGGGTTTCAATATTTCAATTTCCTGATAAGCCTCGTATCCATCAGTTGCTTCACCTATAACCGTTCCAAGATCACGATCTGTAATTATTTTTTTTAGAATTCGAATGATATTTGTATCATCTTCAGCTATATAGAATTTCATTATACTACCTCGATTTTATCTTTCGGAATTGTAATATCAAAAGTTGTTTGTTTACCGGGTGTAGATTCTACTTTGATCGAGCCTTCCAGTATTTCTTGTACATATCTATAAACGATTGTTAGACCTAAACCACGATTGATATGCCCCGTTTGGTAATTAATCTTTGTTGAGAAACCAGGTGTTTGAATTAATGGTAAATCGTCAGGATCAATACCAGGTCCGTCATCTGAAACTAGAAATCTATGGTTCTTGCCTTCAACCCAGTGTGATAAGCTAATTGTTACCGGCGTATCAGAGTTTTTTGCAGCATCGAATGCATTATTAATAAGATTTCTGAAAATAGATATCAATTGAAAATGCTTTATTGTATTGAAATCGGAACCAACCTTGGTAACAAGACGTATATCTGAATTAGTATCGACTGCTTCGGTTTTCATTTGTTCTTCCAGTATCGATATGATTGATTTGAAAGTCATGGCCTTGTTTTGGTATTTATTTTCCATTAAATCGTTAACACCGCGTATAACAAGCTCGTATTCTTTTTTGATTTCATGAACAGATCCGGCAAGGGTGATTGCGTCAGAGGCCCATTCGTTTCGATTTGTTCCATCACGAATATCTTCAAAGTGTTTGTATGCATTTGTCATGACCTGTTCAATTCGAGCCATGTTGTTTTCCATCAAGAAAATTTCTGTTCTAATAAAGGAATTAAGCCATAACAGGCGCCAGTATCGATTCTCGTGTTCTTCTTTAAGTATAAGTATTTTTTGATATTTTAAAAAGATGAGACAAATTAAAGCAACCGCAGATCGAATGACAGCGACACCTAGGAGTGGTGTTAAAATATCGCTGGAGAATGGTTGGTTAAACAACAATACACGTATAATAACCTCAAATATATTTGCAGTCCAATCAAATACAACAGCGAGAAAGAAGAAAAGATGAAAGTCATAGTACTTATGTTTTTGAACAGTTAAATGTATGAAGAATCCATACCATAAATAAAAAAAAATTTCAGGGGTGGATTTTATAACAGCATCCGTGCTGAAATTCCCGAAGGCGGACATTACAAGCAGATTCCACAGAAAAGTAGAAATTGCAGCAACAATGCCCAAAGTCGTACCGGTTATGTCATCATTGGTATAAATAAAAATTGACAAGACAATAATTCCGCAAGTGATTCTAAAGTGAGGTATGAACACATCCAGTATGTCCAGATAGAGTTGTGAAAACAGAGCTATTGATATGGCTCCTAAAAGAATTCGTTTTCTTTTTGTCATAAAAGTACTCCTTTTATTATGAAATAATTATAACATAAGCTTGCAATATTAGTCGAGATGCTTCTAATATCATATTTTGATTTTAATCAATTGGCAAAGGTGGTAGAATGTAGTGATAAAGTAATTAGTAAACTGATAATTAAATAAAAATACATGAACAACAAGAGGAGTATAAAATGAAGAATTATGAAACATCAAAACTTATTAAGAGTCAGGACCTGAATCATCACGATACCCTGTTTGCGGGAAGGCTGGCCGAATGGATTGCAGAGGCGTCATTTATGGGAGCGTCGGACCTTTATGGGAAATACGGTGAAACGGATCATCTCGTGGCAGTGGAGATGCATTCCATGAAATATCTTGGACCATCATTCAACGGGGATATAATAAGGTTTGTGTCAACGGGAATCCAGGCAGGAAAAACCAGTTTGACTGTATATACCAAGGCTTTGAGGAATGATACCGATGTGAAAATAGCGGAATGCTTTGTAACTTTCGTATGCATAGATTTCGACAAGCAGAAAATACCCCATAATATAGTTATCGGTGAACCGGAAACGGAAGAGGAAAAGGAAATAGTTGAGAAATTCAAAAAGATAAGAGGCAAGTAATAAGTGAATGAATTGCAAAGGCTGCTCACGGTTGGACACTATCCAACTGTGGGCAGCCTTTTGGTAGGTTAAGAGAGTTGTAATATAGCCTTCGGTATTTTCTATAAGACTAGGGGCTTTTTTTCAATGTTGAGCTTTTTTCTAAGCTTTTCAATCATGTCGGTGGTCATGGAAGAAAGGTTGTACTCAGGCTTCCAGCCCCACTCCTTTCTTGCTACTGAATCGTCAATTGAATTGGGCCACGAATCTGCAATTTTCTGCTTCACTTCATCCACTTCATAGTCCATGGTGAAATGGGGAATGTGTTTTTTTATTTCCTTGTATATTTCCTCAGGGTCAAAGCTCATTGCCGTGACATTGAAGGCATTTCTGTGGGTTAATTTGTCAGAATCCGTTTCCATCAGTTTTATAATGGCATTGAGTGCATCGGGCATGTACATCATATCCATATATGTTCCGGCCCTGATATTGCAGGTGAAATGTCCTGTCTTCAGAGCTTCATAGAAGATATGTACTGCATAATCCGTAGTGCCGCCGCCTGGAAGCGCTACATGGGATATCAATCCCGGGAATCTAACTCCTCTTGTATCAACTCCGAACCTGTGGAAGTAATAGTCGCAAAGCAGCTCTCCTGAAACCTTTGAAATACCATAGATTGTTGAAGGCCGTTGAATCGTGTCCTGGGGAGTGTTGTCCATGGGAGTGGAAGGACCAAATGCTGCTATTGAACTGGGTACAAATATCCTGCATCTCTTTTCCCTGGCGACTTCCAGGATGTTGTACAGGCCGTTCATGTTGATATTCCATAGACGGTGAGGATTTGCTTCCCCCTTTGCAGAAAGTATTGATGCAAGGTGGATGATTGTATCAATTTTATGATTTTCTACAACTTCGGCAATTTCTTCAGGTTTCAATACATCAACCTTTTCGTATGGAGCTTCATCGATTACTTTCTTTTTGCATTCATTCCTGTTGCAATGACTGCTGGTGACTATGTTTTTGCTGCCGTAGATTTCAATGAGCTTGAGTGTCAGCTCGGAACCTATCTGTCCCAAGGCTCCTGTAATAAGAATCTTATTCATGAAATCACCCCTAAACATTGTTTTATACAATATTCGAATTGTATTGCAGTTCCTACTTTAATTCTAAACCTTTTTTACAGTTTTGTCATCTTGCAAATAGTGTCGGTTAGCTTTTGAACAGAGGTTTGTCCTGTGATAAAATATAGTTAGGTGGATTTTTCGTATAATGTGCATTGCAGCTGATATCCTATAAGGACGGGATTTAAATGAAAAACTGGCGATCAACCTTTATAATAATAGTAATTTCATTTTTACTGGGCTTTTTTACTGCGTCTTCAAAAAGTGAAAACACCAGTCATGTATTTGGCAATATGAACTTGATAAACCATGACAGCATACTTTGGATCAATGAAGAGGGAATAGTATCGGGTACGAATGAGACTGGAGCTGGCGAAGACGAGACTGCTTATACAGTGGACATTGAACTTCAAAGCATCAGTGAAACTGTAAAGCTTGATATTTCAATTATCGAATACAAGATACTCCGACGTGGGGACCCTGTAATGGTTCATTATGTATATGACACGGAAAAAGATGAGATACTGTATGTACAGTTCATAAGGGACGAGAAGGGACGCCTGGAATTAGGCTTGACCAGACCTGTAGTGGTATTGGATGCAGGCCATGGTGGATTTGATGACGGGGAAGGGTCAAATGGTTTGTGGCTTGAGAAGGAGCTCAATCTCAAGATAACCCTTTTGATGAAGAAACTCCTTGAAGAAGGAGGAATACGAGTTGTTCTGACCAGAAGTAAGGATGAATATGTGACCCTCTATGATCGGTGCGAGTTGTCAAACTATATCGAAGCTGATATGTTCATAAGCAACCATATCAACAAGTACAACGGATGGCTGAGTGGAATCGATATTCTATATAGCATGAAGGCTGATGAGTCCTTTGCCTATGACATGGCAGATACGATTTCCAAGGCAGGACTGGAAGTCAGAAGTGTTCACTTCCGAAGGGATACCGACCATCCCGAGCTGGACTACTATTTCGTTCATCATAACAATGACTCTGAAAGCTATATCGTCGAATACGGCTATGCCGACAATGAGCACGATGCGATCATTATAAATGAAAACTGGGAAGAAATGGCTGAATATGCAGCTGATGCAATATTGAGACATTTCTTTCATGGGCCTGTTCCCATGAACAGGAATATATACTATTAGCACTTCATTTTTTAATCGCTCTGATACTGTAAAATGATGCTATAAACATAGCTATAAGTGACAAAGCCATATGTTAAAATTTTGTAATACATACACCATATGTTAAAATTTTGTAATACATCTTTACAAATAATTAATAATGTACTAGAATGTTCAAGGTCATCGATACGAGACTTTCTTAGGAAGGTCTCGTATTCATGTGCAATAATACATAATATAGGAGAATAAAATGAACGAACAAAGAGGACAATGGGGCTCCAGACTGGGCTTCATACTGGCTGCTATTGGTTCTGCAGTCGGACTGGGTAACATATGGAGATTTCCATACACTGCATCAAGCAACGGAGGGGGAGCGTTTTTGATTCCTTATCTTTTTGCACTTTTAACTGCAGGAATACCGATTCTAATATTGGAGTTTGCCATAGCGCATAAAATCAAGAAATCAGTACCGGGAGTATTTGGAAGCGTTAAGAACGGCCTTCAATCCCTTGGATGGATCCAGACATTTGTATCCATATCAATAACCGTCTATTATACGGTTATTATCGGATGGTCCATGAACTATGCATTCTATGCACTTTCATCAAAGTGGGGGACCGACACAAGTGGATTCTTTTTCGGAGAATTCCTGAACATTACAGACAGCCCCTTCAATATAGGGCATATTAACAAGGGAATGCTCCTTGCTTTGGCTGCTGTATGGCTGATCAACTATTTTGTATTGAGCAGCGGAATCAAGGCTGGAATAGAAAAGGCCAACAAGATATTCATGCCTTTGCTTGTTGCGTGTCTTGTAATAGTAGCAATAAGAGGCATTACACTTGAGGGAGCAGTTCAGGGTCTTGACTATTTCTTCAAACCCGAATTTTCAAAGCTTTCGGATCCTACCGTATGGCTTGCAGCGTACGGACAAATTTTCTATTCACTTAGTATCTGTTTCGGTATCATGATTACATATGCAAGCTACCTTCCGGAAAAGACAGACATAGTGAACAACGCATTCATGACAGGACTTGGAAACTGCTCTTTCAGCATTCTTGCAGGAATGACTGTCTTTTCGGTGCTTGGATATATGGCTGCACAGCAGGGTGTTTCAGTTGCAGAGGTCTCTGCCGGCGGAATCGGGCTTGCCTTCATAGTATTTCCAAAGGCAATCAACGCACTTCCGGGAATGAACGGAACCTTTGGAGCAATATTCTTCCTTTGTCTGATATTTGCGGGGCTCAGCTCAAGCATGTCAATCATCGAGGTTATAGTATCAAGCATTCAGGGCAAATTTGACATAGCTAGAAAAAAGGTTCTAAGATATATAATAGTTATTGGATTCTTAATATCTTTGATATTCGTTACAGGAGCAGGACTTTACATACTTGATATTGTGGACCACTTTGTCAACACATATGCCATTGCACTTGCAGGACTTGTTGAGATACTGGTACTTGCATATATGGTAGATCTTGAGGAACTAAGGTCTTATGCAAACGGCATGTCTGATTTTGCCATTGGAAAATGGTGGATATATACGCTTAAATATCTGACTCCGGCACTTCTTGCCATAATGTTTGTATTCAATACATATGTTGACTTTACAAAAGGATATGAAGGGTATTCACTGAAAGCGCTTATGGTTTACGGAGTAGGAACTCTTGTGTTTATAGTTGTTGGAGCTTTAGTATTCAACCGCATCAAGGGTGAAGATGAGAAAAACAATCAAATTTCAAGAGGTGATGCAGTATGAGTACGGGCGGAATAATATTTGCGATAATTGCAATAGGAATCACCTGGGGTGGATTTGGTGTTTGCATGTCAATAGCAATGAAAAACAAATAAATGATTGGACCTGTCCATAAGCGTACAGGTCTTTTTTTTATGGAGATTGACTGTTATTTTTTAGAATGTTATAATTAATTACCGATGAAAGTATATAATTAAAAATGAATAAATATAAGTTTTAGCCGACATAAAATCTCAGCAAAAAATGATTGGATGGAGGTGAAATCAGTGGGGGAAGCAAGAAGTAGTGAGTTTATTGAAGCTCCAGTGAAAGAAGTACATATCTATGCAAGAGATCCAAGGAAATGGCGGGTATGGTTTGTCAACTTTCATGGACCCGATGAAATGACAGGTGATGGTGGAGTAGGGACAATCATCGAAGCCAGATATTCAATTCTGGGCAATAAGTTGCCTGTTACCATTGAGGTAATGGAAGACCGGAAGGATTTCTGGAGGGGAAAAATAACAGGTGTAATGAACGGAGAACTTACAGCATCCCAATTACTGCAGGATGAAGGCACTGAATTTATAATGGAATGGAAGTATACTCTTTCAATGGGCAAAATTGGTAAAATTGCTGATTCTTCAGCAATTGAAAAGATAATCGGCCGTTCACTGGCAAATTCTGTTGAAAACCTGAAAACAATTTGTGAATCTGCCAGTTATCTTGTAAGCCACTAGAAAACGGAAGGCAAGTGTTCAGGCAGTCTGCAGAGGCTGCTTCTTTTATTGTAAGTGAAACTGAATTTTATTGCAAAGCCAATCGATTTATAATATAATCATTGTAAACATGGGAGCTGCAACAGCGGCTGAGAGTGAAGCGGATGCTTCAGACCATTGAACCTGATCTGGGTAATGCCAGCGTAGGAAACATACATTAGTAATGTTTTTTTGACGTCTCAGGTGAGGCGTTTTTTGTATTTTAAGATGGGTAAGGTTCCCGTGTAAAATCAAGTGCATTATCATGTGTTTGCTGACATTCATGAATAATGGCGAAGGAGAAATAATGGATAAGATCATTGAGAATTTAAGGAATAAGCCACCATTGGTACACCATATAACCAACTATGTAACAGTCAACGATTGCGCCAATGTAGTGCTGGCCGCGGGAGGAGCGCCAATCATGGCAGATGACGTGAAGGAAGTCGAAGAAATTGTGTCAATCAGCAGTGTACTGTACATAAACATTGGAACCCTCAACGAAAGAACTGTAGAGAGCATGGTAAAGGCGGGGAAAAGGGCAAACTGCCTCGGTCTTCCCGTATTGCTTGACCCTGTGGGCATGGGTGCATCAAGGATGAGAAATGACACTGTTCACAGGCTTATGAATGAAATATACTTTACGGTAATAAAGGGAAACATGTCTGAAATCAAAGGACTCTACAAGGCGGAAAGGAATACAGGTGGTGTTGACGTAAAGGACGAGGACATAGTAGGCACTGAAAACCTTGCTGAAGCGGTTGAATATGTAAAAAAAATCGCCAGGGAATTTGATTCCGTTGTAGCGGTAACAGGAGCTATAGACATAGTAACGGATGGGGAACAAGCTGTAACTGTTAGAAACGGACACCCCAACATGAGCAGGGTGACTGGCACAGGATGCATGACTGGAAGTGTAATGGCCACCTATGTGGGATCCAATCCTGAAAGACCGGTTGATGCAGTAGTAGCGGCACTTGTGAAGATGGGCCTTGCAGGAGAACGTGCCGAACTGGAAATGAAGAACAAGAACGAAGGGATATCAAGCTATAAGAGATATCTCATCGACGGAATAGATCTAATAGGACTAGAAGAAATGAAGGAAGGTGGAAAGATTGAATATCTTTAGAGAACACTTGAAGCTTTATCTTGTGACTGACAGGAGATGGAACTCCGAAGGAATACTTGAAGATGTGAAGACAGCACTGGACCATGGTGTCACCTGTCTCCAGATACGGGAGAAGGATATGGAGCATGATGATTTCCTGAAAATTTCCCGGGAAATGAAAAAGCTTACAGATGAAAGAAAGATTCCATTCATAATAAATGATGATGTTGAAATAGCTGTGAAATGTGATGCTGCAGGAGTCCATATTGGGCAGGGAGACATGCCGGTAACTGAAGCAAGAAAGAAGATTGGGCAGGACAGGATTCTTGGAGTGTCGGTATCAACAGTAGAGGAAGCCCTCAAGGCTGAAGCTGAAGGAGCAGATTACCTTGGCGTGGGAGCGATGTTCATCACATCCACAAAGGGCGATGCAAATCCTGTTAAGCTACAGGAGCTAAAGGCCATAACAGAAACCGTATCGATTCCCGTAGTTGCAATTGGAGGAATCGATGAAAGCAACATCCTTAAGCTGGACAGGACTGGGGTATATGGAGTTGCCGTGGTATCTTCAATACTTGCCAAGGGTGACATAGCTGCAGCAACTGTGGACATGGCAGAAAAATCGGACATCCTGGTACACGATACAGTAAGGAAGGTACTTACAATAGCAGGTTCAGATCCAAGCGGCGGCGCCGGAATACAGGCAGACCTTAAAACAATGGCTGCCCACAACTGTTTTGGCATGAGTGTGATAACCGGACTTACTGCACAAAACACAACTGGAGTATACGGCATTGAAAATGTCTCGGAGGATTTTGTTGCCAATCAGATGGACTGTGTATTCAAGGACATAAGGCCGGAGGCTGTAAAGGTTGGAATGGTTTCATCTGTGGGAATAATTAATGCAATATCTGAAGGCCTGAAGGCACACAAGGCAACACACGTTGTAGTGGACCCTGTAATGGTGTCAACAAGCGGCAGCAGGCTTCTTGAAGATGGTGCAATGCTTGCGCTCAAGGAAAAACTCATACCTTTGGCAGAGGTAATCACCCCAAACATATTCGAAGCGGAACTGCTGGCCGATATGAAGATAGAAACGAAGGATGACATGGTGATGGCTGCCGAGAAAATAAGCAGCTGGTACGGCGGCCACATACTTGTAAAGGGAGGACATCTCCATGAAGAAGCCAGCGATCTTCTGTATTCCAGGGGAGAAACTTTCTGGTACAAAAGCGAGAGGATAGAGAATCCAAACACCCACGGTACCGGATGCACCCTTTCGTCTGCAATAGCTTCAAACCTTGCCAAAGGATATGATATAAGAAAGAGTATAGAAAACAGCAAGGGATTCATAACAGGGGCCATAAAAGACAAGCTGAACCTTGGGAAGGGACGGGGACCCCTCAATCATCAGTTCAAGTCATAATCTTCTTATGATAAAGTAGATATTTATCGAAAATCCGGTATCGCACCTTAGTGCAGGATACCGGATTTTTTTAATCACAATGAAACTTATACCCAAGGCCCCATACAGTCTGAATGTATTTTGGCTTGGAGGGGTCTTCTTCTATCTTGTTTCGCAGATGGTGAATGTATACCATTATTGTGTTGTCGCCTACGACGTTCTCGTTCCAGATGGCTTCGAAGAGCTGGTCCTTGTTGAATACCTTGTCTTCGTTTTCCATGAAGAATCTTAGAAGTGATGTTTCTTTGGAGGACAGATGAAGCTCTTCTCCGTTCTTGTATGACTTCATGGTTTTCGTATCGAACTTGAAGGGACCGCTAGTCAGAACCACACTGGTTGTGATTTTTTTGTTACGTCTTATTATAGCTTTCATCTGAGCTGCAAGAACCCTAGGCCTGAAGGGCTTTGTTATATAATCGTCTGCACCGAGACCCAGCCCCAGGATTATGTCGTAATCCTCGGTTCGACCGCTGAGAAACATTACGGGAGTGTCGTTTCCGTTTCTTCTCATTGATGAGAGCACTTCAAATCCATCCATGTCGTCCATGTTGATGTCAAGTACAACAAGGTCGAAGGATTCTTTTTTCAATATTTCAAGGGCTTCACCACCACCATCTGCTTCTTTGCAGGTCATGTTTTCCTTATCCAGTACTCTTTTTATGGTCATGCGAACGTTTTTATCGTCATCGACAATCAAGATATGATTTTTGGCCATATTGTCTCCTGTCTAAATTCAAATATTTTTTATTCCAACGGTTAAAGGGTTTATGCACTTTTACTTTCCTGAGCTGTGAATATAGTGTTATAATGAATAATTATAACATATAATATACTGCAGTGAAAGATAGGATAACCGGGGAGAAGAAATCATGAAAGAATCGCGTCTCAGGAAAATAATAAAAGAAATCCTGCTTAATAGAATAGTCTTTGCAATTGCAGGAGCTGCAATAATTGGAATTTTTGCATTCATGCTCTATGGGTCTTTTGCGGAAAGCAGGGAAATCAATACTGAGAACGAAAAGGAGAATCTCCTCAATCAGTTGTATTATGTGTCGGAAGCCATAAACTATTACTTCTATGATATGAGAAACGACCTGGAGCTTCTGAGCTCTACAATTTTTGAAGATGAGGAAAATGCTGTAGTCAGCCTCAGGAACTTTTCCTTCAGACAGCAGGTTACAGTGAAATCGGTCACCCTTATGGATAATTTCAATGATGTATTGTATGACGAATATAATACTTCAAGTGAATTGTTCAACGAAGAAATATACGACAAGATAATGAGAGATGGTAAAAAGTATATGAGAAACATAATAATCCCGGCTGAAACGGCTACCAAGATAGACATATATCTTGTCAATGACAATGAATATGTAATATCATTTGGAGTAAAAAGCGTTCCCCAGGATGGAAAGCAAAGAATCCTTATCATTACCGTAAGTCTCAATGACATATACGACAGGGTCATATCTCCCCAGCAGATACCCGTTGAATCCCATCCAACCCTTAAGGATCAATATGGTGATATTCTCCTTCACAGCAATCCGGACTTCATAGGCATGAACAGCATAAGGGATAATGTTGACACCCATGTGGAGCTGGAGGGCAGCGAATTCCAAAAAGTATTGAGAGACCAGCTTACTGCAAAATCCGATGCAAGGGTCTATACATCGGTGTATGAAGAAGACGGCAAGATTATTGAAAGGAAGATGATCAGTGCATATATGCCTGTGTATTTTCTTGATGATTACTGGATCATTTCCATGACTTTTGATATAGATGATGATTTCAACCAGATAATGGCCATAAACAACAGGATTATGCTTTTTGCCTTTCTTCTTACAATGGCCTTTGCAATGCTCTTGTCTGCAATCTACTATCTTGCAAGAAATAAGCTGAGACTGGAAAGTGAAGCAAACCAGCTGAGGCGATTCAATTCGGCATTGGAGGAGCTCCACAACAAGGAGGCGCTTCTGACAAGGAACACCAAATACAGGACAATGGGTTATATGACCATGGGAATTGTTCATGAGCTCAACAACCTCCTCACTCCCGTCATAGGCCTAACAGATCTTCTCAAGGAGGAAATAGAGGATGAAGGACAGGCAGTAGTGACACTTGAGGAAATAAACGTAATCAACGAATCGGCAGTGCATTCACAGGAGCTAATCCAGCAGGTATTGCTGGTGGGAAGGCAGGACAAGACCTATTCAGCCTTCAGGGATGTAGACCTTAAGGATGCACTGGAAAAAAGCATCAAGGTTGTAGGCGTTTCCTTCAGCAAGAAAATAACGATAATAAAAAAAATTGAGGACCTTCCCATGTTTGTATATGGAAACAGGTCACAGTTGGTGCAGGTGTTTGTAAATATTGCAATAAATGGAATCCATGCCATGGATGAAGGCGGTATTTTGAAAGTTTCTCTCAGACAGGTCGAAGGGGTTAAAGACCGTCCCGACACAAGGATGAAGGACAGATGCATTGAGGTTAAGATTAAGGATAACGGCTGCGGCATAGAGGAAAAGGACCTTAAGAATATCTTTCTTCCCTTCTATACAACGAAGACGGAAGGGGATGGTACGGGACTTGGACTTTCTGTTGTAGCCGATATAATCAAGAATCACAAGGGTGAAATCTATGTGGATTCCAAAGTGGGCGAAGGAACCAGTTTCTATGTTTATCTTCCTCTCCTCAACATGGATGATGTAAGGCTTTCGATTAATAAGGAAGCATCTGATGATAAAACCGAAAACGGAAAGATCTGTATAGTGAATGTAAGGAAGGATATGGCTGAATCCCTTGAAAAAGCGCTTATCAAGTATGATGTCAGTGTCTACCTGGATCAGGCAACCTATGCGGCAATGGTATCAAGCGGCAGGATAGAGCCTGACATACTTGTTGTTTCGGACAACGACCTGACTGTTGACGGAATCCAGCTGATAAACCTTACAAAAAGGGCATATCCGGAAACAAAAATATTGTACATAGCGGATGGAATGAGGAAGGAACCGGGAAGTGAAACAATGGAGATAATTGATGTATACATTACGGGTCCGGTGAGCTATAGTGAGATAATAGAATCAATAAAGGAACTTATCTAGAGAGTAAAATGCAAGAATATGAAATCCTGTTGGATGACAAGAATGTTGTCCAACAGGATTTTTCTATTCTATTAAAAAGTCCAAATGTTAAGTTCTTGAAAAAGTGTAAATGTTAAGTTGAGGAAAACGTTCTCACGGCTTAAGAAAGTTAAATATGCATAAACCCTTGAAGCTTTGGTTTTATGCTTTTAAGGAAACTTTCTACACGATTGAACAACAGGCTAACTGTTGACGCGTCGAAGACGCTTTCCTGAATCTTAAAGGATTTTAAGATTTGTTTAAAAATTTGTTAAGATTTATAGAATAGAATAAAATCAAGTAATAAATAAAATCTTATGGAGGAAGAAATGAAGAGAATTATTAGTTTAATATTGGTATTGGTATTGGCGCTTTCACTGGGTGTTGGTTGTTCACAAGGTGGAAATGAAGGTGAAGAGAAAGCGTTTCCTTATGAAAAAACAGTGGAGATCATAGCACCTGCAAGCCCAGGCGGCGGTTGGGACTCTACTGCAAGAGCACTTCAAAAGGTAATAGTTGACAACAAGCTTGCTGGTGATGTAAACGTTGTTGTTTCAAACCTTCCTGGTGGAAACGGTTCAATTGCATGGAACGGACTTATAGACGAGAAGAACCCTCACAAGATCGCAATGGATTCATCTTATATCTATCTTAACAGTATGTTGGGTATTGAAGGTGCGCCTTCAATAGATGATGTTACTCCAATAGCAACCCTTACAAACGAGTGGATCGGAGTATTCGTAAGCATAGACTCTCCATACAACTCAATCAACGATTTGTTTGATGCAGTAAAGGCTGATGTTAATTCTGTACAGTTTGTTGTTGCTCCTGGTAAAGGAAATGACGACCATCTTGCAACTCTGACAACTGCAAAGGCTTACGGAATAGACGTTACAGAATTTGACAAGACTATCGTTGCAACAGATACAAGCGAGATTCTTACAGGTATCATGGGTGGATTCTATGATGCGTGTTTCACTGGAGCCCTTGAAGGTCTTGAGTTTGTTGAAGCTGGAAACCTTAAGTGTCTTGGAATCACTTCAAACGAAAGATATGAAGGAAAGTTTGACTACATTCCAACTATTCAAGAGCAAGGTGTTGACGTAGTATTCCCTCACTGGAGAGGACTTCTTGGAGCACCTGGTATGACTGAAGAAGAAATTGCATGGTGGAACGAGCTTATTGAAGCTGCAATAGCTACTGACGATTGGAAAGAGATTCTTGACAACAACGAGTGGGTAAGCTACTACAGAAACAGTGCAGATACAAAAGCAATGTGGGAAGAAGAAATTGTAAATTACGAATCACTTGTTGAAGCAGCAGGACTTATGGTGAAATAGGAATTTGATTGCAACGGGGATTGTCAGTTGAACAATCCCCGTTTTCAAAAAAGTGTAAAAAAGATTTAAATTTTAGGAAAGGACAAAACTATTATGAAAAAAGATACAGTAATAGGAATTGCAGGACTCATTATTTCTGCATTATACGGATTTGGAATTACCCGCCTTAGTAATCCTTCGGAAATATTTTTCGCAGGAACAACGGTTTTCCCAATTCTCATAACAATAGGCGCAATAATATTTTCATTACTACTTATAGCTAGAGGACAATTAGCAGGCGAAAATGCCCCGGTACTGGAGATGGACTCAAAGGTTCTGAAAATGATGGCTATATTCACAGCAGTGTTTGCAGTGTATATAGTGATTTTCAACAAAATTGGATTCTTGATATCAACTATAGCCATGCTGACATCAATACTTTTCATATTCAATGTTGGAAAGAGTCAAAGAGTTGTTAATCTGATAATAGGAATAGTATTCCCTGTACTCTGTTATGTGATATTCGCCAAGATTTTCTCGATATCACTTCCAAGAGGAATTCTGCCATTTTAATTGAAGGAGTAAAATATGAACGAGATATTAATTAACTTAGCCGCAGGTTTCGGAGATATAATGACGGTAAGCAATATATTCTGGATAACCTTCGGAGGATTTTTAGGAACAATAATCGGTATGCTTCCAGGACTTGGTCCCGCAACAGGAGTTGCAATACTCATACCGCTTACATTTGGAATGGACCCAACGACAGCACTTGCGACAATGGTATCGATATACTTTGGAGCAATGTTCGGTGGTTCAAGAGCGTCAATACTGCTTAACACACCAGGAGACGGTGGAGCCATAGCTGCAACATTTGACGGATACCCAATGGCAAAGGACGGAAGAGCAGGAGAAGCACTGGCAATATCCGCCATAGCATCAATAATAGGCGGACTCATTGCAGTTGTATTCCTGACTCTCTTGTCACAGCCTATATCAAAACTTGCAATAAAATTCGGACCGCAGCAGTATACCATGCTTATGGCTTTCGCACTTATCGCAACATCGACAATTTCAAGAGGAAACATGCTGAAGGGTCTGTTTGCAACCTTTATAGGACTTATGGTTTCAACAATAGGTGCGGACTATCTTACAGGAACTACAAGATTCACCATGGGAATTCCAGAGCTTTATCAGGGAATAGACTTCCTTGTATTGATAATAGGATTCTATGCCATAGGTGAAGTTTACAACAACTTCGACAAGCTTTTATATGTAAAGGAAAATGAAAAGACAGCATCTGAAATAAAGGTGAACAAGGTCGCGCTTACAAAGGGAGAGTTCAAAGAGTGTATCCTGCCTATAATAAGGTCTACTCCACTAGGATTCCTCATAGGCGTTCTTCCGGGAGCAGGAGCTACTATAGCTACAATGGTTGCATATTCAACGGAGAAGAAATTACACAAGGATCCTGATTCATTCGGTAAAGGAAATATAATTGGGTTGGCCGTACCGGAAGCTGCAAACAATGCTGCTGCAACAGGTGCAATCATACCTATGCTGACTCTTGGAATACCGGGATCCGGAACCACTGCAGTAATGATAGGAGCCTTGATGATGATAGGTGTCAAGCCTGGACCTCTTTTCTTTACGACACAGGGACACATTGCATGGGCCGTTGTTGCAAGCATGTTCATATCAAACCTTATTCTTCTCTTCATCAACCTTCCACTTGCTACCCAGCTTGTAAAGGTATTGAAGACACCGCCTAAAATTTTGCTACCATGTGTAATAACACTTGGTTTCATAGGAACATACTCACTTACATATTCAATACTTGACTTTGGAATAATAGTTGGATTCGGTCTCTTGGGATACTTTGTCAAGAAACTGGATATACCGGTTGCAACATTCATACTTGCTCTTATCCTTGGTGTGAAGCTTGAGACATCGTTCAGGCAGGCAATGCTTATAGGAAAGGGAGACTTCGGAATATTTGCAAGCGACCCAATAACAATATTTTTCATAGCAGCTACAATAATCTCAATTGCAGGACCTAGACTGTCTGCTGCTTTGAGTTTGAAAAAAAAAAGTAACAAACCGATGAAAAAAGCG
Organism: Dethiosulfatibacter aminovorans DSM 17477; assembly: GCF_900142005.1. Lineage (GTDB taxonomy): Bacteria > Bacillota > Clostridia > Tissierellales > Dethiosulfatibacteraceae > Dethiosulfatibacter > Dethiosulfatibacter aminovorans. The sequence goes on from NZ_FQZL01000011.1 coordinate 46,429, forward strand.
AGTTGATTTGATTGATTTACAATAGAAACATAAAAATAATATGGTTGATATCATTGGTTCTGACTCTGGCGGCCTGTTTGACGGCTGATATGGACAAGGTAGTGATCATAGGATTTACAATTGTTTCGGCAGGTCTGTTTCTTGCAGACCTGTGGAAGAACTATACAGCACTTTATTCCAGGTCAGGTGAATTCAAGAGTATTCACGCCTGGAACCTTATTAGCAGCATCGGCCAGGTATTCTTCTGGGGATACTTGTTCATGTTTATATTCATAGTTGTGGACAAGACATGGTATCACTGGTTTATAATGGTCGACTTGTTCGTGGCAACAACATACCTGAACTACAAGTTCAGGTCCATGATGGAAAGCATTTCTGTGTGATATAGCTTTTGACTATGTCACACATATTTTTTAGGAATTTGAATTATAGGTGATTTGACTGTATCATTGAATTGTAGAAATTAATAATGTGAAATTGCAGGGAGGAACTTAATGTTAGCAGAAAACAAAAAAGCAACATGTGGACGTGAAAAAAATTCGGATTGTGTAGTGGAAGTGGAACTGACAAACGATAGAATAAATATAGACATAAACTCGAAGATAAAGAACCTTTTCGGGAAACAGATGGAAAAAGCGGTAAGAGATGTACTTGAAGAATTTGATGTAAAGGGTGCAAATGTGACAGTCAGGGATTTCGGTGCTCTTGACTTCGTAATCAAGGCAAGAACAAAGACTGCTCTGAGACAAGCACTGAAGGAGGTACAGTAATGGGTAATTTAAGAAGAACAATGCTGTTCTGTCCGGCTAGCAATCCAAAGCACCTGTTTACAGCAATGATATACAAGCCGGACTGTTTGCTATTTGACCTTGAAGATGCAGTAGCTTACAGCGACAAGATTGCAGCAAGGGATTTGATTGCGGAAGCGCTGAAGGTGATAGACTATGAAAATTGCGAAGTGTTCGTAAGGATAAATTCGCTGAACTCCGAATTTGGAGAAGGCGATGTAAGGGAACTTGTTCCTGCAGGTCTTAGAAGAATGAGACTTCCGATGTGTGAATCGAAGGCCGATGTGGAAAGACTCCACAAGCTGCTGGATGAAGTGGAAGAAGAGCACGGAATAGAAAAGGGATCTGTAAAGATCCAGTGTGCAATAGAAACTCCCATAGGAGTGCACAATTCACTGGAAATAGCACTTGCTTCAGATAGGGTTGTTTCAATATCATTCGGAGCCGAAGACTTCACCAGAACCCTTGGGACAAACAGGACAAGGGAAGGAAAGGAACTGTTCCTTGCCAGAAGCACAATCGTGATGAATGCAAAGATAGCAGGAGTGGATTCAATAGATACCGTATTTGCAGATGTAGGGGATGCTGAAGGTTTCATGAACGAGGTAAGGGAAGCTCACAACCTTGGATTCTCAGGAAAGTCATGCATACATCCAAGCCAGATAAACCTGGTGCACAGCGTATTCACACCGTCAATGGACGAGGTCGAATCATCCGTAAAAATCGTTGAGGCTGCTGCCAAGGCGGACATTTCAAAGGGTGGAGTAATACTGGTGGATGGAAAGATGGTTGACATACCGGTAATTGAAAAGGCAAAAAGAATTTTGAGCCTGGCCGAAGGCGCAGGTATATATGCAGGAGGCCAGCAATGCTAAATAAAATAAAAAGAGACATACCAAGACACATAGATAGTTATGGAGATGCAAAACCTTATGCGGGACCTTTTGCTACAAAGCCTGAAGGAATAAGAATGAGCCCTAAAATTGTTGCATCTAAACCATTGGACGACAAAATGGTTGCAAACATCCGTGAAGCACTTGAAAAGGCTGAAGTAAGGGATGGAATGACTATCTCCTTCCACCACCATTTGAGAAATGGTGACTATATACTGAATTCAGTACTGGATGAACTTGCTGCAATGGACATCAAGGATATAACAATATTTGCATCTTCACTTACCAATGCACACGAGCCCTTGATAGAGCATATCAAGTCAGGTGTGGTCACAGGACTTAACACATCAGGACTTAGAGGTGCCATAGGAAGGGCCCAGGCTGAGGAGAACATCCTTGGAAAACCTGTAGTGTTCAGAACCCACGGTGGAAGAGCAAGAGCAATAGAATCAGGGGAAGTTAAGATAGACATTGCAATTATTGGAGCCCCTGCCTGTGATGAAATGGGAAACATGAACGGAATGGAAGGAAAATCAGCTTTCGGTGCCATGGGATACCCCATAGTGGATGCCCAGTATGCCGACAAGGTCATAGCCATAACAGACAATCTGATGCCATTCCCCTTGAACAGGATATCAATACCTATGACACTTGTTGACTATGTTGTAGTGGTTGACAGCATAGGAGATCCCACAAAAATAGCAACAGGTGCTACAAGGGTTACAAAGAACCCTACTGACCTTCTGATTGCTGAAAATGCAGCAAAGGTACTCATAGCATCGGGATATGTTAAGGAAGGATTTGCCTTCCAGGCAGGTTCGGGTGGACCGTCACTTGCAGTGTGCAAGTTCCTTCGTGAATACATGATAGAGAACAAGATTACCGGAAGCTTTGCGGCAGGTGGTGTTACAAGCTACCTTGTCAAGCTTCTTGAAGAAGGTCTTTTCAAGGCGCTTCTTGATACACAGACCTTTGATGCTGATGCGGTAGACTCCATGAAGAGGAATCCAAACCATATAGAAATGTCTGCGGCAATGTATGCGAATCCACACAATAAGTCGTGTACAGCCCACCAGCTTGACATAATGGTTCTGTCTGCTACTGAGATAGATGAAAACTTCAACATAAATTCACTTACAGGCTCTACAGGAATGATTATGGGAGCACTTGGCGGAGCGCCTGACACGGCTGCAGGAGCAAAACTTACAGTAGTGGTTGCACCGACGATGAGAAAGAGAATTCCTATTGTTGTTGAAGAGGTGACAAATGTTGTAACTCCAGGAGACACCGTAGATGTACTTGTTACCGAAAGAGGAATCTGCGTGAATCCTGCAAGAAAAGATCTTATTGAAAAGCTAAAAACTGCAGGTATAGAGAACATGGACATCAAGGCATTGAGAGAAAAGGTTGAGAGATTCACAGGAAAACCTGAACGTGTTGAATATACGGATGAAATAGTAGGCGTGATAGAATACAGAGACGGTACCGTTACCGATGTAATATACAAAACAAAGAAGTAAACATTTAAACAGTCATTAATTTTTCATACCAGGAAGACGGGAGCATACAAAGCAAATCTTTTCTGATTGTACCTCATATTCTTCTCCCCATATAGATACAAGTTCCATTGCTCCCGTCTTCAATTTTAAACATTAATGCAGAATAGTCAAGAAAACAGCAATTAACAAGACCCCCCGATTGAATCGGAGGATCTTGTTTTTTAGAATATGCATCATTGTGATTTTACATTATCAAAGAGATCGTCCCTGTCGAATTCCTTGCCGATCAAGGATATGAAAAGTTCGGAAGCCCTTGACAGATAACCGTTGATGTTTGTGGTTATGCATATGTACCAGAAGGGACAGTATTCCTCCTTGATATTGTAGCAGTCGACTTCCTTGATTCCTGCAATTAGGTCGAGATAGAATTCAGGCAGGATTGTTACTCCTATGCTCCTGGCTGCAAGCTCCTTTGCAGTGGTAAAGCTTCGTGTCTTCATTATGCTAGACGGGGACATTTTGGCGTTGTGAAAGATTGAATCCACTATCTGCCTGCTCCTCTGTTCCTTGTTTCCAAGAATGAATGTTTCATATTCCAGGTCTTTTAGGTCCACATAGGGCAGATCATCATCGTTTATGGAAACGGCCTTATCCTTTATTTCATGGTCTGGTCTCGTAACTAGAAGAAATCTGTTTTTGGCAATCTTGGTGTACTTGAGGTTTCCCTTGATATCATGGTCATCCATTGCAGACTTGTGCATTACGGCAAAATCCACAGCACCTTTTTTTATCTCTTCCTCCAGCTCAGTGGAGTTTTTTTCAGTAAAGTTGAATTCTATGTTGGGAGCAAGCTTCTTGAATTCAGGGAGTATCCGAGGCAGCAGGTATGAAGCGATATAGGTGGTTATTCCAATGTTCAGGCGTCCCTTCTTCAGGTTGTTGATATCGCCTACCTCGATTTCAAAGTCGTTGTAGGACCTGAGTATATCGCTGGCAACCTGGCAGTATCTTTCTCCTGCATAAGTAAGCATCAGCCCTCTGTTTGTACGGGTGAACAGCTTAACTCCAAGGGAATTCTCTATTTTCATGATGGCATTGCTGAGGGAAGGCTGGGATATGAACAGCTTTTTAGCCGCCTTTGAAATGCTCATTTCTTCGGCAACTGTTTTTACGTATAAAAGTTCGTTTCCTGTCATGGTATCCTCCGGAATTGGTCAACGTGGCAAAGTTGCTTTCTCATATAGCAATAAACTATGTAGCGTGAAATATGTTGCTGATAATATTATATCAGATTGCAGGAGGGTATTAAAGATGAAAGAAGAAACAGAATGAGAAAAGATGATGTTTGATATAGCGATAAGCTATAACGTATATATTTTATATGTATTTGAAGTATATCCGATTGCAGGGTATCATATATGTAGTGAAAAAACGATTGCAAAGCATGATGACAGTTCAAATGAATTCAGAAGGAGAATGATAGTATGATCAAGCTTTATGAAGGCGGGGCGTATGTCCTGGGCGGTAAAACAATAGTAGAAGATTCCAATGATGCCCTTGCTAGGGTAAAGGAAATGACAGGCATTGACACAAACAAGAACGAAGCGAAAAAAGGAACAATAGCGTATCCAATTCTTGAGGCGCATAACGAATCAGACGAAGAAGAAAATCTCAAGATGAAATTTGATTCACTTACATCCCACGACATCACATATGTAGGTATAATCCAGACTGCAAGAGCAAGCGGAATGAAGAAGTTCCCCATGCCATATGTATTGACAAACTGCCATAACACTCTTTGTGCAGTAGGTGGAACAATCAACGAAGACGACCACAAGTTTGCATTGTCGGCAGCGAAGAGATACGGCGGAATATACGTACCTCCGCATATGGCTGTAATCCATACATACAACAGGGAAATGATGGCGGGATGCGGAAAGATGATTCTTGGCTCCGACTCACATACGAGATATGGAGCACTTGGAACCATTGCAGTAGGAGAAGGCGGCGGAGAGCTGGTAAAGCAGCTTGTAGGCAGCACTTATGACGTGAAGAGACCTGAAACAGTAGCAATCTATCTTACTGGAAAACCGTCTGATTACATAGGACCTCACGATGTGGCGCTTCAGATAATCGGAAAGGTCTTCAAGAACGGATATGTGAAGAACAAGGTGATGGAATTCATAGGAGACGGCATATCAAACCTCAGTGTTGAATTCAGGAACGGCATTGATGTAATGACTACAGAGACGACATGCTGGTCGTCAATATGGAGAACCGATGAAAAGGTAAAGGAATACTTTGAGATTCACGGAAGACCTGAAGCATATGAGGAACTGAATCCTTCAAAAGTAGCATATTACGACGGAGTTGTATATGTGGACCTGGCGGAAATAAAACCCTCGATAGCAATACCTTTCCATCCAAGCAACGTATACACAATCGAAGAATTCAAGAAAAACAAGGTAGAGATACTTAAGGGAATAGAAGAAGAAGCAAAGAGAATGTACGGGGACAGGGCAAAGCTTGACCTTTTGAGCAAGGTTGTAGACGGCGAATTCCAGGTTGATCAGGGAGTCATAGCTGGATGTTCGGGTGGAACATTCGACAATGTAGTTGCTGCGGCGGACATCCTCGATGGAAAGTCAACAGGAAACGGCAAGTTCGCCTTGAGCGTATATCCCGGAAGCCAGCCTGAATACAAGGAGCTGCTTGATAATGGAACAATGGGCAAGCTTATGGATGCCGGTGCAGTCATAAGGTCTGCATTCTGCGGTCCGTGCTTCGGAGCCGGAGATACACCTGCAAACAACGAGTTTTCAATAAGACACACTACGAGGAACTTCCCCAACAGGGAAGGGTCAAAGCCTTCTGACGGACAGATCTCAGCAGTGGCCCTCATGGATGCCAAGTCAATAGCAGCTACGGCAGCCAATGGTGGTATCCTAACGGGTGCGGACGAGATTGAGGTTGCATACTCGAATCCAGGGTACAAGTTCAACAGTCAAATATACGAAAGAAGAAACTATAACGGAACTGAAGATTTCGATGAAAGCAAGGATTTGACTTTCGGACCGAATATCAAGGACTGGCCTGAAATGGAAACACTGAAGAAGCATCTGCTTCTAAGGGTTGCAAGCTATATTACTGACGAGGTTACAACAACCGACGAACTTATTCCTTCAGGAGAGACATCTTCATTCAGGTCCAATCCTCACAGGCTTGCAGAATTCACCCTTTCAAGGACCGATCCTGACTATGTAGGAAAGGCAAAGGAAGTAAGGGATGCAAGCGACAAGCTTATGGCCGGAGATTATTCTGAAATTGCAGGAATCATTGAAAAAATCAATGAAGTTGAAGGTGATGTCAAGGCAGAGGAAGTTTCTCTTGGAAGCACAATATTTGCCAAGAAACCTGGAGACGGTTCCGCAAGAGAGCATGCAGCTTCTTGTCAGAAGGTTCTTGGAGCATGGGCAAACATAGCAAATGAATATGCTACAAAGAGATACCGATCAAACCTAATCAACTGGGGAATGGTGCCTTTTATACTGGACGGAGAGCCTGAATTTGAAAAGGGTGACTATATTTTCGTACCTGATGCAAGGGAGGCAGTCCTTGCAGGAATGAAGAATATCAAGTCATATGTCATTGGAGAAACTGTAAAGGCAATGGAACTGAAGCTTGACGACCTTACTGACGATGAGAAGAAGATCATTGCGGAAGGAAGCTTGATCAACTATCATAGAAACAATTAATATTGAATTGTGAAATCTCCGGATCTTCAAAAAGGTCCGGAGATTTCTTTGCTGATGCTTTCTTGCAAAGGTAATAAAAAGTGAGTATACTGTTATATGTAATGTGATTTGAAATTCAAAGTATAAATATATTACAGCATACAAACTGGTGAACAGATTTGCATGCAGAGGGAGGCATAAATGAAACGTAGTGAGGCACTTGAACTTTTAAAACAGCATGTAACATCGGACCAGTTGCTGAGGCATTCATTTGCAGTGGAGGCTGCGATGATTGCCTATGCAAAAAGGTTTGGAGAAGATGAAGAAAAATGGGGCAATCTCGGGCTTTTACATGATATAGACTTTGAAAAGTATCCCGACGAGCATCCCCACCATGCTCCTGAACTTCTTCAAGGGGCAGGGTTTGATGATGAGTTTGTGGATTCGATACTTTCCCACGGTGAAAACATGGATGTGCCAAGAGACCTTATGGAGAGAAAATGTCTTCATGCAGTGGATGAGATGGCAAGCTTCATCATTGCAGTGGCACTTATGAGACCTACAAGATTTGAAGGGTTGAAGGCAAAGTCCGTTAAAAAGAAAATGAAGGACAAGCGGTTTGCGGCAGCAGTGGACAGGGAAGAACTCATAGCTTCAATGGAGGACATGGGAATGGAGTTTGCAGAGCATGTAGACATCATTGTCAATGGACTTATGGAACACGAAGCATTGATAAGCCAGGATGGATATAGTCTGCTGGGGTAGTAAAGGTTAAAAATGCCCGTTGAACATATTGGAATTCAACGGGCAGTACTTGTTTTTTGATTTGTCAAATGAGTTCTAAAATTCTATGGATGGATTGTTGATTTCAACGACAAAGGATTCAAATGTGCCTGAAAACCTTTCAGCGACAAGTTCTTCAACTTCCTTCATGGCATTATTGAACTGGTCTTCGTGGTCTCCCTTGAATCCGACCAGCTGGAATATCAGGTCTGAGCTTTCAAGGTTCACTTTTCCAAGCTCGCTTTGTCTCCACAGCCACTGTCTTGTCTGAATTTCATTTCCGCTTGTGAATACAAGCTCCCCGGGCTTGACATCTTCAAATTCTGCTGCCCCAAAGGGGAGGAACTTGTCTCCTTCCACCGTAAGCCTTACTTCCAGGTCGTATTTGATGTCTCTCAGGTCGTGTCCGCCCAGAGATATGATGTTTTTAAGGGCTACTGCATTGCAAAGGTCAACGAGGGCATTGATTCTCGGCAGGGATCCTCCCTTGACAACCCTTTTGCACATGGCTTCAACGGAATTCATGAACTTGTTGGGATTTATTGAAACATTCTTCAATGCATCCCTGTAAACAGCCATGGCAGGATGTGTTTTCAGATTTTCAGTGGATATTATTTCCTTGAGTCCGTCTTCTGAATCCTTCAGTCTTTGGGAGTCATCATCAGTAGTTGCAGAATTCTTCAGATCTTTCCCTATGATTATTCCAAAGCATACATCGGGATTTTTTTCAAAAACATAATTGTCAACTGTATATTTCATGTAGATCTCCTTGTACTCAATATTTTTTGTCTGAACTTGAATATATTTAAAATATCATACACCTTACAGCAGGTGTAAGGTCAATGGGAAAACAAGAATCTCTTCTATATTTTTTTCTAAAATATGTCTTCCTTGAATATATCTATGTTCTCTTTCATTACACTTCCCATGGAAACGACCATCTTGATGCCTTCATCCACTGGAATGTCAAGGAGGGCAACATCGCTTTTTTCCATTATTACAAGGAATCCGTTTGTAGGATTTGGAGTGGTGGGGATGAATACACTGAGTTTTTCCTCTCCATCGATTGTAAAGCTTGAATTTGTGACAAATCCAATGCTCTTTATTCCCTTTGATGGAAATTCCACAAGAGCAACCTTCTGGAAACTTTTTGACTTGTTGTTTGACAGTGTAGTTACAACGTCCTTAATGGGGTTGTATATTATGTTTATGAGTGGAATCCTGCTAAGGAGACTTTCACCCCATTGCGCAATTTTCCTTCCGATCAAGTTGGATGTGAGCATGCCTACCAGGATTACAAAGGTTACGAATACAAGGAGACCAAGACCTGGAATTCTTCTTCCGAGTATCCATATCATGGGTTTTTCAAGTGCTCCGTCAAACAGGTTAAAAACCCATATAAGCACAAGTACGGTAATTCCGATTGGCAGTATTGTTGCTATTCCCGACAGGAACCATTTTCTGAAATTTTTCATTGAGTCATCTCCTCAAAACTAGTGTTTATTATCAGGTCATAATTGGTATATGGCCTCATATCTGATTTTACCATAAATTCATAGAATGAAGATGAAAAATGATAAATTAATCATGATACTTAAGAATTAATGATGTTGATAGAATGATTGCTTATGCAGAGTCTAATTTTATGTAAAAATGGGCTTTCGATGATTATTCGACACTGTTACAGTATAATGGGTGACAGCTATAAGTGTTGAAAACAGAGAGGTTGAGGCTGGAGCCGAAGAGTGTCGAGAATTAATAAAATGCTTGACTTGACAGCGCGAATCTGTTTTAATGAATTAATTGAATATTTAGTTAATTGATTATGTATTCATTATTGTGATGGAAATAGTTTTAAGGTGTTTGTATTTGAAGCGGATAGCTTTGAAATAGGAGATTTGATTATGTTTTTAATGATAGACAATTATGATTCATTCGTGTACAATCTGGTACACTATTTTGAGGAGCTTGGAGAAGAGATAGAGATTCGCAGGAACGACTGCATAGATATGGATACAGTTGAAAATATGAATCCTGAAGGGATAATAATATCGCCGGGACCCAAGGACCCAACTGAAACGGGAGTGTGCGAGGAGATAATAAGAAGGTTTGCCGGCAGGATACCTATTTTGGGCGTTTGCCTGGGACACCAGACCATAGGTCATGTTTTTGGTGCGAGGATTGTCAAGGGGGAGAGGCCTATGCATGGAAAGATCTCCCCTGTAAGCCACAAGGGAAAGGGCGTCTTTAAAAACATCGTGTCGCCGTTCACTGTCACCAGATACCATTCATTGGTAATAGACGAAGATACTTTACCTATTGAACTTGAGGTTACGGCTGTAAGTGACGATGGCGCCATAATGGGAATCAGGCACAGGGAATATCTGCTGGAGGGAGTTCAGTTCCATCCTGAAGCGGTCTTGACGCAGCATGGACATGACATACTCGGAAATTTCGTGGACATGTGCAGGAAGGAGGAATTCATAAATGCTGTCTAATGTTAAAACAACCTATTTTGAGTCCAGTCTTTCAAGTTATGAAATATACAGAGCTGTAGAGAAGGGTGACGATTACATCCTGCTTGACAGTTCCAAGAAGGATTCGAAATACAGCCGCTTTTCTATAATGGGAGCAAATCCGTTTCTTTCAGTTAAATATGAAAATGGCATTGTTTTTGAAAAGGACTACAGGCTGGGAGAAAAGGAATGGAGGGAGGTTGAAGTGGACAGTATTTTCAACCACCTCAACAGACTCCTCAAGAAACACAAGGTAAAGAACGGAACGGATCTTCCATTCGTAGGTGGAGGACTGGGATATTTTGGATATGAACTTTCAAAGGAACTTGAAAATATTCCTGAAAGTGCAGAGAGCATAGTGGATGTTCCGGACTGCTATTTTGTATTTTACGACAATGCGGTATTGCATGACATAAGGAGTAATATGGTTCATATTACTGCGCTGGGGATACTGCAGGACGAGAATGAATCAATGTTGGAGCTGGAGAACAGAATATGGGAATATAGCCCGGGGCGTAGTCTTCCTGTCTGGAACGAGACTGAGAAGCCGGTATTCAGTTCGCCGTTTTCAAGATCTGAATACATGGAGGCGGTTGAATCCATGAGAAAATACATAGAGGACGGCCATATATACATAGCAAACATGACCCACACCTTCACAAGTTTTTACGACAGGTCGCCGGAGGATACTTATGAAAGGCTGAGGCATATCAATTCCGCACCCTTTTCTGCGTACATGCCCTTGGACGGATTCCATATACTTTCATCTTCCCCCGAAAGGTTTTTGGAAATAAGGAACAAGAAGGTTCAGACCAGACCCATAAAAGGCACGATACCCAGAGGAAGGAATCCTGAAGAGGATGAAGAAAACAGGATCAAGCTTAAAAACAGTGAAAAGGACAAGTCGGAGCTTCTCATGATAGTAGACCTTGAGAGAAACGACTTGAGCAGGGTATGTGTTCCTGGAACAGTCAAGGTTACCGAGCTGTTCGAACTGGAGGAATATGCTACCGTGTTTCATCTTGTTTCCACTGTGGAGGGAATGTTAAAGGATGACTGCAGCAGCGTGGACTGCATCGAGGCGGCATTTCCCGGAGGGTCCATAACCGGAGCACCCAAGATTAGGGCCATGGAGATAATTGAGGAGCTGGAAAAGACCAGCAGGAACATATACACAGGTTCCATAGGCTACCTTGGATTTGATGGAAATGCGGATTTCAACATTATAATAAGGACCGTGCTCCTAAAGGATGAAAGAGCATATATTGGAGTAGGCGGAGGAATAACCTGGGAGTCTGACCCTGAAATGGAATATGTCGAAACCCTGGACAAGGCAAGAGCTCTTTTCAAGGCTTTGGATGCAGACTATGTAGAGGACCGATGCAAGTCGGATCAGTCATTGTATAAAGCACATGGAGGAAGGTGTAGCTGTGGAAATCAATGATGTAATAATGGAATGGAACGACGATTGCAAGAAAAGAATAGATATTGATGACGGTATGAGATACGGTCTGGGATTTTTTGAGACAATTCTTGTGAAGGACAGGGCGGTTTTTCTCAGGGAGCATGTTGAAAGGATAAACGGAAGCCTGGAGACATTCGACATAGAGAAGAGACTTACAGAGGAACTTGTACAGGACATAATCAGGGAGCATGGCATAAGGAATGAAGCTCTTAAGATTGTTGTCACTGAAAGGAACATAATAGCTTCGAGAAGGGATTTGTCTTATGGAAAGGAATACTATGAAAGGGGAGCTGACATTGCTGTCAGCAGCATTGTACGTTCCAGCGCTTCCTTTCTGGTAGGACACAAGTCCATGAACTATGGCGACATGATACTGTCCCTTAGGAATGCCAAGAAAAAAGGATATGACGACTGCCTTTTCCTGAACGAGGACGGTTGCATTACCGAGACTGCAATTGCCAATATCTTCATCGTCAAGAAGGGAAAAATACATACTCCCAGTCTTGATTGCGGACTTCTTCCCGGTGTTGTAAGGAGATATATAATTGAAAATCACGATGTAAGGGAAAGTCATCTGACACTTGAAGATTTGTACTGCTGCGATGGAGCATTTTTGACAAACAGTCTTGTTGGAGTGATTAGGGTCAACAGCATCCTTGGAAGAAGGATACCTGAGAGTGCAATTGTAAATGATATTTCGAATGAATACGTTGATCATATGGGAAGGTGAAGTGATGGATTGTAAATACATGGATGCAGTCGACAGAATATTAAATGATAAGATGTATCGGGAATGTCTTGGCAGGATATGTGAAATTGAGAAGGACAGGAAATTCTGCAGACACAACATGGCCCATTTTCTGGATGCATCAAGAATTGCATACATAATGTCCCTTGAGGATGGAGCAGTCATTGAGAAAAACCTCATTTACGCCACGGGGCTCCTCCATGACATAGGAAGACACGAGCAATATTTGAGGGGAGTACCACATGAGGTTGCAAGTGCTGAAATAGCTGCGGGAATATTAATGGACGCAGGCTATACAGACGAGGAGACTGTGTATATAACAAAAGCCATACTGGACCACAGGAATCCTGAGGTGAAAGATGAAAAGAGTCTTTCGGGATACATTTACAGGGCGGACAAGAAGTCGAGAGCTTGTTTCAATTGTGCATCAACGGACGAATGCAACTGGTCTGAAGATAAAAAGAACATGAAGATTATTCTGTAGGAGGATACAGTGAGGATAGGTAATAAGGATTTTGATTTTGATAAAGAAGCGTATATAATGGGCATACTGAATGTTACGCCGGACTCCTTTTCTGACGGTGGAAGGTTCAATTCTGTTGATGAAGCCCTTAAGCAGGCGGAGAAGATGATTGAAGAGGGAGCCCATATTATAGATATAGGCGGAGAGTCCACGAGACCCAGCCACGACAAAGTGGAAATCGATGAGGAGATTTCAAGAGTAGTACCGGTGATTGAAGCCTTGAGAAAAAGGTATGATGTGCCCGTTTCAATCGATACATCAAAGAGCAGGGTGGCGGAAGCTGCACTGGATGTCGGAGCAGATATGATAAATGATGTCTGGGGCTTTAAAAGGGATGAATATATTGCAGGAGTGGCCAGAGACTTTAATGTTCCATGCTGTCTCATGCATAACAGGGTGAAATCGGGATATGTAAATCTCATGGAAGAAGTACTTGACGAGATGGGTGAAAGTGTTCAGATAGCACTTGACGCCGGTGTATCCAGTGAAAAGATAATGATAGACCCGGGAATAGGATTCGCAAAGACTCCTGAGGAAAATCTGATTGTCATGAAGAATCTGGAGATGTTTGGAAGATTCGGCCTGCCTGTTCTTCTGGGAACATCCAGAAAGTCAATGATAGGATATGCCCTTGATCTGCCTGTAGGAGAACGGCTTGAAGGTACAATTGCCACTACAGTCTTCGGATACATGAAGGGATGCAGGATATTCAGGGTCCATGACGTCAAGGAAAATCTGAGGGCACTTAGAATGGTGCAGGCAATGAGCTAGGAGGATGAAATGGACAATCTAATAATCAAGGGACTTGAGCTCTTCGGATTTCACGGTGTGAATCAGGAGGAGAAGGCCATGGGACAGAAATTCATAGTCGATGCTGTCCTCACAATGGACATGGGGGAAGCCTGTGAAGGGGACTCCATTGACAGCACCATAAACTATGCAGTACTTTGTCGCGAGTTGCAGAATGTATTCACATCGGAAAAGCACGATCTCATAGAAAGGGCTGCTGAAGTCCTATGCGAATACGTGCTCATGAACTACGGAAGAGTAGACAAGATCGACCTGACTCTGAAAAAGCCCTGGGCGCCTGTCCACATGCCTCTGGAATATCCGGCTGTGAGGCTGGTGAGAGAAAGGCATGTTGCATACCTGGCACTTGGCTCAAATTTGGGGGACAGGGAGGAAAATCTGAAAAAGGCTGTTGAAGCCATTGAGGGTAGCAGCCACACGTCGGTGCTTAAGGTGTCCAAATTCATAGAGACCGATCCTGTGGGATATGAGGACCAGGACCCATTTCTCAATGGAGCGGTGAAGGTGGAGACGCTGCTGTCGCCTAAGAAGCTCATAAGATGGCTTCTTTCGATAGAGGAGGACCTTAAGCGTGTGAGAACCATTAAATGGGGACCAAGGACAATAGATCTCGATGTCATCTATTATGACGATATGGTGTCCGACGATGAAGAGATAGTGCTTCCGCATCCCCGGATGCACGAGAGGGCCTTTGTACTGGATCCGATGAATGAAATAGCTCCCTATGCATTACATCCAATATTGAAAAAAAGAACTTTTGAGCTCCTTGATGAAGTGCTGTAAATAAGGAGCGGCTATAATAGAAAATGCATCCTTGAGTTGAAAAGAAATCAACTGCAGGATGCATTTTTGTTGTGTCAGCTGCTTTTTCCCAGCAAAAATTCGAACTGAGTTGCTTCACGGAGTTTACCGGTGTCAAGGCCAAGAGCCTCCAGCACGGCAAAGGCAAATGAAAAGGTTGCGGCGGGACCGTTCCCGGTAACTATGTTGCCATCGGTTTGGACTACGGACCTTTCGTAGTTTGCTGACTTCAACTCATGACTGACTGTGGGATAAGAGGTCACTTTTTTTCCCTTGATCACTCCTGCCTTTTCCAGGACTATTGGAGCTGCGCAAATTGCTGCCACTACCTTGTTTCTGTCAATGTATTTCCTGACTATGTCTATTATTCGGTTATCATTTCTCAAATCGTATGCGCCGGGACCTCCAGGAAGCACGATGGCGTCATAGTCATCATCCATTTCTTCGAATCTTAAATCGGCTTCGATTTTAACATGGTGGCTTCCTGTTACATAATCGTCATCACAACCGATTATATGGCATTTAACATCCATTCTTCTAGCCATGTCTACAATACCCATCATCTCGAGCTCTTCGAAACCATTCTTAGCCAATACTGCTATTTTCATATAAATCGACTCCTTTACATTTGTTTTGTTATCAATACAAGTATACAATGAAGCAGCAAGTTCATTCAAGTCGAGATGAATGAACTTGTTGTTATTCATTAATTTTACACAACCATAATTTTCCATGTATTTCGAAATAATCAACAAATATGATATAATGATAGTATTGAAAGTTTCTTCGTCAATCCTTATGGGATGACATTTCATTTTACAAAAGACTTGCTTAATCATACTGAATTTTTTCAAAAGATTAATATTCACGGTTTCACTGTGCAAAAGTTAAAAAATGATAGGAGGAATAATTATGCATGTAGAAGACAAATGTCCCGTAACCGGACACGGCAAAAAAACAATGGCAAGCAGCGGTACTTCAAACAAGGACTGGTGGCCCTGCCAGTTGAATCTCAACATTCTCAGGCAGCATTCGTCAAAGGCAAATCCTATGGATGAGGATTTCAACTATGCTGAAGAGTTCAAGAAGCTGGATCTTGAGGCAGTCAAGAAGGACCTTTTTGATCTCATGACAGATTCACAGGACTGGTGGCCGGCAGACTACGGGCACTACGGACCACTTTTCATTCGGATGGCCTGGCACAGCGCAGGCACCTACCGCATAAATGACGGCCGGGGAGGAGCAGGCACCGGGAATCAGAGGTTTGCTCCGCTGAACAGCTGGCCGGACAATGTAAACCTGGACAAGGCAAGACGATTGCTTTGGCCAATCAAGAAAAAATATGGCAGAATGATATCCTGGGCCGACCTTATGATACTGGCAGGAAACTGCGCCCTTGAATCAATGGGATTCAAGACTTATGGCTTCTGTGGCGGCCGAGAGGATATATGGGAGCCTGAAGAGGATACCTACTGGGGAGATGAAAGCGAGTGGCTTGGAGACAACCGTTATTCCGGTGACAGGCAACTTGACAATCCATTGGCAGCAGTACAGATGGGACTCATATACGTAAATCCCGAAGGCCCCAACGGCGAACCCAATGCTGTTGCATCAGGAAAGGATATCAGGGAGACCTTTGCGCGTATGGCCATGAACGACGAGGAGACTGTGGCCCTCATAGCAGGAGGACATACCTTCGGCAAGTGCCATGGTGCTGGAAGTGCCGAACATGTAGGACCCGAACCGGAAGCAGCTGGCATTGAAGAGCAGGGACTTGGATGGAAGAGCAGCTATGGTAAAGGCAAGGGAAGAGATACCATTTCAAGCGGTATTGAAGGTGCCTGGAATCCTACACCTATCAAATGGGACAACAGCTATCTTGAAACCCTTTACAAGTATGACTGGAATCTTGTAAAGAGTCCCGCAGGTGCATGGCAGTGGATACCTACCGATCCGGCAGCGGCAGATACCGTGCCTGATGCGGAGGATCCAAAAATGAGGCATGCTCCTATGATGACAACTGCAGACCTTGCACTCAGGATGGATCCAATATATGGACCTATTTCAAAAAGATTCCTTGAGCATCCTGAAGAGCTGGAAGAAGCCTTTGCAAAGGCCTGGTTCAAGTTGACACACAGGGACATGGGTCCCAGATCCCGTTATCTTGGTCCCGAGGTTCCTGAAGAGGTGTTGATCTGGCAGGATCCAGTACCTGAAGCTGATTATGAAATGATTGACGAGAATGATATAAAAGAACTTAAGGGCATGATTCTTGCATCAGGCCTTTCCGTATCCCAGCTTGTTTCAACAGCCTGGGCGTCTGCTTCGACCTTCAGGGGTTCCGACAAGCGAGGAGGAGCCAATGGAGCCCGTATCCGACTTGCACCAATGAATGGCTGGGAAGTCAACCAGCCTGAAAAACTGGGACCGATTCTGAAAACTTTTGAGGTTATAGTCAACGAGTTCAACAATTCCCAGTCGGGAAACAAGAAGGTTTCGATGGCCGACATGATTGTTCTGGGCGGATGTGCCGGTATAGAACAGGCGGCAAGGAATGCCGGTATGGAAGTGACTGTACCCTTTACTCCCGGACGTACCGATGCAACAGAGGAACAGACTGACAAATATGCATTTGCAGTGCTGGAGCCTGCTGCCGACGGATTCAGAAACTATACAAAGGCCAAGTTTTCCATACCTGCAGAGGAGCTTCTTGTCGACAAGGCACAGCTTCTGACACTGACTGCACCTGAAATGACAGCTCTCATAGGCGGCATGCGTGTTTTGAATGCCAACTACGGACAATCGCAGCGGGGAGTATTCACCAACAAACCGGAAACACTTTCAAATGATTTCTTTGTAAACCTTTTGGATATGGGCACCGTATGGGAGGCGACAACCCAGGATGGAGACGTTTTTGACGGCCGCGACCGAAAAACCGGTGAACTCAAGTGGACTGCAACCCGTGTGGACCTTGTTTTCGGGTCTAATTCACAGCTCCGTGCGCTTGCTGAAGTTTATGCCTGCGACGATTCCCAGGAGAAGTTTGTAAATGATTTCATAGCGGCATGGAACAAGGTTATGAATGCAGACAGATTCGATGTAAAACTAAAGGAGACAGTGACAATTTAAGGTCTTGAATGGAATATCAAGGTACCTGCAGTGGAGGAATTGAGTATTTTTCCGGTGCTGGTACCTTTTTGCATAATGAAAACTATAATCTGCTATGTAATATAAAAAACAATAGTGAACATACTTTGTTTGACCGTGAAAGCTGACTCGTGATACAATTAAACTGACAGAAATGTCAGTTGTTTTTTTGAATTGATTTCCAAATGGAAGGATTGATAATTGTGAAAAAACTAAACCTCAGACTTTTTAGAATGATAATGCATTCAAGAGGTCAATACATATCCATTCTTATAGTTGTAATTGCGGGATTGTTCATGTACACCTTTATGGACAATGCCTCAACCAGCCTTGAAAGTTCGATGAACGAATTTTACGATGTCACAAACTTCGGTGATGTGTTTGTTGAACTCATGCAGATTTCAGACAAGGAAACAGAAGAACTTGAAAAACTAGAAAATATAGAATCCGCGGAAGGCAGGATTGTTTTTGACGCGCCGTTTTTATCCGAGGATAAGGATGAGAAGGTGACCTTGAGAATAGTTTCCGCAGATGCCGAGCTCAACAAGATCAGTCAGCTTTATGTTGAGGAAGGAAAACGCGAAATAGAGGAAAGGGAAATACTCCTTCTTTCACAATTCGCCACAGCACGGGGAATTGAAATAGGCGACGAAATAGACATACAGATTTTCGGAAGGAAATATACCTTTGAGGTCAAGGGGCTGGTGGCACATCCTGAATATGCATATATCATGGAAAATGAGCAGACCATATTCCCCAGACCTGACAAATTCGGAATTGCCTTCATTGAAAAGGAATATCTCGGTAAGATAACCGGTCTTACGGGGAAATACAATGATGTGGTCTTGAAGCTTGACAACTATGACAAACTTAAGGATACCAAGAAGGTTCTTGATGAAGAACTTGATAAAAACGGACTGAAAAGGATAATCGAGAAAGAGGATCAGTTGAGCAACAGTATTCTTGTTGCTAAAATTGATGGCATAAAACAGGTTTCAGGATTCATCCCTGTAGTATTTCTATTTGTTGCAGCAGCAATACTGGCAGCCATGATATCAAGGAATGTGAAGAAGGACAAGGTGATAATAGGTATATTGAAAGGGCTGGGATATTCCAGGACAAAGATTATCGCCCACTATACAATGTATGCTGTGAGCATAGGAATTGTAGGCGGAGGAATCGGCACCATCCTCGGTACACTGATGTCAAGGGCCATGACCATGCTTTTCCTTGAATATTTTTATATACCGGTCATGAAATTCACAATATACCCTGAAAACATAGCCCGGGCAATGATTCTTTCCTCGATATTCTGTACCTTTGCCGGCATGTTCGGAGCCAGGAAGGCTGTATCCATGACTCCTGCAGATGCAATTAGAGATGAGCCGACAGTAACGGGACACAGCATATTTATGGAAAGAATAACTTTCATATGGAACAGGTTGACTTTTTCATGGAAGATGATATACAAGTACATATTCAGGGAAAAGAAGAAGTCCGTATTCATAAGTCTAGGTGCGGCTTTTACGGTAGCCATGGGAATGATGACCTTTTGGATGATAGACATGCTGACAGTAGTCTTCATAAATTATTTCGGCGGTTTTCTGGCAATGGACTACAGTGTTGAGTTCATGCAGCCGGTAAATGAAAATGCACTGAAGGATCTTGAAAAACTCATTGGTCCGGACTTGATCGAGGGAAAGATTGAGCTTCCCTTTGAAATGCAATATGGACGGGAAAAGATATACGTCAAAATTGTCGGTGTTGAAAAGGACACTCCTTTCTACAAATTCAGGGATTTTGTCGGGAACGAGGTGCCGCTGCCTGATGAAGGAATGATCATTTCATCAAATCTGGGAACTGTATTGGGAGTTGATGTTGGAGACCGGATCCTTGTCAGAAACTTCATTCCAAATATGGACGACGTGTACATTGAAGTCAAGGGGATGGTAAATCAAAATCTTGGCATAAACGGCTACATGAATATAAATTATATGAGAGAAACACTGGCAGGAAAGAATACGCTCACCGGTGCCCTGATGATGACGGATGAAAATATATCCCAGGAGCTGAACGAGCTGAAAAATGTAGGAGGCTTCCAATCCATGAATGACATGCAGGACATGTTCCTGGAATATCTGGACCTCACAAAAATCAGCATATCTTTCATGGTCTTCTTCTCCGGAATACTGGGATTTGTAATAATATACAGCATGACAATGATGAGTATTCATGAGAGGAAGCTGGAATTTTCATCATTGAGGGTTCTGGGTTTCACAAAAGGTGAGATATTCAACATAATATTGAGGGAAAATGCAGTGATGTCACTCGTGGGGATGGTTTATGGCCTTCCAATGGGAAAAGTGATTATCGACTCCATGAGGACAATATATGTAACGGATATGTATGTATTCAATGCACCGATTACCGTGAGTCTAATAATCAAGGCGATACTGTACACAATACTGTGTCTGACGCTTGCACAGCTTACCACATACAGGAAGATAACAAATCTTGACTTCATTGATGCACTCAAGAGCAGGATGACATAAGGTTCAGTTGTTAGGCATTTAAATCAGTTGATTTTCCGGAAGGGATATGCGTACAATTTGTAATGTATGAAATAGTTTACATTTAGTATAAAATATTATATAATATAGGTAGGAAGAAAGGTTAAGTTTATTTGATCAATTACAATTGGAATGGCTTGAATAGTTATAAAAAAGGTGATCTTATGTCAAAGAAGTTGAGACAATCCATTATACATTTGATAATCTGGTCAATAGTTGCTGTGGGGTTCATTCTGATTTTTTCACGAGCGAATACCATAGTAAACTGGACGGACAACAGGGCTGAAAAGATAATATTGGCGATACTGTTTCTGACAGGATTCGGAGGAGATGCCATACTTGGAATGGCATTCAGAGGGAAAGGCAATGAAGTCGACAGTGATGAGAGGGATGCAGCAGTGACTGGAAAAGCGATGGAAGCAAGTTATATAGTGACACTGCTTTATGTATTCCTGGTTACAATAAGCATATACACTAAATATGAATCTGCAGGCACGGTTAATGTGGGATGGCTTTGGTTCATCGCCTACAGCCTGGTCATAGTGGCCAATGTTTCCAGCTCAATCTGCACTATTATAATGTACAAAAGGCTGGGAAACTGATGAAGAAGGAATATACACTAAAAAACAATATCAGGAAGATCAGGAGAGGCTTCGCAGACATAACCCAGCAGGAGCTTGCCGATGCAACAGGATGCACAAGGCAGACAATAGTTGCACTTGAGAAGAACAAGTACAATCCTTCCCTTATTCTTGCAATGAGGATATCCAAGGAGCTGGGAGTCAGTGTTGAGGAATTGTTTGAACTTAAGGATGCTAATGGAAATCGTTGAAATCCGGCTGTTGTTCCAGCCATATCTTGACATACCGGTTCAACTGAAATATAATTTATTTAACGACTGCGCACATTTTTTTGCAATGTGTGCTTTTTTTAGGAGCATAATATGAGTGAAATAATACTTGTGACAGGTGGTGCAAGAAGCGGCAAGAGCACTATTGCTGAAAAGATACTGCTTGGCAAGAAGGAAGACATACTGTATATAGCGACTTCCATTGCCTTTGACGAGGAA
This sequence comes from Dethiosulfatibacter aminovorans DSM 17477, assembly GCF_900142005.1. Lineage (GTDB taxonomy): Bacteria > Bacillota > Clostridia > Tissierellales > Dethiosulfatibacteraceae > Dethiosulfatibacter > Dethiosulfatibacter aminovorans. The sequence goes on from NZ_FQZL01000011.1 coordinate 67,775, forward strand.
ATGGTGGACAGGATAAAAAAGCATCAGGAGAGACGTGATGAAAGATGGAAGCTGGCTGAGACCTACAAGGATTTTCACAAGCTTGTAGACAATGACGATTTCAAGAAATGCAAATATATTTTGCTTGATTGCATAACTGTAATGCTTTCCAATAGGTTATTCGACAAAAGGTTGGGTAATGAAACTGATCTTGATGAGTATGATGTACTGGAAAGTGAAATACTTGAGGATATTGAAAATCTTCTTAAAATATCCAGGGAAAACGACAAGACAATAGTCATAGTGACAAACGAGCTTGGAATGGGTATAGTGCCTATTGACAGAATCAGCAGGATGTATCGAGACATAGCCGGGAGGATCAATCAAAACATTGCATCCCAGGCGGACAAGGTAATACTGGCAGTTTCAGGTATAGGTGTTGATATAAAAAAGCTTGAAATAGACGCATAACAGGCTGGTGGATTATGGAATTGATGACAGTCAGGGATCTATCAGTGGTACTCATGGGAGATGCATACATGGTTGTGGCCTGTGATTCCTGTGGAGGAATCGGACTTAAGGAACACGATGTAGTGAAGTTGTCTCCCGACAGGATGGCATATATAACCATGAATGTAATATGCTGCGAGCTTGCCTCCTTGCGGGTGAAGCCTTCAGTAATAATAAACAATGTTTGCGCAGAAATGGATGATACTGGTAAAATGGTAATAGAAGGAATAAGGGAATATATGAATGATTACTTTCCTGAGATGAAATTCATCCTTACCGGAAGTACCGAGGAGAATTTCAAGACCGTACAGACAGGTATAGGTCTGTCAGTAATAGGTTATAAGAGCAGGGATGATTTTTCACTTCCAGAAAGCAATGCTGGAGACCTTGTAGCAGTAATTGGAATCCCAAAGGTGGGCCAGGAGGTAATTGACGATGGAGGAGAGATTCTCAATTCAAAAGAGTTGTGGAAGCTCCTGGATTCAAGGTGCATAAATGAGGTGATACCGGCAGGTTCAAAGGGACTTTTTTATGAACTGCAACAGCTGAATGTTGCTGATGAAGCTGAATTGCTGCTTTACGACGATGCTGAAATTGACCTAAAAAAATCAGCAGGACCGGCAACTTGTGCTGTTGTCACTTTACCAAAGGAAAAAAAAGATGACTTTGAAAATTGTCTGACCATACCATATGAAGTGATTGGTGAAATAAGAACAAAATAAACTTACAGGATGATTTTATGAAAAATAATATGAAACAGATAATGAGAAGTTTGTCCATGATGATTGCTTTCTTCACGAGGATACCAATGAAATATGGACATGAATTCGACGAGGATGATTATTGCATAGGCATAATGTTCCTTCCTGTGATCGGACTTATCATAGGTTTGGGACTTTTTGTCCTTAAACATGCATTGTTTTTTGCCAGTCCATATGTAGGCGGCCTCGTGATGCTTATATTCTACATATGGATAACTGGAGGCCTTCACATAGACGGTCTAGCTGATACCTTCGACGGCATCTTCAGCGGAAGGGACAGAGACAGAATGTTTGAAATAATGAAGGACAGCAGGGTTGGTTCCTTTGGGGCAATATCCATTTCACTTCTTATGATTAGCTATGTGATTCTGTTTGCAGAAAATACTCCGGGAGCAATACTGATGATGGGCGTTGTAGGAAAGAGTTCGGTACTGTCATCTGCTTCCATTTCAAGCTATGCAAAGGAAGAAATGGGTCTTGGGACAATGTTTGTTGAAAACTGCGGCGAGAGGGAAAGATATATAGGAATACTGTTCACTGCACTGGTTTCAGTGTTTGCAGGATATAAGCTTATGATACCGGCTGGTATAACTTTTGTTCTGGTTGCATTGATTACACAGTATTTAAAAAAAGTTTTGGGAGGAACGACTGGAGATACAATGGGATTTATTGGTGAGTTGTCACAGATAATATTCCTGATTTTATCTTCAATAATATATTGATATGGACAAGGGATATGTACACTTGTATACAGGTGACGGAAAAGGGAAAACAACTGCTGCCTTTGGTTTGGCGCTGAGGGCTGCCATGTCCGGCAAGAAGGTCTATATAGGACAGTTTGTGAAGGATATGGAGTACAACGAAACAAAAATTAAGGATATTGTGGATAACATTGACATAGAACAGCTGGGCAGGGGATGCTTTATATTTGAAGACCCTGCTGAAGAGGACAAGGAGGCTGCCAGGGAAGGACTCAGGAAATGTACTGATGTATTAAAGTCCGGAGAATACGATATGGTAATTCTCGATGAACTTACAATAGCATTGTATTTCAAGCTTTTCGATGTTGAGGATATTATTGAAGCCATAAGGAACAGGGATGAAAAGGTGGAAGTTGTAATCACGGGAAGATATGCTCCAAAAGAGCTTTATGACCTGGCGGATTTGGTTACGGAAATGAAGGAAGTAAAGCATTACTACAGCACTAAAGGTCTTTTAGCGCGGGATGGAATAGAACGTTGATGCATATGGTATGAAAAATTTGAAAATTAAATGTCAAAAAAATGAGACTCAAGTAAGAGTCTCATTTATTTTTTCTGCAAAATCCTTTGCTCGTGTTCTGATGTTTTCAATCTCCAGTACAGCTCCGGGATCGTTAGCCGTTTCCATCATTGAAAATCCCGGTGGAAGCCTGAAGGTCTTGTTTATGTTCAGGGCGCTTATTAGCTGCTCAGCAAGAATATCGCTTCCCGAATGACCTGAAACGATGATTGAGAATAGATACTTGTCATAAAACTGGGTTTTTCTGAAAAGTGCCGTCAGCCTGTTTATTACAGCCGACAGGTTTGCAGAGATTGAGTCGTTGTAATTTGGGCACAACAGCAGCAAAGCATCGCATGACAGTACCGCTGGATATACATCTTCTACCATTATACCTCCATAATAGCATCTTTCCTGCTGGCCGTAGTGGCTGCAGGTCTTGAAGGGACATCCTATGCAGTCTCTTACAGAGCCGTTTTCTATATGGATTTCATTTACGTGTATTCCTTTCAGGTTGCTTTTTACCTCTTTCCAGAGCATTAAAGTGTTTGAGGTTCTCCAGTTGCTTGAATGCAGGACTAGAAGTTCAGGTTGTTCATTCCCGGATTTTACGGGTTTGTTTTGTACAAGCCTGTTGACGAGGTCTGTAGATGACTTGAGGCAGGCTTCTTTTAGGCTGAGGTTTTCCGCCATGGCTATATGGACCAGGTTTTTCATGGAACCAGTAACTTCAAGCATGGGTCTTCCTATGAATGAAGCGCCGGACTGATTCAAATAAAAGATTATTCGTCTTCCAATGGATTTGGTGAACAGCTCCGAATCTCCGTGTATGAGAACCACTGCTGAAGAACCCTTGAAAAAGTCCATATCTGCTGAAATTTTTTTTAGCATTTCCATCAAGGGAATGTTTATACCGCTTTTGTCTATATAGACTGAAAATACAATCTTCCCGTCATTGATTTTATCAAGTTTTTCCAAAGTGTCTATTGTTTTATATTTCTTGTCTTTCAGAGAAACAGCGTGTATTTCCCTCTGGAGGTCAGACATTTTTCCAGGACATATCAGATACAGATCATTCATTGAAATCCCTCAGTTTGTTGTAAGTGGTCAACAGTCTCTTTTCAAGTTCCTTGTCCATCTTGATTCTTTCAAGTTCCATTCCCGTTTCAAGATTCCGGTTTTTGCTTCCCATGTAGGCTCCGCCAATGAAGTTGGAGCTGTAATGCCACTGACCGGTCATTGTTGCCAACAGTGAAATGGCTCCCGATGAAAGGGAAGGGGCAATGTATGGCTTGTAGCCCAGGTCCCTTATTGCCAGGTTGGCCTTCACTGTCTGTTCCGTAAGCTTCAATGAATTTTCATTGTTGTAGTCGTAGATATTGTCAGCTATCACAAGGTCCTTTCCGTGGGGACCGAATGCTCTTCCTTTATGTTCATATTCCTTAAGTTTTTCATCCTGTTTTGAATAATAGATTGCCCGTGCATTCATTACTCCAAGACCATAGCCCTTTATCTGTTCGGGGAACAGTCCCTTGTTGTCCCAGTTTCCGTTATCATCCGTATTGCTTTCCTTGAATACTGTGTAGCACAGCTGGTCCACTGGGTCCGATACTACAGAGAACCTTCCCTTGAAATTATTTTTTCTTGCCAGTTTTGCATATTCCCTTATTATCTTTGCATTTTCTTCAAACTGTACCATCCTTACATCCTTTACCGAAGTGCCCACGGGAGGCACTCCCTTGGATGCACAGAACACAAACATGTCACAGTTGAAAAGATCGTCATATTCAACTATCTCAACTTCAGGAAGATTGTTGTTGAATGGCAGGGATACCTGGTTCATTTCAACTTCCCACCTTTTCTGGTTTTCTGGAATCCTGTCATGGATGCCGATTCTAGATATGGTGTTTCCTCCAAGCAGTTTAAGACCTATTAGGAGGGTGCTGCCTACATCACCAAGGGCAAGGATGTTAACCTTCCATTTTTCAGGTGTGGTATAGTCAAGTAAATCTCTCCATTTTGGATAAGTCGTATTGATATATACAACCTGTCTGTTTGAAATCTTCAGAGACAGGTTTTCAGGAACTGCAGGTTTGTTTTCCGGAGTCTTGAGCAAATCCAGGTTTTCCTTTTCGGCAAAAAGAAGAGAAGAATCTGAAATGCAGAAACTTCCTCTTGATTTGTTTAGGGGCAAGGACCCAAGGAAATATATTGTATTATCGCCGCTGAAGAAATCAGTTCCTTCAGCAGCCTTGAGATTTTTTTGCTTTGTAAGTGAAAACAGCTTTTTGTTGTTAAGTGAATAGTAAAAGATTTTCATAATGCACCTACTTGATTATTTTTCTGAGTCTTTTCAGTTCTTCTATATCGTTTTGGATATAAACTGACGGGTTTTTGTTGTAGTCGTAATGCATATTGCTGCCCTTGTATGGGAATCTTGGTGAGATTGTCACTTCTCCAAGCCTGCCTAGGGTTAATGTTCTTTCGTATATCTTCTGGTATTCTCTTTCAATTGTTTTCATAATGTCCCGTGCATTTTCAAGACAGGTCATGGACAGGTCGTATATTTTTTCCTTTTCCGTATCCCTTATGAAATGGGGTGCAACATAAGGCAATATAAGATTTATTGATTGAATCAGATTGCCTTTTTCATTGTTCGGCTTAAGGAGAGTATCTCCACCCAGGAACGGACACAACAGGTTCTCATTAAACCAGATTCTTAGGTTTGGTATGAAGTATGCAGAGTCCACATCGCGTCCTCTAACATCCATAAGTTCCTTTCCTCTTCCTGATAATATTCCTACAATGATTTTTTCCACAGGAATATTTTCCTTCCTGAAAAGCGGGCTTACCGCCTTTATCCTGTAGCCCTTGTGAAGAAGGTCGTCTACAAGTATTACCGGCCTGTCGAAGGACTTGATTGTCTTTATCTGATGAGGAAGTGCAGGATAATTTGGATATTCACCTATGGTGAAATCATCAAGGTCCTCAAAAAACATCTTTTCGGTATGCAGAGATTTTGTAACTGTATTGGGAACTACCTTGCCCTGCATTATGTTTCCGAATGGAACACACATGGCTTCTCCCAGCTGTCTCTTTTCATAAGGGATGTTTGATACATTGTTTGACTCGCAGATTTTCTTTATCATCTTGTGGTGAAGCATTTCATTGTCAAATGACAGTACCAGGGAGCCCGGATAAAGATTGGTCAATGCTTTTTGAAGCTTTTTCCTGGATTCCTGCACTACTTTCTTAACCTTGCTGTTTTTACTGAAGGGCTCCTTCAGGAAGCTTTTAAGATTAAGCATCAATGATGCAGTTTTTCTCATGTCCACACCGTATACAGGCAATCCGAAGTTTTCAACCGGAAGTTTGACAAATCCTTGCAGGTCCAGTATTTCGGATATCTTGTTGGAATCCAGGTTGGTAAGTATGTTGTGGTAGACCGCATAGGTAAGGTCTTCTTCCAAACCGTGGGACAAGGTTTCCGTAATTATGATCTGTTCAATGTCTTCATTGTTGTATTCCTTGTTTGTATATATACCGTCGATTATCATTATTCTGCCTGAAGCAGCTTCTCTTATATGTTCCGTTACATTGGTGTTTTTGAATTCCCTGTAAAGCTCTGTAAGCTTGATAAAGTGGAAGGCGGAAAAACCGATTATCTTGCCTTCGTCCCTTGATTCCCTGATAATCAAGAATTTGATATGCTTGTTGTTTATATCTTCGCCCATATTTTCATAAAGGTCCGTATGAATGAATATGTGGTGGCCTATTTCGTTTATTATCTGGACGCTCAAGTTTTCCACAATGTCAATGTCCAGTGAAGTGGTTTCAATAAGGGACTTGTATTGAGGCTCTCTTGGGTACAGGTTGTAGTCGTAGATGAACTTTTGTGCCAGGGGGTCAATAAGATTTGATATGTCCCTGTTTTCATCAATAAGTTCCCTTATGAGTGATGAACTGATATCTTCCATATGGACGGGAAGCATAAGCTCGAGAACATCTCCCTTGATCTTTTTTACCATCTCGTCAGATTTCGCTGCTTCCTTATCGGTGGAGAAGGAGCTCGCTCTTTTGAAAACCACATGGTTCATGGAGTGTATTGAAGATTTGGACACCCTTTTGTGGTATGCACTGGCGTTGACGATTACGTCGCTGCCTACGACAATATACACTTCCTTTTTGTTGAATATTTCCTTGAGGGATGCAATATCCTTGTTGTTTGCAATATTGATCGGTATCTCTGAAGGAAAGAGATATACATCCAGTTCATCAGCAATTGACAGGTTCACTATCTGCCTTCTCAACAGCCTTGGCTGTGTCTTTTTTGACCAAGAGAATTCATCAATTGCAAGATAGACTTCAAATCCATGTTCTTTTATTTCCTTGACTATCTGCTTGTGACCAATTGTAAACGGGTCAAAGGTGCCGGGGAATATTGCAATTTTCTTGCTCTGCTCAAGCTCTATTTTCCCTATGAAGAAGCTGTAGTCACTTATGAATCTGTATATGTGGTTAAGGGATGCCGAGTTGTTGATGAAGAAAACATCTTCAAGGTTTTTCTCTGACAGTAGTGTAATGAGTTTCTTGCTTATTTTCTGGTATATCTGGCATTTCATTTCAAGGGAAAGATACTGTGAATCAAAGATGTTCTTTCCGATAAAGAGGAATGATTCCTGCTTTATGTTTTCGTCATAGTTTGAGAGACCTGAAAGGAAAAGACCCAGTATTCTTATAAGTCTGTTTTCAAATACATTATTGTCTTCTTCAAATCTTTTTGGATAGTTATGGTAATGCTCAATGATTACACCCATCGTGTTAAGTATAAGTGGTATGGTACGTGAGCTTTTTCTCTTAACGTGTTTTTCCAAATCATCGATTGATTCGTCAAACTCTTTGGGATGGAGATAAAGCATGAATTCGCCAAGGTATCTCGGTATGTATTTTGAAAATTCATAGCCTTCGATTTCAAGTCCACGAACAAGCTCTATATAGACATCGTTTCGCTGGTCTACGGAAAGGAGAGGTGCAAGCTTCAGGAGTGTCCGTCCTGCCTGGTTTCTCACAAACTCAACAGCGCTTACCTTTACAAGATTACACAGGTGGGTAGCTGTATGGAGTCTTGATACTGGTGAAATATATTTGATGAATTTATCTATGTACTTGATATTTGTTGATTTCACTATCCATGGTACTGCGGTTTTAAGGTTCATAAGGAACAGGTCCGACAAGTTTCTTGAAGTTTCATAGAGCTTGGTTTCATAAAATTCCATAGTGTCACTATCAAGCTCAAGGTTTTGCGCAATTTCATACTTCAGGAAGGTTTTGCACAGTTCGTCCTTATGGTTCAGATTTTTAATATGGTTTACGATCTTGTCATATTTGCAGGCGTCCTTGCCTAGTAGGTAAGTTATCCTTTCTATTGTATCCAGTGTTATTGTTGCTATAAATAAATCACGGTCATAGAACTTGACAAGAAAATCTACAGCCCTGTCTACCTGGTCTTCTCTCAAATCCGGGTAAGGCAGTCTCCAAAGGGAATCCAGTATTATAAATATCTTTTCCTTGTCGCTCTCGTTTTCATCAAGGTGATCAAGGTATATATCCACATATGTATGGAGGCTTTCCTTGTTGCATTTGTTGAAGAATGATCCCATCAGCGTTTTCAGTGAATAACCTATCCATATCTTGTGTTGTGCAATAATCTTGTGGTCCGGATTTATGACCATGTCAAGATATTTGTCCCACAAAACGATACTGTCAATTTCAGGCTTGTCAAGCTGTTTGTCCTTGGGAACCTCTTTTCTGTATTTGTCGTCAAAGTTTGCTATTGTCTCACCCAGTATTTCGGAAGCTTGTCTTCTGATATCCCCCTCCCGGTGCATAAGTAGCTCATACATGAAGTTCAGGGTAAGGAGCTTTTGCTTGTGGGTAAGATAGGTGGTATATTCATTGAATACATTAAGATAGGACCTGATGTTTTTCCAGCTTTTTTCACTTCTGGCAGATTCAAGAAGAAGGTTCAGCGATTCGTTTGAACTCAGCTTGTACATGAGATCAATATTGTGGCTTATAGCCATATATTTGAAATTTTGTGTTATTTCATCTTCAAATAGAAGGGCATTGTCCTTTTCTTCAACGTATCTTAGCTCTCTGTTTACAAGAGTGGTATCTACTCCCTTGCTTATCATGAAATCCTCAAAGTCCTTGAGTTTTTCGTAGACTCTTCTATATCTCTTTTCCTTTGTCTCATCTACATTATCCAGCTTGTCCAGAATTACTTGGAAGGAATCGGAAAGTGAGTAGATGTTCATTTCATATCCGTTTTGCGTTTGCTTGTTTTTAACTCTGAAATCCGCATAAATCAGTACCAGGGATTCAAGTGGAAGGTTTTCCAGTTCCAGGTCCCAGGTGGAATGGTTAAGAGCAACGTGGCCTATTTGAGGAATTCGGAACTTTTTGAACCACAATTCAGTGTAGTAGTAGTGGTAGTATGCGACTCTTTTTTGTTCTTCTCCAACACAGCCGTATTTTCCAATATCATGTCCTGCCGCAGCGCCTGATACTCTTCCGAGATATATTGGTACCCCTGCTTCATTCAATTGTCTTGCTACATGGATGGCAACATGGTGAACTCCTGCAATATGGGAAATCGTATTGTATCCCGTAACTTCATAGCCAAGACGCATAAGCTCGTATACATAGTTTTCATCAAAGACCTTTCTGAATCTCAAGTATTCACTGGGATTTCTCAGGCCTTCTATTTCTTCCTGCGTAAGGAATTCAAAGTCCATGAATTTATTGAATTCCTGGTTCTTCCTTTGGGAAATAAAGATTGTTTTTAAGATTTCAAGATATATGATTACGGATTTCTCATATTTCTTCAATAGATTTATGTTTATTGCATGAGGATAGGACATATTCAGAACATACTGGTATGTATAGGTCAGCCAGTCTTCCTTCTGCTCGTTGGCAAGATTGTTCATTATGTCGATGCAAAGGTTAAGAATATTATTGCAGGTAAATTCGTTCTTATTTACAAGAGTAGATAATTTGTTAACGAAATGTTTATTCAAAACCAAAGAATGCATTTTTTCTTCAGTCATCTCAATTTTATTTAAAAATTCTTTATCGGTTAAATTGCTTAAAATATCTCTGTGTAATTCGTTTAAAGTAAGTCTACTCATAATTTCCTCCATTTTTATATCCCTTTAATTTTAACATTTATAGTCATCTACGTAAAGTATTATTAGCGCTTCGTCCACTTGACATATCAACTTCTGAGTGTATAATATTTACATAATAAACAGGGAGGAAAAAATGGCTTATACTCCGCAGTATGTAAAGATAAAAGAATATATAATTGAAAATATAAAGCATGGAAATTTCAAGCCGGGGGAGAAGATTCCTTCTGAAAAGAACCTTGGCGATATATTTAACGTCAGCAGGATAACAGCAACGACAGCGATAAGGGATCTTGTCAAGGAAGGGTATGTGTACAGGATACAGGGGAAGGGAACTTTCGTGTCCGAGAAAAAGATAGAGAATGTCAGGAATCACAATGCCTATGGGTTCGAGAACAACAGCTCTCTCAATGAAGATGTCCATGAAACCAAGTCTGTCAGGGTAATCAAGGTAGGCAGTGAGTTTTCAGAAAAGATGGACCTTACGGAGACCGAGGAATTATACGAGATCATTAGATACAAGCTTGACGATGGAAAAGTCAATGCAGTTGAATATGTTTATCTGCCCCTTAAATACTATCCTTCCCTGAAGCTGAGGGAAGTGGAAATAGGTCATATTCACGACCTTGTAAAGGACAGTTGCTTTCTCAAGCAAAAGAAGGCAAAGGTCTATATAGAGCCTGTCATGCTTGATGAGGAGCAAAGTGAAATTTTGGGGCTTGACAAGGAAAAACCTGTTCTGCAGCTTGAAAAGACAACATTTTCTGTGGAAGACAAGATAATAGAATATTCAAGAAATATTATCAATTCTGACATATATAAGTTTTATATGGATTTGGATCTGGAGGCGTAAACATTAAGACCGGTTGCAGTAAAAATTAAATGCATCCGGTCTTTTCATATTTCTTGTAAGACGGGCTGTAGAAGCCCTCTCCTTGTTTTTGTTATGTTTTTAGTCGTTGTATCCTGCCTCAAAGGCTTCCTGGTTAAGCTTTACATATTTTTCCGGTACCGTCCTGGCTATTATTTCCTTCCAGTCGATTTCGTCGATTGAAAGAGCCTTAACCATTGACCCGAGAAGAACGATGTTCATGACTTTTGAGTTGCCAATCTTTTTTGCCATATCAAAAGCATTGAAAACATGAATGTTTTTGATCTTCTTCTTATATTCGTCAATTACCTCTTCAGGATATCCGCTGATACCAAGAGACACTGTGAAGGGCTCTATGGTGTAGTCGTTTACTATGAGTATGCCGTCTTTTCTCAGATATTCCAGCCATCTCAACGCTTCGGATTTTTCAAAGGCAACAATGAGGTCAGCCGTGCCTTTTTCGATTACCGGGGAGTATACCTTCTCTCCGTACCTTATCTGAGTAGTTACGCTGCCTCCTCTTTGAGACATGCCGTGGATTTCAGCCATCTTCACTTCATAGCCTGCATCTATAAATCCGTTGGATATTATTTTTGAAGTCAGTATTGTACCTTGACCCCCTACTCCCACCAATAGGATATTCTTGGTTTCTGACATATTATTCACCCGCCTTTTCTATTGCATCAAATGGACATACCTGCATGCATATTGTACATCCATTGCATTGAACCGTGTCTATGAATATCTTTTCGTTTTCATGGTCTATCTGCAGGGCGGGGCATCCTGTGTTTATGCATATCTTGCAGAATCTGCACTTGTCGTAATCCACCTTGCATTTCATGTCAACCCTTTCCTGCTGTACAGGCTTGAGAAGGGCACATTCCCTTCTGGTTATAATTACAAAGGGCTCTGTTGCTTCATAGCCTCTTTTAACTGCTTCCTTAGTAGCATCCAGATCGTAAGGGTCTACAACTACGATGTTGTTCTCCTTTACGCCACAGGCAAGACAAAGTGTTTCTATATCCACCTTCTGAGACATGTTGCCCATTGCACTTACACCTGTTCCGGGATTATCCTGGTGTCCGGTCATTGCAGTGATGCTGTTGTCAAGGATGATGACAGTTATTGGCGTATGATTGTAGGTCATGTTCAACAAGCCTGTAACGCCTGAATGGAAAAACGTAGAATCGCCTATCAATGCAAAAGGCTTGAGGTTAGAATTGTCATCATCAGCCTTCTCGTTTGCTCGTTGATATCCCTGTGCAACGGTAATTGAGGCGCCCATGTCTATTGAAATGTCCATTGCTTCAAATGGAGGAAGGTAGCCAAGCGTGTAGCATCCTATGTCTCCTGAGAAGAAGGCCTTTTTCTTGTATTTGCCAAGTTCGAAATACAAACCTCTGTGGGGACAGCCTGCACACAGTACGGGAGGTCGTAATGGCGGCTCGTTTTCAGCCGTGAAGGCTATTTCGGGCTTCACTCCCAGGAGCTTTTCTCTAATCAGTTCGGGACTGAATTCTCCGCAAATGGGAAAGAGATCCTTTCCTGTGCACTCAATGCCCCAGGATTTGATCTGAGTTTCCATGAAGGGCTCGTTTTCCTCAATTATATAGAGTTTATCCACTTTTTTTGCAAAACTCTTGATTTTTTCTATAGGAAGAGGATTTGACATTCCGATTTTCAGATATGATGCCTTATCTCCCATTACTTCTCTTGCATAGAGATAGGATACTCCGTTGCAGATTATTCCTATTTTAGTGTCGTGAATTTCTTCTCTGTTCAGAATAGTAGTGTTGCTGAATTCCCTGAGCTTCAAAAGGTTTTCTTCTATTTCAGGATGTTTGGCTCTTGAATGGGCAGGAACCATTACATATTTTTTCGGGTTTTTAATAAAGGTTTCGGTTTTCGGTACAATTCGCTCATTTAGTTCTACAGGAGTTTTTGAGTGGCATACTCTTGTTGTCAGTCTGAAAAGAACCGTCGTATTAAATTTCTCGCTTATTTCAAATGCGATCTTCATGAAGTTTATGCACTCCTGAGAGTCGGAAGGTTCTATGCATACTACCTTGGCATGTATTGAATAGAGTCTGTTATCCTGTTCATTTTGCGATGAAAACATGTTTGGCTCATCTGCAGTTATTATTACAAAACCACCGTTTGAACCGTGATAGGCAAATGACATGAATGGGTCTGCTGCCACATTGAGGCCCACATGTTTCATGGATGCAAAGGATCTTACTCCTCTGACTGCTGCTCCCATTGCAACTTCAGCCGCCACTTTTTCATTTGGAGCCCACTCAGCATACACTCCTTCGTATTTTGAAAAGTTTTCCATTATTTCAGTGCTTGGCGTACCTGGATATGCAGATGCAACCATTACGCCTGCTTCATATGCGCCCCGTGCAACTGCTTCATTTCCGGTCATTAATACTTTCATAACTTCCTCCTTCTTTCTTGTATAAGACGGGTTGACATGTCAACCTAATTAAATTATAGGACTATAATGTTGCATAGTCAAGTATCCGGAAAGATATAAAAAATAATAATTCTGTTTTGAATTTTTCATGTTTGATATAAAATTCATGTAATTGCGGCTGGCTTTTGATATAATGTATTAGACTAAATTTTCGAGGATTTTTATGGATAAGATGAAAATAGCTGTTCTTGGTGGAGGGAATTCAGGATATGCTCTTTCAGCATATTTAACACATCTTGGACACTGTGTGAAGCTCTACAAGAGAAGCTTTAAAAGAGATAAGACGGAGTACGAATATGAAATGAATGCCAGTGGAATATTCGATTTCAGCTGCAGTATTCATATGGTCACAGGAAATCTGGATTATGCTTTGAAAGGTGTTCAGATTGCATTTCTCTGCATTCCGGCATATTGTCAGGAAATGTTTTTTGACGATCTTCTGAACAGCCTGAAAAAAATCGACTATGAGAATGTTTATACTGTATTGATGCCCGATAATTATGGATGTATTCTTTTGGAGGATATGATCATGAAAAGAGGCATGGGCGGGTACAATAGAGTATTGTCCCTTGGCTCTTCCTTGTTTGCCAGTAGAGCCATTGATGACAGAAATGTTGACTTTAAGGGTATTAAAAGTGAAATTCTGGTGTCCTCAATTTATCCGGAAGTTGTGAATGATGGGGTGTCAATAATGAACAGGATTATTGACGTATTTGTAAAAGGAAGAAATATTTTCGAGGTTAATCTTTCAAATATGAATCCGGTTGTCCATACTGCAGTAACGGTAATGAATGCAGCAAGGCTTGAAAATACAAAGGGTGAATTCGACTTTTACAGGGAAGGAATTACACCTTCAGTGGCAAGGGTTATTGAGAAGGTGGACATGGAAAGGATGGAAATTGCAAAGGCGCTGGGAATAGAAACGGAAACACTTATGGACTATATAGAACACGTTTACGGATTCAGGAAGAGCGGCTTATATGAAACTCTGTCTGAAAGTTTTGTGCATACAAGGGCCAATGGTCCTGCATCTTTGGAATCAAGATATGTAACGGAAGATATTCCCTATGGACTTATGCCAATGGCTGCCATGGGAAGGTATTTGAAAATAAAAACGGAAGCAATTGATTCCCTTATAGTATTGGGAACAATTGCTTCCGGAAAGGTCTTTGACGGTGAAATATGTTCAAGGATCAATAATTATATAGTCAGGAATCAGTTTACTTTCTAATATATCCACCTCTTATTATTTTAACTGCATTTATGCTTATTACAGCATTATCCAGTTGTGAGTTAAGAAGGTCTACTGCCTCTTGTGTTCTTTTTCTTTTTAGGTGGATTAGGAGGATTTCACGAGTGCATTCTCTACCCTCACCTTTTATTACGGTAACGCCAAAGTTATTGTCCCTCAACAGCTGGGCGGCTTCCCTGCCTTCGCCTTCCTTGGTTATAGCCTGTATTGTCGTAAGGCCTACGGCCATTTTTTCTTCTAAGGTTATTCCAATATAGTTGCCAATTGTAAATGCCGCACTATAGATTATTGCCTTAATAGGATCCTCGCTCAGGCCCTTGAGGACGGAGCTCACAACTACGATCCACAGCAGTATTTCGAAAAATGCTATGAAGGAAGCCTTCATCTTGTCTCCCCTTGATACAAACATAATTCTTATGGTTGAGATAGATACTTCAAAAATTTTTGCAAAAAATATCAGGAAATATGAAAGCAGACTGGAGCTGCTTAAAATTTCGTTCATTCTAGTTCCTCCTGTATGGTTTGGATACATAAAATATACTCCTTTTTGATAGGATTTCAATCTGTTTATTGTTACGTTTTTGTAATAGTTGCGAAAGGAATTTATTCTATTATATAAATGTTGAAATGCAGACCTTTTAATGATAAAATTGCTAAACTGGAGGAGATGAATTAATGAGATTAAGGCATGTTAAGGAAGGGCACAAAATACTTGATGAACATCCAAGGGTAGTCACCAAACCTGAAAACATGGAAGGTGGACTTGACAAAATATTCGACAATGAAAACGAGCTTCATATAGAATTAGGTTCAGGAAAGGGAGGATTCATTCGAAAGCTTGCGCTTATGAATCCTGACATCAATTATCTCGGATTCGAGATGAGCACAAAGGTCATTTTCAGATGGCTGAACACAATAGAAACAGAAGGCGTTCTGCCAAATTATTATATAGTTCATTCCAAGGCTGAAATTGCAAGGGAAATATTTAGTGATAATTCTGTAGACAGGATATATTTGAATTTCTCCGACCCATGGCCAAAGCCGAGACATGAAAAGAGACGTCTAACAAGTCCGAATCATCTTGACATATACAGGAGGATACTCAAAAATGAGGGTGAGCTTGTTTTCAAGACTGACAATGTAGACTTGTTTGACTATTCGCTGGAAGTCATGGCGGAGAACGGATGGGATGTTGTTTTTCAAACCCACGACCTTTACGGCACGGATCATGTAGATGACAATGTTGCCACGGAATATGAAGAGAAATTCGTAGGGGAAGGAAAGAAAATCTGCAAATTGATAGCAAGGGCCTCGCTTAAATAAATCAGGCTCTTTTAAAGAAGTCGAATGATTGTTAGCTTGGCTTGTTTCTGTAAAATGCAAATGACAGGACAAATATTCTTGACATTTATGTAACATTTGAGTATAATTAGTTTCAACTAATGGAAATGGAGAAGTACTATGAATAAATTGAACATGATTCTAAAAACTTCAAAATTGAATAGTTTCTTTTTTAGCTTTTACTGGGGCTTTTTTAGCGCTGGTTTCTTTACATACAAAAAAACAGAATATGTAATTTGTTAAAAGCTAAACTCAAATAAAGATTGCGGCAATACAGACCTGTGAGTTTAACTCACAGGTCTTTTTTATTAAATTCCTCACATCAATCGACTGCAGCTTTTGGTGTGGATATGAAGGGCCCATGGCTCGAGATGATTAATCTGGAATATTAAATACTTGGAGGATAAAGATGGTAATAGTAATGAAACAGGATCAGGGAGAATTGACGGAACAAATCAAAAAGAGAGCTGAAAAGATGGGGCTTCAGGTTATAGTAACTTATGGAGAGGGACAGAACATACTTGCTCTTGTAGGAGATACACAAAAAGTGGAATTGGATTATTTCGCTGGTGAAGAGGGGGTTGAAAAGGTGTACAGGATTCAGGAACCATACAAGCTGGCAAGCAGATATGCAAACAGGGTGGACACCATCATCGATGTTGAGGGAGTGAAAATTGGCGGTGACAATTTCACAATCATGGCAGGACCCTGCTCGGTGGAAAATGAGGACCAAATAATGCAGACAGCCTTAAAAGTAAAGGAATATGGAGCAGACATATTGAGAGGTGGAGCATTCAAGCCCAGAACATCTCCATACAGTTTCCAGGGACTGGGACTGGAAGGTCTTAAACTTTTAAGGAAAGCAAAGGAAGCTACAGGTCTTCCAATCATTACGGAGCTTATGGATCCCCATGATTTCGATGCCGTATATGAGTATGCCGACATTATCCAGATTGGAGCCAGGAACATGGCGAATTTTGCCCTTCTCAAGGAAGTTGGAAAATGCGACAAGCCTGTAATGCTGAAAAGGGGAATGTCTTCTACTATAAAGGAATTTCTCATGTCTGCAGAATATATCATGTCTGAAGGAAATGAAAAAGTCATTCTTTGTGAAAGGGGAATAAGAACTTTCGAAACCCACATGAGAAACACTCTTGACCTGAATATTGTAACTGCAATCAGGGAACTGTCACATCTTCCGATAATTATTGACCCAAGCCATGCAACAGGAAAGGCAAGCATGATTGAGCCCGCTTCAAGAGCTACTGCTGCCATTGGAGCCCACGGACTTATAATAGAGGTTCACAACAACCCTCATGAGGCTCTCTGTGACGGCGCACAGTCCCTTACACCTGAAGAATTCAAGGTGCTCAATGACAAGGTCAGGAAAATACACGACTACGTTAATGGAGGGGGCCTATGCTAAAAGTTGGTTATCAGGGAGTTCCAGGTGCATATAGTGAAATAGCTGTTGTGAAGTATTTTGGAAATGATGTTGAAGGGGTTCCCTATGACAATTTCAGGGACATGATTTCGGATGTCCACAACAGGAGACTTGACTATGCTGCTCTTCCTCTGGAGAACAGTACTACCGGAGCAATTACAAGAGCACTTGACCTCATGAGGCACTATGATGTGTATATTGTTGGAGAGGAATATGTAAAGGTGAGTCACTGTATTATAACCTTCCCGGAAACGGAGTTTGAGGATATCAGGACCATATATTCCCATCCGGAAGCTCTCAAGCAGTGCGAGGATTTCTTTGACGACAACAAGCAGATAAACAAGGTTGCATATCTTGATACTGCCAAGAGTGTTGAATATATTATAGAACTTGGCGACAAGAATGCTGCGGCTCTTGCCAGCAGCAGGGCGGCAGAAATATACAATATGAAGATCCTTCAATCTGATATACAGGACAACAAATTGAACACTACCAGATTCGGAATCATAACAAACAAGAAGGATTATCCTGAAGATGCGGATATTATAAGCCTCTACATTGAAACAAGCCACAAAGCCGGTTCTCTCTATGACTGCATCAAAGTCTTTGCGGAACATGGAGTGAATATGGAGAAGCTGGAGTCCAGGCCAATCCTTTCGAAGCCGTTCAGCTACGGCTTTTATATAGACATTACCGGAAATCTTGAAGATGATGAAATGAAGGCTGTGTTGAAGGAATTGAAGGAACACTCGAAATACAAGAGGATAATTGGAAACTACAAGAGAAACAGATAGTGATAGAGTAAAAGTGCTTGAAAAGGTATGATGGAATGAATAATAAAAAAGTCGCAGGAGTTAATCCATGCGACTTTTTTAATGTATATGGTGTTCAAGATAATTTCGGTTTCTGGG
The DNA here is from genome assembly GCF_900142005.1 of Dethiosulfatibacter aminovorans DSM 17477. Lineage (GTDB taxonomy): Bacteria > Bacillota > Clostridia > Tissierellales > Dethiosulfatibacteraceae > Dethiosulfatibacter > Dethiosulfatibacter aminovorans. Next base: position 85,767 of record NZ_FQZL01000011.1, read on the forward strand.
AATTATTACTCGATTGAACGTCAGATGATTCGAAGGACTCGATGTCCTGAGAATTTTAATGTCAGACAATTTTACTCATATGGACAGGCTCAGCACCATCAGACTCATGGCAAAAAAGCTGATGATTGAAAGTGATATGCTGTTGAATCCAAGTTCGAATCCCCTGACCCTGGTGATCCAAAGTCTGTCCTTAATTATGGCCACGTATACAAGGTAGGAGATGGCAAAGGTCAAAACATAGGTTGGAAGGTGACCAATTTGGCTGAAGATCGAATAAGAGGATGCATGTCCGGTTGCAAGTAATATGAAATTGTCTCCAAATACGCCCAGAAACAGACACAAGAGGGCCATTACCGATATAACCGCGGTTTCGTTTACTCCGGGTTTTCTAACGGGGGTTGCAGAAGGCCTTGAAAATATGACCTTGAAAAATTTTATGAACGATATCATCGTACCTGCACTTATGATTTTAAGAATAAATGGAGCAAAAATGCCGTTGGCGGAATACATGATCAAATGTTTGGAGTATCCTCCGCTGAAGAAGGGCGCCCCGGTAATGCTGAGAACTGCAGCAATGAGGGAGATGCTAAGTATCTTCGAATGGTGCCAGAGTCCCCGTATTTCGGATATCTTCCTTGTATGGAACATCTCTACCAGTATTCCCGCAATGAGGAACAGCAGGGACTTGAAAATGCCGTGGGCCAGCATATGATATAGAGCACCGTCGTATGCTTTGAGATTGTTCATGCTAAGACCTATCACTATGAGACCAACCTGGGATATTGTATGATATGCCAGTATGAGCTTGATATCGCTTTGCGATATGGCGAATATGAAGCCCGCTATTGATGTTATGTATCCCATGAAAAGGAAGTAGTCCGATACATCCACGATGGGTCCGAACATAATGGAGAGCCTTATGAACATGTAGACTCCAAGCTTGATGAATATGCCTGAAAGTATGCTGGAGATTATTGAGGGTGCGCTTGGAGTTCCGTGGGCTTTTGGCAGCCAGCTGAAAAGGGGCATCAGAGCAGCCTTAAGACTTATACCCGTCAGCATCATTGCATAGGGCATTACCAGGGGTCCAGGATTGTCAACCTCCTTTATCAGTCTTGAAACCGTTATGAAGTCCAATGCTCCGAAATATCTGTATATGTATCCTATTCCCAAGAGGAAGAATGCCATTCCTGCCATGTTTACCATTAAGTATATCATGCCGTCATACATTGACCGGCTGTCTTTCTTGTACATTATGAGAATACTCACAATAACCGTTGCAGCGTCCATCAAAATATAGAAGTTGAAAAAGTCCGTAGTCAGGAATATGCCGTTTATTAGACCCTGGAGACTTAGAAAGAGGAAGATGAAAAGTTTGTTCATGTATTCCTTTTTCATGTTGAATACAACCATGAGTGGAAACAGGAGGTTGTTCATCAAAAGCATGATGGACGACAGCATGTCAAGCTTCAGTGCCATTCCTAACGGTAGAGGGTAGCCACTGAGGCATTCAAGAATCTCTCCCGATGACTGAAGAAGCAACATGTATTTTATGTTGAAAAAAAGGATAAGTGCCTGTACAGCAAGGGTGGATGCCAGTGTTATTCTACTTGGCTTAAGGTACAGGAGCAGTCCCGCTATGACTGGTATCAGCACGAATCCGACAAGAGGAATGTCTGTCATTTCATATCCTCCCTCTTTCTTCTGGCCTTGCTCCAGTTGGTGGTACCGTATTTCCTATACAGGCTGATGAACATGGTTAGGCTGACTGCAGTGACTGATATGCCTATTACAACTGCAGTTATCATAAGGGCCTGTGGAACAGGGTCCGAAGGTATTTGCGAAAAGGACTTTCCTATGGGCGGTACGGAGCTTGAGTCCGCATCCATTGAGACAAAAAACAGTATTATTGCTGCCTGTACTATGCCTAGGCTGATTATGGATTTCAATATGTTCCTTCTTGCACTCAGTCCGTAGATTCCCACAAAGAACAGGACCAGTGATATATTTTCACCGTTTATATATTCGATTGTAAGTTGACTTACTCTTTCAATCATATCGCTCACCTTTAACTGCAACTTTTTTATTTTGTTTCGTAGTATACGAATCTGAAGAATATCAGGCTAAGGCCGCAGGCTACCTTGAGGGATATGAGTATATTCATTCCCACCAGGTATATGGAGTTGAATCCCGGAAAACTTATGTTTAGTTTTGAAAAAATGAACGCAACCGGAAACAGGAGTATGAAAATCAAGGCCAGCTTTTCCACCATTTGAATCCTTTCAAGCCTTGTATCATGAATGGGAAGTACAAGATGCTTGATTATGAAAATGGCAGCCAGGACAGCGCCACCCTGGAAACCGCCGCCGGGAGACAGATGGCCGTTAACAGTTACATATATTCCTGTTATCAGAATGAAGGGGTACAGCACTCCCAGTGATCTGGATAAAAGTTCGGAATGGTTATTCATAATGGTCACCGCCTTCGTGAGCAGACATGTATATGACTGCAATTATGCTGAATAGGAGCATAAGAGTTTCAAACAAGGTATCGTAATATCTGTAGAAAAGATAGACGGCAGTGACGAGGTTTTCGGACCCCGTCTCAACATATCCCTTTTCTATGACGTGGTCATACACCGGTCTGCCAAATACGTTTGTAAAAATGGAATTGCAGTACAGCACTACCAGTCCTATGAGGTATATATACAGTGCGATCATCTTCCTTCTCATTCTATCACCTCTTTGCTTCTTACGATGGAGTATACGTAGGGATAAGGCTTCTTGCTTTCCAGAAATATTTCCAGGTCGTCAACCTTGCAGTTTTCCGAGTGTACGTGGAGTTTTAAATCACCATTTACAGGTTCTAGTATCACGGAATACATGTTGTTTTCCATTATTTCATCCCTGCTATCTGTGGTGTAGATAATATGGGGATCAAGTTCCTGCTCTGCACAGAAGTCCTTAAGGGCATTTATGAAATCCGAATGTAGCCCTTTTCCATAGTAGCTGTCTTCCACCTTGCCTGAAGGGACATGGTAGAATACGGTGAATATCCTGTATTTCTTGAGGGCTACAAGGTATAAGATTGTTGAAAGAGTGCAGCCGATTACAGCCTCCGCTATGGCAACGTCGGGAGCGTTGTAGAGCATATAGACGAAGGATATGCACAGGGAAAATGCTCCCATGAATATTATGGCCCTTCTAAGCTTTTGTGACTGTATGGCGTAGACGGCCAGTACCACAAGAAGAATGAGTGATATCTGTTTCATAGACTTACTCCTTTCTAATCCTGTATCCGCTGAAATATGCAGACCTGGCGATGGAATGGGTGCTCAGGGGGTTGATGACGGTCATTATTGCAAGTATAAGAATTACTTTCAGAGAGAAGAATGTGAACCCGTTTTTTATTACCACTCCAAGCATGAGGGTGATGTTTCCCACTGTATCTATCTTTGATGCTACCAGTATCCGGGGATAGAAATTCTTGAATCTGTATATGCTTAATACACCAAGTGCAATGAATATTATTCCAGTCCATATTAATATTGTTCCAATTGTCATTTTCATATCATTATCCTCTGTTTTGAATATATATTGCCATGAAGGTGATGCCGATAAATCCCAGCAGTGAATAGACAAGGGCTATGTCAAGAAGGAAGGTTTCATTTCTCAGGGAAGCTATAAGTACTATGAGCATGATGAGTTTGGTTGTTACCAGGTTGAGTCCCAAAAGCCTATCCCATATTGTAGGCCCTATGATTATCCTGAAGGTGCTCATGACTGTAAGAAAGATGATTGAAAGAGAAGTAAAATCCATGGAATCACCCCTTCTTGAGAACCCTTTCCAGGTTCTTCTTAATTAGCATGCCTGCTTTCTCGGGATCCTTTGTCTCAACATTCAGCCACAGAACCTTCAGCTTGTTGCCCTCCTTGGCAATAGTAACGGTACCAGGTGTTAGTGTTATTGAATTTGCCAGGATTATTCTTGAGAATTCACTTTCGAGGCTGGTTTCGATTTCAACTATTCCGGGAGTTATATTTCCTGAAAAGACCTTGATTGTAGTGATTATTCCAGCTTTGTAGATTTCAAAGAGGAGAAATATTATGTATCTTAGAAGCCAGGGAATGCTGATTGGATATAGTCTGTTGTAGGAATCGCCCATTAGATATTTTTCGGTGAAAAGAAGGCATAGGCAAGCAACTGCAAGTCCGCTGACTGCAGTTCTCATGCTGAGCTCCTCAAATAATACTATCCAAACCAACAAAAAAATGAAAATCCACTGTATGTTTTGCATCAATCTTTTCATAACCGGCCTCCATGAAAGGATATAATTGCATATGATTTAATTGAAATTTAGAAGAAAATTGCATGGATTGCGTTTTATCGCCATTTATTGATTATGTAGCTTGGGTACTTGATTAATAGATAAGAATGATTCAGATGTGTAACTATATTTTCCTATAAATAGTCAATGTTGTCAAATGAATGTTTCTTTTGTTTTTTCATCAAGACACTACAACAAATAATCTATCAGCCCGCGGGCATCTGAATTCTTCAAATATACAAAGTTGAACTCTCTATCGATTTCCAATCCGTCTATTGTGAAGGTGCCCAGTCTATCGCTGCTGTCAGCAAAGGCTTTGTAGGCAAAGGTAATGCATTTGTTCTGTACGAGACACTCCTTTATCAATCCAAAACTGCTTAAGCACACCATCCTTTCAAAATGCCCTAAGGAATAGCTGTAGCTTCCCAGCAATTGTTCGAGTATGGCTCTTGTTCCAGAACCTTCTTCACGGATTAAAATTGTTTCGGTGAACAACTGCTCCATAGATACAGTTGTGCCTGAAAATGGGTGCTCCAAACTGCACACTCCTACAAAAGGCTCCCGTCTGAATAATTGATGACCATATCTCACCTTGTCGAAAAAACCCTCGATTACAGCTAAATCAATCCTGTTCTCATCAAGTTTCTTAAGCAGCCTCTCAGTATTGTCTAAATATAATGAAATATTCATTTTAGGATCATCTGCCAGTTCCGTTATCGTATTGCAAAGTACATAATCCCCTATTGTTTTCGTCGCTCCAATTCGCAACTCCACCTTGTCCACTTTGCCGAGAGCTTTTCGAAGCTTGTACTCATTGTATATTTCTCCTCTTGCATACTGTTCCAGAATCTCTCCGTTTGCGGTTTTTTTCAAGACTCTATTGTTGTAGCTGAACAGTTTGCATCCATATTCTTTTTCCAGATATTGGATATGCTGAGTCACTCCCGGTTGTGTAATATTCAATTCTTCCGCTGTCTTTCTATAATTCATGGTGTCGCATAGCTTGACAAAGGTAATCATACGGTAATCCATCATTGTTTCCACCCTCCGTTCTATCCGGATATTTATTATGCCACACTGTTAAAGTATGGTTCTTTAATACTGTAACACAATTCTGAAGCAAATTCACCTCTTGTTCATAAAATCATCTTATCGAGGCATAATAATTAATAATTTGTTTTTATCAACATGGTGTTTTATACTCTAACTGTAAAGCACAACCAGATTATTTTATTTACATCAATTTAAATTGGAGGACACTTATGAAAGATATATACAAGGGGCTTTTGTTGACTGCAATCATTTCAGTCATATCAATTATGCTCAATGCATCATTTCTGAACTTTATTGAAACAATGACAATTGGAATACTGCTGGGTATTATTGTTGCCAATGTTTTTCGAATTCCGGAATCTTTTGACAAGGGTATTTCCTTTGCATTGAAGAAAATACTTAAATGGGGAATAGTTCTACTTGGCGTAAAACTGAATTTTTCTCTTCTTCTGGAACTGGGACCGAAGATCTTATTGCTGGTCGTCAGTTTGATCACAATAGCTATAACAGCTTCATATTTTGTAGGAAGGGCACATAAACTGAATCCATGTTTGTCTGTTCTGCTGGGTGTGGGTTCATCGATATGCGGAGCTTCGGCTATTGTTGCAATCGCTCCTGTAATAGGTGCAGAGGATGAAGATGTGGCCATATCCGTCACTGTAATAAGTCTCTTGGGAGCAATAGGTGTCATCGTATATTCTTTCCTGGCCCAGAAGCTCCCCTTGACAGATCTGCAGTATGGCATATGGTCGGGAAGCTCTCTGCAAGGCGTAGCACATGCAATTGCAGCAGCGGGAGCCAGGGGAACCGACAATATCAGCCTTGAAATCGGAACTTTGGTTAAAATGTCAAGAGTGGCGCTGCTTGCTCCGGTTGCCCTTGTCCTCAGGTCGCTTTTCTCCAAATCCCAGGAAAGGAAAACAAAATTTCCGGCATATGTAATATACTTTATACTCGTGGGAATCTTGTTTTCAGTAAATGACTATTTCAATTTCTTTCCTACGGCTTGTCGTTTGGGGGACATGACTGTTGACATAACCGTATTGCTTAAAAAGGTCAGCAACATTTTCATACTGATGTCCATGGTGGCTATGGGTCTGAAAGTCAACTTCAAGTCCTTTGAATCGAGAGCTTCAAAAGCTCTGGTAATATGCAGCTTTGTCTTTGTTCTGATTTCATTGACAAGTCTGGCTGGAATCAGATTAAGCGGATGCTGATCCTGTAACAGGTGCTCTGTCCTCCTACAGTGCCATCCGCCTGAATCACACGATCTTTTCGATATTGATTGCATTTTCCTTTTCCGAATCCTTGGTTATGAAATATATGGAGAACAGTATTAGAACTGTACCAAATATCTGTTGGGCGGTGATGGTTTCATCAAGGACTAATATTCCAGTCACTATGGATACTGCAGGAAGAAGATTGATGAATATATTGCATACCGTTGCATTCAGATTGTTTAAAGCATAGTTGTAGAGGGAATAGGCAACTGCCGAGCATATGATCCCAAGATAAGCCAGGTTGAAATTGACGGTCAATGTCGTTCCAAGGGGGCTTGACCAGTTGAATGGCATCAAGAATCCAAGCAGCACCATGCCGATTAAAGTCTGATAAAATAAAATTGAGATTGGCGCATAATTTTTAGACAGGGATTTCGTGGAGAAGGTATAAGCAACCCATGAAAATACAGACATGAGAATAAGCAATGACCCGATTATGATGTTTCTGGTGCTCGTTCCCGTCTCGAAGCCTACTATAAGACATACACCGGCCAGTGATATGAAAACCGATGCCACTTTAACCAAATTCAGTTTATTTCTGGATATAACGGCTTCAACAATCATTGTAATTATGGGTATTATACCCAGGATTATTGAAGTAAGTGAAGCAGAAATGAATATGAGTCCTGTGTTCTGGAATATGAAGTAGAAAAAGACTCCTGAAGCACCTGCTATGAGGAAAGTCTTCCTGTCCTCCTTTTTCATCTTTTCTTCAGGATGGTTTGCCATTTTAAGAATAAAGAGAGTTGCAGAGGCAATGACAGTTCTCCAGAATGAAATTGATATGGAATTGTAGTACTCCATGGCTATCTTTGTATTTATAAGAGAAATTCCCCATACAGTTATGGTGAATAGAATTGCTGCATAGGCAGTTCTTTTTTTGTTGTTCACTTAATGCTCCTCCTGTATAATTAATTATGAATGTAAATCAGACATCAAATTATGCAATATTATTGATATATGTCGATTGATAAGGTATTATAGCATATGTTTCATTTGCTATGAAGACATAATTTCTAAAAAACGAGGTGATTTTATGGATTTGAACTTGCTTGTTACTGCAGTTACACCGGGCATTGCCCTTGCTTTGATTATATATTTTGTTGACAGATACGACAGGGAGCCTGTGAAGCTTCTGGTGAAGACATTCATTGGAGGAGCACTCATTGTATTCCCTACAATATTGCTGGAATCATTTTTATCCGCTTTCAATATATTTGGAGGACTTCTTGGTGCGGCATATACAGCCTTCATAGTGGCAGGATTTTCCGAGGAATTTTTCAAAAGGTTTGTCGTCATGAGGATGGACTATGATGACCCTGCCTATGACGAGAAGATTGACGGCATAGTCTATTGTGTAATGGCTTCCCTTGGTTTTGCAACTGTTGAAAATGTAATGTATGTGGTTTTTCGGTTTGCCGACGTTGAAAGTGTTGGTCTGTACAGGGCTTTTTTGGCTGTGCCGGCTCATATGCTTTTTGCGATAACAATGGGTTATTTCCTGTCTATGGCAAAGTTCTGCAATGATCCCTTCAGAAAGAAATATTACTATACAAGATCACTGACAACTCCCATGTTGCTTCATGGAATATTCGATTTCATATTAATGTCCGGGAATTCCTTCCTCATGCTGATATTCTTTCCATATGTGATATACCTTTGGAGGACCAATCTCAGGAAGCTGAACCAGTACTATCAGGAATCAAAGGACCAAAACGGCAACAATGGCAATATAAGAAATTTCCACGGTTTGAATGAGAATGATGAAATAATCGATGTAGATGAATATGAGGAAGTTGATGATTCAAGCGAATACGAATATAAGAACAACGACGACAATGATGAAGATTGATTGGAGAAACAGATGATACTTAATGACGGTGAAAAGATTGAAGACCTTCAGTTAAAGGGTCTTAAAATAATTCAGAACAAGAAATGGTTCTGCTTCGGAATGGATTCTGTCCTTCTTTCTGATTTTGCGGACCTGAAAAAGAAATCCACAGTTGTGGACCTGGGTACCGGCACTGGAATTATTCCCCTGCTGTTGTGGGGAAAGAAGGAACCTGAAAAGATTTATGGAATAGAGATTCAGGATGAGGTTGCAGAAATGGCCGGAAGGTCCGTGTCCATGAACAACCTGGAGGATAGGATTGAAATACTCAACATAGACATGAAGGATGTTGAGAACCATATAAAAAGCAATTCCATTGATGCAGTGGTGACAAATCCTCCCTATGTGGAAAGCAATGGAGGCATAGTCAATCCTGAGGATAAGAAGGCTCTTTCAAGACATGAGATATCATGCAGTCTCGAGGATGTTATCAGGACTTCATCCAGACTTCTTAAGCACCACGGGAGATTCTACATGGTCCACAGGCCCTACAGGATGGCTGATATTATCGAGCTCATGAGAAAATACAAGCTTGAGCCAAAAAGGATGAGGCTTGTATATCCGAGACAGGGAACCAACCCCAACATGATACTCATAAAGGGAGTAAAGGGAGGAAATCCTGAAATGAAGATAGATCCTCCTCTCTATGTCTACAGGGACAAGGAAAGCTATACTGACGAGATATATGAAATCTACGGAATGGAGAGAAAAGATGGAAGGTAAGCTGTATATTTGCACGACGCCAATAGGGAACCTTGGAGACATTACAATAAGGGCTCTTGAAACACTTAAGGAAGTGGATTTCATTGCTGCCGAAGATACGAGGCATACCATAAAGCTTCTTAACCATTTTGACATCAAGAAGAGGATGGTAAGCTGTCACGAGCACAATGAAATGTCAAGGAGCACAGAAATAATAAATCGCGTGCTGGCAGGAGAAAGCTGCGCACTTGTATCCGACGCTGGAATGCCCGGAATTTCAGACCCTGGAGAAATACTGATTAAGGAAGCCATAAAAAGGAATGTGGAAGTGGTAATACTTCCTGGAGCCACTGCATTCGCTTCGGCTCTTGTAATCTCAGGCCTTGACACACATAAGTTTGTATTTGAAGGTTTCCTTGCACACAAAAAAAGTGAAAGGACCAGGGAGCTTGAAAATCTCAGGAACGAGAGACGTACAATGATCTTCTACGAGTCTCCCCACAGGCTCAAGGAAACACTGAAAATAATGATGAAGACACTTGGCGACAGGAACATGTCCATAAGCAGGGAGATAACCAAGAAGTTTGAGGAGACTGTAAGGGGAAACATATCCTTTTGCCTTGACCATTTCGAATCCAAGGATGTGAAGGGGGAATTCGTCATAGTGGTGGAAGGCTCCTCTGAGGAAGAGATGGAAGAGGAAGTCGATGTGAGGAAAAAGCTTATTGAACTTCTTGATGAAGGATATACAAAAAAGGATGCCGTCAAGAAGGTGTCAAAGGACTATAATCTTCACAAGAACGAGGTGTATCAAATATCCCTTGAAATATAGCTGATGCATGGATAGCTCCTTAGATGAACAATATAAATATTTTGAGCGGCTGTATATTCAGCAATTTCCTGGCAATAAAAAATGCTTCCAAATATTATGGAGGCATTTTTTGATGTGTCAGTTAATGGTGTTCCTTTTTCAAGGAATACTTCTTTATCCTGTACTGGAGGCTTTGTCTTTTAAGTCCCAGCTTTCTTGCTGTTTCAGCAATTTTCCAGTTGTTTTCAGCAAGCTCCTTCTTAAGTATTTTTATTTCTTCAATATGTAGCCTTTCTTCTAGGGTTTGTGATGATGTTTCCTTTCTTTCCGCTTTATCAAAAGGAGTAGTTATATGTGAGTAAACAAAAGTTTCGAAGCAAAATGAATTTGCTTTATTTATATTAAAATAAGCAAAATGATTTTGCTTAATGAATGAGTTTAATATTTTTTTGTTGAATTGTGGGCATTTGATCAAATTGGAACGTTGGCATAGCTTTTGCTTAATCTTATTGTGTGAGAATATTTATTTGGAGTACTGGATAAATAATAAAATTTATTTAGGTTGCCAGTCTTTATAAATAACCGGTTCCAAAAGCGGTTATCATTTCTATTTCTCCCATAACAGCTGTTCAGAGGTTATGGGAGAAATTATTGTTCAAAACATACTCCACCCCTTAGTATTTTTTTATATAAAAAGAAAGCTCCTTTCATGTTATGAATTGTTTGCAGACAAAATCAACGAAGAAGGTGCTTTCTTTATGTATAATAGAATACTTGCTTTAACGAATTTGGAGTAGAGACAATTGAAAAAGTAATAAAAAATTTTATAGTGGATGAAAGTATTACAATTTGAGATCTTATAATAGAACTGAAAAAACAGAGACTACATACTGAATCATTGGGAAGCGATAATCATAAGATAGGATGATCCATATGCCAGAATGGGCTGTAGTACGGAATGGGTTATAATAATCATAAGAGTATGAAGGCTGAAGCCTTGAAATCGGCTATGTATTTAGTAACTTTCCTGGCAATAAAAAATGCTTCCGAAATATTATGGAGGCATTTTTTTGACTTGTCAATTAAGGGTATTCCTTTTTCAAGGAATACTTCTTTATCCTGTATTGGAGGCTTTGTCTTTTAAGTCCCAGCTTTCTTGCTGTTTCAGCAATTTTCCAGTTGTTTTCAGCAAGCTCCTTCGTAAGTATTTTTATTTCTTCGACATTGAGCTTTTCCTCGAGGGTCTGTGATGATGTTTCATTTTTATTCATTTTTTCAAAGGGATCAGTTATATGCGAGGGTAGATGTTTGAGTTCTATGATTCTTTCATTTTCATGTGCAATATTCATGGCATATTCGATGGTATGCTGCAGCTCCCGGACGTTTCCCGACCAGTTGTATCTGTCAAATGCTTCAAAGACATCTGTTGAAAGTCTTTCGACTTGTCTGTCCAGATTGCGGTTGAATTTTAGTATGAACATTTTTGAAAGGATTGGGATGTCCTCCTTTCTCTTTCTGAGAGGTGGTACTTCTATGAGTACTACGCCTATTCTGTAGAAGAGATCCTGCCGGATTTTGTTTTCCTTCACTGCCGCTATTGGATTTTCATTCATTGCAGTAATTACTCTTGTATTTATGCTGATTTCCTTTGAACCCCCTACACGACGTACCTTGTTTTCCTGCAATACTCTCAGTAACTTTGACTGTAGGTTTAAACTCATTGAATTAAGTTCGTCCAGAAGAATTGTTCCGCCTTCTGCTTGTTCGAAAAGTCCTGGCCTGTCAATGGCGTCTGTGAATGCCCCTTTTACGGTTCCGAAAAGAAGACCCTCCAATAGATTATCGGGTATTGCAGCGCAGTTGATTGCAACAAAGGGTCCTTTTGAGTTGGCGCTGTAGTTGTGAATGCTCTGGGCGAAAAGTTCTTTTCCTGTGCCCGTTTCTCCATGTACAAGAATTGGAGAGTTGGACTTTGCAGCGCGTTTGGCCACGGATATTATACCGTTCATATTGTCGCTGGTGCATATGATATCCTTGAATGAATATCGTGCCGACAAGGGAGACTGGCCGTTATCATTTTCATTTAGATTGATCAGCTTGCTTTGCAGGTCTATTATCTGCTTTGACAAAGACTCGATTTTGGTATAGTCAGTCATTATTGAAACGGCCCCGAACAGTTCACCGTTCTCAAATATTGGCCAGGTGTCAACCATGTCATCTATCATCAAACCCATATTGTTGACAGAATACTGATGAATATTAAGTAGAGGTTCCCCTGTACGTATGACTGACATAAGTAGACTTGATTCTTCAGTGAGATTGTAAAGGTCTGTGATATTATGTCCAATGATTTTGTCCTTGCTTATTTTTTCATAATCCTCGCTTGCCTTGTTGAAAAGAAGAACATTACCTTCCTTGTCCGAGGCGACTATTCTTTCGTTTATTGAGTTTACAACCTTCTCATAAATACGGTTGGTCTGGTTATCCACTTTCTTCCTTATAAGAAAATAATAGTTGTCTGCTGATTTAAACCTCTCCAGAATATGAACGGAATTCAAAAGGGTGATTTCAATTTCGCTCATATCATGGTCTTTTAGCATGTCGTAAGCTTTCAAATCAATATAACTTATATTTGTTATATCCAAGATAATATCGTTGAATTTTGCAAGAAAGTTGTTGTTGGCATCGATTATCCGACCTTCATTGTCTGTTGTTAATAAATACATTCCCAGTGCATCAAAGATTTTCATCAAAGTTTGATTGTCCATATGTTCTCCTGTAAACAAAAGTTTCGCAGCAAAATATGTTTGCTCTCTATATATTTTAACAGGCAAAATGATTTTGCGCAACGGGGAAGTTTTATAATAAATCGTTGGAATAAAGTGAATTTTACTGATTTGAAAGTTGGCACGCTATTTGCTTTATATATCTGCGTAACTAAACTAAAGTTCTTAATGGAGGATGGAATGGAATTAACAAGGATAGCAGAAGCTTTAAAAGCTGGTAGAGTTGAAGATGTGAAGACATATACTGAAATGGCATTAAGTGTAGGTAAAGAGCCTAAGGAAATCATCAATAGCGGATTAATGGCAGGTATGAATGTTGTAGGTGAAAAGTTCAAGAATGGAGAGATGTTTGTACCTGAGGTGCTCATAGCTTCAAAGGCAATGAATGCTGGAATGGAAATCATAAAGCCTTTGCTTAAGGAAGGGGATGTTACATCAAAAGGCAAGGCTGTTTTTGCAACTGTAAAGGGAGACCTTCACGACATAGGCAAGAAGCTGGTATGCATGATGATGGAGAGCTCTGGATATGAGGTTGTGGACCTTGGTGTTGATGCTTCTCCCGAGAAAATAATTGAAGCTGTGAAGGAACACGATGCAGACATAGTTGGAATGTCTGCTATGCTTACAACTACAATGATGGCTATGAAAAATACTGTTGAAGGACTTAAGGAAAACGGACTCTATGATGATGTGAAGGTTATGATCGGTGGAGCACCTGTTACTGACAACTATGCGGAAGAAATAGGCGCAAACTACTCGTCTGATTCTACTGAAGCGGTAGAACTGGCAAACAGACTTATGGCATAGCAGGCTTATTCGAAAATTAAAAGGAGGAATGTATTATGAAAGCAGGATTTGAACAATTGTGTACACCACACATGAGGGTGTTGTCTGATTCACAGATTAAGGAAATATTTTATGCGGCATGTGAGATACTTGAAACAACAGGGATGAAGATTGAGTGCAAGGAAGCTCAGGACATGCTTCATGCACACGGTGCTAGGGTAAACGGAAACATAGTGCGGATACCTACACACCTTGTACAGAGGGCAATAAGCACAATGCCCAAGAGAATCACCCTGGCAAACAGGGAAGGCGAGAGAAAGATTTTCCTTGAAGGAAACAAGTCATATTTCGGATGCAACCCTGACAATCCAGAGTACTACGATCCATATACTGGTGAAAGAAGACCTATGACAAGCAAGGATGGAGCTGATATAGCAAAGGTTATAGATTATCTTCCTAATATAGACTTTGTTCTTAATGCATGCTTCAGTGCTGACGTTCATGAAGATGTGGCCGACAGGGTAATCATCAGACAGATGATGTTCAACATGAGAAAGACAATAGGATTTAGCTGCAAGGATGTAGACACACTCCAGGATATAATCGATATGGGAGCAATAGTTGCAGGAAGCCATGAAGAGCTTCAGGCAAATCCATGGATGTTCCATATTCAGGAACCTATCAGTCCACTGGTACATGAAGAAAACACAATGAAGGAAATCAAGCTTTGTGCTGAGAACAGATTCCCTCTCGTATACTATCCAATGCCTATGGCTGGAGCAACTGCACCTGCAACTGCTGCAGGATTGTTGGCTCAAAACCTTGCTGAATGCTTCGTGGGGCTTGTTTACCATCAGCTTGTAAATCCTGGCGCACCAATCATTCACGGTGGAGTTGCATCCATAATGGATATGAAGACAACTAGATTCTGTTACGGCGCTCCTGAAACATATCTTCAGATTGCGGCACTTACAGACATACTCCATTACTATGAGATACCAGTATGGGGAACTGCAGGGCCATTGGATGCCAAAACCCTTGACCAGCAGGCGGCAACAGAAATGGCGATGGGATATCTTATGGCAGCCCTTAGCGGACAAAACCTTGTACACGATACTGGCCTCATGGACCAGGCGACAGTAACATGTCCAGAGATACTCATACTTGCAAACGAGCAGATTTCGATGGTGAGAAAGATAATGGAAGGAATTGAAGTAAATGATGAGACACTGGCTCTTGACGTAATAGACCAGTCTATGATATCGGGAAGCTTCCTTGCTGAAGAGCATACACTTAAGCACTTCAGAAAGTTCTGGCAGCCAACGTTATTCGACAGATCCACTGCAAAGGTTGCAGAGAAGACAATAACTCAGAAACTTAACGAGAAAGCTATCGATATAATTGAAAACCATCAGGTGCCTGAGCTTGACAAGGATAAGAAAAATGCAATCCTCGAACTTGAGAAGAAGTGGATGAAAGAGGTAGTTAAGGCATGAAAATAAAGAGAATGTTCACAACTGTAGACACCCATATGAATGGAACTCCAGTCAGAACAGTGACGGGAGGGCTGCCATATATTCCAGGGAAAACTGTAGTTGAGAAGACTCTTTATTTGGAGGGGAATGCAGACTGGATAAGAAAGATGCTCATTGAAGGACCTAGAGGCAATGAAAACCAGTCGGGCATAATCCTCACAGAGCCTTGCTGCAGTGAAGCCGATGCAGGAATAATCTATGTTGACGGAAACGGGTATGAAAACATATCAACCGAAAGCATAGTTGGGGTATCCACTGTCATGATTGAATCGGGGCTTGTTGACATCGTAGAGCCCTATACTTACATATGTCTTGAATCCAAAGATGGATTAATACATATAAAGGTAAGAGTAAAGGATGAAATCGCTAAGGAAGTTACTTTCAAGAACGTTGAATTTGTGATTACAGAAAAGGTTTCAGGAGAAGTTGAGTTTGGTGGAAGTGAAGAGACGGTGGAAGAAATTTCTGGAAGGGCATTTATTACTGGAATGCACACTTTCACCTTGGATCCGGAAGATTCAATCCAATAGTAATGGAATTGAAAAATATGATAGAATTGAAGTATAATGACATTGCAGCCGGGTTAATAACAGCATAAGATAATGACCCGGTATTATTTCTAGAATTGTAAACAAATAGAAATTTATCGCAGGCTGGGATTAAGTAAATTGCACATAGATGCAAGCTATAAACCAAATAGGAAAAAGAGAGATTAACAGCAAGCTTATTGATGATATATTAAGCATTTGACAATATGCTTTTTGAATGATGATAAATAATTTTTGGAGGGATTTTTAAATGGATGGTTACAGAGTAGCAGCATTGATTCTAATAGTATCTTATATGATTCTTTGTTTAGGTGTTGGATTTGTAAAGAAAAGCGTTATAACAAACAGGCAGGATTATTTCCTTGCCGGAAAGAAAACCGCTTTGATAGTATTGTTCTTTACAACATTTGCAAGCTCAAGTGGTGCAGGAAACTTTATTGGACAGGCAGGAAGGGGATCCCTTATGGGTGTATCTGCATACTGGTGGTTCTTGGGAGAAGCTTTCCTTGCGTGGATTATTTTTGGAATGATAATAGCTCCATATCTGGCGAAATTCAAGTACATGACTATGCCTCAATACATAGCCGAGGAACTCTGTGGTGGAGATATGGTTGTAAGAAAGGTTGCAGGTTTTGCGGCACTTATGCCTAACATAGTATGGGCAGGAGGACAGATCATGGGTCTTTCATACGTGCTTGATCAGCTCTTTGGAATAGACTACAGAATAGCAGTCCTTGTTACTTCTGTTGTTTTCATATACTATACAGTACAGGGTGGACTGGAAGCGGTTATTTATACAGATACATATCAGGGAATCATTCAGATTGCACTGGCAGTGTTTGTAATATTCTTTGGACTGAAGACTTTCGGATTCAATCCTTCAATACTTAAAGAGAGAGTTGTTGACATGGATCCAACTCACTGGGATCTTGGGGCTCTTGGATTCAAGGCCACAATATCATCTTTCTTTGTTGCCTTCTTTGGAGGCCTGGCCAATCCAATATTATGGAACAGGGCTTTTGCGGCCAAGGATGTAAGGGCGGCAAAAGGTGCATTCAGACTGAGTATGATATCTACAATAGTGCTTGTTTTCTTCATAATTTCAATAGGGATGAGTGCGAGCACAATGAACCCCGGCGTTGGTGACCAGGCCCTTGTATGGCTTATAATAAACAAGATGCCTAAGTTCCTTACTGTTCTTTTAGGACTTGGAGTTGCTGGCGCAACAATGTCAACTGCGGATACCCACCTAAATGCAGGTGCTGCAAACATAGTGGTTGACATTATCGATCCTGAGGAAAAGCTTTCAGAAGAGCAGGCTATCAAATACAGTAGATATGCTACATTTTTTGCAGGGATAATAGCTGTTGGCGGCGCAATGACCTTCCCGACAATATACGACCTTGCAGCTGTAGGATATGCAATATGTGGTGGAGTTCTGATACCGCTGTTTGTAATGGGTTATATAATGAAGGACAAGACGGCAAAAACCTTCAAATCAAAGCTTTCTATCAAGGCTGCAAGATTTGGAATAATTGTTGGTGGAGTATCAGCATGTCTATTTGAACTTGTACCAGCCTTAAATGCAGTGGCAGCCGGTGGAATAATACCTGCCATAGTATTTACAATAGGTACCACCTTGCTGGTTAATCTAGCAGTAAAAGATGATGAAGACATCAGCAGCCAGGCTGCACGTTAATAAAGAATAAATTAATGAATGAAATCCCGGCCTGCCTGCTGGAATAAACAAACTTGAAAGAGGGAGATTAATGATATGAAGATTGGCAATATTTTCCCGGCTATAGATACAAATACTGGAGGAGAGCCTACGAGAACCATTCTGGGAGGCATACCACATATACCTGGAATAACAATGAGCGAAAAGATGCTTTACATGGAAAAGAATAAGGATTGGATCAGAAGGATGCTAATGCTGGAACCAAGGGGCAACGAGGTTATGTCCGGAGCCTATCTGACACCGCCCTGCAGCGAAGGTGCGGATATCGGTGTCATCTACATAGAGGTTGGTTGCTACCTTCCCATGTGCGGACATGATACTATTGGAGTGACTACGGCTCTCATAGAATCCGGGATTGTAGAAGCAAAGGAACCGTACACATACATAAACCTTGACACTCCTGTCGGTATAGTAAAGGTAAAGGCGGAAGTTGAAGACTACAAGGTGAAGGATGTATATTTTGAGAATGTTCCTTCCTTCGTATTTGCACAGGATGTTGAAGTAGATGTTCCGGAGCTGGGGAAGGTAACGCTGGATATCAGCTACGGTGGTAACTTCTTTGCCATAGTAGAAGCTGCTGATGTAGGTCTTAGGGTTAATCCTGAATCGGCCAAGGAAATAGTCAGGAAGGGAAATCTGATCAAGGATGCAGTAAATGAACAGGTCAAGGTTTATCATCCTGAAAATGAATTCATGAATGAAGTGACACATGTTGAATTTTCTGATGTTCCATCAGTTGAAGGAGCGGACAAGAGAAATGCAGTGGTCATAATACCGGGTTCCATAGACAGATCTCCATGCGGTACGGGAACTTCAGCCAAGCTTGCATCATTGTATGCAAAGGGAGAAATTGGAATAGATGAGATCTTTGTCCATGAAAGCATAATAAGTTCAACTTTCAAGTGCAGAATAAAGAAAACAACAAAGGTTGGAGAATTTGATGCAATAATTCCGGAAATAGGCGGCAATGCATTTGTTACCGGAATCAATACATACACAATAGACAGAGATGATCCTATCAAGTATGGATTTAGAATAGACTAACAATCAAGAAACATACTAAATACTTTAGGGTGTTAGGCTCTAAAGTATTTAGTAATTATAGAGGTGCAATTTGGAAGCGTTAATATTCAATATTCAGAGATTTTCAATACACGATGGACCGGGAATAAGAAACACAGTGTTTTTCAAAGGATGTCCATTATCCTGCAAATGGTGTCACAACCCAGAGAGCATAAACAGGGAGATAGACTATCTTTACAACAAGGGAAGCTGTATTGGATGCCGTGAGTGTGAAAGGGCCTGCCAATATGGAGCATTGACCTTTGGGGAAGAAGGATTGAAATGGGACAGGGACAAATGTGTATTTTGTGAGGAATGCATAATATCTTGTGTGAACTCGGCCATTCAGTTTGCGGGGAAATACTATGATGTTGAAGGACTTATCGGGGAAATCGAAAAGGAAAGAATAATCTTTGAAGAATCAGGCGGAGGAGTCACTTTGTCAGGAGGGGAGCCTTTAATTCAGATCGACTTCATTGAAAAGCTTGTAAAGGAACTGAAAGCCAGAAATATTCATGTGACGGTAGATACCTGCGGAGCTGTGCCTTTCAACCATTTTGAAAGGATTGCCGACTATGTAGACCTGTTTCTTTATGACTTCAAGATTTTCGATGAGTATACCCACAGGAAATATACAGGCATAGGCAATGAATTGATAATAGACAATCTGTTGAAGCTTGACAGGATTCATAAGAATATCCTTTGCAGGATACCTGTAATAAAAGGCAAAAGTGATAAGATAAATGCAGTTGACGAAAATATGACCAACACCTGTGAAGTATTGAAAAATACGGATATAAGAAAGGTTAATCTATTGCCTTATCACAGCACGGCAGTTCATAAATACTACAAGTTGAATATGGAATATTATGAGGATATGTCAAGACCATCTGATGAGGAAATGGAAAGATTCAGAAAAATGTTTGAATACTATGGATTTGAAGCCAAAATAGGCGGCTAATTGATTGAGGTGACAATATGAGAGGAAGTACAAAGAGAACCCAGGAACTGAGAAGAATAAGCACTACTACTGTACCAAGACTCAGTGTGGAAAGAAGCAGGATTGAAACGGAGGCATACAAGAAATATTTTGGAACAATGGAAGCTCCTGTATTAAGAGCTACATTCTTCAAGGAGCTAATGGAGAAAAGAAAGCTTTACCTTGGAGAAGGAGAGCTGATTGTTGGTGAAAAGGGAGAGTATCCATTGACTGCCCCCACATTCCCTGAGCTGTGCTGTCATACCAGGGAAGACCTTGATATCCTGAATGTTAGGGAATACATAGGATTTAAGGTTTCCGAAGAAGACAAGGAATTCCATGTAAATGAAGTAATGCCATACTGGAACAACAAGGCTACAAGACACAAGATTCTTGAGCAGAATTCCCAGGAGTGGAAGGATGCATATGGAGCGGGAATCTTTACGGAATTCATGGAGCAAAGGGCACAGGGGCACACTGTTGCGGACGACAAGATATACAAAAAAGGATTCAAGGATATAATTGCTGAAATCGACGAGGCTATATTAAGACTTGATTTTCTGAATGACAGGAAAGCCTATGACAAGAGGGCTCAGCTGGAAGGGATGAGAATCTCCTGTGAGGCAATCATCATCTATGGTAAAAGATACGCTGAATATGCCGAAGAACTGGCGCAAAGGGAAACCGACCCTCAAAAGAAAAAGGATTACGAGTTCATTGCTGCAAACTGCAGAGTTGTTCCGGAAAGCAAGCCCGAAACCTTTGCTCAGGCACTTCAGATGTACTGGTTTGTACATATAGGCGTAACAACTGAGCTAAATACTTGGGATGCATTTTCCCCAGGGAGACTTGACCAGTATATATATCCTTTCTACAAAAATGAAAAAGAAGCTGGAACCATTACAAGGGAAGAGGCTGTTGAATTGCTGGAATGCTTCTGGATAAAATTCAACAATCAACCTGCACCTCCAAAGGTGGGGGTTACTGTGAAGGAAAGCGGGACATATACGGATTTTGCCAACTTGAATACAGGTGGAATCAATCCTGAGACGGGAGAAGATGGAGTAAATGAGGTTTCATACATGATACTTGATGTCATGGACGAAATGAAGCTTTTGCAGCCCAGTTCAAATGTGCAGATAAGCTTGAAAACACCAGATAAATTCCTTAAAAGAGCATGCGAGGTTTCAAGAGAAGGATGGGGACAGCCTGCATTCTACAATACAGAGGAACTGATTGAGGAGCTCCTTCAGGCAGGCAAAGATATCAGAGATGCAAGATACGGTGGATCAAGCGGATGCGTAGAAACGGGAGCCCAAGGAAGAGAAGCCTACGCTCTGACCGGTTATCTCAATGTACCAAAGATCTTCGAGCTTGCCTTGAACAACGGATATGACAAGTTCACAGAAAAGCAAATTGGTCCTGAAACAGGTGCAATCGACAGCTTCAATACCTATGAAGATGTATACAAGGCATTTGAAAGACAATTGAAGCATTTCATCGATATAAAAATTGAAGGAAACAATATAATCGAAAAGATATTTGCCGAGCACATGCCTTCACCGTTCCTTTCCACGGTTGTTGACGACTGCATAAGCAAGGGGCGGGACTATAATGCAGGCGGAGCAAGATACAATACAAGATATATACAGATAGTGGGAATAGGGAATATAACAGACTGTCTGTCAGCCATCAAGTACAATGTCTTTGACAAGAAAAGATTCACCATGCATGAAATCAAGGAAGCCATAGACAACAATTTTGAAGGATATGAAAAAATAAGGAACATAGTTCTCAACCATACACCCAAGTATGGAAATGATGATGACTATGCTGACAACCTGATGATTGATGCATTCAATAGCGTCAATGATGCCATTACAGGCAGACCTACAATGTATGGAGGAACCTACAGGATAGACATGCTGCCAACTACCTGTCATGTGTATTTCGGATCCGTAACCGGAGCAACACCAAATGGAAGGTTGACAGGCAAGCCTCTACCTGATGGAATATCACCGGCCAAGGGTGCGGATGTAAACGGACCATCCTCTGTAATAAAGTCTGCTGCCAAGATGGACCATGTGAGAACGGGAGGTACCCTCCTCAACCAGAAGTTCACTCCGGACGTAATTGCAGGAGGAAACGGACTGAATAATTTTGCATCATATATAAGGGCATATTTCAGGATGGGAGGACACCATATCCAGTTCAATGTAGTCAACAGGGATACTTTAATCGATGCACAGCTCAATCCTGATGAGTATAAGGATCTCATTGTAAGGGTTGCAGGATACAGTGACCATTTCAATAACCTGGAGAAGGCATTGCAGGACGAGATAATTGACAGGACCGAGCAGGTTTTTAATTAACTTTGATACCGATATAATTACACTTTAAGTTGTGCTTCATATTTAAATTAGAGGAATATAGAGTATCCTTGACCTGTGGATGCTCTATATTTATGAAATAGAATTAGACAATAATAAAATTTAAGGAAGGAAAAATGAGAAGACTCATAAAAGACGAATCAAAATGCATAGGATGCGGAGCATGCGTAGAAAAATGCTCGTCGGCATACTTCAAGGAAAACAACGA
>NZ_FQZL01000001.1 GCF_900142005.1 Dethiosulfatibacter aminovorans DSM 17477
GACCGGAAGGCCGTGTGGACTGTATAGAAGAGAGAATGTTGGCATGAGTAGCGAGAGGTGAGTGAGAATCTCACCCATCGAAAGCCTAAGGTTTCCTGAGGAAGGCTCGTCCACTCAGGGTAAGTCGGGACCTAAGCCGAGGCCGAAAGGCGTAGGCGATGGACAACTGGTTGATATTCCAGTACCACCTTTAAACGTTTGAGAGATGGGGTGACACAGAAGGATAGACTATCGCACTGATGGAATAGT
>NZ_FQZL01000040.1 GCF_900142005.1 Dethiosulfatibacter aminovorans DSM 17477
TGATGAGTTTCACTGCCTATATCGCATCCTAGAATGAGCATGTCATCACTGATAAATGTAAGCTTTTCATTCTTTGAGAACTTACCCTTGGTCTCTAATTCACGCCACGTTGAAGCTTTTAAATTGCTTTTTATTTCCTCTACCTTAGCCAATAATTCTTGTTGTTCAAAAATATTTGCTGTGATTACTTGCTTTTTCTTCTTTTTACCTTTATTATTCATATTAGATACCTCTTGTGTTTTTAGATTTTACCAACGGTCAGGTCAGTAATAATCTAAATTTACTTGAGGTATTCTTTTATGTCAATCTCTTGACCTATTTAAAGTATACAGGAAGCTTGTTAATAGTAACTATAAAAATAAAACTTATGATTAATTAAATGAGTATAAATTTTTGATAATCAATTCCTAGTGTATATTAATCCGGATCAAATAGCAAATTAAAAGTGAAAATCACATGAAGATTTGAAAACTAAAAAAAACAGAAGATTTGAAAACTAAAAAAACACATTGACAAAATGTGAAGCAGCGTATAAAATGATTTTACAGAGTAGATTCGGCGAGCGGAATCGGCGAGTAGAATCTGTTGAAATGCGATCGTGTTATTTTTTGAAAGGAGGATGGAATTCTCATAGAGTACAGTCAAACTAAAGAAAAAATGGAGGAGTAAAATGTTTAGAAAAATAAAATATTCTGTATCAGCTGGGATAGCATATGTTGTACTTGATAGCCCAAAGAATTTGAATGCATTAGATGAAGAAATGATAGGCGAATTATTAACGGTACTAGATACTTGTGAAGACAGTGAAGACGTTAAAGTGGTAATAATCTCCGGACAAGGAAAAGTTTTTAGTGCAGGTGGAGATATTGGAACAATGTACAAAGGTTTAAAAGGTGGAAGCTGGGATAGTTCTGGTGCAGTAGACAATGTAGGAAAGGTTTCCTTAAAAATAAAAAAACTATCAAAACCAGTTATTGCATCATTAAAAGGAGTCGTTGCAGGTGCCGCATTTAATATTGCTCTAGCTTGTGATTTTCGAATAGCTGCAGAAGATACAAAATTTATACAAGCTTTTGTAAATATAGGACTTGTTCCTGATGCTGGCGGAATATATTTGCTTACTCGTGCTATAGGTGTTAGTAAGGCTACTGAGTTAGTAATGACAGGAAAACCAATAGATGCTAATACAGCATTTGAATTGGGACTTGTTAACAAGATATTTTCTGCAGAAAATATTGAAGCTAACACAGAAGAATTTGCATTAAAACTAGTTAATGGACCCACTTTAGCTTATGCAGGAATGAAGGAATTAATTTTCGAAAGTGAATACAAAGAGTTTGAAAACTATATAAAAAAAGAAGTACATAATCAATTAAAATGTATTGATTCTATGGATTTTAAGGAAGGTGTGTTTGCATTTGTGGAAAAAAGGATTCCAAATTATCAAGGGAGATAAATATTTATAAAAAAATTGAAGAGCGAGGTATATTATGAGTTGGAAACAGACATATAATAGTAAATTGGTTTCAGTTAAGGAGGCCGCTTCAAAGATAGAGTCTGGAGATAAAATATGGTTTGCACCTATTTCAGCAGCACCTGTTCAATTGATTGAAGCAATAACTGATCGTGTTGATGAATTAGAAAATGTTGACATGATGTCAGGGTTATTACTGCATCCATTCAAATTTTTACAGGATCCAAAGTATATAGGGCGAATTAATTATCATACAGTATTTTATGGACCATGTGCGAGAGCATTTTACGATGTAGGAAATGTTAACATAAATTCTGTGCATCTTTCGAAATTAGATAAGGTTTTTATTGAAGAGAAGCCCAACGTCTTACTGGCAGATGTATCTTTACCAGATGAAGATGGTTATTTATATTATGGATCAATGGGAGTATCTACTAATGGATTAGTTTCAGAACTGGCTGAAAAAATAATAGTCCAAGTTAATAAGAATCAGCCAAAAGTAAAAGGAACAAAACATAGGATCCATGTTAGTGAAGTGGATTATATTTGCGAATTTGATCATGAATTAGTTGAGTTACCACAACCGGAAGTTTCAGAAATTGACAAGAAAATAGCGGCACATATTCTACCATTGATTACAGATGGATCGACAATCCAAATAGGACTTGGTGGATTGGCAAATGCAATAGGATACGGATTAGTGGAAAAGAAAAACTTAGCGGTTCATACGGAAATGTTTACAGACTCCATGGTATATTTGGCTAAAAAAGGTGTAATAACCGGGAAAATGTTTGCAGGGTTTGGACTGGGAAACAGGGAGACATATGAATTTATTGGTGAAGGAAAAGTGGAATTAGCACCAATATATGAAGTAAACAACCCTTATGAAGTTGGGAAGAATGATAAATTTATATCCATTAACGCAGGACTAATGGCCGATCTTACAGGGCAAGTATGTTCGGAGTCACTAGGGTTTAAGCAATATAGCTCTACAGGAGGAGCCTTGGATTTTGTTAGAGGTGCCGGCATATCAAAAGGAGGAAAAAGTTTCATTTGTATTCCGTCAACAAACACATCAAAAGATGGGAAACTACATTCAACAATTGATGTATCACTACCTCCTGGGGCAATTGTAACCATACCTAGAACTGATACAATGTTCATTGCTACTGAATACGGTGTAGCAGATTTATCTAATAAACCAATTGAAGAGCGTGTAAAAGCATTGGTTTCAATAGCTCATCCAGATTTTAGAGAGGAACTTCTGGAAAAAGCAAAATCAAAAAAGATTATAAAATAAATAATTTTTAAGAATTTGATTACTTCGTTCCATATTCTATTTGGTATTCCAAGTAGAATATGGAGTGAGATAGGAATCACAATAATGATGGGAAGAAAAATTAATAAGCATTCAATAGTGAATTGTTTGGTTGAATATGTACAATTAAACATCTGAATATATCAATAATATTTAGGAAATCATAAATTTAAAGGAGAAATTGGTAATGGAATTTATGTTTAATGAAGAGCAAAAAATGCTTAGAGATATGGTAAAAGAGTTTGGCGAAAAAGAAATTGTACCGGTTATGGCTGGGTATGATCGTACAGGTGAGTTGCCAATGGAACTATATAAAAAAGCAATGGAAATGGGTCTGCATGCTTTAGAAATTCCAGTTGAATATGGTGGTGCAGGACTGGATGTTTTGACAGCTTGTTTTATTCAGGAAGAATTGGCAAAATATGATGCTGGCTTTGCAGCAGGCCTTTCAGCTACTGGTCTCGCAACTAAACCTGTATTGATAGCAGGTACAGAAGAACAGAAAAAAATGTTTACTGATGTTATTGTATCTGGTGGAATAGCAGGATTTTGTCTAACTGAGCCAGAAGCAGGGTCGGATGCTTCTGCCGTTAAAACTAATGCTGTTAAAGAGGGAGAGGAATACGTTATAAATGGTTCGAAATGCTTTATCACAAATGGTGGAATTGCTGATATATATACTGTTATTGCTTCAACAGATAAGGGCAAGGGTGTTAAAGGCTTATCAGCATTTATAGTAGAGAGAAACAGAACAGGTATATCCATTGGAAAAGAAGAAGATAAAATGGGAATTAGGTTAACAAACACTACAGATGTTGTATTTGAAAATGTTAGAATTCCTGAGAGTAACTTAATTGGTAAGGAAGGTGATGGATTTAAAATTTTCATGAAAACTCTTGATCTTTCAAGACCATTAGTTGGAGCTTGTACAGTTGGAATTTGTCAAACAGCTATCAATCACTGCGTTAAGTATTCTAAAGAAAGAGTCACTTTTGGGAAACCAATAGCTGCAAATCAAGCTATACAATTTATGCTGGCTGATATGGAGATACAAACAGAAGCTGCAAGACAGCTTGTATATTCAACAGCTTCACTGATTGATGCTAAACAACCACATTCAAAAGAATCTGCAATAGTTAAGTGTTTTGCAACTGATATAGCAATGAAGGTTACGATTGATGCAGTTCAAATATTTGGTGGTTATGGTTACAGTAGAGAATATCCTGTGGAAAAACTAATGAGAGATGCCAAGATATTCCAGATTTTTGAAGGCACAAATCAAATTCAAAGAATGGTTGTAGCTTCAAACATGCTTAGATAATTCATGCTGTAATGTATTTGTATTTCAAAGATAAAAATTGTTGAGAATATAATTGAAATAATATTTTCAGTCACTAAAAAGAGTCATTAATATTAGAATATTAGATTTGAATTTAATAAAGTCTAATATGTCTATTAGGAAGGAGCAAAACAATGAACATAATTGTATGTGTGAAACAAGTGCCAGATACAACTGAAGTTAGAATTGATCCAGAAACAAATACCTTAATGAGAAAAGGCGTTCCTAGCATAATGAATCCTTTTGATAAAAATGCCTTGGAAGCCGCAGTTCAGTTAAAAGAAGAGCATGGAGGAACCGTGACAGCAATAACAATGGGCCCCCCTCAAGCAAAAGCTGTTCTTAAAGAATGTCTATCTGTTGGTGCTGATAAAGCTTACTTGGTAAGCGATATAGCTTTTGGAGGAGCAGATACACTGGCAACTAGCTATACGCTGGCTTCTGCTATTAAAACAATGTGTGACTATGATTTAATCATCTGTGGCAAACAGGCAATTGACGGTGATACAGCGCAAGTGGGTCCTGAAATTGCGGAGCATCTTGATATTGCTCAAGTTACATATGTGACAAAAGTGAAGGTTGAAGGCGATAAAATTATTACAGAAAGAGAACATGATGAAGGGTATGAGGTAATTGAAGCACAAATTCCATCTGTTATTACAGTTGTAAAAGCTATAAATGAACCGCGATATGCTACCGTTAAAAGCAAGATGGCTTCAAATAGAGTTGAAATACCAACAATAACATCAGCAGATTTAGTTGTTGACGAGAAAATGCTTGGACTTGATGGTTCGCCTACAAAGGTTAATAAAATATTTTCACCTCCCAAAAGATTATCGGGTGTAATGATCAAACATGATAATGGAAAAGATTCAGCATGTGAACTAATACAAAAATTAACAGAATTAAGAGTTATATAGAGGAGGGGGAAGATGGCTGTAAAAATAATAAATGATAAATGTACAGGTTGTGGAGTATGCATAGACCAGTGCCCATTTGCTGCTATTGAAATGAGTAACGGTATAGCATATATAACAGAAGCATGCACAGTATGCGGTTCCTGTGTCGATGTATGCCCTGCTGAAGCAATTGTAAAAGAAGAAAAAAAATCAAATAGAAAAATTAACATTGATGATTACAAAGATATTTGGGTTTTCATAGAGACGGAACATGGAAAACCCAGAAACGTAGGGCTTGAATTATTGGGACAAGGCAGGAACCTTGCAGAAAAGTTAAATCAAAATCTTGTAGGGATTGTTTTTGGCAAAAATACAGATGAAGTTGTTAAAGAGGTCAAGGATTATGGAACAGATAAAATCATAGTTGTAGAAGGTGAAGAATTCGAACACTATAATACTGATAGCTATACAATAGCCCTAACTAAGCTGATTAATGAATACAAACCATCAGTAATACTAATCGGAGCTACTAATAATGGTAGAGATTTAGGACCAAGAGTGGCTTGTAGAGTGAAAACGGGATTAACTGCCGACTGCACTGATTTGGGTGTTGATGAAGATTCTGGAAATGTAGCTTGGACCAGACCTGCATTTGGTGGAAATATCATGGCTACAATTCTATGCCCGGATCATAGGCCTCAGATAGGTACAGTAAGACCAAACGTATTCAAAAAACCAGAGGTAGAGGTTAAAGAACATTGCAAAATTATCAGAGAAAAAATTGAAGTAGAGCCAAAAGATATAAGAACTAAACGTATAGATTTTATTAAGTTGGCTAGTGAAGAAAGCGTCAACCTAGAAGAGGCCGATGTTATTGTTAGTGGAGGTAGAGGATTAAGAAATCCGGAAAATTTTGCTATTATTAAAGAACTAGCCGATGTTATGGGTGGTACTGTTGGAGCTTCGAGGGCGGCAGTAGACGCAGGGTGGCTTCCAGCAATCCATCAGGTTGGACAAACAGGGAAAACAGTAGGACCCAAAATCTATATTGCATGTGGTATATCAGGGGCGATTCAGCATTATGCTGGGATGTCATCATCGGATATTATAATTGCAATTAATAAAGATAAAGATGCACCAATCTTTGATGTAGCTGATTACGGCATTGTAGGGGATCTTTTTGAAGTTGTTCCTGCTCTTACTGAAGAAATAAGAAAGCTTAAGAACATATAGAGCTGAGACGCAAATATTAGTATGTTTTAGTTTTTTTACGAGATTTAGTATAAAGATTTTGAAATAACAAAATGAAAATATGAGAGGAGAGATTTTAATGTATGATATTAAAAAAGCAGCAGTTATTGGTTCTGGTGTAATGGGAGGTGCCATCGCAGCACATCTGGCTAATGCTGGAATTAAAGTAGTTCTTTTGGATATAATCCCAAACAAGCTGTCTGATGAAGAAAAAGAAAAAGGATTAACATTAGATTGTGAACAAGTAAGAAATAGAATAGTCATGAAGGCAAAAGAGAGAATTGAACATAAAAAATCAATGATGTTATATACAAAAAGTAGTACTCATTTGATACAATATGGAAATTTAGAAGATGACTTAGACCTTTTGAAAGAGGTAGATTGGGTAATTGAGGTTATCATAGAGGATATAAACATAAAGGAGAGCCTCTATAAGAAAGTAAGTCCGTATATCAAAGAGGACGCTTTATTAAGTTCAAATACTTCAGGTATATCAATCAACGAAATGAGTGAAGTACTGCCGGAAAAATTGAAAGAAAGATTTTTTGGAACGCATTTCTTCAACCCAGTCAGATTTATGAAACTAATTGAAATGATACCAAGCAAGTATACTAATAGAGAAGCGTTGGACTATATGACGGAATTCTGTGAAAACAAACTGGGAAAAGGAGTTGTAATAGCAAAAGATACACCTGGATTTATTGCTAATAGAATAGGTGCAGTTTCTACAATGATTGGTATTCAGAAAATGAATGAGTTTGAAATGAACTTTGAAGAAGTAGATGCACTTACCGGTACTGTTATTGGTCGTCCTAAGACAGGTACATTCAGATTATATGATATGGTTGGAATAGATACAATTGTAAAATTAGCATCGTACTTGAAATCTCATACTAGTGATGAACATGAAAAGGGAATATTGACATTGCCGGATTATTTTAATGAAATAGTCGAGAAAGGTTTAATTGGTGATAAGGCTAAGCAAGGATTTTATAAGAAAATTAAGAAGCCAAAGAGAGAAACATTGACATTGGATACTAGTACTTTTGAATATAGGCCTAAAAAAAATGTTGGTTTTGATCTTTTATCTGAGGTTAAGAAGGGGAAATCATTAGAAAAAAAACTGAATACAGCTGTATATAGTGAAGACAAAGCTGGGGAATTCGTCTGGAATGTAGTGAAGGAGTCATTATTGTTTGTTGGCAAATTGATTCCAGAAGTAGCCGATGATGTAAAAGCAATAGATGATGCTATGAAATGGGGTTATAATTGGGAAATTGGTCCATTTGAATTGTGGGATATGATAGGTGTTAACAAGTCAGTTGGCAAAATGAAGGCAGAGGGTGAAAAGATACCGGAATTTGTTGCAGAGTTATTAGAATCAGGGAAAGAAAAATTTTATGAAGATAAAGAATTTAAATTGCAGAACAAAAAGATATCTCCCGCCATGCTTTTAAATAAAGGTAATGTGGTTCTAAAGAGTGATGTTGGTTCACTTATTGATTTGGAGGATGATGTAGCAGGCTTTGTGTTGCATTCACCAAACAATACAGTTAATGATGAGGTTATCGACAGTGTTTATAACGCACTAGATGAAGTTAAGAAGAATTATAAAGGAATGGTATTCGCTAGTTCAGGCAATAATTTCTGCGTTGGTGCAAATTTACAGTTTGTACTAAACAATGCAATGGAAAAGAAATGGGGAATGCTGGAAAAAACCGTAAAAGATTTCCAAGATATGAATATGGCAATAAAGTATTTTGATAAACCTATTGTAGCTGCACCATTTGGAATGACGTTGGGCGGAGGTGCAGAAATCACCTTGCATAGCAGTAAAGTTAGGGCGTTTGCCGAAACATACATGGGACTTGTAGAAATAGGTGTAGGAATTCTACCTGCTGGTGGAGGAACTAAAGAATTATATCTTAAGTTAACAGAAAATATCAGTGATAATAAAACAATTGATTTAAGTCCGTTTATTCAAAAAGCATTCGATCTAATAACAACAGGGAAAGTATCGGGAAGTGCACCAGATGCCAAGCAGCTTGGATTATTACAAAATACAGATGCAATTGCCATGAATAAAGATTACCAGCTTTTTAAGGCAAAAAAGGATGTTTTGGAATTGGCTGATACTTTCATGCCCAAAAATCTTCATAGGCAATACCGTGTTGGTGGTGAGGGTGCTTTTACATTACTAAAATACATGGCGTATCAAATGTGTGAAGGTAAATTCATATCTGAATACGATAAACACGTAGTTAACAAGATAGCTTATGTAATAAGTGGTGGTGAAGTGATGGATAATTCATTTGTAAGTGAACAATATTTGCTTGATCTAGAATTGGAAGCATTCATGAGTTTAGTAGGAGAAAAGAAAACCCAGGAAAGAATGGAATATATGATAAAAACAGGCAAAACGCTTAGAAATTAGGAGGAATATGTATTATGAAAAATGCAGTAATAGTTGATGTGGTTAGAACACCTATGGGTAAGGCTAAATATGGAAGTTTATCAGATGTAAGGCCAGATGAAATAGCTTATTTTGCTATAAAAGGATTGTTTGAGAGATATCCTATGGTTGATAAAAATGAAATAGGTGATGTTATACTTGGTTGCGCATTTCCAGAATTGGAACAAGGAATGAATGCAGCCAGAACAATAGCGGTAAGATCGGGGATTCCCAATAGAGTACCGGCTATTACGGTTAATAGATACTGTTCATCCGGACTTCAAGCAATATCATACGGTATTGATAGTGTAAGACTAGGGTATTCTGATATAGTTATAGCTGGTGGATTTGAAAGTATGAGTTATATTCCTCTTGGGGGAAAGAAGATGTGTCCTAATCCAGAATTAATGAAGAGTTACCCAGAATATTATTTAAATGTTGGAATGACAGCAGAAAAGGTTGCTGAATTATATGAAGTAACCCGTGAGATGCAAGATGAGTTGGCATTTAGAAGTTTTAAGAATGCAGAAAGAGCATCTAATGAAGGCAGATTTAAAGATGAAATAGTTCCAGTGTTTAAAGAGATTAATGGAGAAACTAAAATTATTGACAAAGATGATTTGAAGCAAAATGTGACATTGGAAAAAGTAAAAAATGCCAAGACGGCATTTATGATGGGAGGGACGGTTACAGGTAGCAACTCTTCACAAACCACAGATGGTGCCAGTGTTGCTTTGATAATGTCAGAAGAAAAAGCCGATGAATTGGGCCTTAAACCCATGGCAAGATTACTTGCATATGCTGCAGAAGGTTGTGAACCAGATCTCATGGGATTGGGTCCTATGTATGCTATTCCGAAGGCATTGAAAATGGTTGATATGGAAATAGAAGATATTGATTTGTTTGAAATTAACGAAGCTTTTTCAGCTCAAGCAGTAGCTTGTATAAATGAATTAAACATTGATCCAATGAAAGTAAACGTTAATGGAGGAGCAATTGCATTGGGACATCCTACCGGTTGTACTGGAGCAAGATTAACATCCACATTATTGTATGAGATGAAGAAACAGAACCTTAAATATGGAGTTGTTAGTATGTGTGTAGGCGCAGGGATGGGTGCTGCAGGTGTATTTGAAATGGTATAAGTAAATAATTTATGAAATCTTCAACTCAAACTTCACCTTAATATTAATTTATCTGAATATATAATGTGTGAAGTTTGAGTTTGCTTGTGATAAGTGATGGATTAAGAATGTTTATTTTAAAAATAGATGTGAGGTGTTAATAGTGGAGAATAATTCTTGGATTGGCAATTATTCCTTTTTTAGATCACGTATTTCTCCTGAAAAAGAAGCAGTATATGATTATGATAATGAAATTCATTATACATATGGTGATCTAGAAAATAGGGCAAACACATTAGCAAACTTTCTAGTTGAGAAAGTGCATGTTAAAAAGGGAGATAGAATAGGGTTCTGTACCAGAAATTGCATTGAATTAATTGATGCATATTTCGCCACAGCAAAAACTGGTACTATACTTGTGACATACAATCAATTATTATCCGAGCATGAATTGGAGAAAATGATTATCAACGAGAAACCTAAAGTATTATTCTATGAAAAAACATTTAAAGATAAAGTATCAAATTTAAAATTAAAAGTTCAAATAGAAAAATATATTGTGTTAGCTGGTGAGAGTGAAAAATTAGAAGAGTTGCATTATGAAGAAATTTTGGACTATAAAAATAGTAGTTATATAGAATGTAATGGATTAAATCTTGAAGATACGCATATGATTATCCATACAGGAGGGACAACGGGAACTCCAAAAGGAGCTATGTTATCGTATAAATGTTTATTGTTTAATGCGATTAGTGAAATGGTTACGTATAACTTGACTAGTCAGGACAGTACATATGTTATGATGCCTCTATTTCATACAGGGGCATGGAATGTATTGACTCTTCCGCTTTTATTTGTAGGTGGAAGAATAATTATTAACAAATCTTTTGATCCTCAATTAGCATTAAAAGTAATAAATGATGAGAAGCCAACTACCCTATTAGGAGTTTCTACAATTTTTAGGATGATGATAAATCAATCAGAATTTGAGGCAACAGATTTTTCTTCTTTAAGGTGGATATTAAGTGGAGCAGCACCAACTCCTGTTGATATTATGGAGAAATTTTGGGAAAAGGATTTAAAATTCGTATTAGGTTATGGAATGACCGAAGCAGGCCCAAATAATTTAAGCATGGTGCCAGATGATCTGGGGTTAGAAGGAATAAAAGAAAAGTATGATTCAGTTGGAAAACCAATGTTCTTTAACCAAGTTAAAATAGTAGACACTAAAGGTAAAGAGGTCGGAGTAAATGAATTGGGAGAAATCATTTGGAAAGGGCCTTTGACATTTTCGGGATACTGGAACAATAAAGAAGAGACTAGTAATACACTGAAAGATGGATGGGTTTATACTGGAGACATAGCAAGAAAGGATAATGAAGGTTTTTATTATATTGTGGGGAGAAAGAAAAATATGTTTATTTCTGGAGGCGAAAATATTTATCCTCCAGAAGTGGAAAAAGAAATATATAAACATCCATCAATACATGAAGTGTGTGTTATAGGCATACCGCATAAAAAATGGGGAGAAGTAGGTAAAGCAATTGTGTCATCGAAATCAGGTGAAATTGTTGAGGAAAAAGAAATCAAAGAATTTTTAAAAGGGAAGATTGCTAGTATAAAAATCCCTAGATATGTTGAAATAGTTGATGAACTTCCAAAGAATAGTACTGGAAAGATAAAAAGAGAAGTTATATGTAATTTATATGGGTAACAATGAATCAGATGAAAAATTTTATAGACAGGACAGCAAGAAGGAATGGATTACGATATAATATGCAAGGTTGTGATTAAACTAAGTTTAAATCACAGCGTTGTAATTTGTAAGACAAACTTACAGATGTTTCATGTTAAGCAATTTTAGTAATTGATATTTTGAACAAAATCTATTGCTAAATCAGAATAATAGAGAAATAATCAATTATGTAGTAAGTAAGAAAATAGATACTGACCTCATTAAGGGAGCAGTTTTGGCATATGTAGTAGCAAAAGTTGTTATATATAGAATTGGTATTTTTCTTTGAATAATGATAATTACTGATATTTTTTGATAGTGTGTTATAATATACTTCGGCTTATAGACTTACTTGTGGTACGGTTCACCGCGTATAATTCTAAAACTCCTGTAAATCTGCTCCAAAAGTATGACCTTGAAGAGCTGGTGGGGGAAGGTCATCTTTGAGAATGAAAGCTTGAAGTTTGACTTGTTTACGACATCCGGGCTTAGTCCCAGGGATCCCCCTATTATGAAGGTTATATGGCTTTGCCCCGACAGGGCAAGGTCGTTAATCTTTTTTGAAAGGTCCTCGCTTGAAAGCTGCTTTCCCTGAATGTGTAGAACAACGACATATGAGTTTTCGTCAAGTTTTGACAGAATCTTGCCTCCTTCCTTGTCCTTGATCTGTTCCATTTCCTTGTCGCTTATATTTTCCGGAGCCTTCTCATCGGCTACTTCTATGAGGCTCAGTGTACAATAAGAAGACAATCGCTTCTTGAATTCGGCGATTGCCTCCTTGTAAAATTTTTCCTTTATCTTTCCAACTGATATTATTGTGATTTTCAAACTTTTTCTCCTGTCAGTGATTCTATCTTTTCGACATATTTGTCTATGTCGAATTTTCTGTGTAGTCCATTGTTACTCATATATCTTATATTGCCGAGGACGGGTCTTTCCTCGCAGGGTCTGTCGAATCTTCCGAAGCACCAGGCTACTCCCGCATAACTGTTGGGATCCCATCCGTCGATGAAATACTTGTTGTTCAGATATATGGCTGTATCATAGGCTGTTTTGTAGTCGGGAGACCATTCAATTATCTTCTTGCACCAGTACATTCTCATATATGTGTGCATGAAGCCTGTTTCAACCATTTCTTTCATTGCTACATTCCAGTACTTGTCGTGGGTGGAGCATGATTCGAATGCTTCTTTCGTATAGAGGTACTCCCTTTCGTCATCCTTGTGTTTTTCCATTGTTTCATAGGCCCACTGGTCAGTCATATATTCAAACTTGTCGTAGTTTTCTGTGAAGTTTACAAAATTTATTGCAAGTTCTCTTTTTATTACCAGGTCTTCAATGAAGGCATTGACTGCCTTTTCTATGAAAGGGTTCTTTTCAATTATCTTCTTTACCACTACCACTATCTCAACAGGTGAGATATGTCCGAAATGAAGATAGGGACTCAGGTTTGAAGCGTAGTCCAGCTCGGGATGGTTTTTTTCAAGATAGTATCCAATCTTGTTGTTGAAGAATTCATAGAAAAGGTCTCTTGCCTCCTTTTCCCCACCCTTGAATCTAGCCGATGGTGTTATGCCGTTTTTCTTTTTCATGTCTTCGATTTCTTCAAGTGGAGACATGATTTCCTCGAAGGGACAGGCTATGTCTATGTACCTGCTTCTTATGAACGGTTCGGTAGGCTTGAACTTCACTGCAAATTCATCCATGTTTTCCATGATTTTCGGTCTGATGGTGCTCATGGAGTGTTCTGCCTTGTCTGAAACCCTGTTTACAGGAATCAGAACATCATCTTCAACTGTTATTATATTTGTACAGTCTTCATCAGTCAGGCTGTCTATTACATCCTTTCTCCACTGTTTCTGGATTCTTGTGTATCCTATATCCATTATAAGGTGGGTGGCGTTCTTCATGAGTTCGATGCATCCCTTTTCAGGAGATGTTCTGTATATAACAAACTTGATGCCCATTCTGCCTAGTTTCATCTTCAAGTATTCCAGACCTTCCATCATGAAGGTGCGGTGCCTTGCATTTCCCCTGTGGTATTCATCAGGAATACCACAATATACCACAAGTGGCATGCCGTGAAGATTTGACAGGATTACTCCGAGATTTAGTGCGTGATTGTAGTGTATGCGTTGAGACTGTTCCATCCAGTACAGTATATAGTCGCCTTTTGAATCCTTGCAGTTCTTTATATGAGTTACTCTGCCGTTAACCATTATATCATCCTTTCTATGGAACCAGTAATTCAATTCCTTCATTGATTATGCTGATGTTAACAGGTGTCTTGAAGCCATATTCTCCGTCTATGTCTATTGTCAACTCATCGTCCGAATCTATCGATATTTCACTTGTCTTGAAGTAGTGTACCTTAGGGTGCTTTACGTGGTCACCGCTTGCCATTCCTGTAAATATTTCAAGCATTATCAGCGGATTAGTCTTTTCGAATATGACTACGTCGAAGAGGCCATCGTTGAATTTTGCATCAGGTGTCATCTTCTTGAATCCTCCGGTGCTTGGAGTGTTGCTGACGACGAATACCAGGGCTTCCAGGTTCAAGGTTTTTCCTTCACTTTCAACCTTTAGGTTGTATGATTTGTATATCTGATTGGGTATCTCCAGTGCTGCCTGGAAATAGTATGCATACTTTCCGAATATGGTTTTTGTATCGCTTGGAACTTCGTGGGGTATGTTTGTGAAAGCTCCTCCTGAAACCACATTTATGAAATACTGGTCGTTTACCTTTCCTACATCCACCATGTTGGTCTTCTTGTTTTTCAACATTTTTGTGAATTCTTTGATACTGGAAGGTATGCGCATATATGTTGCAAAGTCGTTTATTGTGCCTGTTGGTAGTATTGCCAGCTTTGTCTTGCTGGGTGACTGCATTATTCCGTTTACAGCCTCGTTGATTGTTCCGTCTCCACCGCAGGCTATTATCATGTCATATCCTTCGGAGCAACCATGTTTTGCCGCTTCGATGGCATCACCTTTCTTCTTTGTTGCGATGAAGGTCATGCTTATATCTTCATCCGTGAGAAGATTCTTGGCTATCTGGAACATCTTTTGCTGTCCCATCTCCTTCCCCGAGGAAGGATTGTATACTACTAGATATTTTTCCATGTGATTTGTACTCTCTTTCAGTTAGTTGTCTTTTCTTTAATCTTTTTTTGTATCGAATATTCCCTGGAGTATCCAGTTGGCAATTGTTATTATTACTCCCGCCTTTATGGAATCTCCGAAGGTTGCGGTATTCAGGGCGGAAAGCCCTGCAGTAATCTCTACGGTTATTCCGTTGACAATGAGAAGGAAAAGCCCCAGTGTAAAGATCGTCAGGGGCAAAGAGATAAGTGTCAGGATGGGTTTTATGAATGTATTCACAATACCGAAGATTATGGCTGCGAAGAACAGACCCTCAAGTCCTGAATATGAAACCCCGCTTATTGTGTAAGAAGCGGCCCATATGGCAATCATGTTTATTATAATTCTACCCAAAAGTTTTTTCATATATACCTCCAATCTCAACCTCTACATGATAGGTGAAAGAAGTCTTGATATTGATTCCCTGAATCTGATATAAATTCCTCTCTGCCTGTATACTTCAAGGGTAAGTTCGTCACTAAGCTCAATATCCTCCATGAACTGCTCCTTGAGTTTTTCGGATATTTCAGAATTGTATATCAGAGCAATTACTTCAAAGTTCAGTTTGAAGCTTCTTACATCGAAATTTGCTGTTCCAACTGATGATATCAACCCGTCCACTACAACTGTCTTGGCATGTAGAAATCCGTTTTCGTAGGTATATATCTTT
The DNA here is from genome assembly GCF_900142005.1 of Dethiosulfatibacter aminovorans DSM 17477. GTDB lineage: Bacteria > Bacillota > Clostridia > Tissierellales > Dethiosulfatibacteraceae > Dethiosulfatibacter > Dethiosulfatibacter aminovorans. The sequence continues at coordinate 15,404 of NZ_FQZL01000040.1, forward strand.
ACACCGTAGTCAAGAAGTTCAGCCGCATTGCAGTATGTTGCCCAGTATATAAAGGGATGGTCCGGTTTGTTTGGAATCATTATCCTTATATCGATTCCGGACAGGCCTGCAATCTTCAGTGCCTCCATGATGCTGGCATCGGGAATGAAATAGGGTGACTGAATGTAGATTGATTTCTTTGCCATGTTTATCATCTTTATGTAGTTTTGCTTTATCCTTTCATAGGGGGAGTCGGGGCCGCTTGACATTATCTGCACTCCCGAATTACCTATGCCTGAAATGTCGGGGAAATACCTGTACTTGAAGCTCAGATTGTCCTTGCTGGCATTTCTCCAGTCTAGCATGAACCTTGCCTGAAGGTCCCTGACTGCAGATCCTTCTATTTTCAAATGGGTGTCTCGCCAGAATCCGAAGTTTGGATCTTTTCCAAGGTATTCGTCACCTATGTTTATACCGCCTATATATCCTATCCTGCCGTCGATAACTATTATTTTTCTGTGGTTTCTGTAGTTTATCCTAAGGTTTATATTGGGTATGGGGCTCTTGAAGAAAAGTTCCACCTTTCCACCGGCATCCTTTAGAGGCTTAAGAGTGCTCTTCTTCAGGTATCTGCCGCCGACGGAATCCACCAGAAGCCTTATCTGTACTCCTTCTTTTGCCTTTTTTGTGAGAAGGTCAATAATTTCATTACCCAGTTCATCGTTCTGGAAAATGTAGTAAAGCATGTGTATGTGGTCTTTGGCTTCAAGTATTGATTTTTTTACGGCTTCAAACTTGTCGTTGCCGTTTGTATATATGGTTATGCCGTTGTCCTGGGAGTAGTATGAATCGTTGTTGAAAAGATTCATCTTGATCAAGTCCATATATGGATGTATCTTGGGATCATTTATTGTCAGTTGTCCGCTTGAATATTTGTTCTGCTGCTGCTCGATATATGCTCCGTATATCTTTTCCTCTATCACCTTAAGCTTGAACAGCTTTTTTCTGCTGAAGTTTTGGGACAGCAGTATGTAGAAGAAGAATCCTACTACAGGGGCGATGTAAAAAACCAGGACCCAGGTAAGGGTTGCGGTTGGGTCCTTTCTTTCAAGGAAAATCAATGCTATTACAAGTATGGTGTTGATGCCGTAAAGCAGCGACAGCCATCCTACATCAATGAAGTCGAATGTCATTTAGTCCTCCGTATAAGTGATTGTTTTCATTAACTTAGTAAAATTTTCTTGTGAATCCGAAAAAACCGGCCGAACAGTTGCTTTCGGAAGATAAAATCATGCATACTATCAAAATAATCAGTACAATCAATAAAAGGATGTCTGTTTTTGATAAGTTTATTTTCATTTTAATCACCAGAATATATTAGTAAATCCTAATAGTATTATATCACAGTGAAGGATTTAATAAATAAATAAATCGATTTAACTTATTCAAAAAAAATAATCTGACCTTATAAAATTAATCGATTCTGACTCTTTTTGCAATGTCAGTATTTGTGTATAATTAAGAAAATATTTCGAAATATATCATTGATCAAATAAGATAACGGGAGGATACAATGAACAACAGATATGAACTAAACAGGAATCTGGCACAGATGTTGAAAGGTGGAGTTATAATGGATGTTACGACTCCAGAACAGGCAAGAATTGCGGAGGCTGCAGGAGCATGCGCCGTAATGGCTCTCGAGAGGATACCTGCAGACATAAGGGCTGCAGGCGGAGTGTCAAGGATGAGCGATCCTGAGATGATAAAAGGAATACAGGAAGCGGTTTCAATACCTGTCATGGCAAAGGTGAGGATAGGTCATTTTGTTGAGGCGCAGATACTTCAGGCAATAGAGATAGACTATATTGACGAGAGCGAGGTTCTTTCTCCTGCTGATGAGGTTTACCACATAGACAAGACAAGATTCGAAGTTCCCTTTGTATGCGGTGCAAAGGATCTTGGTGAGGCACTTAGAAGGATCAGCGAAGGAGCTGCAATGATAAGGACAAAGGGAGAGCCAGGTACAGGAAACGTGGTTCAGGCTGTAACCCATATGAGACTCATCAACCAGCAGATGAGAAAGATACAGAACATGAGGGAGGATGAGCTTTTCAACGAAGCAAAGGTGCTTCAGGTGCCATATGACCTTGTTAGATATGTACATGAAAACGGAAAGCTTCCTGTTGTAAACTTTGCAGCAGGCGGAGTTGCAACTCCGGCAGATGCTGCAATGATGATGCAGCTTGGAGCAGAAGGAGTATTCGTAGGTTCCGGAATATTCAAGTCGGGAAATCCTGAAAAGAGAGCACAGGCTATAGTTAAGGCAGTGACCAACTATAATGATCCGATTCTTATAGCAGAGTTGTCAAGGGATCTTGGTGAAGCTATGGTTGGAATCAATGAAGAGGAAATCGAGCTTCTCATGGCTCAAAGGGGACAGTGATGAAGAAGAAAATTGGCATTCTTGCAGTTCAGGGTGCCTTCCTTGAGCATGGAAATATGCTGGAAAGGATTGGGGTGGAATCCTTCGAGATAAGGAAGAAGAGCGACTATCAGGGTAAGGATTTTTCGGGATTGATTTTGCCCGGCGGAGAAAGTACGGTGATGGGCAAGCTGTTGAACGACCTTGACATGTTTAGTGACTTGAAGAAGATGATAGACAGTGGAATGCCTGTCTTCGGCACATGTGCCGGAATGATAATGCTGGCGGGGAACATACGGAACGAGAACTATACCCATTTTGGTTCAATGGACATCAACATTGAAAGGAATGGATATGGACGACAGCTCGGAAGCTTTGCAGTGGAAGGAAAGTTTGCAGGAATGAGGGATGTTCCCATGACTTTTATAAGGGCCCCATATATTGAAAGTACGGGGAAAGATGTAGCAGTTCTTGCTGAAACGGGAGGCAGGATTGTAGCCGCCAGGGAGAAAAACATGCTTGTCACATCCTTTCATCCGGAGCTAACTGACGATACAAGGGTACATGAGTATTTTCTTAATATGATATAAAGCACTTGCGGGTGCTTTTTTCTTTTACGTAAAAATATATTTGACAAATCAGGAAATTTGTTTTATAATCATAAAAAAATATTACAAAATCTTAAAAACATTGACGGGAAGAGTAAATAAATTTTTAAGTCATAGCGAGCCGGTGGTGGTGAAAGTCCGGTACTGATGGAATTTATGGAAGAACATCCCCGAGTTTCCAACCGAAATCTCAGGAGAGTAGACTTGGACGTGGACTGCACGTTACAGCGGGTAGGTATCGATTATTCTGTACTGAAATGAGTGAGCTGATTCAGCTAACTAAGGTGGCACCGCGAATACAACCTTCGTCCTTAACTATATTAAGTTATATTTAAGTACGGAGGTTTTTTATTTTGAGCGCAGAATAAGCAAAATAATAAAATTTACAATGGAAATTTTATTTCAGTGACGTAAAACTAAAGGAAGGGAATGATAAAAATGAAAAGAATACTGGTTAAGGAAACAATTGGAAGAAAAGAAGAAAAGGTGATGCTCTGCGGATGGATACACAACATAAAGAAGTTCAAATCCTTCGCATTCGTATATCTAAGGGACAGATCCGGAGTGATGCAGATGATACTGGATGACATGGACATGCTGGAAAAGATAAAGCTGGAAGCATCCGTAAAGGTGACTGGAACCCTTAAGGTGAACGAGAAGGCACCGGGAGGAGTTGAGCTTGCAGTTGAGGAATTGGAAGTCGTAGGAGAGGCGAAATATGACCTTCTGCCATTCTCCATAAACGGAAGGGATATACAGGCATCACTTGAGAAGCAGCTTGACTACAGGACAATGTCCCTGAGAAGGATGGACAGAAGGGCGGTTTTCAAGGTTCAGCAGGAAATAGTGGAAGCATACAGGGCATTTCTTATCGGAGAAGGGTTCTCGGAGATTCACACTCCCAAAATCATAGGCGCCGAGACTGAAGGCGGATCGGATGTATTCATGCTCGACTATTTCGGAAAGAGAACATTCATGGCGCAGAGTCCGCAGTTCTACAAGCAGATGATGGTGGGTGCAGGATTCGAAAGGGTCTTTGAAATCGGAGCTGCCTACAGGGCTGAGCCCCACAGCACGTGGAGACACTTGAACGAATATATGAGTCTTGACCTTGAGATGGGCTTCATCGAAAGCGAAGAGGACATCATGGACCTTGAGGAAAGACTCATAGGATTCATAATGGACCATCTGAAGGAGAAGTGCAGTTCAGAGCTTAAGCTAATGAAGGTGGAGCTTCCAAAGATGGTGAAGATACCGAGAATAAGCCTTACTGAGGCTCAGGACATTCTTCTGAAGGAATTCGGAAAGAAATCCCCTGTAGGAAACATAGATGCGGATGGAGAGAAGCTGTTTGCAAAGTATGTAAAGGACAAGTACGATTCTGACTTTGTATTCCTTACAAAGTATCCTGCATCAAAGAGACCTGTATACACTATGCCCGATCCGGAACTGGAAGGAATGACTAAGTCTTTCGACCTTATATTCAAGGGGCTTGAAATCACTACGGGAGGACAGCGGATACACGACTACGACATGCTCGTGGACAACATGGTCAAGTTTGGAGCCAAGCCCGAGAGCTTTGATTTTTATCTTGAATCATTCAAGTATGGAATGCCTCCCCACGGCGGTCTGGCAATAGGACTTGAAAGGATTACAATGATGATTCTTGGTCTTGACAACATAAGAAAGGCCACACTGCTGCCAAGGGATCTTAACAGAGTAACACCATAAATAAAATAAAACTATACGGGAGGAAGCCATGAAGGTAACCAAGGAAGAAGTATACTATATAGCAAGACTGGCGAATCTTCATTTCACTGAAGAGGAAGCTGAAAAGATATCCCAGGAGTTTTCAGGAATATTGACCCACTTTGACAACCTAAACAAGGAAGACCTTGAAGGGATAGAGATGTATTCATTTGACGACAAGCCTTTGAGGTTGAGGAAGGATGAGGTCCATGTATTCGAGAACAAGAAGGACCTGTACAGGAACACCAAGAAGATGAGAGACACTGCCATAGAAATACCGAAGGTAGTGGAGTAGGAGGGAAACATGGATATTACAAGATTGAGTATCAGGGATATTAGAAAATCCTATGAAGACAGGAAGTTTTCCTGCGAGGAGCTTACAAGGGAATACCTGAAAAGAATCAAAAAGTATGACAAGGGAATAAAATCTTTCATATCAGTCGGAGAAGAGGCTGCCATTGCAAGAGCCAGGGCAATAGATCAAAAAATGTACAAGGGTGTGGACCTTGGAATGATGGAAGGTATTCCCGTTGGAATAAAGGACAATATCTGTACTGAAGGAATGAGGACAACCTGCGCATCAAGGATGCTCGAAGATTTCATTCCGCCCTACAATGCAGGAGTCATAGACAGACTGAGGGATGCAGGAGCCGTTGTACTTGGAAAGCTTAACATGGATGAATTTGCCATGGGATCTTCAAACGAAAATTCCGCATTCTTCCCTACGAGAAACCCCTGGGATACGGACAGGGTGCCGGGAGGTTCTTCAGGTGGATCGGCAGCAGCTGCAGCGGCAGGGTTTGCAAAGATCACATACGGATCCGATACGGGAGGTTCCATAAGGATGCCCGCATCTTTCTGCGGTCTTGTGGGAGTGAAGCCTACATATGGTACCGTTTCAAGATACGGCCTCATAGCCTTCGGATCATCACTTGACCAGATAGGTCCCTTTGCCAGGACTGTAGAGGATGCAGCCTACGGACTTGAGTGCATCCAGGGATTCGATCCCAAGGATGCAACATCCATTGAGTCGGGATATTCCAAGGATTATTCTGAATCTATGAAGACAGGCGTAAAGGGTCTCAGGATTGGAATACCTAAGGAATTCATAGGAGAGGGAATAAACGAAGAAGTAAGAAAAAGCATGCTGGATGCGGCGGCGATCCTTGAAAAGCAGGGTGCAATTGTTGAGGAGTTCAGCCTGCCTATTACTGAAAGCGGTCTTTCTGCCTACTATATAATTTCTTCTGCAGAGGCAAGTTCAAACCTCGGAAGATACGACGGAGTGAGATTCGGATACAGGGCAAGGGATTTTGAATCATACTCGGACCTTGTTGTGAAGTCAAGAACTGAAGCTTTCGGAGATGAAGTAAAGAGAAGGATAATGATGGGAACCTACGTACTTTCATCGGGCTACTATGATGCATACTACAAGAAGGCAATGCTTTTCAGACAGAAGGTCAAGCAGCTTTACAAGACTGCATTCGAAAAATATGACACCATACTGTCTCCTACAGTGCCTGTGCTGCCCTTCAAGATTGGAGAGAAAACTTCTGATCCTCTTGAGATGTACCTGGCGGACATACTCACCGTAAATGTGAACATAGCCGGAATTCCTGCCATATCCGTTCCTTCGGGATTCAGCGAGTCGGGACTTCCGATAGGGGTTCAGTTCATGGGAGACCACATGTCGGAGGAGAAGCTCTTCAGATTTGCTTGGTCCCTGGAACAGGAACTGAAACTTGATCTTATACCTGAATAGGTAATTGCAAAACTATCACCAAAAACTAGAAAAAACGACATAAATCTAGACATACACATAAAACAAGTGACTACAAGTAAAAAAACGCGGAAATATGACAACTTTAATTGAAATAAGACAAAAAAGAGCACACAAAATAATGGTATGACAAAAATGAGAAATACCTAAGCAATCAAAGGTTTCAAGCTCCTGATCAGTTTATGCTGATTGATTTTATCAGCAAGGACCACAGTGATTAGCTGTGTAATACCAGAAAGTATCAGGTCAGCATGAAGGGTTTTAGCATTTTGACTCTTTCGTTTGGCGATGCAGAAGCTGTCCTTGAAATGGTTTATGGATTTTTCTACAGCACCTCTGATCTTGTAGGTGTCAATCCATTCATCAGTTCCACGTATTGTCCCTGGGTAGGCACGAAGATTCTTTTCGGGATAGATGTAGAACATTCTTCCGCTTTTAGAATCGGTACATGGATTTTCGCAGTAGCATTGACGTCGGTACTTTCCATCATCGTGTTTGACGAATTTAACTTTTGGACAAGAGAACTTGAACCTGACTAAGCCGTTAGTTCGTTTAGCAGTACCTTCTGGTTTCATAGGAAGCGATTTGTCTTTTGGACAACAAGGTATGCCATTTGAATTGACAGGACAATCAGGATAGGTAATGCCAGACCTTGAATTCAATGGAATATAGGCTTTTGAAAATTTCAGATCCTGAAGCAGTGATTTGTATATAAGTCCACTGTCAAAAGCGGCATCACCAAGGAATACATCAGGACAAATGCCGGGATGCTTTTCGAAAAAGTCTTCAAGTACTGGAATAAGAGCTTTGGCATCATGAAGGGACTTGTCTTCATTTGGAGAATTTGTTTTCTTCTCAACTTCAATATCAGGATGAGAATCAAGGAAATCCTTGTTGAAGAAGGATATGTCTCTGACAATGCCCAAACCATTGGTAATCATGCCGAACTTGTAGACATAGCAGAAATGTCCATTGATATAAAGTTGTTTGATTTCATCGTTTGAAGCAGCATGTGTAGGCATTAAGGTATAAGCAGCCTTGTAAGGATCGTAGGAATCACTGAACCCCATGACTTTCTTGTATGTTTTAAGTCTACTTACGATTCTGTTTAAGAATTTGGGATTGTTTTCAGTTACGTAAGCCTCAATACCTGAAGTGTCAAAGATTGTCATGGAAGCCTTGGCTTCATCAATTTGATGGCAAATGGGTTCTGTAACATCAACCAGGTTATCGAACAAGGATTTCAGTTCAGGTAAGAAATCCTGCTTGAAGCGGGTGAATTTGGAAGCATCCGGAACCTTTTGAAAACCGCAAAATTCTCTTAGTTCCTTGGAAAAGGTAAGGAATGTAATTAAGAGTGAGTCTTCAGAAATGGAAAAGATGCGTTGTAGGATAAGAGCCCACAGCATAGCCTTAAGTTTGTAAGTACGAGGTCTACCAGTGGGAGCGTAAAACTTGTTCCGGAAATTAATCGGAATGAGCTCATCGAGATTTAGATTGGATTCTAGCAGTTGCAGGAAGTATGGTTTGTCATTTTCATAAATATTACTGCAATCAGAATAAATATCTGCCAAAGAAAGCTGAGTTTGTGTTATCATAGTTGTAATATAACTCCTTTTGGATTTTGGTGATTTTATTTCTCGCAATCTAATTTTACCACAATTCGGTGAGGGGTTATATTTTTTATTGCAAAAAAAGTCCCGCATTTCTGCGGGTTGTGGCGTTTCGCAAACGCCTA
>NZ_FQZL01000043.1 GCF_900142005.1 Dethiosulfatibacter aminovorans DSM 17477
TTTAAATCCCTAGTATATTTCTTATGCTTTATTTTTGTATTTAAACCTTCAATACCAAAGGTTTCGTATTTTCTGATCCATTGCTGGACTGATGTTTTTGTAACTCCAGCTATCCTTGCACAATCCTCCTGTGAACAAATACCATTCAAATACATTTCTACTATACGAGTCTTTTCCTCAAAAGATACTTTTCCTTTTCTTCCCATAAAAAATATGCCCTCCTAGTGATAACAGTTTTATTATTTAAACTGTCTATTACTAAGGGAGCATATCAATTTGCTGACATTTCTTTTTTTAGCGTTTGTGAGTTAATAACGAACACAAGTGCGAACGCAAATATTTGCGTTCGCACTTATATTCGGAATGAGGTAAAATTTAAACTGTATATAAAGAAAAGGAGATGCTTACTATGCGGGAATCGAGAATATTACAATATAAAAAAAGTATTTCAAATACATTTTTAAAGACCGTGAGTGCGTATGCAAACTATAGAACAGGGGAAATCAGATTCGGAATTGATGATAATGGTCATGTAGTTGGGATTGAGAATACAGAGGATGCCTGTTTGGATCTTGAAAACAGAATCAATGACAGTATTAGTCCGAAACCGGATTATTCTCTGGATATTAACAAGAGAATCGGTGTTATTACACTTACAGTCAAAGATGGATTACATAAACCGTATTTTTATAAATCGAAGGCATACAAAAGAAACGATTCGGCAACTATTGAGGTAGACACATTGGAATTGACCCGCTTGATACTGGAAGGTCAAAATAAAAGTTTTGAAAGTTTAAAATCAAAAAAACAGGATTTATCTTTTGAAAGGCTTGAAAAAGCTTTTCAAGCAACTATTGGCATAAAAAAAATTACTAAGGATGTACTGAAAACGCTAGAATTGTTCTCCGAAAGTGAAGGTTATAATAATGCTGCAGAACTGGTTGCAGATGAAAATGATTTTCATGGGATTGATATTGTCAGGTTTGGCGACAACATAAATATATTGCTGGATCGTGAAACCTTTGAACATATTTCTGTGCTAGACCAATTTGAAAAAACGATGAATCAATATCGCAAATATTATCAGTATGAAGAAATAAAAGGCACCCTAAGAAAAACTGTGGAAGTTATTCCTGAAGAAGCATTTAGAGAGGCAATCGCCAATGCAATTATTCATAGAACATGGGATTTAAATGCACATATCCGTGTGGCTATGTATGAAGACAAGATTGATATTATGTCTCCAGGTGGTTTGCCGAAAGGGATGACTGAAGAAGAATATCTCGAAGGGCAAGTATCCATTCTCAGGAATCCAATAATTGGAAATATTTTTTTTAGGTTGCACCATATTGAACGATTCGGAACTGGTGTCAAAAGAATAAATAGTGCATATGAAAACAGCGATATGAAACCACAATTCGGGTTATTCGAAAATTTTATAAAAATTACTTTGCCGGTTGTTCAACTGAAAACCTTGCTGAGTCCAGATGAGAAGTTGGTATTCCAGACCCTTTCAGGTAATAAAAAGATGTCGAGTACAGAAGTAGCAGAGCTTACAGGATTCGGGAAAACAAAAGTTGTGAGCTTGTTGAAATCATTGATTGAGCAAGGATACGTGAAGGTGGTAGGATCTGGACGAGGTACAAGATATCTGACTTGAAGTTTAGGCATTTCAAACATCTTTCCAATTCCCAAAAACAAAAATAAGTTGATTCTGGGAAATAGAATGTCATATGAGTGTAGGTGGTGATATATGTCAAGAGGTACAACAACTACAAGAATGCGTGATTATTATGACATTCATATTTTAATGAGCCTATATGAAAGTGAGCTCAATAACGATGTTATGAAAGAAGCATTTAAAGAAACGTCTAAACATCGAGGTAGTATTGACAACATAAAAAATAGCGAATATGAATATTTTCGAATGATAGAAGAATCAGAGGTCTTGGCTAAGTTATGGAATCAATATAGTTCAAAAGATGATTATGTATCTAATGTTCAATGGATAAATACACTTGAAAGTGTTAGGAAGGCAATTGAAAAAATCAAATAGAATTGACAATTGGGCTAAATCAAAAAATGATTTTAGTATAAAAGACAAGAAAGGAATAATATTAAACAAGATGTTGAAACACATCTACAGACAATTCCAACATCTTGCCAGCGTTGCCTGCGGATAATACTAAGGCAAACTACGATACAACAGATAACAATAGGTAACAAAAAGAAAAAACCAACTCTCTAAAACCTGATACCCTGAGCTAAACTAAGTAACGCCAGGTGACACCATTGAAATTTGATTTTACAAACGGGCTATGTGGAAACTGTGCTTAAGATAGTGAGGGATATCAAGGGTTAGAGAATTTAATATGAGGAGTTTATGTGGGGTAGTGTAAAATTAATGGTGTAAACTTCTGAAATGATATAAAATACAAATATCATTAGGAGGATTACACCATTATGACGTTATTGGACAAAAAAGAAGTAAGAAGGTTAATGAAGGAAGGCAAGTTAAAGGATATCTCTGACATCCAAAACCTTCTGAAGGCTCAATTCAAGGATTTGATTGAGGAGATGCTCGAAGGGGAAATTGAGCATGAACTGGGGTACAGCAAATATGACTACAAGAATAAGGATACCTTTAATTCTAGGAACGGTAAACGTTCAAAGAAGGTTAAATCAGATTACGGTGAGATTGAAATAGATGTACCAAGAGACAGGACTGGAGACTTCGAACCCAAGATAGTAAAGAAAAACCAAAGGGATGTTTCAAGCATAGACGACCAGGTTCTCAGCATGTATGCAAAAGGAATGTCCGTAAGGGATATCCAAGACCATTTGAACAACCTGTATGGTATAGAAGTATCTCCAACAATGATTTCAAATATCACGGACAAGATACTGCCTGTGATAACAGAATGGCAATACAGACCGCTGGATTCCGTATATGCCCATGTAGTATTAGATGCCATACACTACAAGGTCAGACAAGATAGAAAGATTGTAAATAAGGCTGTCTACATAGTCATTGGCGTAAATCTTGACGGATTCAAGGAAGTGCTTGGAATGTGGGTTGGTGAATCAGAAACTTCAAAGTTCTGGCTCAAAGTACTTAGTGACATTAAGAATAGAGGTGTTGAAGATATTCTTATCGCATCAATTGACGGATTGCCTGGATTCAAGGACGCAATAGAAGTAACTTTTCCCAATACTGAGATTCAAAGGTGCGTAATTCACGTAATCAGAAACTCTACAAGGTATCTTTCCTACAAGGATAGAAAAGCCTTTATCGCAGATTTAAAACCGGTCTATACTGCAGTAGATGAAACACAGGCACTTGAGGCATTATCCTTCTTGGAAGAAAAGTGGGGAGAAAAATATTACATTGCCATCAAACCCTGGAAAGATCACTGGAATGAAATAGCCACCATGTTCAAATATCCATCAGACATAAGAAGGCTCATATACACCACAAATGCCATAGAGAGCTTCAACAGGCAGCTTCGAAAAGTAACAAAATCCAAGAGTATTTTCCCTACCGATGAATCACTGCTTAAGATGCTGTATCTTGCAACTGTTGATATTACAAAGAAATGGAGTCAGAGAATAAGGAACTGGTCTATGATAATCGGACAACTCAACATCTTTTTCGAGGGAAGAATTTAACTATCCCAAGAAAATCAGATAGTTATTACCAATAGATTTGGCGTAGCTGAAACCATTTACATGGAGGGGCTGACATGGTAGCCTGTTTTTTGTAGTGCCTGAATTAAGGCTGCCACAGGCATAGTAGCCATGTCAGCAGAGGCTCCGTGTCAATGGCAAATCGGCGCTGAGCCAGTAAAAAAGCCATAGCTTTTAAACTATGACTTAATCTACATTGATTAAATTTCAGAATGTTTACACCAATTACTTGACAGACTCTTATGTGGAAATTTCGATAAATTGTCGTCATTTCCATTTTTATTTGCAATTCAATTTCCTACTTCTGTTTAATAACATTTTTGAGATGGTTTATTTTGTATACTATCTCGTGATTTGGTTTGTTGAAAATGTGGGTTAGGGTTGACGAGTTCATTTCTTGTGTTTTAATATCTCATCATATTTACATGTATTGATAATTGTGTCATACTTTAAGTATAAGGTTGTTTTGCACGTCTTGGCTCCTGATTAATTGCGTATTTATCATATAGCCATTCAGGAAATGCTTTTGGCAATCCACCTGATATTTAAGGGATCTAAATTGTCAGTACAGGATTCCATAATGAAAGAATAATACTTATGGAGGAATAATAATGCAGGATGCAGATGTAAAAAATATTGTGATGAAAAAGTGTCTCATAATAGTTTTCTCATACCATCATAAGAACACTTATAAGATTGCGATGGAGTTTTCAGAGGTGCTGAATGCCGATGTAAAGACTCCGGAACAGGTGATTGTGGATGAGCTTGAGGCGTATGAATTCATTGGTTTTGGAGCAGGAATAGATAGTGGAAGACATTACAAGCCACTCCTTGACCTGGCGGATAGACTCCCAGATGTAGAAAATAAAAAAGGATTTATCTTTTCTACAAGCGCCATGCAAGGAGAGAATAAGGTGAAAAAGGATCACTCATTGCTAAGAAGTAAATTGGAATCAAAGGGTTACAAGATAGTAGGAGAATTCAGCTGTAAAGGACATGATACAAACAGCTTTCTAAAGTATTTTGGAGGAATAAACAAGGGAAGGCCAAATGGTGAAGACCTCAAGAATGCAAAGGAATTTGCCGTGAGGCTATTAGGATTAATATAAATGGCTTGAATCCCGTCAAGTAGTGCAGCATTTCTTCCTTTTTTTTTCAACTCTTGAAAGGGGGAATAATTCTGGACTTTTGGATGGAGTCTGATAGGACATATAATAAGGATGGATGTTGTTGAGTATAACAACGGGCCATGTAGAAACTGTGCTGAAGATAGTAAGCAAAATCAAGGGGTAGAGGGATTTGAAGAGTCATAAAACTTCCTACATTGGAAATTGCGTGTAGGAAGTTTTTTTCTTTACATTAGGAGACCTATACGATCTCATCAAAACCAATATTCTTTTCAATATCCAGCCCTTTGTCTATATTTTCCCCTATATGCTTTATCATCATATAGGGCCTTCTATCGTACTGGTTGCTCCTGTTATATTCAAAGATTCTACCCAATGCATTAACATTGGTTTCGTGGAGAATTAAAGATTTGCCGTCACTTAAATAGAGTAATACATCTTTGATTTTTTTTAGAGAACTGCATCTTGACTCTTTATTCCAATAGATTTTTCTAACTTCAAGGGTCTCCCCCAGATAATATAGGATCAAATGACCGTCCACTACAATCGCCTTGCCGCCATCAGCCTCAAGTTCATGAAAAATTCTCCTTGCAAGTTCACTGGTATGGACAGCACTGTATTTTGACAGCTGATAGCTGGTTTCTTGTTTAAAGGCTGCTTTAAAACCTTCTTCATCAAGGGAATCTTCTGCTATACGGCGAATCGTCGATACATCCAATGTCCCCGACAATCCGTAGACAGAGCTTATAAGGGTAGTATTAAACTGTTCCGATGCAAATTCGTAGCCAAAGGGTGTATAGTAACGTTCATCAGCCGGCAGCAGAATCAATGTATTGACTTGATCTTCTTTGGCTATGTTTTCGGCAAGTTTAAGCATCTTCTTCATAATTCCTTGTCTTCTATACTCCGCAAGTGTTGCAACGGCAACGATATAGTATATTTTAACTGCTTCTTCACTGCTGGTGAACTTAACATAATAAGGATTTAAATGAAGCATGGCACATAAAAGCTCACCATCATAAACAGCAATAACCTTATTGGTAGGTCTAACATATTTAAAATAGAAATCCAAATAGGATTTGCTGTCTTCAATAAATATTTTTTCCCACAGCCTGCGGATATTTATATCATCTTTGTCCGTTGCAAGTTTATATTCCAGTTCCATCGTCATCACTTCACTTTTCTAATCTCGTATTTATCTTCCATTCTCAGTGGTTCATAGGATTCCTTTGATTTCCTAAGCCCGGGTATGCCCAAATCTTCTTCTCGGTTAACAAGTTCGACATCAGGATATATTTCATTTAAGAAGGTTTTAGACAAGAAAGGATACAATCCTCTAATCTCTGAATTCGCCTTTTCGACATGTATAATAACCTCTCTGCCTCCATTGATCAAGGAACCAATGGATAAAGCTTCCAACTTATCATCTATATATATTCCAAATACACTGGCATCTAAGATTTCTTCATGCTCCAATACGAAATCTATACCTTCTATTTCATTATCGATTCTTGCACTTGTAGCGTCAATATTATCAATCCATGTTTCCAGACATGTATTTACATCATCCCTGTCCTTTCCATTAAGGATTCTAAAGCTGTAACGGCCCTCATAGTCCCTTATAAAGGCATTGATATGGTTGCGTTTTTTCCTTAATTTCTTCCCTGGTAAATTCCGCAGACGGGCTCCATCATAAATATAGTCTGCATAATCTCTGGAGCATGTGATTTCATACTCACCTGGGTATTCTTTCTCTACAAAGTCTGCAAACTCCTTATTAACTGAATACATGATCAGTGACTTATCAAACCGTGCAAACATTTCTTTCACTTTTTCAAAAGCTTCCATAAAATACTCTTCTTTACAAAGAGGCATTTGTGAATAACACTTATCATCAAAATGTCCAAAAATCAACATGTAATTTTTATCAAAATACATATGTGGGTTATTTCTACTTTTCCATAAAAACAAAGTAGTCAGACCGAACTCGCAACTCTCTATATCTCTTAGTCTTAAATAGGGTTTAATTTTGTCGACATGATCAAGGTCCAGTGGTTCTAAATCTGTGCATGTTACTATTTGTTTATCTTTCATTGTCATATAAAACCTCGTTTCTCAAATTGTCGTCTTGACTATTATATCATATTTAAAATGATGTACAAGTAGCCCCAAGTGTTCTATTGCAAACTTCGACTTCGTGATGAGATTTATGAAAAGAGAGATTTGCTAAAGCTCTAGCTGTAGATGAAAATAAAAAAATGAACTTTTTATGATTATATTTTACTCATATTTGTAATATAATGTATAACTGTAAAGATTAATAAAGAATTAAGCATATTGAAAAATAGAGCGGAATATAAAGGGAGGAACAAGTTGAGATTTATTTCATGGAATATTGATTCGTTAAATGCGGCCTTGACAAGTGATTCAAACAGGGCGGTGAAAACAAGAGGAGTAATTGATACAATTCTTGACAAGGATCCGGATGTAATTGCCTTGCAGGAAACCAAGTTGCCGGTCAAGGGACCGAGTAAAAAGCATATGGAACGTTTGGATGAGGTTTTTAAAGGATATTCATATAAATGGAGGACTTCACAAGAACCGGCTAGAAAGGGTTATGCCGGGACCATGTTTTTATATAAGGAAAAGTATTCTCCTGAAGTCTTGTATCCTGAGATTGAAGCTCCGGATACCATGGATTTCGAAGGAAGAATCATGACTTTGGATTTTGGGGAATTCTATCTCACTCAGGTGTATACGCCCAATGCAGGAGACGGGTTAAGAAGATTGAAGGAAAGGCAGGTCTGGGATGAGAAGTATGGTGAATATCTTCAGGCTCTTGATAGGGAGAAGCCGGTTTTGGCGACAGGAGACTTTAATGTAGCCCATAAGGAGATAGATCTGGCCCATCCGGCAAACAATCGCAGGACAGCAGGTTTTACTGATGAAGAACGTGAAGGATTTACTAATCTACTAAACAAAGGCTTCACGGATACCTTCAGACATATTCATGGTGATGTGACAGGTGTGTATTCCTGGTGGGCACAAAGGGTAAAAACAAGTAAAATCAATAATTCTGGCTGGAGGATTGATTATTGGCTGGTCAGCGACAGGCTTGCTGACAAAGTTGTAAAATCAGAGATGCTGGATTCAGGTGAAAGACAAGATCATACACCAATAATGCTGGATATAGATATATAGGTGGGATTTGTTTTCACAAACGCTCATATGGAAACAGTAGTATTGATGTCGAAAGCGAGGTATCCACATTAAGGGATAACTCGCCTAGTTAAACTAAATATTATTTACTTTCATGGTGCTTTGATTTTACACTATCGATCGTGTTTTATTTGTTATGCTTGGGTTTACCTTCTGTCGGATTCTTAAATCCACAGCAATCAATACCGCCTTCACCATAAGTTGATTTGTTTTGTTCTGCAAGATTATCAAGGAATTTCTTCCATCTTTTTTTGAGTTTTGCGAATATAAGATCACTCCTTTTTCAATTCTATTGGTATTTCAATTAAAAATGTACTTCCAATACCGACCTGAGAACTCACCCTGATTTCTCCATCTATTAGTTTCAAATTTTCTTTAACTATGAATAATCCAATTCCGTCTCCATCAATTTGACCAGTACGATTACTACGATAGTAAGCCTGGAATATTTTTTCCTGCTCTTCTTTATCTATACCGATTCCAGTGTCTTGAATCTTTATTGAGAGTTTACCATTATTAACGATGTAGCTAAGACTAACACGGCCTTTTTTTTCAGTATACTTGTATGAGTTTATCAAAATATTGTATATGGATTGACTGAGTTTATATTTATCAGTGGATATCTGTACAGTTTCGGTGGATACCAGATCCAATGATATGTCCTTCATATCAAACTGAGCCTTTAAACCGAGTATGATCTGTTTCATAAGATGATGAAATTCAAATGTTTCTATTACAACCTGTTCAACATCCTTCTCTGCATCAATCATGGAGCTTACATTTGAAATAATGCTTGTAATATTGTCAACTTGATTTTTACATGTGGATAATTCGTCATCTTTTACTTCAATCACCCCATCTTCCATAGCTTCTATATGAGATTTCAATATAGTAAGGGGGGTTCTTGTTTGATGTACTAACTGGTCTATTAAAGATTTTCTGCTTTTTTGCTTTAATTTTAATCGGGTATTCAATTCCATGAGACTTTCTCTTATAGCGTGGATTTCTTTAATAGTGGTTCCCTTTGATTTGGAAACCTTACCAAATTGAACATCTGAAGCCATTTTTGCGGTTTCCTGTAAAGTATTGCTCATCTGTCTACTTACAAAGATGCCGATGATAATTGAGATTACAATTGCAATTAATATTGAATAGGAGCTGTTGGCAAGAAGAGAAGCTTTGAATTTTCTAGCAACAAAAGAATTCTCTGCAATACTGTGGATGGTGATGTTCATAATACCAATGACTTTTTCATCGTGTGTTATTGTTATCTGCTTAACTTCATTTGATGTAGATCCCATCATTCGGTTCATAATGCGTCCATTCATCATTTCGTCCATCATGTAATTGTAATCTTCGACTTCCACAAGTAAGTTGCCAGAGGGGTCATATAGCTTGATTCCTATGATTGGGTCATATAGGTGAGTTTCAAGTTCAATGGCCATTTGACTGTATGATACATCATCGTGTATCAATGTGTTTCTTGTATAATCTATAATTTGATTCACATGTGTTGAATAGCTTTCTATTAAATAATCAGTAAAATATTTATCGGTCAGGGATGCAAGTATAAATGCATTAACACAGACAGATACGATGGAAACAAAAATCAATATCATTAACCACAGTTTTCTTATGCTCATAGAAATTCACCTCCAAACACATAGCCCTGTCCGTATTTAGTCTGTACAAACTTCGGCTTCTTTGGATCGTCTTCAATCTTATGTCTTATGCGTTTGATATAACTGTCAATGTTTCTGTCAAAACCATCATAACCGACACCAAAAGACTGTTCAATCAATTGTTCTCTTGTAAGGATTTGCCCTTTGTTTCTTATCAATGCGTAAATGATTTTAAACTCTGTTGATGTCAATGGAATTTCCCTGTCATTTTTCGTCAGTTTCATTGAATGTGTAAATAGTTTGAAAGGATCTGAGGTTATGATTAATTCATCACTTGCCTGGTATATTCTTTTTAAGAATACTTTTACCCTTTCCATGAGCTCACGCGGGCTAAAGGGCTTGACGACATAGTCATCAGCCCCTTTTTTAAAACCTTTTATTCGATCTATTTCTTCATGTTTTGCTGTAAGCATGATGATGGGAACTTCAGATATTTCTCGAATCCTCGCAAGAACCTCAAATCCATCTATACCAGGCATCATTACATCCAAAATGACTAGGTGGTAGTGATTGTTGGAGAAATATTCAAGAGCTTCAAATCCGTCTTTTGCCAAAGTACAACTATATCCGGTTTTTTCAATATATTTCTGTATGATGGAGCTGATTTCTGATTCATCTTCAACAACAAGAATCTTATACACTTTCCCACCTGCCTTTTAGGTTACCTGCTAATTACCTTCATTATACGCTTTTTTCGAACCTATTTCATTATCTTTGGATTACTTGCAACTACTTTCTCTCAATTACATTTTTACGTTTCAGGTATTCTTCTTCTGTTATATCTCCATTGACATACAATAACTTCAATGAAGCTAGTGCATTATTTGAGTTGATTTTATATCTTTTTATAGCCCAAATAATTAATGCAACAACTCCAATCACTACGCCAATCATAACACCAAAATGCCAAAAACTCAAATAACGGTATCCTCCCCAAAAAGGACAACTTTCACTACCAAACCACCAGTAACCGTGCATAATTTTTAAACCTCCTTAGTTTATCGTTTAGAAATAAAATGCTCCATTTTTTATGATGTTAATTCTTTAGTGTTTCTTTCATCTGCAAATACGTTGCTTCATCAATTTCTCCATTGATAAATCTTTCTTTAAGAATATCTTCCGGCGATTTATTGCCTATAAGATTTTCTTTGTTGTTGCTGTAAAAATAATATAAAACAACACCAATCAAGATCGGAAATATAAACATCATACTATAACCTCCTTATCATCTTTACTTATATTATCCACCTGAAATATGGCACAATTATGACTATTATATTTGTTAGGATATGGAACAAATCCTCTTGTGCTGTGTTCTGTAGAAGTCATATTTATATACTCTTTTTATGTCTTCCACAACCATACCCTCTGGAGAAGGAAAAGCAGCACATGCGTTGAATCCTTTGTTTTTTACATAATTTAAATGTGTAATGCTTTTATAGACTTTCTATGGCGTATATAATATACTATAACTATAGCTTGGAATTAAGATTTACTTTTTGTACCAATGTACCGATTTTTGATAGGAAAACCATAAGGTGTATCCAATCAAGATTCAATATAGAATTCAAGGAGGAAAATCATGAGCATGTTTTGTTATCAATGTCAAGAGACAGCAAAGAACACAGGGTGTACGGTAAAGGGTGTTTGCGGCAAAAATGAGGTAGTTGCAAAGCTTCAGGATTTATTGATCTATAGCTGCAAGGGTATTGCTGAAATTGTTGTTAAAGGTAAGGTTGACGTCACTGCAATTCCAGATGCCAATCATGAAGTGCTGAATAGCCTGTTTATCACCATTACCAATGCGAATTTCGATGATGATGCTATTGAAGCGCAGATCAAAAAAATGATGAATATACGTAATGGATTAAAGAATCAAAATCCGGCAGTTGATCTTCATGATGCTGCAACCTTCACTGTAGCTGGCAGAGACGGAATGCTGGAAAAAGCAGCTTCGATTGGTGTTTTGTCGACTGAGAACGAAGATGTCAGATCTCTAAGGGAATTAGTAATATACGGACTTAAAGGGATGGCAGCCTATACCCACCATGCACTTAATATTGGAAAAGAAAACGATGACATATATTCCTTTATTTATGAAGGTTTAGCTTCCACATTAAATGATGGTTTAAGTGTGGATGAATTAGTTGCCCTGGTACTTAAAACAGGAGAGTATGGTGTTGCGGCAATGGCGCTACTAGATGAAGCTAATACATCCAAATATGGTAATCCTGAAATAACCCAGGTTGATATTGGTGTAAGAAATAATCCTGCTATCCTAATATCAGGACATGATCTTACAGATCTTGAGCAGTTATTGGAACAGACTCAGGGAACAGGTGTTGATGTTTATACACATAGTGAAATGTTACCGGCACACTATTATCCATTCTTCAAAAAATATGATAATTTCGCAGGAAACTATGGCGGTTCATGGTGGCGTCAAATCGATGAATTTGGACCATTCAACGGACCGATACTATTTACGACAAACTGTATTGTTCCACCTCGAAAAGATGATATAAGAGATCGTATCTTCACAACAGGTTCGGCTGGCTTCCCAGGATGTGGCCATATTGAAGCGGATGAAAATGGTAAGAAAGATTTCAGAGCAATTATTGATATGGCAAAACAATTACCTGCTCCAACAGAAATAGAGACTGGAAGTATTGTAGGTGGATTTGCACACAATCAAGTCTTTGCACTAGCTGATAAAGTTGTTGATGCAGTAAAATCCGGTGCCATTAAGAAGTTCTTTGTAATGGCTGGCTGTGATGGTAGAATGAAATCCAGAGAATATTATACAGAGTTTGCAGAGAAACTGCCAAAAGATACAGTAATCTTAACAGCAGGATGTGCGAAGTACAGGTACAATAAGTTACCACTTGGAGATATCGGGGGCATACCTCGTGTCCTTGATGCCGGTCAATGTAACGATTCATATTCATTGGCAGTGATTGCGTTGAAACTTAAAGAAATTTTTGAACTTGAGGATGTCAATGAACTTCCCATTGCCTATAACATTGCATGGTATGAGCAGAAGGCTGTTATTGTACTTCTTGCCTTATTGTATCTAGGTGTGAAGAACATTCATCTAGGACCGACTTTGCCGGGATTCCTTTCTCCAAATGTGGCAAAAGTTCTTGTGGAAACCTTCGGTATTGCGGGTATTGGCACTGTCGAAGACGACATTGAATTATTTATGGCATAAGATTCACCAGTTAAATATTTTGATTTGAATAAGCATAACCAGTCAAGTTAAGATTGGTTATGTTTTTTTATGGATTCATATGAATGTGTTACATGAGTAACTTTAATTTTGATAAAAGGCAGCTAAAATGTAATTAGTTAATGAAATATTACATGGAAGGAGAATGGCATGGATATATTTACAATAGGATTTTGGATAGTAGGAGCGGTACTTTTTATTATTTCCATATTCAAGAACAAAGAGAAATCAAAAGAAGCAATGAAAAAATCAAGAGGTATGATGAAAAATATGATAGGGGATATCATCGGTATCATTTTCTTGATAGGACTGATTCTAACAGTCATACCGCCTGAAACCATAGAAAGGGTTTTGGGGTCAGGAAATACTCTGCTTTCTTCTTTTGCAGCAGCGATAATTGGGAGTATAACTTTGATTCCAGCTTTTGTGGCATTTCCATTGGTAGGGTCATTCGTTGATGCCGGAGCAAGCATTGTTCCAGGTGTGGCTTTTCTGACAACCTTAACTATGGTCGGTGTTGTCACATTTCCTCTTGAGAAAAAAGAGTTTGGAACCAAGTTTGCAGTGACCCGGAATATATTAAGTTTTGGTGCGGCGATATCTATAGCCGTCTTGATGGGAGTGATACTATAATGAATGCAATATTGAAGAAGAATAAGTTG
Source organism: Dethiosulfatibacter aminovorans DSM 17477 (assembly GCF_900142005.1). GTDB lineage: Bacteria > Bacillota > Clostridia > Tissierellales > Dethiosulfatibacteraceae > Dethiosulfatibacter > Dethiosulfatibacter aminovorans. Next base: position 13,607 of record NZ_FQZL01000043.1, read on the forward strand.
TTTATGATTATTATCATTATATATACGGCACTTATGGTATTTAAGAATGATATGGCTTTTACAGCATTAGGAAACAGTATGTACTATCTGATAGAAATGGCTCAGATACTGCCTGTCATATTTATGCTGACAGTTGCCATTGATGTATTAATACCTAAAGAATGGATTGTAAAACGATTAGGCAGGAAATCCGGCCTTGCAGGTGCAGCGCTGGCATTGGCATTCGGTAGTTTGTCAGCAGGTCCTATATATGCAGCCTTTCCAATAGCTAAAACCCTTCATAAAAAAGGTGCTAGTGTGGGAAATGTTGTGATCATACTAAGTGCCTGGGCGGTTATTAAAGTTCCGATGTTAGCCAACGAGGCTAAATTTCTTGGACCTGACTTCATGGCAGTAAGATGGTTGTTGACTGTTTTATTCATATTTGCAATAGCACTGATTATGGAAAAACTTCATATTCATGTAGAGCATGAAGTGGAGTTAATTAAAGAAGATGTCATTGTGAAGAAAGATTATTGCATCGGGTGTACGGCCTGTGTAAAAGGAATGCCGGAGTTTTTTGGTATGAAAGATGGCAAGGCTTATGTCATTCAGCCGGATACAAAGTTGGCATTGATTGATGAATACAAGAAGGAGAAGCTGTATAAAGTTGCAGGAAAGTGTCCGCCAAGAGCAATAGAAATCAATGGTTAGAGCGACTATTCCAAAATATCTTTATTAAGAATTTGAATAGATTTAGCATCAAAAGCAATGAGTCCTTCAGAAGACATTTTTTGCAACTCTCTGGACAAAGAGGTTCTGCTGACACCGAACATTTCAGCCAAAGATTTCTTTGACATTGCTAATTTTATATTATAAGAGTTCTGGAGCATGGATTGCTTAGACAAATATGTAATGATGCTTTGACGAATAGTTCTGCTGATCCTATTTTTCATCTTAGTTCCAATCAGGACGGACAAATCTGATATTATCTTGATGAATTGCATGAGAAAGGTCGGATAGCTATTGCAAAGTTCAAAAAGTACATCTTTCTGCACTGTAATCACTTCGGTTTGTTTCTTGGCAGTTATTGTCATAGGATAGCAGTCAGTGCTTGAAAAGATTAGGTTTGCTCCGATTATATCACCATTGCCGAAATGATTGACAGTCATGAGATCACCTGATATGCCAATGCGCTCAATAGCTATTTCACCCTGCATGATGATTTCTATCTGAGTACATTCTTCGCCCTCTATATGAATGATTTCATTCTTGTCATAGGATTTTTTAAGAAATTTGTTATTGTACAAATAATCAGAGAGGAGCATAGGTGGCAGGACACCCAAAATTGTATTTTCATATTCTGTAGTTGAATGATTAGTTGTCATAAGCTTACCTCCGTTAAGAAAATTATATAGCATAACAATAGTGCAAACAAATAAAAAATAATGTTACCAATGTAACTTATTTATATGGGATTCAGAAGTATAATGATATCAAATATTAAAAGTGAGGATGAAAGAAATGATTGAAAAAGTATATAAGTACAGTACATCTGACGATAAGGTGGTAGAAAAGCTGATTATGGATGACAATGTCAATTACATCCATATGGTATTTGGTAAGGATGAAGGTTTGCCGGAGCATTATTCAAATTCGAATGTTTATATGAATGTCATTCGAGGGAAATTGAGTATAGCACTAAACGATCAGGAAGTTCATTCTTACGAAAAGGGAACGTTGCTGGAAATACCGTATAATACAAAAATGAATGTAGGGAATAAAGATGAAGCTGTTTTAGAGCTGATTGTTGTAAAAGCACCTGCACCACAGAATTATAAGAAATAGATGATGATTTAAAGGGGTAAGAAGGTCATAATGTGCCCTTTTAATCTTTCTTAGAAAATATGATTATAAATTTACCGGCATAGCAAAAGCGTACAGTTATTTGATTCAAATCCATTAGATTTATTGCCAATAATTACAAAGAATGCCAAACACAAGAATGATAGTTATAACATATAGATTAGTTAAGAATAGAAGGTAAATGCATATGAATTAAAAGAATAATAAAGCAAATCTGCGAAATATGATTATTATGCCGACAACCTTCCGCCTTCACCATTAAACTCTCATAGAGAATGAAACCAGCATGCTTATTAATTTTAGTCATGTTGCTTCTTTTTGTGGAAATGAAAAAAATTCCGGGAAAACATCGGAAATATCGACAGAATCGACAACGAATTTATGTATAATGATTATTTTTGCATGAAATGAATTAATATGATAAACTAACCAAAGAAGTAGAATTGTCTACTTAAATAGAATATTAATTAACAATCAGGGTGAGTTTTACTTTTCATCTGTGTATATCTTGTAAAGGAGTATGATATTAATATTTGATATTGTATCATGTTAATAAAAATGAAAAGAAAGAATCTGATTTCTATAACTGAGTTTGCAAGGCTCAGAGGTGTAACGACAGAGACGTTAAGACATTATGACCGCATAGGATTGCTCAAACCAGCTTATATTGATCCTAAAACTGGGATGAGATATTACTCTTTGGCTTTTGAAGATGAAAAATTGGGAACTATAATTGAACTCAAACAATTAGACATGTCACTAGGGGAAATTAATAATTTCTTACATGAGCGTAGTTTGAATAAAAGTTATGTTACCTTAAAGAAGAAACAAGCAGAATTGAAAGCTAAAATTGAGAACATGAAGCTATTGTATAATGTACTTGATCAAAGAATTCTAAAGATAGAACAAGCTATCCTACATGATTATGATTTTGATAGAATTTATCTTAAGCATATTAATAAGAGAAGAATAATTATTTCTGAGTTGGGATATACTGATGAATACGATTTGAATCGAGCTGCAATTATTATTGAGAGAAAATTAGATGAAACAGCCCCTATCTTAGGAGGGGAGAGGTTTATTTTAGTATTTCCATATGAAAATATTATTAGAGATAATATCAAAAATGAATGCAGGATAGGAATTGTTATGGGAAAGGACAATAATTCGATTTATGAAAATTTCAGAATTGAAAGTGGATTGTATGTTTGTACATATCGATTTGGGAGTCCTTTTGATATTAAAGTTTCATTGCAGAGCATTAAGGAGTTTTGTTTCAAAAAAAAATTAAGAATTTGTGGAAATTTAATAGCAGTATTGACCGTAGATATGAGTGTAACAGATATACCTGAAGAAAACGTATATGAACTACAAGTTCCTGTAATAAAGCAAATTTGATTATATATAGATTAAACTGACTTTTGTTTTTAACAAAGGTCTTTTATTTTGTAAATTTTAAATACATGATTATTTATGAGAAAATAAATTATTTACTTGACCTTTGTGTAGCACAAAGGTGTATCTTTGTTTATAAGAGCTCTTATAATAGATGAAAGGAAGTTTAAAATGATTCAAGTATATTCAGAAATAGGAAAGTTAAATAAGGTTATGTTGCATCGGCCTTGTAATGAGTTGTATCAAATAAATCCATTTAATCTTGAGGAAATGCTTTTTGAAGATACTCCATATTTAAAAGATGCTCAATTTGAACATGATTCATTTTCTAAAATACTAAAGGATAATGGTGTGGAAGTTGTATATTTAAAAGATCTATTTTATCAAGCAATGATGCGTGAGGATGTACGTAGAAGTTTCATACTAGATTTTACAGAACTCTCAAACATATCATCCATAAGGCTTAAAGAAAAGGTTAAAAATCATTATACAAATTTAGACCTCAATGATTTTATAGACAGTGTTTTTGAGGGCCTTAGAAGAGATAATCCATATTTCAAAAAAAAGGACTCTCTAGGTGAGATGACATATTTGGATGATATTTTTATTGTTAATCCGATGCCTAATTGTTATTTTACTAGAGATAGTAGTGTAAATATTGCAGATAGCGTAATTATATCTAATATGGGAAAACAATTTCGAAGAAGAGAACCATTACTTTTGAAGTATATACATCAATATTCTGATGAATTCAAGGACAATCCTACAATAAATTTATTTGACAACACTTTACCCTATGGGATTGAAGGTGGAGATATTATCATATTATCTGATAAGGTAGTTTGTATTGGTTGTACTGAAAGAACAAGTCCTGGGGCTATTGAGTATGTTTCGATGAAACTGTTTGAAAAGGGATATGAAGCGATATATGCATTTGAACTTGAACGTGGGAGAAATGCTATGCACTTAGATGGGATGCTTACTATGATTGATTATGAAACTTTTATTTTCAACCCATTTTTAAGTGGAAGTGTCAATGTTTTTAAGATTTCACCTGGAAGAGAAAAAAGCATTAAAGTGATAAGTGTAACAGATAGTTGGGAGAAAGTTTTGGCTGATGCCCTCAATACTAATGCGGTAAAGCTAATTCCATGTGGAAATGGAGATAGAATTATCGGGAATTGGGAACTGTGGAATTTGGGATCAAATGTCCTAACTATAAAACCTGGTGAAGTAGTAGGTTATGACAGAAATGATGTTACTTTAAGTTTGCTCGATAAAGAAGGTATTAAAGTCCATACATTCTCTGGTTCTGAATTATCAAGAGGCAGAGGTGGGGCTCGCTGTATGAGCATGCCGATGATAAGAGAGAAAATTTAGGAGGAATAGTATGAATATTATTGATTTAGCAGCTACCATTATATGGGAATACATGTGGGGAATGCCGTTAGTACTTTTATTGATGTTCGCTGGAGCTTGGATGACATACAAATCAGGATTTTTCCAGTTTAGGTATTTTAAAAGAACAATGAAATATTGTATGCAATCACTATTTGGTAGAAAGAGTAGAGTTGACGGGCAAGGGGCTGGGCTTTTGAATCAGCTCCAAGCTACAAGTATGGCTTTAGGGACAACCATAGGTGTTGGGAATATTGGAGGCGTGGCTACTGCTATTGCTGTTGGAGGTCCTGGAGCAGTGTTCTGGATGTGGATTTCAGGATTGTTTGGAATGGCTCTTAAAATGTCAGAAATTACATTAGCTGTTCACTACAGAAACCAAGATGATAATGGTGAAACCTATGGTGGACCCACATATTATATTGAAAAAGGAATAAAAAGAGAAAAAAACTTAAAAAATGTATTTAAGATTTTGAATACTTTGTTTATAACGGGCGCATTATCAACACTCGTAATTAATATACAGACTTATACAGTCTCTGAGGCAATAGGTAATACTTTTGGAATTAGCATGGTTGTTGTTGCTGTAATATATACAGCATTACTATACCTGATGATTGGAGGGGGAATAAAAGGACTTGGTAAAATCGCTGGAATTTTAGTCCCTATAATGTGTTTATTTTACTTTGTTGTAGGAATATTTATTATTATCATGAATATCAATCTGATACCTGGAATCATTATAATGGTTGTTAAAAGTGCATTTACAGGCACTGCAGCTTTTGGTGGATTCATGGGTGCAGCTGTAATGGTAGCTATTAAAACAGGCATTTCAAGATCTGTTTTCAGCAACGAAGCGGGGTGGGGTACAGCAGCGATGATTCATTCTACTGCTAAGGTTGATCATCCGGTAAAGCAAGGAATGTTGGGAGTATTTGAAGTATTTGTTGATACATTTGTGATATGCTCAATAACTTGTTTTGTAATTTTGATTAGTGGTGAATGGTCAACTGGTTTAGATGGTGCAACCCTTACATTAGCAGCATTTGAAAGCCAAATTGGCTATATAGGAAGAGTGATCTTAGCTATCAGTGTGTTTATTTTTGGATTAACAACTTCAAGTGGTGTATACGCTCAACTTGAGGTAGTACTAAGATATATTGTAGGGGATACTCCTTTAAAAGTTAGACTGGTCAATATACTGAAATTAATTTATCCAATTCCAAGTTTAGCAATGGTGCTCATTGCCGTTTACTATGGATTCCCTGGAACAACATTATGGTTGCTATCAGATGGAACAACAGTACTGCCAATCTTTGCTAATTGTATTGCATTATTGATATTGTCCCGCAAATTTACAGAGCTTACACGGGATTATGTTGCTAGGTATATAGAAAAGAAAAAACCTGAAACGGAAATTAGAGTATTCTATGTTGATTAAGCGTTATGCATGAATTAAGATAAAAGAATGAAGTTAGATAAAGAAATGCACTTGAATATTCGTGTTGAAACACCTTAACCTCAGTTGCTTACAAACAATTTGACGTAATTCCTTACTTTTTCGCGTAAATCGAATTACGCCAAATTGTATTAAAGTTTGTGTTATTAGACAATAAACTCTCATAGTTACTGAAATTAACATGTTTACTAATTGAAGTGCCCCCTGTCAAGTAGACAGTAGAAAAAACAAAAAAATTAGTACCGTCAACTAATTAGTTGGCGGTATTTTTATGCAGCATTATCCATGAGATATTGTCTATATTCCAATGGTGTCATACAGTTTAATCTCTTCTGATATCGCTTGTTGTTGTAATAAAATATATAATCCTTAATTGCTGCTTCCAGCTCATCGTAAGTATTGAATTTCTTCAAATAGTACATTTCTGATTTTAACATTCCCCAGAAGGCTTCCATAGGACCATTATCAATACACCTAGCTACTCTGGACATGCTTTGGATCATTTCAGCGTCATTAAGCTTCTGCCTAAAGGTCTTG
>NZ_FQZL01000081.1 GCF_900142005.1 Dethiosulfatibacter aminovorans DSM 17477
CCTATTTCTGCGTATGCTCCCGCTCCCTTGGTTATTATCCAAGGCACGTTTGCAAGTGTCTCCACGTTGTTTATGTTTGTAGGCTCTTTCCAGTATCCGCTTTGTGCAGGGAATGGGGGCTTCAGTCTAGGCATTCCCCTTTTTCCTTCAAGGGATTCTATGAGGGCTGTTTCTTCTCCGCATACGAAGGCTCCTGCTCCCTTTTTGATTCTAAGGCTGAAGTTGAAGCCAGTTCCCATTATGTTTTCTCCAAGGAGGTTGTTTTCCCTTGCCTGTTCCATTGCTATTTCAAGTCTTTCTATTGCAAGTGGGTATTCCGCCCTGCAGTAGATTATTCCTTCGTCGGCTCCTATTGCATATCCGCCTATCATCATTCCTTCTATGAGTCTGTGGGGGTTTCCTTCAAGCACGGATCTGTCCATGAATGCTCCCGGGTCTCCCTCGTCTGCGTTGCATACCATGTATTTCTTGTTCCCTTTTGCCTGAAGGGCTGCATTCCACTTGAACCATGTGGGGAAGCCTGCTCCTCCTCTTCCTCTGAGGCCTGATTCCTTTATTTCCTCTATTACTTCTTCAGGCGTCATTTCCTTGATTGCTTTTTCTATTCCCTTGTATCCGTCCATTCCCATGTAGTCTTCTATCTTTTCGGGATTTATGGTTCCGCATCCTTCAAGGGCTATCTTCACCTGCTTTTTCGTGTAGGCTGCTTCTTTTTCGGATGTGTAGATCACGTTTTCTTCTAGTACGTTTCCCTTCTGCAGGTGTTCCTCGGCTATCTTTTCAGCCATGGCAGCATCCACGTGTCCGTATGTCACCGAGCCTTCTTCCGTTATTACATCGACTATGGGCTCGTAGAAGCACATTCCTATGCATCCTGTTGTCTCTATCTTGTAGTCGAGTCCAAGCTCTTCCCTCTTTGCTTCAAGGGCCGCTATTACCTTTCTTCCTCCGGAGGCTATTCCGCAGCTTCCCAGTCCTACTCTTATTATCATTATGCCGCTCCCTCCTCTTTCGCTCTTATGTCTTTTATTACCTTTACTGCTGATGCAGGCGTAAGGTTTCCGTATGCTTCCCCGTTTATCATGATTACCGGTGCAAGACTGCAGCATCC
>NZ_FQZL01000045.1 GCF_900142005.1 Dethiosulfatibacter aminovorans DSM 17477
TGTTGTCTTACCGTGGTCAACGTGACCTATAGTTCCTATGTTTACGTGGGGTTTATTTCTTTCGTATTTTGATTTTGCCATTTAAGTTCCTCCTTTTATATAAACTTAATTATATTGTATTCATCTTTTTCAGATGCTTATTTTACTATTTCCTCTGCCATTTTAGCGGGTACTTTTTCGTAGTGGTCAAACTGCATTGAGTAATTTGCTCTACCTTGAGAAAGTGATCTAAGTACTGTTGCATAACCGAACATTTCTGAAAGCGGTACAAATGCATCAACTACCTTGATACCGTTTCTGTCTACAAATCCTTCGATTCTACCTCTTCTTGAGTTTACATCACCCATTACATCTCCAAGGTACTCGTCTGGAGTCAATACTTCAACCTTCATGTAAGGCTCAAGTACTACAGGATTAGCTTTCTTTGCAGCATCCTTGAATGCCATCGATCCGGCAATCTTGAATGCCATCTCGCTTGAGTCAACTTCGTGGTATGTTCCATCATAAAGTGTAACCTTGAAGTCGATTGTCGGGAATCCAGACATAACGCCGTTTTCTGCAGATTCCTTTATACCGGCTTCTACAGCAGGAATATATTCCTTAGGAATAGCTCCTCCAGTAACCTTGTTGACGAATTCAAATCCAGCACCTGGCTCTTGTGGCTCGATAATGATCTTAACGTGTCCGTACTGTCCTTTACCACCTGACTGTCTTGAGTATTTGCAGTCAACATCCGCTGTTCCACTGATAGTCTCTTTGTATGAAACCTGTGGTTTACCAACGTTGGCTTCAACCTTGAATTCTCTAAGAAGTCTGTCTACGATGATTTCAAGGTGCAATTCTCCCATTCCAGCTATGATAGTCTGGCCTGTTTCTTCGTTTGTATATGTTCTGAATGTAGGGTCTTCTTCAGCAAGCTTCTGAAGTCCTATACCCATTTTTTCCTGTCCTGCCTTAGTCTTAGGCTCTATGGCAACCTCGATAACAGGCTCAGGGAATTCCATTGATTCAAGGATAACTATACTGTTTGGATCACACAGAGTGTCTCCAGTAGTAGTCTGCTTGAAACCAACAGCTGCTGCGATATCTCCAGCAAAAACCTTGCTTATTTCTTCTCTCTTGTTGGCATGCATCTGAAGAATCCTACCAACTCTTTCCTTCTTGTTCTTGGTAGAGTTGATTACATAGCTTCCAGACTCCATAACTCCTGAGTAGACTCTGAAGAAAGTGAGCTTTCCAACAAATGGGTCTGCCATTATCTTGAACGCTAGTGCAGAGAAAGGAGCGTCGTCAGACGATTCTCTTACTATGGGTTCTCCTGCTTCGTCAGTTCCAGTTATTGCATCTACGTCAAGTGGAGACGGCATAAACTCAACAACTGCATCTAGAAGAAGTTGTACACCCTTGTTCTTGTAAGCCGAACCACAAAGTACAGGGATGATATCAACTGCAATAGTTGCCTTTCTGATAGCCTCTTTGATTTCAGCTACTTCTATTGCTTCACCTTCAAGATATTTCTCCATAATTTCTTCATTGTAATCAGAAATTGCTTCCAACATCTTTTCTCTGTACTCTTCTGCCTTGTCTACATAGTCTGCAGGTATTTCAGTTATTTCAATCTCTTCGCCAAGATCATCCTTGTAGATTCTTGCATTCATCTCAACAAGGTCGATGATACCTACAAAGTTTTCTTCAGCTCCTATTGGATACTGAATTGGAACAACATTGGCTTTAAGTCTTTCTTCCATTGTTCCTACTGAATATTCGAAATTTGCTCCCATCTTATCCATTTTGTTTACAAAACAGATTCTTGGAACCTTGTATTTGTCAGCTTGTCTCCAAACCGTTTCCGATTGTGGCTCAACACCGTTTTTGGCGTCAAAAATAGCTACAGAACCATCAAGAACCCTTAGTGATCTTTCAACTTCAACTGTAAAGTCAACGTGTCCCGGTGTATCTATTATATTTATCCTAGTATCTTTCCAAGCACAAGTAGTTGCAGCGGAAGTTATTGTTATACCTCTTTCCTGCTCTTGTTCCATCCAGTCCATTTGAGACGCACCTTCGTGTGTTTCTCCAATTTTATGAATTCTACCTGAGTAATAAAGAATTCTCTCAGTACAGGTAGTTTTACCTGCATCTATATGCGCCATTATCCCTATATTTCTTGTTCTCTCTAAAGGATATTCTCTCACAACTTTCCTCCTATCTGCAATGGTAAAATGACAATCATTTTACCATCTGAAACTAGCAAATGCTTTATTCGCTTCTGCCATTTTATGAGTGTCTTCTTTCTTCTTGACACTTGCGCCTGTATTGTTAGCCGCATCCATAAGCTCTTTTGCCAGTCTTTCTTGCATGGTTCTTTCCCCTCTCTTACGAGTGTAAGTAATCAACCATCTCAAACCTAGTGTCTGCCTTCTGTCAGGTCTAACCTCGATTGGCACCTGGTATGTAGCTCCACCAACTCTTCTTGCTTTAACTTCAAGAACAGGCATGATATTGTTCATAGCTTTGTAGAATACTTCCTTTGGATCTTCTCCAGTCTTTTCTTCTATCATTTCAAAAGCTCCGTACACTATCTTTTGAGCAACACCTTTCTTACCATCCAGCATAACTGAATTGATAAGCTTAGTAACAATCTTGTCTTTGTATATTGGATCTTCCATCACTGGTCTTTTGGGTATATGTCCTTTTCTTGGCACTACGCTTCCCTCCTTAATAAAAATTTAATTCATAGGTACTCGACATTCACTGTCGATAATACGACAATCATGTCGTGGTGCACAAAATGCTGAAATATAAAACTTTATATCTATATTTAAGGCTTTAACGCATCAAACATAATCGCATTATGTGCCGTATTTACTTAATAATTTGTTTCTTAATGTCTGTTTCTCAAATGACAATGAGCCTATTTTTTAGGTCTCTTTGAACCATACTTTGATCTTGACTGATTTCTGTTGTCAACACCTGAAGTATCAAGCGTACCTCTAACAATATGGTATCTAACTCCTGGCAAGTCTTTTACTCTACCGCCTCTAATAAGAACAACACTGTGTTCCTGAAGGTTATGTCCTACTCCACCGATATAAGCTGTTACTTCATTACCGTTTGTAAGTCTTACCCTGGCTATTTTTCTAAGAGCTGAGTTAGGCTTTTTAGGTGTAACAGTTTTTACAGTTGTACAAACACCTCTTTTTTGTGGTGAGCTAGTTTGAACGAATTTCTTCTTCATTGAGTTGTAACCCACATTTAGAGCTGGTGATTTAGATTTCTTTTCAGATTTCTTTCTACCATTTCTTACCAATTGGTTAATAGTTGGCATCCAAGCACCTCCTTGTTTTATTTTATAACAGCAGCTACAGCTGCGTTAACATCAATATTGCAGATTTCACCCAGTTTCTTCATATTTTCAACATATATTATCTCAATGTTTTTTTCATTGCCTACACGGATGATATCCACTACTACATCTTCATCGGCGTCTTTCGCAATGTAGATGCACTCCACTTCATTTTTCTGAAGGGATCTTTCAGTTTGTTTTTTCCCGATAATCAATCGGTTGAGTTTTTTATATTTTTCCAACTCCATCTAATCACCTCTTAAACACTATGAAGATTATATGCCTTGCAGCATATAATCTCCCATAATTTCATAATGATTAGAAACACTCGAATATTTTAACACTTGACATTTTCCATGTCAATAAAATTTTAAAGTAATTTTATATTAACAATGTTAATTTTTTGGTCTCTTTATTCATTATCAGATAATTCAATCTCTGACGGTTCTGCCAATACTTCTTCAACACCCGGCACTTCATCCTCATCCATATCCTCGTCCAAGGATTCTGTATGTATCACTACATTTTCATACTTCTTCATTCCCGTACCGGCAGGTATAAGCTTACCTATTATTACATTTTCCTTAAGACCCATAAGTCTGTCGACCTTTCCTTTTATGGCTGCGTCTGTAAGTACTCTTGTAGTTTCCTGGAATGATGCTGAAGACAGGAATGAATCTGTAGCAAGTGATGCCTTTGTTATTCCGAGAAGAATTCTTTCACCTTCCGCCTTTTCCTTCCCTTCGGCTTCCAGCTCTTCATTCTTTTCAATGAAGTCAACATAATTTACAAGACTTCCCGGAAGATGATCCGAATCTCCTGCATTGTCTATCTTTACCTTGCCTATCATCTGTCTGATGATTACTTCTATATGCTTGTCATTTATATCAACACCCTGCATTCTGTATGTTCTCTGAACTTCCTGAAGAATATACTCCTGCAGTGCCAGTATGCCCTTGATTTTCAATATGTCGTGAGGATTGATCGAACCCTTTGTGATTTTCCCGCCAAGCTCAAGGAATTCACCGTTTGAAACCTCTATGATGGCACCGTATGGAATATTGTAAGTCTTTGATTCCTTGGTTTTCTCATCAGTCACAACGACTTCTCTCTTCTTCGGAGTTTCGTTTATGGTTACATAACCTTCAAGCTCGGATATAATAGCCAGACCTTTAGGCTTTCTGGCTTCGAAAAGTTCTTCTATCCTTGGAAGACCCTGAGTGATGTCGGCTGCTGCTGCAATACCACCAGTATGGAAGGTACGCATTGTAAGCTGTGTACCAGGCTCTCCGATTGACTGGGCTGCTATGAATCCGACTGCCTCTCCAATGTCAACAAGCTTTCCGTTCGCAAGGTTTCTACCATAACACTTGGTACAAACACCATGCTTTGTCTTACATGTAAGTATTGACCTTATCTTAACGGATTTAATGCCTGCATCCGTAATTTTCTTGGCAATTTCCTCAGTCATCATTTCACCATTGGCTATGATCACCGAACCATCATTAGGGTCTACTACGTCTTCAAGTGTATATCTACCAACAAGTCGTTCATAAAGGTTCTCTATGACTTCACCTTTGTCTATGAATGCTTCAACAACCAATGCTTCGGTTGTTCCACAGTCGTCTTCCCTTATAATCAAGTCCTGACTTACATCAGCAAGCCTTCTTGTAAGGTATCCGGAGTCAGCGGTTCTAAGAGCCGTATCCGCGAGACCCTTTCGGGCTCCCGTTGATGAAATAAAGAACTCAAGTACCGACAATCCCTCACGGAAGTTTGACTTAACGGGTATCTCAACGGTATGTCCAACGGCATTTGCCATAAGACCCCTCATTGCAGCAAGCTGCTTGATCTGGTTACGGCTACCTCTCGCTCCTGAATGAGACATGATGTAAAGACTGTTAAGCTCACCAAGATTTTTCATAAGTTCTTCGGTAACTTCTTCTGTAGTTTCATTCCAGATTCTTATAACATTCTCATATCTCTCGTCATCGGTAAGAATACCTCTTCTATATTTCTTCTCATAATCAAGAACCTGTTCTTCCGCTTTCTTCATCAATTCCTTCTTGGCTTCAGGGATCTTGATGTCGCTTACAGAAACGGTTATGGCTCCAATTGTAGAGTAGTGGAATCCTTTCTCCTTGATTGAGTCAAGTACTTCCGCTGTCTTTGTGTTTCCGTGCTTTCTAAAGCACCTGTCTATTATGTCACCAAGGGTTTTCTTTGTAACAAGACTGTCAACTTCAAGGGAATACTTGTCCTTTTCCCTGTCCACATATCCCAGGTCTTGAGGTAAATCCTCGTTGAAAATGAATCTTCCAACTGTACTTTCCACCAGCTGTCCCGGATCATTTTCATCCAGTTTCACTCTCACCTTTACAGTAGCATGTATCTCTACAACTCCGTTGTAATATGCCAGGAACATTTCGTCATAGTCCTTGAATATCATGCCATCGCCCTTACAGTTGTCTTCGCCTATTGTCATATAGTAGCTACCAAGAACCATATCCTGAGTAGGTGTTGTAATAGGCTTTCCATCCTTAGGTGCAAGAATGTTGTTGACAGACAGCATAAGGAATCTTGACTCCGCCTGGGCCTCTACTGAAAGAGGAACGTGAACAGCCATCTGGTCACCGTCAAAGTCCGCATTGTATGCCGTACATACAAGAGGATGAAGCTTAATCGCTTTTCCTTCAACCAGCACAGGTTCGAATGACTGTATACCAAGCCTGTGAAGGGTAGGAGCCCTGTTAAGCATCACAGTATGTCCCTTGATGATATCGTCAAGTACATCCCATACTACTGCATCAACTCTTTCCACTTTCTTCTTGGCGCTTTTTATATTGTGTGCCAGATTGTCTTCAACCAGCTTTTTCATAACAAAAGGCTTGAAAAGCTCAAGTGCCATCTTCTTTGGAAGACCACACTGATAGAATTTAAGCTCAGGACCGACAACGATAACAGAACGTCCCGAGTAGTCAACCCGCTTACCAAGAAGGTTCTGTCTAAATCTACCCTGCTTTCCTTTAAGCATGTCCGAAAGGGATTTTAAAGGTCTGTTTCCAGGACCTGTTACAGGTCTTCCCCTTCTTCCATTATCTATAAGAGCATCTACAGCCTCTTGAAGCATTCTCTTCTCATTTCTTACGATGATGTCAGGTGCCCCAAGATCCAACAGTCTTTTAAGTCTGTTGTTTCTGTTTATTACCCTTCTGTACAAATCATTCAAGTCAGAAGTTGCAAATCTTCCACCATCAAGCTGAACCATAGGTCTAAGCTCAGGAGGAATAACCGGAACTGCATCCATAATCATCCATTCAGGCTTGTTGCCGGATTTTCTGAATGCTTCTATAACTTCAAGTCTTCTTGTAATTCTAACTTTCTTCTGTCCGCTGCTGTCCTTCAGTGATTTTCTAAGTTCAACGGATTCACCTTCCAAGTCAACAAGCTTTAGAAGCTCTTTGATAGCTTCCGCACCCATAGCAGCCTTGAAGGCATTTCCATAGACTTCCCTGTACTCTCTGTATTCAAGCTCAGATAAAAGTTGCTTTGAAGAAAGAGGCGTACTTCCACCATCTATTACAATGTATTGGGCAAAGTACAATACCTTTTCAAGAGATCTTGGAGACATGTCCAAAATCAAACCCATCCTACTAGGTATTCCCTTGAAATACCAGATATGGGATACCGGCGCTGCAAGGGCAATATGAGCCATTCTCTCTCTTCTTACCTTTGATTTTGTGACTTCGACACCACATCTGTCACATACTACACCCTTGTATCTTACTCTCTTGTATTTACCACAGTGACATTCCCAGTCCTTTGTAGGACCGAATATCTTCTCGCAGAACAATCCATCCTTTTCAGGCTTTAGAGTTCTATAGTTTATTGTTTCAGGCTTCTTGACCTCACCGTAAGACCATTCTTCGATCTGCTCAGGTGACGCAAGGCCTATTCTTATAGCTTCAAAATTATTAAAATCCATGCAGGGGTTCCTCTCCCTTCATTATATTATTCTTCAATCTCTTCTACTTCCATGCCTTCAGTGTTTTCATCGAATGTTCCTTCTCCGATTACTTCAATGATTTCCTCACTGATTGTTTCAGGTTCAGTATCTTCCGTCAGTTCTATTTCGGAATTTTCCCCAGAAATTATCTTTATGTCAAGGGCCAAACTCTGAAGTTCCTTTATAAGTACCTTAAACGATTCCGGAATGCCAGGCTTAGGAATATTTTCACCCTTCACTATGGCTTCATATGCCTTGACCCTTCCCGTAACATCATCAGATTTTACAGTAAGCATTTCCTGCAGAGTATGGGCTGCACCGTATGCCTCAAGTGCCCAAACCTCCATCTCTCCGAATCTCTGTCCACCAAACTGAGCTTTACCTCCAAGAGGCTGCTGAGTTACAAGTGAATAAGGTCCCGTTGACCTGGCATGTATCTTGTCGTCAACAAGGTGGTGAAGTTTTAGCATGTACATATATCCCACTGTTACAGGACCGTCAAATGCTTCTCCGGACCTTCCGTCCCTTAGCTTGATCTTTCCATTGGAAGGATATCCCGCCATTTCAAGGGCTTCAAATATATCCTTCTCCTTTGCTCCGTCAAATACCGGTGTAGCAACGTGCCATCCCAGTTTCTTCGCAGCCATTCCCAAATGAACCTCAAGAACCTGTCCGATATTCATACGGGAAGGTACTCCCAGCGGGTTAAGTACAACCTGCAATGGAGTTCCGTCAGGTAAGAACGGCATATCCTCTTCAGGCATTATTCTGGAAATAACACCCTTGTTACCGTGTCTACCACACATTTTATCTCCAACGTTGATCTTACGTTTTGTTGCTATATAACATCTTACAAGTTTATTCACACCAGGATTAAGTTCATCCCCGTTCTCCCTTGTAAAGACTTTTACATCGACGATTATTCCTGCCTCACCGTGAGGAACCCTCAGGGAAGTGTCTCTTACCTCTCTGGCCTTTTCACCAAAGATTGCTCTAAGAAGTCTTTCCTCTGCCGTAAGCTCAGTCTCTCCCTTAGGAGTAACCTTACCTACGAGTATATCCCCAGGCTCAACCTCTGCACCGATTCTTATGATACCTCTTTCATCAAGGTCCTTAAGGGAATCGTCACCTACGTTTGGAATGTCTCTTGTTATTTCCTCAGGACCAAGTTTTGTATCCCTTGCCTCTGATTCATATTCTTCTATATGTATGGATGTAAGTACATCGTCCATAACCAGTTTTTCATTAAGGAGGATGGCATCCTCGTAATTGTATCCTTCCCAAGTCATGAATCCTATTAGAAGGTTCTTGCCAAGGGCTATTTCACCATTGTCCGTAGAAGGACCGTCAGCAATTATCTGTCCTTTCTTCACCTGTTGACCCTTCTTGACGATAGGTCTCTGGTTGATGCATGTACCCTGGTTGGATCTTATGAACTTAAGTATTGGATAATTGTCTATAGCACCGTTGTCGTCTCTCTTGATGAGAATCTTTGCAGTCTCGACAGACAAAACAACTCCATCATTCTTGGCAACTACAACAGCTCCGGAATCCTTCGCAGCCTTGTGCTCCATTCCGGTACCGATAATAGGCGCCTCTGTCTTCATAAGAGGAACAGCCTGCCTCTGCATGTTGGCACCCATGAGGGCTCTGTTGGCGTCATCGTTCTCAAGGAAAGGTATCATTGCCGTACCTACGGATATTATCTGCTTGGGCGATACGTCCATGTATCCAACCTTTTCTCTTGCCACGATTTCCGGCGCACCACTGTTACCCCTAACAACAACCCTTGTATTTGCGAAGGTTCCATCCTCGCTTAAAGGTTCATTGGCCTGGGCACATATATATTCATCCTCTACATCTGCAGTAAGATAATCTATCTGGTCAAGTATGACGCCTGTCTTCTGGTCAACTTTTCTATATGGCGACTCAAGGAATCCATACTCGTTTATCCTTGCATAAGTTGCAAGGGAAGTGATAAGACCGATGTTTGGTCCCTCAGGAGTCTCTATAGGACACATTCTACCATAATGGGAATGGTGAACGTCTCTAACCTCGAATCCAGCCCTGTCCCTGCTCAATCCTCCAGGTCCAAGAGCAGACATTCTTCTCTTGTGTGTAAGCTCTGCAAGCGGATTTGTCTGATCCATGAACTGTGAAAGCTGCGAACTTCCAAAGAACTCCTTGATGGCAGCCGCTACAGGTCTGATATTCATAAGAACCTGCGGGGTAACAACTTCTATGTCCTGAATAGTCATTCTTTCCTTGACTACTCTTTCCATTCTTGAAAGACCTACTCTCACCTGGTTTTGCAGAAGTTCTCCAACAGCTCTTAGTCTTCTGTTTCCAAGGTGGTCTATGTCGTCAGTCTTTCCGGTTTCCTTGAACAAACTGAACTCATAACTAACAGAAGCCATGATATCATCTATTATGATATGCTTAGGTGACAGTTTTCTGTAGTTTTTCTCAATTGCATCCTGAAGCTCGTCCATATCGGTATACTGCTCCATCAATTCCTTGATTACAGGATAATAAACCTTCTCTCTGAGTCCAAGCTTCTTGAAATCAATAGGAAGTTCCAGCAATTCAGGATATACAAATCTGTTTGTAAGAATTTTTACCTTCTCTTCGTCCTTGTTAAGCACTTCAATACTAAATACACCTGCAGCTTCAATTCTTGCTGCAGATTCCCTCGTGATGAGTTCACCTTCCGATACGATGATTTCTCCAGTTTCTTCATCTATTATATTGTGTGCAGCAACCTTTTCGGCCGCTCTGTTTTCCATACCCAGTTTCTTGTTGAACTTGTATCTACCAACTCTTGCAAGATCATATCTCTTGTGATCAAAAAACAAGCTGTTGATTAAAGATGTAGCACTATCTAATGTTGGGGGTTCACCTGGTCTTAGCTTCTTATAGATTTCAATAAGAGCTTCGTCTTTGTTAGTTGTACTATCCTTTTCCAAGGTCTTCAATATTTGTTCTGATTCTCCAGTCAATTCAATGATTTGAGAATCTGTTTCACATCCCATAGCCCTTAATAAGATTGTGATAGGAATCTTTCTTGTCCTATCGATCCTGACGTAAACTATGTCATTTGAGTCAGTTTCGTACTCAAGCCATGCTCCTCTGTTTGGAATTACAGTTGAAGAAAACAGCTTTTTACCCGTTTTATCTCTCTCAACACCAAAATAGACACCTGGTGATCTTACCAGCTGACTTACAATAACACGTTCCGCTCCATTGATTATGAATGTACCACGTTCCGTCATTAGAGGAAAATCACCCATGAACACTTCTTGTTCCTTTATTTCGCCAGTTTCCTTGTTTATGAGTCTTACCTTTACTCTAAGTGGTACCGCATAAGTAGCATCTCTCTCCTTGCACTCAAGTTGCTCATACTTTGGATCTCCATCCAGTGAATAGTCTATGAATTCAAGGATTAAGTTTCCTGTATAATCCTCGATAGGAGATATGTCGTCAAATACCTCTTTCAAACCTTCCTCAATGAACCAATCATAGGAATTCTTCTGAACCTCAATCAAATCAGGAAGTTCCAAAACCTCACCGATTTTAGAGTAACTCATGCGCACTCTATTGCCAATTTTAACAGGATGCAGCATCTTTTCACCCCTTCACTATATTTTAAAAGAAAAAAAAATCGCGCAGTTCTACAATCAAATTATAATTTTTACATACAATTTTCATGCCAATATTTATTATCTACGCAATTTAAAATACTATCATGTTTTACTTTTATTGTCAATCATTTTTTTGAAAAACTTCATTTTTATTTTATAAAGTTTTTTTAAAAAACAAATAAGTGAGTTTTTGGAAAATTTCAACCTCTAGTCAGTGCCAATTCCAACATACTCACAAATAAACCTACCACCTTTACAACTGCCTTTTTTGTAAAATAAAAGAGCTTAAAAAAGCTCTTTTATAGTTTTAGTATAAAGTCGAATTACTTAACTTCTACTGAAGCACCAGCTTCTTCAAGCTTAGCTTTCAAATCTTCAGCTTCTTCTTTAGCAATTCCTTCTTTAACTGCCTTTGGAGCATTGTCAACTAATTCCTTAGCTTCCTTAAGTCCAAGACCAGTCACTTCTCTAACAACCTTGATTACTTTGATTTTTCCTGATCCAGCGTTGTTAAGGATTACATCAAACTCAGTCTGCTCTTCTGCACCAGCTGCTTCTCCACCAGCTGCTGGAGCTGCTGCTACTGCCATAGGAGCTGCTGCGCTTACGCCAAACTCTTCTTCTAGAGCCTTTACTACTTCTGATAATTCCAATACTGTAAGTCCTTTTACATCTTCAATTAGTTGAGTTACTTTTTCACTTGCCATTTTTATTTCCTCCATTAATTTAAAATTCGTTTTATGCTTGCTTTTGTTCAGCAATTTGGTTAAGTGCGTATACAAGGTTTCTCATATTGCCTTGCAGCACATTTGCAAATCCAGAAATTGGTGCATTCAAGCCGCCAAGAACTTTTGCAATAAGTACTTCTCTTGATGGGATGCTAGCCAGTGCCTTAACACCTTCCACATCTATGATGTCTCCATCGACTATACCTGCTTTTATTTCAAGCTTGTCATTAGCCTTTGCAAACTCACTGGTCACTTTTGCGGCGCTTACAGCATCTTCCATGCTGAATGCTATTGCACTTGGTCCTTTAAGGTATTCGTTGAAAGCTTCAAGTCCGGCTTCCTTAAAAGCGAACTTCATCATGTTGTTCTTGTAGACTTTGTATTCAACGCCGGCTTCACGGTACTTGTTTCTAAGCTCCGATACCTCTTCAACGTTCAATCCTCTATAGTCAACCAAAACCACCGACTGAGCTTTTTCGATTTTCTCAAGAATTTCCTGAATGATTTGTTTCTTTTGTTCGATTATTGCTTGATTCATAGGTTTACACCTCCTTAAGCTCAATATAGAATTCCCAGGACATCAGGTCCTTTGAATATAATAAAAAAGGTTTCTCCGCAGAACGAAGAAACCATTAATTGCCTTAATACAATCACGTTTCACCTCGACTGGAAATTAAGCTTTCGCACCAGTTGTCTGCGGTAAAAATATTTTATTGACTACGGTAGTATAACATCAAGTACTTATGATGTCAACAGTTATTAGTCAGATAATTTTGCAGCGTTGATTTTTATTCCAGGACCCATTGTGCTAGTTAGCGTAACACTCTTCAGATACTTTCCTTTTGCTGCAGACGGCTTGGCCTTTACAACAGCATCTATCAACGTCTTAATGTTGTCAGTAAGCTTTTCTGTACCAAATGATTTCTTTCCAACAGGAACGTGAACAATTGCAGTTTTGTCTACTCTGTATTCAACCTTACCCGCCTTGATATCATTGATTGCATTTGCTATATCCATAGTAACTGTTCCTGATTTAGGGTTTGGCATCAAACCTTTAGGTCCAAGTACTCTACCCAGTCTACCAACAACACCCATCATGTCAGGAGTAGCTACTGTAATGTCAAAATCAAACCAGTTTTCTTTTTGGATTTTATCAGCATATTCAGCTCCACCGAAGTAATCAGCGCCTGCCTCTTCTGCTTCCTTGAGCTTGTCGCCTTTAGCGAAAACCAAAACTTTTTTTGTCTTTCCTGTACCGTGTGGTAGAACTACTGCACCTCTAACCTGCTGGTCAGCGTGCCTTGGATCTACACCAAGTCTAATGTGAAGTTCAATAGTTTCATCAAAATTTGCTTTTGCTGTCTCTTGAACCAATTTGATAGCTTCATCCAAATCATAAAGATTCAGCTTGTCGAAAGCTTTTGCACTTTCATTATACTTCTTTCCTCTTTTAGGCATATCATTTCCTCCTTGTGGTTTTAGCGGACTTCGCCTCCCACTATTTGCCAATTATTAGTCTTCTACAACTATACCCATGCTTCTTGCAGTACCTGCCACCATACTCATTGCAGCTTCTACTGTATTGGCATTAAGGTCCGGCATTTTAACTTCTGCGATTTCTCTAACTTTATCTTTAGAAATAGTTGCGACCTTGTTCCTGTTTGGTTCACCAGAACCACTCTCGATACCAATAGCCTTCTTTAGCAATACTGCTACTGGAGGGGTTTTAGTAATGAACGAATAAGATCTATCTTGATATACAGTTAATACAACAGGAATTATCATACCTGCCTGATCTGAAGTTTTTGCATTGAATTCTTTACAAAATCCCATAATATTTACACCGTGTGGTCCTAATGCAGTACCAACTGGTGGAGCTGGAGTAGCTTTACCTGCAGAGATTTGCAGCTTGACTACAGCGATTACTTTTTTTGCCATGTTTGCACCTCCTCATTGTTTGTGGTTAATCGGTTTTACCCTCCCACTATATGGTATCTATAAAAAAGTATTAAACTTTTTCTACCTGCTCAAAATCCAGTTCTACAAGTGTTTCTCTTCCGAACATGGATATGAAAACCTTAAGTTTTCTCTTCTCTTCGTGGATTTCGTCCACAGTTCCCATGAAGTTCTCAAAAGGACCGTCTGTAACTTTAACAGCTTCGCCTTTCTCTATGTCTATCACAGGCAACGCTTCGCTTACTCCCAAAGCCTTGACTTCAGTGTCCGACAATGGAATCGGCTTGGTTCCCGGTCCGACAAATCCCGTGACCCCCCTGGTATTTCTAACCAGGTACCATGAATCGTCTGTCATTATCATCTTTATGATCACGTATCCAGGGAATTTCTTCTTTTCCTTGATTTTCTTTTTACCGTCTTTTACTTCAACGTGCTCTTCAGTAGGCACACGCACTTCGAATACAATATCCTGCATTTCCCTGTTTTCAACCAACTTTTCTATATTGGCCTTAACCTTGTTTTCATGACCTGAATATGTATGAACCACGTACCATTTTGGTCCTTCTGATCTTTGTTTCATAATTAAGCGGACCTCAAAATGGCCCTACCTCCCTTAAACAAATATACCAAACAAATTATGAAAAATAACGTCAAGTCCCCATACAACCAAAGTCATAAGAGCAACAGCAACAATAACAACTACTGTATATGTCATTAATTCTTTCCTTGTTGGCCAGGTTACTTTTTTAAGCTCGGCTCTGACACCTTTAAAATAGCCAGACATTCTGCCTGTCTTTTTTACACTTGTATTTGCAGCCATTTTTTCACATCCTTGAGATTATTTTGTTTCTTTATGCAATGTATGAGTCTTGCAGAATTTACAGTATTTCTTCATTTCGATTCTTTCTGGGTTGTTTCTTTTGTTTTTCATTGTATCATAGTTTCTTTGCTTACACTCAGTACATGCCAATTTGACTTTTGTTCTCATTACTACACCTCCAACACTTCATCTATATAAACATAAGTTTCCAATTTACCCATTACCTAATATAAATTATCATAAAAGTTTTTCCATGTCAAGAAGAAAAGAATTACATTTAAATATAATTTACCCAGTATTATTATTGGATAAATGCACATTAAATTATAACACCCCCTGAACAAAAATCAAACAACAATTTACACAATTTTTAAAAAAATTTACAGATAATTCTTAACGCTTTCCATCTTTTGGTTTCATCAGTCAAAATAACACTGCATCAGGGCAGCAAAACAATAGAAAAGGCAGGTCATGCGACCTGCCTTGAATGTTTGCATTTAATGGAATTACTTGATTATTTGAGCAACAACTCCTGCTCCAACTGTTCTTCCACCTTCTCTGATCGCAAA
>NZ_FQZL01000046.1 GCF_900142005.1 Dethiosulfatibacter aminovorans DSM 17477
GCTTTGCCTTAAAGAACCTTGGCACATATGTATCTCTAAGCAAACTTGACACAACCTCTGATGATGATGACTCAAAACTCATCTTCTAATCCTCCCTACATATTCTCGTTTTTCTCCCATTTACTCCCTAACCCACCGTTTTTCATTTTCTTCAAAAAGCATATTCTTTACCGAGTCTTTACTCTCATGGAATAATATATGACTACCTGCTCTTTGTATGTTAACTTTGATTTAAAGAGGTTCAGTTCCCAAATCTATAAGTACTTTGACATGTTCAACAGTCAAAGGTTCATTTCCCTTTTATTATATTTCTGCTGCTATTTGAAAACTCATGTATAATTATAATCATCTTGATAAAAGCATTTTATCCATAAAGGAGCTTAAGGCTCCTTTATGGATTTATCTTTATTACTATGATACTGATTTTGATTTTTTCCTGTTGATTTCCAGTTCCGGCCATCTGGCTAAATGCTTCTCACCGATTGGCAGAGTACCATTCGCTATATCTTCCTTGATCCACTTGACGAATGATGCAATCATCAATCCAAGTACTATGAGAACAGGCAGACAAGATACAACAGATGCAACCTGCAAAGGAACCATCGTATTAAGGCCCTCTATAGTATACTCAAGACTCATAAGAGCCACTGGGATTGCTACTAAGCAAACCGCCCAGAACACTCTGTAGTACTTATTAGGATCGTCTCCCGACTTAAGATTTTTTGATGCAGTCTGGGCAAGTACATATGCAGTAGAATCACATGCCGTAATAAGATTAAGGAACAATAACAGTCCATAAATCAAAATTACAACATAACTCATTGGAAGCTGTTGGAGCATGGTAAGGATGGCTTCCGCCTTTCCTGATTCCGCCAATACCTGCGAAAGCTTTACAGTTCCTTCCAGCTCAAGGTGCATTCCATAGCTTCCCAGTGTGTTGAATGAAATCCAGCAGCCCATTGCTCCCCAGAAGCATTCTGCAACAACAAGCTGTCTTATTGTTCTTCCCTTGGATATTCTTGCTACCCAAAGACCCATGAACGGCGCCATTGCAATCCACCAAGCCCAGTAGAAAATTGTCCATCCCTGAGGAAAACCACTTTGCCCTATTGAGTCTGTATAGAAACTCATGTCTATGAAGTGCGACAGGTTTATTCCTATAGCCTGTACAAATGTATCAAGCATGAAGGCTTTCGGACCAACCAGGAATATAAAGGCAAACAATCCTATTGCTATCTTAATATTCCAACTGCTTATAACCTGAATTCCCTTCTCTATACCTTTGTAAACACTCATTGTAAAGAAGAAGCACAGCAAAGCCAATATGGAAACTCTCAACATGAAAGTGTCTTCAAGTCCGAAAAGCTGATTCAAGACTCTCGTCATTACAGGCGTTCCCAATCCAATAGTTGTAGCATAACTTCCAAGAATTCCAAATATGATGAATGCATCAATAACCCTTCTTGTCCAGCTGTCTTTTTCATCACCAATTATACCGTTGCAGGCCGATGACATTTTAAGGGAACTGTTTTTCCTTACCCAGTATGAATAGGCAATCGGCACTGTAGGAATTGCATATATAGCCCAGGCTACATATCCCCAGTGGTACATTCCATATGCAGATCCCCACTCATACGCCTCCACTGAACCCGGTACAACATCAAACGGAGGTCCGGACACATAATACATCCATTCTACTCCACCCCATATCAAAATGCTCGAACCAAGTCCGGCACACAGAAGCATGGCAATCCAGTTAAAATTACTGTATTCTGGTTCTGAATCAGGCCCACCAAATTTTATATCCCCATATTTACTAAATGCAAAATACATGAGAAATCCAAATGACCCGATTCCCGCAAGAAGAAAAAGCCATCCAAAATTACCTGTAATACCGTTAAGCATGCTATTGATAAAGTCGGTACTGGCCTCTGGAGCAACTGCAATCGGTATGATTACTATAATCAGTATAAACATTGCAAAAATTGCTAAAGGTTTGTTAACTGTATTCATAAAATTCTCCTAAATATTAATTTCCATGTACAAATAATAACCATTCCATGAAAAGGTTTTTCTGCTGAATTACAAAAAAATCAGTTCACCTCCTATCGTTCAATTGATTCCCTAACATATAAATAGTATAGTGACCTTGCCGCAAGATATGTCCTTCACGATATATCTTTAGTCTGCAGGGCAACTTTGCTGCCCTGCAACTTATTTGTACATAGTTTTTCACAAGAGAAGTTAATCTCTCTTATGAAAAACTAAAATTTATCTTCATCAATACATAAGCAATATTCATGCCAATACAAATTTTCACATCCTAATCAGGCAAGCTACTGTTTAGCAACAACTTTGGAATATCCATCCAGTAAAACAAATGACCCTTAAACGAATCGGCGAGTCGCTATTGCGACTCGCCGATTGAATCTATCGTACTATTTACATTACTGAATAAACTATGGACTTTTTGCTTCTTGGTAAATTATCCCGTTTACCGACAAAAAAACAAAAGCCCGTGCGGCTAAGGGATTTTGACAAAGATTTATCTCTTTTAATGAAACTGCATCATGTAAAAAAATACCAAGGAGGGGGAATAGTATCTTAAAAATAATTTCTCCCATAACCGCTAAAGAGCTGTTATGGGAGAAAATTGAGGACAACCGATTTTAGAACCGGTTATTTAGAATAGATGTAAAGTATGAAGCTGTGATTTCAACTAGTTTAAGAAGTTGATGCTCTTCTGCAACTGAATCGAAGAAATCTAATAATGGTCCGGAAATATTTGTTTCTTATTATACGATTATAAAAGTTAACTTAGCTCTGTCAAATTTTGTTCTTTCTAAGCTCCGAGCATATATATCTAATATTATCATACTCCTTGGATTTATCAAGGTTGTAATGATTCTTGATGTCGTTGTATGCCTTTCCCTTGCCAAAATCCGACAATTTTCTGAAAAAATTGCCCCTCTTTCCAAGGTTGAATACCTGCCTATCCATGTCACTGAGGGACTCATAGTCATTAATCACTTCCAACATCCGCTCCCTGTCATCAGGAAGCTTTCCGTTTACATCCTCCAAAAGGTTCACATAGTGGTCGCTTGAGTATTTAGTTTCTACTGTTATGCTCTCAATCAGAACCTTTTGTTCATTGACTATCTCTTCCTCGCTTTGAATCGTATATTCGCCATTGTCCGACATGGCGCTCAACCTTGTGTCCGTATTCAGCGCCACTGTTCTAACCCTTACAAAATCAGGCTTCATGAGATTTATAGTTTCGGCTGTTTCAACTGAATTTTTCTTGGAAAGCTCCCTGCCTCCAAGTCCTAGTATTATGAATACGGACAATTCCATTCCTGCACCCTTCACAAGACCTGCAGCTTCAACAAGCTGGCTTGAGGTGATTCCTTTGTTCATCTTTTTAAGGACATCATCGGAGCCGGACTCCATACCGCAATATATTCTTGTCAGTCCTGCAGCTCTCAGTCTTCTGTAATCTTCCTCGGACTTCAGCACCAATGACGATGCCCTTCCATATGATGATACCTGTTCAAGGTTCGGAAATCTCTCCTTAAGGTATTCAATTATTTCTACCAGATCAGCAGTTTTCATTATAATGCTGTCTCCATCCTGAAGGAAACAGGATTTAATATTGTACTTGCCATATTCCTCATAGAGGTTGTCTATGTCCCTTTTAATTTCATCGATTTTCCTTATTGAAAAACTGAAATCTTTATACTGTGTGCAAAAATTGCATTTATTCCACGTGCAACCTCTTGTAACCCTTACAAGTAGACTGCCCGCTTCCGCTACAGGTCTTATTGGTCCAAATTCTATTTTTTTCATTGCTATATAATTTTTCTCCTATATGTTTTTCTATGAAACAATTCCGATTCATTCATATTATCAATTATTGATTCCCATGGCATAGAGTCATTAGAATCAACCTACATTTGTAAAAAAAACGTGTATCTACATTATATGCAGATACACGCAGCCTATTCTATTCAGCAAAATGCCTCTTGTTTGCATAATACGATCTTCTGTCAAATGTGTGAAAGCTGATTTCGACTTCAGGATATCCCTCATCAATAAGAATATCAGTCAGTACCGATGCAACACTGTCCTGCACCTCCAAATCCCTTCCGAACCAATGCACCTGGATTAGCGGATAATTTTCACTAAATTCCCCATCAACAAAAAACTCGGTATACATATATTCAATTGTAAACCAATCTGCTGGTGCATTTACAATATCTTTCAATTCATTCACAACTCTACCGCTTATGTTTTTTACCGTTTCTTTTTTTATTCCTCTAAAGGTTATCTGTGGCATGCTACCCTCCTGTTAAAGCTTTGAAGCTTATTTTTTTCAGTAATTAATCACATGACTCAAATGTGATCATCTTATTACTATTGCAATATTCATGCCAAAAGTTCATTTACTGAATATCAACATTTTCCCACTTCTAACAGGAGATGCAGACCCGCATTCGGGTCAAGGGAGTCCTGATCAGGTCAAAAGAGACAGTCAAAGACTGTCTCGATTACGAATTCAAGTATTTTTTTACGAGTCTGGCAGCCCTTGTCTGACTTATATTAAGCTTTTCAGCCAGCTTTCTGGTAGTTCCACACTCCTCGTAATATTCCTTTATAAGCTTGGCTTCATATCTATCCTTTAATGCATCCAGGCTTAGATAATTCATTTTACCGTCAATGTTTTCCCGGTTCATCCTTTCAACAAACACCTCTGGAAGATTGTTCAATCCTATTGTATCATTCTCAGCAGTAATGACCATTCTTTCAATCAGATTCTCAAGTTCTCGCACATTCCCAAGCCAACTGTATCCTTTGAACAGTTCTATCAAATCCTTGGATAACTCATGATGAGTATCATATTTTTTGTCAAACTTATCAAGGAAGAAATATGATAGGGGAGCAATCTCCTCCGTTCTGTTCCTAAGTGGTGGGATTCTAACCTCCATTATATTCAGTCTGTAATATAGGTCCTGCCTGAATTCTCCAGCCTCAACCATTTCTTCAAGGTTTCTGTTTGTAGCGGCTATTATGGTAGCATTAGTTGTCTTGACCTCCCGACCTCCTATGGAATAGTACTCCCTGTTCTGCAAGACGTGAAGCAGCTTGGCTTGAATCCTGGGAGTTATTTCACCTATTTCATCCAAAAAGAGTGTACCATCCTTTGCAAGCTCGATGAGGCCTACACGCCCATTCTTTTCGGCTCCGGTGAATGCTCCTGTTTCATAGCCAAACAGTTCACTTTCCAATAGATTTTCAGGTATAGCCGCACAATTTATAGCTATGAAAGGCTTGTCCTTTCTTTCGCTGGAATTGTGAATTGTCTTGGCTATGAGGCCTTTTCCGGTTCCTGATTCGCCTAGTATCAAAATGGTTGATCCAACTGAAGCTGCCCTGCTCGTAATTTTCATTATTTCTTTAATCTTATTGTTGTAGGTAATGAGACCAAAGTCACATTCATCAAAAAAGGCTTCGTTATTTTCGCTTTCAGACTTTTCCTCAAGAAGACTCCTAATCTTTTCAAGCTCATTCCTAAAATCTTCAAGTCCAGTCTTGTCCCTTACGTTTTGGACAACCATCTCTATATTGCCATCATCATCCAATACCGGAACAACTGTAGTCACAAGCTTCTTGTTCAATATGGTGGTTTGCTCAACTGTAAAACTCTTCTTTGTCTTGTAAACATATGGCTGCACATCAAGCTTAGGGTACCAGTATCCCAGTTCTACCAGTTCCTTTACATTCTTGCCAATCATGTCTTCAGGCTTAAGTCCATAATGCTTCTCACAAGCATCATTGACATAAATAACCTTGTCCTCCCCATCCACTACAAATATCTCATCGTAGGAATTGTCAAGTATCTTCTTATATATGCATTCATGTTCTCTATTTTCTAACAAATTGTCCTTTTCCATTCATTACCTCAGTTATCAAATTCAATACCATATACTATTCTACTATAAGATAGAAAAGCAGACAATCAATATATAACAATAAATAAAAGCCCGTTTTTTCACGGGCTTATTAAATCATTATACGTATGTAATTTTGCTGCTTTTAATATCCTAGATTCTCACCTACAATTATAACCTTTATCCTGTCATCTATCTTGTTGTATCTTGTAACCAGTACCTGTCCGCAAATACAATCCTTTGATAAACAGTCATGACACACTCCTGTTTTACCGCATGGGGTATCTAGGTTAAGCCTTAAGGCATTCGGAGGCGATGCTATATTCCTAACCCTGTCGTAAGCCGCTTCAAGTGTCTTTACTACCTTGTTGATTCCTACTACGAAAATCACCTTGTCCGGTCCAAAACTTATTGCAGCAACCCTGTTTCCGTTCCCGTCAATGTTCACAAGCTGTCCGTCAAGAGTCACAGCATTTGAACTTGTCAGATAGTAGTTTGCAGAGAAAGCATCCCTCATCTTCTGCATTCTTTCAGGTCCCACATACTTGTCCCTGTCTATTACATCGTAGTTGCCTGCTTCAAGTTTTTCCTTGATTCCAATTTCGTTTAGTGTTGTTGCGCCTCCCCATGTGACACTCTTTCCATCTTCAATAAGTTGAAGAATCTTTTCTACAGCATCTTCCTTATTATCACAGTAAAAAGATTCTATGTTTCTCCTGGCAAATTCCTTCTTTAAATGCGCTGCTTTCAATTCATAAGCTTTTTTCATTACCATTTTATGTCCTCCGTCAAATTTTATTCTTTCTCAGTTCCGAATACATATATCTAATATTATCACAATCCACGGATTTATCAAGGTTGTAATGATCCTTGATGTCAGAATATGCCTTTCCCTTGCAAAAATTCGATAATTTCATGAAGAAATTGACTATTAAAACATTGATGCACCTTCCTTGGTGTTGCCCGCATTTCTTGTAAACAAGCCAAGTACTCCCTCATGCTTTATTTCCTTGATTTTAATATTCCTTCTGCGTTCATCCAGAAGCTCCCTAACCTCGTCATCGGTCATTTTTTTATCTCCAAATCCAGTGATTTCAAGCTTTCTACCAGGTATGTCTATTTTTATGATGTCACCATCCATCAGGTATGCAATAGGGCCTCCGTTTGCTGCTTCAGGAGTCATGTGCCCGACAGCCGGTCCCCTTGAAGCACCGGAAAACCTTCCATCTGTTATGAGGGCTGTCGTTTCCCTCAAATGCTCCTTGTTGTAAAGAACTTCTGTAGCCTTGAACATTTCAGGCATTCCAGACCCCTTCGGTCCTTCATATCTTATTACAATAACGTCTCCTGGCCGGATAGCATCATCAAATATGGCTTTGATTGCCGCATCCTCGCTATCATAGACTTTCGCAGGTCCTTCATGCACATGCATTAACTTCGGCACAGCGGCATGCTTTACTGCAGAACCTTCCGGGGCCAGATTCCCGTAAAGAATAGCAAGTCCTCCATCTGGATTATATGGATCTTCAAGAGGCGTTATAACCTCCTCAGGCTTTATCATGTAGTTGCTCAGATACCTTTGGGGCTCCTTGATCTTGTTGAATCTCTTAATCTCTTCAAGATTTTCTCCCAATGTCTTTCCTGTAACTGTCATCACCTCAAGATTCAGGTACTTCTCAATCTCAAGCATTATTCCAGGAACTCCTCCCGCAAACCACAGCATCTGCACCGGCCATTTGCCAGACATCTGAAGTGATGTAAGCACTGGAATCCTTCTATGAATCCTGTCAAAATCATCCATTGTAATTTCAACTCCTGCACATTTTGCTATGGCCGGTATGTGAAGAAGGGCATTCGTCGATCCGGAAACCGCTGCATGAACCATGATGGCATTTTCAAATGCTTCCTTCGTGAGTATCCGGCTTGGTCTTATATCCTTTTCAAGAAGTTCCAATATCTTCTGACCTGTCTGGTCTGCATAGTGCTTTATAAAGTTCGACCAGGCAGGCATCAGTCCGTTGAAAGGAAGCGAAAGGCCCAGTGCTTCCGCTGTAACCTGCATAGTATTGGCAGTACCCATGTACTGGCATGCTCCATGTGTAGGACAACCGTGTGTTTTATAGAAAATTTCATCCTCTGGACTTATTTCACCCTTAAGCTTCAGTTCCTCTACCTCATATCCCTTTACAGGAGTAATGAACTCGGGCCCTGGAAGCATTGTTCCTCCACAGAAATGAATTGACGGTATGTCCACTCTCGCTATAGCCATCAGATGGGCCGGAAGTGACTTGTCGCATGACGCAAATGTGATCATTCCGTCATAGGGCACCGACTTTGCATGAATCTCCACCATTGAAGACATTATATCCCTTGAAAGAAGGGAATAGTTCATTCCGCTGTGGCCGCATGCCACACCGTCGCAAATGTCGGTAACAGTATACTTTGCAGGCTTTCCTCCTCTTTTGTATATGCCGTTGGCAGCTTCATCCACAAGCTGGTTTAAGTGCTTGCTTCCAGGATGGCTGTCTCCGTATGAGCTCTCAAGCATGATATAAGGTTTTTCCAGGTCTTCAGGCGTCCATCCGGTACCCAGAAGCATTGGATCAAATTCAGGATTTCCCATCCTGCTTTTCTGACTGCAATTCATTTTTCTTCCTCCGATTACTTTTATCTTTTACATATTTTTGACAGTTGATAATTAATTTGATTTCTTAGTATATAAATAGTATAATGACCTTGCCGCAAGATATGTCCGTCAGGATAAATCTCAAGTCAGCAGGGCAGCTTAGCTGCCCTGCTGACTTAATTACACATGGTTTTTTCATAAGAGAGGCTGCCCTCTCTTATTTTTAAACTAAAATTTCCTTATTTGGTATACAAAGCTGTAAATCAGAAGGTCCCTGCGGAGAACACTTAAGATCAGGATTGTATCTTTCAATCCACTCTATCATACACTCAGCTTGTGTGACCCTTGCTACTGTAAGCTGGTTCTGAGCTTCAATGGGGAAATACTCCTTGTAAATGTTTCCTTCTCTGTCTCCCGGCTCAAACTTGAAGTAAACCGGTGCAGCCACTCTGGCAATTTCAGCAGCCTTGTGGTATCTGTGCATTCCACCCATTGAGTCAACTACCGTCATGTAAACATCAAGGGGAAGATTCGACATATGTCTCATTGTAGCAAGTTCAGGAATAGTTATGTCAGCAAGGGGATTAAGGGTAGTAGCTCCCATTTCCTCTATCATTTCAGCATAAAGTCCGGATCCTGTTCCGGCTGCAACGGAAGCCTTTATAACAATATCCTGTGGCAAATAGCCTTCAGCCTTCATTCTTTTTATTAGCCTCAACACAGATGCGTCAAAAATAAGGAAGCCTCTTATTCCAAGACTGTAAAGTCTTTCAAGTTCCTTTAGCAGATTGTATACCTGATCCATTCCCTTGCAGTACAATCCACCCCATATTCCTTCTTCAGTAGTACACATGCTGTGAATATCCCATCCTCTACCGTTGGAAATCTGAACCATAACTTCGTACTTTTGCTCCGCTGCCAAGGCAACCATTTCCTTGATTTCACTGCTGGCAACCTGTGCAGGACCACCTACCATTGAGATGAGCCTGTGTACAGGAACTCCTCTTCTAGTCGCTTCCTTAGCAAGGACTTCCATATTAGCAAGTCTTTCGATTCCTGAGATCTCTATTCTGTAGTGAGCTCCATCTGGGAATCTCTGTTCTGAATCCTTTCTCGAAAAATCGTCTTCCAATGGATATCCAAATGCTTTCATTCCTTCATCAATTCTTACCATTTTTAAATCTCCTTTTTATGAATATTTTAACCAATATAAATATCAAGCAAGATCCATGCCAGAAATTGATCATTGGAATTTCAACGTTTTCCAAATCAGGTGATGAAAAAAATCATCATTATCGTGATTCCTGTGATGATTTTTTTCATCGGTTTTCAGCATATGCTATTCGCTGTATTTCTTTAAGAGTTTTGAAACCGTAGACTGATTTATTCCAAGGGATTCAGCCGCTTTGTAAGTTGACCTGTATTTTTCATAGGCCTTCAATATCAACTGTCTCTCCAACTCCCTCTTTGCCTCCTTGTATGGCATGATGCCTGTACAAAACACCCTCCCCGCTTCAGCATGACCTTTGGTCCTTGATGCTGCGTTTATCCTGAAATCCTCACTTGTTAGATAATTGCCGTCGCTCATTAGCATCATTCTCTCAATAACATGTTCAAGCTCCCTTATGTTTCCAGGCCAGTCATACACAAGAAGTTCCTGGACTGTTTCAGCCATGATTCTTTTTTTCATCATGTATTTGGTATTGAATTTGTTTATGAAATGCTCAACAAGTTCAGGAATATCCTCTACTCGATTTCTCAATGGAGGTATTTCAATATTTACAGTATTCAATCTGAAAAGAAGATCCTTTCTGAAACTACCTTTCTCAACCATCTTGATGAGGTCCCTGTTTGTCGCAGCAACTATCCTTGTATCAACAACTTGTTTCTTCGTGCCGCCAACTCTAGTGAATTCCTTATCTTGAATGAAATCAAGAAGCTTTACCTGAAGAGACATGGGCATTTCTCCGATCTCGTCAAGAAAAAGAGTTCCGCCATCTGCCAGCTCAAATTTCCCAACTTTACCTTTGGCATCTGCACCTGTAAAAGCTCCTCCTTCATACCCGAAAAGTTCAGAATCAAGGAGATTTTCTGGAATCAATCCACAGTTAACTTTTATAAATGGTTTGTTTCTTCTGTCGCTTATCTGGTGTATCGTTCTCGCAAGAACGCCTTTTCCCACTCCGGTTTCGCCTGTGACAAGTAATGTCACATCGAAATGGGCAAGCTTGTTTACTTTGTTCACAACATCCTTCATTTCTCCGCTTACGCTGATGAAATTATTTTGAGCCATTATTTCCCTTTGAAGCTGGTTTATCTGCTCCGACTGCTCAGAAATTTTCTTGTTTCTTCTTTCCAGCTTTTCTTCAAGCTTTACAATCTCCAGTACATTTTTGGACGTGCAGATGATAAGTTCCATTTCACCATCCTGATCAAAAATCGGTACAGCTGATGCCAGTCTCTGCTCACCTGACTTCAGCCTTATTAAAAGATCCACCCTTTTTCTTTCCTTCAAAACGTTTAGTGTTGCACTTGGATTAAATATCTTTCTATCCACCAGATCATTAATATTTTCACCTATGTAATCCTCAGGATCTATCCCCATAACATCGGCAGATTTCTGGTTGATGAAGAGTATCTTGCCCGTATTGTCACTGACCAGTATCTCCTCTTCAAAGAAATCGAATATCAAAGTATAGTACTTCAACACGTTTTTAAACTTTTCGAACTCATCTGAATCCTTTTTCTTCTCAATAACAAAGTCAGCTTTATCTTGGTAAACTTCTTTTTCGTACTCCCTTATGTCACTCAAGCATATTAAGTTCTTTGGTACAATAGTATCTAATCTCATACAACCTCTCTTTCATCATTCATATAATATATTTGATGAGATCATAAATTTTTCAAAAGTAGAAAAAGAAGTCTATGCAGTCATAGACTTCTTTTCTACTTTTATCTTGTTCTGTGAATCATATACATAAACATACCAATAAACTAGAGGTACGATTATTGCTCCGCCAATTATGTTTCCTATTGTTACAGGGATGATATTGTTTACCCACATCTGTGACCAAGTAAGATTTGCACCCAGGAATTTGCCCAGCGGAATGAAGTACATGTTTGCAATGCTGTGCTCGAATCCGGAAAGTACAAAAGCCATTACAGGGAACCAGAGTGTGAACACTTTGCCTGTTATGTCCTTTGCTCCAGATTGCATCCATACTGCAAGTACAACCAGTATATTACAAAATACGCCTCTTATGATTGCCGGCGACATTGCCAGATTGACTTTCCCTTCGGCTATGGCTATGGCCTTGGCTCCTGCCGCTCCTCCATAGAGTCCTGATTTTGCCAGTAGGAATGCAAGGGCTATGGATCCCATGAAGTTCCCGATGTATACCAATACCCAGTTCTTGAGCAAGTTTTTCATCTTCTCTTCCCCTGTCAAGACAGATACGGCGATGAGGCAGTTTCCTGTAAAAAGCTCAGCTCCCGCAACCACTACAAGTATTATTCCTACCGGAAACATTGCCGCTCCCATAAACTTTGCAAACCCGACATCTACTGTCTTTCCAAGAGTCTGCATAATTATTATGTCGGCATGGGCTCCAAATCCTACGAACACTCCTGCAAATATGCCCAGCAATATCATCTTCATTATGGGCAGATTCGCCTTTTTCTTTCCTATCCCTATCCATGATTTAGCTATTTCTCCAGGTGCAAGAAACATTTTATCCATTTTTTCAACTCCTTAGATATTATTTAAAATTCTACAGGCCTTAACTACATGCTTTGCCAGCACTGATGTCGTCACAGAACCCACTCCAGCAGGCACCGGTGTAATCATTGATGACTTCCCAACACATTTGTCGAAATCCACATCTCCACAAAGATTGTTGTCCTCATCCATGTTAATTCCTACATCCACTACAACAGCTCCATCCTTTACATAGGTGTCATCCACCATCCTGGCTCTTCCCACTGCCGCTACCAGAACATCTGCAGCTCTGCACACTCCCGGAAGGTCCTGGGTCCTTGAATGACATATTGTTACTGTTGCATTCTCCTTCAAAAGAAGCATTGATACAGGCTTTCCTACTACCAGCGATCTTCCTATAACAACTGCATGCTTACCTTTCAGGTCTACATCGTAGTGCTTCAATATTTCCATTACTGCCGTCGGTGTAGCCGGAGGGAATCCAGTCTCGTCACCTTCAGTCACTTTTGCCACATTTACCGGAGAAAAACAGTCCACATCCTTTTCCGGCGA
This sequence comes from Dethiosulfatibacter aminovorans DSM 17477, assembly GCF_900142005.1. Lineage (GTDB taxonomy): Bacteria > Bacillota > Clostridia > Tissierellales > Dethiosulfatibacteraceae > Dethiosulfatibacter > Dethiosulfatibacter aminovorans. The sequence continues at coordinate 12,845 of NZ_FQZL01000046.1, forward strand.
TATTATGTATTTGATTACGTCTTCATCCAGGTGCTTGGGCATAGGCCTGAACACCAGGATACCGTGAGTATTTTCGTCTTCGTTAACCTTCTTAAGTTCCCTGATGAAATCTTCCTGTGAAATGTCAACTGGAAGTTCAACCACTTCCTTTTCAATTCCACATTTTTCCATTCTCTTGAGAGCGCCTCTTTCATAGGCTAAATCACTGGGGTCGGCTCCCACTCTCACTATTGTCAGTTTAGGATTAATTCCTTTTGATTTAATTTCCTCTACATCATTGATTATTGATTCCGTTATGGCATCAGCCACCGGCTTTCCTTTTATAATTTCTCCCATCTTTGTCTTCATCTGTATCTCCTAGCTCATAATTTCTATTACTTTCGCATATACTTCGTCTGCAATTTTTGACCCTTTTTCTACCATTGCTTCCGTCTTTTCCCTTACTTCTTTTGTATATTCTTCATCCTTGATGGAATTCACATTTATTGCTACATTGAGCTGCGCGCTGAACAGGGCTGCCTTCAGGCACTGAACTCCTACACCCACATCGCTGATTATAAGCTTTGAAGATATATCCACAAGCTCCTCATGAAGAAGTATTGACTCGTAAATGCATTCCACCATGTTCATGGGCGCCGAGCATGCAACCTTCAGTGCATTTTGCAACACTTCCTCTTTTTCTGCTTTCTCCTCATCTGTTGTTGCCTTTATCCCATAAGCCTTTGACAGTGGGAGGAAGTTTTCCGCATCCTTGTCTATAAGTTCAATGAGCTCATCCTTCAGTTCGCATCCTCTGTTTATTATATCTCTGTGCTTGTCTTCAATATCAATAAATTTCTTTTTTCCTATTGAAAAGTTTGCCACCATGCTGTTAAGTGCCACTCCCAGGGCTCCTACAAGAGCTGCCGCTCCTCCACCTCCGGGTACTGCTTCCTTTGATGCCAGCAGGTCTGCAAACTCCCTGCATGTTCTATCGGTTAGTTTCATTTCTTTCTCCTGTCAGCTTTGACCTTTAGTCTTCCCTTTTGTATGTTTGCCGGGCTGATCAACAGCCCGGCAAATAACAAATAAGATTTATTTAATCAATTAATTGGTGCCATATTAGAACAATCCTGAGATCACTCCGTTCTCGTCTACGTCAATCTTCTCTGCAGACGGTACCTTTGGAAGTCCCGGCATTTTCATGATATCTCCTGTCGATACAACTATGAAGCCCGCTCCTGCAGATACTGTGACGTTGCTTGCAGTGATTTTGAATCCTGTAGGTCTTCCAAGCTTCTTGGGATCGTCAGTAAGGGAATACTGGGTCTTCGCCATACAGATTGGAAGGTTTCCAAATCCGAGGCTCTCAAGGTTTGCGATCTCCTTGTCAACCTTTGAAGTGTAGTCTACTCCGTCGGCTCCGTAGATCTTTGTCGCTATTGCTTCTATCTTTTCCTTGATGCTCATTTCGTCTGTGTATGTAAATTTGAATTCAGACTTGTCTTCCTCTACCAGTCTTATTACTTCCTTG